>NZ_JACBXQ010000002.1 GCF_015863205.1 Facklamia lactis | reverse complement strand
CCATTTTTAATTGTTGATTTTCTTTACGCAATTTTCTGAGTTCTTTTTCCTCATCAGTTAGATTATCAACAACATTAAATGAACCACTATTTTGATGATTCTTAATCCATTTATCTAAGGCCGAAGGTGTTAAATCATATTCTCTAACAATATCAGATTTAGATTTTCCGTTTTCAAATAATCGTACCATTTGAAGTTTAAATTCTGGAGTAAAGGTTCTTCTTGTTCTAGCCATAAATAAATTGCCTACTTTCTTAATTTAACAATACATTCTCTCAGGAGACTTGTCCAATTAAGTGTAGACGATTCAATGACGATTTATTTATTAATAGATAAGATCTGCCTTTTAGCGACATAATTTTTTCGATTTGATTAAACGAATGAATACGATAATATCTATGAGTTAAAGTTTATACAAAAAACGCCAAAAACAAAATTTAAATAAAAATTGATTGACTGTCACTACAGATTCGAAGAATGATAGGGTATAAAGAGATTTCTTTTATAAAAGAAAAGGTCAGTTTAATATTAATACTCAAACTCTTTTTATTTAAATAAAGTTAAATTTATCTCATTTCCTTTTATAATATTGAAGTTGAATTTCTTGTTATAGAAAAAGAGGAGTGCTATGATAATAATTGATATGATCCTTATATTGTAAGGGTTGTTGAGAAGTGGTTCAAAGGCGGAGTATACAATTATTTATTGTTCATTTAAGTTTAAATTATATTTTTAAATAAAAACTATAAAATAAAAATATCATTAGAAGATGGGGGGGTAAAGGGGAAGTAGCTGTAATGAATGATCTAAATATAGAAAGTTTGAATTTTTACTTATCTCCAACGAAAATATTTAATTAACCTAGAGTCTAGAGAAGAGAGGGATAAGTAAGAATTTCTGATAAAAAGGTTCCAATACCATTTTTTATCAGTGTTTTTTTATATTTTTTGTATGCGGTTTATTTAAAAATAAAAGAAAAGAGAGCGGATAATTATGAGAAAACTTAAAAATATCAAATGGATGCTTTTTTTTATGGCATGTATAAGCTTATTAACAGGATGTTTAAATCAAAATAAAGACGCAAACAAATCGTCGACAACTACGGATGGGAAGACAGTGTTAGAATTTTGGTCTTTTTGGGGAGCGGGACCGCGTCGCGAAGTGGTTCAGGAACTAATTGATGAATACAATTCAACACAAGATAAAGTAGAAATTAAATATGTCTATCAACCTTGGGGAGATATTTGGACAAAGGCACTATCAGCCACTGCTGCGGGAACTCCACCTGATATTATTGTGCAGGATATTAATACGGTTGCTCAACGTGCTGAAGCAGAGCAGTCAGTTGATTTAAGCCAATATATTGAAGAAGATTTAGAAAAAGAATTTTATCCTCAGTTATGGGACACGGTACAGTATGAGGAGGGAATATATGGTCTTCCATTTAATACTGATATGCAAGTGATCTTTTATAACAAAAAATTACTTGAAGAGGCTAATTTACAAGAGGCTGATCTTCCTAAGACATGGGAAGAATTAGAGCAAATTGCTCATCAGCTTGATGTAAAGGAAGGGGAGAGTTTCAAAAGAATTGGTTTTTATCCTTTATGGAACATAGGTTCAGAGGTTTGGAGCTTGAATGCGGATAATGGAATCTCATGGTTTGATGAGAATGAAGCAATTAAAATTAATACTCCGAAGAAAGTAGAAACGTTTGAGTGGTTGAAGAAATGGCAAAAGTATTATGGAAAAGATACTATTAATAATATGGAAGCGGATTTTGGAGATGGAATGAGCGATCCTTTTATATCGGAAAAAATAGCCATGTATGCAAATAATATTAATTACTATACGAGTTTAAAAGAAAATGCACCGGAGGATTTTGAATTCGGTATTTTCCCGCTACCGGCCAAAACAGCTAGTGACAAGAATTGGACTTGGGGTGGTGGTTTTGCGTTGGAGGTGCCTAAGGGCGCTAAACATGTTCAGGAGTCGTATGATTTTATAAAGTTTATGGTATCGCAGGAAGCGCAAGAGAAATATGGTGCTAATAGTTATGATGTCATGGCTAATCGCCTTGCAAACGAAAGTTTATTAGAGGGAGACATGCTTTCAGAAGAAGATAAAATAATTTATCAAATGGTTCAAGATAACTTCGATCAAACAGTCATTACGCCAACACCGCTTAGCGCACCTGATTATCTTAACTTAGTCAAAGAAGAGATTGATCGCATCATGATCGATGGTAAGGATCCGCAAGAAGCGTTGAAAAAAGCTCAGGAATCAGTGGAGAATCTTGTCCAACAAAATGAGTAAAGGAGGTAAGAATTTGAGAAAGGGGATAAATAAAGGGGGTTTTTACAATAGAAAAAGTCCTAGATTAATGTCAAAAAAGCGTAGAGAAGCGCTCTGGGGCTATTTCTTTGTGAGTCCTTTTATATTAGGACTAATTGTTTTTTGGCTGGGTCCGATTTTATTTTCTTTGTTCGGCAGTTTTACGGATTATAATTTAACTTCAAAAATGAATTATATCGGATTCGATAATTTCAAAAGAATGTTTAATGAAGATGATTTGTTTTGGAAAGCTTTAAAAAACACTTTTTATTTTACTCTATTCAATGTTCCTTTAACGACGCTTTTTTCTTGTGTTTTAGCTTTGATGCTTAATTGTCGTATTCCAGGGATTCGTATTTATCGGACCATTTTTTATCTACCAGCGGTTCTCACTGGTGTGGCTGTCTATGTTTTGTGGATGCAGCTATTATCTCCTAATCACGGGCTTGTTAACCTTGTGCTAAGTTGGTTTGGGATTTCTGGCCCTGCTTGGCTCAGTGATCCTAACTGGACGAAACCGGCCCTCATATTAATGAAATTGTGGTCGGCAGGGGGTTCTATGCTGTTGTATCTGGCAACGCTTCAATCGATCCCTAAAACTTTATATGAAGCAGCTGAAATGGATCAAGCGACGAGCTGGCACAAATTTCGATATATTACTTTACCTTTAATCACGCCTATTATTTTCTTTGATATTACAACTTCAACAATAGGGTCTTTTCAAATTTTCCAAGAAGCATATGTCATGACTGAGAATAGCCGTGGTGGCCCTGCGAATTCTTTATTATTTTATAATTTTCATATGTGGAATAAGGCGTTTGTGGCTTTTGATATGGGGTATGCGATGGCGCTCTCATTGTTCTTATTCTTTATCATTTTGATCATTACCATCATTAATTTAAAAGTAGCTCCTTATTGGGTTTTTTATGCTGGGGGTGATAAAAAATGAGAATAAAACAACAATATCGGAAAAATTGGAAGCTTTTTTGGCAATACTTATTTCTTAGTCTGGTTGGTGTGGTTTTATTGATGCCTTTATTATGGATGGTCGCTACCTCTTTAAAGTCGATGGAAGAGATTGTATCGTTTCCACCCAATTTATTTCCTGAGCAATTAAGATGGGAAAATTATCCGAATACGATTAAGGCTTTTCCCTTTGTGCGCTATACTCTTAACACGTTATTTATTACGATTTTTGTTGTGTTGGGAAATGTTTTGTCAAATTCATTTATTGCGTATGGATTTGCTAAATTAAAATTCCCTGGCAAGCGATTTTTGTTTATCCTCGTTCTATCGACCATGATGATTCCAGGTTTTGTGACCATGATTCCCCAGTATATTTTATTCTCAAAGATGGGCTGGGTTGGGACCTATTTGCCTCTGATTGTTCCTTCTTTTTTTGGAAGTGCTTTTAACATATTTCTGGTTCGTCAATATTATATGACAATCAATGATGAATTGATTGAAGCTGCTCAAATGGATGGTGCGAGTCATCTCTATATATGGTCGAGGGTCATGATTCCGTTAAGCAAGCCAGTCTTGGTAACTATCGCTTTAAACGCCTTTAATGGGGCTTGGAATGATTTCCTGGGTCCCTTGCTTTACATTCATAATGAAGAACTTTATACCTTACAAATTGGGTTACAAAGTTTTAAAAATCAATCAACGACTCAGTGGAATTATTTGATGGTGGGTGCATGCTTGGTTTTACTTCCTACCTTAGTTTTATTTTTTTTAGCACAAAACTATTTTATTGAAGGTATTGACTTAACAGGAGGATCAAAAAATTGATTTTTTCTAAAAAAGATTTGAGCAAAGTTTTTAATCTGTTTTTTATCAGAATTTATCAGATGCTTGCTCTGCAATTTTTATTTTTAATACGAGTCATTTTCTTTTGGAAATTAGTTACACTGTTCCGTGCTTTAATAGCTTCAGTGTTAGAGGTGATAGAAGGCTTTTCTAATACTGAAGGGATAAAGGAATTGTTTAATCAACAAGTGAAGTTTTTTCAGAAGCAATTTTTTCGTTTTGACTGGCTAATAAGCATCATTATTGAGCTTGCATTTTTAAACTGTTTACTTTTTATAGGTAAAATAGAATGGGGGACGATGGCCATCGGCTTCTTAATGATGGCCCTTCTTATAGTGATGTTAACCATTGTCCAACAAACGATTCTGATTAAAAAGCATCATCATTTATATAGTCTAATGATTAGCTATTATTTATTATTAAAAAAATGGCATCGATTGATACTAGCTATTTTATTAATAATGGGGGTATTATATATACTATTCAAGATTGGTATTATCTATTTAGTCTTTTTAGGCATGCCATTGACTACCTATATTTTGGTTTCTTGTTTAATGAAAGACCAAGTCATTCCCGTTGTTTAATAAAGCGAGAAGAATTTATGTGATACTAGCTGGAACTTTAAGCTATCCAATTGTATTTTTTCTAAGATTTTTTGTATTCAACCGAAAAACCGTTCTTTTTTTAAAAGAACGGTTTTTTATTATGAGCAGTCCAACATAGTCACTGGAAATTCATAATCTTACGTTACGATATTAATTAAAATAAATATATGATATGGGGTGACAAGTGGGTCTAATGACTCAAAAACTTTTATTAGCATTTTGTAGTTCAGTAGTTTTCATCAATGTTCTGTCACTATGTCTCAATGTCTTGAGAAATGATTAAATAATTAATGTAAATGATATGGCTAAGTACTATAATAAATAATAAGAAAATAATATTTTATCTATTGAATCGTTTAAAGTGAGTAGAAATATCTTTTATATCATGTTACAGAATGCTGGTATCGTATTTTCAAAATGTGAAGATTTTGTTTCCATAATGGATGGGGGGCTAAGGGATTGGACAAGAATAAGGAAGCAAATGGTCTGAATTTTCTCTGGTGTGCATTATATGCTTGTGCAGGTTTCGCTTTTGAGTTATTACTGGTTCAAATTGAAGGGTTATTTGGGCTTGATTATCGGAATTTCGCTGTTCATGAAAGTGTGATTCATTGGATTGTGACAAGTCTCTTCTGGATCTTAATCGGATTCTTGATTATCTATATCGGTAAGAAAACAACAGGATATCAAATTGTTGAAAGAGGAAAGCCAATGGTTAGTTGGCAATATTTAGCTTTGCTTGTTTGTTTTCTCGTCAATGGTTTTATTAAATATAACGAGTGGGATGGCTTTAAAGTTTTGAAAGAATGGGAATCCAACGGCCCTTTACTTTTTGTCTTTCAATATATGTATTATATTGCTGAAGGCTTTTTAATTACGCTTGTGATTATCTATGGGCAGAAAGCTTTTGAGAGCTGGTTCAAGAATAAAGCGTTTCCTTATGGTGGCTTAATGCTCGGTTTAATTTGGGGGTTGAGCCATGCCTTTACGAAAGGAGAACTTCATATTGGAATCCTCTCAGCTTTTGCAGGATTTTTGTTTAGTTCTGTTTACCTTTTGGTTAATCGAGATTTTATGAAGACTTTCTTGATCACCACATTAATATTTATTATTTAAGAATAGGGAATGATCTTCTACTAATAGTTTATTTTCGCAAGATCTTGTTGAGATTGGGCAATGATCTTCATTGGAGGAGAATGGTCTAATAAAAGTATAGGATGAGATAGATAGCATCAGAATTGGAAGTAGGTTAGATACTGGTTGTTAAAGCAATGGTTGATATTTATCAATCATATTGAAATCCTCGTTGTGAAGTGAAGATAGGTATTCGAAAATTTAAACATAATATTTATAAAATAGCTACCGAGAATGCTTTGTTGGCTATTTTATTTATATATTCAGAAATGGATAGTAGATGCTTCTTCGTTTTGAGAGGAATATAAACCGATGGGACGTTAATTCTACTGATAAACACAAGTATTCTTATTGCTTTATTTTATAATTTGTTAAAATTATTGATATAATCTAGATAACAACCTGTGTGAATTAAAGTGTAAGTAGCAGTTATTTTTGATCTCTATTTTGAGTAAGGAACAGGTGACCGTATGAAGATCTATATTATAGAAGATGATGTGTTAATAGCTAAAAATATTTCAACTTATCTTGAAAAATGGGCTTACCAAACTCAAATAACAGAGGATTTTAAACATATTCTACCTGAATTTATTGAATTTGATCCTCAATTAGTATTGTTAGATGTTAATTTGCCTTATTATGATGGTTTTTATTGGTGTGCTGAAATCAGGAAAATTTCAAACGCTCCTATTATTTTTATCTCTTCTGAGACGGAAGATACAAATGTGATTCGTTCAATAGAAAACGGTGCAGATGACTATATTACTAAACCATTTAAGTTGGAGGTTTTGATGGCGAAAATTAAGTCTTTATTGCGACGAACTTATGATTTTGGTACACAGTCGTCTATTATTGAACATAAAGGCTTAATCTTTAATAACCATAAATTTACGATGACCTATGAAGATAAAGTGAGTGACTTAACAAAAAATGAAGCTTTAATTTTGAATTCACTGTTGGAAAGAAAAGGACAAGTTTTAAAACGTCATTACTTAATGGATATCTTATGGGACTCTGAAAGTTATGTAGATGATAGTGCTCTTTATGCAAATATAACTCGATTAAGGAAAAAAATTAAAGATCTTGGCCTAGAAGAATTGATTGTCACTAAAAAAGGGGAAGGCTATTATATTGAAGAATAATTTTCATATTTTACTATCTTTTGTGAAAGATCATTCTAAAACAATTATCCTAATATGTTTATTTTCAGTGATAAATGTCTTGTTGGGGCTTCTCTATCGAGTTCCTTTTGAAAGATCGATGCTCTGGTTATTGATTGTACTATTTATTGGATTTTTGGTATCAATCTGGGAAATGTTCAACTATAAACATCAATATGAAATCCTTAAACAGCAGACGAACAAAAAAAGATTTCCAGCAGAGCTTCATCTTCCGAAAGCAAATGGTGTGATTGAAACAGAATATCAAAAGATGATAGTGAAATTAAAGAATGATCTGGTGAGTTTAGAAAGAGAGAAACAGTTAGAAATCAATGATACAAAGGAATTTATTCAATTGTGGGTACACGAAATAAAAAGTCCAATTGCTGGATTAGATTTAAGTTTTCAAAATAGTCATCATCCTAATATTGATGACTATCAAGAATACTTACAGCGGATTGAGAAGTATGTGGATAATATTTTAAATTATTATCGTATAAATAGTCATCAAACTGATTATAACTTTGAAACGGTTGAATTAGATCTCTTGATTAAAAAAAGTATAAAAAAACATCAAAAACTTTTCATTGAGAAAAATCTGCCCCTACACTATCACCAGATCAACCAACGGGTTCTAACGGACAGTAAATGGTTGCTTTTTGTGTTAGATCAAATTATTTCAAATGCGATTAAGTATACAGATAACGGGTCTATTTCAATCTGTGTTGAAGAACCAGAAACTTTAATTATTGAAGACACTGGGATTGGGATCGAAGCGGATGAATTGGCACGAATAGGGCAAAAACATTTTACTGGCAGAGTGGGAAGGCAATATCGAGAATCAACCGGTTTTGGCCTGTATTTTGCCTTTAAAATCCTTAGAAAATTGAATCATGAGATTGAAATAGTTTCTGAACCAAAGATTGGAACTAAGGTAAAAATAATTTTTAAGGACGCTATCTAACAAAAATATCAGATAGAAGAGAGAAATGTCTAACTAGAATATAGCTAGCATTTCTCTCTTCTTGTATTCTGACAGTAGAAAAGAAAAGGAGGAAAGATAATGAATTTATTGGAAGTCAACCATATTAGTAAAGTCTATACTTCAGGAAATAATGAGATACAGGCGCTAAAAGATATTAATTTTTCAGTAGATAAAGGTGAATTTGTTGCCATTATGGGTGAATCGGGATCAGGGAAATCCACTTTATTAAATATTTTAGCAGCACTCGATCGTCCCACAGGTGGAGAAGTACATATAAGCGGACATAATTTACAAAATATTAGTGATGATGAGCTTTCAAATTTTAGACGTGAGAATTTGGGTTTCATCTTTCAGGAGTTTAACTTATTAGATACGTTTAATATTAAAGACAATATCTTGTTGCCATTAGTATTGTCAGGATGGAAATCATCAGATATGGAAAATCGTCTGTCATTTTTAATTGAACGGTTAGGAATTAAAAAATTAATTGATAAAAATCCATATGAATTATCAGGGGGACAGAAACAAAGGGCTGCTGTGGCAAGAGCGTTAATTAATCAACCGCAATTAATTTTAGCAGATGAACCAACAGGAGCATTAGATTCACATACATCTGATAATTTATTAAAGCTCTTTTCTGAAATTAATCAAGAGGGTCAGACGATTATGATGGTTACTCATAGTACAAAAGCTGCAAGTCAGGCAAAACGGGTCCTTTTTATTCGAGATGGTTATATTTTTCATGAACTCAATAAAGGAGAGTCTTCAAATGAAGAGATGTATGAGAAGATCTCCAAAACCTTGACATTTCTAGCAAGTGGAGCTGATAAAAATGTTCAGTAAAATAAATCTTCAATTAGCTTTTAAAAACCTCTTTAAAAATAAAGAATTATTTTTACCGTTTATTATTTCAACAATTGTGACTGTAATTATGATGGTTGTTGTAATATCATTGCCATCGAATGAAGGAATTTCGCAAATACCAGGGGGGCATAATTTACAAACAATTTTGACAATGGGTAGCTTTATCATGATTGCTTTTTCGTTGATGTTTTTAATGTATATTAACAGCTTTATAACCAGTAATCGACAAAAAGAATTTGGTTTATATCATGTGTTAGGAATGAATAAAAGAAATATTTCCATTGTTCTGTTAGCTGAAATGTTATACATGTATTTAATTAGCCTTGGTATTGGCTTATTGGGCGGAGTCATATTTAATAAAATAACGATATTGGCTATTCGAATCATTATGAATGCTGAAATATCATTTGGAAGTGAGATCTCTCTATCAGCTTTAATTATAACGAGTTTAATATTTTTGATTTTTTTCATAATTATTTCTCTCATTCAAATTACTAAACTATATCATTTAAAAACGATTGAATTAATTCAGTCCGATAAAAAAGGTGAAAAAGAACCTAGCTCAAATCTACTATTAGTAATTGTAGGAGCTGCCATTATTGTTGAGGGAATTTACCTTGCCCTTAGTATTCAATCTCCTATAGGTGAGATCTTTAAAGCCTTTCTAGCTACTATCCTGGTTATTGTGGGAATCTATTTTCTATTTACTTCCATTACCACGATCGTACTTAAATTACTTAAAAGTAAAAAAGATTTTTATTATCAAGTTGAGAATTACATTCCGATCTCTAGTTTACTTTATCGGATGAAAAAGAATGGAATCGGACTGGCGAACATAACGATTATGTCAATTGCGACAATTTTAATTTTTTCAGTGGAACTTTCTTTAATATTAGCACCGAGTGATTCGTTAGATACTCAATTTCCGAGTGATGTTCTAATTGAAGCGGTATTGCCTGAAAATGGAGAGGAAGCAAATAATAAAGAAAATATGATTAATATTATAGACAAAACGGCTAATGATTTGGGAATTGAATTTCAAGATCTTAATCAATTAACCTACTTACAATTTCCAGGAATTGTTGACGGTAATACAATATATAATGATGGTAAGCTTTACGAAGAAGCGAATGTTTCACCCATATATATGACAGATCAGAAGAATTATAATTATTTTACTCAATCCAATATTAAATTAAACCAGGATGAAATAATCATTTCAGCCAGTTCAAAACAAATAAAAGATGGATCTGTTCAATTGTTCGAAACTAAATATAACGCAACGATTAATAATGACATTAAAACATTTCCTCTAGAGGAAGATAATAGTCCCGGATCAGAAAATGTAGTTCATATTATTGTTCCAAGTTTTGAAGATCTATATAAAGCCGAACAACAGCAAGCATCCACTTTAGGGGACTTTGCTAGTGAGATTACGATTTTGACGAAAATGAATCTTGAAGTGAATGATGAAAACGAAATACTATTTACTGACAGCTTGAAAGAAAATATAGAAATGGGAGGATATCACGCCAATGTTGGTAGTAAAGCAAATTCAACCCAAAATCTAATAGCTCTTCAAAGTGGAGTCTCTTTCGTCGTTATTAATTTAGGCCTTTTATTAATGGTGGCTACCTTCTTAACGGTTTATTTCAAAAATATTTCTGAAGCATTATATGAAAAAAATAGATTTTCGATTTTAAAGAAAATTGGCTTAAGTCAAAGAGAAATTAAAAAATCATTATCTAAACAGAATCTATTAATGTTTGTTTCACCGTTGATTATAGCTGGCATACTGATTCTGTTAGTGTATCCTCTAGCTGAAAAATATATGTTCCTACTTGTTATTGACGCGGTAAATATATTTAAACTAAATATTATGGTTGCTTTTACAATATTTACAGTATTTTATTTATGCGTATATCGTATAAGTTCTAAAAATTATTATAAAATCATCAATTCATAGTTAAGGAGGAAGTTGTTATGGGTGTCACTACCTTTGAATGGATCAGATTAATTGTCTTAATACTGCTTATGCTTGTAGGGCAGAGCTTATTATCTTCAACAAAGAATCAGTACATTGGCTTGGTTTTACCAATACTCATGGCGGGATATTCATTCTTTCATGTGTTTACCGATGAATTGTTCTCAACATTGGATTCAACTATTTATAAGTTGGGGCTGATTATTCAGGCAGTTTTTCCAGCAATTTTATTATTGGGTCTTCATTTGTTTATTAGAAAGCTTAGATCTAACAAACAATAAAAAGTTTGAACCAATGATTGTGATTGCTCAGGTCAGATTTTTAAAGTGTTCTATGATTTTGTTTACTTAAGGAAAATTAATAGAATTTGGTGCAGATTTTATTCAAACGGATTGGGTAGCAGCGCTTAGTAATTATCGAGAACAGAGAAAAAGTGAACAAAAAATTGAATTAAAACAGAGGCAATAAATTTTTAAAGATAAAGAAAATTTACAAAATTTGAACCCACTCTAAAGCTATTAGCTTTAGGGTGGGCTTATTTTGGCTTTTAAATATTAACTATTGGAGAAGGGTGAGGTATTAAATCAGTAATACTGAGCTGGGTGTTAAAAGAAATATTGAGTATGAATGTATAAAATTTTGAGAATAAAAAAGTTAGTGGGGCTTGTTTTAACTCTTTGATGATTCATTTGCTTTTTCGCAATAGATGAGCTCTGCCGTTTCAAAGCTAAAATTACCTGTTCGGTGATCATTATAAGAGAAACTAATGATTTGATTGGTTTCCTCGATATTCTGAATGGTGATAGTGTCTCCAATATTGAGTTGGATACTATCTAAAAATTTTAATAGGTCAAGTTGATCAAGGCAACGGCATACTGTCACAATATCTCCTGTTTTATAGTGAGTGAGCGGCGTTTGGTAAATTTCTTCATACTGATTTAGGCGGGGTATAATTCCTCCATGTGGACAGAATTGGGGATGATCTAGCAATATTTCTAATTTTTCAAAGAAAAAATCACTTTCTAAGTGTTCTAATACCTCTGCATCATCGTGAACTTCGGATAATTTATAATTTAAAACTTTATATAAAAAGAGTTCTGCTAATCGGTGCCTCTTAACGGTTTTGATTGCAATAGAGAGTCCCTTTTTAGTCAAGATCACTCCCTTATATGAAATGCTTTCTACTAATTTTTCTTTTGCCAAACGATTTGTCATCTCAGTCACTGAGGGAGCGGAGACATTGAGAGCCTGAGAGATTAATTTATTCGAAATATATAGCTGATAGCCTTTTAAAAGAAAGATCGTTTTTAAATAATTTTCTTTAACATTGGATTGTTTCATTTAATTGAATGCCCCTTTAATCGAGTATTGACGAGAGAGTTAAAAGATTTTTAATCATTATAACATAGGCAGGATTAAAGTGTATTTAAAATGATTTTTAGACTATCCTAAAAAAATGTTGAAACTCACCTAAAGTTATTGTAGAATTCGAATAAAGGAGGGATAATGTCACAAAACTTATCTTTCTTTTAACAAATGATCACTCACAACTTATAAAAGAGATCAGGTGATCGATTGATGAGAAAGAGAGGGAAAAGAATGATTCGAACAGAAAATATGAATGTTGACTATTTTGGAAATAAAGCGTTAGTAGATATTAATATAGAGATTCCTTTTGGTTATACCTACGGTATTATTGGGCCCAATGGAGCTGGAAAATCAACGTTAATGAAAGCAATGTTGGGAATTATCAAAAGTCGGGGGAAGGTTGAATATTGTGGTAATAATATTAAAGAACATTTACGAAAAATTGCTTATGTGCCACAAAAAAGTGATATTGATTTGACTTTTCCGATTACGGTGCAAGATGCTGTTATCACTGGAACTTATCCGACTCTTCCTTTGTTTAAAAATGCTGGAAAAAAAGAAAAAGAAACAGCAGAAAAGTGTATGGCAATGGTTTCGATCAGCGATTTACGTAATAAGCAAATAAATAATTTATCTGGAGGGCAGTTACAAAGAGTTTTCATTGCTAGAGCATTGGCACAGAATGCTGAAACTTTTTTCCTTGATGAACCTTTTGTGGGGGTTGATTTAATGAGTGAGCGAATTATTATTGATATTCTTAGAAAATTACGTGAACAAGGGAAAACGGTTTTAGTTGTTCATCATGATCTACATGAAGTGGAATCTTATTTTGATCGTCTGATTATTTTAAATCGAACAGTTATTGCAAATGGTAGTGTGAGTGGAGTATTTACGAATGAAAATATACAAGAAGCATATGGTGCTTCACTAGGGAATATAGAAATAAAAGGGTTGGGAAATTAACATGACAGCATATTTATCACAATTATTTGATTTGCCTGCCTATATTATTAATGCAGGACTATCATCCATTATATTAGGTATTGTATCTGGGCTTATAGGAACATATATTGTTTTAAGAAAAATGTCACTGATGGGTGATGCTTTATCTCATGCAGTGATGCCGGGAGTTGCTATTTCATATATGTTAGGAATTAACATGATTTTTGGCGCTTCTTTATTTGGGATACTGGCCGCAATTCTTATTCAATTTATATCGGAAAAAAGTCATCTTAAAAGTGATACGGCCATTGGCATTATTTTAAGTTCATTCTTTGCTTTAGGTATTATTTTAATTACTCAAGCCAAAAGTGGTATGGACTTAAATCATGTGCTCTTTGGCAATATTCTTGCCGTGCCAAATTCTGAGGTCACTCAATCATTGATGGTTTTATTGGCAGTGATCGTTATTGTTGGATTGTTTTATAAGGAGTTACTTATTTCTTCATTTGATCCTATCGTTTCAAAAGCATATGGATTGAACATTGGTTTTTATCATTATTTAATCATGCTGATGCTATCTGTTGTAACAGTCTCTTCTCTCTCCCAAGTAGGAATTGTGTTAGTTATTGCGATGCTGGTGATCCCTGCTGCCACCTCTTATTTGTGGACGAACAAAGTGTTAAATATGATGGTACTCGCTTCACTCATTGGAGCGACAATGGGGATTATTGGAACCTATATTAGCTTTACTCATAATTTACCAACTAGTGCTACGATTGTACTATTAGGGACACTCTTTTTTATTATTGCTTTCTTAACATCGCCAAAAAATAATTTCTTTAGAAAGGAAACTAAATATGAAAATTAAAAATAAATTATTATTAATGATAGGGTTATTATTAGCGTTCGGAGGATTATTTGTAACTAAGAATCAGGTTTTTGCTGAAGAGAATCAGCAGGAAAAGCTGAAAATAGTGACGACTTATTCAATACTTTCGGATATGGTGGAGAATATTGCGGGAGACAAGGCCGAAGTCTATAGTATGGTACCAATAGGCACAGATCCTCATATGTACGATCCATTACCTGATGATGCTCAAAAAGTATCTGAAGCTGATTTAATATTTTATAATGGCTTTAATTTAGAAACAGGTAAAGGATGGTTCCAAGATTTACTTGATGTTTCGGAGAAAAATGAACTGGCATTTGCTGTAACAGAAAATGTAGAGCCGATGTACCTCACAGAAGAGGGTAAAGAAACAGAACAAGATCCACATGCTTGGTTAGACGTCCAAAACGGTATGAAGTATGTTGATTTAATTACTGAAAAATTAATAGCGTTTGATCCAGATAATGAAGACTATTATCAAGATAATCATAACGAGTATATTAAGGCTCTAGAAGAATTGGACGAATATTCAAAAGAAAAGATTGCAACTATACCTGAATCTCAACGTGTCCTTGTGACAAGTGAGGGAGCTTTCAAATATTTCTCAAAAGCGTATGGTTTTCATGCTGCCTATATTTGGGAAATCAATACAGATAGCCAGGGAACGCCTGAACAAATGGAACAAATTTTGGCAACTATTAAAGAAAAAGACGTGCAAGCTTTGTTTGTTGAAACAAGTGTTAGTCCAAAAACAATGGAGACAGTTTCGGAAGAATCAGGAGTACCAATTAAAGGAACAATTTTTACGGATTCATTAGCGAAGAAAGGGACAGATGGTGATACTTATATAGATATGATTAAATGGAATGTCGATCATATTGTAGAAGGTTTATCAGAATAGTCATTGAGGAAAGCTCTTATAAGTGACTTTTCAATTTTTCTTTAAATAGCAAGAGAGAAAGGAGAGGGAGAAATGAAATGGTTTGGCTTTCAAAAGCCCAAATTAAAATTGTTATTTGTTTGTAAAGCAAATCTTTGTCGCTCTCCAATGGCAGAGTCTATTACTCAACATATTATTGAAGAATACGGTTATGATAAGTTGATTAAAGTGAGCTCTGCTGGTGTCGATCAAGGTTTTCAGGGAAGAAGACCTTTGCCAGTAGTGTTAGAATTATTGGAGGATCATGACTTTAGAACGAAAAGACTTAAAAGTTCAACTTTTAAAAGAAAAATGGGAAACTCATTTGACTATATTATTTGTATGGATCGAGAGGTAAAGGAGAATGTACAAAGTCGAGTGAAGGATTCAGAATCGAATCAAATCCTATTATTCAACCATTTTTTGAATGAAGAAACAGATGTTGAGGACCCTGTACTGACGCAAGCGTTTTACGAAACGTTTGTTCATATTCACGAAGGATGTTATCAAATTTTAACTAAATTAATGGCGACCTTGCAAGAAGATTGAGAATATTATTTAAAAAATAAAAGATGATGAGATTGGTAATGTTAAAAGAGAATCGTACCATCAAAGAAGCACTCAAAAGGACAAGAAATTACTTCTTGTCCTTTTTTATTTGATGAAATATAAAATGCTCACATATTTGTCTTAAACCATCTGATATAATGAAAAAAGAAAATCATGTGAGGATGAGAGAAGATGAAAAAAATAATTTTGGTAACGGAAAGTGGTTCAGATTTACCTTCTTATTATTGTGATCAATATCCAATTTATATTGTTCCTATGCATGTGGTGATAGAAGAACGGGCTTATGATGATGGGATTGATATTCAAGCGGAAGATGTCTTTAATTATTATGACTCTACTAAGAAACTTCCTACTACTTCAGGTAGTACACCAGAGGACTTTACCGAGATCTTTGACCAAATCAATCAGAAATATTCAGAAGTAGAAATTGTCTATATTGCCTATTCATCCGTTACAACTGTTTCTTATAATTCAGCTCGGATTGCAGCTGAACACTATAATAATGTTTACTTAGTAGATAGTAAGAATGTGAGTAACGGTTTAGCGAGTGTTGTAATTGCGGCTGCTCAATATTTAGAAAGCAATCCTAAAGCGAGTGCTCAGGATGTGGTTCGTTTTGTGGAACAAATTCGCGGTAATGTTCACTTTCATTTCTTACCCCAAACCCTCACCTATCTTCTTGCAGGGGGACGAGTATCCAATAGCTCTTATTTAGGGGCGAAATTATTGCGAATTTTTCCATCGATTGATCTGGTAGATGGTTATTTAGTAGCAGGTAAGAAATATCGAGGGAGCTTTGCTCGAGCTTATAAAAAACTGATTGAAGATTTTTTTGATCGATATGACTTAATTGAAGGAAGCGTACGTTTAACAGAAGTCGAAGGACTTTCTAGAGAAGATAAATTATCGATTGAAAAAATAATGAAAGAGTATCACCCTTTAAAAGTCGAATGGGTAAAGGCAGGAGCAGTCATTTCGTGTCATGGAGGACCAGGTGCTTTTGGAATTGTGGGAATCAGTAAATCTGACCATCAGCAATAAATGTAGAGAACAAAGGTTATTGTTTAAAAAGGAGAAAGCAATGAAGTTATTAGCGAATGAAACTTATGATGGAACTCAACACTTTTGGTACCAAATGAATTTAATGATTGAGCATGATTACGGTTTAATTTTTAATACTGATTTGGGGATTTTATCAACGATTGTCAATAAAGTGAAAGAAGATATCAACCATAATGCTTCAAGTAATGGGATTTATTGGTATTTAGGAAGAGAAGTAGACGAAATTGTTTGTATGCTTCGCTATCAACAGGAACAATTTATCATTCAGGTTAATTTGAAAGACTTCGATTTTGCTTTGAATATTGATAAAGTGGAAGGTTGGAAAGAATCTTTAAAAAATAAACTTCTTTCTGAATAATTCTTTTAAGTGGTTTAAAAGGTATTTATAAAAAAATGAATGAGAAGTTTCAAGTTGAAAAATTTGTTTTTATCTAGAGAGAAGTCACAAAGTAAGGATAGGAGCGAGAAAGCATGATTAAAAATTTCATTTTTGATATGGGAAATGTTTTGATTTTGTTCAAGCCAACTCTGTTTATTAAGCGTTTGCAGTTAAGCTCTGAAGATTCATTATTATTGGAGGAAGTCATTTTTAAGTCGCCAATTTGGTTAGAGATGGATCAAGGTTTACGGAATGAAAGAGAAGCTTGTGAACTTTATCAGTCCCAATTACCTGAAAGATTGCATGAATCTATGAGAAAATTAGTGATGGAATGGGACCAACCCTTGATCGAAATAGAAGGGATGGTTGAGCTTGTAGCGAAATTAAAAGCTAAAGGATATGGAATTTATTTGCTCTCGAATGCCAGTCAGCGTCAACATGAATATTGGGATCGGGTGTCCGCTTCGCAATATTTTGATGGAACATTGATATCTGCAGATGTCAAAATGATGAAACCGAATTGTGAAATATATGATTGCTTATTTAACACTTTTAACTTGAATCCTGAAGAATGTTTCTTTATTGATGATTCAAAGCCGAATATTATGGCAGCAAACAAAATGGGAATGAAGGGATATTGTTTTGATAACGATGTGGATAAATTAAGAGAAGTGATCTTGTCATTATTGTAAAAGTTCTGAGAAGAAAGAGAAAATGATATCTAAAAATCCAACCATAGTCGCAAGCCTTTGATACTCATTAAGTTATACTTTACTTAAGAATATCACGATAAGAAGGATGATAGCATGTCATATTCAATAGAGAATATCCAAGAAGCTCAAACTATATTAATAACCTGTCAAAAAGAAATAGAGTCCATATTAAGCGCTTTAAATGATATAAAAAGTCTTTCATGGATGGATATATTAGGAGGTGATTTCCTTTTATCTTGGTTGAAAAGGGAAAAGATTGCCAAAGTGAATGAGCGGGTAGAGGGGCTGAAGGCTTTATTAGTTTCTGCTCGTAATGAATTAAAGGATATCGATCCTTATTTGGATGTTGTCATCAGTAACACAACGACTGATTATTTTTGGGATATTGGATGTGATAATCTTTTGACGGATGTTCGAGTTCATGAAGAAATTAACCAAAATATTGAAAGGTTATCCACTCTCGCAGGAGAAATTAGTCTGATTCAGCAACAAATTGAAAGTTTGTAAATAAAATTTATGAAAAATTACGAGAATTTGATTATTAAAAAGGTCGCGATTATGAGAGAATAATATTTAAATTTTAAAAAATTTGATTTAAATGAGAATTTGATTGCTTGTATACCTAAAATAGACAAATATTAGCTTACCCTTAGATAATGCTTTTGAATATGAAGCTTTCTGAGGTGTTTTTTTATTTTACTTTATATTTTCCTCTATTTGAGATAGACGAATTTTCTGATGAAAATAGCTTATAGGATGTTATTTATTTTTAATGATTGACTATTATCATTATAAAATAATGTCAAAATGTTTATATACATTTAATTGTAACAGTTTTCATTATTATCTATACTTGAAAGCATAATTTATATTTATAGGAGGAAAATTTATGGAAGCTCTTATAACAAGAGTTGATGGTTTATTGTTTGTGATTCTGTTTATGGTCTCATTGTCGCTATGGTTACAAAAGTACAAGATTTTCAAGTCATTAGGACCCGTTTTAACAGTTGTTGTTTTAGGAATTATTTTATCAAATACGGGTGTTGTGCCAATTTCTCATGATGTATATGGAACATTAGCATCGATTTGTGTTCCGGTTTCAATATCTATTTGTATGTTAAGTATGAATTTGGCAGAGTTGAAGAAGTTGACTAAAAAGCCATTTATCGCCTTAGCTTCAGGAATCTTTTCAGTAATGTTAGTGGCAACCTTACTAGGGATTTTCTTTGCACCTAGAATGGATGAGGGATGGAAAGTTGCCGGGATGTTTGTTGGGACGTATACTGGAGGGACACCGAACTTGACCGCAATAGCGACAGGGTTGGATGCGACTCGTGCGACTATTGCAGCAGCGAATGCTGCGGACTATGTGGTCTCTACACCATTGATGATTTTTATGTTTGCTGCACCCGCAATTTTAAAAGCTTCTGAGAAATGGAATAAGTTCTGGCCTTATCAATTGTCAACGAATGAATTAGAAACAGGAGATAAGGAACCTCTGATGTCTGATAAAAAATGGTCGATTCGAGATATTGCTTGGTTATTAACCATTGGTTTTGGGGTAACCTATATAACAACTACTTTATCAGAAGCGTACGCTCCTGAAGCCATTTGGAAGGCAGTGCGCTTAATCTTATTAACGACTGTATCGATTATGATTGCTCAAATTAAACCTGTTCAGAAATTAAGAGGGAATTTAGATTTAGGATTATTCCTTTCATTAACCTTTTTAGCAACGATTGGTTTCGCAGTGGATATCCGTCAATTTATCGGTTCAGCTTTTGTGATGACATTATATGTATTCTTAATGTTAATTGGTTGTCTGCTACTACACTTAGTGATTTGTCGTTTATTAAAAGTAGAATATGAGTATATGATTTTATCAATCGTAGGTTGTATTGTCGATGGCCCGACGGCTTCGCTTACAGCAGCGGGAGCTAACTGGAAATCATTAATTAATGTCGGCTTAATTATGGGCGTTATTGCAGGAGCAGCTGGAAATTATGTGGGAGTGACGGTTGCTTACATCATTAAGGCAATTATCGGAGCATAGAAAAATTTCTGTGAAGAATTAAATCTTAAAGACATATGCAGGCAGGGATCCGAAATGGGTTCCTGTTTTTTTGTGTTGAGGTTAAATCATTTATGATTGAGGAAGTCTCAAAACTATTTTCAATTAATTGATGGACAGTAAGTATAAAGGATTAACTTTTATTAAAGAAGCATAAAAATTTCAAACTTTCCTTATGTCTATTTTTATTAAAATTTAGTAAGATGAAGGTTATATTATTAAAGGAGATTAAAGTATGAAGTTTTCAAATCGAATAGAGCAAATGGAACAATCCCCCATTAGACGGTTAGCCCCTCTGGCACAAAAAGCGAAAGATAAAGGGTTACAGGTTATTCATTTAAATATCGGTCAACCGGATATTCCAACACCACCTAATTTTCTACAAGCTATTAATGATTATAGTGTAAGTGTACTAGAGTATGCCCCTTCACAGGGACTTAAACGAACTTTAGAAACCGTTCAACTCTATTTACACAATTATGGATTAGATTATGATCTTGATGAGATTTTGATAACGAATGGTGCGAGTGAAGGATTGATTTTTTCCTTGTTAGCAATATGCGATAGCGGGGATGAGGTATTAACTTTTGAACCTTTCTATCCTAACTATAAGACTTTTGCTCAGATAGCAGATGTTCGCTTAGAGTCGATCACTACTAAGATTGAGGAGGGCTTTCGACTGCCTAGTAAAGAAAAATTATTAGAAAAAATAACAACAAAGACCAAGGCCATTCTAATCTCAAATCCTGGTAATCCAACAGGCCGTGTGTATACAAAAGAGGAACTTGATAATCTGGTAGAAGTTGCCAAGGAGAAGAATTTGTTTATTATTGCAGATGAAGTATATCGTGAATTTAACTTTACTGATCGTGAATTTATATCGTTCGCTAATTATTCAGAAATTGAGAAGAATGTCATCTTAATTGATTCAATTTCTAAAAAGTATTCGGCATGTGGAGCAAGAATAGGATCTGTTACGAGTAAAAATAAAGATTTTATGCATCATATCTTAAAATTGGCACAAGCTCGATTGTCAGTATCTACACTTGATCAAATTGGAGCAGGAGAGATGGATCGGGTAGATGATGAGTATGTTTATGAGAATCGCCGTATCTATAAAGAACGTCGGAATGTGTTACATGCTGAATTAGAGAAAATTCCCGGTATCGTTTATAGTCAGCCTGAGGGAGCTTTTTATACGATGATTGGCTTACCTGTAGAAGATGCGCAGGACTTTATTATTTGGATGATTGAAAATATCCAGATAGAAGGTTATACGGTTCTATTAACTCCGGCGGAATCATTCTATACGACGGAAGAGTTAGGTAAGAATGAGTGTCGATTATCTTATTGTGTGGAAGACCAATTATTAATAAAGGCAATTGCGATCTTAAAATTAGCTTTACAAAAATACCCAGGATAAATAATATTACCTAGCATCGTATGAGTGCTAGGCTTTTTCTTTTTTCAATGTGATTAATAGTTTGCTTAAGTTTTCGATAGTGGAGACAAAATAAATGAAGCATTTCTTGGAGATGAAGGAAAGGAAGAGAGGAGTCTCTAATTTTGGGTTTGAAGTTAAATAAATAGTCAAAATTGAATGAAAGGTTTAAATAGAAGGGTTTAAATAATAACATGTCGAAGTTAAAAAGACATTTAATTTTTTTATATTAAACTAATCTTATTAAGTGATGAGTAAATATACATTTGGTTTTAATATTTTAATAGATATGCAATTTTGATATAATTATGATATCAAATAAAGGAAAGGGAGAATGATTTGGAAATATCACAGTTATATTACTTGATAAAAATAGTTGAAAGTGACTATAACCTTTCTTTAGCAGCCAAAAATATACATATTAGTCAGCCGGCTTTGAGTCAATTTATTTCAACATTTGAGAAGGATAATGAGGTAGAGCTTTTTAATCGTAAGAATGGTCGTTTGCAGAATATGACGGAAGCCGGTAAGAATATTTATGACTATGCCATAAAAATTTTAGAGCTTTATGAAGAAATGGGAGATGTGATCAGAATTGAATCGGAAAAGCAAAAAGGAGCGACTCGGATTGGCCTGCCCTCAATGATTTTAGAAACTTACTTTGCAGATTATTTTCCCAAAATTCAAATCAAACATCCAGATGCTCATCTGAGTATTATTGAGGCAGGCAGTCATGAATTACGCAAGAAATTGATGACTAATGAGATTGATATTGCCATTCTTATCGAACCGACGAATTTAGAGGAAGATACTTATGAGCAGCATATTATTGAGATAGATGAAATTGTTGCTTTTATTCGTAAGGATCATCCGTTAAGTCAAAAAGAGATATTGTATTGGAAGGATTTAAATAAATTTCCTTTGGCCACTTTTCACAAGAAATATATGACGAATCAATTGATTACGGATAAATTAAAATTAAATCAATTGGAGACCCAGATTGTATTTACATCCGATTCATGGGGATATCTGATTGGAGCTTCGTATGAAACAGATATTGTTTCTATTTTACCTCGTCCGATTGAACAATATTTAACTAAGGAGCATTGCGTGAGACATTTTAAAGATTATATACCGTTTAATTTTTCGATTTGTCGACCTGTAAAAGATAAGTATAAACATTTTGAAAATTATATTTATCAAGATATTATCAAGACTTTTTACCGACCACTCAATTAATAAACTATCATTTTTATAAAAGCATTGGGCTTAATCCAATGCTTTTTTGCTTTTAAAAGACGCGTTACTAAAAGTGTATAAGCTAAAATTATAGTTTGAATAAATTACTCATAGATAAAATTAGTTAATTTCACTGTTAATTAAGGCTCAGACTATATATAATTACTGCAAACGGTTACAGATCCGTATAAATATTGAGTGATGGAGGAGATAGAATGAATAATGAGGTCGTTGTTGTTTCGGCGCAAAGATCAGCAATTGGTGCATATAATGGTATATTTAAAAACTATTCTGCAGTTGATTTAGGTGCAGAGGTCTTAAAAAAATCGATGGAAGGGATTAAACTTGATCCAAATGAAATTGATGAAGTGATAATTGGAAATGTCTTAAGTGCTGGATTAGGACAGAATGTTGCACGCCAAGTATCTATGAAAGCAGGTATTCCAAAAGAAGTTCCTTCTTATACTGTCAATCAAGTGTGTGGTTCAGGTGTTCGAACTCTGATGTTAGGGGCTCAATCAATACTGCTTGGTCATAGTGAAGTCGTAGCGATTGGTGGAACTGAGAATATGACGCAATCACCTTATGTTTTACCTAATTATCGTTGGGGTGGACGAATGGGTGACGGTAAAATTATCGACACTATGCTGAAAGACGGATTGACGGATGCTTTTGGCGATTACCATATGGGAATTACTGCTGAAAATATTGCTGAAAAATATGAGCTTAGTCGTGAAGAACAGGACGAATATGCTCTTCAAAGTCAGCAACGAGCAGAAAATGCCATAAATGCCGGAAAATTTAAAGAAGAAATCGTACCAATTTCAGTACCTCAAAGAAAAGGAGATCCAATAATCGTAGATCATGATGAAGGTGTTCGATTTGGACAAACGATGGAGGCATTAAAAAAGTTAAAACCAGCATTTAAACGTGAAAATGGAACAGTTACAGCCGGAAATTCTTCAACTATTAATGATGCTGCAGCAATCATTATTTTAATGTCTAAAGAGAAAGCTGAAAAATTAGGGCTAGAGATTTTAGCGACGGTTGGTTCTTTTGCGAGTTGTGGAGTGGATCCAGAAATTATGGGAACGGGTCCAATTGCAGCTACTAAGAAAGTATTAGAACTTGAAGGAATAACGGTAGAAGATCTTGAATTAATTGAATCCAATGAGGCATTCGCAGCTCAAGCCTTAAGCGTAAGCAAGACTTTAGGTTTTAATCCTGACATCACTAATGTTAATGGAGGAGCGATTGCGCTAGGTCATCCAATTGGGGCGAGTGGAACTCGAATTATTGTGACATTGATCCATGAAATGATAAAAGCAGATGCTAAAAAGGGTCTAGCGACTTTATGTATCGGTGGAGGTCAAGGGAATGCCGTAATTATAAATCGTCCATAAGAAATTGCGAAGGGATTTGGCAAGAAATGAAATGGGAGCTATTAAATGATGATCAGCGAGCGTTACTGATGAAAGTTAAAAATTACACAGAGGAAGTAATCTCTGTCAATTATCAAAAGTATGAAATCTCTGGTGAATTTCCATATCCCCTTTTTCAAGAGATTTGTCATTTAGGAGTTTTTGAATTACTCAAACAAGAAAATAATAATGATGATTTAACTTTTTTCGAATGTATTCGCATTATTGCATCCGGCTTTCCAGCTTTAGCAAGTATCGTGTTAACGCAAGGCTCATATATTATATATCCTTTACTCCAATTTGGAAATCATGAACAACAGAATAAATTTCTTAAGGATCTTATGACTGGTCACAAAATAGGAGGTCTTGCACTTTCCGAACAATCTGCAGGAAGTGATGTAGAATTAATTGAAACGGTTGCGTTAGAGACACAAAATTCTTGGATTTTAAATGGGCAAAAACAATTTATATCTAATGGAGCGATTGCCAATTTCTATTTCGTTGCTGCTAATGCCCAAATGTTAGATGGTTCGGTTGAAAGTGGGCTGTTTATTGTGGAACGCCAGTCTGAAGGGTTGTCAGTTGTGCCAGCTCCAGAAAAAACTGGTTTGAATTCTTTGCCTTTATGTGGCTTAGAATTGACCAAAGTAAAAATCCCTCAAACAGCTTTATTAGGAGAAAAACCTGGTGGAAATAATGAGATAGAGAAAATTTATAATCATTTAAAATTAGCAATTTCAATGCAAGCGATCGGTATTTCCCAAAGTGCTTTCCAACTTGGTTTACAAGAGTTACAAATTTTCAGAAGTTTTGGGAAACGTTTAATTGATGATCGGGCAACTCGTCATCGGATGGCCGAGTTACAATCTAAAATTAAAGCAGTACAAGTATTAGCTCAAGATATTATATGCAAACATTCGCAAGATACCTCGCAAGTTGCTATGCTTAAACTTTTTGCTTCAGAGCTTGCGGTAGAAACAACACAAAGTATTATACAGTTGCTTGGTGGTCAAATGATGACGGAAAATAGCAATTTTGAACGATTTGCATGTGATGCAGATTTAACTTTGTTGTATGGTTGTTCAGCAGAAACACAAAAAGAAATTATAGCGGAAGAATTTATGTAATAAATGAAAGAGGAGTCGATCATATTGGATATTAAAAAAATTATGATAATTGGTGCAGGTCAAATGGGAGCAGGAATTGCGCAAGTTTTTGCTCAGGCAGGATATGAAATTATCTTAAATGATATTAAGGAAGAGTTTGTAGAGAAAGGTATAAGTGGGATTGAAAAAGGGATGAAGCGTCGGATTGAGAAAGGGAAAATGGAAGAATCCGTGATGAATAAGACCTTGTCGTTAATCTCTCCTTCTACAAATTACTCAGATGCTCAAAACGCTGATTTAGTTATAGAAGCAGCTACTGAGAATGAGTCTATTAAGTTGGATATTTTTAAACAATTAGATGAATTTGCTCCAGAACACACTATTTTAGCTACAAATACTTCTTCACTATCGATCACTAAAATTGCAGCTGCAACAAACCGACCTGATAAAGTTGCTGGTTTCCACTTCTTTAATCCAGTACCCGTGATGAATTTGATCGAGGTTAACCTTGCTTTACAGACATCAAATGAAACAAAAGAGGCTTTAGAGGAATTGGGGAAATCTATTGATAAAACGGTGATCATTGCAAATGATACCCCAGGTTTTGTAGTGAATCGTTTATTAATTCCGATGATTAATGAAGCCATTTTTATTCTTGAGAGTGGAACTGTAACTGCTGAATCAATTGATAAAGCGATGGAGTTGGGAGCTAATCATCCCATGGGGCCTTTGTCATTAGCAGATTTGATAGGTCTCGATACAGTATTAGCCATTATGGAAACTCTTTATAAAGGTTTCAAAGATCAAAAATACCGTCCATCCCTACTGCTTACAAAGTATGTGGAAGCTGGGAAATTAGGACGTAAAACCGGAGAAGGTTTCTTCAAATACGATTAATGAAAGAAAGGTGAGAGGAATGAAACAATATAATACTTTGCAATTTAATGTAGAAGAACAGATCGGGACATTGACAATCAATCGTCCGAAAGCTCTTAATGCATTAAATACAGAATTGATGACTGAGCTGATTCAAATTTTAGATGACATTCAGGAGAATCAGGAAGTTCAAGTATTGGTCATTACTGGGTCAGGAGAAAAAGCTTTCGTTGCGGGTGCTGATATTAAAGAAATGGCCGATAAAAAGGCGATGGAAGGGAAAGAATTTTCTCATTTAGGGAATAAAGTATGCAAAAAAATTGCTAATTTAAGACAACCGGTCATAGCAGCAGTTAATGGTTACGCCTTAGGGGGGGGATTAGAAATTGCCAGTGCCTGTGATATTCGGATTGGTTCAAAAAATGCTGTTGTAGGACAACCAGAAGTTGGTTTAGGTATTATACCAGGTTTTGGAGGGACACAGCGTTTAAGTCGATTGATTGGTTTAGCTAAGGCAAAAGAACTAATTTATACAGGGAAAAATATTAAAGCAGAAGAAGCTTATGAAATCGGTATTTTTAATCATCTTGCTGAGCCTGAGAAATTAATGGAAGAGGTTTATGAGATGGCTCATCAAATTTTAAAAAATGCTCCTTTAGCTGTTGAAGGCGCTAAAAAAGCGATTGATAAAGGATATGAAATGCCAATTGATCATGCTCTTGCTTTTGAAGAAGATATTTTCGGTTTACTCTTTGATACTCAGGATCAAAAAGATGGTATGCAAGCATTTTTAAATAAAAAGGAAGCAAAATTTAATAAAAAATAATTGAAAAGGGGTCACGATATGGAACATGCTCAATTTGAAAAATTATATCAGAATAAGTTAACGACTGCAGAAGAAGCGGTTAAATTGATTGAACCTGGTGATGGAATCATTTATCCGCTAGGCGCTGGAGAACCAGCAGCCATGCATAAGGCTTTATCAGAATATGAAGGACTTGATGGCAATCGTCTATATACGATGCTTACCATGAATCCTGTTATTGATTTACCAAAAGAGAAATTAGAACAGATTTCATTTTTCTTATCAGGGTCAGATAGAGGAGCCTTCAATGAAGGATTAACCGAGTTAGTGCCAAATTCTTTCTCTGAAATTCCTAATATTATAATTGAAAGAGAGAAGGAGCCTGTTCTGATTGCAACAGTATCACCAATGGATGAAGATGGGTACTTTTCTTTAGGGGTAGGAGTGTCGTATTTTGGGCCGCAAATTGAACGGGCTAAAAAGATAATTATTGAAGTGAATGAAACAATGCCGTATACATATGGGATTCAAAATCATATTCATATTAGCCAAGTAGATGCTTTGATTGAAAATAATGAGCAAATACCAGTGAGTGCTGATCCGGAATTGAACGAAAAAGATGAAAAAATAGGGGCCTATATCGCAGATATGATCAATGATGGTGATACTATCCAAGTCGGGATAGGATCAATGCCGAATGCTGTGATGAACAATTTAGTTAATAAAAAAGGCTTAGGTCTTCATTCGGAAATGTTTACGCCTAAAGCGCAACTTTTGCATGAAAAAGGTGTTTTAACAAATCAGAATAAACAAAATTTCCGAGGGACTTCCATAGCTACGTTTGCGGTAGGCCCGAAAGAATTTTATGATTTTATGAATTATAACGAAGAGATTCTCATGATTCCATGTAATATGTCGAATGGATTGAAATATATCGCTGAAAACAACAATTTTGTATCGATCAATTCAGGTGTTGAAGTTGACTTATTAGGTCAAGTCAATGCTGAAAAAGTTCAGAAGAAATATTACTCTTCAACAGGCGGTCAAGCTGACTTTGCCAAAGCAGTTAATCTTTCTAAGGGTGGTCGAGGAGTTATGGCCTTATATTCAACCGCTGCTAAAGGGAAGGTTTCAACAATTGTTCCAACTTTATTTGCCGGGGCTCCTGTTACAACCACTAAAAATGATATTGATATGGTGGTCACTGAATATGGAGTAGCTAAGTTGAAGAATAAAACTATACGAGAACGAGTTGAAGCGCTGATCGCTGTTGCGCACCCTGATTTTCGTGACGAATTAAGAAAAGCCGCAATTGAAATGGGTTATATCTCTGAATAGTATGAGTTAGGTTTATATTCTGAATTGCTGATAGAAGGGAGGTAGAATATGTTAGATCAATTCATCTTTTATGATATGACATTTACTTGGCTAGAAGGATGTAAGGTGCTAACTGATGGTGGGACACTATTTGGCCCTGTCCCCAGAGCAGTTTGGGGTCGTTATTATCCCTATAATGAAAATAATCAAATGCCATCAGTTTGTGATCCGATTCTTATTCAATATTTAGGTAAAAATTATTTGATTGATGCTAGTTTTAATGTGGAAAAAATGCCAGAAAAATTAATCAAGAATACGGGAATTAAAAGTTCTTTTGACGTTGATTCTAATCTTTCTCAATTGAATTTAGGCAGAGAGGACATTGATGTTGTATTAATGACACATATGCATAATGATCATGCATCCGGGTTAACGTATAAAGAAAATGATTGTTTTTATTCAACTTTTCCTAATGCAGATATTTATATGAGTGAAATTGAATGGGATGAGGTTAGATCGCCAAATAACCGTACTAAGGGAACTTATTTAAAAGAAAACTGGCAAGCGATCAGCGATCAAGTAATCACTTTCTCAAATGAAATAGAAGTGACGCCTGGTATAACCATGGAGCACAGAGGTGGTCATTCGAATGGTCTATCAATTGTTCGTTTTGAACAGAAAGATGAGACAGTTATTCATTTATCTGATTTGTTATTAAGTTGTGTTCATACCAATCCTTTATGGGTTGGAGGTGTGGATGATTATCCAATGGACTCTATTGCGGCAAAAGAAGAATTGATGTTGGAAGCGTTGACAAAAAATTATCGGTTTATTTTTTATCATGATCCATTTTACAGAATGATTAGATATACAGAAGATGGGAAAGCAATACGTGAAGGAATGAAATGTTCAAGACCATCATTAATTCCTATTACTGAGAACCAAGATCGCTTTCCACAAGAAGCTTAAGCAAAAAATAAAACTATTTAATTATGGAGGAAATAAAAATGACAATGACAAAAGAACAAATTGTAAGAGAATTGTATCCTGAGGATGTATATCGTTATGCGGATAAATTAACTCAAGGTGAAGCAGAAGTGCTCTATGAAGTACGTCAGATAATTGAAAAAGAAATACGTCCAGTTATTAATGAATACTGGGAAAAAGCAGAATTTCCTTTTGAAGCTTTCTATAAATTAGCAGATGCAGGAATTATGAACAGTCCCAAACTATTTGAGGGACGTGACGATAAATTAAAAGCTAGTCAAATTTATAATGCGTTTTTATATTACGAATTAGCAAGCTTTGATACTTCGATTGCTACTTTCTATACTGTACATGGTGGGTTAGGATATAACACGATTCTTCTTGGAGGTAGTGAAGAGCAAATTGAGGAGTTTGGAACAAAAGTAAGAAATTTTGAATGGCAAACATGTTTTGCACTTACAGAACCTGATCATGGATCTGATATTGCGGGTGGGCTAGCTACTACAGCTGAGCGTAAAGGTGATAAGTGGATTTTAAATGGTGAGAAACGTTGGATTGGTGGGGCTGATTCTGCGGATATTGTGCCTGTATTTGCACGTGATGTGGAGGATGGTAAAATTAAATGCTTCATTGTTCGTAAAGGAGCACCAGGCTATAAAGCAGATCCTGTTCAACAAAAAATATCACTACGTTGTGTACAGAATGGACATATTACAATGGAAAATGTTGAGGTACCTGACGTAGATCGTTTACCAAATATTAATGGCTTTAAAGACGTGGCTCGAATCTTAATTCATACACGTGCTGATGTTGCTCATATTGCAACAGGGGTAACAGGTGGAGCCTATAAAGCTGCATTGAAATATACGACAGAGCGTGATCAGTTTGATCGTAAAGTAGCAGGTTTCCAATTAGTTCAAGAAAAATTATCACGCATGTTAGCCAATACTACTACAGCTATTAGCTTTTCTGTCAGAATTGCTGAATTAATGGAAGCTGGAGAATATGAAATGTTCAACTCTTCGTTAGCAAAAATGTCAAACTCGTTAAGAATGAGAGAAACAGTGGCATTAGCTCGTGAAACATGTGGCGGGAATGGTATTACTTTAGAAACAGACGTGGCACGTTTCTTCGCAGATGCAGAAGCTGTTTATACATATGAAGGGTCACATGAAGTGAATGCTTTGATAGTCGGTAGAGAGATTACAGGCATGGGAGCTTTTGTTTAGTTAATGAATCAATAGGCAAGACCGGATGATTAATCCGGTCTTTTTTTATTACATTATTTGAAGCGGTGTCTAAAAATTATTTTAGAAAATATGATTAGAAACTAAAGAATTGTTTCCCTTTTTAAGGTATTCATTTGTTCGATTTTTTTAAAAAAATAAAAAATGATGGTTAATAAATTATTAAAAAACGATGGGTTGATTTTAATTTGATCGATTTTTTAAAACAAAAGAAAAGCTATTTAATAGCTTGCGATGAATCTGATAATGGGTCTATATAGGTTATTTTAGTATGTTTAATTATAAAGTTTTTGAAATTAAAAAATAGGCTATCAATAATAAATGAATTTTTCACTTAAAATTTACGGATGCTTTTATTAATTTTTTATCATTTAATAATAAAATGTTTATACAAATTTTATTGTAACGGTTTTCAGCGTTGTATATACTAATTTTTGAAATGGTTTTCAATGCTTAAAGTAACACTTCCTTTAAGTCGAAGGGATATGATGTTTAAGTTTTTGGAAACAACTATTTCTTTAGAGGTTTTGGAATTGAATAGGTGGGAGCTGTTTTTATTGTCTTATTAATCATATAATTTTTATTTCATTTTGTTTCTTTGTTGCGGTGTTTCACAAGAATAAATTAAAAGAATTATGGAGGATTCTGTTTCAAAGATAGTTTGGCTTTTTATATCGGAAACTAAGTGAAAGTGATTATTATTGATATCGAGGTGTATATCGAGTTACTGAGGATGAGGTTGGAATTAAAAGGTCTTAGATGTTTCAAATGACGAAAATTATCTGATTATAATTTGGAAACGACCATAAAGGAAAGATGGGTTTTGAACTTTTATGGTAGTTAAACATAATTTATGGAGGAAAATAACATGGTAAATGATCGGAAAAATATTCCACAGGAAGAAAATGTTGTAAAAATGCAAGATAATAAATCAAGAGAAAAAATAAAAGAAAAAAAGAAGTTATCTTTTCCTACTGCCTTTACCGTCTTATTTATTATATTATTCCTAGCTTCAATATTGACTTATACTGTACCTGCAGGGTCTTTTGAACGCTTACAGTATGATCCAGAGACGAGTCAATTTACTAAGATAGGAATTGATGGAAGTGAAAGTAAACTTGAAGCGAATGAAGAAGTTTTGCAAGAACACAATATATCTATTCCTTTACAAAACTTTAAAGATGGAAAAGTTTTAAAACCGGTAGCTATTCCGGGAACTTACCAAAAGCTTGAACAGAGATCTCAAAATTTTATTGAAGTACTCAAGGCTCCTATCCAAGGTGTCGCAGAAAGTATAGGGATTATAACGTTCGTGTTAATTTTGGGCGGTATTATTGAGGTCCTGAACAAGACAGGGGCCTTTGCTGCAGGTGTAGCAGCATTGTCAAAAAGAACGAAAGGAAGAGAGTTTCTTTTAGTGACGATTATCATGTCATTAGTTTCTCTTGGGGGAACGACATTCGGTTTTGCTGAAGAAACTATTGCATTTTATCCTATACTGATGCCAATCTTCCTAGCGTCAGGATTTGATGCTTTAGTATGTATTTCTGGAATCTTTTTAGGTTCTGCTATCGGTACAATGTTTTCAACGGTCAATCCATTCTCTGTCGTCATTGCCTCTAATGCTGCCGGTATTTCATTGGCAGAAAGTCTCCCATATAAAATCATCGGTTTAATTGGAGCAACGCTCATTGCTCTTGTCTATGTTTATCGGTATGCAAAACGAGTTAAAGAAGATCCGAATAATTCTTTAGTCGCGGAAGAGATGCCTGCGATAAGGGAAAAGTTTTTAGAAAATTATAATGTCGATGAGGTTCATACTTTTAATTGGCGTAAAAGTATTAGTCTTGTTATTTTTGCTCTCGCTTTTCTTGTGATGATTTGGGGAGTAGTCGTACATGGGTGGATGTTTGAAGAGATGTCAGCGTTATTCTTGTTTGTTGCATTGCTGATTATGATTTTATCAGGCTTGTCTGAAAAAGAAGTGGTGGGAACGTTCCTAACCGGAGCTTCTAGTTTAGTCAGTGTTGCTCTTATTATAGGGGTGGCAAGAGGCATTAATATTATTCTTGATAATGGGATGGTTTCAGATACTTTCTTAAACGGATCGTCCGTCATTATTTCTAAAATGAATGGTTTTGCTTTTGCTGTGGTACAAATGATCTTGTATAGTTTTTTAGGGATTTTTATACCTTCTTCTTCGGGCTTAGCTTCTCTGTCAATGCCAATCATAGCCCCTTTAGCAGATGTTGTGAATGTGGGACGTGATGTAGTGGTTTCTGCCTATAATTATGGTCAGGGGTTAATGGCTTTTATAACACCGACTGGATTAATTTTGGCAACATTAGAATTAGTTGGAATCAGTTATGATAAATGGCTGAAATTTGTGCTTCCTTTGATGATTATTATCGGTATTTTTGCGATTATCATGTTGGGAATTCAAGTTGCTTTTTAAAAGAATATCATAAACTTTAGGAGGAAATTATGGATAAAAATATTGAACGTTTATTTAAATACTTCGCAATTGATAGTCAAAGTGACCCTAAATCTGAAACATGTCCATCATCAGAAGGTCAGATGGAATTAGGTAGAGTAGTGGTTGAAGATTTCAAAGATATTGGACTTACAGATATTGAACAAGATGAGTTCGGATATGTTTATGCAACGATTCCAGGTAATGTAAAAGAAGCTCCGACTTTTGGACTGATTGTTCACTTAGATACGGCTACTGAAATGGATGGGAAATGTACTAATCCTCAAATCGTTGATTATCAAGGTGGAGACATCAAATTAAACGATGACTATCAAATGACAGTTACAGACTTTCCTTTTTTAAAGGATTTAGTCGGAGAGCGATTGATTACGACCGACGGGACAACCTTGTTAGGAGCGGATAACAAAGCAGGAATTGCTATCTTGATGGCTGTTGCTGAACGATTGATCAACCACCCTGAAATCAAACATGGTGATATTCGTTTAGCGATTACTCCAGATGAAGAGATCGGACGAGGCCCACATAAGTTCAATGTTGAAAAATTTGGTGCTGAATTTGCATATACTGTTGATGGTGGTCTAAATGGTGGAATGGAATATGAAAATTTTAATGCCGCAACGGTGAAAATTAATATTCAAGGAAAGAATGTTCATCCGGGATCAGCTAAAAATGTGATGGTTAATGCTTTAAGAGTTGCGATGGAAATTGAGAGCCTGCTTCCTGTAAATGAAAAACCAGAGTATACAGAAGGTTATGAAGGATTTTATTTATTAGATGAATTGAAGGGAAATGTCGGAGAAGTGGAGATGGTTTATATAATTCGTGATCATTCCAAAGAATTATTTAATCAGAAGAAAAAAACATTTGAGCATATCATAGCTTATTTAAGTAGTAAATATGGGGATATTATAAGCCTAGAAATAGAAGATACCTATTATAATATGAAAGAAAAAATACTTCCTTATATGCATATTGTAGAAATGCTAGAGCAAGCCATGAAGGAAGCGGGAGTGGAGCCTGATATCAAACCCATCCGAGGAGGATCAGATGGAGCACAATTATCCTATATGGGCTTACCTTGTCCAAATATGTTTACGGGAGGTTATAATTTTCATGGCCGGTATGAGTTCTTGTCGCTAAATCAAATGGAAAAAGCTATTGATGTGATTATTAAATTAGCAGAAATTAATGCGAAAAATGAATCATAATAGATATTGACTTAATTGAAGATTAAATAGTACAGCAGCGTTCTACATTCCGAACAATGCTGTATTATTTTGTGTTCGTTCAACCTAGACTTTACTCGTGGGTATAGTAGAGTGATGCCGCATATTATGAATTGTCTTGATGCTTGAGTGATCAATAAAACGGGATGTGTTTATAAAAAAGAAATAAACGCTATCAACTGGGAGAAATTAGTTAACCTCACTGTTGATTTCTAGCTGAGCTCTACCAATGTTAGAATTATTGTTCTTTCAAGGTAGTGAGTCTTTTATTCTGAGTGCCTATAATAGTAGCTAAGATTAAAAGAATGCCAGCTAAACTGATTAATAATGCCGTTCCTCTGCTAGGTCCCGTTCCAAATATTTTTCCTATAGAAGAGGCTAAAGGGCCATTATTTACTAATAAGGGGTTAAAATAATGGTCGGCTAATAAACCTGCTGATATGTATGATAATAAATAAGCAAATTGCGAAATATTGAACGCCCAACCTAAAACTCGACCTAAATACTCATTGGAAACATTGACCCTAATTAGGTAGTCGAGTGACACATTAGTAAAAACGAGCGATCCGAACAACAAGAAGGCAAAACAAGTGATAATCACGATATGGTTAATCATACCTATCAACATAATCATTGGTCCAGCAAAAATGAGCGAAATAAAAACGATCTTGAGATAATGTTTTTGAATAGGACGTATACTGATATATATTCCAAAAACTAACATTCCACTTGCAGCAATAGTAAGAACGGTTCCATATACTTGTGGGCCAGCCATATCAATCAAGACGGGAGTGATTAAAACTTGAATAAAACCAATAAAAAATGTGATTAAACTGAGGTAGACAATGAGAAGTAGGACATTAGGATGGTTCTTTAGATAGCGATTCCCTTCTTTTAAATAGAACCAAGTATTGATGCTATGTGTTTCTATCGTATGATGGCTACGGATAGAGACTTTTACTAAATAAGTACAAATTAAAGTCACAATGATAGTTAAACAGTCAATCAATAAAATTTGAGTGAGAGGCATATACCTTAATAAAAAACTGGCGAGAATAGGCGAGATCAGATAGGTCGCGGAATCATTAATTTGTAACATACTTGCAGCTTGTGCGTATTGATCTTGAGTCAAAATATCAGAAATAGAAGCTTTCAAAGCTGGGACTGTCATTGAGGAAAAAATAGCGGAGATCGTTAAACCTAAAAGTACTAAGAATAGATGCTGGCTTACGGGGGAGTGACTTTTGAGTTGGAAATAGATGAGAATGACACCAAGACCTGAAAAACCATCACCCAAAATTAATAAAAGACGTCGATCGTACTGATCAACTAATGCGCCTGCTAAAGGAGAACAAATTATTCGGGGGAACAAGCCGATAATGGCTACTAGACTCATTAGAAAAGTTGAGTGGGTCTCTTGATAGATAGAGACTGTTAGAACAAATGTAGTGAGACCACTTCCAATCGTATTGATCAATGCACCTATCCATAAAATTAGAAACAAATAAAACGGTTTTTGCTTATTTAAAGTCTTCATTTACTAGCCTTCTTTCAATTTATTTGGATACCGACAAGCTGTCGGTTTAAATTATAAACTTCTTTAACGGAGTGTCAAGTTTATTTATAAGCAGAAACTTTGCAAGCTTATTTAAAATCAATATAATTAGAGTGGGTAAAAGAAAAAAAGTGGGGGGGAAAGGTGTGAAAGACGCCATTTTAAAATTAGAAAATGTCAGCTTTTTTGCTGATGGAAAACATATCCTAGAAGATATTTCCTTACAAATAAAAGAAGGGGAAAAAGTGCTTTTTTCAGGACCATCTGGAAGTGGGAAAAGTACTTTATTAAAATTGATTGGATCGGTCATTTCACCTAGTCAAGGGAAAATATATTATCAAGGAAACGATATTGAAAATATAAATCCTTATGATTATCGGAAAGAGGTTTCTTATTTTTTTCAAAATGCGGCCCTATTTGATCAAAGAGTAGAAGATAATTTGTCGTTCCCTGCTCAGATTCGAGGGGAAGAATTAGACATGACGAGAGCAGAGTTCTTATTAGAAGAAGTAGGGCTTTCTCGTTCCTATTTAGAAAAGTCCGTTAATGACCTTTCGGGGGGAGAAAAGCAGAGAATCGCTTTAGTGAGAAACTTAATGTATCAGCCTAAAGTTATTCTCTTAGATGAAGTAACCAGCTCGCTCGATCAAGCGAATCGAGATGTGATTAATCAATTGATTGATAAGTTAATAGTCGAAAATGGTATCACAGTGCTAGCAGTTACGCATAATCAAAAAGATATGGAAGAGGCCTCACGTTTAATTAAGATTGAAGCTGGGAAGGTGGTTGAAGAAAGTGACGAATAGTTTAGAGATTAGTAATCTTTCCTTATTCTTATCATCGATCTTGCTAATAGTGGCTTTGCTGATTGATTATAAGGAAAAGCTGGGATTAGGGAATGACATTTTGATAGCAGGTGTTAGAGCTGTTATTCAATTGTTCCTAATTGGTTATGTTTTAGCTTATGTCCTTAGAGTTGACAATACCATTCTAACCCTTGTTATGGTTCTTTTTATTATTTTCAATGCTTCTTATAATGCCCATACTCGAAGTGAAGGGATTAATAATTCATTTAAAATATCATTATTATCTATTGGAATTGGGACAGCCTTGTCTTTGGTGATATTAGTGTTTTCGGGTGTGATTGAATGGACACCTTCACAAATTGTGCCCATTACAGGGATGATTGCAAGTAATGCGATGACTGCAATTGGGGTAGTCTATCGGTCATTAAATTCAAAATTTACTGATCAAAGACAGCAAGTTTTAGAGAAATTAGCACTAGGTGCTGACAAAAAACAAGCCTCAATGTCAATTGTAAGAGAGAGTATTAAGACTGGAATGGCGCCATCTGTTGATCGAACCAAAACGGTTGGCTTGGTTAGCTTACCAGGTATGATGTCTGGTTTGATTTTTGCAGGAATTGATCCGGTTCAAGCGATTCGTTATCAAATTATTGTAATGTTTATGCTCATTTCAGTGACGGCTATTTCTTCTTTTATTGCTTGTTACATGGCTTATCAAGAGTTTTATAATAAGAGAAGTCAGTTGATGATTTAATAAAAAACACTAGTTAACGAATGCCACATGATGTTGTCAGCGATTGACGATGTTATGTGGTTTTGTTTTTGATGGAAGATATTGTATTTTTTTTACCAAATTACATATAATAATTCTGTGACTTTAATAAATCTCTTTGTTTAACAAAGGATAATACAGACCGTATAGAATGAGTGAGGGAATGTTTTGAGTAATTTAATACAATCAATATTGAAAAGTAAAGTTATTTTGTATGTTTTAAATGGATATCTAATGGTTGCGATTAGCTTATTAATGTTAAAGCCATATGTTTTGAATTTTACAGAATTAAATAATTTTTTTTCGTTAAGTTTCTTATTCATAGCCGTTTTGACATGGGCTTGTTTATTTGCTTTGCTAGATAAGATCTTATCGATCGGAGCCCCTCCATCTTTTATTTTTCATTGTTTATTATTATCTTATTTTATCTTAGTGATTTTAATTTCTAAATCTATTTTAATTTGTTTAGGTTTTTTAATTTTTTTATGCAGCTTGGTTAGTTATCTTTATTTGAATAAGAGTAGGTTATTTTATAGTTCGCTTTTAACAGTTTTGGTTGCTTTCCTTAAAATAATATGGCTGGTGCTCAATCAGCAATTCTATTTAAATGAAAAGTTTAAGCTAGACATTGCGGAACAGGATATTCAATATGGCATCATAATTGTTTTAAGTTTTATATTGGCCTTTATCATAGTGTTCCTTGGCGATAAAACAAAGCTTATCACCAAAATTGGTACGAAAAAATCGTTACAAATATTAAGTCATGCATTATTTCTTTTTGGCCTTCTGTATGTGGTTTTTCTTTGCATAGCAATGTATGCCAGAGCTGGCAGTTTCTCAGCTCCTAATTTTGATATGGGTATTTTTACTCAAGCCTTTGCGAATATGGCGAAGGGACTTGGGCCTGTGACAACGCTTGAAAGGGATAAAGTCTTGTCTCATTTTGCAGTTCATGTTTCACCTATTTTATATACGATTCTGCCTTTTTATAAACTATGGCCAAGTCCTGAGAATTTAGAAATATTGCAAGTCCTTATTACAATGTCAGGCATTCTTCCCTTGGCCTTGATTCTAAAAGAGTTTGATTTTTCGAGATTGATTAATAGATTATGTTTGCTTTTATATATAGTACTTCCAACCTTAACAACCAGTCATTTTTATGATTTTCATGAGAATTGTTTTTTAGCCCCTTTAATTTTGTGGGTGATTTACTCGAATCTAAAAGGTTGGAGGTGGAAGGGCTTAATTTTTACTATTTTAACCTTAATGATCAAAGAAGATGCTATCATTTATCTAGTCAGTATCTTTTTATATTTTACGCTTCAAGACCGTTATGGGGTGTTCCGACAGCATTATCGATTCTATTTGATTAGTCAGTTAATATTACCCCTTATTTATTTTTCACTTTGTCTATATTGGTTACAAAACTATGGTGATGGAGCTATGACCACAAGGTTTACTAATTTTATGTTGCCCGGTCAGGACAGTTTAAGAGAGGTTGTGGTTAATGCAATTACCAATCCGACCTTTGTATTAAGTAGCATTTTTATTCAAAGAAAGCTATCTTATCTGGTGCTTATCTTAGCGTGTTTAGGATTTTTGCCTTTGATACAAAGAAATTGGGAGACATACTTATTGATGTTACCGTTACTTGTAATTAATTTATTGAGTGATTACTTATATCAAGTTGATTTTGCTAAGCAATATAATTATGGATCGTCGGTCTTATTAATATTTATGGCATTAGTCTCATTAAAAGAGAATGGATCATTTGTGTCGAAGAATAAATTTATCCTTCACAAAAAGCTGTTGAGACCATTATTAAGTTCTGCGGTATTATGTTCTTCACTTGTTTTAGTAACATTTTTACCACGAAAAGTAGATACGATACAACTTTATTTGAAGGAGAAGGAAGATTTTCAGCAACTTGCTAAAGAGTTGAAAGAAATTCCTAGAGATGCTAAAGTCTTAGCCTATTCTTTTTATACCCCACACTTATCGGATATTTATTATCTATATGATGCCTTTTATCATAATGAGGGTAGGGTTGATCCTGAAATAGATCTAGTAGTCGTACCTAGATCTATGTTACAGCATTATTCTTCTAAAGAAGCACAGGTTGTAAGTGATTATTATCAATTAGGTTATCGGGAAAGTGATCGATCGACAGATCAACTTTATATTTTAGAGCTTAAAAGATAGTGAAAATAAAGAGCGGGGCGGGGGCTTTAGCACTCGTCCCACTTTTTTTATAGATTAAAAGCTTCTTCAACATCAATTTTATGATCCGAGTTTAATAAGACCATTAATTTTAATCTAGCCTTTACGCCACTTAGTCCCTGGGCAAAAATGATTCCTGCCTGACGAAGCTGTTTTCCTCCACCGAGATAATCATAGACATCTTCAGTCACCCCGTTAAAGGCTCTAGAGACCATTACGATAGGAATCTTCTTATCAAGGAGGCGTTTAATGGCGGGCAATGTCGCAGGTGGTATATTACCGGCTCCAAGTCCTTCAATCACTAATCCGTTGTAGTCAGCTTGGGTGATCGCTTCAAAAAGTTCACTTCCCATTCCAGCATAAGTCTTCAGTAAAGCGACTTTTTTGTTAATTTGAGTTAAAGTATAAGATTCATTGCGAATCAAATGCTGAAAATAATGGACTTGATTTTTAGAAATTAAACCGATCGGACCGAAGGTGGGAGTTTGAAAGGTAGCTAGATTGGTCGTGTGAGTTTTCGTTACGTAAGTCGCAGTGTGAATTTCCTCATTCATAACGACCAGCACCCCTTTGTTTCTAGAATGAGGTTCTATTGCTACAAAAATAGAACTTCGAAGATTGGCAAGACCATCAGATCCAATTTCATTGCTAGATCGCATCGCTCCTGTAATGACAATAGGGATATCGAGGTGAAGGGTGAGCTCTAGAAAATAAGCTGTTTCTTCAAGTGTATCCGTACCATGGGTAATGACAATGCCATCAAATAAATTAGCTTGCTTTGAAATATATTGAGATAGTTCGAGCATTTTTTGCTCAGTCATGTGAGGTGAAGGCAAATGGAAAAGATCGATAACCGTTAGATCTGCAAATTTACTAAAAACAGATCCTTGAAGATGGATAGGATTTTCAGATGAGGGAGAAACCTTCCCGGTTGTTTGATCTTCGGACATTGCAATGGTTCCACCCGTGTTGATGAGTAATATTCGTTTCATTTAGCATTCCTCCTACCAGATGTCACTTCTAGTATAACGTTTTCAATCTTGGCTCACAACAAAAAATAAAACGGTTATGGAGGATTCCATAACCGTTTATTAAGGGGTAGTCTTATTTAAAAATTATCTGCGATCTAAATCATTTTCATCAAGGAGATCTTCATCAGTTAAACGTTCTTTAGTGAGGTCACCTTGATCATGAATTTCTAATTCTTCACGACGAGTTTCTTCTGAAACAGTTTCATAATCAGTGTGAGCTGTTTTAGATACTTCCACTTCATCTGTTACCACTGTATCTTTAGAGACAGTCACTTCTTCTTCTGAAATTGGAACTACAATTTCTTCTTCAGTAAAGGCATCTGCATCTGCTGTTTCATCAGTTGGTGTCTTATGTTTGATATGGATTTCTTCGCGTTCTACTGGAACTTCAACGGTTTGAGTTTCACTGATTACTTCTTTAGTGATCTCTACTTCTCCAGCATCACGACGCTGCTTATCAATATTAATACGTTCTTCGTGTAAACGAATATTTTCTGTATCGTCAAAGTTGCGGTCACGTAAATCTAAGTCTTCTCTTTCATTATTATAAGTTGCTCCAGTGGCAGTGTAATCATTTCTTTCAACATCGTTATAATTAACATTGCGACCGTTTAAATCTAATAATTGACCTTCATAATCACGATCTACGACAACTAATACTTGGCCATCACGTAATGATGTTTCATATTCTGAAAAATCAACTGTATCACCATGATAATCTGGATCTTCTCCTAGGCCAAATAATTTTTCGAACCAATTACGGTTATCTTCAACTTCAATTGCATGAATGCTATCGAATCTTGAAGTGTGGCTTGAATCATTTGAAACTAGTGAAACTGCTGAACTAGGAACACCTGCATTAACAATTGCGTCTGCTTGAGCTTCTGCTTCTGCGAATGTTGGATAAACTCCATAAACGTAACGTTGTACCATAAATATCATTCCTTCTTTCATTAGTTTTTTTAGTTACAAGTTCATTATAAAACCTCCGAAAATAAATTGCGAAACGTATGAATTTTGATATATATTGAGGTTATTTTTATTACATAAAGCAATAAATTTCAACTAAGATGATTAGAGTGGGCTTTATAAATCTTTAGTAGGAGCATTCAAATGATAGAAAGATAAAAAAAGATTCCGATCAAAATTTTTTGATCGGAATCTTTTTTATTATAGGAGAGCAAATTATCGTTGACAAATACCTGGACTTGTCATTTGATCTGGAGAAAGAATACGTTCTAACTCTTCTTCAGACAGTAGATCTTCTTTGAGAATGATTTCTCTAACTGATTGACCAGTAAAGAGCGCTTCATTAGCAATTTCGCTTCCCTTCTGGTAACCAATATGAGGAACTAAAGCAGTTATAATCCCCACACTACTCTCAAGTAGTTCTTTACAACGATCTTCATTGGCTGTGATATCTATCAGACAATTATCAACAAAAGTTTTAATACCATTCTCTAATATTGATATGGATTCGAATAAAGCATAGAAAATAACGGGCTCAAAAGCATTGAGTTCTAATTGACCTGCTTCAACTGCCATTGCGATGGTTGTATCATTTCCCGCCACTTTAAAAGCAATTTGATTAATAACTTCAGGAATAACAGGGTTTACTTTACCAGGCATAATAGAAGAGCCATTTTGTTTTTTTGGTAAATTGATTTCGTTGAAGCCAGTTTTAGGACCTGAGGAGATCAAGCGTAAGTCATTGGCCATTTTGGATAAAGTTAAGGCGAATGTTCTTAGAACACCAGAAATCATACTGAAAGAATCGATATGTTGTGTACCGTCTATAAGGTCTTGAGCTTGAACCAAAGGAATCCCAGTGATGGAGGCTAATTCTGGAACAATTTGTTGAACATATTGGGAATCGGCATTTAATCCTGTTCCAATAGCTGTTGCCCCCATGTTAATGGTCAAAATCTCTTGGATAACATAGTCTAATCGTTGGCAATTACGTTCTACTGCCACGGCATACGCTTTAAATTCTTGGCCTAAGCGGATGGGGATCGCATCTTGCATTTGTGTCCGTCCCATTTTTAGAATATGGTCAAATTCTTCTGCTTTTTTTTCAAGCGTTTCTTGCAATCGAACCATTTCTTTTTGGAGTCCTACACATAATTGATAAGCAGTGATTTTACCGGCTGTTGGGATGACGTCATTGGTGGATTGACCGTAATTTACGTGGTCATTAGGATGAACGAGATTGTAATCTCCTTTATCTCCTTGTAATAGGGTATTGGCACGGTTTGCGATGACTTCATTAGCATTCATATTCATTGAGGTGCCTGCTCCGCCCTGGATAGGGTCAACAATAAATTCATTAAGAAGTTCTCCGTCAATGATTTCATCACATGCCTCAATAATAGCTTGTGACTTCTTGGGGTCTAAACGATTTATAGCTCCATTCGTAACAGCTGCAGCCTTTTTTATATAAGCTAAACTTTGAATAAAGGTAGGGTGAAGTTTGTTCCCTGTGATATTAAAATTTTCCTGAGCACGGAGTGATTGGACACCATAATAGGCTTCGATTGGGACTTGATGGCTTCCGATTGAATCGCTCTCGATGCGGTGATCGCTAATAATCTCCATATATATGCCTCCATTTTGTAAGATGAGTCGATTGATAAATTTAGTATAGAAATGAAAGGGCTTTATTACCAATACAATTTTGTTTATAATAGTTATAATACAAAAGCTATAAGAAGGAGCGATTTTTTTGTTTCAAGGAATGGAATATGTGATGGCAGTGTACCAAGAGCAAAGCTTTTCTAAAGCTGCTGCTAAATTATATATTTCTCAGCCTTCTCTGAGTGCTAATATCAAACGGATAGAGAAGAGATTGGGGCATGATATCTTTGATCGATCGACTATACCATTAAGAGTGACTGAATTTGGTGAGGAATATATTCGAAATGTTCGAGAGATAGAGCGAATTGAACTAGATTTTAAACATTTTTTATTCCAATATGATAATTTACAATATGGAAAAATAATTGTAGGAGGTACTAGTTTATTTGCTTCAATGATCTTGCCTAAACTGATGGCTAAGTATTCAGAAAAGTATCCAGCAATTCAATTGGAATTATTAGAAGCGACGACCAATAAGTTGATTTCTCTTTTACACGAAGGTGAAATTGATTTAATGTTAGATAATACCTATTTGGATGAAGTGATTTTTGATCGTCAAAATTATACAACAGAATCGTTAATGTTGGCTGTGCCGAAGAGTTTCGAGGTGAATGAAGTCCTTGACTCCTTTCAAGTTCAGGTCAATGTAAAGGATAAAATAAAAGAAGCTGTGACTGAGGTGGAACCTGTAAAGTTAAAAGATTTTACTGATTTGCCTTTTGTTCTTCTACATGAAACAAACGATACAGGTGTAAGGGCACGTTATATTTGTCAGCAGCAGTCTTTCCAACCGAATGTTGCTTATACCGTTGAGCAGCAACTAACTGCTTATAATATTGCTCTTTCAGGAATGGCAATTTGTTTCATTGGAGACACTCTACTAGTGAATGTTCCATACAATGAAGAGTTAGTTTTCTATCGTTTAGAAGGAGAACATGTGACTCGAGAGGTTAATATATATTGGAAGAAAGACCGTTATCAAAGTAAAGCCAGTCAGGCTTTTTTGGAAATGATACGAGAAGAAAAATGATAATATAGTGAAAAGGGTTCCAATCAAAATAAAAGTCAGTATAATAGACTTATAAGTTAAAAGTTATAATCTGTGGAGGAGGAAGACAGTGGAAGTGAGAATAGAGCATGATTCCCTAGGAGAAATTCAAGTGCCTGCTGATCGATATTGGGGGGCTGTGACTCAAAGATCCTATCAAAATTTTAAAATTGGTCAGGAATTAATGCCGCTAGAAGTAATAAGAGCGATCGCATTAATAAAAAAAGCAGCCGCCAAGACAAATGCTGAATTGGGGGTACTCGATCAGGAACGTTCAGAACTTATTCAAAAAGTATGTGATGAAATAATCGATGGTCAACATGATGAACATTTTCCTTTGTCAGTTTGGCAAACAGGTAGTGGAACTCAAAGTAATATGAATGTCAACGAAGTTGTGGCTAATCGTGCGAATGAAATAGCGGATAAGACCCTCGTTCATCCAAATGACCATGTTAATAAGTCACAATCTTCTAATGATGTCTTTCCTTCTGCTATCTATATTGCAGGTGTGCAGATAGTGTACCATGAATTGTTACCGGTCTTAGATCAACTGATTGATACTTTGGATGAGCTTTCGAATCGTTACAGCGAAGCAATTAAAACGGGTCGAACTCATTTACAGGATGCCACTCCTATCACTTTTGGACAAGAAGTGAGTGGTTGGTTGGCCAGTATAATTCAAGATCGTCTGATGATTACGGAGAGTATAAAGTCAATGTATGCTTTAGCATTAGGAGGAACTGCCGTTGGAACAGGTCTCAATGCGCCGGAAGGATACTCGGATAGAGTTGCAAAAGAACTAGCCGATTTAACGACTTATCCATTTGCTTCTTCATCTAATAAATTTCATTCTTTATCCAGTAAGGATGAAATTGTTTGGGTTCATGGAGCACTTAAGGCTTTAGCGAGTGATGCGATGAAAATAGCTAATGATGTCAGATGGTTAGCAAGTGGTCCACGTTGTGGTATTGGGGAAATTAATTTGCCTGCGAATGAACCGGGATCGTCGATTATGCCTGGTAAAGTTAATCCAACGCAATGTGAAGCACTTACCATGGTGGCCGTTCAAGTCATGGCAAATGATACAGCAATCGGAATGGCGAATTCACAAGGCAATTTCCAATTAAATGTTTATATGCCTCTAATAGTTAATAATTTCATCCAGTCAGTTCGTCTATTAAGTGATGCGCTTCGTTCTTTCGATGAAAAGTGTTTAGTTGGCATTAGAATCAATGAAGAGCGAATGCACGAATTTGTTGACCAGTCTTTAATGTTAGTAACCAAATTGACACCTCAAATCGGTTATGAAAAGGCAGCACAGATCGCTAAAAAGGCTCATCAAGAAAATACAAGTCTCAAAGAAGCTTGCTTAGATTTAGGTTTTTTAACAGAAGAAGAATTTACTCAGCTTGTAGATCCGTATACAATGGTATAAAGAAGAGGGGAAATGAAATGGATATTTTTGAAAAATCATTACAAATGCACTATGAATTGAATGGCAAAATTGAAGTAGTGAGTAGAACAAATATTGAAACGAGTGAGGATCTATCCTTGGCTTATTCGCCAGGCGTGGCAGAGCCTTGTCGCGCAATAGCAGCAAATTATGAAGAGTCTTTTAAACTAACTCGTCGATCTAATTTAGTCGCAGTAGTAACAAATGGAACTGCTGTTTTAGGTTTGGGAGATATTGGACCGGCAGCGGCCATGCCTGTGATGGAAGGTAAGTGTGCTCTGTTTAAACGTTTTGCTGATGTGGATGCCTTTCCGATTTGTGTAGATAGTAAAGATATTGATGAGATCGTAGAAACTATCGCCCTAATTTCTAAAAGTTTTGGTGGGATTAATCTTGAGGATATCGGAGCACCTGCTTGCTTTGAAATAGAGGCCAAATTAAAAGAAAAGTGTGATATTCCTATCTTCCATGATGACCAACACGGGACCGCAATTGTGACAGCAGCAGCTTTAATTAATGCAATAAAACTAACGGGTAAAGAAATGGGGAAATTAAAAATTGTCATTAATGGAGCTGGAGCGGCTGGAATGGCAATTGCTAAATTATTAATGCAAATGAATTTTGGTGAAATTATTATGGTGGATCGCCAAGGAATTTTGTGTGATAATGATCGAAGCCTTGAATCTACTAAATATGAAATGGCTAAGCTGACTAATCCAAATAAATTAACGGGTAGCCTAGCAGATGCTTTAAAAGGTGCGGATGTCTTATTAGGAGTTTCGGCTCCTAATTGTGTGAGTAAGGAAATGGTTGCTTCAATGAATGAGGGGATTGTTTTCGCCATGGCTAATCCTGTTCCAGAAATAATGCCAGAAGACGCGATTGAAGCAGGTGCTAAGATCGTTGGAACTGGCCGGTCGGATTATCCTAATCAAATTAACAATGTGCTAGCATTTCCTGGTATCTTTAAAGGTGCTTTATCGGTTAGAGCGATTGAAATAACCGATTTAATGAAGGAGAAGGCGGCTTATGCGATTGCTTCTCTAATTAGCGAGGAAGATTTAAAGCCTGACCATATTGTAGTGTCTGCTCTCGATCATCGAGTAGCGGATGCTGTGGCAGAAGCTGTATCGGCATGTGCAGTGGAAGAAGGAATAGCAAGAGTTTAGAATAGATAGGAGGTCAATTAGCAATGCTAATTGACCTCACAATTTTAGTGATGATTCTATATTAGAAATGAGTGGAAATATTGGCAGTTGTTGATAATAAGAAGGATTTTATGATAAGAGGACCGATCATGCCTGTAATATTAACGATATCGGCACCTCTAATGCTTAATAATTTAGTAAGGAGTTTATATACCGTAGCGGATGGTTTGTATTTAGCTCAATTGTCTCCTGAAGATTTTGCGGCTTCCTCTTTTACTTGGCCTTTGAATTTTTTGTTTATTTCGATCGGAATGGGAATCGGTGTAGCATCGACTGCTTTGTTGGCTCATTATTTGGGCTCTAAGCAAGGCGATAAGTTGCAAACATATGCAGATAACAGCCTACTTTTAACATTCTTGATTGGAATATTTCTATCTTTGCTTGGATTTGTGACGAGTCCTATTCTGCTGACCTGGATGGGGGGAGAAGGTCAATTTTTAGCAAAAGCTAATCTTTATTTAAAGATCAATTTTATTGGATTAGTTTTTGATTTTGCTTTTTTTACTTATCAAGCGATCCTAAATTCGCAGGGCAAAACTAAGGTGATGACAATGATTTCCGCCTGTTCCATGCTTGTTAATATTATTCTCGATCCTTTCTTTATATACAAAGAGTTACCGCTACTGAATTTAAATGGCTTGGGGTGGGGAATTGCAGGGGCAGCTTGGGCTACTGTGATTTCTAAAGTAGTTCTATATCTATTAGCAGTCTGGATGGTTAATCAGCAATCAGACATTCGGACACGGCTTCGAGAAATTCGTTTTGATTGGCAAACCTGTCAAGACATTTTACGTCTAGCATTACCATCTTCACTAGGTTACGGAGGATCTTCGCTAGGTTTTACGGTTATGAATTCTTTAATTACTTCATATGGGACGAATACTTTAGCAGCTTTCTCGATGGTGAATAGACTTTCTGATATTGTGATGCAGCCCCAAATGGGAATCGGTATGGCCTTAACAGCTTTAATTGGTCAGAATATGGGAGCGAAAAATTATGACCGAGCGGCCATGATTTTTAAACGATCGATTCAGTTGATCTTGGTAATGTCTATTATGGCCTCTTTAGTAATGATTTTCTTTAAGCAACCCATCTTAAGCCTATTTATTAAAGAAGGGTCTGACTTAGATCTCTGGCAACAAGCGAATGAATATCTGACTTATACAGCTTTTATTATTTTTTTTATGGGCCTATATGCGGCGCTTAATGGTTATTTCCAAGGATGCGGCCAAACTAAATATTCGATGTTTATGACGATTGGTCGTTTGTGGTTAATTAGAGTACCTATTGTCTTAGCTTTAAGATATTTCTCAAATTTAGGGTCAACGGGAATTTGGATTTCGATGTTGATCTCTAATTTGTTAATTGTCGTATGGGGCTTTATTATTTATTGGCGCAATGATTGGCATGAACTGTCAAAATTATAAGAAAGAACCCGAACCATGAATTTTTCCTGGTCCGGGTTCTTTTTTTAGATGATGCCGTGTATATTCATTAATTCTACAATATTTTTAAAGGCGTAAATATCAGCCCCAGCAGCATAGTTATTTCCTAGGTGATAGGTTTGACAAGCGGCTTTGCATTGGAGGAAGATCTTATTCATTATTTTCTCTAATTCTTGGTCTACTTCTTCAAAAGACCATTTTAGTCGCATGGCGTTTTGGGTCATTTCTAAGGCAGAGACAGCCACTCCACCGGCGTTAGCTGCTTTACCTGGTGCCCAAGTAAAGTCATTGGTTTGATTGTAGATAGCCGTTGCGTCGGTATTTGAAGGCATGTTGGCGCCTTCAATCAGATAGCGAATGCCGTTTTGAATAATATTTTGTGCTTGTTCACCATTGATTTCATTTTGAGTGGCACAAGGAAGGGCAATGTCCGCTTTGATGGAACGACTCCAAACGGATTCTTTTGAGAATATAGCGTGAGGGTATTTAATCACATAATTGGCAAAATTCTGTTCATTTGTTGCATTAATTTCAGCAATTATTTTAAGATCAATTCCTTCAGAATCATAGATAGAGCCTGTAATGTTAGACATTGCAATAACTTGGCCGCCTAATTGTTGAGCTTTTTGAGCTGCATAGAAAGCGACATTTCCGGCTCCTGATATGATTATTTTTTTCCCTTTTAGGGTCTCCTGATCTTCTTTTAAAACTTCATTAGCGAAATAGACCACCCCGTATCCCGTTGCTTCCGTTCTGGCAAGTGATCCATTGGCGGAAACTGGTTTTCCCGTTAACGGTCCCAGTTCAACGCCCTTTAGTCGTTTGTACTGTCCTAACATATAGCCAATTTCACGATGACCAACCCCAATGTCTCCAGCGGGAACATCTTGTTTCTCGCTAATATATTTACTTAATTCAGTCATAAAAGATTGACAAAAGCGCATGATTTCATTGTCAGATTTTCCCCGTGGATTAAAATCTGCTCCACCCTTTCCTCCACCAATAGGAAGATTCGTGAGTGAGTTTTTGAAAGTTTGTTCAAAAGCGAGAAATTTTAAGACACTTTCATTTACAGAAGGATCAAATCGTAAACCTCCTTTATAAGGACCTAATAAGGAAGAGTGTTGGACACGAAAGCCATGATTGATATGAACTTGACCATTATCATCTAGCCAAGGAACGCGGAAAGAGATAATCCTTTCTGGTGTGACGAGTCTTTCTAAGATTGCCTTACTTTCGTATTCGGGATGAGAATCGACAATCGGTTCAATCGCCGAGAAAAATTCTTGAATAGCTTGGAGATACTCTGTTTGATGACCAAATTTTGTCTGAAGTTCTTGATAAACACGGTTCATATAGTTGTTTTTTATCATAGGGGAGTCCACCTTTTCTCATTAGCTAAAGTTTGGGACAATTATAGCATAGTTGAGATATGATCAAAATCTTTTTATTAATTCGTTTCATTGGAAGCGTTTAACAAAATGAGCCTATGGTACACTAAGGATAGTAAATATAGGAATAAGGAGTTAAAGGAAGTGCAGACAAGTGAAGCGAAGCGACATTGGTTATATATCTTCTTGGGTCTGGTCTTTATGATAGTTGGGATCGCTCTGATAGTTCTGAAGTTTGCCATGATAGAATTGATGATGGAATTGTTTTCTGTGTACATTGCTTTTTCAGCTTGTGTGAGAGTTTGGGAAATATTAAAAGGTCAGAAATATAGTTCTTCATCACGAGACCGTACTTTTCAATTTTTTGTTGCAGTGGCATTATTCTGGATTGCAGCACTTGTCTTTATTCTTCGTGATAATAGTGCTCTTTGGTTAGTGAGAATCGTTGGTTTCTATCAATTGTTAATGGCTTTAATTAATTTTATTTCTTTTTATTTAATGCGGAGTGATCAAGCTCCAGAGCGATACCATCGGTTTATTTTTGCGATGGTTCATTTGGTGATGGGGCTAGGAAGTTTGATCGCAAATGACCAGGGAGAGAATGCCATCATTCGAATTGGAATTTATACGATTTTAGTAGGAATGACATATATTCATGATGGACGCGCGGTAATAATTGATCCAGATAGAGAAAATGAATTGAGAAGAACGATTCGAATTCCATTGCCAGCGATTTTCTCTGCTTTTCTTCCTCAAAGTCTCATTCAAAGAATTAATCGCTTAATTGCAGGTGAAACAGATAAATTTGATGAGCAAATGATTGAAGATCCATTGCTTCAAGGAAATAAATGTGATGATGCAGATGAAACAGAAGGAAAATCTCTATTGGTTCAAATTCATGTGGGAGAGAAAGAAATCGATATTATTGGACATATGAATGTCACTTACGATGGAACGGTTTATTCTTATGGTAACCATGATGTTGATTCAAGGCGTTTGTTTGATGCAGTAGGTGATGGAGTCCTGGTACTATTAGATCATCAAGAATATTTAGATTTTTCGGTTCAGCATGGGACAACCATTGTGGAATATGAAATTGAATTAAATGATTACCAACGTCAGTCTCTTGAACGGAAATTGACAGAGATAAGGAGGCAATTAACCGCTTGGGTTCCTCAGTCCAAAAGATTATTGAATGCTTATGCTGGTAATTTAATGAGGAATACCCATGCTAAATTTTATAAATTTAAAGAAGGGCAGTATCGCACTTATTTCGTTTTTTGGACGAACTGTGTGCTGTTTTCTGATGAAATACTGAGGTCAACTGGGACAGATAGATTTCCTCTTGTTGGGGTACAAACACCAGGGACTTATTATGATTATTTTGAAAGGGAGTTTTCAAAAGAACCTTCTATTATTAAAAAGCGTCGTGTATTTAATCTTGAATTAAGAGATTATATGGCTAAGCGCCTGTATCCGATGGAAAAAAATGATTAAGTGAATCGTTTGACCTCTTAGACTAAAGGCTGAATTTTAAATATATATATTTTTTTAAGGCGTTCCCTATTTAAAAAATGGTATAATTAAGTCGTAATAACAAGTGAATAATGAGGGAGAGATGATGCATGGAAAGTGAGTTTTCGTTTCGCCGTTTTGGGTCACTGTGTTTAAAAATGATACTGATGGTTGGAATTGCCTTTTTTGCTTTATCAGCTTGTGATAGGGAAGATGAGGAGAAGGTAAAAGAAAGTGATTTTGCGGTCACAGATTTTTCAGGTGATGTGTTAAGAATTGTAGCAGGATCTGAGAATAAAGAATTAGAACCGATTATTGAAAAATATGCACAGGATAACAAGGTTAATATTACGATTGACTACTTAGGCTCACTCGATATTATGCGTCAGCTTCAATCTGGTGAAATGGAATATGATGCTGTATGGCCAGCTTCCTCGATTTGGCTAACGCTAGGAGATGACCATCGACTACTGAAGCACAGTCAAACAACTTCAATATCACCCGTGGTTTTTGGAATTAAACAATCTTTGGCAGAAGAACTTGGTTTTGTTGGAGAAGAAGTGCATACAGAAGATATTATCGAAGCGATTAAGAAGGATCAATTAGAATTTGCGATGACTTCTGCGACGCAGTCCAATTCAGGCGCCTCAGCTTACCTTGGTTTTTTAACTGCGATAGCAGGAAGTGAAGGTGGCTTAACAATGGAAGAATTGCAAAAACCGGAAACGGGAGAGCAAATTCAACAATTATTAGCTGGGGTCAATCGATCGTCAGGTTCTTCAAATTGGCTGGTCGATCTCTTCTTAACGAGTGATTATGATGCGATGGTAAATTATGAAACATTGATTATTCAAACCAATAAGGAGTTAGAAGCCCAGGGGCGAGAGACGCTTTACACTGTTTATCCGGTAGATGGTTTAGCCATTTCGGATTCTCCATTAGCTTATGTCGATCATGATGATCAGAAAAAAGAGGAGACTTTCCTTGCGTTTCAAGAATACCTTCTGAGTGATGCAGCCCAGAAAGAAATAGAAGCCACCGGCAAAAGGTCACGATATGGGACCGTAACGAATGATAATAAAGAGAGTTTTAAGCCGGAATGGGGGATTAACGTTGATCAAGTTATTTCACCTATTAGATGGCCAAGTTCTGATGTGATTAAAGAAGCATTAGGGCTATATCAAACACAATTTAAAAAGCCAGCTTTAACGGTGTACGTCCTAGATTACTCAGGCTCTATGCGCGGAGAGGGACATCGTCAAATGTTGGAAGCTCTTGAAGAAGTATTACTGCCTGAGAAGGCAGAGAAAAATCTTTTATTAGGGACTTCTAAAGATCAGACGATTTTGATTCCTTTTGCGGATGAAGTAGAGCCTTCACTGGAGGCAAAAGGGAACGATCAAGAGATGATTGAGCTGAATTCTGACGTACAAGAACTCGACGTTGGAGGAGGTACCGCTATGTATGAGGGAATTCAAGCTGCTTACGATTTAATTGAAGAAGAATACGGAACGGAATTAGATCAGTATACTCCCGCTATTGTTGTATTAACAGATGGACAGCCTAATGGTGAATTGACTTTTGAAGACTTGGATAATTTTTATCAAGATTTTAGTCACGATGTTCCAGTATTTTCAATTTTGTTTGGAGATGCCAGAGAAGAAGAGATGGAAGAGATTGCGAGTTTAACCAATGCAAGAGTTTTTGATGGTCGCAGTGATTTGGTCAATGCCTTTAGACAAGTGAAAGGATATAACTAGATGACAGCTTCAGTTAAGCAAAATTTATATGCATTTTTAGCGGGTGTGGTGGCTTTTATTCTCACTTTTCTAGTTTTAAAGTGGCCTATCCTAGTTGCGGGTCTCATTTCAATTGGAACTTTTATTGGAGTATATCTTCTTGCTACTCCCGTGATACGAATTGGTGATTTAGAATTAGCCCAACTGGAGAATGGTGAAGAACTTAAGCTGTTATTTGATCAAAGTGTTAAGAAGGTTCAGGGAATGAAAGACTCTGTGGCTCTGATAGAAAATAAGGCGGTTAAAGATCAAGTGGCTGAATTGGCTGAAACAAGTCAGAGTATTCTAGCTTATTTAGAAGAGAACCCTCGTGAAATATCGGGGTCCCGCCATTTTCTTGATTATTATATCAAGACCGGGCATAAAATTATTCATAATTATGTAGAAATGGAAGAAGCTAAGATTTCTCAAGATAAATTTACGTTAATTACAGCTCGAACTGAAGAGTCTCTGGATATTTTGAATGAAATTTATGCTAATCAAAGAGACGGTTACCATTTGGATCGTATGCGAGATTTGGAAGTAGAAACAGAATTATTAGAAAAGACACTGAAGTTGGGGGGAGGATATATCGATGAAAAATAAGTTTTGGGGATTCGTTGCTTTATTATTAGTTATTGCTGGAATCTTTGCTTATAGTTTATTTAAAGGGAATAAACCTGCTCCGGTTGATATTACAGGCTTATTAGGTGGGGAAAAAATAGGCTTATTTGAGAATCCGAAGTTCCAAGAATACCTTAAAGATGAATATAATTTAACGATGGATTATCGGAAAGCAGGATCTTTTGAAATGGTTAAAGGAGATCTTTCGAGTCAAGATTACCTTTTCCCCTCAAGTCAATTAGCCTTAGAATTATTTAAAGAGGAGGGTCAAAAAGCTAGTCAAGATGAAATAGTTTTTAATACCCCCATTGTCCTTTATTCCTATAAACCAGTAGTAGAGGCTCTAATGAAAGCAGGACTTGTGACCGAACGAGACGGGGTACACTATGTGGATATGCAAGCTTTATCAGAATTAATATTAGAGAATAAAACCTGGGCAGAGATTGGCTTGCAAGGGCATTATGGAGAAATTCTAGTGGATACAACGGATCCTGCAGCCTCTAATTCAGGAAATATGTTTTTAGGACTTTTAGCTAATGCGATGAATGGAAATAAAATGGTGACCAAGCAAGAGGCAGAAAAAATTCTGCCAGACTTAAGAAGAATTTATCAATCAATTGGCTATATGAACACATCATCAGCAGATTTATTTAATCAATTTTTGACGCTTGGAGTAGGGTCTTATCCGTTAGTGGCAGGTTATGAAAGCCAGTTGTTAGAGTTTTCAGTTCAAGAACCAGACACCTATGAACGAGTTAAAGATAATTTGTTTATCCTCTATCCCGAACCTACTGTGTGGTCTAGCCATGTTTTTATTGCCTTAAATGATCAAACAGAAGTAGCCATTGATGCTTTAATGGATGAGAAAGTTCAAGATTTAGCTTGGACAGAACATGGCTATCGCACAATTGTATCAGGATCTGCTAATCAAGACCAGTTTAAGGTGCCAGGTTTAGCAGGTGAAGTGACTCAGATTATGCAAATGCCACCTTATGAAGTGATGAGTTATTTGGTTGAAGGAGTTTCTCCTTAATTATCAAAAGATTGTCTGATGTTAAAATCAAAAAAAGAAAGAGGTATATTATGTCTGAAGAAAATAAAAACATTACTCTTGAAAGTTTGATGCAAGCGAAACAGACTGAATTTGCAGGTGTAGAGACTCTGAATACAGATAAACAGGAAATTGCTGCTATGGTGGAGCAAGAGGTAGCCACTCTATCAGAAGAAGATCGTCAAAAAGTCGATAAAATAAAAGAACAGTTGAATTTGCAAGATACACAATTACTCTCTCTCTATGGTTCTAATACGCAGAAAGGAATCGCTCAATTTAGTGATCAAATCCTTTCTGAGGTCCGATCAAAAGATGTGGGAGCGGTCGGAGATTTAATGGCGGATTTAATGGTAAAAGTAAAAGATTTAAATGTTTCTGAAATTGGGGGCAATGGTTCATCTTTTCTAGATAAGTTACCTGTTTTTAAGAATATGCGCCAATCAGTAGAACGTTACCTCGCTAAGTATGATGTAATGGAATCGCAAATTGATAAGATCCAAGCACAGTTAGAAAGTTCACGTATGATGCTATTGAAGGATATCGGAACGTTTGATAAATTATATGAGAAGAATGTGGAGTACTTCCAAGAATTGCAATTATATATTGTAGCTGGTGAAGAAAAAGTTAAAGAAATGCGCGAAGAAGTTTTACCGACTTTATTTAAAGAAGCGGAAGCAAGTGGCGAAACGATGGCCATGCAAGTGGTAAAAGACTTTGAAGATACTGTCAATCGCTTTGAAAAGCGGGTATTTGATTTGAAAACTTCTAAAACGATGGCTATCCAGACAGCCCCACAAATCAAGCTGATTCAGAACAATGATAAATTGTTAGTAGATAAAGTAACAGATGCTGTTAATAATGTGATTCCATTATGGAAATCACAAGTTGTCATTGCTTTAGGATTAAATCGTCAAAGCCAGGTAATTCAAATGCAAAAGCAAGTGTCTGATACAACGAATGAGCTTTTAGAAAGAAATGCTAAAAATTTAAGGCAAAATACAATTGAAACAGCTAAAGAAGCGGAACGGTCTACCATTGATGTTGAAACATTGAAAAAAGTTAATGATGAATTAATTGCGACAATTGAAGAAACGATTTCTATCCAGAATAATGCTCGACAGGCACGTAAGGAAGCAGAATCGGAATTGACTCATATTGAAAATAACCTTAAAGATGCTGTCGCAAAGGCCATTCAGATTAGCTAGTGATTATTAACGGGAGTAACAGGAGAGAACCTCTATACAGCTAGTTTTTTAGCATGTTGGAGGTTTTTTTCTTGCTTAAGATTATTTCTTTACCTTAGTCATTTTCTTACCTATAATAGAAACAATGATGTGTAGATTGGGGAATAGGTATGAAACGAGAAAAATTGAAAAATGCTAAGCGTATTGTGATTAAGTTAGGGACGAATACGATTTTGTCAAGCCAAGGTATCAACTTTCAAAAGATAGATCGTTTGGCATACGTCTGTGCAAGTTTGCAACAAACGGGAAAAGAGATTATCATTGTTTCTTCGGGAGCGATAGGAGTTGGATCGTTAGAATTGAAAGAAGAACAGTATCCCCAAACAATTGCTGACCAACAAGCAACTTCTTCAGTCGGTCAAACAATCCTAATGGGGCATTATGCACGTTTTTTCAAATATTATGGCTTGAATGTCGGACAAGTTTTGCTTACAAGGGATGTCGTGGATTTCCCCCAGTCATTAGAAAATGTGAGAGTCGCCTTTGACACTTTACTGGCTAAAGGGATTGTTCCCATCATCAATGAGAATGACGCCATTGCGGTAGATGAATTGAATCATTTAACAAAATTTGGGGATAATGATACCCTATCGGCAGTTGTGGCGAAAATCGTTTCAGCTGATTTATTAGTTATCCTATCAGATGTTGCGGGATTATATGAAGAAAATCCCCAAATAAATCCCCAAGCTAAACTCATTGATCAAGTTGAAGAAATAACCGATCAAATTAGTCAAATGGCAGCAGGTAAAGGATCGGAATTCTCAACGGGTGGAATGGCGACTAAATTAAGTGCAGCCAAAATAATATTAGAGAATCAGCAAGGGTCGATGGTCATTACATCTGGAGAAGACCCGTCGATATTGTTTAATATTTTAAACGGAGAAAAAATAGGAACTTTATTTACGAATAAAGGATAAAAGAGGAGGACTGCAAATGACGGTAGAATTTTCAGAGAAATTAATTGATATGGGAAAGCAGGCAAAAGAGGCTGCCCGCTTTTTACGTAAGGCAACTACTTTAGAAAAGAAAAAAGTTTTAAACTTAATGGCAGATTCAATTGAAGAAAATGCGGAAAAAATTAAGCAAGCAAATTATCAAGATGTCTTGAATGCAAGAGAAAACGGCATGGCCCCAGCCATGCTAGAACGTTTAACCTTGGATGATAAACGACTTAAAGCCATGGCGGAAGGGTTAAGGAAAATTGCTCAATTAGAAGATCCTTTAGCGCAAGCAAATAAACAATGGAAGAATGATAATGGGTTAATGATTACTCAACGTCCAGTCCCATTGGGTGTGATTGGCATCATTTATGAATCTCGTCCAAATGTTACAGCAGATGCAACGGGTCTTTGCTTGAAGGCGGGAAATGTCGTTCTTTTAAGAGGAGGCAAGGAAGCTATAGCTTCTAATGAAGCGATTGTTGAGGCTCTTCATATGGCTCTGGAAGAAGTAGGCTTTCCAAAAGAATCCGTCCAATTGATTACTAATCCGGATCGCCAGCTAGTTACACAATTAATGCAGATGAATGATTATGTAGATTGTTTAATTCCACGTGGAGGGGCAGGTCTGATTCAGAACGTAGTCAAAAATGCAACAGTACCAGTGATTGAAACAGGTGTAGGAAATGTGCACATTTATATTCATGAAAGTGCCGATTATGAAACCGCAAGAGATATTGTGTTAAATGCTAAAATACAACGTCCTTCTGTGTGTAATGCAGTAGAAAGTTTGCTGGTTGACCAAGCGTTTGCTGAACGTTATCTGTCGTCTTTGGGTAATGCTTTATATGATGGAAATGTTGAGTTAGTGGGAGATGAAAAGGTTCGCAAGTTAATACCTTTTGCAACGGTAGCACATGAAGAAGAGTATGAAACTGAGTTTTTAGATTTAAAATTAGCTATTAAAGTGGTAGCCAATTATGATGAAGCGATTCAGCATATTGAAAAATATTCGAGTGGTCATTCTGAAGCGATCATTACATCTGATTATCAAATTGCCCAAGATTTTCTAAATGATATTGATGCAGCAGTTGTTTACGTGAATGCATCAACTCGTTTTACAGATGGTGAAGTATTTGGTTTTGGGGCAGAGATAGGTATTTCCACTCAGAAACTTCATGCCCGTGGCCCAATGGGGCTTGAGGCCTTAACGAGTTATAAATATACCATTGAAGGATCAGGACAAATTAGAGAATAAAGTAAAAGTTTATGATTGATTTTTCTGATTTTAATGAGAATGGACAATCGAAAAAATCCTGCTAAGACACATCTTAGCAGGATTTTTTGACTTATTTCTAAAGTAACTAATTAAGCTCTGAAAGGCTTACTCTACAGCACGATTATATTTTTCATCAGTTCCGGTTGCACGGAATAAGAATTTAACGATCTCAACGATGATTACTATTGAGAAGGCTGCAGCAATTACAATTCCCCATTGACTACCTGTTAAGGCATGAACATCAAAGAATTGGCTGATACCAGGAATTAAAATAACTCCTAGTAGCATGAACCCTGATAACAAGAATGCCCCATTGAGCCATTTGTTATCAAAAGGATTCCGTCTAAATAATGATCCAAAAGTTGACTTCACATTATATGAATGGAAAAGTTGGATTAAACCTAAGGTGATAAAAGCCATGGTTTCTGCAAGTACATGGCGTTCGTCGCCGACTAGGTTTGTTTGCATTGGACCTTCTGCTGCATACCAGTATACAAAGAGTGTGATAGCAGCTTCAAGAATTCCTTGGTACAAGATAGAGGGTGCGATACCGAAAGATAAGAAAGAGTCATCTTTTGTTCGTGGACTATGCGACATAACGTTCGCTTCAGCTGGCTCCATTCCTAGAGCAATAGCTGGGAAGACGTCTGTGACTAAGTTAATCCATAGAATATGGATAGGTTCTAAGATTACCCAACCAAATAGGGTGGCCATAAATAACGTAATGACTTCTCCTAGATTGGCTGATAATAAGAATTGAACCGCTTTTTGAATATTAGAGAAAACTTTACGTCCTTCTTCAACTGCCACAACAATTGTTTGGAAGTTATCATCTGCAAGTACCATATCAGAGGCACCCTTAGATACTTCTGTTCCGGTAATTCCCATACCAACGCCGATATCAGCTTGTTTAAGAGAAGGGGCATCATTGACACCGTCACCGGTCATAGATACAACACGTCCATTAGCTTGCCATGCTTTAATAATACGAACTTTATGTTCGGGTGATACACGAGCGTAAACTGAGTAATCTTGAACGCGTTTAATTAATTCTTCATCAGAGATTTCATTTAATCCAGCACCTGTCATGACGTGCTCTTCATTGTTTGCATCATTTGGATCTAAAATAGTAAGACGCTCAGCAATTGCTTGAGCAGTTACGGCATGGTCCCCTGTGATCATAACAGTACGGATACCTGCTTTGCGTGCCTTTTCGATTGAAGCTTTTGCTTCAGAACGCTCTGGATCTATCATTCCGACTAGTCCAGCAAAGACAAGATTATTTTCAATCGTTTCTGTATTGATCTCTGATGGAACAGAGTCAATAATTTTGTATGCTCCTGCTAGAACACGGAGAGCTTCACGGGCCATATGAGTGTTATTCTCCATGATATGATCAATATCTGCTTGTTCAATCGGAACAATTTCACCATTTTTGTGAATATGAGTGGCGCGCTTGATTAGTTGATCAGGAGCTCCTTTGACAGCGACGAAGTATTTCCCATTACCCATATCATGGATGGTGGACATTAATTTACGATCAGAATCAAAAGGAACTTCATTCACTCGTGGGAATTCTTGTAATTGCTCTTTAAGATTCATCTTGTGGTCAAGCGCGTATTTCACCATAGCGGTTTCTGTTGGGTCCCCATTAACGTTTCCTTGCGAATCTATCTTAGAATCGTTTGCAAAAACAAAGGAACGAATAAATTCAGAATTGGTATCTAATTCGTCATCAGCATTATGCAATTTACCATCATAGTAAACTTTTTCGATCGTCATTTCATTTAATGTTAGAGTACCCGTTTTGTCGGAACAAATTACTTGTGTAGAACCTAGTGTTTCAACAGCTGGCAGAGTTCTTACTAAAGCTTTTCGATCAGCCATTGTTTGTGTTCCTAATGATAGAATGATGGTAGTGATGGCTGGTAGACCTTCTGGAATAGCAGCAACTGCTAAAGAAATTGAAACGAGTAACATTTGAATAGGAGCAAAGCCTTTCAAGAAGACACCCACGATAAAGGTTAGGACAGCGATCGCAATGATAAGGTAGGTAAGAGTCTTACCTAACTGTTCTTGGTCGCGTTGTAACGGTGTTAATTGTTTGTCAGTAGATGAAAGCATAGCAGCAATATGTCCTACTTCGGTATTCATTCCAGTGTGGGTAACAACCCCTAATGCTCGCCCATAAGTAACGTTAGTAGAAGAGAACCCCATATTGGATCGGTCACCGATTCCGGCATCTTCCGCTACTTCTGCGGACGCATCTTTCTCAACAGGAACCGATTCTCCGGTGAGGGCAGCTTCTTCAATTTTTAGTGAGTTTGTTTCAATGAAACGCATATCTGCCGGAACGACATCCCCTGCTTCTAAAGCCACAATGTCACCAGGTACTAATTCAGTTGATTTGACTTTGATATGGTCATTATCACGGATGACAGTTGCTTCGGGAGAAGACATATCTTTTAAAGCATCAATCGCATCTTCGGCTTTAGCTTCTTGGAAGACACCCAATAGCGCGTTTAAGATCACAACAATTAAGATAATGATCGCATCGGCTACCCCTTCACCTTCAGCTATTCCTACAACGGCTGAGACAACAGCAGCTGCGAGTAAGACAATGATCATGAAATCTTTGAATTGATCAAAGAATTTTTGAAGCATGGAGCGTCTTTCTTCTTCATGAATAACATTCTCGCCATATTGTTCTAAACGAGCTTGGGCTTCTTCTTTTGAGAGGCCACTTCGAGGATCCGTTTTGAGTGTCTTAATTATCTCATCACTAGATCCAGTAAAAGCAACAAAATCTTCTTTTGACATTATATTCCTCCTTTAATAGTTGAGTGTTCATCTGAATGTTACTTGCATGAAAAAAGACTTATGCCTCTAGGGCAACACAAAGCTGCACTCATCGGCATAAGTCTCACTTTTTAAGCCAGTACCAGTAATGGTTACATTACTTATCGTTGTTGACACTGACAAGGCAATAAAGCCTCAAGTTACTCCCTTATGAACATCTAATAAAATTATAATCAATTTATTGTTTTAATGCAATCAGATATACTTAAATTTACTGACTTCTGTTAAAATAAAAACAAAGAACATACGTTCTCATTTAACGGAGGGATTATATGAAAACAATAAAGCTGGTTGATCAGGCGATGTCTTTTAATATTCATTCTTTTTTGCAAGGAAAAGGATATCGGTTGAATGTTGACTATGCGAAAATGTGGAATGATGTTCTGATTGCTGGAAGTAAGAGCCAAGTGTGGACTTTACATGCAAAAGGTCGTAATTATTTATTAATTAAACAGCAAGCATCGCCGTATAAATTATGGATTCTTGAAATCGAAAAAGAATTAATAACTCCTCAATTAGTAAAAGTCTATATAGAAGAAGGGAAACAAATAGTACAAGAAAGCTATTTAGACTATCTGTAATTTCAAAGTAGAAATGTGAATATTTAATGATGAAATTGGGTAAACTTGAACAATAAATGTGATAAAAATTTGGAATTGAACCTTCTCAGACAGCTGTATGATAAAGTAGGGATGTAAGTAAAGATATTATTTCGTAATTAGGAGGTAGGCTATGATGAGCCCGATAAAAATAATTAAGTTAATGATGGCAGGTAGTTTATTAATAGCGCCAGTTTGCATGGCCCCGAATATATTAGCCCAAGCACAAGAAAATCAAGTACAGACAGAAACAAATCAAGAAGGGGTTTCTCCAACGTTTAATGTGCATTTACAATTAGATGAAAATGAACCTCAAGTTCAGTCTCAATTGTCATATGATATTATTGATTTAAATACTCAAGCAGTGGTTTATTCTTACCGTTCTGAACAAGGCCAGGTGGAGCCCCTTTCTTTACCAGCTGGTGATTATATTTTTAGAATGTATGATGGGGGAGGTTTCCAGAGGGATGGACAACAGATTCAACCTTATACCGTACAAGTAGAAAATGGAGAATCACAGCAGAACGGAGAACTTGCGACTTTAAATGATGGAAATGTGGTGTATGATCTTGCTTTTTCAATTGAACAAGAAGAGGTAGCTACACAACAAAATCCAAACTTTTCAATCTATCTAGTTGGAGAAGAAGTTCAGAGTCCACAAGCACCGCAAGCAGAGGGAATTGAAGGAGAGACAACGTCTGAAGCATCTGAAACAACAACGACAGTTGAGGATCCTCAGTTAGTAACAACCGAGGAGACGAGTATAGAAGATTCTGAAACAATTGAAGTGGCTGAAGGAATGGGTGGAGTGATCATTCAGGCGACAGATAGCCAAGGTAATCCAGTTCCTAATATTGAGTTATATGTAGGTGATCAAATAGTAGTAACAGATGAGAAAGGGGAGGCTCACGTTACAGATTTAGTTCCTGCTAGCTATTCAATTAGCTTTGGTAATTTGCCCGAAGAATATGTCGGTTATGAATTATCTGATCAGTTAGATATAGGGGAAGGCGAAATTCTAACTTATACCATTCAACTAGATGGTAATGGTATTGTACCTGAAAGTTCCACTACTGTAGAAGAAACAACTTCAACTGAAGAAATCACGACTTCTCAAGAGACGACACTTGAGGCGACAACAACAAGCAGCGAAGCAAATGACTTAACATTTAAGATAGTTGGACCAGATCAAGAGCCGGTGGCAAATGTTGTGATTGAAGTGGAAGGGCAAGAATATACAAGTGATGCTCAAGGTGAAGTGACGCTTTCTGAGTTGGAAGCTGGAACTTATACTTATTCTATTCAATCAGCTGGGGAAGAATATTCAGAACCAGAATCTGCAACGGTTGAACATGGATTGGATGGCACTCAAGAAATTATTCAATTAGAGAAAGTTAAAGCTGGAGATTTAGAAATTCAAGTTTCTGATCAAAATGGAGATGCCGTAGAAGATGTTAAATTACAGTTGACCCATGTTGACAGTCAAGAAACTTCAGAAATTGTGACAGATGCTTCAGGCTTAGCTTTGAGTGAAGACTTAGTTTCAGGGGAATATCAGTATCAAGTGATTGAGACACCGGATGGCTATTCAGCACAAGGGAATGTACTGAATGCTCAAGTTCAGTCTGAAGAAGATAATACTCAGGCTGTTACCATTATGAAAGAAGATGAACCTGCCAAATTAATTTTTAATTTAATGGATCAGGAAGGGCAACCTATACCTTATGCGAAAATTTCTATTGGGAATCAAATTTTTGCTAGTAATCTTCAGGGGCAAGTGACATTTGAAAATTTAGAGCCTGGCACAATTTCTTATACGGTAGATTATTTGCCAGAAGGTTATACGGGAGAAACGAGTGGTCAAGTTGAGTTAAATGCTGCTGAAGAGCAAACACTTGATCTGACGTTTGAAACCGCAGCAGAGTCGACGACTACTACTGAAGAACCGACGACAACGACAGAATCAACAACCACTACTGAAGAACCGACGACAACGACAGAATCAACAACCACTACTGAAGAACCGACAACGACAACAGAGTCGACGACCACTACTGAGGAGCCGACAACAACGACAGAGTCGACGACCACTACTGAGGAGCCGACAACAACGACAGAGTCAACAACCACTACTGAGGAGTTGACCACAACTGTTGAGGAGACCACAACAGATAAAATTACGCAAAAATATTCAGATGCTGAAACAGGAGTAGAGATTGGATTGTCTGAAATTGATGCAGAAAAAGCTGCAGAAATCAAAGTAGAAACAGTTAATATCGAAGACGAACAGCGACCGCAAATGTTGAAAAATATGGATGTTGATTTCTATCAAATTCAGATTGTAAATCAAAACAATGAGCCTATCCAAACTCAACAACAAGCACAAGTTAAGATACCGACTCGTCCTATTAATTCACAAGTAAAAGCGGTATTCGTCAATGGACAAGAAACAAAAGATCTGGATGTGACGGTTCATAACCAGACAGCAACGATTGTGACAGAAGGTGTGGAACAAGGACAGATAGCCCTAGTATATGGTGAGCAGAAAACAAACGAAACTAGCGTGGAGGTTCAACAAGGAAACGATGTTGAAACCACGCAGGCAAGCAGCCAAGAAACTCAAACTACCACAGTCAATGATCAAGAGCAATCTGCTATCGTAGTTAAGAAGTCGACAGACCGTAAGAATGCAGAGAATAACCTTCCATCAACAGGTGAAGTATCTTCTTGGATCCTTTATATTTTAGCAGGCGGTTTGGTTGTTGCAGGAATTTATCTACTGTTTAAGAATAAAAATAAGAAATAAAAATACTTTTTTGAGGATCTTTTGAGATCCTCTTTTTTTATGGAAATGTTGTTTAGAGTTAAAATGATAAAATTAATACTTATATAATAGTGATTATGCTACAATTAAGCTGTTATTATATTCAGGAGGACGGTTATGGAGACACAGATAAAATTTGCCTATGGCACTCAACCGGTTTACTTGACACTTAATCAACTAAATCGTCACGGCGTCATTGCGGGGGCTACTGGGACGGGGAAGACAATAACGCTGAAAGTAATGGCAGAACAACTAAGTTTGGCAGGTGTTCCTGTTTTTCTTTCAGATATTAAGGGTGATTTGGCTTCATTAGCTGAGCCAGGGAATCGTGAAGGATTAGAAGAAAGATTAGAAAAGACCCATTATAGTGATTTTGAACCGCGATCTTTTCCAATTGAAGTATGGGATGCTTTTGGAGAACAAGGGGTCCCTCTGAGGGTGACGGTTTCAGAAATGGGTCCGATTCTATTAGCAAAACTCTTAGGACTAAATGAGACCCAAACAGGAGTTTTGAATGTTGTATTTACAGTAGCAGATGAAAAAGGTTTGCTCTTAATTGATCTGACAGATCTACGTGCTATGCTAAACTATGTAGCTGAACATACAAAAGAACTCGGAACCACCTTTGGAACTATTTCAAAGGCCTCTATTGGGGTTATTTTACGGAGTATCGTTGTATTAGAGAAACAAGGGGCTAGTCATTTTTTTTCAGAGCCTAGTCTAGAGATTCAAGATTTTATGCGTGTGGATAATGAAGGACTAGGGGTTATTAATATCTTAAATGCTAGTCAACTTTATCAGTCACCCACCTTATATGCGACAGTGCTATTGGCCTTGTTCGGGGAAATTTTTGATAGTTTACCAGAAGTGGGCGATCTGGATAAACCGAAATTAGTCTTTTTCTTTGATGAAGCGCATGTATTATTTGAAGATACGCCAAAAGTATTGGTAGACAAGATTGAATTAATGGTACGCTTAATTCGGTCGAAGGGAGTGGGCGTTTATTTTGTGACTCAGAACCCTGTCGATATACCAGATGAAATTGGTTCGCAACTAGCTAATCGAATTCAACATGGCTTGAGAGCTTTCACTCCAAAGGAATTAAAAGTAGTGAAAGCAGTTAGTCAGACGTTTCGGCAAAATCCTGATGAAGCAGTCGACTTAGAGCAAGTCATTCAAGAATTAGCGACGGGACAGGCAGTTGTTTCAACATTAAATGAGGATGGAACTCCGAGTTTTGCACAGGCAGCCTATATCTACCCACCATTAAGTAAAATGGGTGAAGTAGATCCTCAAGTGTTATTAAAGATCATTAATCAGTCTTCCTTATTAGAAAAATATGCTGAGTCTGTTGATCGAGAATCTGCTCATGAACAACTTAACCAAGCAATGGCGACTACCCAAGAGGAAATGATCGGAGAAGCAGATGCAACTCAGGTGGACCATCCGAGTGAAGAGAGAATTAGAGAATTAGAAGCAGAATTAGCCAAACAGATTAAAAAGTCGCAAGGTTCGAGTCGTAGAACGGATACTAATTTTGATCGTTTTACCAAAAATATGATGAGTCAGGTTGGTCGTGAGATAGGTCGAGCGATTACTCGTTCTATCACTGGGATGTTTAAGAAATAGTGCCATGAAAAATATACAAATAGGAAATACCGATATATATACTAGCCAAGTTGCTTTAGGTTGTATGAGGATGGCGGATTTATCCAGTAATCAGGCCACGAAAGTGATTGAGACGAGTTTTGAAGCGGGGATTAATTTTTTTGATCATGCAGAAATTTATGGACACGGAAAATCTGAGGAGCTTTTCTGCCAAGCGCTAAAGGCGAGTTCTATTCGGCGAGAAGATCTGATTCTCCAATCAAAGTTTGGGATCCTTGAGACTCATTATGATTCTTCTGCTACAAATATTTATAAATCTCTAGAGGGTATCCTTCAGCGTTTAGGAACCGACTATTTAGATATTCTATTAATCCATCGACCAGATCCATTGATGGAAGTGGAAGAAGTGGCGGAAGCTTTTAATTCGCTTCAAAAACAGGGAAAGGTCCGTTATTTTGGTGTTAGTAATCATAATAGCAGTCAGATTGCTTTGTTAAATCAGTATCTTGCAACGCCGATTCAGGTTAATCAAATTCAATTTGGACCGGGTCATACCTTGCCGATTGATAGTGGCTTATATGTTAATACTCGATTTGATCAGGCGGTGAATCGTGATGGTTATTCCATTGAAGAAAGCCAATTACAAAATGTTCGCTTACAAGCCTGGTCACCGTTGAAGTCTAGTCTATCGAAGGGCCTGCTCAAAGATGACCCAGAACATGTACAAATGGTGAATACGATTCAAGATTTAGCAGATCAATATCAGGTGTCATTTGAAGCGATGGTATTAGCTTGGATTCTTCGTCATCCAGTTGCCTTTCAACCTATTATAGGCTCAATGAATCCAATACGGATAAAGGCGATGGTAGAGGGGTCTCTGATACACTTAAGTCGCAAAGAATGGTATGATATATACAGTAGTCGTCAAGATTATCCAATGCAATAAGAAGGGGATATGGGAACATGGAATTAAAGTTAGTGACAATTGATTTGGATGAGACCTTGCTGAGAACAGATAAGACTTACGATGTGGATCGTTTTAATAAAGTCTTAGAAAAATTAAATGAGCAAGGGATTATAGTCGCAGTTGTAACAGGGAATTCATATCATAAAATTCATGATTACTTTACAGCTGAGGTGTTAGCTAAACTGTACTTCGCTTGTGATAATGGAAATTATATTGTTAAAGATGGGACTCCGATTAAGAAAACAGGGATTCCTTATCAAGATTTTACTCAAATAATTGACTTTATAGATGAGTTTGACGGATATTATCCGTGTTTAAGTTTAGGAGATGCAAGTTATTTCCGTAAAAAATCGGGGCCGGCTTTCGATTTTGTAGCGCGTTATAATAATGATTTACAGTATATTCCGCTTTTTTCTGAGCTGCCAGAAGACTCTGTCGTGACGAAGATTGCGATTGCAACTGAAGATAGTCTTGATAAGAATAAAGTCTTAGCCAGAATTATTAATGAGCGTTATGAGAATGTAACAGCGGTAACTTCAGGCGATGGTTGGGTGGATGTATATAATCGACAAGGCGGTAAGGGAAGTGCCCTTGCTTATCTCCAAGATAAGTACCAGATCAAAGCTGAGGAAAGTATGGCATTTGGAGATAGTTTGAATGATGAAAGTATGATGTCCCAAGTCTATTATAGTATTGCAATGGAAAACGCTGATGTCGATCTTGAAATGCAGTGTCGCTTTAAGATCGGAACTAATAATGACCAAGCCGTATTAGGTGTATTGGAACGATATATTCAAAAAGGAAATTTAGATTTTCTCAATGATAAGCGCACAATAAAACAATAGTTAGGTTGAAATGTATGGCTAGAAAAAGTCCCAAAAAGCAGGCGAAGCGTCAGAAGGAAGAAGCAATGGTTCAAGTAGATGCTTTTTTGATCCCTGCGCCACAAGTAGAAATGTATCAAACGTTAAGAGAGGCTGTAGCCTCAGAAGCAATTGAATATTGGCAAGCGAAGTATCCCATTGTCAATCGAATTACTGATGATCCGGAAGAAGGAGAAGCGATCCAGGTAAAAGATCAAACAGGTCAAGAATTGTTTCGTTTCTATTTAAACCCATTCAATATGTCTCAAGCTCAAAAGGCGAGAGATAGAGACCAATTAGATAAATTTTTAATTAAGTTTGAAGAGGTTATAGACTAAAATAAGGCACAATCGCTATCAAAAAATAACGATTGTGCCTTATTTTAATGCTTAATTTTCTCATAAGCTATTTGGTAAACTTTCTTAAGCTGAAGTCCAATTGTAGGGATTGAACGCTCGAGAGCCACTTGATAGGCCGCCTCACCAAGAGAAGGAAGTTCTCGACGATAGAAACGATCAATGAGTTGTTGAAATTCCTCAATATTCTTGGCCTTATAGACATTTATCTTATCTTCTAACCAACCTTCAAACACTGGTATATCCCTCACAATAAAATTTGCTTTCATCGCACAAGCCTCAATGGCGGGAATTCCTTCTGTTTCCTCATAAGTAGGAAAAATATACAAATCGGTCGCAAGAAGGGCTTGTTTGATTTCTTCATTAGGAACATAGCCTGCAAAAATGAGATTATCGAGTTGAGTTGTGATCGCATCTTTAATTTCTTGTGGAACTAATGCTAAATCGAGTTCACCGAACCAAATAAAATGAACATGGGGCATTCGTTTCGCTAGTTCAACAAAATCTAGGAGCCCTTTTCGTTTCAAATAGAGACCAATTCCCATCACAACAAAGTCAGAATCTTTGTAGTGATATTTTTGCCGAAAAGATTTTGAAGCGTACTTGCGATCATTTATTTGAAATTGAGTGAGATCAATTCCGTTTGAAATGGCATAGATAGGACGATTTAAATGGTAACTTTCAAGTAAACGCTTGGAATAAGGAGTAGGGGTAATAATCACATTTCCTAATTTGTAACAAAGGATGAGCCATTGCTTAAAAAAGGGAGCTAGAATATTAGAGAAGCGAAAGGAATTACGAAAATCTTCCTCGGTTGAATGGGCGTGATAAACCACAGGAATTCCTTTCAGTCGGCATTTAAGCGCAAGAAGAAAGGACGAGAGAAAGTAAGTATTAATATGGAGAATATCATAAGGTTCCTTGAGATCGGTGGTGAATTCTATTCCAACTTCTTGTAATGCTTTTTGTTGATGTTGAATTGATTTGCCCAGGCCTGATCTTTTAATTTTCTCTAAATTTTCAGAATATAATAATACGCGCACAACACTACCTACTTTCTTCAATATCACTTAAGAGTTAAAATTATAAAATAACTTCTTTTACTTCGATAGAATCCCTTTAAAAAGAATTCAGTCCATATTTTGTCCTATTTCTAATCTATTTATCAAATTTTGTGAGGAGAATTAATAAAATAACGATGCCAACATGATATAATGAAAACCCATGGTGGGCTGTCTCTCGCCTTATAGAACTATTTTATCTGATTGTTAAGGGATAAAGCAATGTAAATGAGAAAAAGAATTACAAGGCAAAAGGATGTTATTTAATAAAGAGAAGATATTTATCAAAAATATTAATGAATACAAAAAAGAGAAGATGGTATAATGTTGTAAAGCTTAAAAAAAATGATGAAAGGAGTGAAGGTGACGGATGAAGGAATCATTATTTGGAAGAGTATTTTTGATGCCAGGACGAAGCTTATTGGAACAAGATATTAAGCAAATTCGACAAAGAATGCTTCAATGGGTATTTGAATATGACGAATTAAGATATAAAGATGTTGTGTTTCTAGAAAATCAGTTCTATCTGCATTTGGGAGAAGACCACCTCGCTTTATTGGAAAAACATTACCAAGCAGAGTACCTAAGACGTCTGATAAAGGATGTAGAAGTTAACCAATACTTAGATATTGATGAAAGCAAAAGAAAATTAGACCGTCAATTTAAGACCTATCAGGTTAAAATTCAAGAGGAAAAAAAGAAAATCGATGAAGCGATCACTTGGTCATACGAACCTGAAATACCGATTGAAGATTCAAGATTGATGCGAAAGTATTATCGAAAAGCGGTTGAAGCACTTCATCCTGCTCTGCACCCTCTCCAAAGTCAGACCCAAAAACAATTATTTCAAACTGCAGTTTCAGCTTATAAGAGAAATGATCTTTCTATTCTGGAAATGGTTTATGATAATCTTCAGGAGGAATATGTTCAAGAAAGACGTTACTCCTTAGCAGAAATGGTAGATCTTCGCTATGCGCTTTTGGCAGCTTCCTATGAAGTACAGCTAGAAATAGCAAAAGTTCGTTCTGATTGTCCTTATGCAATTCGTTATCATATTCTAGTGGAAGAACATTGCGAACGCATTCGGCAAGGAATGCGAGCAAAGGTGGAGCGCCTAGAAGCTAAAATTCTTGTATTAGAAAGTAAATTAAGAGATCTTACATCATAAGAAAACAGTCACCTGTCAGTGCGTTGAGATGGGTGATTGTTTCTTGCTATATCAAGTGAAACTTATTTCAGGTAAACTAGAACTAAATCATCATTAGAATAAAAGAAAAGTAGGTTGTCTATGGTTGAAATAAATAGATATCAAAAAAATCAAGAATTAATGGGGGAAGTAGTAGACTTGACCCATGAAGGAATGGGAGTCGTGAAGTTAGAGGGCTATCCTTTCTTTGTTGAAGGTAGTTTAACAGGTGAGACAATAAAATTCAAAGCAACCAAAGTAGGAAAGAAATATGGTTATGGACGATTAATGGAAATATTAGTCGAAAGTCCTGATCGAGTAGCGATGACTGATGATATAGGCCGTCTTACGGGGACGATGACCTTACAACATTTATCCTATGAGGGACAGCTCCAATTTAAAAAGAAGCAGGTTAAAGATGCATTTGAACGAATTGGCCAATTTCAAGAAGTTGTGGTGCAAAATACGCTGGGAATGGAGAATCCATGGCAATATCGCAATAAAGCTCAAATTCCAGTAAGAGAAATAAATGGGCGATTGGAGACAGGTTTTTATCGGAAGAACAGTCATGAGCTGATTCCAGTAGAAAATTATTATATTCAAGACCCAGTCATTGATCAAACCATACTAACAGTCCGTGATATTTTACGTGATTATCAGCTAACGGCCTATGATGAACATACGCACACTGGTCTACTTCGACATATTATTGTCAAGCGTGGTCATCATACACGACAAATTATGATCGTCTTAGTGACTAATGGTAAGAAAATTCCTCATCTTGACGAAATAGTGGAGCGTTTACAGCACGAAATTCCAGAGATGGTTTCTTTAATTCAGAATATTAATCAGCAGAAAACGAATGTGATTCTAGGTAGACAGTCCTACTGTCTATGGGGTCAACCCTATTATCAAGATCAAATGTTAGGAATAACTTTTAACATTTCTGCCCAATCTTTTTATCAAGTCAATACCCCTCAAGCTGAGAGAATGTATCAACTAGCTTTAGACTTAGCGGATTTACAAGGAGGGGAAACGGTTTTAGATGCTTATTGTGGCATTGGTACCATTACTTTAGCACTTGCCAAAAAAGCAGAACATGTATATGCAATGGAAATCGTTTCTGAAGCCATTGAAATGGCCAGAGATAATGCTGAATTGAATCAGATTGAGAATGCTCACTTTGAAGTAGGAAAAGCCGAAGATTGGTTGCCTCGCTGGAATGAAGCGGGAATCCATTTTGATATTGTAGTGGTAGATCCTCCAAGGAAGGGGCTAGACGTGAATTTTGTGGAAGCTTTAATTGAACAAGCACCACCTAAAATCGTCTATATCTCTTGTAACCCTTCTACACAAGCACGGGATTGCCGCTTATTAGCAGATGCAGGCTATCAATTAAAGTATATTCAACCAGTGGATTTATTTGGACAAACCAGTCACGTTGAAACCATCGCTTTCTTAGTGAAATCAAGTCATAGCGAAGATTAAGCTTAGAGATGCAGTTGGTCTACGAGAGAAACGAGTAGATCTTTCTTTGGATGACAAGGAGTGAAGCTTTGTAGTCAAAATTTACGAATGCTTTATGTACGGAACTCCCAAGAACGACGAATGGAGTGAGGAAGTGATTGGCAGAGTTCAGCTGCCGAGGCATGTGTCCTCATAGAAAACCAAGCGTAAGAGTAGGTTTAGTTAGAGGTACAGTTGGTTTATGAACTAAGGGCGTAGAGCTTCTTTCTATGCATTAATGGTAAAAGTAAATAATTGAGATCAAGATGGCAAGTGACAAAATTGCCATCTTTATTCATTATTGTAGCTGCATTCTTAGGTTTGGTTTCAGTTATTCATTGAATGATTAGCAAAATCGAAGATCGTAACCTGTTGATTGGCGTATATAGAATTTATAAGGCAATTTTTCCTTATAAGATTTTTGATTTCGACTATAGTTAAAATGTAAAAAACAATTCGCGATATTTTTCGTCTATAATCGAAATGATTGTTTAAAAATGGTTTATTTCGAGTATAATAGAAACTAAATAAGGAGGTGAGCAAATGCAAATTATTAATAGACCCTTATATATGAATCAAATAAGTAAATTTATTGATAAACCTGTGATAAAAATTCTTACTGGAATGCGTAGGGTAGGTAAATCTACTTTGATGACCATGGTAAGAGAACTGTTGTTAGATCGAGTTCCTAATGAGAATATTATTTATTTTAATTTTGATTCTTTTTCAAACCTTCATATAAGAGGTTGGAAGAGCTTATTTAATCAGCTTAAGCCGCTGATTGAAAATAAAGATGGAAAGTTATATTTCTTTTTTGATGAAATCCAATTAGTGGAAGGTTGGGAGCGGGTAGTTAATGGATTACTGGTAGATTTTGATGCAGATATTTATATCACTGGGTCGAATTCAAGCATGTTATCTGGGGATCTGTCGACATCCCTTGCTGGACGCTATGTTCACTTTGAGGTTCAGCCCTTTACCTTTTCTGAGTTTTGTGAGGCGTATAAGTCAGAACCCTATAGTGTTGATCAATTATTTTCAAAATATCTTCTCCTTGGAGGAATGCCATTTCTAGGTTATTTTAATCTTGAGGAAGAGGCTGCTTATAAATATTTAAATGATGTCTATCATACTGTCATGGTAAAAGATGTGTTGGAATATTATCAAATTCGAGATGTTGATATATTTAACCGGATCTTGAATTTCGCCGTGGAGAATATCGGGCATACCTTTTCAGCTTTAAGTATTCGGAAATATTTTAAGGGTGAGAATCGCCAAGTGTCTGTAGATACTGTCTTGAATTACTTGGAATATTGTCAGAAAGCTTATTTAATCAAGAAAGCAAGTCGTTATGATACCCTTGGAAAGAAGTTATTAAAGGTAGAAGAAAAGTATTACATAACCGATCATGGTTTTCGTCAGGCCCGTGGCTTCTCTAACCAAAAGGATATCGAGCGTGTGTTAGAAAATATTGTCTATATAGAATTAATTGCTCGGGGATATGATGTTAAGATTGGCAAAGTGGACCAGCAAGAGATCGATTTTATTGCGGAATGCGAGGGTAAGTTAGCCTATTATCAAGTGTCTTATTTACTAGAGAGTGAAAGTACTCGTCAACGAGAATTTAAAGTTTATGATAAAATTCAGGATCATTTTCCTAAATATGTCTTATCTATGGATAAGTTGGATTTTAGCCAGCAGGGCATTGAACATCGGAATATTATTGATTGGCTATTAGAGGTTCACTAGGATGTGAGTCTTATTTTTTAAACAAATCATCACAACAAGGAAATTGAACCAAAATTAATAAGAAAACGGTTAGCCTTTGCTTCACTGTTAGTAACGTCGAAGAATATACTAAATATGTAGATGATGCGAGGAAATGGTTCGCTGATAGCTATTGACAAGTGCGTGGTATTGATGCAAAAGGTGAAAGAGTAAAATGTTGTTACATCGGAAGAATTATTTTATTCATACCAAATATTGCACTTGATTTAACAATTTGCCTCCTTTAAAAAATAATTTACCCAAAAATTCTCCAAACTTATTCTGAGAATTTTTGGGTTCTTTAATGTTTACACATGAATATCAGTTGCTTGCGTTTCTATGACAAGGCCATTTTCGACCACAAATATTTTATCTACTTTTTGTGCAAAGTTAGAAGTATATTTATGCGAAATACAAATAAAACCAATAGGTAAATTTAATAAGGTTTCTTCAATTTGTGGAATTAATTGAGGATCTAGTGATGAGGAAAGTTCGTCTATTATCAGAAACTTAGGATCCTTATAAATGGCTCTTGCCAACAAGAGTCTTTGCTTTTCTCCACCAGATATACTGTTTTTATTAATTATTTCATCCTGAGACCATTTCGACAATCCAGACATTTTTAAACATTCAAGAACTTTTTCACTATCAGGGTTCTTTTCAAACAAGGTAATATTATTAAATAAACTATCATAAAATATATATCCGTCTTGTGGTATGTAAGCAACTTCCTCTATAAAGTCTTGATTAGTCTGATACGTTAGAGCTTGCCCTTTGTAATAAATTTTTCCTGTAGTTAATTGAGGATTTTCAAATAGAATTTTTATTAAGGAACTTTTTCCAGAGCCGCTCTCTCCAATAATTAAATATTTATGGAATAAGTCAAACTGAACATCAATATGATTTAAGATCTGTCTACCTTGCTTGTTCAAAGTAACATCGTCAAATTCAAGACAGTTTGATGCTTTATATTCTTTTTCAAAGTCGATGATAGTCCTATTCTGACGGGTATTAATCATGTCCATTAAGTCATTGGCTACTTTATTGCCACCAATATAGTTGGTCAAAATACCTATGGCTGAATTCAGTGGAAATGCTAAATTCGCTATTAAATTGGTGAATGCCAAAAGGCTGCCAAAGGTAAGCTGTCCTTTTAAAATAAAATAGATACCTGCTAACCAAGTTCCATAAAATAATATTTCTGAAAAAATTTTATTGATAATCCCAATCTGATTATCTAGCGTTATCTTATCGGCTTCGTGTTCATATAATGTGTTAATATTATTGGTGGCTAAATCTATAAATTTATCATTTTTTCCATAGCTATTCCAGATCACTTTTCCGTTTAGAAAGTCTTGGATATTTTCCTGAGATTCATGTATAGTTCGGGTGATTTTTTCACTTTGGTCAACGATTTTACTTTTTAACAGGTACGGAATCAGAACAAAGGGGATACACAATAATAAAGAAAAGATTACTAATTTAGGTTGAATCAACATAGAACCTATGAGAGCCGCTAGAAATTGGCAGAATAAATAACCCCCCCAGAAAATAGAATAAAAGAAATTATCTTCTATGAATTTCACTTGGCTTGTTAATAAAGAAATGTAATATCCTACTCCTTTTTCATGAAATTCATCAATGGTCAGCTCAGAAATATATTGTATAATCCTTTTCTTCATATCATTGGATAATAATTTTGAGAGTTTCTCAGTTTGTAGTTGTTGAAAATAATGGATACCATATTGCACTAATATAAATATACTGGTGATGATCACTAATTGAGAGTATGTTATGTTCGATTGATTTTGAGCGACATCAGAAAATAATTTTAATATTAAGGCACTTGAGACCGTTAGAATCGATAAGGAAATTGTCAACAAAGTGAAGATTATCAATTCTTTTCGCCTCTGATTAAAAATCTCCACCATACTGTATTCTCCTTTCAAATTCCATAAAGTTAGTCAATAATTCTTGAACGCTTAAATTTTTTACTTCCTTAATATAATTTTCTGCTATATCAAATTTATGACGATTAATAAGAAGTATCACTAAAGAAAGTACTTTTTCATCTTTTTATCTCTCAAATTTATTCTTTCTTCCTTATTTATACTATTTTATATTAAATTTATTTTATATAATATCAAGAGCTTTTATTTTTTTCAACAACGCAAAATTTTCTATGGATATTTTATGATTTTAAACTTTAAAGGTAACTATGAATTTTGGTACGACGTTTAAAAAATGTTGGAAAATTAAGGGGTTAACAATAGAGTAAATAAAAGCGTCTGGAAAAAATCCAGACGCTTTTTATCTATTAGTTTATATAATTATCAAAGTAACCTTGAATATATACGATTGGAGTCCCCTTATCGCCAGAGCCTGAAGTCAAATCACATAAGCTCCCTAAAAGGTCTGTTAATTGTCTAGGTGTCGTTCCTTGAGTGGCCATTTGACCTACAAGATTATCTTCCTTAGAATTAATCGCGTTTTTTATCGCTTCCTTTAATTCTTCTCCTTCTAAATCCTTAAAGTCATTATCAGCTAAGTATTTTAATTTTAATTCATTTGGAGTTCCTTCTAATCCCTTGGTATATCCAGGCGATACAACGGGATCCGCTAATTCCCAAATCTTTCCTACTGGATCTTTGAAAGCACCATCTCCATAAACCATCACTTCGATGGTCTTACCCGTTCTCTTCTTAACTTTTGACTGGATCGCCAAGACGAGTTCATTACATTCACGAGGGAATAATTTAATGGTATCTTCAGTCGATTTATTTGATCCTAATAGACCGTAGTCAGCGTTATAACCAGAACCATCAATGGATTCATTCATTAAGTTATCTAAGCTGCAAACGCATTTAGCACCATTCTTTAATAAGAGTGCCTTCGTGCGCTTACGAGTATGGATATCACAGTTAATGACATATTGAGTATGTTCTAAGATTGTTAATGGACTATTAGAGAAGATGATTTCACATTCTTTATCGAATGATTCAACTATTTCTTTGTAGTATGATACATAATCAATACCAGTGAACTCATGCTTCTGAATGCCGAATAAGTCACGATATTGCTTTTCAGTTAAGGTATCCTTGTATGGATCTAATCCCGCTTCATCCATCTGTTCGACTGATATCAAATGGTTACCCACTTCATCAGAAGGGAATGATAGCTGAAGAATAACTTTCTTAATATCAGACTTAGCGATGGCTCTTAAGATAGTAGCAAAACGGTTACGGCTTAAGATTGGGAATATGACTCCAACTTCTTGTCCTTTAAAGTTCTTGTTGATATCTGAAGCTACCTGGTCGATCGTCACATAGTTACCCTGAGCTCTAGCAACAACGCTTTCGGTGATGGCAACGACATCTTTTTCACCAATTTCAATAGTTTCGTTGGTGTAAAATTTATCTAAAATATCGGGAACTAACTGAGTTAAATCATCGCCCGCTTTAAATATTGGAGAACGCAAACCTCTAACGACTGTTCCTACTAATCTTTCCATAAGTATCTCCTTTAAAATTAAGATCATAATAGCATTATAATGCAAAAAGTGATATAAATATAATAAATAATATCGAGAATAGATATAAGTAGGAGTAATATCACAAATGAATATGAATCTCTATCAAATATTTGTAGCTGTTGCTGAAAAAGGGAACTTTTCGAAGGCGGCTGAAGAATTATTTCTAAGTCAACCAGCGGTATCACAGATGATAGCACAATTAGAACAAGAACTTGATTGTAAGCTTTTTACAAGGCAATCTCGAGGGGTTTCTTTAACAACAGAAGGCCAAGAATTTTATCATTTGGTAAAAACAGGTATCCAGCAATTAGAAAAAGCTAATTTAAGGATAAAAGAAATGAAGTCACTGGAATGGGGGAACCTGAGATTAGGCGCATCTGACACGATATCAAGGTATATATTACCCAGGCATTTAAAGGAATTTTCTCAAATAAATCCTGAATTACGTATCAGTATCAAAAATGGCACTTCTATGGAATTAGAAAACATGCTCTTGAACGGTGAAATAGACCTTGTTATCGGGTTTGAACCCAAGCATCCAGATGAGATAGAGTTTAAGACATTGATGACCTTGCATGAAGTTTTTGTTACGTCTGAGGAGTATTTAAAAAAAGTTCCTCAACCTTTAACATCTGAAAACATTGATGAAGTTAAAATCATGTTGCTAGATGACAAAAGTCAGACTAGAAAAGAAATAAACAAAATGTTAATGCGTCAAAATATCACTCTAAAACCTGAAGTGGAGTTGGCTAACTATGAGTTACTTGCAGAGTTTGCCATACAAGGTTTGGGAATTGCTATTCTATCTAAGGAATTAGTTGAAGGATTATATGTGATTGATTCTAATATAGAACTCCCGACAAGAGATGTTGGATATTATTATAAGAAAAAGACAGATTTGTCATTAGCAGCTAAAGCATTTATAAATACTTTAAACCACTAGCCGATATTTCAAATGACTATCGATCAGATTTTGAAAGGAGTAAATTTTATGCAAGCAAGTCTCAAAGATATTAATAGAATGGCAATATTGATAAACCAATTATGGCCAGATTTGTCTTTAGAAGAGTCAATTGTTGAACTAGAAACTTACATTGTTGGGACTACGACTGCTGTATTCACTAATATTTCTGGAGAAGAATGTCTTGGACTTGCTTTATGTTCTTTAAGAAATGACTATGTTGAGGGGTGCGACGCTAGTCCAGTAGGCTATCTTGAAGGAATTGTGGTAGACGAAAAACATAGAATGAACGGAATTGCCAGTAGTTTATGCAAAGAATGCGAAGCATGGGCTAGGTCAAAAGGATGTAAAGAATTTGCCAGTGATTGTGAACTGGCTAACACAAATTCTCTAAAGTTTCATTTAAATATTGGGTTTAAAGAGGTAAATAGAATGATTTGCTTTAAGAAAACCCTATAAAATCTAGTTTACAAGTAGATAAATCAAGACTTTATCTTGAGGCGGTAGGGAAATCTATCGTCGATTATTTATGTTGAAATTATCATTTTTTGAGGTTCGATGAAATTTAGGAGAGAGGGTCAAATCCAAGACTGCTATCTGTTTTAGAAGATGGACGACTGAGATGCCTGAGGGATTAGACCCATCTATGAAATAAAGATGATGTGTCAAAATTGTAGGGTAAATATTTACTTGATATAATAAGGGCAAGTTTAAATATTGGAGGTCTTTATGAAGAACACAAACTTATTAGGTAAATTAGGTTTATTGTTAACTGCTATTATTTGGGGATCGGGATTCACTTTTTCCTCAATGGCATTGGAATATTTTACTACCTTTCAAGTGATTGCCCTACGTTTTACTATTGCATTTATTATTCTGCTTATTATGAATTTTGGAAAGTTGAGACAAATTAGTAAGGGCGATTTGATTAAAGGGATAATGATTGGAGCTATCTTATTTATGGCTTACTTTTAAACAAAAGGTTTAGAATTCACTACGACGTCTAAAAACTCTTTCTTAACGGCAGTGAATGTGATCTTAGTTCCATTTATCGCTTGGATTGTTTTACGGCAAAACCTTTCAAAAAATGCCTTATTAGGAGCTCTAATTTCCTTAATTGGGATTGGTTTTACTTCCTTCGCTGGAGGAGTTGGCGAATTAGCTTTTAACTTTGGTGATGTTCTCTCTTTAGCAGGTGCTGTATTCTTTGGGGCTCATATTTTCTATACGGATCATTATGGGGATGGGATGCCAAACTGGGTTGTCATGCTGTTACAAATGGGAACCGCCGCTGTTCTAAGCTGGATTGCAACCATCTTCTTAGGTGAGACCCATATGACTTTCACTGCGCAATCGTTAATGCCAATATTATATATCGGGATTGTAGCAACCTTAGTGGGCTATGGCTTACAGACGGCTGCACAAAAGTATACAACGAGTGGGGAGTCAGCAGTTATCTTATCAACAGAAGCCTTCTTCGGTATGCTAACGGCAATTCTCCTGTTAGGAGAACCAGTAGTGATGACAATGATTCTAGGAGGTATTCTAATTTTCTGTGGAATCCTTATTGTTGAATTGAAGCCAATCAAGGAGCCTTCCTCAACTGAATAAATTTTTTGAAAACCACCTAAGCAATTGTTGCTTAGGTGGTTTTTTTGATGTGGTTCATTGGTATAGATGCCCTCAGTGAAATTTATTTTCAATTTAGTTGAGTCTGTATATTGTATAACAATGACTCTTAATAAATTTTCAATTCTTTTACCTTATTTGAAAAAGTCTTATTATAAAATCGATATAATAAGACTTTAAAATAAAGCGATAAAGGTTACAATTGAATAAAGCTTTTCATGAAATGAAAGCGTCTAATTGTTTTCCAATTGTAAAATGATATAGGAGTTTTTTAATGAAGCAAAAAATATTTAATCACTTATATAATTTTAGTGTGGATCCCCCTGAAAATGTTAAGACTGAGGTAAATAGGATAGGGAATAATGCTTTTATGTTTATGTGGCTATTTAACCTGATCTTTAACTTAATAGTGACACCTCGCTTAGATGAGAACCCAATTACCGTTTTATATCTTTATTCCTTTGCAAGTTTGGTAGTCTCACTATTCGGTGTAGGTCTTTACATTACAATCGCAACTTATAATAATGAAATTATTTCCGAATTTCGACAATCCGATCAGAACCAAAATGCAAAAACGCAAAGTAAGAATTTTTTATGGATGAGCTTTATTAGATCAATACTTGGCTTTTTAGTGCTGAATGTATATTTTAGCTATACTTTACCCTTAGTTAGTTTATTTAATAATTAGAGCTTTTCTATGGTTCTTTATAATATAATAGGTATTATAGGATTGGCATTAATGAATTATTATTTAAAAGCACCCAAAAAAACTATAAGATAATAGGGGCAATTTTGAATTCAATTCTATTGTCCTTACTAAAAAACAGATATTGTTCAGTTAACCTATTATGTTATGTAAATGAAAAAGTTATAAATTATTTATTTCAATAGAATTTGAGAGGAAAGCCAATGACGCTTTATAAAAATGAAATCCCCATTTTAGAATACGATGATGAGAAAATGGCTGTTATCATGCCAACAGATGAAGAGTATCATGCTAAGCTACCTACAAAATGCGTGTTTGCTTTTTTAGGTGAAGAAACGATAGAGGATTTTGCTAAGGAGCATGGGGCTAAAAAAGTAACGGAATTTGAGTCGGTTACTAAAATCTACAATGTGTATCAGATGACGTATCAAGGACATGAGGTTTGTTTTATGCATGCACCAATGGGCTCTGTAGCAGCAGTGCAAATTATGGATTGGCTAATTGCTTTGGGAGTGAGGGAAATAATGAGTGCGGGTTCTTGTGGATGTTTGGTAGATATTCCAGAAAATACTTTTATTGTTCCCTTTAAAGCATTGCGAGATGAAGGTGCAAGCTTTCATTATTTACCGCCTACCAGATATGTTGAGGTCAATCGAAAGGCACTAAAAGCCATCGAAAGAACCTTGATAGATCATGGGTTGAATTATACTGAAGTGGTAACGTGGACCACGGATGGTTTCTTTAGAGAAACGAGAGATATCGTGAAGTATCGGGTCGAAGAAGGCTGTTCAGTTGTGGAAATGGAATGCTCCGGTCTGGCGAGCTGTGCTGAGTTTAGAGAGGTGATTTGGGGACAAATTCTTTTTACGGCAGATTCTCTAGCGGATATAGAAAAGCACGATAAACGCAACTGGGGAGGAGACTCTTTTGAATATTCGTTGAAACTGTGTCTAGATGCGGTAGTGAATATTGAGAGTTAGTTGGATAGAAATTAAATATAGTATGGTAACTTATTAAATAAAGAAGATGGAAATATTTATAAAGACGTTTTTAATAGAGTAATTAATTATCTGAAGTTTCAAAAAAAAGTATTTATTAATTATATTAATAAAAGATAGGAGAAGGAAAATAATAAACATTTAGATTTATATAAAGAGCGGGTGAGTTTATTAACGTTTAAGCACTAGAGTTGATTCGTAACTGAAAAGAAACCGGTGAAATAATGCGATTAACTTATGTATAGATGGATACTGTTTTAATGGGACCGAGTCTTTCCATTAAGGTAGTATTCTTTATCTATTTGTATTTTTAATTAGTCTTTCCATGAGGACTCTAATAAAATAATATTGTGAGAGATATCACTTTGTTGGAAAAGTATACAATTTTATTTTATTGCTAACATTTTATTGATACAGGGAGGTGACAAGTGAAAAGGACTTTGGTCTTTTTTTTCTTCATTTTAGTCTATCTGTATATCACCTTGTTCAAAAGGAAAGGCTAATGATAGAGTTTTATCTATGATATTTTATAAGATGAGTATGAATTTGAAGTTAGTATGTTTCTGTTAGGAATTATGGGAAACGGGATGTTACTAATTTATATTGAAGATGATTATTAAAAGTTAAAGATGGAGGATTAATTAAATGAGAAAATTTATTACGGCACTTTTTGTTTCATTAATAATGTTGGTTAGTTTGCCTTTGGGTATAAATGCTCAAGAATCAGACACCTTTACGTATGCAATTTCTGGAGATCCAATGTCTACTAATCCTCTAAATGCTTCAGATCGTTGGGGATTAACTTATACAAATATGATTTTCTCTCCATTAATGCGTGTAAATGAAGATGGTAGTACGAAGTATGAATTGGCAGAATCATTTGAGATTGCAGAAGATGGTTTGTCTGCTGAAATGAAATTAAAGGAAGGGCTTAAATGGTCTGACGGAGAAGCGATTACAGCAGATGATGTAATCTTTACCTATACTACAAAAGCTAAAAAAGAAAATGGTTCTTCAGATGCCTTTTGGATTGGTGAAAAACAAATTAATTTTGAAAAAGTAGATGATTTAACTGTTAAATTTGTTTTACCAGAGGTATCAGCAGCTGCTATTAATAAATTGTCTTTTGAAAATTACATTATTCCAGAACATATTTATTCAGAAGTAACTGACTTTTCAGAAAGCTCTTTACCTATTGATCCTATTGGCTCAGGTCCTTATAAATTTGTAGAGTATAAGAATGGTGAGTATATTAAGTTTGAGGCAAATGATCAATATTATGGTGGAGAAGCTGGGATAAAAAATATTATTTTCCGTATTATTCCTGAAACTGATGCCGTGAAAGTGGCTTTACAGACGGGGGAAGTTGATGCAAGTATGGTGGGTGTAATGGATATGGCTGAATTAAGTCAAAGTGATTTAGATGTTTATTCTTATAGTGAAGGCGGAATAGGATATATTGGTATGAACTTGTCTTCTGATAATTTACAAGAACAAAAGGTTCGCCAAGCAATAATGTATGCAACTAACCGTGAAGAGATCAATCAAGCGATTTATCAGGATAAAGAATATTATGAACCAGCTTATTCATTCTTACCTCAAACCAATCAATTCTATAATGATGATGTAGAACATTATGATTACAATCTTGAAAAAGCCAAGACCTTATTAGAAGAAGCAGGAGTTGACAACTTAAAAATAAATATTGGATATGATTCAACATCAAAAACAACAGAGATGATGGTAACTTTATTAAAAGAACAATTAGCACAAGCTGGGATTGAGTTAGAGTTATTAGGTTCAGACCAAGCCACTGTTATAAATGAAATGTTAGATCCAGAATCTAAAAAATATGATCTTTTTGTTAATGGGTATGTTTTTGGAGTAGAGCCGGATGCATATAGTGCTATGTTTGGTTCAGAAGGGTCATTTAATATTTTTCATGTAAAGAATGATAAAATAGATGAGTTATTTAATGCAGGTCAAAAAGAATTAGATGTTGAAAAACGTAAAGAAATTTATAATGAGTTACAGTCTGTAATAGCTGAAGAAGCTATTTTCTTCCCTCATGCTACTGGAAAGAAAATAATTGTCTCTAATAAACGTATTCAAGGCTATGAAGAGGCAAAATTTGTACCAATTTATAGTTTGGAAGATATGTCTAAGTTAAAAATTGTAGAATAATTCTTAACTATAATTTATTAAAGCTGGTTTTAAATGCTACCTGTTAAATTTATTCAGGTTAGTGTTTTAAGCCAGCTATTTTGGAGGAAAAGATGTTTAAATATTTTGTTAAAAGGATTTTACAGAGCATACCTTTATTATTGCTAACATCATTGATAGTATTTTCTTTGATACAAATCGCTCCTTTTGATGCGATTGATGCCATAACGACTCCTGATATGTCTATCGAACGCGTGGAGTTTTTGAAACAAAAGCATGGTCTAGATCAACCTTTTTTGATTCAATATTTTATTTGGTTGAAGAATATATTGCAAGGAGATTTTGGACATTCGATTATCACTCACCATCCTATCTCTCAAGAACTTGCGACTCGTATTCCTAATACTATTAAGCTGATACTACCAGCTTATGTTACAGCATTGATAATTGGAATTCCGTTAGGTTTGTTCTCTGCCAGTCACCGTGGGAAGTGGATTGATGATACCATTGATGGAGTGCTGTCATTAGGAATTTCGGTTCCAACGTTTTGGATTGCGATGATTTTTATCTATTTTTTTGGTCTTAAGTTGCGGTGGGTACCAACAATTGGAATGCATACGATTGGAAAAGAAGGTTCATTATTGGATTTTTTACATCATTTTATTTTACCGTATAGCATTCTTGTGTTAGTCCTAATGCCAGGGATTGCTCGGTATGTTCGGGCAACGGCTATTAATCAATTACAAGAAGATTATATTCAAGTGCAAAAATCTCTTGGGTCTAAACGCAAAGAGATCTTCTCAAGACATGTTTCACGGAATACTTTATTGCCGATTATTACAAGTATAGGTATGGACTTACCAATGTTAGTGACAGGGGCAATTATTTCAGAGCGAATTTTTGCCTGGCCAGGAGTGGGACCATATCTAATGGATGCAACGAGAAAAATGGATTATCCTGTTATTATGGCTATTATGATGTTATCTGCAATTCTTGTTATTTTAGGTAATTTATTAGCTGATATAATGTACAGCATGATAGATCCTCGAATTCGAAGGGGGCAATCGTAATGTCATTAAAAAAAATAAAGCAAGTTTTAAAAGAAAAACCTACTTATTATATTCCAATTGCTTTATTAGTTTTATTATGTTTATCAGTTCTTTTAGCTCCGTTAATTCCAATTGATCCAAACCAGTCAGATGTTTTAAATATGAATCAACCACCTAGTTTAAAACATATATTTGGAACGGATCAAATAGGTAGAGATTATTTTATAAGAGTACTTTATGGGGGGCAGATTTCATTGCTAGTAGGGATACTAGCAATGTTAACTTCAATTATTATCGGGACAAGTGTAGGATTAATATCAGGTTATTTTGGTGGAGTAATTGATAATATTTTAATGAGGTTTATTGATGTCCTATCATCAATACCTTGGCTGGTCTTGGTAATTGTATTAAGTGTATATATGAAACCAGGATTGAAAACGATAATCATTATTATTGGTTGCTTTTCTTGGATGGGGATTGCTCGTTTAATACGAGCGGAAACTTTATCCTTGAAAGAACGTGAATATGTTACTTATGCTCGATTTATAAAGTTACCTGCTTTTAAAATTATTATTCGGCATATTTTACCAGGAGTTCTGCCGATTTTGATTGTGACTGCCACAGGAAGTATTGCTGGTGCGATTATGACAGAATCAACATTGAGTTTCTTAGGATTAGGAATTCAACCTCCTTATGCTTCGTGGGGAAGTTTACTTCAAAATGGTCAAACGATTCTTGCGACGGCACCTCATATGGCACTCATTCCAGGTGTATTTATTATGCTTACAATCTTTTCTTTTAATAAGATTGGGGATTTATTTCAAGAGATGATTGGAGGCGGAAATTGATGTCTGATATATTGGAAGTTGAGAATCTGTCGGTGGTTTCTCACAAAAAAGGAACTAGAAGTCAAAGAATTATACAGGGTATTAATTTAAATATTGAAAAAGGTAAAATAACAGGTATCGTGGGTGAATCTGGTTCCGGAAAAAGTATGACGATGAAAGCAATAATGAATCTTTTAGAAGGTAAGTTAGAAAGTCGCTTTGACCGTTTTACTTTTGAAGGGCAAATAATCAATAAACGAGAAATTATTAAACGTCGATTGCCTATCGCAATGATTTTTCAAGATCCAATGACTTCTTTGAATCCTTTAAGAACGATTGGTTATCATTTGATGGAAGTGATTCGTCGCTATCATAAAGTTTCAAATATGGAAGCTAAAAAATTAGCCATTGAGGAGTTAAATAAAGTAGGAATTGATCAAGCGCAAAATCGGATGGGACAATATCCACATGAGTTATCAGGAGGTATGCGGCAACGAATTATGGTTGCAATGGCTATGTTATGTAAACCTAAAATTTTGATTGCTGATGAGCCAACGACTGCACTTGATGTGACGATTCAAGCACAAATTTTATCGTTAATCCGTAAACGCCAAAGAGAAGAAGGGTTAACTGTTTTACTAGTTACTCATGATTTTGGAGTAGTTGCTCAAATGTGTGATAATGTTATTGTGATGTTGGATGGAAAAATTGTAGAACAGGGAACATCTGAAGCTATCTTTTATCAGCCTGCACATACATATACTCAAGAGTTACTAAAAGCAATTCCAGGCAATAGGGTAGGTAATCGCTTATATAGTATGCAAGAGTTTAGATTGAATGAACGGCAGAAGGCGGAAGGGAAAATGATTCTTGTGGCTGAGAATCATTGGAAATTGGAGGAATAAAGATGCTTGAAATTAGAAATCTGACGAAGATATTTGAAAAGAAAGATGCTTTGGGGAGAGTTGTAAATACTATAAATGCTTGTCGAAATGTTAATTTGACTATTCACCGTGGCGAGACACTTGGTTTGGTAGGTGAATCAGGGTCTGGCAAGTCTACATTAGGTAAGATTATTTTGGGCTTGGATGATGCAACTGAAGGAGAAATTTTATTAAATGGAGAGCGTATCGATTCCAGCCGACATAAGAACAGAACATTTATCAATACAATGCAAATCATCTTCCAAGATCCTTATTCTTCAACCAATCCACGACGTTCAGCGCTTTCGATAGTAGCAGAGCCCTTAGAAATGTTAATGAGTAAGAAAGAGGCATATGATAAGGCTGAAATGATATTAAATAAAGTAGGGATTAATGGAGAAGATATCTATAAATTGCCAAGAGAATATAGCGGAGGACAAAGACAAAGAATTGGAATTGCACGTGCGGTTGCGACGCAACCTGATTTTATTGTTTGTGATGAGCCGGTATCTGCTTTAGATGTTTCAATTCAAGCAAATATTATCAATTTGCTAATGGATCTGCAGGAAGAAGAGGAGCTTACTTACTTATTTATTACTCATGATTTATCAGTTGTTAAGTATATTGCAGATCGTATAGCTGTTATGTGTAAGGGTAAAATTGTCGAATTGGGTTGTACAAAAGATATTTTTGAGAGACCTGTGCATGCTTATACTCAGACTTTGTTAAAGGCTATTCCTATTCCTGATCCTCGTATGAAAAAAAAGCAACCGTTTGAAGTCGTTAATAATTCATCGTATTTATTAGATGGTACATGGACAGAGGTCCATGAGGGCCATTTTGCCTTAATGGAAGACTAATGCACTTGCTAAAAACTTTGAGTTGGCAGATATCATATAGATCATTTTTAAAAGAGTTGAATGAAAGCAATGTGTCGAATATTTCTCACAAAATGGGAGTCATCACCTACAATGGTTTCAATTGTCTTACGGGTTTATGATGTTTATAAGAATATGTTTGTTCATATAATTTGAGAAATTTTACTTTTGAACACTTAGTAGCTAGCTGAGTGTTCTTTTTATTGGATAAGTTAGACTAAGAGAATGTTAACTTAACAAAGCTTTCACTATTATTTGTGTTTTTAAACATTTATACTCATAGGTGGAGGTGGGGATTTTGAAGGATATCAGAGAATTGTTAGGGATTGAATATCCAATAATCGTCGGGGCGATGGCCAATATATCAAGATATGAATTGGTTGGAGCCGTTGCGGAGGCTGGTGGAATGGGCTTTATTGCTTCCGGAGGTATGTCAGCTGACGAATTACGTGAACAAATAAAACGAGTTAAAGCAATGACGAATAAACCGTTTGGCATCAATTTGATGCTTCAAATGACTAATATTTCAGAACTCATCGATGTGATGATTGAAGAAGGGATTACAGTAGTGAGTACGGGGGCGGGAACCCCTAAGGCATACATGCCAAAGTTAAAAGCAGCTAATATCAAGGTAATTCCGGTTGTTCCGAATGTTAAATTAGCTAAGAAGATGGATGACTTAGGAGTAGATGCTATTATTGCTGAGGGGCAAGAAGCAGGAGGACATATTGGACAAGTTTCGACACTTCCTTTAGTGAGACAAGTGGTAAAAGCCGTTTCGGTACCTGTGATTGCGGCAGGAGGGATTGCGGATGGTGCTAGTATGGCTGCCATGTGGGCATTAGGCGCTAAAGGGGTTCAAATGGGGTCCCTCTTTCTAACGGCTAAAGAGTGTCCTATTCAAACTAATTTTCAGCAAAAGGTTCTAGAGGCTGATGAAATGGCGACTGTTGTGACTGGAAGGAGAAGTCGCCATGCAGTACGACTTTTAGCAAATCAGATGACGGAACAGTACATCCAAATGGAATATGAGGGAGCTTCAGATGAAGCATTAGCAGGATTAACCGAGGGATCTTTATATCGTGCGGTTTATGAGGATAATGTCGAGTCCGGATCGATGATGTGTGGACAAGGTATCGGTCAAGTTAAAGAATTAAGAACTTGCCATGAAATTATGACAGATCTTATGAATGAATTTAATGAAACGTTAGCTAGCTTAACAGATAAGGTTATTGAATAAAATTTTTATCAAGTCTTGAATTTGTGAGGCTTGATTTTTTTATTTATCCTTTGAAGTGGAAGAATAGAGATCGTTAGGATTATCCAGTATAATAGAATAAATACGAGAAGCAGGAGGTAGATAGGATGGATCGAACGAGTGGTGTTTTAATGCACATTTCCTCTTTACCCAATCAATATGGAATTGGGTCATTTGGTAGGAGTGCTTATCAATTTGTAGATTTTCTTAAAGAGACTCAGCAAACATATTGGCAAATTCTTCCGTTGACGACTACAAGCTATGGAGATTCGCCGTATCAATCTTTCTCTGCTTCTGCGGGTAATCCTTATTTTATTGATTTAGATCTTTTAATTGAGGAAGGGCTTTTAGAGGAATCCGATTTGGAAGGAATTGATTTCGGACAAGACTCAAGCCAGGTAGACTATGCGCTGATTTTTAAATATCGTCATCAGATCTTAGAGAAAGCAGTTGCTCAATTTAAGCAACAAGGTCCCTCTAAGGAATATGTGGCCTTTATTGGAGACAATCATGAATGGTTAGAACCTTTTGCAGAATATATGGCCATTAAAGAACACTTTGGCTTAAGAGCTTGGTATGAATGGGATGAAGACATTCGCCTCAGGCAAGAAACAGCTTTAGAGCATTATCGACAAATTTTATCTGAAGAAATGGATTATTATCGGGTGACCCAATTTTTCTTTATGCAACAATGGCAAAAGTTGAAAGCCTATGCCAATCAGCAAAATATTCAGATTGTAGGGGATATCCCTATTTATGTTGCGCACGACAGTGTGGAAATGTGGCACCATCCTGAATATTTTAGAGTAGATGAATTTGCTGAACCGATTGTTGTTGCGGGAACCCCACCGGATGTTTTTACTTCTGAGGGGCAATTCTGGGGGAACCCAATCTATGATTGGGACTATATGAAGGACAATCAATATGATTGGTGGATTAGACGATTTGAAGAAAGCTTTAAACTATATGATCTTGTGAGAATTGATCACTTTAGAGGCTTCGAATCGTACTGGGAAGTGCCATTCTCTGCTGAAACAGCGGCGGAAGGAAGCTGGGTGAAAGGGCCGGGCTATGAACTCTTTAAAGTGGTTAACGATGCTCTCGGTCAGCTGGATATTATTGCTGAAGATTTAGGTTTCATGACGCAAGAAGTGATTGAGATGCGTGAAGCAACAGGATTTCCAGGAATGAAAATTTTACAATTTGGTTTCTTGGGAGCAGAAGATTCTCCTGACTTGCCTCATCATTATAGTGAGAATACGATTGCCTACGTAGGGACGCATGATAATGAGACAGCGATGGGATGGTATCTTGATACGGCTACTGAAGCAATGAAGGAACAAGTTGATAACTATCTAGGGATTCGACCGGGTGAAACAGTGGCAGATGCTTTGAATCGAGGGATTGCGATGAGTCCGAGTCGCATTGCTATTTATAGTATGCAAGATTTATTGAGTCTTGATAATCGGGCTCGTATGAATGTTCCATCTACGGTGGGAGGAAATTGGCAATGGCGAATGACAGAGGAACAGTTGACTCCTCAAGTCAAAGAATTCCTCTCATCGCTCACAGAAACCTATTTCAGAAGAAATCCTACTCTAAGTAAACAGACAATTATCGATGTTTTTCAACCTAATAATTAAATTCAATCATAAATACTTCTCTCACTTGGTCGATTCAATGACAGTGAGAGAAGTTTTTTGTTTTATTTAATGGATCCTTCTACCATGCCTTTGAGAATCTGTTTCTGGGCAAAGAGAAAGACAATAATAATCGGAATCATAATCATTAACGATGATGACAAGATCATATCCCACTGTTTGGTATAGGACCCTGCAAAGTTTGAAATTGCAATGGGGAGGGTCTGAATCTCATTACCAACTCCCAAGAGTTGCATAGGAAGTAAGAAATCATTCCAAATCCAAATGCCATTGAGAATAATGATGGTAATATAAATAGGTTTCATAATGGGCATTACGACATAGAAGAAGGTTTGTAACTTATTTGCACCATCTATTTCAGCAGCTTCTTCAATTTCAAGGGGCACTCCCTTTAGGAAACCGTGGAACATAAAGACGGACATGCCCATTCCGAATCCTAGATAGGCAAAGATAATGCCTGGATAAGAACGAAGAAGTGAGAATCCTAAGAAAGGATCTGTAAAGTTGTCTGAAATCATCTTAAACCAAGAAATCAGTGGATACATGACGACTTGAAAGGGAATGACCATGGAGGCGACAAATAAATAAAAAATAAAAGTTGAAGATTTGGATTTATAACGAACGAGCCCCCAGGCAGCCAAGGAACTGACGAGAGAAATTAAGAAAAGACTAGTGACGGTTATAATGACTGAAGACAGAAAGGAACCAGGATAATCGATTGAGGGATTATTCCAGATGGATTGAAAATTTGTCCAAATGTTCCCCCAATTTTCAGGTAAAGATAATGGGTTCATCAGGATTTCACGAGATGACTTGGCAGCATTGATGGTAATAAGAAGAATAGGACTGATAAAGAGGACAAAAACGAGAACTGCCAGAATTTCTAGGATCAATCGACGCCATTTGATCATTCTCATTACATCTCAACCTCCTGTCTTTTAGTAAGCGTAGTCTGGGTCACACTGATCACCACTAAAATAACGAATAGAATGACCGCTCGAGCCTGGCCTAAAGCGAGGTGATTTTCAACTGAAGCGGTATTATAGATGTTCATCGTTATAAATTCCGTTGATTTGATTGCCTCATTATTCCACATCATAGAAGGCCCTCCGCCTGTCAGAGAGTAGTTCACGTCAAAAATTTTGAAAGAATTGTTGATTGTCAAGAATAGTGACACAGTAAAAGCAGGCATAATCATAGGTAAGGTAATATGACGAAGTTTATGCCACCCATTAGCTCCATCTAAAGAGGCTGATTCATACAACGATTGAGGGACATTTTGTAAGCCTGCATAATAAATCATCATGATATAACCGGCGTACTGCCAAGTAGAAGTGATGACCAGTGCAGAGACGGCTAAACGCGGTGAGGCTAGAAATAGGTTGCTGGCTAACCAATCGAAGGAAATGACTTCTCCGATTTGAGGGAGAACATTGTTATAGATGAACTGCCAGATATAACCGAGAACAATACCACCAATCAAGTTAGGAATAAAGAAGCCTGCACGATAGATATCTCGACCTTTCAGTTGACTAGAGACAATAAGGGCTAAAGCAAAAGAAACTAAATTGATCACGATAATATTAAAAAAGGCAAAGATAAACGTGACCATTAAAGAATAACGGAAACGTGAGTCTGCAAAAGATTGCATATAATTATCTAGAAAGACAAAGTTTGCCTCGGGTTTAACGATGCCTCCCCAATCAGTAAAGGAATAATAGATTCCCATCACAAAAGGAATTAAGATGACCACTAATAATGAGAAAAGGGCAGGTGCTACTAATAGGATAAAGTTGCGACGTTGCCGTTTGCTACGTGAATTTGAACTTACCATGATGAACCTCCTCATAAAAAATGCTAACTGAGAGAAACTCCTCAGTTAGCACAAATAACTTCAGATAAAATTATTGTCCTGCTAATTCAGGAACTTTAGCAATTTCAGCTGATATTAATTCAATAAATTCAGCTTTATCAATATTTCCTTGCGCAAATTGTCCATAGACAGGTCCTAAATTGTTCATACCAAAGCCATCTGGCATAAAGTAAGTATTATCAAAGGAATAAACAGGTTTTTCGTCAGCTACCCATTCCGCTAAGAAAGCAGACATTGGGGCTTCCGGTGTTTCTTCGGTAGTAGTGAAGGCTGAAATCATATTAGCTTGATTGACAATAAAGTCTTGTCCTTCAGGGGTATTGACCATGTCAGAGAAGAACTTATTGATAGCATCCATTGCGGCCGTTTCTTTGTTAACCACATAGTAAGAAGGGGCTCCAATGAAGAGAGCATCAGCATTTTCTTCAGCTCCAAGTGTTTGATAAGGAATGAATCCCATTTCAAAATCGGCTTCCAATTCTTGCAAATTTGGATCTTTCCAGTTACCTTGATGTAAGAAGGCGGCTTGGCCAGAAGCAAAAGCAATATCCATATCTTCTTGTGTTCCAACGGTTAACATCTGTGGATCGGTATGTTGGAATAATAATTCGACCCAATCTGCATATTTAGCCATGCGATCTTTATCAGCTTCACCGGCTAATACTTGTTCGGTAATAGAACGATCTCCATTTTCAAGACCTCCACCTAAGTAGGCATTAAAGTCATGGTTCCCCATGATCCAAGTTTCACCTTCTTTTGTGGCATTCGCGACAACCGTTGTTAAGCCTAATTCTTCTTTGCGTTTCTCCAAATCTTCAAAAGCAGCCTTGACAGCTTCAAAGGAATTTAAACTTTCTGGATCAATGCCTGCTTTTTCTAATAGGGCAGCATTGTATGCAAGTCCATACCCTTCAACAGAAACAGGGAAGCCATAGACTTCTTCTCCTTGTTTAAATTCAAACTCTGTTTGGTCAATCCAATCGCCTTCAAGGGGTGCTAATTTATCTGCCCAGATATCATAACCACCTTGTCCTTCAATAACGAAGACATCTGGGCCATCTCCAGCAGTAAAGTCTGATTTTAATTGGTCTCCTAGCGTACAAGATCCAGAACACACTTTTATTGTAACGTTGACATCGTTAGCTTCTCCCCACGTTTTGGCATAGTTTGTTAATGCTTCTTGTGTTTCGCTCTTGTTAGAGTATAGGGTGAAGGCATTGGCATCTTTAGAGGCAGCAGAGACAGACGGTGTGACAACTAGAGAGCTGGCAGCCATCACTAGGGCAAGTTTTGAGAATTTTGATAATAGAGACATCGAACCCCTCCTGTATAGTCATATTTATGACTTGATTATACATCTTCGAAAACTTGTTTGCAAACGTTTGCAAATGAAGTTAAAATTGTCTTGGTAACGTTTCAATTAATCGGTAAATAATGGAGGGACAAGATGGCGATAGAAAGCTCGATCGACTTACGTAAATTGACTATTTACAGTATTTTTATTCGAAATTTCTCGAATGAAGGAAATTTTAAGGGAGTGATGCCCGAATTAGAAAGAATAAAAGAGTTGGGCGTCGATATGATTTGGTTTTTACCTCATTATCCATTGGGAGAACTTAAACGGAAAGGGAAGGAAGGCTCTCCCTATGCGATTAAAGACTATCGCGGCTTTAATGAAGCCTTTGGAACAAGAGAAGATTTTCATGCTTTAGTGGAGGCGGTTCATCAATTAGAGATGAAAGTTATGATTGATATTGTATTTAACCATACTTCGCCTGATAGTATCTTAAGCCAAGAGCATCCTGAATGGTTCTATCGGAAACCAGATGGTCATTTTGGTAATCATATTGGTGAATGGACCGATGTGATTGATTTAGAATATCAAGGCAACGACGCTCTCTGGGACTATCAAATCGAAACATTGGTGGAATATGCGAAAATTATAGATGGCTTTCGTTGTGATGTAGCGTCACTTGTTCCTTTAGAATTTTGGTTGAAGGCTCGTCAAGCAGTAACTGAAGTGAACCCTGAATTTATTTGGTTAGCAGAATCGGTGGAACCGGCATTTATTCTGGAAACGAGAAGACAAGGGATTACAGGACTTTCTGATTCAGAGGTTTATCAAGCTTTTGACCTAACCTATGATTATGATATTAACCATTACTTTTTGGCCTATTTACGGGGAGAAGTCGCTTTATCACACTATATTGAGAGTATTCGCCAACAGTTTTGGACCTACCCTGCGAACTTTACCAAATTGAGATTTCTAGAAAACCACGACCAAGAAAGAATTGCAGGTAAAATTCAACCCCATCATTCATTAAAACAATTGACCGCCTTTAATTTCTTCTTACGGGGTGCTCATTTGATTTATAATGGCCAGGAAGTCCAAGCAGACCATCTTCCCTCGCTCTTTGATCATGATTTAATAGAGTGGAATTGGCAAAAGGATATCTCAAAAGAAATCCAACGTTTTATTCAACTAAAAAAAGAACTTGTCCCAGTCTCGGGTACCTTTGAAATGGGGGCTGATGATGAATTGGAGGCCGTTTGGGTGCAATATCAAGATCATCATCAAGAAGTTATCGGTATTTTTGCTCTCAATCAGAATAAAAAAGGTGAGATAGAAGTTCCAATAGAAGATGGCAACTATGAGAACCAATATAATCATCAAGAGGTGCAAGTGAAAAATGGGAAGATAAGACTTGAGCAGGATCCGATTTATCTTCAAACCACAATCCCCTCATAAATGGTTTACCTTAAAGCGGGAAGTTCTCCTAATTCAAAATATGCTATACTACCATTACTTGCTGAGGCAATATAAAGATGAGTGAATAATCTTTTAATAGATAAATAGTTGAGGTGTTCAAGTGAAAAGAAATGATTTTCCTACAGAGGTATTAGATGTAACGATACAGGATTTAGATCACAAGGGCTTTGGATTTGCCAGATACGTGCATGCTCCTGATCGGGGCTCGAATGGCAAAGGGCTCAAATTATTTATACCGAATACAATTCCAGGAGATAAAGTGCGAGTGACGGTTGAGAATGCTAAAGGACGGAGATCGGCTCAAATTCCACATTATGATGAACTATTAGAGCCTAGTCCAGATCGTAATCAGGCGATTCCTTATAAACAAGCGAATTCAGGGGGGACCCCTCTTGTTTTCATGAACTATGAAGCTCAATTAGAAGTCAAAGAGAATCTAGTCAAGAAGGCATTAGCAGATAAGGAAATTGACCCCTCACTGGTCCAGCCAATTATGGGAATGAAGGATCCTTTTCGTTATCGCAATAAAATGGAACTCACCTTTGGAAAAGCGGGTGAGTTAGGCATGCATGAAATTGGAAATTATAAAAAAGTCATTGACTTAGACGATTCAGCCATTGCACCAGAAATTATGGTTGCGATCAAAAAAGTGGTGAGCCAATGGCAGGAAGATTACCAACTGTCAGGATACGATAAAGATCTGGTGATGGGAGATTTGAAGAATTTGATGATGCGAAGATCATTTACCACCCATGAGGTCATGGTGGTTCTAGTCGCAAATGGCTTATTAGAGGATTATCAATCCGCCAGTCAAGAACTTGTGACGCGTCTTAGTCAACAGTTCCCAGAGATTAAGAGTATAATTTGGTTGGAGAAAGAGACGGTACGGGGCGAGCATCCGGTTGAAAGACCACGATTACTCTATGGTCGAGACTATATTCAGGATGAATTAAAGGGTTATCGCTATAAAATTCGTTACAATACATTCTTCCAAGCGAGTTCACTTCAAGCAGAGAAAATGATTGACTGTGCTTTATCCTATGCGCAAGTCAATCAAAATATGCGAGTGGTGGATCTATTCTGTGGGATTGGAACTTTCAGTCTACCTTTTGCTGCAAAAGCAAAAGAACTTGCAGGTATTGAGTTGGTGGAGAATTCAATTCTTTCAGCTCGAGAAAATGCTACTAGAGCAGAACTACATAATACTCGTTTTATAGTGGCAGATGCTAAAGAAGGCTTGGAACAGTTAAAAGAAGAGTGGCCAACCACCGATCTTCTGATTATTAATCCTCCACGTGGGGGAGGCGGCCGGAAATTGATGAGAAGAATTGGACGCTATGGGGCAGAGAAAATCGTCTATATTTCTTGTAATCCAAGAACCTTGGCTGATGACCTTGCCTGGCTGGCAGAATTCGACTACGAACCACAAATCATCCAGCCAATCGATCAATTTCCCCATACCTTGCATGTTGAGTGTGTAGTATTGATGTCACGTACAGGTGAATAAACCGCATTAGAATAGGGTTCCTGAGCGCCTGAGAGGTGTTTGGGAACCCGTTTTTTTGTTTAATTGGATATTTTAAGTGGAAATTCGATGATTTATTGAAAAACTGGGTGTGGGTATGGGGGAACTGGTCGAAAAATAATGATGGAAAAGATTTTATTTTATTAATTTAACATTTAATCGTTTTAGCGAATATCTATAATAATAGTCCATTAAAAGAGATTTATTTTATTAAGTAGTACTATCTTTAGTTGTGATGTATAATTTATTTATGTTCAGTTAAGGAGGGGGCTTTTTGTATTATATTAGTCAAGAAACAATGACGAATTGCAATAATTATTGCGACAATTTTTTATTTACTCAATCAATGAAGTTTCGTGCATGAATTTTTCTAAAGGTGTTTGATAATTCAGACATTTTCTTGGTCGATTATTCATTAGCCATAAAGCCGTGAATAATTCAGTTTCACTCACTTTAGCTAAATCAGTTTTCTTCGGAAAGAATTCGCGCATTAAGCCATTCGAATTTTCGTTTGTCCCTCTTTGCCAAGCGCTGTAAGCATCCGCAAAGTAGAAATCAATGCCTGATGCCTCTACATCTGGGTAACAAGCGAATTCTTTCCCGCGATCAGAAGTAAATGATTTTAAGGCGTGATCAGGCAGATTACTTGTTAACTGCTCAATTGCATTGTACATAGCGTCTTTAGTGCGGTTGGGTATCAGAAAAGCAAGGTATAAACGACTAATAACATAGTTTAAAAACAGATGTTAACCATAGCGTCATGACAGTTGCATAAATAACTAGATGGATACTTATAAAATTATCATTTAAATTAATCTTAATTCGTCTTGTACCAATGCTTTTTCTATTCGAATTAAACGTATCTATAATCATATTTTCTAATTCTAAATCATCATCTTTTTGGCTTTGAGTATTTCTTTTTATTGATTCTTAATAAGTGCTTCTTAGTATTTTCAGGACTTTACACATTGCTTATACCGAATATTGATGTGCATACTTTTGAATGATTTCTATGAGGATAACTAGGCAAGACTAGACGAAGTAGTATCTGAAGAAAGAATAATAGGAATTGAGAATGCTGCTACAGCTCTTTACGAAGATGAAGTTGATGAAGAGAGAATCTGCAAAATAAAAGTGTATCAAAATCGGGTACACAGGGCATTTCAGAATGTGTTGTAAGGAGACTAAAACCTTGCAAAACATTTATTTTTATAAGTGTTCATATGGCGAGAAACTTGGTGTTTTAAGTAACAATAAGCTCCAAAACGAAATTGAACAAAACACAACTTTTTTAACAAAGCCTACAATAAGCGGTTTATAGCACTTTACTAAACGATAAGAAATACCTTTTGATGGTTTGAATAGGGAGAAATTTAACCTGTTAATTGTTCGTGATCGAGTTCGTGACGGTCAATGATCAACGATGCGGTTGGTCGGAGATATCACTTTTTAGTGAATAAATCCGGATTGAATAAAGATAGTACACTGACTTAATAAGTTATTTATTTCAATTGAAATAAGGAAACATCCGTATAGATTATATTCAAACATTAGCGAACGCTTTAACGTTTGAATGTTTATAAATTAAACATTAAGTGTAGAGCTTTCTAAAGAAATGTTGTATAGTGAGTTTATAAACGAGGAGGACGGGTATGAATAAATATCAAAGACATGAAGCAATCATTCGATGGGTGAATGAACAAGGAACTGTCAGGGTTTCAGAGATTGTGTCTCGCTATAATGTGTCAGATATGACAGTGAGAAGAGATTTAGAAGAGTTAGATGATCAGGGGCTATTAAAGAAAATCCATGGTGGGGCTCGTAGTAATAGTGCGTTTCAATATAAGGAAATCGCGCATGAAGATAAATTTGATAAGAATACGGACCAGAAACGATATATAGCTCAAAGAGCCTCTGAATTAATTGATGAAGGGGATGTAATCTTTATTGGGCCAGGAACGACCACGGCTTTGTTAGCAGAGGTGATTAATTACCAAGCCCTGTCGGTTGTAACAAACTGCCTTCCCATCTTTAATATTCTATTAAAGAAAAAGTCCGAGACATTCCATGTCTATCTACTCGGTGGTGAGATGAGAAGTGTCACACAGTCGTTTGTAGGTGAGATTACGAATATGTCTTTGGAGAATATGCGGTTCGGGAAGATTTTTTTGGGTGGTAATGGTGTTAAAGATGGGATTGTCATGACGTCATCTGTCGCAGAAGCCTACACTCAAAAGATGGCATTAGAGCACTCGGTAGAGAGTTATTTGTTATTGGATTCGTCAAAGGTTGGGAAAGAGGATTTCTCTAAATTATGTCACTTATCTGACCTAACAGCGGTAGTTATGGAAGAATCTAATGAGGATAAAAAACAAGCAATTCAAGTATACACAGAATTAATTGTTTAACTAAACACACAATACTAAAGTAAACTCCTTCTAAACTCAAGTAAGTTGAGTTTAGAAGGAGTTTTTTGCATACCAATAAAAAAGTTTTATGACAATAAAGTTGATTAACTCAATATTTCAAACAATAATAAACACTATTTAAACAATAAACGTTTAAATAGTGTTGACTTTTTTAAACATTTGTGATATATTATATGCATAGTAAATCAGAAAGCGTTTTCTACTATCGAACGGAAAAAGGCAAAGCAAAATTAGCAGACATAAAGGAGCAATAAGATGAAAGTTATATTGGGTGCGGATAGAGACGGTAAACAGTTAAAAGAGATTGTGAAGGCCCATCTATTAGATGAGAACTTTGATGTTATCGACGTCAGTGAAGAATTAACAGCTGACTTTGTAGATACTACTTTAGCTGTTGCGAAGAAAGTGAACGAAGAAGAGGGACGCTTAGGAATTGTCATTGATGGGTATGGCGCAGGGAGTTTCATGGTTGCGACTAAGATTAAGGGGATGGTTGCAGCTGAAGTCTCTGATGAACGATCTGCTTATATGACGCGTGAACATAATAATTCAAGAATGATTACCATAGGAGCCAATATTGTAGGACCTGAATTAGCAAAGAATATTGCTACTGAATTTTTATCTGCAGACTATGATGGTGGACGCCATCAAGTGCGTGTAGATATGTTGAACAAGATGTGTTAATTGAATTAACTGGAGGAGAAAAAATGAAAATTGCTATTGGATGCGACCATATTGTGACTTATGAAAAGATTGCTGTAGTTGATTATTTGAAGAAACAAGGCTATGAGGTCCTTGACTTTGGAACATATGACAATGTCAGAACACACTATCCAATCTACGGGAAAAAGGTGGGAGAGGCTGTGGCGAGAGGCCAAGCAGACCTAGGGATTTGTATCTGTGGTACTGGTGTAGGAATTAATAACGCAGTAAATAAGGTAGCAGGTATCCGTTCAGCTTTAGTTCGTGATATGTCAACAGCTATCTATGCAAAAGAAGAATTGAATGCGAATGTAATTGGTTTCGGTGGCAAGATTACAGGTGAATTACTCATGTGTGATATTATTGATGCTTTTATTGCAGCTGAATATAAAGAAACAGACGAAAACAAAGAATTAATTGCCAAGATTAACCAATTAGATCATGCAGAAGTAGATCAAACAGACCCAGATTTCTTTAAAGAATTTCTTGAAAAATGGGACCGTGGCGAATACAAAGATTAGATGAAGAGGTGACCTTATGTCAATCTTAACTGTCACAATGAATCCATCCGTGGATATCGCTTATCAATTACCAACATTCAAATTAGATGATGTGAATCGAGTGAGTAATGTGAATAAGTCTGCAGGTGGTAAAGGCTTGAATGTAACCAGAGTCTTAAAAGAAATAGACGAGGATCTTACAGCAACTGGATTAGTAGGAGGAGACCTTGGGAATTATATTAAGTCTCAATTAGACCAAGGAGCTATTCATCATGACTTTTACCAGATTAAGGGAAATACAAGAAACTGCATTGCTATCTTGCATGAAGGACTGCAGACAGAGATTCTTGAATCAGGTCCGACCATCTCAGATGTAGAGGGAGAAGCCTTTAAAAATCATTTTGAAAGCTTACTTAAGGATGCTGAAGTTGTGTCAATATCGGGTAGCACCCCTTCAGGCCTAGCAACAGATTACTATGTTGAACTCATTATGATTGCTAATGCTAAGGAAGTCCCAGTAGTATTAGACACCTCCGGAGAAAGTTTAAGACAAGTTCTATTATCTGGACATAAACCAAAAGTCATTAAGCCTAATGTGGATGAATTATCACAATTACTAGGCAGAGAATTAGATAAAGATTTAAATCTATTAAAAGAAGCACTGCAAGACAGCTTATTCAATGGTGTGGAGTGGGTCATTGTCTCACTCGGTTCTGAAGGTGCTTTTGCTAAACATAATGATTTGTATTACAAAGTAGACATTCCAACCATTGATATCGTGAATCCGGTTGGATCAGGTGATTCGACTGTAGCAGGAATCGTATCGGGAATCACTCGTAATTATGACGATGTGACATTGCTGAAACATGCGAACGTCTTAGGAATGTTAAATGCTCAAGAAGAAATAACAGGCCATGTTAATTTGAATCATTATGAGGCCTTATTCAATAAAATTCAAGTTAGAGGAGTATAAAAATGACTAAACTAGATTACCTAAACAAATTGACTGATGATAAGGGCGTTATCTCAGCGCTAGCCTTTGACCAACGTGGTGCTCTAAAGAGAATGATGAGTAAGTATCAAAGTGAGGAGCCAACCGTTGAACAGATTGAACGATTAAAAGAAATTGTATCAGAAGAACTTACACCGTATGCGTCATCAATTCTACTTGATCCAGAATACGGTCTACCAGCTGCGAAAGTACGTGATGATAATGCTGGATTATTACTAGCCTATGAAAAGACTGGATATGACGCTACGACGACCGATCGTTTACCAGATTGCTTAGTAGAATGGTCAGTAAAACGCATTAAAGAACAAGGAGCAGATGCTGTTAAGTTCCTACTTTATTATGATGTGGATGGTAGTGAGTTTGTTAATCTTCAAAAACAAGCCTACATGGAAAGAATTGGTTCAGAATGTGCGGCAGAGGATATTCCATTCTTCCTTGAAATTCTTACATACGATGAAAATATTGAAGATAACGGAAGTCTTGAATTCGCAAAATTAAAAGCGCATAAAGTGAATGGTGCGATGAAAGTATTCTCTCAAGATCGCTTTGGAGTTGATGTGCTTAAAGTGGAAGTGCCAGTGAATATGAATTATGTAGAAGGATTTGCGAGCGGAGAAGTATTACATACTCAAGAAGAGGCCAAAGCAGCTTTTAAAGAACAAGATGCGTCAACAGACCTACCTTATATCTATCTAAGTGCAGGTGTAAGCGCTAAATTATTCCAAGATACTTTAGAATTCGCTTATGAAGCCGGTGCGAGATTCAATGGTGTATTATGTGGACGTGCAACATGGGCAGGATCTGTTCAAGTCTTTATTGAACAAGGGGAAGAAGCGGCTCGTGAATGGTTACAGACAGAAGGAAGAAAGAATATAGAAGACCTGAATGAAGTCCTTAATCGTACTGCAGTAGCCTGCGACTTTGGGTTATAATAAAGGTATTCTGGAAAAAGGAGGAACTAACATGAACAAAGATGAAGTGGGAATGATTGGCTTCGAAATTGTTGCCTATGCAGGAGAAGCACGATCTAAACTATTAGATGCTTTGAACAAAGCAAAAGATGGCGACTTTGACGAAGCTGAGAGACTTGTGGCAGAAGCTGAAGAAGTGATAGTTGGTGCACATAATGCTCAGACTGATCTCCTTGCTAAAGAAGCATCTGGCGAAGAGATTGAATACAGTGTCATTATGATGCATGGTCAAGACCATCTGATGACGACCATACTACTTAAAGATCTAATTAATCACTTAATTGGATTCTATAAGAAAGGCTAGGGTAAAGCTATGAATACATTAATTGCTCAAATTGAAAAAGCCAAACCTTTCTTCGAGAAAATTTCTCGTAATATCTATATTCGTGCTATCCGTGATGGTTTTATCGCGGGTATGCCAGTCATTCTATTCTCTAGTATATTTATTCTACTAGCCTATGTGCCAAACGCATGGGGATTCCACTGGAGTCCTGAAGTAGAGAATTTCTTAATGGTCCCTTATAACTATTCTATGGGAATCTTAGCTTTCTTTGTATCAGGGACGACAGCAAAGTCATTGACCGATTCTATGAATCGAGACATGGAAGCAACTAATCAGATAAACTATATCTCAACTATGCTAGCAACGATGGTAGGCTTCTTATTGATGGCAGCCGATCCTGCCCAAGAAGGTGGATTCTTAACGGAATTCATGGGGACGAAGGGGCTAATCACAGCCTTTATCGCTGCATTCGTGACGGTCAATGTCTATAAAGTATGTGTGAAGAATAATGTGACGATTCCAATGCCAGAAGAAGTCCCACCTAATATATCTCAAGTGTTTAAAGACTTAATTCCTTTTACTGTCTCAGTGGTTATCCTTTATGCGGTTTCGTTATTTGTAAGAAGCACACTGGGCGTAAATGTTGCTGAATCTATTGGTACCTTACTTGCGCCTTTATTCCAAGCAGCAGATGGTTACTTGGGGATTACCATTATCTTTGGTGCGTATGCATTCTTCTGGTTTATTGGGATTCATGGTCCTTCAATTGTTGAGCCAGCTATTGCAGCTATTACCTATGCCAACATTGATGTGAACTTACAATTACTACAAGCAGGTGAACATGCGGATAAAATCTTAACATCTGGAACTCAGATGTTCATTGTCACAATGGGGGGTACTGGTGCAACGCTTGTTGTTCCATTCATGTTTATGTGGATGACTAAGTCTAAGCGTAACAAAGCCATTGGACGCGCGTCTGTTATACCCACATTCTTTGGGGTGAATGAACCTCTCTTGTTCGGGGCACCCATCGTCTTGAATCCTGTATTCTTTGTGCCATTTATCTTTGCACCGATTGCCAATGTTTGGATCTTTAAATTCTTTATCGATGCCTTAGGAATGAATAGCTTTACAACGAATCTTCCTTGGACAACACCAGCACCGCTTGGTATCTTGTTAGGAACGAACTTCCAATTCTTATCCTTTGTCCTGGTTGCCGTCTTAATCATCGTGGATGTCTTAATCTACTACCCGTTCTTGAAAGTCTATGACCGTCAGATTCTAGCGGAAGAAGAGTCAGGAGTATCATCGTCTGATGAATTAAAAGCCAAAGTTGAACAGAGCTTTGATACACGTAAAGCTACAGCGATTCTTGAGAAGAGTCAGGTTGAAGAGACTACAACAGTGAAAGCTGAGCCTTCAACAGCTGTTAAAGCGACAGAATCAACTAATGTACTGGTACTATGTGCAGGTGGTGGAACGAGTGGACTTTTAGCCAATGCCTTGAACAAGGCTGCTAAAGAATATGATAGACCTATTAAGGCTACAGCTGGAAGCTATGGAGCACACCGCGAGATACTTCCTCAATATCAATTTGTTATTCTAGCACCACAAGTAGCTTCTAATTATGAGGATATGAAAGCAGAGACGGATAAGTTAGGCATCAAGCTGGCTAAGACAGCCGGAGCGGAATATATAGCATTGACGCGTGATGGTGAAGGTGCTTTAGCATTTGTTGAAGAGAATTTACAATAAGGAATCGAGGCTAATTAATGAAAACATTACCAAAGAACTTTATTTTCGGAGGGGCAACTGCGGCTTATCAAGCAGAAGGAGCCACCAAGACGGATGGCAAAGGGCCTGTTGCTTGGGATAAGTATCTGGAGGATAATTACTGGTATACTGCGGAACCTGCAAGTGATTTCTACCACAAGTATCCCGTTGATCTTCAGCTTGCGGAAGAGTTTGGTGTGAATGGTATTCGAATCTCTATCGCTTGGTCACGAATCTTTCCAACGGGTTATGGAGAAGTGAATGCAAAAGGGGTTGAATATTACCACAATCTATTCAATGAATGTCATAAACGACATGTGGAGCCTTTTGTAACACTCCATCACTTTGATACACCGGAAGCACTTCATTCTAAAGGTGACTTTTTGAACAGAGAAAACATCGATCACTTTGTCGATTATGCAGAATTTTGCTTTAAAGAATTCACTCAAGTAAAGTACTGGACTACTTTTAATGAAATCGGACCTATTGGGGATGGGCAATATCTGGTTGGTAAATTCCCGCCAGGTATCAAGTATGATCTAGCTAAAGTCTTCCAATCACATCATAATATGATGGTTGCCCATGCAAAAGCGGTCAAATTATATAAAGAAGCGGACTATAGCGGTGAGATAGGTGTAGTGCATGCCTTGCCAACTAAGTATCCTCTAGACCCAGAGAACCCTGAAGATGTACGTGCGGCGGAGTTAGAGGATATCATCCATAATAAATTCATCCTGGATGCGACTTATCTTGGAGAGTATTCTGAGAAAACTATGGATGGTGTGAATCACATACTTGAAGTGAACGGTGGACAGTTAGACCTAAGAGATGAAGACTTTGAAGCTTTAAAAGCTGCCAAAGATATGAATGACTTCCTTGGAATTAATTATTACATGAGTGATTGGATGAAAGCCTTTGAAGGTGAGACAGAGATTACACACAACTCTAAAGGAGATAAAGGTGGATCTAAATATCAGATTAAAGGTGTCGGCCAGCGAGAATTTGATGTTGATGTCCCTCGTACTGATTGGGATTGGATGATTTATCCTCAGGGCTTATATGATCAGATTATGCGCGTTAAAAAAGATTATCCGAATTACAAGAAAATCTATATCACTGAGAATGGATTAGGCTATAAGGATGATTTTGTTGATGGAACTGTCTATGATGATGCACGAATTGACTATGTGAAACAACATTTAGAAGCCATTTCAGATGCGATACGAGACGGCGCTGTGGTTGAAGGATACTTCATCTGGTCTCTCATGGATGTTTTCTCTTGGTCTAATGGCTATGAAAAACGCTATGGACTATTCTACGTAGATTTTGAGACGCAAGAACGCTATCCTAAGAAGAGTGCCTATTGGTACAAAGAACTTGCAGCAACTCAAGAAATTAAATAATGACTTAAAAGGGAGACGCGGGTCTTCCTTTTTAATTTGTCGACTAAGTTAGAAAGTTAATTTCATGTATGATATGTCTTATTAAATTATGGTAATATTGAAGCTGCTTAATATAGATGCTACAATATAAAAGCGAACATAAGTTCTTTGGAAAAGAGGTGCTTTCTTGCTATCATTTAAACAGCTAATTAAGAAAGAGTATAAAGATGAAATTAAAGAATGGTTGGAAATCTATATTCCAAATCATTTAATTGAATTAACGGACTTGCATTATCCGAATGAAAATGTTGGCCATATTGAATTATTAGATTTCGATATTATTAAATTATTTATCAATGATATAGGTCCTTATTTATTAGATATAACTATCCAAATAAAGCAGGAGTGGCGGATTTCGGTACATGAAGAATCTGGTTCTTATGGGTTTACTGAGCGTCCGTGGGCTAATTTGCAGGCTCAATTCAGAATCGAGGAAGACTTTCATGAAATGGGAGCTCTTAGCTATGGTAAATATTCAAACACAGTAAATCATGAATATCCCCTTGATGATCAACTAGTTCCTATCATACATAAAAAACAAAATGATGAAATAGCCTCTGAAATTCTTGAAATAGTTTATCCAGAAGTGTTTGAAACTGGCGAAGCTATTAATCCCTTAGCTTTTGCCCATCGCATCAAATTAGATGTGAAAGAATTAGTTCTAAGTGAAGATTGTAGTATTCATGGTCAGGTTTATTTTCGCGATTCTGCTGTTAAATCCGTAGCAATTGAAGATTATCCCGAAGAATTGGTTATTATCGAAAAAGGAACCGTAGTAATTGATCCTCGTCTAAAAGAGAATAAAGGTACCGGGGCATATAATAATACAATCATTCATGAATGTATTCATTGGATACTTCATTATAAAGCAGCTATGTTTGGCGAATTAGTTCACTCCAATATGCAAATAGACGAAGGAATTTCCTCAACAACTAATTTTCAATTACAAAGAGAAAATACTTTTATGGAAATACATGCCCGTAGTTTAGCTCCATGTATACTATTACCAAAGGAAATTTGCATAGATAAAGTCGAGGAATATCAAATAGAACACCAAAATTTTTCTGATATGTTAGGCAACATAGACGGATTTGAGTACTTAAAGGAAAAAAGTGACATTGAAGGTAAGGTCGCTCAGATTAACTGGGCAATATCTCAGATTGCTCAAAACTTTAATGTGTCTATAGTTACGGCAAAGATAAGACTTATTGATCTAGGTTATGAAGAAGCTATGGGAGTACTAAATTATGTAGATGGAAAATATGTTGAAAATTATGCATTTTCTCGAGGAAGTTTAAAACGTAATCAGACATTTTCTTTAAAATATGATGATTTTATTGACCTCCTTGATAGGTCAGAAGAATTAAGGCGTAAACTATCTGGAGAAAACTATGTTTATGTAGAATCACATGTAATTAAAAACGATAGTAAATATCTTTATGAGACGGTTAATGGTGAAATTAATCTGACCGATTATGCCAGATATCATATGGATGAATGTTGTCTTCCATTTAACGTGAAATTAATGTCAACAACCAAATCCCAGCTTCATTTTCTTTATTTAGGGGTTTTATATCATAGCCAACGGTCAAGATTACAATTTAGTTTAGCCTATCCAGAAGATGTGGATGATAAAACAAGCTTCTTGAGAGAAGAACAAAATAATCTGTACGAACTGTTAAAAAACATACCAAATAATTTACCTGAGGCAATTAGTTATATTATCAATTTATATGATTATACAGTAGAGGAAGTCGCGGAATTATGTGATTTAAGTGACCGAAAATTAAGACAATTGAAAAATCAAGATGATATAGAGCATTCTCTTGATGTTATTATGCAATTCTGTCTAGGTATGGGTTTACCTCCTCATATTAGTTTTAAAATACTGAAATTAGCTGGGTACGAGTTAAGGTCTACTCCTCGAGACGTAATGTATCAAACTTTATTATTTAGTCACGCCAATTTAGGCTTACATGCATGTAATAAAATATTATATGCACAAAATTTTAATGTTTTAGGTAGAACAGATAAACATTATTTTGAAGATGCGGAATGAAGCCTGCCGCTTGAAATGCTAATATACTTAAAGTTGTTAAAAAAACTGCTTTAATCCACGGAATAAAAACCGTAGATTGAAGCAGTTTTTTTGTTTAAATCGGCACGATTAATGCCGGGTCATAATGTGAGCTTCCTGTGATAATGGAAATAGAAATAGATAATTTATTTCATATTAAATATCATACTGCCTGATATGCATTAAGGGCAAGAGGATACAAAATCTACTCAAGATCTAAGTTTGATACTTAGGTTTTGAGTAGATAAAAGTACCCTTACCTTAATGCGCTCATTTTATGGCAGGAGTAGGTCTGTGTACTTTGTTGGTCACAGGCCTCTTTGCTGTCCTCTTTGCTCTTGATGCTCTCTAGGCAAGAGGGAGCAAAACAGTGAAACAGTATAAACCGTTAATAGTGAAATATATAGGTAAGAGTGGCAAAGAAATTGAGTTGATGATTGAGGACTTCCCAGATGACCAGGAATTAATCATTGCAATGACTGATTCGAATTATCAGGCTGATTGGAAAACAGAACTTCTAGATTTTTATTATGAGGAAAAGCTGAATGATAGGAAACAATCTAGAAGTGACCGGCATAGGTCTTATGAAGATATAAGTCGTGAGGATTATAAAAATCGTAAATTACAAAAAAGAGTTATTGAATCGAATGTTGATGTGGAGTCCCAGGTATTAAGCAAGGTATGGATGAATGAGTTATCGAGTATCTTATCTGACCGGCAGATATATTTGATACAAAGATGCCTAATTGATGGGGAAAGTTATTCCAGCATCGCGCGAGAAGAAGGTAAAGATGAATCCGCAATTCGTAAAGCAGTCAACCGAGCAAAAACTAAATTAAAAAAATATATCCAAGCCCGTCCGAATTAGGTCCCCCTGGTGGCTAATAATGAAGGGGAAAAAATCAAAAGCCCTTCGAAAGGAGGAACCTGGATGAAACAAACTCTAACCATTAGAACCAGGCCAAAGCGTCAGCAAGAAATGGTTCGTATAAGAAAAGCTCGGCTTAGTCAGCGTTTATATCAAAAATTGTTTGGAATAGAACAGCAAATAACGATATTAGTACCCGGCGATGAAATCGCATCAGTCGAAATTAAAGAGGAGGAAATCTTAGATGAGTCAGATGAAACAGTTACAAGCCATCAACGATAAAATTAAATCGTTTTACGAAGATTGGGAACACTTTTACCAAGCATTTGTTAGTGAGGATCCTAACCAGATGACATTAGATGAGTATGCTATTCCCGATGAACAAGAAACAGTACAGCCAATCAGTTTTGAGGCTATACAAAAACAGTTAGCAAAGAAAGCACAAGAAGGGTTCTCAGATGAAATTCGGTCTCTTATTAAAAAAATGGGGTCCAATAAGTTAAGCGACTTAGATCCATCTACTTATTACATCCTATGGCATGAAGCGGAGGCATTAAGTCATGACGAATAAGAACCATGCTCTCTTATCGGCTTCTAGTGCCCATAAGTGGTTAGAACACCCACCCATTTCAAGACTCGAACAAATTGCTGTCGAAGAAATGGGGGTGGATGACTCCAATGTATATGCCGAAGAAGGAACCGCTGCCCATGAACTAGCTGAATTTAAATTGAAAAAGTCATTAGGTATTGAAAATAATCGTCCGGCCTCTGTTTATCACTCTGATGAAATGGAAGCCTACACTGATGATTACGTCAGTTTTATTCATGAACAAATGTCTGAATTAGAAAGTCCGCTTGTTTTAATTGAACAAAGAGTTGATTTTTCAACTTATGTTCCAGAAGGATTCGGAACCGCAGACTGTATTCTCGCATCGGGGGCAACCCTTAAAGTTGTAGATTTTAAATATGGGAAGACCTATGTTCCGGTTGAGGACAACCCACAAATGAAACTATACGCACTCGGAGCTATCTCGTTACTGGATATGATTTATGATATTGAAACAATTCATCTTTCAATCTATCAACCTCGTATCGGAAATATCGCGACATGGGTCATTGATTTAGATGCGCTCCTGGAATGGGCAAACGGCGAATTGAAAGAGAAAGCGGAACTTGCTTATCAAGGTGAAGGTGAATTGAATCCTGGCGAGTGGTTAAAGCATACCAAGATTAGAGCAGTGTCTAAAGACAGAGCGAATCACCATCTTGAACTTAAAAAGTATGAATTAAAAGAAGCGCATTTGCTGTCAGATGAGGAGATTGAATCCATACTGCCTCAATTAGACGATCTGGTGAGATGGGCGGAGGATGTGAAAGCCTATGCTTACCAACAAGCGATCGAACATAACAAAGAATGGTCTGGGTTTAAATTGGTAGAAGGCCGAACCACTCGAAAATATATGGATGTAGCTTTAGTGGAACAACGCGCAAATGATGAAGGTATTCAAGATATTCATGAAGTGAAACTAAAGGCTCTTACTAAGTTAGAGAAGCAAATTGGTAACAAGACATTTAATGAAATATTTGGTGATTTGATAACGCGCTCATCAGGCAAACCACAGTTAGTCCTGGATAGTGATGGACGTCCAGCCATTGTCAGACACGATGTTAAAGAAGATTTTAAATAGAAAAGGAGAAAAAATTATGTCAAATATGAATCCAACGAAAGTCGTTACAGGTGAAGTGAGATTAAGCTATGCAAACGTCTGGGAACCACGTGCTGCCATGAATGGCGGAAAAGAAAAATATTCTGCATCATTAATTATTCCAAAGTCAGATACGAAAACTATTGAGGCTATCGAACGAGCTATTGATGCCGCGATTGAACAAGGAATAGGAAAGTTTGGTGGCAAGAAACCCAATAAAGCAGCTTTAAAATTACCATTACGGGACGGAAATATTGAGAAAGAAGATGCAGCCTACCAAGATGCCTTCTTTGTCAATGCTAATGCTGTACGTGCGCCACAAATTGTTGATGAATATGTGAATCCAATCCTGGATCGTTCAGAAGTTTACTCTGGCGTTTATGCACGAGTATCCATCAATTTTTATGCTTACAACGTGAATGGGAATCGAGGAGTAGCCTGCGGTCTAGGAAATATCCAGAAAATTCGTGACGGAGAACCGCTAGGTGGTGGATCCTCTGCGAGTTCAGATTTTAAAACACTTTCTGATGTAACTGATGATTTCTTGGCTTAGGGGGGATAGTGATGGGAGAATTAATTGTTTGGATTATTATTGTCGTAATTTGGTTAAACATTATTTTGGACCTTGGAACTGACCTTTTAATCTCAGTCCTTAGACGCTGGAATCAATATAAACAAGAAGTAAAGAGGATGAAAAATGAGGACAATCAGTATTGATATAGAAACTTTCTCATCAGTTAATTTATCCAAAGCCGGTGTGTATAAATACGCGGAGAGTAGGGACTTTGAAGTCCTCCTCTTTGCTTATTCAATTGACAACGGACCTATTCAAGTGATTGATGTGGCTCAAGGGGAGGAGATACCAGTGACTGTATTAGAAGCATTAGAAGACAACACTATTGAAAAATGGGCGTTTAATGCTAACTTTGAACGAATTTGTTTGAGTCGACATCTAGGGTATCCCACCGGACAATACCTCAATCCAGGTGGTTGGTATTGTTCTTTGGTGTGGTCGGCTTCGCTAGGTTTGCCTCTATCATTAGAGAAAGTTGGCGAGGTGCTAGGACTAGAGCGTAAAAAGATGCAGGAAGGTAAGCGGCTGATTCGATACTTTTGCACACCTTGTAAACCCACGAAAGCGAATGAATACCGAACAAGGAATTTCCCTGGGCATTCCCTACAAGATTGGAAATCTTTCAAAGAATATAACCTAAGAGATGTTGAAGTAGAATTAGCAATTCAAGAACGTCTCTCTAAATTTCCTGTCTCCAGTGAAGAATGGAACTACTATCACCAAGACCAGAAAATTAATGATTTAGGGATTGAGGTGGAAATGGATTTGGTAGAAGGGGCAATTTATTGCGGCAGACAAACCAGAGAGCATCATCTTCAAGAAGCTAAAGATATAACTGGTTTAGAAAACCCTAATTCACCGCTTCAATTAAAAGAGTGGCTCAATCAACAAGGGTGTTCCATCGCATCTATGGCGAAAAAAGCAGTGGAAGAAGCTTTAGAAACATCAAAGGGAAAGAACAAGCAAGTGCTCGAACTTCGGCGAGAACTTTCGAAGTCGAGTGTGAAGAAATATGATGCGATGTTATCAGTGACGGGAATGGATTCCAGAGCACGAGGGCTTATCCAGTTTTATGGAGCCAATCGAACCGGGCGTTACGCAGGTAGGTTGGTTCAAGTACAGAACCTGCCTCGTAACCACCTAAGTAATCTAGAGGAAGCTCGTAATTTAGTAAAAAAGAAAGATAACAAAAGTTTGGAACTATTATTTGGTTCAGTGTCTAATACCTTATCTGAGTTGATCCGAACAGCTTTTATTCCCAAGAAGGGTCATCGATTTATCGTAGATGACTTTTCTTCCATTGAAGCACGAATCTTAGCATGGTTATCCAAGGAACAATGGCGACAAGAAGCTTTTAAAGCAGGGAAGGATATTTATTGTGAGTCTGCTTCCCAGATGTTTGGTGTTCCCGTTGAAAAGCATGGAGTGAATAGCTATCTCCGTCAAAAAGGGAAAATTGCTGAACTCGCTCTCGGTTATGGGGGTTCTGTCGGCGCACTTAAAGCCATGGGAGCCATTGAGATGGGGATAGAGGAAGGAGACCTAAAACCACTCGTAGATGCTTGGCGTCATGCAAGTCCTAATATTGTAGACTTCTGGTGGTCAGTGGATCGCTGTACGAAAGAAACAGTGAAGGGACGAATGCTCACTGAAACGCATGGACTTCGTTTTACCTATGAATCAGGAATTTTATTTATTGAGTTGCCCTCCGGACGTCGGTTAGCTTACTGCAAGCCTCGCATCGGAACAAATCGTTTTGGAGGAGAATCAGTTATTTATGCGGGAATAGGAACCGGAAATAACTGGCAAGAAATTGAATCCTATGGAGCTAAGTTTGTCGAGAATATCGTACAAGGCATTGCACGAGATATTTTAGCTGAATCCATGTATCGACTAAAAGATTATCTCATCGTAATGCACGTCCATGATGAAATTGTCTTGGAAGTTCCAGAAGACCAATCTAGTGTTGAAGAAATATCAACCATCATGAGTAAACAGCCAGAATGGGCTCAAGGTTTAGAACTTGGAGCCGATGGTTTTGAATGTCACTTTTATCAAAAAGATTAACAGGAGGGAAAAGATGGATTTATATTGTTCAGACACGATTGGAAATCATCGAGCTACCATATTTCCACATCAAGTCAGTGTCGATTCAAAAGAAAAATTAGAACAAGCAGCAGCGTATGATCACGTTGCTGCTGACTATGAAAATAACTATCGTTCGGTAGGGAATTTTAAGGTGTCAAATGTTGTTGTACTAGATTTAGATAATGATCACTCTGATAACTCAGAGGATTGGATTGAGATGAGTGACTTTACTACCTACTTCCAAGATGTGACGTGTTATTTAGTAGCGAGTCGAAACCATCAAAAGAGTAAAGGCAGCTTATCAGCTCGACCTCGCTTTCATGTGTATTTTCCGATTGAGGAAGTTTATGATGCGCAAGATTATAAACAGTTAAAAGAATCAATTGTCGATTACTTTCCCTACTTTGATCGCAATGCTTTAGATAGCGCGCGTATGATATTTGGGGTGGCCAATCCTGAAATAGTCCACTGCGCCGGCAATCAAAAGGTCTGCAGCTTTATCCGTCAAGTGTCTTCATTTGAGACATGGAATCATGAACAGTCTTTAATACCAGAAGGGTCTCGGAATAGTACGATGAGCCATTATGCTGGACGACTTTTAATTCGCTTAGGAAATACCAAGGAAGCACGAGAGCAGTTTAATCAAAAAGCATTAGATTGTTCGCCACCTTTATCTGAAGAAGAATTGAATAAGATTTGGCAGTCTGCTTTGAATTTTGGAGAGCGCGTGTCTCAGGATCCTAATTACATTCCGCCGGACCAATTTAATGTGACCTATCAATATAAACCCACTGACTATTCAGATGTGGGTCAAGCTTCTGTATTGGCAGAACACTTTTCTCATCAGCTTTGCTATTCTCCTTCAACGGACTTTCTAGTGTATAACGGGAGTTATTGGGACGAGTCAAAGTCTCAAGCTGTTGGGGTTGTAAAAGAATTGACGAATAAACAACTTGAAGAAGCAGGAAATAAAATTAATGAATACAGACAGCTTCTGGAAAATAATGGGGGAATGCAATTACTTGCTTCCATGAGTAAGAAAAAAGCCCAAGAAGCCATGACGAAAGAGCAAGCTGTTATCATGCGAAATCTCGAAGAAGCTTTAGCGTATGAAGATTTTGTGCTCAAACGACGTGATAATCGATACATTCAATCCGCATTAAATGTGGTACGTCATCTGGTCGAAATTGAACAAGGTGAATTAGACCAAGGTGAATTTTTACTTAATACGCCTTCTTACACAATTGAATTAAAAACAGGAGAGATGTTCGCGCATCGGCCAGAAGACCTCATTACCAAACAAACCTTAGTGGACGTATCGGACAAAGGAAAGGAACATTGGTTGGATGCTTTAAATACTTTTTTCCAAGAGGATCAAGAATTGATTGATTATGTTCAGAAAATTGTCGGACTTGCTGCGATAGGAAAGGTATACGTGGAAGCCCTTATCATTGCCTATGGAGATGGCCGCAACGGGAAGTCTACCTTTTGGAATGTGATTGCCAAAGTCCTAGGTAGCTATTCTGGGAATCTATCGGCGGATTCATTGACGATGAAGCAACAAGGTAATGTGAAATACGAACTGGCAGAAGCAAAAGGAAAACGCCTCTTAATCTCTGCCGAACTTCAAGAAGGGATGCGACTCAACACGTCTGTCGTCAAAAAGTTATGCTCCACTGATGAGATTTTCGCGGAGAAAAAGTTTAAGGATCCCTTTTCTTATACGCCGAGTCATACATTGGTCCTTTACACCAATCACCTTCCAAAAGTAGGCGCCTTGGATGAAGGAACATGGCGACGATTAATTGTTATTCCCTTTGAGGCAAAGATTGAAGGAAACAGTGATATTAAAAACTACGCGGATTTTCTTTATCAAGAAGCCGGCGAAGCTATCTTAGCTTGGGTAGTTGAAGGGGCACAGAAGGTCATTGCTGAAGATTATAAAATTTCGCAGCCTCAAAAGGTAAAAGATGCGGTTGCTTTTTATAAGGAAACGAATGACTGGTTCCATCATTTCATAATGGATTGCTGTGATGTTAAAGAAGGGCTCATAGAAAAATCAGGAAGAGTCTACGAGGAATATAGAGCCTATTGTCACCGTTCTGGAGAATTCCCTAGAAGCACGACTGATTTTTATACAGCTCTTGCCTCAGCGGGATTTGAACGGAAGAAGACCAATCGTGGTACTTTCATCCATGGATTGAAATTACAAAGTGAATTTTTATAAAGCTTGATACAAAGGGAAAGTGACACCCAGTGACGGCTATTTCTATACCTATTTTATATAGAGCAAAAATTAAAATTATATATAAATAAGAATAGATACAGCCATCACTCACCGTCACTTTATTGATTTATCAAACTATTGAGGGGGTAACATGAGAGAGAAGGAAATTGAACAGCAATTAATTAGAGCAGTCAGATGTCTTGGAGGATGGTGTTTAAAGTGGACGAGTCCAAGTTTAACTGGGATTCCTGACCGAATAGTATTGCTTCCAGGAGGCAAGCTGGCTTTTGTTGAAGTGAAAGCACCCGGTCATAAACCACGTAAACTTCAACAGAAACGGATTAACCAACTTCAATCCTTAGATTTTAAATGCTTTGTATTAGATAGCAGAGAAGATATATCAAGAATACTTGAGGAGGTGATTCGTGATGGAGTTTAAACCACATGGTTATCAACAACAGATGATTGAATACATTGATACTCATCCTGTCGCGGCTCTGTTTTTAGATATGGGACTTGGAAAGACAGTCATTACTTTGACAGCAATTAAGAATTTGATGTACGACTCTTTTGAAGTAAAGAAAGTCTTGGTGATAGCTCCGTTGAGGGTAGCAAGAGATACTTGGCCCAATGAAATAGAAAAGTGGAACCATCTACAGGATCTTCGTTATTCTGTCGTAGTTGGTAATCAAATAGAAAGACAGTCAGCCCTTAAACAAGAGGTCGAAATATATATCATTAATCGTGAGAATGTCACATGGTTGATCGAAAAGAGTGGTTATCAATTTGATTTTGATATGGTCATCATTGATGAACTCTCTAGTTTTAAGTCACATGCCGCAAAACGTTTTAAATCATTGCTAAAAGTTAGACCTTTTATCGAACGAATTGTCGGATTAACTGGGACGCCATCGAGTAATGGTTTAATGGATTTATGGGCACAATTTCGAATCTTAGATAAGGGAGAGCGTCTTGGACGGTTTATCACTCACTACCGCCAGCGTTACTTTGAACCCGATCAACGGAATGGCATGGTCATTTATTCTTATAAACCTAAGCCTGAAGCAGAAGAAGCAATCTACAATCAAATTGAAGACATTACAGTTTCCATGAAGGCAGAGGACTATTTAGATATGCCAGACTTTATAACCAATGAAGTAGTTGTTAGGCTATCAGATAAGGAACGCAAAGTTTATGACGAGATGCGAAAAGAAATGATTGTGGAAGTAAAAGACAAAGAAATTGATGCGATTAATGCCGCCAGTCTTTCCAATAAGTTACTCCAAATGGCCAGTGGATCCGTTTACGATGAGCAAAAAGAGAGTGTCTGGATTCATGACCGTAAGTTAGATGCCCTAGAAGATCTTGTCGAGGCTGCGAATGGAAAACCACTTTTGGTAGTCTATTGGTTCAAACATGACTTAACTCGTATCACCCAACGATTTGATGTGAAGGTATTAAAGACGCAACAAGACTTTCAAGATTGGAATAAAGGATTAATCCCAATCGCTTTGATTCATCCAGCTAGTGCTGGTCATGGTTTAAACTTACAAGCAGGAGGCTCTACTTTAGTTTGGTTTTCATTAACTTGGTCCTTAGAACTTTATCAACAAACGAATGCTCGGCTCTATCGGCAAGGACAAAAGGAGTCAGTTGTAGTCCATCACATTATCACTGAGGATACGATTGATGAGGATGTTATGAAAGCATTAAGGTTAAAAGATAAATTTCAAAATCAATTAATGGAAGCTGTTAAAGCGGAATTGGAGGTAAGTTAGATTGAATGCTAAAGAATATTTACAACAAGCTTTTTACTTAGATCAACGTATTAATTCAAAACTAGAACAAGTCGACCAATTAAGACTTTTAGCGACTAAAGCAACGTCTACTTTATCAGACATGCCAAAGCATCCTCATTCCAAGCAGTCTAGCTTAGAAGAAACCGTTATCAAAATAATGAGCCTCCAAGAAGAAATCAATATCGATATAGATAAGCTAGTGGACTTGAAACGAGATATCATGGTGAGGATAAAGTTAGTAAAAGATTCAGAAGAACAAATGGTACTAGAGAAACGTTATCTATGCTTTCTCCCTTTTGAACAAATTGCTATCGACTTAAATTATAATATCCGCCATATCTATCGGTTACATAATAAAGGATTAGATGATGTGACTAAACAATTTAAATCTTAGCAGTAAATGTCATTGAATGTCAGTTAACTCTTTTGTTAATGTTAAGCTAGGAAAAAAAGATAAGACACGAGCCTATGCAAGCTGAAAACTTGTATGGGCTTTTTCTATGTGGAGGTGAAAGACTGTGCCAAGACAACCTAAGAAACCTTGTTCTTATCCAGGGTGTCCAGAGTTAGTAGATGGGCGGTACTGTGATACACATCAAAAGGAAAGCCATCAAACTTACAATCGATATCAGAGAGACCCTGAAAGTAACAAACGCTATGGAAGACAGTGGCGAAGGATACGACAATTGTATCTGCATCAGAATCCTTTGTGTGAGCAGTGCCAAGCAGAGGGAAGACTGACTGCTGGTCAGGAAGTACATCACATCTTACCGCTGGGACGAGGTGGAACGAATGACTTCTCTAACCTTCAAACATTGTGCAAACCCTGCCACTCCAAGCAATCAATATTAGATGGGGACCGATTTCCAAAGGGAGTTGAGTATAAATATTAGAAATAGGTTTTAGCGACGTCAATATGGTGGAAATATATGAGGGGAGGGGGAGGTTGAATCTCTCTGAAGGTAAGGCGTTCAGCGGGCGGGGACCCTCGCGTAAATTTTTTTGAATTCAAACAGGGTATTACCCCCTTCCTATTTGCCTGACAGTGGGGTTAGTTGAGATGAGGTGAAAGGTGGTTGGCAAAAGATGGTACTAGGCGCGGTGGCGCACGTATTGGAGCAGGACGAAAGAAGAATGCTTTAGTGGACAAGATAAATGATGACCGGTTGAAGGATACTTATGTTCTACCCACACCAGAAGGTTTGGAAGCGACCGATATGCCACCTATTAATGATTATTTAAAACAAGAACAAAAAAACGGTGAAAAGCTTTATGTGGAAGAAATTTATAAGGAGATGTGGCACTGGCTTAAAATGTATGAATGTGAAGCCTTAGTCAATCAACAATTGATTGAACAATATGCGATGACAGTTTCCAGGTGGATTCAGTGTGAGCAAGCTGTTTCAGAATTTGGTTTTCTGGCAAAACACCCGACGACGGGTAATGCCATTGCTTCGCCTTATGTATCGATGTCAAAAGATTACATGAAGCAAATTAATACATTGTGGTATCAGATTTACCAAATTGTCCGAGAGAATGCAAGTGTATCCTATGATGGGCCAATACCTAAAGATGATTTGATGGAAAAACTACTTAGAAAAAAATCTTAATTGGAGGATAGACAATGACAATAATTAAAACAGCAGAGAGTGTTTGTGAGGGGCATCCTGATAAACTCTGTGATCAAATATCGGATGCTATTTTAGATGAAGCACTATCGCTAGATAATCAATCGCGGGTGGCCTGTGAAGTAATGATTACGAAAGGTCATGTATTTATTGCTGGGGAAATAACTTGTAATACAAAAATAGGTATCCGCCAAGTTATTAGACGCGTATTGGAGTCATGTGGGTATGACGCGCGAAAATTAAAAATCCACATGCATATTCAAAAACAAAGTAAAGACATTCAAGATGGTGTTGATATAGCTCTGGAAGTTCGAGAAGGAAGTCAGCATGATCAGCTGGGTGCCGGAGACCAAGGGACAGTCTATGGTTATGCGACGAATGAAACCTATGACCGCTTACCCATGCCGTTATCTTATGCCCATCAATTATGTCAGCGATTAGATTCAGCAAGATGGTTAGGAACGATTGAAGGAATCCACTCAGATGGCAAGTCCCAGGTCAGTGTTGAATACGAAGGTGGGAAGCCGAAAAGGATTGTTGCCATTGTTATTTCGATTCAACATAATGAGGATAAAAATCTCGACCAATTAAAACAAGAAGTTAAATCGCACGTTATTCTACCAGTTGTTCGTCAAGACTTACTGGATGAAGATACATTGATATTAATTAATCCGTCTGGTCGGTTTGTTATTGGAGGGCCTGACGCAGATACCGGACTAACGGGTCGTAAAATTATGGTGGATACATATGGTGGTTTAGGAGCTCATGGTGGAGGTGCCTTTTCAGGAAAAGACCCCACAAAAGTTGACCGGTCAGGTGCTTATATGGCAAGACATATTGCAAGACAAGTGATTGATGAAAGTCTAGCAGAAGAATGTGAAATCGGCATATCCTATGCGATAGGCAAAGCACAGCCAGTTGCCATTTCAGTAAATACGTTTGGAACCGGTAAATTATCGGACGACAAACTTAAAGCAATCATTTTATTATCCTACGATTTAAGTCCGAAGGGAATTATCGACTATTTAAATTTAAGGCATGTTAAATATCAGCGCACAGCTTGTTATGGGCACTTTAATTCGAGTCGGTTTCCCTGGGAGCAAACAGCTCATAAGAAATTAACAAAGGAGGGGATTATCAATGGAGATGAGAAAGTTATCTCTTAAAGAATTAATTCCTGCTGAGTATAATCCGCGAAAAAATTTACAGCCAGGTGATGCAGAATATGAAAAATTGAAACGTTCGTTAGAAACATTCGGTTACGTTGATCCAATTATTTGGAATCAAAGAACGGAGCGGGTAGTTGGTGGGCACCAGCGACTCAAGGTATTAGAAGATTTAGGTTATGAAACGATCGATTGCGTCGTTGTTGACTTAGATGAAGACAAAGAGAAAGTACTCAATGTTGCTTTAAATAAAATTAGTGGTGATTGGGATAAAGATAAACTCGTCATTTTAATATCGGACCTAGAAGCAACAGACTTTGATGTGTCATTAACAGGATTTGACCCGGATGAATTAGATGATTTATTTAAAGATGATTTAAAAGAAGGGATTCAAGATGATGATTTTGATATGGATGAAGTACTTGGTGAGCCCACCATAACGCAGCAAGGAGATATCTGGCAGTTAGGCCGGCACCGCTTAATTTGCGGTGATAGTACCCAAGCCTCCACTTTTGAATCGTTAATGGGGGACCGTCAAGCAAATTTGGTTGTGACAGATCCCCCCTATAATGTGAACTATGAAGGAAAAGCGGGGAAAATTCAAAATGATAACCAAAGCGATGAAGACTTTTATCAGTTTTTATTAGATGTATTTCAACATTCTCATGATGTCCTAGCAGATGATGGATCCATCTATGTCTTCCATGCTGATACGGAAGGACTCAATTTTAGGAAAGCTTTTAAAGAGGCTGGGTTTTACCTATCAGGCACTTGTATCTGGAAAAAACAATCTCTGGTCTTAGGTCGTTCTCCTTATCAATGGCAACACGAACCGATTCTATTTGGATGGAAGAAGAAAGGGAAGCACCTATGGTATACCGGACGAAAAGAGTCCACAATTTGGGAATTTGATAAACCCAAGAAAAATGGCGACCATCCAACGATGAAACCCGTACCTTTAATTGCATATCCAATTCTAAATTCTTCATTAACCAATGGGATTGTACTGGATCCCTTTGGAGGATCGGGGTCAACGCTCATTGCTTGTGAACAAACGGATCGAGTTTGTTATACGATTGAACTAGATGAGAAATACTGCGATGTGATTGTCAAACGGTATATTGAACAAGTTAAAAATAGTACCGACGTCATTCTTTACAGACAAGACAAGAAATTATCATATGATGAAATAAACTAGATGTTTTGTAAGAAATTTGACTCTGTTAAACTAACCGGTAAATTAACTTCGTATTCATAATTTTTACCAAAACAAACGAGAAATATTTTTCCATTAGTTTGTTCGGCTAGCAAAGGAAGATCGTCATTGAAATTATATCTTAGCCATAGCCTTTGGGCGTTAAAAGGTGCTATTGTAATGGGAAATTCATTAATATAAATAGGCTCATGAAAATTCTTATTAACATTTTTCACAGTAAATAATTGTCGAATGTCGTGTACCTCCCCTTTTTTATTATCAATACACAATTTAGAACCTTGGATAACTACTTCCTTACTTGAATTGTTGGTGATAGAAATTTCAACAAATAACATCTTGGGTGTAAGTCTGTAAATACTATTAATGTGAACACTTAGATTAATTTTACTATTTTTATAAGAAATTGACTTATCAATGATTGTAATTATTAAGGTAAATATTGAAACTATTAATGCGACTATATCTCGATTATTGTTTAACCAAGTTAAGATTATTTGGATTGTTTGCACTATTTTATCTCCTTTCATGTAAAACTAATTATAACAGACTCATAAACAGCTAGATATAACAATAATTAACTGGACTTTCACTCCGTTTAGAGTGATATATGTACATGAAGAAAAGGAGGGGAAGTCATGCAAATAATGTATGAGTTAGAAAGTCGTAAACGTAAAGAACTGTGTGAAGTCATAGCAAAAGCAACTGGTGAGGCGATAAAATATCTTGGCACCCCCACATATGCTTATCAAATTGGGGAAATAAAGGTTGAACGAGATGCGACAGTCATTGGTTTAAACGAAAAAGTCCATCAAGCGATTCTGGAAGCCGGATTTAGTGTGATGAATCAAAAAAATGAAACAGGCTTTAGTGTTTCAGTGCCATTAATTGAAGCCGCAGAATTGGTAAAATTAGAAAAGCTATTAACTGCCAAAAGGGTGCTAATTGAAAAAGCCTTAAATGCAAACAGGGTTTGTTTTGAAGTGAAAAGCGATCATTTAGAATTTCCTTGGTTTGATGAACAACCGGATCAAGAAGTCATACAAGCCGCAGTCATATTCATTGAAAAAACCATTCAGTACGTAAAAGAACGGAAATTTATTTCAGCAAAAGAAACGCAAACGGATAATGACAAATATACTTTTAGAACGTTTTTACTGGCAATTGGGATGATAGGACCGGACTACAAAGACGTAAGAAATATCTTACTTAAAGAGTTATCCGGAAATAGTGCTTTTAGATTTCCAAAGGAGGCTCAAAATGGATAAGCGAATTTTAGAAACTATCAAAAAACAATACCCTATTGGCAGTCGGGTTGAATTAGTTCAAATGGATGATGTTCAAGCTCCTCCTTTGGGCACATTAGGAACCGTTGTAGGAGTCGATGATATTGGTTCCATTATGGTTTCTTGGGATAACGGTTCTTCATTAAACGTACTATATCAAAAGGATAAAGTTAAGAATATATATTAACTTCTATTTTTATACAAGATATAATATATTTATAATAAAAAATCATATATTTCTAGGAGGTTAATATGAATTGTGCAAATTGTGGTAATGATGATCAAGATTGGCTTTGTGATGAAGGTGATACAGTGTACTGTCAAAAATGTTATCATAGGACGCTTCTATCGACCGGTGAGTTGGATGAAATCGAGTGTAAATATTGTCATAATATGAGAGATAGAACAGCCTATTATTGTCGACATTGTAATATGGCTCAATAATTTCTAAAACCAGAGGACTCTTAAAGAGTTTTCTGGTTTTTTTTGGGAGGGAGACGATTGAGAAAACTTAAAAAGTATGTACCTACACAATTCAAGGAAAAGACATCAGTATATGATAAAGAAAAAGCGGATTACGCAGTAGATTTTATTGAATGTTTAACGCACACCAAAGGTCAATGGGCAGGCAAACCATTTGAATTAATTGATTGGCAAGAACAAATTGTTAGAGACTTATTTGGAACCATCAAGCCTAATGGGTATCGCCAATTTAACACAGCTTATGTTGAGATACCTAAAAAACAAGGGAAGTCAGAACTTGCAGCAGCGTTAGCGCTATTACTCACTTGTGGGGATGGGGAAGAACGAGCCGAAATATACGGTTGTGCAGCAGACAGACAACAAGCTTCAATTGTTTTTGAAGTGGCCGCTGATATGGTGCGGATGTGTCCTGCCTTAAATAAACGCGTAAAAATTCTTGCCTCACAAAAAAGAATCGTTTTCCATCCTACTAATAGTTTTTACCAAGTTTTATCGGCAGAAGCCTACTCGAAACATGGGTTTAATATTAGTGGGGTTATTTTTGATGAACTCCATACACAACCTAATCGTAAATTATTTGATGTTATGACGAAAGGTTCTGGGGACGCGAGGACACAACCTTTATATTTTTTAATTACAACAGCAGGTAATGATACTCAAAGTATTGGTTATGAGGTTCATCAAAAAGCGGAGGATATTATAGAAGGCCGCAAAACGGATCCTACTTTTTATCCAGTCATTTATGGAGCGAAGGAAGATGAGGATTGGACCGATCCAGATGTTTGGAAAAAAGCGAATCCCTCCTTAGATATTACTGTAGCTATGGAAAAAGTCGAAGCAGCCTTTGAAAGTGCCAGACAGAATCCGGCGGAGGAAAATTCATTTAGACAGCTTAGATTGAACCAATGGGTGAAACAAGCGGTGCGATGGATGCCAATGGATAAATGGTTAGCCTGTGATTTTCCAGTAGACCCAGAACGCTTGAGAGGTAAGGTATGTTATGGCGGATTAGACTTATCTTCTACGACAGACTTATCGGCATTTGTATTAGTTTTTCCCCCAGAAGATGAAGAAGATAAGTATGCAGTGCTACCTTATTTTTGGATGCCAGAAGATAATGTGGCTTTAAGAGTAAGTCGAGACCATGTTCATTATGACCAATGGATACAAAGTGGGGATTTATTAACGACTGAAGGTAATGTCGTTCATTACGGGTATATTGAAAAATTTATAGAAGAACTAGGCACTCAATTTAATATTCAGGAAATAGCCTTTGACCGTTGGGGAGCAATTCAAATGTCGCAAAACTTGGAAGGAATGGGTTTCACTGTGGTTCCATTTGGACAAGGCTTTAAAGACATGAGTCCACCGACCAAAGAGTTAATGAAGCTAGTTCTTGAAGAAAAAATTGCTCATGGTGGTCATCCAGTTTTACATTGGATGGCGGATAACATCTTTATTAAGAAGGATCCAGCAGGAAATATTAAACCAGATAAGGAAAAATCATCTGAAAAAATTGATGGAATAGTGGCAACGATTATGGCATTAGATCGAACTATTCGAAATGCTGGGAAACATGGTTCGGTGTATGAAGATCGAGGTATCTTACTGTTATAAATGAGGTGATAAATTGAAAATGTTTGAACAATTAAAAATGTTATTTCGTTCGAGAGATAAGCCGACCAATTTTACAAATAGTCGCTTATCTTTTTTATTTGGATCAACGCCTTCAGGCCAACAGGTGAATGAAAGTACGGCCATGCAGTCAACAGGAGTTTATGCCTGTGTTCGTATTTTATCTGAGGCTGTTGCGAGCTTACCTTTGCATTTATATCGTTATGAAGACAATGGCAGCAAAGTTAAAGCACGAGAGCACCCTCTCTACTTTCTATTACATGATGAGCCCAATGAAGAAATGACGAGTTTTACTTTCAGAGAAACGATGATGTCACATCTGCTCCTATACGGAAATGCCTATGCTCAAGTGATTCGCAACGGTAGAGGTGATGTGTTAGGAATGTACCCATTGATGCCTAATCAAGTAGAAGTTCAAAGAGCGAAGAATAATGAATTGATTTATGTTTACACCAAAACCTCTGATGGCTCAGGTAGAGAAGAAAAGATATCACTAACTAGATCAGAAGTTCTTCATATTCCGGGTTTGGGCTTTGATGGGTTGATGGGGTACAGCCCCATTGCGATGGCTAAAAACGCGATTGGTATGGCGTTGGCTACAGAAGATTATGGGGCTAGGTTTTTCGCGAATGGTGCAACACCCGGAGGCGTTTTAGAGCATCCAGGGATTGTCAAGGATCCAGAACGGTTAAGAGAAACGTGGCAAGCTCAATTTTCTAAAGGAAACGTTCATCGTGTCGCGGTATTGGAGGAAGGGATGAAATTTCATCAATTAACGATCCCACCTGACCAAGCACAGTTTTTAGAAACAAGAAAATTTCAGTTGAATGAAATAGCACGAATATTCCGAGTGCCGCCACATATGATTGGGGATTTAGACCGTTCTAGCTTCAATAATATCGAACAACAATCCATGGAATTTGTGAAATACACACTAAATCCTTGGCTTGTTCGTATTGAACAAGCAATCCACCAATCACTATTTTTTAAAGATGAGAAAGATACTTACTTTGTAAAGTTTAATGTAAGTGGACTTTTACGAGGTGATTATGAGACGCGGATGAATGGTTATGCTGTAGGACGTCAAAATGGTTGGCTTTCAGCAAATGACATTCGAGAGCTAGAAGACATGAACCATATCAGTGATAAAGAGGGTGGCAATCAATATTTAGTGAATGGCAACATGCTTCCACTGGATCAAGCGGGGGCTTTTTATAGAGAGAGGGTAGATGCAGATGACCGTATTTTGGAATTGGAAGAAGACAAATAATGAAAGTGTAAGGGAGCTGGTCATGGATGGAGTCATTGCAGAGAATTCTTGGTTAGACGATGAGGTCACACCTCAACTATTTAAAAATCAATTAAATGAAGGAGATGGTCCCATTATTATTTGGTTGAATTCTCCGGGAGGTGATTGTATTGCAGCCAGTCAAATTTATACGATGTTAATGAATTATCCCAATGAGGTAACAGTTCGAGTAGATGGGCTTGCTGCTTCTGCTGCCAGTGTGATTGCAATGGCCGGAACAACTGTGGAGATGGCACCAACCTCTCTCATGATGATTCATAATCCATTAACAGCGGTGATGGGAAGCAGTAAAGAAATGAGTCGAGCGATTGTTATGTTAGAGGAAGTGAAAGAATCAATTATTAATGCCTATGAACTAAAAACTGATTTATCAAGAGAAGAATTGTCTAAGATGATGGATGCTGAAACTTGGATGAATGCGAATAAAGCCAAAGAACTCGGCTTCTGCGATGTGATTTATCAAGGTGATAAAGAGCTTGCGTTATCAAATTATTCTTTTTCAACGAAGCAATTAGCTCTTGAATTTGTCGCGAAGTTAGAAACTAAATACACACCGATTCAATCATTTTATGATCGCTTAGAGCGATTGAAATATTAGGAGGAAAATTTAATGAATAAATTACAAGAATTAAGACAAAAACGTGCTAAAGCCTGGGATCAAACCAAGGATTTTTTAGATGATTGCTATAAAGTGTCAGATGTCTTATCAGCAGAAGATACGCAGCGCTATGAAGCGATGGAGGAAGAAGTTATTTCTTTAGGTCATGAAATTGAACGTTTAGAAAAACAACTAGAAATGGATAAAGTGATGAACCAAGCTACTTCACAAGGTATTGTCACATCACCGCAGAGTACAAAAGAAATTGCGTCAGGGAAAGCCAGCCCAGAATATGAACAAGCATTTTGGAATGTAATGCGCGGTAAGAATAGCGGTGTTATACAGAATGCACTGCAGGTTGGAACGGATTCAGAAGGTGGGTATTTAGTCCCAGATGAATTTGAACGACAATTAATAGAAGGATTAGAGTCAGAAAATATCTTCCGCCGCATTGCGAAAGTCATTCAAACGAGTAGCGGTGAACGAAAAATTCCAGTGGTCGCTTCAAAAGGAGATGCTTCTTGGATGGATGAAGAAGGGTCCTATGTTGAGAGTGATTTGAGTTTCAATCAAGTTTTATTAGGAGCTCATAAATTGGGGACTTTAGTAAAAGTATCAGAGGAATTATTAAACGATTCTGCGTTTAATTTACCAAGTTATATTGCGCGTGAGTTTGCTCGCCGATTAGGATCTAAGGAAGAAGAGGCCTTCTTAGTAGGGGATGGGGTTGGAAAACCATTAGGGCTACTTTCTGATAATTCTGTGGAGGTAGGAATTACTACTACTTCTGATAAGGCAATCACTTTCGATAATCTTATTGATTTATATTATTCCGTTAAAGAGCCTTACCGTAAAAATTCAGTATTCATTATGAATGACCAAACGGTCAAAGCCATTCGTCAGCTAAAGGATACTAATGGCCAATATATCTGGCAGCCATCTTTAGTGGCCGGTACACCAGATAAAATTTTAAACTGTCCTGTCCTAACCTCTCCTTATGTTCCGGAAATTGCAGCTGGAGCAACCACTGTGATTTTTGGTGATTTCAGTTACTACTGGATTGCGGATCGAGAAGGACGCAGCTTTAAACGATTAAATGAATTATATGCGACGACAGGTCAGGTTGGTTTTTTAGGGTCACAAAGAGTGGACGGAAAGCTGATCTTACCAGAAGCTGTTAAGTTATTAAAACAAAAAGCAGGAGCATAATAGTTAGTAGGTGAATGTAATGGTAGTTAGTTTAGAAGAAGCAAAGCTATTTTTAAGGGTAGAGAATGAAGTTGAAGATAGTCTGATTACTCAACTCATTCAATCCTCCCAGCAAACTGTAGAAAATACATTAAGACACTCATTGACAGAATATGATGAAGTCCCAGCAGATATTATCATGGCTATCCTTTATGGGGTAGCCTATTTATATGAAAATCGAGAAACTGCAGATTTTAAATCCATGATTCAGTTAATGAGGGCGATTCTGTTTCCTTATCGAAATGAGGTTTTTTAATGAATATTACGATCAATGATTTAAACCAAAGAATTAGTTTTGCAGAGGAACGCACATTAGTGGATGAATATGGGACGCCATATGGGAAAGAGTATGTTGAATTTGGATCCGCATGGGCTCATGTATCAAATCTTCATGGTGATGAGTATTATTCAGCTTTAGGATTATCATTAGAAAAGGAATTAAAATTTACAATCCGGTATCGAGACGACATTTCTGAAGATACTGCGATAACGTTTAGAGACAATGTTTATAACATTACCTTTATCGATAATATCCGCTATCGCAATCGATTTATGGAATTACGTGCATCTTTGAGAGGTGGGTGAAGACGATTGAAAACACTATTAAATTCAAATGTAGTAAATAATACAAGCGCAATTGTTGGCGGCATTTTGGGATGGTATCTGGGGCCAATAGACGGTCTACTGACATTTCTTGTTGCTTTGGTTCTATCGGATTATGTGACTGGTTTATTAAGAGCCTACCATGATCATGAATTGTCGAGTCGAATAGGGCGTAAAGGTATTACCAAGAAATTTATGATTTTCGTCATTGTAAGTCTAGCTAACTTATTAGATGTTCATATTTTTGGAGGAGAGTCCGCAGTGTTGAGAACAACAATAATTAGTTTTTATGCCTCAAATGAAGGATTGTCAATATTGGAAAATGCGATTCAAATAGGGTTGCCAGTTCCTACCAAAATCAAAGAAGCGCTCAAACAAATTAATCAGTCTGAAGATAAAGATTCGGAAAGTTAGGAGGAATTATGGAATTAAATTATCAAGGTGCTACCTTCGCGCTAGAGGTTATTCAGCTTATATTAGACAAATCAAAAACTTACTTAATATTACCTTCCTTATTAATTACACAACTACATGTTGAAAGTATGTGGGGCAAGAGTCCGGTTGCGATTCAAAATAATAACTTATCGGGTATGAGTATGCCTTTTAATGAAGAAAGTTTAGATGTTGTAGTGAGACCTTCAGGGATTACTGTGACCAAAGGAAGTAAGCGACCGGATAGAGAAGGGGGGTATTATTATCGATATCATTCGTTAGAGGACTTTGTTGATGATTGGACCTACTTATTACGTCCTGGAGGAATTTATAACGTGAGTGGTCAAAGAGAGTTTGAAGTAGCTGTTAAAGGTCTATTTAAGGTGGGCGGTGCAAAATATGATTATGCAGCGATTGGCTATAAGAATTACTTAAAACTAATGATTGCTAGAAGAAAAGCAATTAACGCAGCAAATTCAGGGGCGTTGGATATATTAGATGAAGGAGGAATGCAGATGCCTGTAAGTGCATATAATATAATACAAGTAGCAAAAAAATACCTTGGTATGACTAAACAATCAACTAACCATAAAAATTTAATTGACCGTTATAATCAGGTGAAGCCATTACCAGTGGGCTATCCTGTAAAATATACCGATGATTGGTGTGATGGCTTTATAACGGTTATATCCGATGAAGCAGGGGCAACAGACTTAATTGGGCGGGAGTGTGGGGTCGAACGTCATAAAAATATCTTTAAACAAAAAGGGATCTGGTATCAACTTAAATCTTCTGAGAACACATACTTACCTTTGCCAGGTGATATCGTTATTTTTAGATGGGATCATCTACGAACTGACTGGGCACAACACATTGGGCTGGTAGAATCGGTATCTGGAAATAACATCAATACAATAGAGGGGAATGCGATTATTAATGGTGTTTCGCAAGTAGCCAGAAGAAGCTATCATAAGTATTCTAGTACCATTCAGGGCTATGCAAGACCGCGTTATGGTTTTGTGACATCCAACAGAGGACTTCCTATTCAAGAAGTAGCACGTGAAGTGATTCAAGGAAAATGGGGAAATGGAAATGCTCGGACACAACGATTAGAACAAGCCGGCTATGATGCGGTAAAAGTTCAAAAAGAAGTGAACCGTCAAATCCAACCCATTACAAAGGAGCAGTTAGTTGGTGAAATTATTTCCGGAAAGCATGGAGACGGTCAAGAGAGAATTCAAAGCATTCGTTCACTGGGGCATGATCCAGAACTGATACAAAAAGCAGTAAATGAGAAGTTAAAAAATGATAAAGACCTAATTACATTGTCTTCTGAACAAGCAGCAGGTGGTGAGCAGCCTCAACCAAGAAAAGGAGAAGGTGAAGTCGAAGTAGATGGCGTAATATATTTAGTAACCATGAAAGAGAAATAATAAGATGACCTACTAGCATTCTGTGCTGGTAGGTCTATTTTTTTGCCTAAATTTTTTAGACCGTCCGAATTCATTCATTCTCCTGGCTAATAGTAAGAGGGAGACTAACTTACAAAAGAACTCACCTCTATTTTGGCGATAAAGCAATAAGGAGGAGAACGATGAAAGACAAAATAACAACATCACAATTTTATGGTGAAATAGATTATTTTCTGGCTGAACAAGCCTTAAATGAATTAAAGGAAGTCGGTCTAATCACCGAGGAGGAAAAGGCGGAAATACATCAATTAAACTTAGAAAAATTCAATCCATACTTAAAGGATTTACTGGCCTAAAACGTTGATATTATAAGGTTTCAGAGGTAATATGTGACTGCCGAAGGAGGTGAGATTATGAAGAAAGTAACAAAAATAGAAGCGATGCAGCAACCGTTAAATAATAATCGAACTCGTGTAGCAGCTTACTGTAGAGTGTCAACGGATAGCGAAGAACAATTAGGTTCTTTAGAAAGTCAAGTGGCGCATTATGATCAACTCATTGATTCTCATCCAGAATGGGATAAAGTAGGGATCTATTCGGATGATGGTATTACCGGAACGAATATGGAGAAACGGCCAGATCTACAATCTCTAATTGATGATTGCAAGCAATTAAAGATTGACCTTGTGTTGATAAAATCCATTTCACGATTTTCAAGAAACATCTTGGAATGTTTAACCGTAGTCAGAGAATTAAGTGCGTTAAAAATAGCTATTTATTTTGATAAAGAAAACTTGAATACACAACAGATGGATGGTGAATTATTACTATCCTCAATGAGTATCTTAGCGGAGAATGAATCACGAACAATATCCGAAAATATCAAGTGGTCACTGAGAAAGCGCGTTGAGAATAATTCCTATCGACACATTAGTGCACCATATGGTTATAAAGTTATAAATAATAATCTAGAAATAGATGAAAATGAAGCAAGGATTATTCAAGATATTTTTGAAAGCTATCTGGCTGGGGAAGGGACTTATCGCATTGCCAATAAGCTCAACTCTAAAGATATAACTCCGCCTAGGAAAGAGATATGGCGAGATAGTACGATTTTGTATATTTTGACAAATGAACGGTATGTCGGAGATTTTTTGTATCAAAAAACATACACTGACTCGGAATTTCAGCGTCATGTTAACGACGGTGACGTTGATATGTTATACATTCCAGATAATCATGAGGCTATTATTTCAAGAGAAGACTTTGAAAAAGTTAAGGATTTACTCAGTAATCGAAGTGAAACCAAAGTAAGTCGAGGCAATACTGTCTACCCCTTAACGAAGAAAATAATATGCGGTCATTGTGGAAGTAATTATAAAAGGAGAATTCACTATTCCACTAATCAAAGCAATTACATAGCTTGGTGCTGTCCTACGCATATCAGTAACAAGGAACAATGCCCGATGAAATTTATAAAGGAAACTGACATTCAAGCGGCATTCATGACCATGATAAACAAGCTAATATTTGCTAGAGAAGAACTTATTGAAGAAACGATTGACGCTTTTAGTGAAACATCTTTTGTCACTCAAAACCGATTGAATCTTGTAGAGGAAAGAATTATGGATTGTCAGAATAACATCCAAACACTTACGGAACTTAATAGTAGTGGGTTGATAGATGTTGAATTTTATCATCAGCACTTGAACCGAATGGAACAGGAAAAGAAGAATCTGTTGAACGAGAAACGAACTGTTCTTGAGGAAGATGAAAATAAATTAATTCGATTTCAAGAATTAAAGAAACTGAATCAATTATTGAAACGAAGGAATCCATTTAATGAGCATGAGGATAATGTATTAAGTGAATTCTTAGAAAGGGTAAAAGTAGAGAATCGAGAAACCTTTCATTTTTATCTAAAATGTGGTTTAAGATTTACGGAAAGGAGTAGCAAATGAAAACTTATTACGGATATCAGATAAAACATGGTGAAATAACAGTCGATGAAAACGAAGCTAGAATAATTAGGGATTTATTTGAAATATATTTAACTGGAAAGTCTTTGGTTAAAGTGGGTGAAGAAGCGGGTCTCAATAAAACCCATGGATTTATCGGTAGGATTCTGGAAAATCCTATATATATGGGAACAGATTTCTATCCGGCAATTGTTTCAATAGAACTATACGAGCAAGTTCAACAAGAACGTAAAAAACGAAAAAATAAGCTAGGACGAAACTTTGAGTGTAAGCCCCTTAGAATTTCTATCCCCACTAAATTTTGTTGGAAGGAAAAAGCCAAATTACCACGAGACCCACTACGAAAGGCATCGGTGCTGTATGAAAGCATAGAGGTGGAAGTATGAAAGATAAAAGAGTTATGGTAATTCCAGCTCGTAAAAAAATACGAGAGGGTGTATTAGATAAAGAACATCCAAAATTGAGAGTCGCCGCTTACTGTCGAGTATCTACAGAAAGTGAAGAACAAGCTGGAAGTTTCGAGACCCAGGTTAGTCACTATACGAATTATATTAACAAAAATCCTGACTGGCGATTAGTTGATATTTATGCGGATGAAGGTATTTCAGGGACTAATACTAAGAACCGGCGCGAATTTAACCGGATGATAGATGAGTGTTTGACAGGCAATATTGATTTGATTATCACGAAATCAATTTCAAGATTTGCTAGAAATACCTTAGATTGTCTAAAATATATTAGACAGCTAAAAGCAAAGAATGTAGCAGTGTACTTTGAGAAAGAAAACATTAACACTTTGGATTCAAAAGGTGAAGTTCTGATTACCATCATGGCATCTCTTGCTCAGCAAGAAAGTGAATCCATGAGTAAAAATATCAAGTTAGGATTACAATATCGATATCAACAAGGTCAGGTGAAATTTAATACAACCCGGTTCTTAGGCTATGATTCCGATGATGAAGGTACGTTAATCATTAATCAGGAACAGGCAAAGGTGGTCAGGCGCATCTTTAAAGAATACCTTGAGGGGAAAGGGACGGGACGAATTGCACGAGGCTTGATGAACGACAAAATCCCAACGGGATCCGGCAAACTAAAATGGTCGGGAGATAGTATTAACCGCATTATTAGCAATGAAAAATATATGGGAGATGCCTTACTTCAAAAAACCTATACTGTGGACTTCCTCACCAAAACGCGGGTGGAAAATGACGGGACAGTCCCACAGTATTATATCGAAGACAACCATGAGCCAATTGTTTCCAAAGAAACCTTTCATTTGGCTCAACAAGAAAAGGCTAGAAGAAGTAACTTATATTCAGGCAAACGAAAACAGAAGCGAGTGTACCAAGGAAAGTATGCCTTATCAGGCAAAGTAATTTGTGAACACTGTGGGGATATTTTTAGACGAGTAAAATGGAACAGTCGAGGAAGTAAAGCGACTGTCTGGCGGTGTGTGACTCGCCTTACTGACCATATGCAATGTCAGGCGAGAACGGTTAAGGAAGATCTCCTTCATGAAGCAATATTAGAGGCGATTAATGAGTTCATAGGAAATAAGAGTGACTACTTGAAAGTCTTGAAGGAAAATATTACAGGAGTTCTTAACAACAAATATGATGAGACAGTGGAGGAAGTGGATGATCAACTCCACGACCTGCAGAAGAAATTGTATCAGTTTGCGAATCAAAAAGATGACTACGAACGGATTGCAGAAAAGATATTTCAGTTGAGAGAAAAGAAACAGGAGTTATTAATTATCAATGCCACTAATGAAGAAAAACGTAGACGACTATCTGACATTAAAGCCTTTCTAAAAACCCAACATATTCAACTTGAAGATTATGATGAGAGTTTAGTTAACCGATTGGTAGCTGGCATAGTCATTAAAGATAAAGTCATCGAAGTTGAATTGAAAACTGGAGATGCCATTACCATAGAAAAATAAGATAGACAGAGAATTATGCGGCGGTGAAGCATAGATCTCTGTCTTTCAGGGCTATAAAGTACTGTAATTTAGGAATTGGTTATGATATATTTAATATAGATACAAAAAGGGGGTAGATGTTATGGAAGCAGTAGATGTAGCGAAATGGTTTTTAAGCAAAGAATCGATGTCACCCAAAAAAATCCAAAAGCTAGTTTATTATGCTTATTCATGGTACCTTACTTTAATGAACGAAACAGTTGAGGGAATAAATAATAGGTTATTTGATGAAAAAATTAAAGCTTGGGTACATGGCCCAGTGATATATTCAATTTATAATGAATATAGAGAGTATGGATATCATAATGTACCCAAACAAGACACTGATGAGAATTTATATACAGAGGATATGCTGGACGTGTTTCAGCAAGTTTGGGATGTATACGGAGATTACAGTGCTAATGAACTTGAGAGTATTACTCATCAAGAAGAACCATGGCGAGAAGCTAGAGGCGAATTGAAACCTTTAGATAATGGATACGATTCAATCAAAGATGAGACAATTTTTTCTTATTATTTGGAACAAATGGAAGATGAATAATTGGCAAAACGAGTAAAGAATAATAAAAAACCACAAAAGAATATTAAATTAACCAAAACTCCTCTTCATAAACAAGATGTTATTATTTCTTTTTCTTACCCTAATTGGATAAAAGGATTTAAAATTAAAGATTTTACAACTTTTACAAAGGATGAAAATGAGTTTGTAAATAATTTCATTTATATAATGTATGAATTGATTCCATATGTATATGAGAATTGGGGAGATAGACGGTTTGGCCATTGTCACTCGATTAATGAACTAAAGGGAAAAAGAACCGAAGAGGCAAGAAATAAATATATAAGTTTTATTAAAACAATACATTCTGAGATATTCAGTAGTGCTACAGAAAGTTCTCAAACAGATTCAAAAATGGGAAAAGATGAAAGTGAATCCATCGAATACCAAACCGGACAGCTAGAAGATTTGGATTTATACCAAATCGGGTTAAATGGATCTGTCAGAGTGATTTGTGGAAAAGTAGATAATATACTGTACCCGTTACTCATTGATCATTATCACTTAGGTTACGATAGTCAGCATTATAATAGTGATGATACTTCTAAATATAATTATTGTCCCATCGAATCTCGAAACGGTAATTGCTAATAGTAATTACTGTTTTTTATTTATCATCTAAACCACACTTCAAGCACATAATTATCAATTTATACGTGGCCAACATGACATGTTGAGACTGTTGTACTAATGTCTTTTAAATAGTATGAAATTTCAATAAAAATTGGTTTAAACCAGCATGGGATAATTTAAATGTAGAGGATAGATTCGTCATTACAGAGTTTTATCATAAGGATATTAAGGATGAAGAGATCATTTATGAAGTCATTAAAACTTAAATTACATAATTGTTATCTTTAGTTGACAAAATGTTAGATTCAATTGGTGGAGCCAATTACACACCTTTAATAAGATAAAAACATAATATTTAAGGTGGTGTAAAATGGAAAAGTTGAAAAACAAGTCATTAGTTTATTTATTTAGATTTTTGATTATTTTTATGGTCGGAAAACCCTTAATGCAATTTTTAGTTCTATTTTTAAGTCGTTATCTTGTACTTGATGAAACTAGTAAATATTTTAATTTATTATTTTTAGGGTCATTTATTATTTTTATTATTTTACTTTATATAGTGGTAAAGTTAGAAAAAAGAAATTTAAGAGAATTCGGAATTAATTTTATAAAAGATTATAAGATTTGTTTTAAGTATTTAATTTTAGGAATATTTTTACCATTAATAACACTAATTTTTTTATCTTTATGCAAGGTTTATGATTTTAAAGGATTTAATAAAATAGATTTAAAATATATAATAGCTTCAGCTATAGCATATTTTATTCAAGGGTCTTCTGAAGAATTATTAATCAGGGGGTATTTACACAATAGAATAAAAGAGCATAGTAATTATACAATTGCCCTTATTTTAAATACAATATTTTTCACACTTCCCCATATTTTAACAATTGATAATATCTTTACCCTTGAAGTTTTAGTTATCATAATCAACCTAATATTAATTTCTTTTATATTTACGATGATAAATGAAGGAGAAAGACGCTTACTACCGTCCATTGGACTACATATTGGATGGAATTATAGCCTTGGGGTTATTTGTGGGACTCCAATTAGTGGGATTCAACCTAGTAGTGGACTAATTAAGTATGGAAATATAATTGAAAATAATATTATAACAGGTGGAAATTATGGTATAGAAGGAAGCGTATTATTAATTCCAATTTTAATGTTGCTGCTATATTTAAATTTTAGAAGGTTTGATTTAAAGAAGGGTAAGTTAAATGATTCAATTTAATGAAAAATTATATAAATTAAGAAAAGAAAATGGGTATTCACAAGAAGATTTAGCAGAAAAATTAAATGTATCAAGACAAACAATTTCAAAATGGGAAGTTGGAGATACTACACCAGAACTTGAAAGGTTAGTTGATATTAGTAATTTATTTTCTATAACTTTAGATGAATTAGTATTAAGTAAGGAAGATGAAATAAATAAAGAGGAAGAATTACCATTAAAGAAAAATATTGAATACATAAAAAAGGAAGTTTTAACAGAAAATGTAAAAAAGAACTTTAAGATAATGTTTAAATATTCTTTCTATTTTTATTAGTCATATTAACCATAGAATTAATTATAATGATTATATATGTCATAAATAATGGAATTCCAAAGATGTAGCCATTTTTTCTTGAATTGTAAAATAAGCTAGACATTCTGCTACAAAAAAATAGCCGATTATGGAACACTCAATCCAAATTAACAACCACGAAAATAAGGAGAGTAACCATAATGGCTTACACTTTCCAATAGGACATTGAGCATTAAATGATAAGATTATATTTGGTCTAAATGATTATGGACTTAGCCGTCCCTTACAATTACTTTTAATCTTTTTGTTAAGTACAACCACTAGTTTTCTCACACTTGACTACACCATTGATAGAGCAATTCAAATTAAAATGTTAGAATTTATTGTTAATGATTCATTAGAATTAATTTCAAATATAGATAAAAATATAACTGAGGAATTTTATGAGAAACCTAAGTAACTATTTGTACCATAAGAGGTATTGGTATCATATTGAGTGCTCAATATAAATTCCAATAAAGAACCTTAACTCACGACACATGTGGAAACATGTATCCTTTTAATGAAACAAGTGTAAGCATTAGTTGAATATAGAGCACAGTTGGTCTTCGGCGATAGGAGCAGAGTTTCCTCATAAACACTAGATTTATAATATGTGTAATTCTGAATTCAAAATAATAGAAATTTGGTAGTTAAAACATTTAAAACTTGGTAGTTACGATCTTTAAAAATCGGGAGTCAAAATATTTAAAACTTGGTAGTTATGTTGTATAATTAATCTAGGAGGTGTCATATGAAGAACTATTTGCCTAGATTAGTTGATCAACTATTAGAAAAAGAGCTTGAGGCATTCGGTGCGGTTCTAATTACTGGACCTAAATGGTGTGGTAAAACTACAACCGGATTTAATCAAGCCAAGAGCGCTCTCTTCCTTCAAAATCCAGATGAACGAGAACAATACTTACGATTAGCGGATATAAAACCCTCCATATTGTTGGAAGGAAAGAATCCTCGGTTAATTGATGAATGGCAAGATGCCCCCAATTTGTGGGATTCTGTTAGATTCAGTGTCGATCAAAGAGCAGAAACTAGTTTATATATCCTAACAGGATCAACTAGTGTTGATGAATCATTAATAGCTCACTCAGGAACCGGAAGAATTTCAAGATTAAAAATGAGAACGATGAGTCTCTTTGAAAGTGGCGATTCAAATGGTGAAATTCGAATCACTGACCTTCTAAATAATAGGAATCTAGCTAGCAAATCACCACATTCCATAGATGATATTGCGAATCTCATCGTGGGAGGAGGATGGCCAGCTTCTGTAGATAAATCACTAGATATAAAGCAGAGACAAGTCAGTGGCTATTGCCAAGCGATAGTCAATACTGAAATCGCTACGGCTGATGGTATCAGTCGTGATAACGAAAAAGTATTTCAGGTTTTAAGATCATATTCTCGGCACATTTCAACTCAAGCAACGATACAAACAATCACAAGGGATGTCATAAATAATTTTGACTCTATTAACAGAAAAACAGTGGGTGAGTATCTCGAAGCTTTACAAAAAATATTTGTGATAGAAGATTTAAAAGCTTGGAGTCCCAAATTAAGATCAAAAACAGTCATTTCAACTAGTTCTACCAGACATTTTGTTGATCCTGCAATTGCAGCTTACTTTTTAGATGCCAATCCAGAAGATTTAATCAATGACTTAGAAACAATGGGGCTATTGTTTGAGTCCTTAGTAGTAAGGGACTTAAGAATATATACCGAGACTTTGGGTGGAAGGGTCTTTCATTATCGTGATCATAGTGGTCAAGAAGCAGATGCGATATTACATTTTAAAAATGGTCAGTGGGCTGCTATTGAAGTTAAACTTGGAAACAAAGCTATTGAGGAAGGCGCTGAAAGTTTAAAGAAATTAGCTAATAAAATCGATCAAGATTCAATGAATCCACCCACTTTTTTAGCTGTAATCACCGCCAGTGGCTATGGCTATAAGAGAGAAGATGGAGTGTATGTCATCCCGATTGGCTGTTTGAGAAATTAAGATTACAAAACTCGTTAATTCGCGCTAAGAATATGATATTTAAGACAACTTTGGACAAGGAATTCTTACTTACTTTTATTATTAACATTAAACTTCTCAAAATCAATTCAGCTCTTAATAACGACACATGTGAAGTGAGTGGTATTGACTGAAATAAAGAGGATGATAAGAATAAGGGTCCTGGACATTTTTGTGTCTAGGCTCTTTTTTTATGGGGTAAATTTTCAATTCATATGTAAGGTTCAAATGTTAACTATTTTTGGGATGCTTTTAAGAGAATAGATCTATGAATATGTATTGACTTAAATTTTTTTATGTGAATCTATGAGATTGAAATGTACGAGACGACAAGAGTAGAGCTTTAGTAATTAGTATTAATTAATATTAATTGAAACAACTAAATTATAAAGTAAATAACGAGATGTTTAGATAATTTTTGGGAATCTCATCTTATGATTAATTTATACATTTAACGGAACATACGTTTCGCTAAATGCTATAATATTGTTAATTAATGAGTGAAGCTTTAAATAGTTTAAACGGAGGCAACTTATGGATAATGAATCAGATATCATTACTTATCAAGTTGAAGATAGAAAAACAAATACTGATGTTAAGTTAGTTGATGATAAGGTTTGGTTAAATTAAGCTCAACTTGTTGGTCTGTTTCAGACAACTAAATCAAACATGAGTTAACATATAAAAAATATATTCGAGGAAGATGAACTAGAAGAAAATGCAGTTGTTCGGAATTTCCGAACAACTGCCAGTGATGGAAAGAACTACCAAATAAACGCTATAATTAGATTTGATAATTTCTCTAGGTTATCGAGTAAAGTCTAGAACAGCTACACATTTCCGCCGGTGGGTAACTGAGCGCTTATAAAGAATACATCATTAAAGAGTTTACTATGGATGACGGGTGGCTTTAAGGAAATACAGGTGGAAGTTACTGAAAAGAACATCTTGACCGCGTTTTGAGTGTTATAGGTGAATCTATCTTGCAGAATACTGGAACTGTGAGCCATAAATAAGCCATAGAAAAAACTGAACAAGAATATTGAAAATACCAAGAAAATACGATTTCTTCGGTTAAAAAAGATTATTTAGAAACTGTAAAACAGTTAGAGAAGAAATTGAAAGAAAAATAAAGTGAGAGAAAGTTTGCAATACTGATATATATTATAATAATTAGTTTGGTATTTGATCAGATAATAAAACTGAAGGATAGGATTCAGGATTTAATTTATGATGAGGATAAACTGATAGGAACTGCAAGACTTGTTTCAGATGGGGTGCTTAATGTCCAGATGTTCATGAAGCTTGGAGATATAATGGTATTGGCACAGAAATCACTAAAAGAATTTGTAATTTCTGTTTATAACACAAACTTTATCTTCAATCTTTCTGTGAAGAACATTTAGTTGAATATTACAATAATTTAGGTTTTGTTTAGTTTGCTGTGGGGATGACAGCTAGCTAAGTTAGAAGATGTGGAGGTAATGAGAATGAATGACAAAGTAAAAAAGTTTTGGGATGAATTTTGCAATGAAAAGAATTTGCCTAAAGATACTAAATATGAAGCATGGAGTTTTGGTAACACAAAAGAGATGGCGGATGAATTAGCGGAATTAGTGAATAGTGGTATTAAGACTGCCACAACTTCCGCATATGAACTATATGAAATTGAAGAGCAAGCAGAACTACTTCAAGTGGGAGATTATAATATCATTCTAAATGGTTCAGAAGAGCCAGTATGTATTACGCAGACTGCGGTGGTATATATCATACCTTATAACTTAATTTCACCTGAACACGCATGGCACGAAGGAGAAGGTGATAGAAGCTATAAATATTGGAAAAAAGTACATGATGATTTCTTCCTTGAAGAATATCACAAAATAGGGAGACGGTTTTATGAGCAAGCTCCTATGGTATGTGAAGTATTTGAAAAAGTTTATTAGGCAAGGTTCAGTTTGTCGATAAAATTATTTGCCTCGCGTTTTGTTTTCAATAAAGCGGAATTATCACACATAATTTGGTATTAGATAGATGATTTTAGAATATAAATTTTGTAGAGGATACGACTATGAATATTACCTTTAGAAAATGTAATGAGAGTGATTTGAACTTCATATTAAGATTGAAGGAAAAATGTTTTAAATGGTATATAGAAAAAATTTATGACTGGGAATTAAATAAGCAAATTCAATTAACTCAAGATGAGATGAATAAAAACTTAGATGATATGAATATTATAATAGGAGACGGAGAAGATATCGGTTTGATTACTTATTGGTTTGATGAAACTGGTGATATGTGTTTAGGTATGTATGCTATAATGCCAGAATTTCAAAGTAAAGGGATTGGTAGTCAAATATTAAAGGAATTAATAACAAAATATAAAAACGAAAGGATATATTTAAAAACGTATCGAGAAAATCGAGCTATAATCTTTTATAAACGCCTAGGTTTCGAAAAGTATGATGAAACTGCAACCCACTGGTTAATGGAAAAATTACCGGAATTATAATTAGTAAAAATATTATGCTTTTATTCAAATCTAAGTTTTCTAAATAAGTATCTAAGTAATGTACCTCTCTCTAAAAAATTAGATTGTTGTCTAATTTTTGAGGGAAAGATATATTAATGAGAGTTGTTTTATCGGTGAAGACTTTAATGTTTTTCTAAGTTACAAACTTATTCTCTACTATTAGAAAAGTATTTAAAATCTTTTTTTATTTTGATAATTCTAAAATAGATTTTAATCGTTAATTATTATAAACCCCATGCCTTATATATAATTATGTATAATTTTGCTGACTACACATGTTGATACGGTAGTTCTGTTTGACTAGAGTACATAAATAATTATTGTGGACATAAGATAAGTAATTCGATAAATGGACTTAAAGAAAATCAGTCAGTACAGAATCCGATTACATATCTGAATAAATAGAAGTGAGATTAAATTCATATTTTGGAAATCAACACAGAGAAGTTTGGAGGGCAGTTATATGGGAGAAAAATGGGATGCATTTGATAAAGCCTTCAATATAAATATAATAGATAACTTAATACTTATAAGAGAACAAGAGATACCTAAAGATGTTTATCACTTAGTTGGTGAGATAGTTGTTAAGCATATAGATGGAACTTATTTACTAATGCAAAGAGATTTGTGTAAGCAATTGGGCAGTATGTATGAACTTACGGCTGGTGGTACAGCATTGCAGGGAGAAAATCCATTGGAGTGTGCTACTAGAGAATTGAAAGAAGAAATGGCATCATCTAGAGTGTTGAGGATGTTAATTGATCAAAGGGTTTAATACAAACTTCAGTTTGTTGAAATACTGATTGAATGCAAAAATAGGTGTTCTACCATTCTCGTGTACAATGGGTCTTGAATAGGTTCTTCGCTGGAGAACCGAGCCGTGTTAAGGCCGTAGTATTACTTACGAGAGGACAGAAATAAATTATAATTTGTTGAGTCGATATATATATAGGAGAAAAATATGATACAAATAGAAGAAATATCGTCGCAGAATTTAAATGATTTCTGGAGTTCGCACTTAAACTATTTGATTGAAGATGGAATAATTTACGATGAAGAGGATATTGCTTATTTCTCTAGTGCCGAATATCGAGGTGTTCTAGAAAAGCATATGACAAGGGATCAAGATAAACAACATATGGTGTATTTTTGCCGAGATGGAGAAAGAATAGGAGCTGCGTCTTATTGCACTTATCAAAGTGAAGATGGGAAATGTTTTATTCTTGATTATTGGGTGTTTCCGAAGTTTCGAGGGAATGGGACAGGGCATCAGTGTTTTTACGCATTTGAAACATATACAAGGTCCGATGGTGCTAAATATTATGAGCTCAATTCACAAAAAGAAAATTCTATTCGTTTTTGGAAATCGTTAGGATTTGTTGAAAATGGTAAAGACGAGTATGATATGCCGCTCTTTATAAAAAGATGAATTTCAGTTTGTTGTGTAAATAATCTCTCTGAAATAAGAGGAAATTATAGAGAAACTCTTTGATTTTGTTATAAGAATTAATATCTGACTTTTGTGTCATAATTATGACAACGGAAAATAGTAGTGATGGTGACATGGGTTCAAGGCCTCTACTAAAGAATAAAAAACAATTCATAACTTATGCGGGCATTATTTTCAAGTTCAATTTGAAAATAATGCCCAACTTTTTTATAAGATTAACAAGGTAGTAAATTTGCCTGCTTTGTCGGATGATGTAAGTGTTTCGTCTACATCTTTATCTAAAAGGTTATCTGTGCTAGAAGCCTCTTATATTGTATACCGATTTAAACCCTATTTCTCTAATATTACCAAACAACAAATTAACCCCAAAAAATATATTTTGCAGAAGTAGGATTGACAGTTTATCTTTTAGGAATAGAAACTGAGAATCAGGTTAATAGAGATCCTCTAGGCGATAATTTATTTGAAAATTTAATTGGTTCACGAATCTTAAAATCACGCTTAAATGATAATAAAGCTTCAAATATTTTTGTGTGAGAACAGCTAAGGGAGTAGAAGTAGATTTAATTGTCAAGAAAGAAGATAATTTATATCCTTTTGAAATAAAAACATCAATGATGCCAAATAAAACATTTTCTAGACATCTACTAACTTTTGTAAATGCTGAGGAGAATGCATAGAGCTCAAGAATTATTTATACTTGGAAGTCTTATCTAAAATTCAATGATGTTGAATATGTGAATTTCAAGGATTTAGAGAAATATTTGAATAAATTTTAGAGGGAAGGTAATTAGAATTAAAAGGAATAAAAATGTATGGAGCTATTTTCTATGAAAATAGCTTTAGTAGCTGTAGATGTTATAACAAACGATGCAGCATATAATTTTGAAAAGATGGAAACAGTAGAAAAAGAATATTCTGATAAAATTAATTTAATTTTATTTGGGGAAAAGCTTTCTTCAAGGACAAAATTAGCCGTTGCGCTAATAATAATAGTCGTTGCGTGACTTTACTAGACTAACTTCCTAAAGTGAGAGTATAAAATATAGGAGGTTTTAGTTATGTTAGCAACTATGAGAAAAAATAAAAATTACATTTTTGGAGTGCTTACCCTTGGATTATTTGGGCTAATGGGATTGTTAATAGTTTTTGTTGTGAGAGGCATTATAAAGTTAGCAAATCATTACCCAAGAACTTTTAGAAGGATTTCTTTTATCCTTTTTATTATTTTATGTATCTATGGATTTCTATTCTCAAAAGATTGGAATATAATGTTCTTTATAATGTGTATAGCAATAACGCTTGATTTTAGCGATATGAATAATAGGGGTAGAGAATAAGGGATTATGGATATTTCAAAAATAATTAAAGAAGCAAGAATAAAAAAAGGCATGACCCAACAAGATTTAGCAAATTCTGTGTATGTCACCAGACAGACTATTTCAAAATGGGAATTAGGAAAAAGTGTGCCTGATGAGGCATCATTAAGTTTATTGTATAAATGTCTTGAGATTGATGATCAAGAGAACCATAACTTAAAAAAAATCTCTACCAATAAGCAAACAATATTTATTGTGATTCTTGCAACTATATTTTCGCCAGCAGTCATAGGAATCCGCTATTGTTTATTTAAAATGGGGAAACTTGAAGACGAAAAGTTTAAAATATTAATTCAAGCTACTGGGATTGTTCTGTTTTCACTTTACCTCAGGTCTTTAAATGATGAGGTAGCATATATGTTGATTTTCTTGGTATTTATCAGCTATATAATTTATCGTTATTATTTACTAAGTTTGGAAAGAAGCAATGACTAATGTGGAAATTCAAAAATATCAGATTAACGAAACAAGCGTAAGCATTAGTTGATTATAGAGACATAGTTGGTCTTCGACGATAGGAGCCGAGTTCATAATGAAGTTATTTCACAAGAAATAAAACGTCAAAGTAAATTATTATGGAGACTTATGGATGGACTTTCCTAGATGCTATAGGTGTAGGAATGAAGTGAGAGAGTAATTGACAGAGTTCGGCTGCTGAGTGTATAGTTTTGATATCATGTACAGTTTAAAAAGCGTATAATAATAGGATTTCTGAGAACCAATAAAATGTTCGGGAGTCCTATTTTTAGATGAATTGAGTGTTAAAAAATTTCAAGGTTGAAGAATGAAAGTTTGTATGGGGGAAGGTCGATTAGAAGAAGGTCTAATGTAGACATATTTTTAAAGAAAAATTAAAAAGATTCTACTTAGACAATATTTATTAGTCTACTTTGGTATAATGAAGATAGATAATTAATCTGATTAGGAGGACACTGAGCGAAGTGGTTCGGAGAGGAGCTAATTACTTCTCAGAAATTTTCATTAATTCGCATATGAAACGTATAGAGGCTCGTATGAGAACTAGGCTGAAGATGTCTATCTTGAATATGTGGAGAGTTCTTACTCGATTGTAACAGTCTAAAGAGGTTAATAAAGTGTTCAAAAAGAATGGGATTCAAGCGTTGATCCTTGACATTAAAAACACAGTAAACATTTATCAAATATTTAAATACTTTACCAAAGAGAGGCCTCCCATGATAAAAATTTCAGACCACATTATAAATCGAATCTGGTCAGCTGCCAACGAGTTGCGTGGATCCATGGGTGCCAATTACTATAAGGATTAAATGTTCTACAAGTTCTTGACTGATAAAACCTTCCACTCCTTCAAAAATACTGATCTATTCGGTGGAGTCATTAGATTTCTAGCTTTATTGCCCTGGTGATTTTAATATTAAGTGTTCCTTAAACTTTCATAGTGGTAATGCTGGAATAATAAGTGTTTTAAAGTGGATAAAAAATAGCAACTTTTCATTTTGGTTGCCAATAGAAATTTAAGGGGAAATATATGTTAAAACAAATTGCAATTTATACTCGTTATTTTTTTTATGCAAAGTATCGTAATATATTAACAGTGATCATGCAAATTATTGCACCTGTTTCGTTAATGATATTTGCTAATAACGAAGGAACATTAGATGGGTACATTCGATTTATCACATACTTCAGTTCAATGGCGGCTTTATTTGGGGTTATAGAGTTTTTAGTGATTCGTAAAGAAAAATATTTGATTCAATATCATACAATCGTAAAGTCTCCACTGGTATTTTTATTCAGTAAAATTAATATTGAATTATTTATTTTGTTTCAGATTCAAGTTATATATTTTCTTTTCATTAAATGTACTGATACTCACAACCTAATTACATTTAATAATTGGTTAATCGTTTTAATTTCAAGTGTGATTATTACTATTATTATCACTTTTTATTTGTCATTTTTGATTACATTAGAAATTGGGCCATCAAAAATTGACAGCATCAGAAATTTTGGATCCATTATTATATTCATAATATCATTTAGTGGAGAAAGTTTGCCGAAAATGCTAATGCAATTAAATCCAATAAATCAAATTAATCATTTTGTTTCCCTGAATGCAACTAAATTGCAATTTGATATAAATATATACATGATTATGATGATTATTATAGGTGTGATAATTTTTATATATTCAATTTATAACGTTAAAGTTGATGTTAAGGAGTGATTATTTTGGATTTAAAAGTAAGAAATTTTAAATATAAAGATGAGGTAATCATTGAAGATGTCCTTTTTAAGGTGAAATCTAATAAAGTAAATTATTTAATTGGAGAAAATGGTTCTGGCAAATCAACTTTAATACAAATATTCTTAGGATTAATTCAAGGTGAAAATATACATCGAGATTATCAGCTCCGCAACGATTATGTTTATTTTATGCAAGCAATCCCAATGTTAGATTTATCTTGTAAAAAAAATATTCAATTGATTCTTGGAATACTTTTTAATAAATTCAATATTTCCTTGACGGATATTGAAAACAGAGTAGACAAATATATATTTAATTTTTTTGAAAAAAATTGGGAAAAGAAATATTCTGACCTTTCTGGAGGAGAAGCTCGATTATTACAGCTTTTTTGCTATTTACAAACTGAAAAAAAATTAGTAGTACTTGATGAGCCTTCTGCGAATATCGACAGACTTAATGTGACTTATATTTTAAACTATATTCAAAATCAGAATAAAACTTTTTTAATAACTACTCATGATTATAGAGATTTACTTGCAACTGAAAATTATTCTGTTACTTGTATTGAGGATGGGAAAGTTTCTTTTTTTGGAGATAAAAATGAATTTGAAAGCATTGAAACTTTTGAATCTGACTTTTTAAATCAGTTTACTAATAGATGAAAATCAATTTTATTTTTAAATCATAATAGAGTAATTATACAATGTAGAGGGATATAAGGGTTTCAATTGTAATTAAAATTCACTGTTTGTTAGGAAGCAAACGGGTATATTTAAAAACGTATCGAGAAAATCGAGCGAGGATTTTTTTATAAGCGACTAGGTTTCCAAAAGTATGATGAAACTGAGACCCATTGGCTAATGGAAAAATTACCGGAATTATAAATAAGAGACTTAATAGGTTCACGTTAGTGCTCGTTTTTGAAATTATTACGTTGAAGAAATATCTGTTAATGGCTATACTATATAGTAATAAGTTGATGAATGATCAGAATGTTTATAGAAGTATAGACTTGCAAAAGAAAATATGTTTTACATTAAGTGAGTAGATTTTAACATCAAAATAAGGAAGGATAATTAAGATGACTGATTTATTAATAACATTAACCCAAAAAGAAGACAATGCCAATAATGTTACCGTGGCATTTACTATGGGAAAAATGGCTCTTTCAAAGGGGCATTCTGTTAGCTTGATCCTCTTATCAAACGCTGTTCACCTAGCTGAGCGTGGATATGGAAATAAAATCGACATTGGGGAGCCTTTTCAACCAGTTGGTGAGCTGATTTTTGAATTTATAGCCCAAGGTGGTGAAATCAAGGTTTGTTCAGCTTGTATGAAACATAATGGGGTCTCTGAAGATAATTTGATGGAAGATGTGGAGATTATTACAGCGGAAGATGTTATTTCCATCATAATGGACTCTAAGAAAAGTTTACAATTAAATTAAAAGTCATTTAGAATCCATAAAGAGGCTAAGCATGGCTAGAACATTTATTAGTTGAAACTGTAATATAAAGTAGGAAGCATCTGAAACGTTGTGTTTGTTGTGATCACAGGTTAAGGAGCTTCCTATTTAATTTTTGCTAATAGAAGAAAAAATGGATATCAAGGGTTGAGCTCATAATCTTCCTTGAAAACAATTGAACATTGGTGGTTCGATTGAAAAGTAAATTTAATTGTTAAAGACTCATTGGGGATAATATCAGATATTGGAGAGTATAACAGCTTAATATTATATTCTATTTTTACTTAGAATTTAGGGAGGTGTTTTATGAGAATATGTATTCGTTGTAATACTAAGATGGTAGAGAATTGTGGCATAAAAGTAAAAGGTGCAAGATACGGTGTTGTCCTCACAGATGATGAAGATAAATGGTTTGGAGGTAGACTAGGAGAACCAAAGGTAGCTATTTGTCCAAGTTGTGGTGAGGTATCGATTTATCTAGAAGATGTCAATAAATTAAAGAATCAAGAAAGATAATTGCCAGTGTGTATAAAATAGATATCAGAAAATATTCAATGAATGAGATGAAATATAAAACAACCGAAAGTCGTAAGACTTTTGGTTGTTAATTTAAAAAAAACATATGTCTTTTGATAAATAGTTAATAAGAGAGGTGAGCTTATGAAACGTTCAATAATGAAAGACTTTGTAAGCTGGAAAGAAAAAATCTTAAACCTTTATTATTAACAGGAGTTCGTCAGTCGGAAAGACTTATATTTTACAGAAATTTGGTCGAGAACACTTTTTAATAAGGTTGTTTATTGAAATTTAGAAAAAGAACCGCAAATTGGCCAAGTTTTTGAACGTAATTTTAACATTACACGAAGAGCAAGTGAATTATCAAATTTTTTAGAACAAGCAATTGATGTAAATAGTACTTTATTGATTTTAAAAGAATCTCGATTTTTCTCTAAATAGATTAAATATGCGATTGAACTCTTGACCCTATCCTTGGATGAAGATTGCAATTCAAAAACTAGAACCTATTAGTACGGCTTAATTGAGAAAGTCGAAAATGATTAAAAAAACCTTACTACGGTAAAGATTCTTATCGAGGAAAATGAGCGATCATAATTTCTAAACAAGGTGGCCCTGAATGATTCCATCTGTTGAATTTTCGCACAGGACTTAGGGTTGTTAAGTATCCATTGAAGTTATCAGGTGTATCAAAAATATTTTCCTATCAATTAGATAAACTAAATTTAAGTAGTTTTGAACATGATGACTATAATTGTCGAGTAGAAAAGCTAATCAATAAAATGTTTTCAAGACATGTTGAGGGTGGGGACTCTATGTGGGGACAGCCTAAGAATAGTCGGAGTTTAGAACCTATAAAATCTTTATTCAATGAAATAACCGGAAAAATGCAATTTTATGACGTTTTTCCGGTGTTTATATAGTACATTTTCCTTATATTTAGTAAGAATATAGGAAGGCTAGATTCCAAAACGTAATTTGTAGGGGAACATATTTAGTTGTAAATATTGTAGAGCTAAATAGTATATTTTTCTAATGAATACACACTAATATGTTTACCAATATAATTCCTATTCTTAGCTTCATCTAATATTGCAATTGCAAAATCAGCATAGCTAATCTCACTTGTTCCATAATTTAACACTGGTAATTCATCTGTTCCGGTAACATAATTGCCTGTTCTATCTCCTTCAAAAATAAAATGTTCTACTGGGCTAACATATGTCCAAAGATTGTAGTCGGAAGATTTTAGAATTGTTAAAACATCATTGCCAGCATTTGCAACTGGTAATAAATGACTTGGATAGTCTGATGTATCCTTAAGTTTTATTTGTTTTTTCTTATTCACAAATAAAGCTCCAGCTCCTCCCACGACTAGAAGTCTAGTGGTGTCATTAATAATTTTCAACAAATGTTCCATCACCTCTTTATGAAGATGTACATTTTTTCCCCAAGAACCAAAAGCATGAATAATTACATTAAAATCTTGCAAAACTTTTGCTGTTAAGTTTAAAGCATCGACTTCTATAAATGGAATGTCATTCCTTCTTAATTTTTTTGCATCTCTTATAATAGCAACTACGTCATGACTATTTCGAATAGTTTCTTCAAGAATTAGAGACCCTGAGCGGCCCGTAGCACCAATTATACCGATTTTCATATCAATTTTTCCTCCTTAAATTTTCCAAAATAATTAGTTCCAATAACACCAATTAGAATGGTCACAATACCGACAATATGGTTAATATTAATGATTTCGTTTAAAAATATAGAGCCAGCTAACAAGGTTATTATAGGAGTAATGTTCATTAGGACACTAAATTTGGCAGTTTCAATTTGAGATAGCGCAAAATTCATTAATAAAGAACTACTAAAACTTGATAATACACCTAAGTATAGTGTTGAAAATAAGAATGAGTAATTGGTTAACGGTTCTAAAATAGAGATGCCAGTATTATAAATAGTATGATCCAGAATTTGGATTGTTAAGAAAGTAATAAAACCTATTAAAGTCATAACAAATGTCAGTGTGTCGTATGGGTAATTGCGTGAAAGTTTTCGAGATAGTACATTATAAAATGAACTTGCTAAAGTTGATAGAAGTAGCAATGTAGTACCAAACAAAGAAAAAACTTCCATCCCCGTTGCATTGACAACTGTGATATAAACTACACCTGCTATTGAAAGCAAAATCAAAACATTTTGATATAGATTTGTTCTCTCTTTTAAAATATACATTGCAAGAATTGCAGTGAAGATGGGTGCAGTTGCTGTTAATATCCCGGCTTCTGTTGATGATGAGTAAACCAGACCAAACGACTGTAAGCTAAAAAACAGAATTGGGTAAAATAAAGCAAGTGGAGCTATTTTCGTAAAATCACTAAAATTTAAATGTATTTTTATACGTCGCAAAAGTAACCAGAATAATGATGCTAATGTTGCAAAAAAGAATCGGTAGGTTAATAAGGCTAGTGGAGTTACGTACTTGAGAGCTATTTTTACGAATAAGAAAGAAAATCCTATAATTATCACTTGAATTAAAGCAGCAATATATGCTTTTGTCTGATTAGTCATATAAAAACCTCCTTAATCTAATTCTAATTTCTTGAACAAGTGTATTCAATTCAATAAAATAGCATCTGTACAAGTACAGATGTTAGGAGGTATAGGGTGTATAAATATCAAATGATCGCTAATACTATTTACAATAGAATTCAAGAAAATATTTATGAGTCTGGAGAAAAATTGCCTTCTATAAGAGACCTAGCTAAAGAATTTAACACAAGTAAACAAACAATACTACAGGCATTTAAAACAATAGAGCAGAGGCATCTTGTATATAGTCAATTAAAAAGTGGTTACTATGTTGTTGATAAAAAGTTGACCATTAGTCCTGAACAAGGCAGGACAATTAACTTTACAAATGCATCGCCAAATATAATAAATTTTCCATATAAAGATTTTCAGCATTGTATTGATAGAGCTTTTGACACATATCAATATGAGCTTTTCAATTATAATTTGTCAAAAGGCTTAGATCCATTAGTGAAGACGATAAAGAATTATTAATGGATTATCAAGTATTTTCAAGCGAAGAAAATATATTTATAACAAGTGGTATTCAACAAGCTCTTTATCTTTTATGTAATATGATTTTTCCTAATTCAAAAGAAAAAATACTGATCGAAGAACCTACTTACCCGCAAATTATTGAATTAATAAAGCTGATAAAATTACCTTATTTAACGATTCAAAGAGCTGATAATAAACTCGATCTTGAAAAAATTGAAACCCTTTTTTCAGAAGAAAATATTAAGTTTTTTTATGTCTCATCACGATTTCAAAATCCTTTAGGCTTTAACTTAACGAAAGAGGAAAAGAAACGAGTGGCAGAGTTAGCGAGTCAATATGATGTTTATATAGTTGAAGATGATTACATGGCAGATCTTGATTCAGATGATAAGAATGATCCTATCTTTTATTATGATATTAGTGATAAAGTTATTTACTTAAAAAGTTTTTCTAAAATTATGTTCCCTGGGCTAAGAATAGGAGTTGCTGTCATCCCAACTGAATTAATATCAGAATTTTCAAAACATAAGAAAAATTCAGATATAGGTAGTTCTGTATTTTCTCAAGCGGCCTTAGATATTTATATAAAGAGTGGAATGTTTCAAAACTATAAGCATAATATTAAAGCTTCTTCGTTAGATCGGATAAAAAGTTTTATTGATTCTATTGAAAAGCATTCTATAAAAGAAAAGATTGATTATTTGCCGCCGAAAGCATTGAAGACACATATTAAGTTACCAACTAATGTTCATGAGAATGAAATAATTAGTAGTGGTCTAAATAATAAAGTAATATTGATCAATTCTAATGATTTTTATATTAATATAGAGAATAATCCAAAAGATATTTTGTTGATTGAACTAACCAATCTGACAAATTCACAGATAAAGAGAGGTGCAAATATAATTTTAGATATATTAAGCAAAAAAATTAAATAATTCAATTTAAGAAATAAATTATTAGAGATAGGAGGTTGCATTACAATAAATATGAATTTTTCGAGGTATAGAATACGATAGCAACAAATATCAATAGTAATCAAGAAAATTCAATAAAGTTTGAAAAAACAAAAGTATTTTCATTTGTCTGTGGTGGAAGCTATTGTTTATTGAATATATAAAAAGTAATTTCCAGGACAGAATCATTATGAAAATTCATAAATAATTGTTCTTAAGATATAAGTACAAGAAGTAGAAAAATAAATAAAGATTCTTGGAGGTCATAATGAATAAAATCACTTGTATTTGTTTAGGTGTGAAAGATATGGAAAGGTCAATAAAGTTTTATAGAGAAGGCTTAGGATTTAAGACTGATTGCAAGGAAGATAATCCGCCAGTATGCTTTTTTAATACAACGGGCACCAAATTTGAATTGTTTCCTTTAGAGCAATTAGCAAAAGATATTGATGAAAACAACCCACCAAAGGGAAATGGGTTTTCCGGAATGACATTAGCGTACAATGTTGAACATAAAGAAGATGTTGATTGTGTAATTGAATTAGTACGAAATGCTGGCGGAAAAATTGTAAAAGAACCACAAGACACCTTTTGGGGTGGTTATCATGCATATTTTTCGGATTTAGATGGATATTATTGGGAAGTCGCATGGGGTTCGAATTTTCAGTTTGATGAAAATGGACTATTGAAATTTTAGTAATTAAGGAAGATATAAAAATGGCTTCAAGTAAAGAATATTTAGATTTCATTTTAGAACAACTATCAGAGTTGGAAGAAATAACATATAGATCAATGATGGGAGAATATATTGTTTATTATCACGGAAAAATTGTTGGTGGAATTTATGATGATCGATTTTTAGTGAAGCCTGTTAAATCTGCAATAGCATATATGCCAAATGCAAAGTATGAGTTACCATATGATGGAGCAAAGGAAATGCTATTGGTAGATGATGTTGACAATAAAGAATTCTTAACTGGCTTATTTACTTCAATGTATGATGAGTTGCCTGCACCAAAACCAAAGAAAAAGAAATAATCAAATCTCAGTTTATCGAGCTAGATTTCAGATTTGATTCGGTGGGTTGTATATGTATGTCGATATTTAATCGGGGAAAGTTCGGGGTATGTATTTTAAGGTTAAAGGCTTGGTTGATAGCTGTAAAATAAGTTGTTGGATGGTGTATTTTTTCGATTGGAGATAATAGGAGGGAAAATGGAAAGAAAATTAGAATTAAAAGAGTATACAAATGAATGGATTGAAAGGTTTTTGAAAGCCCGAAAAGAAATCAAAAATATACTAGGTGCTGAAGTGATTGAGATTCACCACATCGGTTCAACATCGATACCAAACATGTCGGCTAAAGATATTGTAGATATCTTGGTTTTGGTAAAAGATATAATAAAAATCGACACATTCAATGACGATATGAATTTAAACGGATATAATGCCAAAGGAGAAAATGGTATACAAGCTAGGAGATACTTTCAAAAACTTTCAGATGATGGGGTCAAGCATCGTATCCATGTTCATGTCTACCAAATAGGTAATAAAAAAGCCTACGAGGAGCTGAAATTTAGGGATTATTTAAGATTAAATAATAGTGCGTTTAGTAGATATTTAAATGCAAAAAAAGAAGGTATACAATTATGCAAGAATTCGATAGAAGAATATCAAAAATATAAGGCGAAAATTATTAGAAAATTATTAGAAGAAGCAGATGTTTATTTTAACGATTCTATAAAAGCAGAGGTTGACTGTTCTTTTTCAAAAGAAAAAACATGGTTTAGATATAGAGCGGCTGCTATAATTGTTGATGATAGTAAGGTTCTTTTAGCTAAAAATTCTAGAGATAATTATTATTATTCAGTTGGAGGAGCTGTCCATTCAGGTGAAACTTCATATGAGGCAGTAATACGAGAAGTTTATGAAGAAACTGGAGTTGTTTTTGATATGGATAGACTTGCTGTCATTCATGAAAACATATTTTGGGGTAAAGATCCAGGATTTGAAGGGAAAATTTGCCATGAAATATGTTTTTATTATACGATGAAGGTTCAAAATTCATTGGAAATTGCTCATTCTTCGACAACTTCTTGTGGATATGACGAGTGGGTAGAGTGGGTGGCAATTGATAAATTAGAACAAGTTATAGCTTATCCAGTATTTTTAAAAGATTATTTGAAGTCAAATCAAGAAGAAGTTATTCATATTGTAACAAACAGGATAGAATAAGAGATTTGTGTAGATGTTTTATAATATAACAACATCTTGTCCTAACGTATATAGAATTTATGGAAGATACAAGATAGTGAAGTTGGATTTCTAGTTTAAGGTGATTAATATCACCTCAATAAACAGGGAGTGACTAGGGCTTGACTATATTGTAATTTGATTTTGAAAGTGAAGGCTTAATAATAGAGTCAGTTAAAAAGCATTCTTTTCTTACCGGGAATATTCGAAGCTATGTTATAATCAGTAAAAAGTAAACGCTCGAATCCGAGGAGGAATATAAATGAACTTTAAAAATGTTGTTTATGTTAATGAGTTTACTAATGGTGTGCTCGATCCCGTTGTTGAGATGCAGTACTTTGTGAAAGATGGTGGTCATATAATTGCCAATACAGCACCTGGTTGTTGGGGACCTATGATTACGCCTAAATTGCAAGGTGGACATGAGGTTACTAAACCAGTCTATGTTGAAGGTGCTGAGGTTGGAGATGCGATTATAATTCATATTGAAGATATACATGTTACTTCTTTAGCAACTGCCTCTGGTAGTGATCAAGCGGTCAAAGGAGCGTATACGGATGATGCTTTTATTGATGCGAAATGTCCTCATTGCGGTATTTTAAACCCTGAAACTTATATTGATGGATATGGTAAAGAAGCTATTAAATGTAAGAATTGTGATAAGTCATTTTTACCATTTGATTTAACGAATGGTTATACAATAAAATTTGATAACGATAGTCAAATTGGAATAACATTAAATGAACATTCAGCAAACGCGGTGGCCAAAGAGGCAAAAGCGTATATGAATACGCCAGAAAATTCTATTCAAAATCCCATCGCCACTTTAGCGCCACATGATATTGTTGGGGCAATTGCCCGTATGCGTCCTTTCTTGGGACAATTAGGGACAACACCATCTCAAGCATTTCCCGATTCGCATAATGCGGGAGATTTTGCTCAAGCTTTACTAGGAGCCTCTCATGCTTTCGGAAAAACAGAAGAAGATTTAAATCATAGGACAGATGGACATATGGATATCAACCGAGTTCGGGTAGGAGCGAAAGTAATTGCACCCGTAAAAGTGGCAGGTGCAGGTGTTTATCTTGGAGATATGCACGCTATGCAGGGAAATGGTGAAATTGCAGGTCATACAGCCGATGTTTCTGGTGTAGTTCGCTTGAAAATAGAAGTGATAAAAGAATTGACCATTGAGGGGCCAATCTTACTATCAAATGAAGATGATTTACCTTATTTAGCTAAACCTTTAACAGAAAAGGAAAGAGCTCTAGCTAAAAAAATGGCTGATCAATTGGGAATAGAGTTAGAAGAGTCTTATCCTATTTCGTTTATTGGAACAGGGGCTACACTCAATGAAGCGACCGACAATGCGGTTACGAGAGCGGCTAAATTATTTGGTGTTTGTAAAGAGGAGATATTAAATCGTTGTACAATCACAGGTAGTATTGATATTGGTAGACATCCTGGTGTGGTAACAGCTACTTTTTTAGCGCCGAAAGGCTATCTAGAAAAGATAAAAATGCTGGAAGTTGTGAAGAAGAAATAATCTTAGAGATTCGAAAAGAAAATTTGAAAAGCCGAGTAAGTTATTTATACTTACTTGGTTTTTTGTTTCGATAAAAATTTGGAAAGGAATAGAAATCAAGGAGCTTAATCAAAAAAACATAATATATAATATTTTTTCGATAACGAGAAGATGAATAGAATTCTTTCCGACGATTAAAAAGTCATTAAAAACTGTAAGAATAGTGGTTTTTCAGTATTTAAGTGTACGAGGTAAAATGGGGTTATGCTATAATAAAAACAAAAAATTTTAAATGTTTGGCTATAAAAAAGGGGGAATTTTATGAATAAAGATTTGAAGTTTATTTTGATAATTGTGGTGGCAGTTTTTGTGGCTAGCTTTTTCTATGAGAATATCTTTGCTAAGATGCCTTTAAATATTTGGTTAGCGAGAGCGTTAGGTGCGATTATAGCGGGTGTTGTGGGCCTAGTCCTTTCTAAAGTTTTTAAATTGGATTATGTTGATAAACAGAACTAGTTTGTAATTGGTTGAAATTTGAATTCTTTTGCGGTTTAAATTTTGTCAGTGAGGGGAGTAGTTTGGAATTTTTACATTGTAATAGATGAAAGTCTTTGTTCATTATAATGTGGGACTGTGCGCAAAGTTAACTTTAAACACCACTGATATACTTATTTCAAATTAAAATTGTCTTCTTGGTGAGATCCAAGAAGACAATTTTTAGACTCTTTTTTGGTAATACTTTTTGCTTTTCAGAGTACAATCTCTTTATTCTTCAATTGTAGATTCTTGCGATATTTCTTCATCTGAGCTTTCGGTCTCTTCAGTTTCTTCCTGTGATTCTTCTTCCGATTCGTCTTTTGACTCTTCCTCTGTTTCATCTTCTGATTCGTCTTCCGATTCTTCAGCTTCTTCTTCGGGTTTTGTTTTTATTTCAGTTTTGGGAGTAGATAGTTTTAGTCCTTCTCCTAATAAGAATTTATCAGAGTTAATACTATACAATGCATTTGCTAACAACCGATATAGGTGGCGAGTGTGAGCTTTATTGGTTACATCACTTGCAAAGAAGACAAAGTTTTGCTTATCAATTCTATCAGTAAAGCCTAAGACTTGCCCTTTTACGAAGTCATGGTCTGGCCACCAGCCTTCTATGTAAAAGTCATCCTGATCAGAAACTTTTGCGAATACTTTTGCTTCTTTACGGGGTTGATTCATTATACTTCCAGAGGAAATATAGGCAATATCTTCGGATAAATAAGAACCGCTGATTGGATTACTTGGATCATAATTTGCTTTTAATAAACCTTCATTGGTCCATCCTTCTTCATTCATTTGGAATTCTAAAGGATATAAAGATTTTTCTTTAACGGCTGATAGGGCCATTGAGCCAATTCCTATATAATGTTTGTCTTTTAAATCATCCGTTTCAAACATTCCGGAAGAGTCAACCACCACATTTGCGTCTTCGAGCTTATCAACGATATTAAAGCCTAAGTTTTTCAAGACAAATTTTGTAGAATCTGCGAGCTCAGAGTAGTTTGAACTGGAAGGTGTTAAGAAAATTTTAGGTTGTTCAATTTTCATAGTTTCCAATTTGTCTGGAGCATTCGTGAGTTCTACCAATAACCCCTCTAAATTAGATTCTAAATCTGATGTTTCAACGACATAGTCTCCAATATTAACCTCTTCGGTACTCTTAGTGACCATGTGGACTGGTTTGTCTTCATCTAATAACTTATTGATTAATAGTAAAGCATCATTATTTGAAGCTTTTACAACCGCTTGATCGGTATCGACTGTAATGATGGTTTCAGGTTTGGGAATCTCTTCTGTTATTTCAGTCATTTTATCCGTAAATAAGTTAGCCTCTCGAACCGGAATTGAAGTAAAACCATGCATCATCGGATAGTTTAACACAATTTCAGCATACATTGCTTTCCAAGCGGATTCGTCCATTCCTTTATATAGTGAAACATTGACCAATGAACGTTTAGCTTGATTCATGGGGATAACAATTGAACCAGCTGGATATTTTTTCTTATTATAGGTGACTTCTTCGTCTGATTGATAAACTTTAACACCATTTCTAAGGAAAAATTCCACCATATTGTATACTTCATTGACATTTTTTTGGTTATCAGCATCTAACGGTAAAATATAATAATCTGGGAAGAAATTTTCATTATCACCACGAGGTCGGCTTCCTAGACTACCATCTGCTTGGATTAACCATGTATCGACAGATTTATTATCTTCATTTTCCACTCCACGACGGAAAATCTCTAATTGATTCTTATAAAGTTGTGTTTTATTATCGAGAGCATAATTAATCGATCCAATTACGGCATGTTTAGCTGCAATCAAACTTTGCTCATTTTGAGCAGGGATTTCTACCGTGTGTCCTAGAGCCCCATGCATCATAGAGAAAACAGCTGTATAACCTAAGAAAGCATCGTCCCAACCATCCTCATAATCAAACATTGGAATAATGTAGGAAGAATAGTCGCTATTTGCAACGCCTGTATCTCCCATAGCACGTGCGTTTCCAATGGCTCCAGGTTGATTGTCCTTAACATCTTTCGTTTTGGGATCCATTTCTCCTCCCATTAATAAATCGTATTCAAAGTTAGGTTCGTGAGGAGGCGTAGTAGGTTCGATGAGGAATTCTGGAACAAAGCCATGTAAATCGATAAAAATAAGTGGATTATACTTTGCGATTGTCGCAGACATTGATTTTGTTTCTGCTTGTGTTTGATAGATGTTATCACGGTTTATATCCATTTTGTGTGAATTTTCCCGCGAGTTATTAAATTTACCATCCGGGTTTTGTGTGATACAGAAAATAAGAATAAAATTATCTAAAACCTCAGATAGTTTTAAACTATCTAGTTTATCTTTTTCAGAGCTATTAAAGATAATTTCATCTTTATTAGCCAAATCTTTCAATAAATCTATCTGAGCGTCAACACCAGGAGATTCATCAGGATGAGTATTATTGATAAAAATTGGGATCTGATAATTAGCCTCTTTTTTGGCTATTTCTTCTGATAAGGCTGCAGGATCGTTTAAAGCTTTTGGAAGTGTATTATTTAAGTAATTATCTATACTGGCTTCATCCTTCGCTATAATGACTAAAGGAATTTCTCTACCTTCATCACTCTGACCGATGGATTCATATTTGAAGAAACGGTCTTCCTTTTCATTACCAGCTTGAATAATTTTATCAAGTTCAGGTTGAATATCTTCATATTTATGAAAACCTTGATAATTGTCTATTTGAATATCAATAGTCGCTTCCTTTCCACTAGCTTTATCTTTTACGGTTAGTGGATAGGTTCCTAGTAGCTCTTCAAATGTCCACCGTGGGTAGGGTCTCAAATCAGTAGCATCTATTCCATAAGGAAGGGCATTCGTTAATTTACCTTTAAGGGTTGTTCCCTCAAGTGAAAGATCTTCTACTCTGATCCATGGTTCAAGATCATATTCTTCAGTTTCCATATTAAACCCTTTCCATTCACTTAGTGGTTTATCACCTAAATGGAATGATAGGTTCTCAACTGAAATGTCTGATCCTAAATCCACTTCAAAATCTAATGATTTCTTTTCTGTTAATAGTATTTGAGTATCTTCCATTGTAATTGATTGGGCATAAACATTTATGATCGGCAGTATAAATGTATTTAAAGCTAGTATCAGTGAAAGTACCAATTTAAATATTTTTTTCATTGAAAACTCCTTTCTTATTTTGCGAACATAAAGGGATCTGGCTTAATATAAAGATTGCCATTTTCGTTTAAAAGGGTGAAAGTATACTTTACGATGTTATGATGTATAAGGATTTTACAGCTTACTTTGATCTCGTGGTTCGTGATGTCAATCGTTTCAATCTCTTTAAGTCTACCGATATCGATCAATGCATATTGACGACGTTGATTAAACGCTTCAAAGCTTATCCGATTTCTAAAAGAATTAGATAGCATTCGGTAAAATTGACCCCTATCATTAGTGTAATAGGCATGATAGAAGTCATGAATGAACTTCTCAATAATTTTTTTCTCCATAAACAGCCCCTTTCTTCAGAACTTAAAATAGCGCTTACATCGTTCAATATAACACTTTGTATGGGGAGGATCAAATGAACCGTACCTGCTTTATAGTAGAAGCAGTAATGATCTAGAAACTCTTTAAAATTTGAATTGTGACTTTGTTTTTGAAGGTTCAGTTCGGGCTATCTAGTAAGAAGAAATTATCTCTAAATATTTTTATAGGTATGGAGTGGTCAAAAGTTTTACTAGCGGGAAAATCTAAGATATACTATGAGCAGTAACTAGTTACCACAGGGTGAATAAAGGAGAGCAAGATGGAAGCAGAAATAAAAGAATTATTTGCTAGTATTTTTATGGTGGAGAAGCGTTTGACTTCAGTTTGTGAGAAGCTCCAGGTTGAGATTACGATGAAGCAATGGCTACTTTTAGCCCTAGTGATGCATAGTGAGGAGAAAATGAACTTTACGGAATTGGGTAAATTGATGGGATGTTCTAGACAAAATATAAAGAAACTTGCAAGTATGCTTGAAGAGAAAGGATTTATAATGTTTGAGGAGGGGGTTAATAATTCGCAGTACATTCACGTTCTTGACAAGGCTTATCAGTACGGTCAGGAAATGGGAGCGAAATATGACAAGACTTTGGCTATCTTGTTTCAAGATTTTTCGCAGCAGGAGATTCAAAGCTTTCTCAAATTTTATCAGCGATTAACAGAAAATATTGAATACTTGGAGGGACAAGTGGATGAAATATGCTAAAGTAGTTCTGATTATGCTCATCATGATTATTGGCGGAGTACTGATCTTGAGTCGTTTACCGTCTAAAATGCGTGACAAATATCAAAAAGATCAAGAGGACTATTTTTTCAATCATCGACAAACTGAGCAAGGAAAGTTTAACTTAGATGAATTGGCTGAGTTCCCGCAACCGATAATAGAATATCTTCAAAAAATGGGTTATTTAGGTCAAAAAAAAATGAATGGTATCCGTTTATTTTTTAGGCTATGTTAAAGTTTATTGTTGATATAAGGTAAAAAATTAGAACTTCCATTTTTCTGGAAGTTCTATTAAATAATAATGTTTTAATCAACTAAAGCACCCGTTTATGAAAAATGTAAATAAGTTAAACAGCTTGTTTCACTTAAAGATTTATAGGTGAAGATCTTTTTCTGTACAAGTAATTTCTATCGTATGATTCATTGGATCTAAAACAGGAAAACTCCAATACCCTTTCCATTTTGGCTCAATAAAATATCTTGGTATTTGATTACTTAATATGGAATGGACAATGTCATTAAAATCTTCTCTATCACACTCTAAAGACCAACCTATTCTAGGTTCTGTTCCACCTTGCCAACCTGGTTGAATGGCAAACTTATTTGATGGTGGATTAAAATCTTCATTGTAATCTATACTTAATTGGTGTTCACCAATCTTAAATGCAATCGAACCTTCATCATCCCATATGAGGTTTAACTGTAGTATATCTGAGTAAAACCACTTCATTTTCTTCAAATCGTTACAAAATAGATACGTAAATCCCCATCGCTTTGCCATATTAAATCTCCTTCTTCAGAAAATTTGCTTCTTCCACTATCCTGCCCCGTTAGTTGAATAAGAAACACTGTTTAAACAGCAAATTTAGTTAACCTAATTGTATCATAAGTTTCTGAATTCTGTACTAAATTCCCTCTGATTATCAAATCATTCATTGTTACTTCATTTCTTTGATGTTGGATACTTTCTAAGACCTGAAACCAAGCAAGGTAATTGTTTAAATACTTGGTCGCAACACCATTAAATCGTTGTATCCAACCTTTTAGTCTTCTATGATAATTATTCACGTTCTGGATGTGGTAAAGCCCCTTTGTACGAATTTTACCATCGGACTTGAATTGGTAAATATCCATTCCCTTTTCAGCAGCATATGTTTTAAATGCACGCCAAGAATCCGTGCATAGTATATTTTCATTTGAAAGCTTATGCCCGATGGCTTTATCTAACTGTACTTTCGTTAATCTACCCATACCTAATATCTGCGAAATAGTGGTCTTGTCACGGTCTCTTGCAACTAATACACACACTTGTTCATTACTTATGCCACGTTTCTTTGCTGAACCACCACGTTTGCGAGGTTTTCTACCTTTAATTTTTCTTTGTCCTTTTTCTGAGTACAAGAAATAGGTCTCGTCCATTTCAACGATACCTTCAAAATTTGGTATTTCCATTTGCTTTAACGATGATAATAGTTTGTGCCTCCAATAAAATAAAGTGACGTGAGTAATGTTGCCGATTAAGTTAGCAGACTTCCGAAGAGAATAACCTTCAATCATACACTCAATAAATTTAATCCACTGGTTAAGGTGACGAGTTCGATAGAGAACGGTATTTGTGAGGTCGGTAAATGTCTTTTTACAAGCCTTATAGCGATAGCGTTGCTTTTTAACTTCTTCACCATCAACGATTGTTGTATATTTACCGAAGCGAACAATATGTTCTGATGTACAATCAGGACATTCATACCCATTCTTATTCTTACGTTCAGATATTTCGTGAAGAACGGTTCCAGTCGAACTTGATGCTCTTAGTGCATCAATTAAATATTCACGCAATCTGTGCTTCTCTGCGGGATTTAGTTTTTGAATGGCTTTAAGGATTTCAGTCGCTCTCACAATCATCACCAACCCTAATGTAGTTAGTTCAATTATCAACAACTAACTTTAACAGAGCCATTTTTTAAAGGGGCTGATTTTTATTTGGACAGAGATAAGCCTAAAATGACGATCGATTATGATGTGACGGAAAGTTGCCTAGCTTCTAAGCGAATTGCTTATATTGAGAGTCAGTTGTATTCTCTGAAGTTTAATGGCTATGATATCTTTCTGGACCATGAAGCAAGTATGCAAGGGGAACTATTGAATCGATTTAAGTTGTTTAAACAGGAAGGAGACCACTTAAAACAGGGGGAAATGTTAACCTATCTGTCAGAAGTGTTCTTGATGCCGAATGCGTTATTTAATGATGCGATTAATTTTAAAATGTTAGATCGTAAGCGTGTCTCAGCTACTATTACTCATAAGAATGAGCAATTAGAAGGTGTTTTTGAGTTTAACGAGGCGGGCGAAATGGTTCGCTTTACGACGGAACAGCGTCCGAATGTGGATGCCAAAGGAAATACTACTTATCGAACTTGGATAGCAGAATGTCAAGATTATCAAGTTAACGAGCAGGGAATTAAAGTTCCAACACGTTTTATTGCCAGTTGGCTGATTGAGGGCGAAAAGTTTGAATATTTCGACGGAGAAATTTCCGCTATTGAGTATTATTGACCGCTTTATTGATGAAATAAAATAAGAGTAACACGCTTATCCCAAGTGTACTCATCTCTCTGGTCAAAATTTTGGGGGGAGATTTAATTTTTACATTAATTAATTAGTTTCTTTTGCGTGGTAAAAATTTTAGTTTAGGTGTGTTATTTTTTAAAGAATCTTTTAGATAGTATATTTAAAAATATAAGACGATATGAATGTGTTTGAATTTTTTTATTAAAGATAGATAAGCTGATTAGTATATAGAATAGTAGATATCATTTAACATTTTTGATATAATGATGATAGAGATAGGGCGTTAGAATCTGTCTATCTAGAGAGGGTGAGACGATGAAAAATATAAAATACAAAGAACTTTTCATTAATCTCATGCTGAACTTTGCATAAAACTTAATTTATTATGATGGACTCATTTTTGAAATTTTCTTTGTGGTCGTGACTAACAGACTGAGAGAATTTTGAAGATGAGTTTTTTGATGAAAAGGAGAAATTATGGATTTTGAAATTAAAAGTTTTTGCAAAGAAAATCATTTGAATAGTCAAAATGTGTCAAGAGTGATTACCAAAAATCGAAATGTATACGGTCTAGTAAATGTTTTGAATGAACGAATGACGGTTACTATCACAAATGGACAGAAATTTTATGTTGGAGATTTTGTTGAGTATATGATTTTTGAGGGAGAGGTATATATAAGGCAGAGTCTACCAAGAAAAAATATCATTTCAAAGGCATATAACACCACTCAAAAGGCATATAATACGACTCAAATAGAAGAACAAGTACTAGCAACCAATGTGGATCAGCTTTTTATTTTGATTGCGGCAGACCAAAGGTTTACTCTAAGTAAATTTGAGCGTTATGTGTTAGTCTTTTCTGGAATGTCAGAAGATGTTCACGTACTCATTACAAAAAGTGACTTTACAAAGGAGACGGATTTAATCTTGAAGCAAATTAGAAGTGTATACCCACAGCTTCGTGTAATTGCTTACTCAATATATAATGAAGAGAGTTTAAAAAATGTATATCAGTTGATTAAGGAAGAAAAGACCGCTATTTTGGTTGGAGCATCTGGAGCAGGTAAATCTTCATTAGTGAATAATTTGTTAGGTCGTGATGACATTTCTACGCGTAAGGTCCGAAGAGATGGTAAGGGTAAACATACAACCACTAGTTCTCAACTTTATTATGTGAAGAAAACTAATTCGTATTTAATAGATAGTCCAGGATTTAAAGGAATAGAAACCTCACGTGAAATTAATACAGCTGTTTTATTTGAAGAGATTGAAAATCTCTCTTTGAGGTGCAAGTTTAATGATTGTAAGCATCAGAGTGAACCAGGCTGTGCAATCAAAAATGCTATTAAAGATGGGGATTTAGAAGAAACGTTATTTGAAAGGTATTTATTACAAACGAAAAAGAGAAAAGCTTATGAACAATATTTAGAAGAAAAAAATCGAAAGAAAAAACATTAGATGGAGAATAAATAGCTTAAAAGAAGAACTATTTATAGATTATAGAGATATGGCTTTACAATATAAGAAAAATCGAAATGATTATTTACAGGGTGGGTTAATGCTAATGATTTTATTTATTTTATCTGCTGTCAATCCTTTTAATACATCGGGTACAAAAGAAATGTTTCTGGCTATCCTAATTCTCATTATTTTATTATGGCTATCATGGTTGACTGTTAAAAATCATAAAAATTATAGAAAGTATGACCAGCTTTCAAATCTACAAGAAAGGTAGAAAAGTCATCTAAAGTTATAATGATTAGTTGAATTATTAAATAGTTAAGAAGAATGATCGATATATATGAGTGTTTGAAGGAATCCATTAGGGAAGAACCTTTCAAATGCTCTTTTTTGACGTCGGAATAGTATTAGACGACCAATCCTTGTTTTCATTTGAGTGATAAGCCAAGTAGTAACCAGTCTAGTTATCATTAGTTGGTGAAGCAGTGATAAAATGCAATCATTTATTCTATTAAATATTCTTAATAACTTTATGAAAGCGATAAAACAGCAGTCAACAAAGGATTTATATCATTAAAAATTTATACTCTTAAATTACTGATTTGAAAAAGTAAAATGATTTAGGAAGGATTTTTGAATCGATCGAAAGATATTCTCTGATTTTGCAGCTTGCATTTCATTAAAAATTAAATTAAAATAAAGGGGAACCGACAAGCTGTCGGTTCGGAATAAATAAATGACAGGAATAAAAATGATGAAAAAAAAGATCGTATTGGGGAATATAAATAAGAATAAATTGAGTTATGGTATCATTGGATTTTTTATTTTTATGTCATCATTATTAATGACAGTCTCTGCTAATTTAGGATTGAATGTTTTTTATTCGGTAGAAAAGGTTATGCAAAATGCGGAAACCCCTCATGTTTTACAAATGCATCGAGGTGAATTAGATAGGAAAGACTTTGAAACTTTCAATGAGCGCATGGTAAATGTCGATTTATTTCAATTGATGGAAGTGTACAATTTCAATGAGCAAGAGATTGAGACAGAATCGGGCAACCTTACGGGAACTTCGCAAGATAACGGCGTCGTTGCAGATGATATGAAATTTGATTATCTTCTTGATGACAATAATGATAGATTAGTGGTTGAGGAAGGTCAGATCTATATTCCCAATATGTATCGGGATAGAATTAGAGTTGGAGGTCAGTTAACCATCGCAGGTACGAAATTTAAGGTCGCTGGAATTCTAAGAGACTCACAAATGAGCTCACCTCTGGCGTCCTCTAAAAGATTCTTAGTATCTAAGCAGGATTTTGATCAATTAAAAGACAAAGGAACGCTGGAATACTTAATCGAGTATCGGCTGAAGGATGATACAAAAATTACCGACTTTCAGACAGCTTACGCTTCAGAGGGACTGCCATCCAATGGTCCTTCCGTGACCTATCCTTTATTCAAATTAATGAATTCTATTACGGAAGGAATCGGTATTATCATTACTTTTTTTACTTCCATTGTGGCTTTACTTATTTCATTATTAGCGATGAATTTAACGATAAAATCCTGCCTGTATGAAGATATTCATGAGATTGGCATCATGAAGTCGATTGGAATCAGAGAGAAAGTTATCAGTTCGATCTATGAAAAACAGTATTTGCTAATTACTATTCCTGCTTGCATTTTAGGGTATATCGTGGCTCATATGAGCCAATCTTTATATTTAACGAATGTCTATGAAAGTTTTGGGAAAAATCAAGAAACGAGTCGAATTTTAATCTACTCAATGTTGCCTTTATTGATTCTGATAACCGGTCTTTATTTATTCATCAAAAAAATGTTGAATAGAATCAAGAAGATCGAGCCTGTGAAGGTTCTGAGAGGAGAATTTGAGGGAAGTGAAAAGCCTTCTTTTATCAAAGTTTCTGCCCGACCAGGAGCTTTTACCCTTAATAATTTATTGTCCTCTTTCAAGGTTTACTTTCCTTTGATGCTATTGATTACTTTATCTGTTTTTATGATTGCAGTTCCTTCAACCGTATTAGATATGGTTGGGAATAAGGATTTTGCGATGAATCTGGGGATTGCTTCTGCTGATTTGCGAGCGGATATTGTTTTTGCTGGAAGTTCGGAGAATGATCAGCATAATCTATTACGAGAATTTGATCAAGATTCGAGTATCGAAACTATTGGGGCCTATTATAATTTTATGCTTCAAGTTAAAGATCATGAGAATAAACTAACGGCAATCAATACCGTCGAAGGCGATCATGATTTATTTAATCTTAATTATCTTGAAGGAAAAGGTCCCGCTAGTCATGAAATAGCCATATCAAAATTTGTGGCAGAAGATATGAATTGGAAGATAGGGGATCAAGTAGTGACTGAGAAGGATGGGACGCTAACGGTATCGGGTATTTATTCAGATATAACAAACGGAGGCAAAACCGCAAAAGTTAATTTTGAAAAGAAGCCAGAAGATTTTATGGCGATGACTTGCTATATTAATTTGAAAGAGGGATACACTGAGCAAGAATTTATTAATAAATATCAAAAGAATGAGACATTAAGAATTAGGTCCATTGTAAACTTTATGAGGGATACATTGAAATCGACCTTAGAGACACTTAGTGTCGCCTATACCACAGCAGCTGTTTCAGCAGGGGTCATTGTTTTCTTAATTACCTATTTATTTCTTATGATGGTATTAGAAAAAGAAAAAGCTAAATTAGCGAGTATGAATGCGGTAGGAATTTCTTGGGGGTTTCTGAAAAAAGACTATTTTTTAAGAAATCTGATTGTGTTGTTGTTTTCTATCATCTTAACCATGATCTTGACGAAGACATTAGGTCAAAAAATAATTGCATCCTTATTTGCCTTACTTGGAACGGGTAATTTAAAATTTGCTTCTATTGGTGGAAAAGGATTGTTAATGAGTATGGTTATTATTACTCTGGCAAGTATAATGGCAACGTTGCTAGGACTCAAAGGTATTGAAAAATATGGTTTTATTCAATCAAGAAAGGTTAGGAATGGAAGATGAAGACTCAGATATTAAGTGCCAACAGTATTAGTAAAAGTTATGATGGTCAGACAGCCGTACTCAAAGAGATCGATTTAAATATTGTCAAGGGTGAATTTGTATCGATTATGGGCCCTTCAGGCTCGGGCAAATCTACTCTTCTTTATTTACTTTCATCTTTAGATAAGATTGATAGTGGGGATGTAAACTTGTTGGGGACCGAACTTTCGACCTTAAAAATGAACGATTTGAGCGACTTCAGAAGAAAAAGGATTGGATTTGTCTTTCAAAATTCGACTTTTCTATCCAATTTAACCCTATTTGATAATATTCTTCTTCCAGCAATGGGCGAAAATAACACAACCGCCTTAAGAAATCGAGCGCTCGATATTATGGATAAACTCGGGATAAAAGAATTAGCGGATCGGAATTTGCAAGAAGTCTCAGGTGGCCAACTGCAAAGAGCAGGAATTGCTAGGGCCTTAATGAATAACCCTCAAGTATTATTTGCTGATGAACCAACAGGAGCCTTAAATTCTAAAACAGCAGATGAAATATTAGCAATTTTTCTTGAGCTTAACCAGGCAGGAATGACCATTATACTTGTTACTCACGATGCAACAGTGGCATCAAAAGGGAGTCGCGTTCTCTTTCTAAAAGATGGTAATATTTCTAAAGATGTTTCCTTCGGTGACAAGGAAGAAGCAGAGAAGCTCCATCAAATCAGAACCATTATGGAAGAATTAGGAATCTAGACGTATTTTAGAGACTGACAAGCAGGAAGAGGCTTTAAATATTTATCAAAGAGTGGGATATTTATTTGTGATTGAGGCATCTGTTAGTCTGAAAATAGTTATTTGAGGAAAAATCACTTTATAAAGAGGAGAAAAGATGACGATCCATTTAAGAAAGTCGAATGCCATAAAAATTAGTCTAGAAGAACATCAGTGGAAACAGATCTCAGCGCCTCAAAGAATTAAAAGCGGATGTCAAGAAGAGAATGTGATCGCTTTTGATATTTATGATGATCAATATTTGATTGGGTTCGCTATGGTTAAGCAATTTGCAAAAGACTCATGGTTTCTATGGAATTTTGCCATCGATAGGAATTTTCAAGGTAAAAAATTGGGATATGAGTCACTTAAGACATTAATAGATATAATGAAAACTCATTACCAGGCGAAAAGAATGACGACCACTTATACTTATGGCAATGAGATTGCTAAAGGCTTATATGAGAAAATCGCTTTTGTAGAAATGGATAGAGTGGAAGAAGCCGATTGCCATGAAGTCAATATGATGATTAGCTTATAGAAAATGAGAATATTTTGTAACTCATAGCCATCTCTTGTGTTCAATCATTTGGAATGGCTATGGGTATTTTTTATGTGTTTTAAAATGCTGTTTTATATTAAGACCGATGAAAGAAGGGGAAGTAGATGGAAATCGTTAATTTAAATAATGAACAGATCGAAGAACTTGAGAATCGTTTAGAGGAATATGATAAAGACTATATCCCTGATCAACTTGATGGAAGCATTTCGATTGGGATTGAAGAGAATGGCAAGATCATTGCGGGGCTGGATGCCACCATGACAACTTTTAAAATAATGTATTTATCAACCATATTTGTGGATGCTGCTGATCGAAAAAAAGGGTATGGGAAAATTTTAATGGAAGAATTGGAACGACGGTCTAAGCAACTTGGGGCCAATACGATCAGGCTAGATACTTTTAGTTGGCAAGGAAAAGAGTTTTATGAGGCTTTAGGCTATCAACAGGTAGGTTACTATCATAACGAGGAAGATCAATATGAAGAATATTTCTTCCTGAAAAGACTTTAGGAAAAATGTGAATATATAGAATGGTATTAATCAAGTAACTATATGTCTGTTATTCTTGTATAAAAAAGTTATGAGAGAGAAAATTCACTAATAAAATATCCTTAGATAAGAATTGAATGAATGATGAATATTAGTGATAAATATCATCAATAAATCTGAAAAGATTTTTTGTATATTTATAAATACTACTATTAACAGAATTTCAAAATAATTTATTTGAAGATATTCTTTTTATAATAATAATGTAAAAACAAAAAACCTCGGCTATTTTCTTTTATAATTGTCGAGGTTTAGTTTTTTATTTAAATGAAGTTCGTTTTGAGATAGTCTTTGACTTGAAATAAATCCTCTAAAACTGCTAGAGCCATTTCTTTCATTTCTAAATCAGGTTCTATTAAATCTGGAACAATAATAGTTTTTAATCCTGCCTTATTAGCAGCGACAACACCATTTTTAGAGTCTTCAAGTACAATGACACTGTCTTTTGATGAAGCTTGACTTAACTTATAAGCTTTCTCGAATATGTCAGGAAATGGTTTAGTTCTCTTGACTTGATTCCCAGCAACATAAGCTGTGAAGTAACTTTCTATTTCAAAAATTTTTGTATATCTTACTATTTTGTTAGCAAATGAACTAGAGGCAATAATAAGATTAATATTTTTATCTTTTAAGAAGTTTAATAATTCAAATAATCCTTTTTTAGGGATAATATTTTCTGGTTGAGCGATTGCTTCATGTTGATAATGTTGACTTAATTCAATGAACTTTTCAACCGAAGGATGATTTGGAAAGAGTTGATGGATATAGCGCAACTCTTCTTCGCCGTTCATTCCGATATTCTTTTTAAACATTTCTAAATTATATTCCATGTCTAATTCATTAGCTGCCCGTTGATTAGCTTGGTAGGAAATGATTTCAGTATCAAACATTAAACCATCCATATCAAAAATAACAGTGTCAAGTTTCTTCATAATAACCTCGATTCTATTTTTAACAGGATATATTGATATCCTGTAACAATAAATATGATAACTTTATCAAAAATAACTTTAATTTGCAGGTACAAAAGCTTGGAAAATTTGTTTCTGTGCTAGAACATAGATTACTAAAATTGGAAAAACTAAAATAATATTTGCAGCCATGACTAAATTCCAATCTGGAAGTGCATCACTCATTCCTAGAGCAGTAACACCAATAGGTAATGTTCTGACATCATCCTTTGTTGTCATCATCAAAGGCCAAAAATAATCATTCCAACGTCCAATAAAAGTCAACATAGAAATGGTAAGAATTGATGGCTTAATCATTGGAAAAACAATTCTTCGGATAATTTTAGCTTCACCGGCTTTATCCAGTTGAGCAGCTTCAATAATTTCATTTGGAATTCTCATGATCGATTGTCTTAATAAAAATATTCCAAATATACTAGATGTAAAAGGTAGAATCAAAGACCACAATGTATTTATAAGACCAAAAGAGCTAAAAAGTAAGTAGATAGGTAAAAAAGTTAAGGTCCCTGGTATCATCATGGTAGATAAAGATAGATACCAAAAGAATTTTTTGCCAAAGAAGTCATATCTTGCATAGGCATACGCAGCAGGTATTACGGTTATCAATTGAAGAGCTACAATTGATAAAGCAACAATAAGACTATTGATAGTATATTTAAAAAATGGGCCGGATCTCCATGCAACAATGAAATTCTCAAATTGCCATTGTTGAGGAAACAATGTTGGTGGTACCGCAACAATTTCAGATGAAGATTTAACGCTTGAGAAGAACATCCAAATAAATGGGAATCCAAATAAGATAATAAATACCAATGCTGAAAGAATCTCTAAAATTTTAGTGAAATTTATTTTTTTCATTCAATCACCTACTTATAATGAACACGTTTGCTGAAAAGAATAAAGTACAATATACTTAATATCATTAGAAATAATAATAATATAATACCTGTAGCAGCAGCGCCCCCTATATCAGAAAATTTAAAGGTTTGTTCGTATAAATAATAAACTAGAGTTGTAGTTGAATTAGCGGGTCCACCTTGAGTCATGATATTTATAGTGCCAAATACTTGTATACTGTTTATTAATGCAACAATTATGATAAAGAAAATAGTTGGTGAAAGTAGCGGTAGGGTTATTCGACGTAATACTTTATGCTTTGGAATATTGTCGATGGAACAAGCTTCATAAATATTTTGAGGTAAGTTTGTGACGGAGGACATCATAATCAAAGTATAATATCCAATACCCTTCCATACGGCCACGATAATTACTGAATTAAGTGCAACTTTTGAATCGGTTAGCCAGCCGATTGGTTCAAGACCTATTAGTTGTAAGAACCAATTTAAAATTCCATTTTCTGTATCCATTATCCAGGTAAATATTAATGCAATTGAAACGATTGCTGTTACATGAGGACTGAAGATAAAACTGGTTGTTATTTTATAAATAGAACCATTTTTACTAAGCCATAATGAAAGTGGGATAGAGATTAATACAATGGATAAAACGAATATTCCTGCATAATAAAAAGTATTTTGAATGGCTTCAATAAAAGAAGGATCCAAAAATAATTCTTGATAATTTTTAAATCCTATAAACTCAATTGCTGGTTTTACAATACTTCCTTTATGAATACTTAAATAAAACATGTATATTAGTGGGAGTATACTAAATAAGAGGAAAATAATAATAGAAGGTAGTATTAATAAATATGGTTTTATTTTATTTTTCATTATTCTACCTCCGTATTTCTAATCCTATCCCCATTTTGATCAAAATAATATAGATCTTTTCGATTTAAATGGAGGAAAATATTTTGGTTTTTATCAAATATGTTTTCTGATTTAACTTTTTGTATACCAAAAATATTATTAATGGTATACAGAAACTCTGAGCCCAAATATTCTCGGGTTAAGATCTTACTTTCTATTAAAAAATTAGATATTAAAGATTTAGGATTTAAAATAGCCTGTGTGGAATTAATTTCTGTATCAAGAAAGTAGGTTTCTTTTGAATCGTTTGAGAAAAAATCTTCTGTTATTAAAGTGCCACGTTCAGGACGAAATCCCCAAGTTATTCGTTCATTAAGCTGTGCTATTAAATTCATTCCAGGGTTTCCAATAAAGTTTGCAACAAAAAGATTAAAAGGATCATTATACACTTCATAGGGCGAACCAATTTGCATTACTTTACCATCATTGAGAATAATAATTTGATCGGCCATTGACATTGCCTCAATTTGATCATGAGTAACATAAATAAATGTTGCCTGTAGTTGTTCATGCATAGATATTAGTCTTGATCGCATATCAGTTCGTAACTTTGCATCTAAGTTAGAAAGAGGCTCGTCAAAGATATAAAGATCTGGATTTTTAGCGATGGCTCTAGCAAGAGCAACCCTTTGTTGCTGTCCTCCAGAAAGCTGAGAAGGTTTACGATCTAAGAATTCCGTTAATTCAACTATTTCCGCTACTTTTTTTGTTCTCTCTTCCATTTCATTGTGAGTTAAATTACTTTCTTCTAAACCAAAAGTAATGTTTTCTTTAACAGTCATCATAGGATAGAGAGCATAGTTTTGGAATACCATTGAAATATTTCTATCTCCTGGGGGAAGACTATTTATTAAACGATCACCAATCCATACTTCACCAGAATCAACAGACTCTAAGCCAGCTATCATCCTCAAGGTTGTGGATTTACCACAACCTGAAGGACCTATGATTGCAGTGAAGCTACCATCAGGGATCTCCACTGACAAATTTCTAACTGCAAAATCTGATACACTAGAACGCTTTTTCTTAAAAAGATTAAAAGTATTGGCCTTACTTTTGTTGTATGTTTTTGAAATGGATTTTAAAGTTATCTTTGCCACTTTATGCCTCCCCAATTGTTAATTTAGAAGTAAATTAGCTCTTTCTACTGTTCGATCTAAAGCGTCTTGCGTGGAGATGTTTTCTAGATCATTGAACATACGTTCCATTTCTTCCAACCATATTGTGTGTGCTTCTTGAATAGTTGGGTGTTGAGGAGCAGGTCCAGCAAATTCTAATTGTTCATACGCAACTTTGTATAACGGTTGATCTTCTATTAACTGTTTATACTCGTTCAATTCAACTGTTGAATGGCGTATTGGAAGATAACCAGTTATTTCTAAATTAACAAAGTTTTGTTCTGCGGATGTTGCAAATTTAATGAATTTCCAAGCTGCTTCTTTATGTTCTTCGTCTAATCCTGACGCAAGTACAATTTGACAACCGCCTCCATCTACACTATGTTTTTCTTTTTCTGGTAACATAACTGCTGATAATTCAAATCCACCTTCTTGAGCAGCTTCTAAATAGTTAGTTAAATCAGCTGTAGATGAGAATGCGAATCCTGAAACACCTGCAGAAAAATCGCTGAATGTAGAACTTCCGGTTTCTCCTCCAGCTGGAATTTTCCAGACTTCTTCTTCAACTAATTCTCTCATAAAATCCATGGCTTCGACTCCGGCTTGACTGTTGACAGTATATTCTGTTCTATCTTCATTCATAACAGTTCCGTTACCTTGTTCTAAAAATGATTGAAAGATCCAATCATAAAGGTGCATAGTAATGCCGTTAATATCATCACCATTGTCAATGGCACGAATAGCTCCTGATAAACCTTCCCAAGACCCGAGATCTTCAAGAGTGAAATCAGTTTTGTCTAATAATGTTTTATTTACATATAAAATAGGTGTGGATTTGAAATATGGTAATCCCATGAGTTCGTCTTCTATATAAGAATTTCCAAGAACACCTTCAATAAAATCTTCAAAATTTACTTCTTCGCTATCTCGTTCGATTAAGGGTTGTATAGGTTCTAACATCCCATTTTCGTTAGCGACTTCCAAGTATGGAGTATCGATGACAAAAATTTCTGGTTGATCATTTGCTGCAAAAGCTTGTTGTGTTTTTGTGAATTGTTCATCATAATTTCCTTGAAATGTTGCAGTCACATGGATTTCATCTTGTGAGTTATTGAAATTTTCAACAATAGCTTGATTAGCTTCTTCAACTTTTCCGCCGTTGGCGAACCAAAATTCAATCTCAATTTTATCCTCTTGTGCAAAAACTTGGACAGGAGCTAATGATACTAGTGATAAGGAAGTAATACTTAATAATAATTTACTAAAAAATTTCATAAAATTTCTCCTTCACATATTTGTATTTATTTTTAATCTATGGTTCGATTAAATTCTCTTATAGAATAGGCTAATTCCGGTTGATTGGTTGTGATGATATAGAGATTTAAAGCTAATAAATCTTTTATTCTTTCAGGCGAATCAACTACTCCAGATACAATTTGAATATTGTTATCAAAGCAATTTTGTATGTTGTTTTCATCTATTGATTCATAGTTAGGATGATAGTAATCAATGCCATTTTTATGGCAATAATCTCCAGGGTTAATTATGTTTGAAAATTCTATTGCACCAACTTTAATATTTTTATCAAGTTGTTTAACTTTTTGAAGAGAATAGTGATTAAAGGAGCTAATAAGCACTCTTTTATGTAGTTGATATTGATTTATTAGTTTTACAACGGTTTCCTCTAAACCTTTGTATGCCAATACATTGTTTTTTAATTCAATGTTTAATATAAAATTATGATTTAAAGACCAAATGAGAAGCTCTTCTAAAGTCATTATTCTTATGTACTGATCATCTTTTTCTGCCCATTCGAGGTAATCAGAAAAAGATATACAAAAATTAAATTGTTTTAGTTCTTCGACTGTAAAGTCTTTAATATAACCTTCACCATCAGAAGTTCGATTTATTCTTTCGTCATGGCAAATAACAGGAATATTATCTTTAGTTAAGTGAACATCAATTTCAATACTGTCCGCGCCTACTTCAATTGCTTTTTGAAAAGCAATTAGGGTATTTTCAGGAAATTTTGCACTAAATCCTCTGTGGGCTGATATTATTGTCATATTATTACCTCTTTATTAATTGTCAATGTCGCAGGGAAACAGATTAAGGGGCTGAATTAACACTTCCTTTCAAAAGTTGACTTTTAAACTTATAATTTAAGTATAAGAGTTCATTGTAAATTTATATTCAATTTAAGGTAAAGCTTGGGTAAATTTTTAATTGAAAATTTGTATATAAATGTTCTTTTTTTGTAGAGAAAGAACATTTATCGAACATGTTTTTAACATTTAAGAGGAGGATATCTATGTGTAGGGTGTGTACATTATGAATAAACAAATTCGACAAACGGATATTTTGAACTATATATATGAGCATCAGATGGTATCAGTCAATGAGCTTGTTAATAAATTTAAAGTGACACCTATGACAATTAGAAGGGATTTAAATGAACTAAGCGCGAAAAGATTAGTTAGAAGAGTTCATGGCGGGGCAACAATTAGTAATGTTCTATATGCAGAAGAAAGTTATGAAGAGAGAAGCATATCATATATAGATGAGAAGAGAAGAATTGCTGAAGCGGCTTACCAAATAATTGAAGAGAATGACTGTCTTATACTTGATGGTGGAACTACAACAAGAGAGTTAGCCAAATTGATGAGGTGTTTAAAAAATGTGACCGTCATAATTAATGATTTTATTATTTATAACATTTTAAAGGATAATAAAAATATCAATCTTATTTTTGCAGGGGGTAATATTATCAATGATTTTAATACGATAACTTCAGGTATGATTAATTTTAAGTTTTATGAAAATTTCAACGTTGATCTGGCTTTTATTGGAGTAATGTCAGTAGATTTAACCTCTGGAATATTCCAATCCGATTTAGATGTAGCCACATCTAAATTAGGAATGATCCGTGCGGCAAATGAATCATATATTTTGGTTGATCATACGAAGTTTAATAAAAATGCAATGTTTAAAGTAGTTTCTATGGATGAAATAAATAATATTATTACCGATACAAATTTTAATATTAGCCAATATGAAATACCTGAACATATTAATGTATTAAGGGTTTAACTTATACTTAGCAAAGTGATGTGGTTAGTAATCTATGGCTTTAATTTTTTATTTAGAAGGTAGGAAATTTTAAATCATAGTGAGGGTCTTTTACTTATTTAAAAGTAAGAGGCTCTTTTATTTCGTTGTATGATGACATAGCTAAGAAGATGTAGTAAATACAAAACGATCAATGTAGCTAAACAGAAAAGTAGCTAAAAATAAAGTGATAGTATATAATGTATGCAAATTCATACTTTTCATACTTTGGTCAGTCGTAAAAGGAGGGAAAATAATTGAGAAGTAAGCAAAACAAAACATTACATGCTTGGAATGCAAAGGTGGGAACAAAAGGGCAGATAGTGATTCCAAAGGAAGCAAGGGAAATATTCTCTATTCAGCCTGGGGACAATGTATTGATACTTGGAGATGAGAAAAAAGGCCTGGCAATTCTTAATGGGGAAACGGCCTCCACCATTTTCACAAATATTATGGAGGACCTCGAGAGTGAATAAGTATAAAATTTTAAAAATTTTGGGCGTAGGTGGACTCGTTGTATGCTTTGCCGTTTGCTTATATGCTTGGAGAAATCTTAATTATGATTATACTGGTCAAAAGTTTATGGAAAAAGAAGGGGTTCGTTTAGGTTTTAAAGAAAAGACTTATTGGTTAGAAGGGGAGCGAGAAATTTACTATTTGGAGGGGCCAGATAACGGACCAGAGCTAGTATTATTACATGGACAAATGGTTGATTCAAAAGACTATCATAAAGTGTTACCTGAATTGTCTAAACATTTTCATGTTTTTGCTCCTGATTATTATGGTCACGGTAAATCAAGTAAAAAGGCTGGTTTGTATAATATCAAAACGATTGGAGATGATCTTGCCTCCTTTATCAAGGAAAGAGTCAAGGCAACAGCGATTCTTTCTGGGCATTCATCAGGAGCGCTTATTACGGCTTATGTTGCAGCCTTTCACCCAGACCAGGTCAAGGGTATAGTATTAGAAGACGGCCCTTTTTTCTCAACGGAGAAGGGAAGAGCAGAAGACACCTTTTCTTATATCGATTTTAAGAATATTAATGATTATTTAACCAATAAACCTAATATGACTTATTTCGAATATTCAGTCAAAAATAATCCGATGAAGATGTTTTTCAATAAAGAGGGGAAGGATCATTGGAGTCAGATTGTGGCGGAACCCGCTTTAAAGAAGTTTAAGAAGGATCCAAGTCAACTACCTGTTATCTGGTATTATCCACCGGAACTCGGCATCAACAGGTTATTACAAATCACAGCCAATCAGCAAGACGGTACAGGTGATTATGATTTACAGTTTGGAAAGTCATTCTATGATTTTAGTTTTTTCAGTGGGTTAGATCAGGAGGCTATACTACGTCAGATCAAATGTCCGACTTTTGTTCTTCATGTGGCACCGCCAAAGGAGACGGCTCCGTCTTACTATACGTCAGAAGGATGGCTGATTTCTGCTATGGATGAGCAAGATGCGCACAGAGTAAAGGAATTAATTGAGGGGAGCACCTTGATAGAAGGTTTCCAGTCCATGCATGATATTCATGATGATTTGCCAAAAGAATACGTCAAAACATTACTAGATTTTAAGCAGTCACTCAACATAAAATCAGAATAGAGTAGCTGGATCGTTTAGGTAGGTATCATTAACTGGAAGGAGAACAATATGTGTCTTATTTGTGAAAGAATAGAAATGATTAAGAAGGGAGTTAATCCCAATTTCGTTAAAGAATTAGAAACAGGTTATGTGGTGATAGGGGACCACCAACATTTTGAAGGTTATACTCTATTTTTAGGTAAGCAACATGTAACAGAATTATATGAATTAAAGAAAGAAGTCAAATTAAAATTTTTAGAAGAAATGTCACTGGTAGGCGAAGCGGTAGCAGTCGCTTTTAATGCGGAGAAAATGAATTATGAACTACTAGGGAATGGAGATAGTCATGTTCATTGGCATCTTTTCCCTAGGGTAGCAGGAGATATTGAAAATTACGGTAATAACGGGAAAGGGCCTGTGTGGTGGTATCCGATGGAGAAAATGTACGATGAATCATCTCGGCCTTCACCCGAAGAACGTGAAGAATTAAAGACAAGACTTCTAATAGAATTAGATCATTTATTAAAGTAATGCAGAGAGTAAAAAGGTATCTTTTAAGAAACTATTCATGTCAGAAGTAGCCGATTTTACTCATAGGACAGGCACTTCGCTTGAAAAAGTGGGGTGCCTTTTATGAAGGAACAGTTGTATAATACAAATAATAACAGTAATTGTTTAACAGATAGAATACGAGGATAGATTTGTCAAAAACAAGAAAGTTTACTAAATTTTAAAGTCTGATGGGGGATTTGGGTAGCGCCGATTTTTATTACAATTTCGATTTTATACATTGTTTTTGCTTTAATCATGGTTTACCGTAAAGCACCTCAAACATTTAAAATTAGAATACGAAAATAATGATAAAAAATGCGAAAATATTTTTTAACTCAAAAGGACTGTAGATTATCTAAGGAATTTGTTTTTTTATAGTCTGATTGACAAAATAACAGGAGAAAGAAAATGGATAAGTATTATAGAGAATTTTTAATTATTTGTGCAGAATTGAATAAAATTGGAATCATTCCAACTTTAATGGGTTCTGTCGGATTAGAATACATTACACGTCGATCTTGGCAACCGACGGATTTAGATATTCATGTTAAAGGAGATCCTCGAGGATGGGAGGCTCCTGATGATCAGCGGATTTATGATTGGGAGAAGATTTATTCTATGATGCAAAAGTTAGGATACGAATTAATTGATCGACACGAGCATGAATTTAAGAAGGAGGATCTGCATGTAGAGTTTGGTAGTATTTCCTCATTGTATGATTTTGCTGGTGTAGAGGAAGATGAGTTAACTCATATCAAAGAAGAGGTTGAATTTCTCGTGCCGAGCAAGGAACAATATTTAAATATCTATAAGGCTTCTGCGCAAGATTCCTATCGCAATGATCAGAATAATGGTAAGGATTTTCTTAAAATAAAGTATTTAGAAGAATTGGACTCTGAAGGAAGAGAAATTAATTACGATAAAGACTAGAAAAGTTTATTAATAGAATGAAGCATGGGCGGAGGTAGAGCATTAATGGAAAAAGTAGAGTTTACGAATATGTGCATGATACATAATGAGGATAAAGTGTTAGTGATCGATAGAAAAAAGGAAGATTGGCCAGGAATTACTTTTCCAGGAGGGCATGTTGAATTGGCTGAGTCCTTTACGGAAGCAGTCATCCGAGAAGTGGAAGAAGAAACGGGACTAACCATCTATTCGCCTCAATTATGTGGGGTTAAAGATTGGTATGAAAATCAGACAAGATTTGTGGTTTTGCTTTATCAAACGAATCATTTTGAAGGTGAATTAGTATCATCGGAAGAGGGAGAGGTATGGTGGGAGCCAATTGATAACCTTGTCAATCTGAAACTTTCTCTTGACATGGAGGATATGGTGCGTGTGTTTATGGAAGATAATTTAAGTGAATTTTATTATCGCCAAGATGGTGATAGTTGGGTGTATGATTTGAAATAGTATTCTGGAAACTTTGCTTTAAATTGAGTAATTAGATGCAGAATGAAGGTGAAGATGGTTTCGTTGTATATTTCGTAAGGCTATTTAAAATGGAGGGGTTAATTAGGTGATTTATAATCCGAGAGAAGGAAGTTTAGATCTTCAAGATACGACTTTGAACTATATTACTTTTGGAAGGGGAACAAAACCTTTAGTATTAATACAGGGTTTGAACACCCGAGGAATTCACGGATTCGCTTTCTTCATTGCACATGCCTATAGGCTCTTTGCTAAAGATTATAAAGTCTATCTATTTGATCGTCGAGCAAAGGTTGACAAAGGACTGACAGTTAGTGATTTAGCTTTAGATATTGAAGTTGCTATGGATATGTTAGAAATATCGAAAGCTGATGTGATTGGGGTCTCCCAGGGAGGCATGATAGCCCAATATATGGCGATCCATCGACCTGATTTAGTAAATAAATTAGTACTAGCTGTGACGCTTTCAAGAAATAATCCTGTTCTGGAAGAGGCCATACAAACATGGATTCAATATACTCAACAAGGCGATATAAAGAATTTGGTTCGAGATATGATGATGAGAGTTTATTCTGAACAATATGTTAATCGTTATAAAAGCTTGATACCTCTGTTGGCAAAGCTTCAACAGCCTAAAGATAAAGAACGTTTTATTATTTTGTCAGAGTCTTGTCTTACCTGTGACACATACGAGCAATTAGAGAAGATCAAATGCCCAGTCTTTGTGATCGGAGGCCAATTAGATAAAGTTGTGACGGGACAAGCTTCCTATGAGATTGCTGAAAAGCTTGATTGTAGAATATATATGTATCAAGACTTAGGACATGCTGCTTATCATGAAGCTAAAGATTTTAATCTACGAATTTTAAACTTTATGAGGGCGTAAAATATAGGGAACTCTCAAATAAAAATGTTGGAGGTTGAAGATGAAAATACTTGTGTTGGGGGGAACCAATTTTTTTGGTAAAAAAGCGGTTCAGCTACTTCTTGACCACGGACATCAAGTGACTATTGCAACTCGAGGAAATAAAAAGAATCCATTTGTAGGAAGAACTTCACATATTCTCTTGGATGTTGAGCAAGAAGATCATTCTGGTTGGAAGGAAGTTCAAGCTCAACGATGGGATGCAGTCTTTAATAATATTTGTTATACGAGAGAAGAGGCGGAACGTATGCTAGAAGTTTTGAGAGGATTGACTGATCGTGTTTATTTCACTTCCTCGATGGCCGTCTATGGAGATCAAATTGGCGGTTTTCATGAAGAGGATTTTGATCCTATGACTTATATAATTGATCCAACGATAGAAATAACCTATGGAGAAGGTAAAAGACAAGTTGAGTCTGTTCTTTTCAAGCAAAACGATTTCAAAGTGACGGCTTTTCGTTTTCCCATCGTTCTAGATGATGATGACTACACTCAACGTCTACATCACTATATTGACAAAGCATTAAAAAATGAAGTGATTGAAGTATATAATCTTGATGCCCATGTAAATTATATTAAAGGAACGATGGCAGCTGATTTTATTGTGTGGGCGATAGAGAATGCTATTGAAGGAATACTGAATATTAGCTCCAATCAGTCAGTTCCATTTAGTCAGATAATAAGCTGGTTAGAGGAAGCGGTTGGTCATCAATTGCAGGTGGTTGTTAAGGATGAAATTGACTATGCCCCTTTATCGACGCGACATGATCAATATGTGGTTCCAGATAAAGCGGAGAACTTAGGATTTCAGATTAATCCCTTGGCTGAATGGATGCCTGATTTAATGAAACGATTGACCAAAGAGCGAAGTAGATAACTAAGAACCCTTTATTATGAGTGAAGTCGCACTTATGATAAGGGTTTTTGCTTTGGGTCAGTTGGATATTAAAGATCTCAAGCAATATATGACTTGCAATGAAATTTATATATCACTTATTTTGTACGACAACTAGTTATTCAATTCTAGGTATCATAAAAAACAAAGTAGTGACAGAGAGATAAATAGCACCTATTTAGCTAAACAAATCTCATGTATAATGAATAGTTGAAAAAGATATAAAGATGGTGATGGGTATGCAAAATAATAATTCTGATCGATTTGCACGTCTTCGTTTACTAGTAAAGGACGAAGGTCTAGAGCGTTTATCCGAGTCGACGGTCATGGTGATAGGGCTTGGAGGAGTAGGCTCAAGTTGTGCTGAAGCCTTAGCAAGAGGTGGGGTTGGGAAACTAATTCTCATTGATCAAGATACGGTTGAAGCGAGTAACATTAATCGACAGGCTTTGGCATTTACTTCAACCATTGGTCAAGTCAAAGCTGAAGTGATGGCCAAGATGGTGCATGAGATAAATCCAGAGTGTCAAGTATATTCGGAACAGATCGCTTTGGATTCGGATAATATGGCTTCCACTCTCTCTGCTTATCCTCGACCCGATTATGTGATTGATTGTATTGATACGGTTCTAGCGAAACTAAGCTTGATGGAGTGGTGTGCGACTGAGGAATTACCGCTTTTATCAGCGATGGGAGCGGGAAACAAGCTGGATCCTTCACAATTGCAATTTGCCTATATTGAAAAGACGTTTAATTGCCTTTTAGCTAAAGCAGTTCGTAAAGAATGTCGTAAAAAAGGGATTCGAGGAGTGGAAGTCCTTTTCTCAAAAGAATTACCAATTAAGGTTGAACTGGAAGATGATTCGGTGAAAGGGAGAGCGTTGGGAACGATGAGTTATATGCCTCCGATTATGGGGCAGATGTTAGCAGGAAAGGTTTTACGGCGGTTATTAGGTTTTGAAACGAAGGCACGAAATGTAAAATTTATAGGACGGTGATTAAAAATTGTCTGTATTATTAGATAGTCATTATCACTTAGACTTTATCCTGAATCACGATTTGCGACGAGAATTCTTAACCGCCATTTCAGAAGAAAAGGTTCAAATTGTTGCTCAGACTGTATTACCTTCAGCTTTTTCTCATTTGCTTAAAAGTGTAGAGAACGATGGAGATTCAGACTTTTCCAGTTGTTTTCCTTCTTTAGGTTTTCATCCCTGGTATATTCAGTCGCAATTGCAAGCGGAAGAAGAGTTGGGTTTTTTTGAAGAAGGACTTGATAAGACACGTTTTGTTGGTGAAATTGGCCTAGATTTCTCACCCCGGCGACTAGAACAAGCAGATCGAGAACTACAGTTGTTCGTTTTTACTAGGATAATGGATTTAATCTGTAAGAAAGCAATGACCATTGCAGACAATCAGAGAATGATCCTTTCTATTCATGCGGTTCGATCCGTGAGAGAAGTGTTGGATATTTTAAATGCTATAAACATAGCAGATTGGCCGATTAATTCGATATTGCATCGCTTTTCTGGTACGAGTGATGACTTAACCCGACATATTCGGATGGGAGGCTACCTTTCTGTTCATCCGAGTATGTTGGAGACTAAGCGTGGGCGAGCCTATGTAAAGCAAATACCTGGTGATCGGATTTTATTAGAAAGCGATTATCCAATAGAACAGGTGAAAAAAGAGGATAATCCATCAAACAAACAGCTTAATAATGACTTAGTAGGTGAACTCATAGTTGCTCTACAGACGACTGTGGATAAACTTTCAGAAATTCGTCAAGAAGATATGCTAAAAGTAATACAGCAAAATCAAAGAGAAGTTTATAGCTTGGCATAGTCCCGATTGAGATGTTAATCTAGAAATAAATAGATGAGTTCATTTGGTATTGAAAATTTAGCATTCAGGTTTAAAGAAAGGAGGATTTAATTGAAGCAAAAGGTATTGACCCAGCATCAAAGGATTGTTCATCCGTTAAAGCCGCTTTTTCAAACAGATTCAAAAATTTTGATTTTAGGATCTTTCCCTTCTGTTAAAACCCGTGAATATGGTTTCTTTTATGGACATCCTCAAAATCGATTTTGGCCTGTGATGGAAGTATTATTTCAAGAATCATTATCAACAGATATTCAAGAAAGAAAAGAATTTCTTCTAAGGCATCAATTGGCAGTTTATGATTCTATTTATCAATGTGACATTATAGGATCAAGTGATGCTAGTATTCAAAATGTGAAGCCTTCTGACTTAAAGCCAATTTTTCAAACAGCGAATATTCAGCAGGTTTTCTGTAACGGTGGGACTTCTTATAAGTATTACCAGAAGTATCATGCTGATGAATTTGGACTGCCAGGAATTCAGTTACCGTCAACTAGTCCAGCTAACGCTCGATATCGCTTAGAGCACTTAGTAGAGAAATGGAAAGTGATATTAGAATATTTGGTGGATGAAGAGTGATAAGAACGCTAGAAATAAAAAAAGTCCTGAATTAAGCAATGACTCAATTCAGGACTTTTTTGGTGATTATGAGATAGCTTCAGTTGACTGGATGTTTTTGGCATTAAATTTGTTTAAGTCTAGTTCTTTCTGAAGAGCCGCCACTATTACTCCTGTTGAACCGGCAGAATGAACATTAGTTGAGGTACGCGCCATATCAGCGACACCAGCAATTGGGCTGAGTACAAGAATCATTTCAACTGGAAGTCCCATGGCGGCAAAAAGGGCAGTTGCTTGAATTGTACCTGTTCCCGGAACCCCTACAGTTCCTAATGAAGCAAGTAAAGCTGAGCCAATCATAACTAAATATTGAGTGATTGAAAAATCGATATTTAAAACATTGATAGTGAAAATAGCGAGAAGAACTGGCCAAATTGAAGCACAGCCTGGCATACCGAAAGTTGTTCCAATTGAAGCTGAGAAAGAAGCGATCTCAGCAGGTGTCCCCATATCTTCTTGAGCTTTAATATTTGCAGGCATCGTTCCGATTGAACTCTGAGTCGTAAAGGCAATGAGCCAAGCAGGGAAAAATTTACGCTGGAAAGTTAATGGATTGATTCTACCTAATAGTTGAACCATTAAAGAGCTAGTGATAAAGGTGTGGAATAAACAAGCAATATAGATTGCCAAGAGTAAATAAAGTAGAGACGTAACAAACGATAGATCTAATGTAGAAACTTGATTGGCTAAAAGAGCAAGGACTGCATAAGGGGTAAAAGTGACGACCATGCCAATCAGCTTATTCATGACTTTATTTCCTGCTTCAATAAAGTTTGAAAATGCTTGGATTTCTTCCTTATTATTGTATTTTAACATCGCAATTCCCACAAAGATTGAGAAAATAACGATCGGGATAATTTGGTTTTCTACGATGTGATTTGCAATATTACTTGGGAAAAAGCTGACAAGTACATCATAAAAAGGTGGAACTTCTGCAATTTCTGCTGCAGTATCGATTGTAAGGTCAGAATTAAGTCCTAACTTCATAACGTTACCTAAAACAATGGCAATAACAGATCCTAAGATATTATGTAAAGCAAGGACAGCTATGGTCCGTCCACCTAATTTTCCTAGTTTTTCGATTGATTGTAAGGAAGAGACGGTTGAAATAATAGAAAAGAATAAAAGCGGAACCACAAAGGCTTTTAATAAGTTGGCATAGACTCTACCGAATACAACCACATAATCGGTGTGTCCCATAAACAGATAACCAACGATGACACCTAGTAGGGTAGCCGTAAGGACACGATACATTAAAGAAACTTTATTTTTTTGCATTTTATAAAGTATCAAGTATAGACAAACAGTAACAATAACAGCGATAAAACTCATCAAATGACTCACTTCTCCTTTAAACAATAATAGATATTTTGTAACCCTCAAGGATTATATCACAGAAGAAGTTTTAAATTTTTAAATCAAGCATATATATAATTTTTAAAATTGAAAGCGGTATCAATTAGAATATCGAATAAATTTCAGAAATAAAATGTTAATTATAGTAAAAATATTGGTTGATCATTTTACTTATGCTTCGATTCAAATATCTTGAATCACTATGATGTTGATCTTTTCTTCATTCTAGAATGGAGGTGAGCTTGAATCAGAGTGAAAATAACAGACGTAATGATTGCTGGCAACAGCCATTCAAAACCAAATTGATGGAGGGGTAAATGATAGGTCCAATCGGCAATTGGTTGGAGGAAATGGTGTCCTAACATTTGCCCGAATAGATTAATAGATTGCAGAATTCCAATGGTTCCTGCTCCTGCCACAGCACCGATATAGGTAGCATCGTAGTAGATTTTTTGATCAAAAATCGAAAAGAGAATTAAGACCATCATGATAGGATAAATCGCTGATAGGACAGGGACAGCAATATGGATAATTGCATTTACACCGATTAAAGAGATGGTAAATTCAATAGTAACAGTTATTAAGATTAAGATCTTATACGAGATCCGTTGATTGAACAGTGAATAGAAAAAGTTACCACAAATAGAAGTTAAACCAATAGAGGTGGTTAAGCAGGCTAAAGCGACTGTTAGTCCTAAAGCAAATTTACCAATTGGACCTAATATTTTATGAACCATTTCGATTAAGATGAGCGTGTGATTATCTTCAGGTGTAAAGAAAGATGAGACCGTTGCACCAGCGTAGGTTAAGGCGATATAGACGATAGCTAGCAATCCGAAAGCAAGGAGACCAACTTGAATACCAGCTTTTATTTGAGTATTCTTATCGGTATACCCTCTTCTAGCTAAGTCAGATATCACAATACCTGCCATAAGAGCGGCTCCAAGTGCATCCATGGTTTGATAACCTTCTTTGAAACTGAAGGAGAAAAGATTTGGAACTTGAGGATCAATCATAGGACCAGGAGGATTTAAGAGGGCTGCGCCACAAACAAAAGCTAAGATCATTAATAAGACAGGTGTTAAGTATTTTCCAATCGCATCGATCACTTGATTGGGATTAATAGCAATATAAGCCGTCAGTCCAAAGAAAAAGAGAGAAGTAATCCATTGAGGACTTGCCGGAAAGAAGGATTGGACAAATATTTCGTGAGTGGTAGCTCCAGTTCTAGGGACCGAGAAGAAAGGACCAATTAACAGGATTGCGACCGCACTTAACAAGCTTGCAAAATAAGGATGAACTCTTTTTCCCAAATCATTTGCCTTACCTCCTAATGATAAGGTAACAATAACCCCTAGGATAGGGAAAAAAGGATCGGAAAGAGTGAAGGCAAGGGAAGCTAGCCACCATTGATTACCACTAATAACTCCGAGATAAGGAGGAAAAATGAGATTACCTGCTCCAAAAAAAATGGCAAAAAGGGCAAAACCACAGACTATAATATCTTGTTTTTTAATATCCATAAGAACCTCGCTTTCATTTAATAACATAGAGAATGACTATTATATTAGCATATGGTTAACTTTTTATTAATGAAAATTAAAAACTTTAACATAATTTTAATATTTAACCTTGTTAGAGGGTTTGCTTTTTATCATCAAATCGTTATCATGAATCATTCAAAGCAAGGTTTTGTTGCTTTGGGAAATAGTAATAATGAGTGAAGGTCTTATAAGGGGAGTCCTTTGCTCTTTTTCGGTATAATAGATGTAATTGAATTATGAAAGAGAGGGAGGAAGGGTTACGATGTGCACAGGAATTAAAATGGATTACCCAGAATCGTGCGTTTTGGGGCGCACTATGGATATTGAGGCTCCTGTTGACTACAACGTCATCTATCAACCTCGAAACTATCCTTGTGCAGATAACTTATTAGGTGGGAAGCATTTGTCCCGCTATCAAATAATGGGAGTAGGATTTCGTAATCAAGATCCTTTAAAAGATGGCATTAATGAGCATGGATTAATTGGAGTGACGAATGATTTTGGAGGTTTTAATTTATTTGCTTCTCAAGCGGATCCGGATAAAACCAATCTTTCGAGTTATCATTTTATGAATTATGTTTTGGCTAATTTTCGATCGGTGGAAGAATTACTTGAAGCACTTCCACAGTTGCATTTATCTAGTCATGATTCCCAAGGAAATAAAGTCATTGCCCCTGACTTTCATTTTATGTTTGCGGATAGTAGTCAACGGTGTGTGGTCATAGAACCCTATCAGCAAACTTTAAAAGTGTATGCAAATCCATACAATGTTATGACGAATTCTCCAAAATTTCCATCTCATGAAAAGTATCTTCTGGATCTGTTTGATCTTCAAAATTTAGATGATTTTAATGGAGCAAAGGCTTTACCTGGTGGTTATGATCCTAAATCGCGTTTTGTTAAGGCTTTCTATCAGAGTCAGAATTCCTTAGTTCCGGAAGATAGTCAAACTGCTTTAGGATATTTGTTTCGTGTTTTATCTGCTGTGGCACTGCCGCAAGGTTTTATTAAAAATCAAAAGTTCCATTCGATTACTTTTACGCAATATATTAGTGCCTATGACGGTCAGGATAAAAGTTTATATATACAAGCTGTGGATAATCCAATTGTCTATCGCTTGGCTTTCGAGGATATTGATGATTTAACGAAACGGCAATCATTCTACCTGGAAGAGAACTTTATGAGTCAAAATTTGAATTAACTTGGAGGCATGTATGAATTATTGGACGTTAGGATTGGGAATCATTTTATTATTAGCGGTTATCATTGATTTGTGCTGGACGACACTTTGGGTAGACCGTGGGGCAGGTCCCATCACCAATAAAATAACGGATATCATTTGGGGGCTCTTTCGTCAGCTAGATCGCAAAGGGAATGGAGTCTTGGGATTGGTAGGCCCCGTCATCCTCTTAATAACGCTAGTCATTTGGGTGGCGATTTTATGGTTCGGTTGGACCTTAATTTTTGCTTCATTTGAAGGAGGAGTAGAGAACACTGCTAGAGCAGATGCCATTACGATGGTTGATTATCTATATTATGCAGGTTATGTTATTTTCTCTCTTGGGAATGGAGAGATTACCCCTACAAATGGAACGGTGCAACTATTAACATCATTGGGGTCTGCTTCAGGTATGTTAAATCTATCCCTTGCCGTGTCATATGTTTTATCGATTGTAGATGGGGTGGTTAAGAGAAGAACTTTTGCGAGTAGTATTTCAGGTATGGGATCGTCCGCTGAAGAGATCGTCATTGCGGCATGGGATGGAAAAGAATTTCATGATTCAGATATTATTTTTCATTCATTAGCGGAATCATTAGGAGAAATTGCATTCGCTCAGAAAGCTTATCCTTTACTTAATTATTATCATTCTGTGGATAAGAAGAAGTCTATTGCATATACGCTTCCTATTCTGGATGATGCGGTTAGTTTATTAGATATCGGTGTGGCCAATAAGGAAACGATCAATCCCTTGTTAATGAGGAGTATTCGGTCTGCTATTGATGATTACATGGAGTCTATTTCAAAAAAAGCTGAAAAAGATTATCAAGATACCGCACAATTATCTGAACCTGATTTGAGCCTTTTGGCGAAGAAAGGAATTAAAGTCATTCCTCAAGATGATTTTAATCAGTCGATAGCGCCAATGGTAGATCGACGAAGAAAAATTGCGAACATGCTAAAAGTTAATTGGCCCAATGAAGAGAAGCTGGGAAATTGATGGTGTAAATCTAGACCGAAAAAAGAGTTGGCCAGTTGAAAAACTGGGCAACTCTTTTGTAGGGCGCTCTCTTGCAAGGTGGATGTTCAGAATGTTTATCGTTTTTTAAAAACAAATAATTTATGCTACAGCCTCTTAACTGTGTCTTTAATTCAATGGATATGAAGGGTTTTCTTTGGTTAAGAGGGTACAACTTGTTTCTGCTCCTGTATATTTTTCTAAGCGCTTAGCTAGTTCATCGATTGCAGCCTTTACTTTATCATGACCTGATGCATCATTTGCCTCTATAACGAAGACAGCATCTGTTGTCTGTTCAGTTAACATGGTGCGTACCGATTCACGCCAATTCCAACAGCGACAGATGGCTCCCGCTTCATCTTTATAGACCACTTCACCAGGATAAGGAGGTTCACTTTCGTCACTTCCATAAGTAATGAATTCTTCGCCACCTTCTGCAAGAGTTAATTGCATATCGCCTTGGAAAGTTGCGATATCTTCTCCGCCACAGGGAACACCATACTCTAAGGAGATTGCATTATAAATATCAACAAGCGGACTGATCGAACCAACGCCTTTACCTTGCTGCACTCGTTTAAGCAAGGCTTCGATAGAAGAGCGGGCTCCTTTTTTAGTTTTGAATTTACGAAATGCTTGGCGCCAGTTATCTACTACTTCGTTCTTACTGAATTCTTCATGGGTTATGAACACCTTAGCCTTGTCATGGGCCAGTTCAAGCAAGTCTTGAATTTCTTGAGAGTTATGCTGATTATCGACATTTTGAGCATGAATAATTCCGATCGCTGCCTCTGGGAAAAGGTTCCAAAAATCTTCTTTAGCAGTTATTTTCATTAGAAATCACATCCTTAGATTTATTAAAGCTAGTATAACATATAGGTGGAAAATCTAATAATAAGTATCTAATTTGTAACGTTGATTATTTTAAGTAAATTTTTTATTTATTATCTATTATTCCAAATTTTATTTTTGTTGTTAGAATGAAGATATCTTATAAAAATCTTCTAATGGGGAGTTAATATGAAAGCCAAATTATATGAATTTGAAGCGGTGATCCAAGCGGTTCCTGATAAAAATGGAGCCTATGTTGTTTTTCCTTATGATATACGACAGGAATTTAATAAGGGACGAGTTAAAGTACATGCAACTTTTGATGGAGAACCCTATGAGGGTAGTATTGTGAATATGGGATTAAAAAATTCGGATGGAACGATCTGTTATATTATCGGTATACGTAAGGATATTCGGACTAAAATTGGAAAAAAAGCGGGGGATACTATTAACGTTACTATTCAGGAACGTGTCTAAAGATTTGACGTGCAATCATTATTCATGAGAGTGAGGAGAGAATAGTTGGAATTAATTCGTCCAAATGAAAAGTGTTTATTTTCATATGCTGAGGCTTTAGCGGAAGATTTAACTCATCGATTAAATGAAAACACCATGTTTGATGATCCAGAAAGTGTGATTGAAAGAGTGAAATTTTTTGAGACGAGTCAAAATTTGCCCGCAGGATATGTTAATCAAACAACATTTTGGTTAGTGTCAGACTCGCTCTTTATTGGCCATATAAAAATAAGACATCGATTAACTTCCGCATTATTGAAATATGGTGGCCACATTAGTTATCAAATTCGATATTCAGAATGGGGGGAAGGGATACGGTACTATGATGTTAGCGTTAGCTTTAGACTATTGTCGAGCTGTGCTACATTTAAAAAGTGTGTTAATTACTTGCGACGATGATAATCTAGCTTCTGCTCATGTTATAGAGAATAATGGAGGGATCTTGCAAGATAAGTTAATGAATGAAGAACAAGGAAAAAATGTATTAATTCGAAGATATTGGATTGATTTAGATTAAAACAAGTCAGCATTTAAATGCTGACTTGTTTATTTATTATTAATGATTTAATTGATCGACTAGAATTTCATCTGCTGTCCATTCTGTTGGATAGAAAGTAGGCCAATTATCCATTTCTTTTAATAGTTCTTGATGAGATTCATTTGAGAAGAAAATATGAAAATGCGTTAAATCCTCGGTTGGGGAAATGTTATGGTCAGAGAATTGAATAGACTTAGGCGCTTCTTCATCTCCTTCTACTTTAGTAAATAGAAATCTTACTCCACGGTTGCCTTTTTCATATTCAAGAATTTCATAACCAGTATATTCATATTGACCTGTTGAGTTCTTGTCACCTTTTTTGAAAGTAATTTCATCTTTTGTGATTGTTAAGTGATCGACATCAGAGGCATAGCCTGTTAAATAATATTCTTTGTATTCATCAGCTGTTTTTTCGCCTGATTCTGCTTTTTTCTCCATGACCATATCGAGTGTTCCATCTTCTAAATAGGGAAGAACAGATTGCCAATCACCCGCCCACTCTTCGAGTGAACGATCTTCTACTTGATCATTTTCAAAGTAACCAGCATGAATGTTATGAGCTTTTTCATAGGCTTCAGTTACCTCAGGGTGTGCGGCTAAAAATTTATCAGTGGCAGCAATTTGTTCTTCTGTGAGTTCACTGATTGGAATCGTGTGGAAATGATCACCATGAGCCATGATATAATGATCGTCTTCTTTTTTGACAACATTTTCAACGGTGAACTCAAATTCGTGATCATGATGATGTTCTTCATTATTGTGCTCCTCATGTTCTTGGTGCTGATGCTCATGCTGATTGACATCTTCGGTTGAAGACTCGGCAACGATAGGAGTAAGAACAGACGACAACTGTAAGCTGAGTCCTCCAATAATGAAGGGGGCTAATAGGCTAGGAATTAATTTCTTTTTCATAAAACAATCTCCTTTAATAGTAATTATTACTCTTTGTATGTTATCATAATGTTTTGAGAATGCAAGTAGAAAATAAAAAAATTATTATGAGGAACAATGATTTATATTCTTTTTGTTCTTTTAGAGAGGTTTTGAAACATAATAAAATCAAATTTTGTGATGGATAAATTGAATTAAGTAACCTTCGGGGATACTGCACCATATTTCCAGTTTCAAATGCTTTTTTTAGCGATTGAAATAGATGTATATGATATGATAGGGAAAGTATTGGTATTGATGGAAAAGGGAGCTAATAATGAAAAGGAGGAAATGATGTTCAATAAAGTGAAGAAGTTGTTTACTATTGTATTAATAGGAAGTATTTTCTTCTTGGCAGGATGTTCTGAATTAGAAGTGATCTTAGAAGAAGAGTTAACTCCACCAAATAGTCAATTAGAGTCGTCAGTAGGGCATGTAGAGGAGATTATAGAAGGTGAATATTATTATGAAGTTGATAAAGTGGCTGAATATATTCATCTTTATGGAGAATTACCAGCAAACTATATTAGTAAATCTGAAGCAGAGAAAATGGGTTGGTCAACTGCAGATAAAACATACGTAGTTGGAGGCGATCAGTTTGGAAACCGGGAAGGTAAATTGCCAAAAGAAACAGATAGACGATATTATGAAGCAGATATTCAAGCAGGTTATACCGATCATCGAGGGCCAGAACGATTAGTTTATTCAGATGATGGATTAATTTATTATACTGATGATCACTATGATTCATTTGAGCAATTGTATTAGGAGGAAAACATGTATCAATTAAATGGAGAGAATTTTACAGATAAGGAAACGGCCTATCAAGTTATAATTAAGGGTCTTAACTTACCTGCATATACTGGACACAATCTTGATGCTTTATGGGATGTTATGCAAGACCAGGATTATTTAAGGATTGAAATTGATAATGCGAGAGCGATTATTGATCATTTAGGAGAATATGGGCGTAATTTATTAGATTTATTGGGAGATATTCATAATGAAACTGATCATCAAATTGTGATGTATTGGTAATCATATGAGGATATTAAAGAGTCTATGATATTAGTTATTTTTTGAAAAGACGATCAATCATCCGAACTTTTACCTCGTAAGAGACCGTCTTACAAAAGAGTTGGCCATTTGAAGAACTGGCCAACTCTTTTTTTGGTCTAGCTTTACTAGGCCTTGTCTAAGCAACCAGTCGCTTAGACAAGGCAAGTTACGTAGATCTTCTTTTGTCTTGTGAGTGCAAACATTCGATGATTGTTTTGAAAAACATTATGACTTTTTTCTCCGTATTCATTCGTAAATATTGAAATGATGAAAAAAATAATAAACTTATGCCACAGCCTCTTTAATTATTTGGTGAGAAAGCTATAATAGGAGCAGTGTATGGTGAGATTAGGAGAGGGGTGAAACCATGAAGCATACAATTGGACTCTATATTCATATTCCTTTTTGTCAGAAAAAATGTCACTATTGTGATTTTTTAACTTTTGTCGATCAAGATGATCAAATTGAGGAGTATATCCAGTACTTAGTCAGAGAAATTAGCCTTTATGGTTCTCAAAATTACGCATTAGATACTATTTATTTTGGAGGAGGAACACCTTCTTATATTTCAGCAGATCAAATGACGAGAATTATGCAAGCGGTCTATGAATATTTTGAGGTTTTACCAGGTTGTGAAATTTCGATTGAGATGAATCCAGAATCGGTCACAGAAGAGAAAGTGACTTGCTATCTTGAGAATGGCTTTAACCGTTTTTCGATGGGGGTTCAATCTTTTGATGATAGAACGCTTCGAATGATGGGGAGGCTTCATGATGAAAAAACGGTATTTAACAAAGTAGATCTATTGAGAAGATTGGGAATACAACGGTTAGGGATCGATTTAATGTTTGGAAATCCCAAGCAGGATATGCAGGTTCTTGAAAGAGATATAGACTGTGCTTTATCACTACCTATTAATCATATTTCTTATTATTCTCTGATGATAAAGGACAATACTCCTTTCCAACGTTGGGTTTTAACTGGCCAGATTAAAATTTTGGAAGATGAAGTGGAGCGAGAGATGTATCATTATATTCAGAGCCGATTAATTGAAAGTGGTTTTGACCAATATGAGATTTCTAATTTTGCTAAGGTTGGAGCAGAAAGTCGCCATAATAAAAAATATTGGAAATTAGAGAATTATATTGGAGTAGGTTTAGGCGCCTCTTCTAATATAGATTTGATACGTTTTGCCAATTATCGTCGCTTTAAAGACTACTTTGAGAAGATTGATCAAGGGGAGTTCCCGATACAAACATCAGAAAAGATGAATCGGGAAGAACGGGAAAAAGAATATATTATGCTTAATTTGCGTCTTTTAAAGGGGTTTAAAGTCGCGGATATTAATCAACGATTTGGCATTGATTTTACTTCGAAGTATGCTGAGGTATTACAGAAGCATCAAGCTTTAGGAGTGATTGATTACAATGAAGAGCAAGTTCGATTTACCAAGTATGGTTTAGATATTGGCAATCAATTTTATTTAGATATTCTGTAAGTGCAGGGGCAGAGAAAGTGGTGTAGAGGTCTTGTGCTTGTTAGTCAGTTATGGAGGTAATTAAGATGGATTATACTAAAATCAATGCAGAGACTATCGACCGATGGGTAGATGAAGGTTGGCAATGGGGGCAAGCGATAAGTCGTGAGGCATATCAACAAGTGAAGAATGGGGAATGGCAAATGCTTTTGACCCCTACTAAAGCGGTGCCTAAGAATTGGTTTGGTGATTTAAAAGGGAAAAAAGTTCTAGGTTTAGCTTCAGGAGGGGGGCAACAAATGCCCATTTTTGCCGCTTTAGGAGCCGATGTGACGGTGTTTGATTATTCTACTCGTCAGTTAGATCAAGAGCGCTTGGTTGCAGAACGTGAAGGCTATTCGATCCGTATTATTCAAGGAGATATGACAAAACCTTTACCATTTGAGAATGAAACGTTCGATTTGATTTTTCATCCTGTTTCAAATTGTTACGTGGAAGAAGTTCTTCCAATTTGGCAGGAATGTTATCGGATTTTAAAAGTGGAAGGAGTTCTTTTATCTGGTTTGGATAACGGAATTAATTATCTGGTAGATGAGCAAGAAGAAAGGATTGTTCATTCACTACCATTTAATCCAATACAGGATCCCGAGCAAATGAAGTTTTTACAAGAAAATGATGCAGGTATTCAATTTTCACATACTTTAACTGAACAGATTGGTGGACAGCTTCAGGCAGGATTTGTGCTAATCGATTTATATGAAGATACTAATGGAGAAGGACGTTTGCACGATTTAAATATTCCTTCTTTTTGGGCTACGAGAAGTCTTAAAGTGAAGCATTAAAATAATTAAGTTTTTGTTAGTAAGATGGTAGAGTTTGAATAAGATACTAACTCTCTATATTTTCAGTCTTAGGGCGGATTAGAAAGTTTGCTTCACTCGTTATAATATATTCAAAAGGAGATGACACAAATGCAAGCTTTTACAAAATATATACAAAATTTAGATCGAGAATTCTGGATTTACAATTATCTTGCTGCTTTTATTTTTTGGGTATTTTCTGATAATGCGGGTTCTATGTTATTATTATTTCCGCTGGCGGTCGCTATTATTAAATTTATTATCACTTTCTATGTGAATCAACCTTTAGATCAGCGCTATGTTGGTTTTTATCCGATGGATAAGGATCCTTTAAAAGTGGTGGTAGCAGTGCTGATAAACGCTATTATCTTTGCTGCAAGTATACCTGTTACTATCATTGGGTTAATCTATCTCTGGTGGAAAGAACGTCCATAATAGATAATCAATATTTGAAAAGGCAATCGATTTTATCGATTGCCTTTTTTGGTTAGGGTAATATCCAATAAACTTTCGTAAATGGGTTCGCAACCCAAAAACTCGGCTGTTATTACAGCGGTATAACTTGCGATCGCAATGGGTAATAGCCATGGTAATGGAGAACCTGTCATTTCAATAATGAGGATGATGCCTGTTAAAGGGGCTCTTACTATGGCGGCGAAATGACTACTCATAGCAAGAATAACGAAATACAAAATGGCATCATGATTGATAAGCCCAAATTCAAAAAGTATACTGCCATAAATATTCCCTAATAACGCTCCTAATGCCAATAAGGGAAAGAAAATTCCGCCCGGTAGTCCTGAACCAAAAGCTAGTAAAAGTAGAAACCATTTGATCAATAAAAAGAAACATAAGATCTGGATGGAAGGGTTCTCTATCAGAGGCAATAGTATCATATTTTCCCCTGATCCAAAAAATTGTGGCTCTTTTAATAAGATGATGGCGGTTATTAGAAAGGGGAGGGTATGCTTTACCCATTTTGGTAGTTGCCATTGACTATATACTTGGTTGGCTTTAAGAATAGAAGCATTGAAAATGATACCTGATCCTCCAAGTAGAATACCCAAAATGATTGACCAAATAGGAGAAGGCGTTTCGATTCCATGATAAACGGGAACGGTTAGTGATGGATGGCTACCCAAGATAAAATTAGAAGTAAGGGAAGCTAAGATAATAGTTAAGGCAGTATAGATAAAAGAAGTTCGACTTGATTTATGAAAGAGTTCTTCATAAACAAAAATAATGCCAGAGAGAGGAGCATTGAAAGCGGCAGCCATTCCTCCTCCAGCAGCTCCAGCTATTAAGAACTTACTTTGTTCTTTAGAACTTTTTGAAAGACTTGCCATTCCCTGTCCAATGGCTGCGCCGATTTGTACAGAGGGGCCTTCTCTCCCTAAAGTTAAACCTGATCCAATGGCTGCTAGTCCACCAATAAATTTGTAGATTAAAACGCTGTACCATTTTTGTTCTAGTTTGTTCTGAATTTGTCCAGAAACCTGAGGGATACCAGAACCACTGATAAAGGGTTCGCGATCGAGAGCAAAACTAGCAAGCATTGCTAAAAGAAGAAGTAGGCCTATAAAAAGGAATCCAAATAAAATTTGATGTTCACTTTTCATTAATAAGTGATGGCTGAGTCGAGCGATGTAAGGAATGCCTAAACGGAATGTAGATATAATAATTCCTGTAGCTATCCCAGTTAAAGCGGCTATTCCTAAATTTTTACTATCAATTATTGATTGTTTCATATTCATTCCTCCTATTCTATTGTAGGAGGTTTTAGGATCAGCTTCAAGGCAATATTTGGTTTTTAAATTAAAAAAAGATTAAAATAATTGCTTGACTTATCGAAAAACTGCTTATATAATGTGTCCTAAACATTAGATCGAGGAAGCAAAGAGTAATTGAGTGAACGACTTTACAGCAAGGGATAGATGATGAAAGGTCCTAAGTCATAATTCAATGAACCGCATTGCTGAGATGGTTGAGCGAAAGAAATTGGAGTTTAATCCGCAGATGCCTGCGATATCAAAGAGAGTTGTCGATAGAGTTATTTCTCTATCCGCAAATAGAAGTGGTACCGTGGAGCAAATCCGCCTTCTTTAGAGAAGGCGGATTTTTTGTATTTTCTAGATGCAATGTAAAAAGAAATACTGATTTAATACTCAAGCAAATGGATCTAAAAAATAGTTAAGGAGAGTGTAAAATGGCAATCTGGTCCAATAATTATCATCAGCCTATGACAAATAGTGCCTTTCAATTTAATCAATCAATAACGATTGATGACCGATTATTAACTGCGGATCTCAAAGGGTCAATCGCTCATGCAAAGATGTTAGGGGCACAGTCTATTCTCGACAAGAATGAAGCAGCAACGCTTGTTCAAGAATTAGAAAAAATGTTAAGCCAGTATCAAAAAGGAACTTTAGAAATTGATTATTCTGAAGAGGATATTCATTCTTTTATTGAAGCAGAATTGATACGACGATTGGGTAAGATTGGTAAGAAAGTCCATACAGGTCGCTCGCGAAATGATCAGGTTGCAATTGCTTTAAAAATATACACGCTAGAAGAAATTTTGGAGTTAAAAAAACTCATCTTAAAGGTCATTAAAGCATTATGTGAGAAAGCTCAGGAGCATCTACACACTGTTATGCCAGCCTATACCCACCTACAGAGAGCGCAAGCAGTGACTTATGGACATTATTTAATGGCTTATGTTGAAATGATGCGAAGAGATGTAGGGCGTTTACTGGATTTAGAAAAAAGAATTCAAGAAGGCATGCCTTTAGGTTCAGGAGCATTAGCCACTTCTACCTTTCCATTGGATCGAGAATATATGGCAGATGAATTGGGTTTCACGAGTCCTTCATTAAATTCAATTGATGGAGTGAGTGATCGAGACTATTCGATAGAAATGCTAGGGGTCTTATCAACCATAGTCATGCATTTGTCGCGCTATGCTGAAGAGACTATTCTTTGGACGAGCCAAGAGTTTCAATTTATCCAATTAGCAGATAGTTATTCTACGGGATCTTCCATCATGCCACAGAAGAAAAATGCGGATGTTCATGAATTGATACGAGGGAAGACAGGCCGTGTTTATGGAGATTTGATGAATGTGATGATTATCATGAAGGGTCTTCCTTTGGCTTATAACAAAGATATGCAGGAGGAGAAAGAAGCGCTTTTTGATGCGATTGATACCGTCAAGTTAATCTTAAGCCTAATACCTGGAGCCTTAGAAGCTTCAAAAATTAATCAAGATAGAATGTATCAAGCAGCTAATGAAGGATTTTTAAATGCAACAGACTGTGCTGATTATTTAACATCTAAGGGTCTTCCCTTTAGAGAAGCCTATCAAATTACAGGAAATATTTTAGCTTATTGTCATGAACAAGAAAAAACCTTAGAAACCCTTAATTTAGCAGAATACCAGAAATATAGTGACTTGTTTACATCTGATATTTATGAAGTAATCGATCTTACAAATTGTGTCTATCGTCGTCGGGTAATGGGAGGACCTGCTCCTGAGAGAGTTCAAGAGCATATTGATTGCGTTACAAAATGGTTAAATCAATTATAGAAAGAAGGATCTTTTATGAAAAATAATTATAAGAAAATTTTATTAGCATATTCGGGTGGTTTAGATACATCGGTTATTATTACGTGGCTAAAGGAAAATTATCCTGGTTGTGAAGTGATAGGGATGTGTGGAGATGTGGGACAACATGAGGATTTTGAAGCATTACAACACAAAGCGATCTCTTGCGGTGCCAGCAAATTATATATAGAAGATTTAAAGAAAGAATTTATTACGGACTATATTTTCCCAGCTTTGAAGGCAAACGCTGTATATGAGAGAAATTATTTACTAGGAACAGCTTATGCACGGCCTCTGATTGCTAAAAGAATGGTAGAAATTGCCCATAAAGAAAAGTGTGATGCCATTGCCCATGGTTGTACGGGGAAAGGAAATGATCAAGTGCGTTTTGAAACAGGTATACGGGCTTTCGACCCCAATATGCCAATCATTGCACCTTGGCGGGAATGGGAACTAGTGTCCAGAGAAGATGAAATTGAGTATGCAGAAAAACATCACATTCCCTTGTCAATTACACGCGAGACCAATTATTCTAAAGATGAAAATTTATGGCACTTATCCCATGAAGGACTTGATTTAGAAGACCCGAGCCAACAGCCAAAATATGAACAGATCTTAGAATTATCAAAATCACCCCAAGTAGCCCCTGATCAGTCTACTTATTTATCGATTGAATTTGAGAAAGGGATTCCGATTGGATTGAATGGTCAAAAAGTTGAGCCAATAGCTTTGATAGAGATGCTAAATGAGATTGCGGGAGAGAATGCCATTGGCATTAAAGATGTAGTTGAGAATCGTTTGATTGGAATGAAATCGCGTGGTGTTTATGAGACCCCTGCAGGCACTCTACTTTACCATGCCCATCAAAAATTAGAAGAGATTTGTTTGGACCGAGATTTATCGCATTATAAGGAAATCGTAGCACATCGGTATGGGGAGTTGGTTTATAATGGTTTATGGTACAGCCCATTACGGGAAGCTCTACAAACTTTTGTGGACTATAGTCAAATGACAGTAACAGGTAGCGTAAAGCTTGAACTGTACAAAGGAAATATTATTGATGCAGGAGTTGTAAGTCCATATTCTTTATATAGCGAAGCTTTTGCGACCTTTGATGAAGATGAAGTGTTTGATCACACAGATGCAGAAAGTTTCATCAAAATCTGGGGCTTATCGCAAACCGTACGTGTCATGTTAGAAAAAGAATATCTTAATCAATAAAAAAAAGACCATTTTGGTCTTTTTTTATTGATTAAGATTTAGAGGGCCTCTATCGATTTGAATGCCGGCATCTTCTAATAGTTCGATAATTTGAGGTTCATCGGATTCATGAAATAGCTGCTCAAAAAAAGAAAAGTGAGTTTTACCAAGCAGCTTTATTGCTTTCTTTTCGGGAACATTTGTTAAAACGATTCGCTGGAAGTTACTGAATTTTCGATTATTGACGATCGAGAGACCACCATTAAAAAATATGAAGGAGGATGAAGTTAATCCTCCTGTAAATAAACCGGAGAAATATAAAATAGCGATCGATAAAATAATAAGAAAATTCCAGTTGCTATGGGAAAACCGAAAAATTATTAAGGTGAAAATGATAAGTGTCAAAATAGGAGCCCAAATAAAGTGGGCTGTTCTTTTCTCGTAGACAATAATCTTTCGACGAAAAGAGAGGTTGTACAAAGTTCCGATGATAGAGAAGATCATAATGATGACAAGTATAATTTCTTGATAGGTCACTGTCACAACTCCTTCCTACTTAATGCTTTAATTATAGTAGAAGAAAGAACGGATGAAAAGGTTTTCTTGAAGAAGCTAAGCTAGTTCTGGATGAGGATTTAAAGTTAACGATGATTTAAATCTCAAACGCTATTTATTCAGCAATCTATTAATGACTAGTGTTGTTCAATTTTAAAAAAAGTATTGTAATGATATGAATGATGGCGTTTTCATAAGGGGTGAGATATAATAGAGTAAGAAATGATAGAGGTAAAGTGAGAGGTTGCGAAATTGAATAATAGAGATTTGATTAATTTTATGACAATGATTGAGAAACTTAAATGTCAAACGCGTCATAGTTGGACTTCCTCGGGGCGACAAGAAAGTGTGGCAGAACATAGTTGGAGAGTAGCTGTAATGGCTTTGATAGTGGCCGAGAATTTCCCCAGAATTGATTTAACAAAATTATTAAAAATGTGTTTGCTTCATGATTTAGGGGAAGCAGTGACCGGCGATATACCCGTTTTTGAAAAAACAGAACAAAATCAGGTGACCGAAAAAGAAGCTATTAAGTTCATCTTATCTTCTTTGCCAGATAAAATGGCGAGAGACTTTCAAGATTTATTTGATGAAATGGAAGAAATGACAACGGAAGAAGCCCAATTAATGAAAGCTTTAGACAAGTTAGAAGTGCTGCTCTCTCATAATGAAGCCCTGATCGAGACATGGATACCAAAAGAATATTCACTTAATTTGGTTCATGGTGACCAGTATGTTGAATATTCTGATTATTTAAGTGGTTTGAGGGAGGAGATTCGACAAGATACGATCCAAAAGTTAAAGTCAGCTAATAAAATTTAAGGAAGGTGCTTTTGATGAATTTTAACCGTTCAGATTGGGTTCGTTATGCCATTGTCATGATTCTGATCACCCTGTTTGCGATTCACACATGGGGTGATCAAAAGGAAAAAATGAACCATTATTTATTTGAACAAGAAACGTTTCTTTACTACGAAGCTAAAGGACATGGCTATGAGGGAGAAAAAAATAAAGATTCAGTTATAGCATTTTTAAATCAAAAACAGAAGGTAGATAATTTTTCATATGAAGAGCAGTCCAAAATTTCAGCTGCTCAGTCAGCCATGATGTTATCTCCTACTTTATTAGGGCTCAAAAAAGCTTTAATCTTGTTTTTGTTTTTAATAATTCCATATCATGTTTTTGAATATTTTTTAACCAAGCCTTCTTATCATCGCTATTGATTATCGTATAGTTACTTTATTAATCTCTTAAGAGCATACTTTCTCAAGATGCTTTTAGGGGATCTTTTCTATTCATAGAAAGAATGAGCAAACGAGTCAGCTTTACCTGAAAGTAAGGCAAGACTTATATGAGACTTATGATTGTTGAGTCATGGTATGTGCGCTATCATTCAGGTGTTATTCAAGACTTTTTGTGGATAAAATGTCATAATATTGTTGAAATAATGATAAACGGAAGAGTGAGAAGATGATAGACCAAATAAAAGTAGATAAAATAAAAAAATGGGTAGAAATTGTCTCTTATCATGACGAGGAAATAAAAGAATATAGCCGTCAGGTTGGAATCCCCAATGATTTCATGTCAGGTGTTAATGATCCTTTTGAGATTGCTCGAATTGAGGAACTAAGAGATTCGGAAGGGCAACTACTTACCCTTGTATTATTACAATATATTGTGCCAGTAACGGGACAACATGATTATCGGGAATACAAAACGAATGCCATTGCGATTATTCAAAAGGATGATATGGTTATCACTGCCTTAAGAGAAATTCCTGAGATGCTGACTGATTTATTTGCAGATTTCAAAGCATCAAAAGACTATTCTTACGAAGAAATGGTGATGCGTATTTTCTGGAAAGTTCAATGTGAGTGTGTCAATGTATTGCGGTGGATCCATGAAGAAGTAGAAGATATGCAAGGCGATATCGAACATTCTTCTCAAAACCAAGAATTATACCGGTTAATGTCACTTGATAAGAGTCTTGCACGTATTAAGACAGCGATTCAAAATAACCGAAATGTATTAGAACAACTCACTAAAAAAGAGCGCTTTCAAGATCTTCCTTCTTTGAATTCGCTGATGCATGATATATTAATTGAAAGTTACCAAGCAGAATCAATGGCGGATGAAGGCATGCAAATCATTGATCAATTAAGCGATATTTTCTCTAATGTTATTTCGAATAATTTAAATAATATTATGAAAGTTTTGACCTCTATCACCATTGTATTAACCATCCCTACCATTATCGGAGGAGTCTGGGGAATGAATGTTCCCGTTCCGTTTGAACATAATGAATGGGGGTTTGCAATCACTGTTATTCTTACAGTGGTTATCAGTGTTGTGGTCTTGATTTGGCTAAAGAAGAAGGGGTACTTATAACCAAGGGCTCTTTTGCTTTGTTGCCATATCCTAATTTGATATTATAAAACTATTAACCAATTATAAGGAGTTTTTCATGTTAACCCCAATATTATTATTAATTATTTTCACTTTATTGAATGGCTTTTTCTCTGGTTCTGAAATGGCTTTTATCAGTTCTGATGAAAGTAAACTACAAAAAGCAGCTCATAACGGGAATAGTGGGGCGAAGTTGGCCTTACAATTATTTCGCAATCAAGACAGAGTGTTAGCGGTGGTTCAGGTCGCTATTACTTTAATTGGAACTTTAAACTCTTCATTTGCCACGAGCGGACTCTCTCAATTTATTTCACCCTATTTAGGTGAGAAGGGTGCAGGGATTGCTATTTCCTTGATTGTTACCTTGTTAACTTTAGTCTTTGGAGAGTTATTACCTAAATCGATAGGACAAGCGATTCCGGAAAAATATTCGAAATTTTCTGCTGTTTTTTTAAATATTATTTATACTATTTTTAAGCCGGTTGTTTGGTTTTTGACAAAGGCATTAGCCTTTTTTCAGTCACTCTTACCGATTGATTTTTCTAATCAAGATGATAAATTAACGTTTACTAATATTAAGGAAATTGTGGTCAAGGGTGGGAAAGATGGTGCCTTAGAAAGAGAAGAAGTGAGTATGATGCAAGGGGTCTTAAAATTAAACCATAGTAATGTAAGAGAAATTATGGTTCCTCGTAATCGGGCAGAAATGATTGATATTACCAAAGAGGCTGAGCACAATCATGAAGTGATAGTGAACTCAATTTATTCGCGGATACCTGTTTATCAAGAAGACAAGGATAATATATTGGGGGTGTTACTCGTAAAAGATTATCTCAGGGTTGTTTCTATGCGAGATGATTATTTAGATGTAGATTTAACTGACTTAATGATTGATCCCTTAAATATTCCAGAAACATTATTGTTGGATGATCTTTTCCGGAAAATTCAGCAGACAAGTAGTCATTTGGCTATTGTAAAAGATGAATATGGTCAAACGGTAGGAATTGCCACCTTAGAAGATATTATTGAGGAGATTATGGGTGAGATTTATGATGAGTCTGATACTGTGCGTCATACTAACATGGTTCAGCAAGTGGACGATTGCACTTGGCTGGTCAAAGGACTAATGAATCTAAATGATTTCAATGAATATTTTAAGACCTTATTAAACAGTTATGAAGTGGATACAATCGGGGGTTACTTTACTTTAATGTCAGAAATCGTGCCGAGTCAATCAACGATTGGGACACAATTAGAGATTAAGCACTATAGACTTGAGTTGTTGGAAGTCAATGAAGTGACCGTAAAGCAGTTAAAAGTGACAAAATTGACAGAAGACATTGAGGAGCGGGACTCGTAAAAGGGGTCTCGTTTTTTTGTAGAAGCAAAATATGGGATCCTATTTGTATAAAAGCTTGTTATAATTAAATAAAGAGAGTAATCATTGAACTCGGAAAATCAGAAAAAATAATAGAGAGTTGGGGAATAGGATGCCTAAATTATTAGTTGTCGAAGATAATAATGATATAAATAATTTGCTGAAAAGTTTCCTCCAAGAAGAGTATGAAGTCACACAAGCTTATTCTGGAACCGAAGCACTTAGCCTATTTAAGAATCAAGATTTTGATATAGTCCTTCTAGATATTATGTTGCCTGGTAAAGGAGGAGACGAGGTCTTAGCTGAAATCCGTCAAGTAAGTACTGTTCCAGTGATTATGTTAACCGCAATCGGTCACAAAAAAACAGTAGCCACCTACTTAATGAATGGAGCGAATGATTACATTACGAAACCGTTTGATGAGGATGAGCTTAAAGCTCGGCTTCAAGTTCACTTGAGAAATAGTCCTAATGGACATCAGGGGGTCCAAAAGTTAAGGTGTCGACAATTGACTTTGGATGAAACGAGCTATGAGATTGTAAGTCCTCGGGCAAGACAATCACTACGCTTAAAAGAATTTGAGATATTAAAGATTTTGTTCCAAAATCCTAAACAGGTTTTTACAAAAGAAAAACTCTACGAACTAGTCTGGCAAGAGCCTTACTTACCTGGCGATAATACTTTAAATACTCATTTAAGTAATCTTCGTAAGAAGATTAAAGCGCTTGATCCTGATCATGAGTATATCGAAACTATTTGGGGACTTGGTATTCGATTGAATGGGGAAAAAGAATGAGACTGATTATTCTACTACTAGTTTTATGTGTTTTTATTTTAATGGGGTACATTTGGAGTTTACATTCAAGTCTTCAGAGAATTTATCGCGATATTCAACGTAAGAAAATTCAGGATAGTAATACTCAACTAATGAATCCCTCTCAACATCGCTCGTTAGACTGTTTAATAGATGAATATAATGATCTTTTCCAGCAAAGAAAAGGAATTAGGTTACAGTTTCAAAGGGAGAGAAAAATTCTAGAACAGACCTTGCACAATGTTAGTCACGATATTAGAACGCCCTTAACTGTTTCTTCAGGGATTGTTAAGCAATTATTAAAAAAAGAACCTGACCAAGAGTCATTATTAAAGGTTCAAGAAGCCTTGCAGAATATTTCTATTCGACTAGAAGAACTCTTAGAATTTCAAAATCTATTAGAACACAATGTGAAGGCGGAGTGGGAACAAGTGGATTTATCGCATTTGTTAACCGAGCAATTATTTACTTTTTATGATTTATTAACTCGTGAACATTTTGAAGTGGAGATAGATATTGAAGAAAGAATTGTGTTTACTTCTGACTCTGACCTAATAAATCGAATCTTACAGAATGTGATAGGCAATGTGTTGAAGCACGGTGAGAAAAGGCTTGAAGTAAAGCTAAAAAGAGAAGCAGAATGGATTGAGCTGAGAGTGATTAATCAGTCGAAACAAACTATTAAGCATATTGAAAAACTAACTCAGCGCTTTTATACGGAGGATATGTCAGTTAGTGAGAAATCGTCAGGTTTAGGGTTGTATATTACTCAGGAGCTTGTGGAAATGACAGGTGGGTATTTATTTTTAGAATATGTAAAAGACTGCTTTATTGTGGTGATTCAGTGGCCGAATTTATAGAAACAAAAGCGTGACTAATTCGCATTTTCCGGAATTAGCCACGTTTTGTTATAAAGGTTTACGCTTAAAAAGAATAAGTGATAAGATACTTGCTACCAAGAATGTTACAAAAGGGTAGAACATAGAGTTTTGCCAAAAAGATGTTTGTAAATTGATTGACCAAGCTTGGTCAATATTTGTTTGAAGGTTGAAGTAGGCTAGCCAGTCTTTTTGTAGGAACATGGCCATAATGGCTAATATAATCGGGGAAGCAACCGCAACAATAACGGCTCCAACATTTGAAAAGAGCCAGTAGAGAACCACCATGGACAGAGAGAAAACGGCTAGAATGTTGATGTATTGAAAGCTGAGCACCTGTCCAAAATGTGACCAAAAGTTGCTATCAAGCTCGCCCCATCCGTTTCTTATCCCTCCTATTAAGAAAGCAATGGTATAGTAGGTTACTATTTCTAGTAGTAAAACAAAAGCAAAAATCATTAGTTTAGAGAGGAAATACTCTGTACGACTAATACCAATCGTTAGGATATTCTTGTAGGTGTTTCGTACTAGATCAAAGCCAATAATCATGACGAAAAGCGGCAATCCAAGATAAATGAGAAGACTGGTTGTATGAGAGGATTGTTTCATTGCTACTTCGGCTGTCCAAATTATATTCTCGATTACATGATTGGCTTCTTCTGGAGAAGCGTCCGAAACAATCCCTATTGATCCAACTGCTTCATTTATAATGACCATGAGCTGATGAAGCATTAAGATAAAAAGTGTTATATAGAAACCTCTACTTTTAAAAAGACGAAAAAGGTCTGCTTTCAATGAGTTAATCATTTTGTCCCTCCTCAGGAGTATTGATTAGATCAGTAAAGTAATCTTCTAAATTTTGTTTAGAATAGTGGATTCCATTAATTTCTATGTGGTTTTTAACCAAATAATGAATGATTTGACTTACTTGGTGAGATTGACCAAAAATATGAAGTAAGTTCTGGTGAATGACTTTGATCTTTAGATTCATTTTATCTTGGATAATATGACTGGCTTTTTCAATGTTAGGAGTTTCAAGGACAATAAAATCTTGACTGAGATGTTCAAATTCTTGCTTAGAAATTTCTCGAATCAGCTGCCCTTGATCGAGAATGCCAAATCGATTAGCAACTTGATAGAGTTCACTCAGAATATGGCTGGAAATAATAATGGTCATTCCTTGCTCTTCTTGTAATCTTTTGATTAATCGACGGAATTCAACAATGGCTAATGGATCCAAGCCATTTATGGGTTCATCTAGAATCAAGAGGTCTGGTTTAGAGAGAATTGCAATGGCGATTCCTAATTTTTGTTTCATACCTAGAGAGAAGTCTTTAAATTTTTTGTTTTGGGTGTTGGAAAGGTTAACTAATTCTAAGGTTTCTTTGATACATTGTTTGGGATGGACTATTCCTCTGAGCTGGCAGTAATAGTTCAAGTTATCAGCAGCTGATAGATGATCATAGGCTGCTGGAGTTTCGATGACAGATCCTGTGAATTTTAAAGCTTGTGTTAATTCTTTTTGGTTTTGGGAGCCAAATAATTGTATATTTCCTGTACTTGGATGAATAAGTTGGGTAATCAGTTTGATCAGGGTTGTTTTTCCTGCTCCATTTTTACCGATTAAGCCATAAATATCTCCTTTTTTGAGGGTTAAAGAAACATCTTTTAGGGCATAATTGTGGTTGTATCTTTTTGTGAGATTGTTAATCTGTAAGACAGTTTCCATTTTTAAACTCCTTTTTAATATTTTATTGATAGTTTGATCTTATCAAGTGTTTTTCAATGAAATCTTAATTAATTATCAATAGTTTCTAAATTCGTGTTATGATTTTTCTGATATAAAAAGCCGTAAGAGCCGTAAATATGATAGAAAAGATGAAGAGGTGAGCGCATGTTGACATTTAAGTTACCTGAATTTCAAGATGAAAATTATTTACTCGAGTTCTTAGAAACATATCCTAATGATGGATCATGGATTGCGGGGACAAACTCTCTTAATCGTTATCAAAATAATCTTAAGCAATGGATTCAAGAGATGCAAGACTATGCTCAGGGGAATAACCTCCCTGCGGGTCGCGTCCCTCTTTTGCAGTATCTGGCGTTTGCAGATAGCAGAATAGTAGGACTTGTTAATTTGCGTTTATCATTGAATGACTATTTGCTTCATTCTGGGGGACATATTGGTTATGTCGTCCATCCCCACTATCGTCAACAAGGAATTGCATTTGAACTTTTACAATATGCATTAGGAGTGGCGCAGGATAAAGGAATAGACAAAGTATTGGTGACATGTGCCGATCATAATATAGCCTCGGCAAAAGTGATTGAAAAGGCTGGAGGACAGCTGGAAGATAAGCGATTGGTTAAAGGTGTCTGGGTAAGACGTTATTGGATCGATAATAAAAATGATATTAAAAAATACTTTCTTATTTGAGTGGGAAAATAAATGGAGCAAGTGTAGATAGGAATAAAGAGCGGGGGAATTGAAAATTTTATAAAGTTTCGACTGTCTGTTTAAAATGATTGTAAGGTCTAAAAATAAACGTTTTTTGTAAAACTTTTAAGCGTCAGTTTGTCTAATTCTATATCTTTGGAGAAGGTGGTTTTATATATACTAAATAACAGCATCCCTCAATTAAAATGATGACTTGAGGGATGCTGTTATTATTGTATGTTTTGATAGACACGCTTAATTCGCATGATTTCTTTTTCTAGATAATATCGGCCTAAGTCAGTGAGCGTATAGTATTTGCGGTTCTCTTCTAACTTGGTTTGTTGAATCAAACCATCTTTTTCAAATTTTCCTAAGCTGCCATACATGGTTCCGGCGCCTATGTGGACCTCCTCATTGGTCAATTCAAGAACTTCTTTTGTAATATTATAGCCATGGTTTTCTTTTTTTAAATTGAGCAAGATATAGAAAGCAGTTTCGGTCATAGGCGCATATTTCTTATCTAATTTATTTTTGTTGGTCATGATCAACATCTCCAGTGAACTTACGTTTGAGTCTGAAATAATCAAAGATTAAAAAAACTAAGATTATCAGATAAATCCAAAAAATTGAGTCAAAAATATTAAAAAGGGCTAGAGTGAAATGTGATTCAGGATCTAAACCTGAGAGGACGAGAAGATAAAATATAACATATAAACAAATAGGTATAAATCGTTTCCATAATATTTTATTAAGATGATCAAGCTGAGATTCTTTGTCGGTATAAAAGTCTTCTGATTGTTGATCATCTTTAGACCTGCGAAAGTAGGAATATTCAAGGAAGGTTCCAACATATTCCCAACCATAATCTTTCATGAGCTAGATATAATTAGCTTAATCATCGATTTTGCGGTTAAATTCTAATTTATAAGTCATTTCTTCAGGAGAACGTTTACTAAAAGTGTAAATAGTTGGGAAACTTATTTCTTCAAAAACATACCCTTTACGGTGCATATCTGCCAAGAATTTTTCTTCTAAATCATATTGAAAAACATTGTAAAAACGACAACGAATAATCGTTTTCATTGAAATCCCTCCTGTTTAGTATATCGCATCTCGATCTATTTGCTTATATTGTATCACGATATACATCGCATTACAATGTATGTTGTGTATTAAAAACTTAATAATTTCTCCTTGCTTTAAAAGATGTATCTGGTTTGGTTATCAATTTGTGATACTGTATATTGAAAATATACAATTAATTGAATAGGGGGCTCTTTATGTATTATGTTTTGTTGTTAAGAGGAGTCAATGTAGGGGGAAAACATAAAGTGGTCATGAGCGAACTCAAAAACTCTTTGAAAAGTTTAGGCTATCACCGTGTCTCTTCTTATATTAATAGTGGCAATTTATTTTTTTATTCAGAGAAGGATAAAAAGATCTTGAGGAATGAAGTTACGATCTTCTTACAATCTACCTATGAATTTTCCATTCCTTTTGCTTTGTATGAGCGGGAAGAATTACTGAATCAGAATTTAAACCTACCTGATTGGTGGCAAGCTGATTTTGCTCGTAAGGATGTATTGTTCTATACAAATGACGATCAAAAAATGGCCATGCAAGACTTTGTTGAAGAAATTAAATTGAATGAAGAAGCAGTATACATAGGAGAATACGCAACTTTTTGGGCTAAACAAAATGAAGCATCATTTTTTAAAACGGCTTACCATCAGAAATTATTAAAAGCACCTCTTTATCCTCACATTACAATTCGGAATGGCAAAACCTATACAAAAATTATTCAACTTTTAAACGAAGATTGATCACTGAAAAACGGATACAAATTCGTTTTTAGGGCATATTTTCTTCACACTTAAACGTTATAATTTATTTAAGTTAAGAGGAGGAATTAAAAATGAAACGTCAATTATTTAGTCTATTATCTGCAAGTGCGCTTGTCTTATCAGCATCATTAGTGGTGCCGTTATCAAATTCTATTGTACCAGTGCAACCTATCTACGCTCAAACTGAAACGAGTCCAGAAGAGAGTACCACTACAACTGTTGTAAATGGGGAAGAAACAACGGAAGAAGCTCTTGATTACGATGTTTTGCGCCAAGGATTAATTGAGGCTACTCCTATGACTCAGGAACAGTTAGACCAATTGACTGATGAGGATCTTAAGGCGGTAACGGAGGATATCCAAGCGACAGTTCCAACAGGAGGAGATATTGGAACCGTTTATGATTGGTTACTTAAAGCTAAACCGGAAGTTTTTAGTCCTGAAGTGACGCGTATTCAAGAGGCGCTAATCGATGGCCAAGGATTAGTAGCAGAAGAAGTTCAAGAAATTGAAAGTTCTACTCTTTTATGGAAAGAATATATGATCTTTGAAGAGAATCATCGAGAAGATATTAAAGCTTTAGCAGATGAGTTAGTCGCTCAGGGATTAGCTAGTCGAGAAGAAACTGAGATTGATGATATTCGTTCAGTACTGCTTAGTGATACACCTATTACCCAAGCCCAATTAGATCAAATTGATGATCAGATTCTAATTGATTTATCTGAAGAAGTGAATCAAAATGGAGGAGATCCTGCTACTGTTTTTGATCGATTATTAGAGACGTATCCAAAAGTATTTGAAGATGAAATTGAGCGAATTCAAACAGAATTAATTGACCATCACGACTTAGATGAGGAAAGCTTGAAAAACTTAGAGTCTTCTATTCTCTTATGGAGAGAATTCGAAGTGTATGAAGAGAACGATAAAGAAGATTTTGAGACTTTAGCGGATCTCTTGGTGAAAGAAGAAGGTGTTAAATTAGCTGAAGAAGACAAACCTACTGATGATTCAGCTGCGATTCGTAAGGAGTTAATCAATGGGACGCCTATCACGCAAGGACAATTAGATCAATTTTCTGATGAACAATTAGACAATGCGATAAAGGATATTATGGAGAACTCTGAAGGGGGCGATCCTAGTGCTCTATTTAATAAATTATTAGCTGATTATCCAGAAGTCTTTCAATCAGAAGTCGATCGCATTACAAATGAATTAGTCAATAAACATGGTTTAAATGCGGATGAATTAGCAGAATTAGGAAGTCAAATTCTATTATGGGAAGAATTCATGATTTTTTCTGACCATAATAATCAAGAAAACTTTTCAGCCTTGGCGGATCGTTTAGTGAGTGAATATCAATTAACGAGAAAACAACCAGATAAAGTGATTGTTGAAACAACAACTTCTCGTGTTGACGCTGAAACCAAGCACCCGACAGCTATCTTACCAGATACTGGTGAAGAAAATACTGGCTTTTTAGTGATCGTGAGTATGGTGGTAGGAGCTATTGGTTTTGTATTATTAAGAAAAAAACATCGAACAGTTAAGTAAAAAAGATTTAAAATGAAGTGCCCCTTGTATCTATACTTTGATACAAGGGGCACTTCATTTTTTATGTTTTTATTCTATTAACCATCCCAGCCTAATAATTCTGAAGCAATTTTACTTCCATTGACGATAATTTTTATCAAATTTGGGAGTTTATTTTGTTTTAATCGCGAGGTAGGAGCTGCCATTCCGATGGCACAAACGACTTCACCATCAATATTAAAAACAGGTGCAGCAATTGAAAAATTATGATAGGTATATTCTTCCATACTTACGGCGTAACCATTCCGTCTAATTTTGAGTAGTTCTTTTTCGAAGAGTATGGGATTGGTGATCGTATGTTCGGTATAGGCATCTAATCCTTCTTTTTTAATTTCATTTATTCGGTTTGAATCTCCATATGCTAAGAGTACTTTTCCAGAACTAGTAGCATGTAAAGGATTTGTCTCTCCAATATCTATTTTTGTATCTGCATAATAAGGGCCCACATATTTCATTAAATAGACGAGTTCTTTTTCGATTATGACGGCAAGATGAGCGCTTTCTTTCGTTTCAGATACAATTTCGTTGAGCACAGGTCCCATTTCGCGATAAATTTCATTTGAATTAGCAAATATCCCACCTAAGGTAAGGGTCATTTTACCTAAGCGATAGCCAGCACTTTCTGTATCCTTAGTTAAAAAGCCTTCTGCTGCTAAGGTTTTGACTAAACGACTGGCTGTTGACTTAGAAACATTCAATTCTTTTGCTATATCATTCACCCTTTTGACAGGTTGTGAATGAGAATAACTTTTCAATATTCTTAATGCATTTGAGACCGAATCTAAGATTCCGCTATCTTTTTTTTCAGTCATATTTACCTCCTGTTGTTTCACATAAAGGGACAATACAGTTTGGAAACGCTTAACCAAGAAAAATAAAAAGGCTTCAAAAAACATGATAATAAAAACGTTTACATTGGTTATTATACCTTATTGTGATAAAAAAATCTTTGATTAAAATAAAAGTTCTGTTAAGCGGGAATCAAACTATGAAAAGGGTTACAAAGTTTGTATATTTATGACATAAGAACGGCAAATCTTCTATGAGAGGGAGGAAGGTAATGGAGAAAAGTAGAATTGATTTTCTATCAGAGAGACTTCTTTCTGTATATGAAACGCTTGAAGCGATTGAACCCTTAACTCAGATGGAACCTGACTTGACAGTTGATGATGCATACGCTGTACAACTGGAATTTGTCACCAAAAAATTAGACCAAGGGCATAAGATTGTAGGAAAAAAAATAGGCTTAACATCGAAAGCGATGCAAGAATCACTTGGAGTGAATGAACCAGACTATGGGCATTTATTTGAAGAGATGGTAGTGGATCCTCAGAATCCTATCATCAAGAAGAAGCAAGTATTGCAAGCGCGGGTGGAAGGTGAACTAGCTTTTGTCCTAAAAGAAGATCTAACCGGTCCAGGAGTAACGGTTGACCAGGTATTAAGGGCGACTGACTATATTGTGGCAGCGATTGAAATCGTTGATAGTCGCATCGCTGATTGGAGAATAAAGCTTGAAGATACAGTAGCAGATAATGGTTCCTCAGCATTTTATATTTTGGGAAAGAATAAATTTAGTCCTAACGATCTAGATCGAATTGGAGTGAAAATGGACTTATATAAAAATTCGGAATTAATAAATAGCGGTACAGGAGCAGATGTTTTAGGCGATTCAGCCTATTGTGTGGCTTGGCTAGCTAATAAACTTCACGATTATGGAATTAAACTTCAAGCGGGTGAAGTTATTTTGGCAGGGGCATTATCAGCGGCTGTTCCGGCTAAATCTGGAGATAAATTCGTTTGTCAATTTACAGAAAATTTAGGTGAGGTCTCAATTATCTTTGAATAGGGAGTGGTGAAAAAATGGCTAGAAAAATTAGAGCTGGGATCATTGGACCTGGTAATATTGGATCAGATTTAATGATGAAGCTTATGCGATCCGATGTGATTGAATTAGTGGCAATGTTTGGAATCGATCAACATTCTCGTGGCATGAAATTAGCAAGGGAGAATGGATTAGTTACTTTTGATAATGGGATCGATGGAATTTATGACATGGAGGAGACAAAAAGACCCGAGATTATTTTTGATTCTACTTCTGCGGGGGCTCATCAACATAATAATGAAGTCGTTCAAGAATTGGGCATTAGAATGATTGATTTAACACCAGCTGCCTTAGGCCCTTTCACTTCTCCCACAGTCAATTTGAAAGATCACATAAAAGAAACGAATGTAAATATGATTACTTGTGGGGGGCAAGCTACAACCCCAATTGTTGCGGCTGTTAATGATGTAGCGGATGTTGAGTATGCTGAAATCGTTGCGACTATTTCTTCTCAGTCCGCAGGTCCTGGAACACGGGCCAATATTGATGAATTTACTGAAACGACAGCTTTAGCCTTGGAAAAAGTAGGAGGAGCTGATAAAGGTAAAGCGATTATTATTCTGAATCCCGCTGAACCTCCTATTTTAATGAGGGATACTATTTATTGTCAAATTAAGGGCGCGTTTGATCCTCAGAAAGTTGAAGACGCTATTTTGAAGCGTGAAAAAGAAATTCAAAAGATTGTTCCAGGTTATCGTTTAAGAACTAAGCCTGTAATTAACCAGAATATCGTCACTGTTTTTGTGGAAGTGGAAGGAGCAGGCGATTATTTACCAGTCTATTCTGGAAATTTGGATATCATGACTGCTTCAGCTTTGGGGGTAGCAGAAGAGATGGCCAAAGACATGATAGCTAGAGAGGGGAAGGTGGGATAATTGACAAGAGAAGTTACGGTAGTAGAAGTTGCTTTACGGGATGGTTCACATGCTGTCAAGCATCAATACACCAAAGAACAAGTTGCTGAAATTGTGAAAGGATTAGACGGGGCTAATATCCCTTATATTGAAGTTTCTCATGGTGATGGGGTCGGGGGATCGTCTATTCAGTATGGTTATAGTAAAGTTTATGATATTGATTTGATTCGAATAGCCAAGGAGAATGCTACCCACTCCAAAATTGCCTGTCTCTTACTTCCTGGGGTAGGAACAGTAGAAGATTTAAAGCAAGCACATGCTGCAGGAGCTGAAATGGTAAGAGTGGCGACTCATTGTACCGAAGCGGATGTGTCGAAACAACATATTAAATTTGCTAAAGAAGAGCTACACATGGAAGTAGTAGGTTTCTTGATGATGTCTCACATGGTCTCTCCTAAAAAATTATTAGAACAAGCTAGGTTAATGGAATCTTATGGAGCAGATGTAGTATATGTCACGGATTCAGCGGGAGCTTTATTACCAGATGGTGTGTATGAAAGAGTTCATAATTTAGTTATAAACATGGGAATACCGATTGGGTTTCATGCTCATAACAATTTAGGCTTGGCAATGGCTAATACCATTTCTGCTTATCAAGCAGGGGCTAGCTTTTTAGATGGATCTGCTAGAGCGCTTGGAGCGGGAGCAGGAAATACTCAGACTGAAGTAATGATTGCTGTCCTTGATAAAATGGGAGTAAAGACTGGAGTCGATCTGTATAAGATGATGGACGTTGCAGAAGATATTATGAGTCCGATGATGACGACACCACAGATTATTGATCGGAACTCGATTACTTTAGGTTATGCAGGTGTTTATTCTTCCTTTAATCTTCATGCTAAAAGAGCTGCAGAACAGTTTGGATTAGATGCAAGAGACTTATTAGTAGAATGTGGTAAGCGCAAAACAGTAGGTGGGCAGGAAGATATTATCTTCGATGTAGCTGCTGAAATGGCTCATAAAAACAACAGTTAAAGATTTTAATTGAAGATGTAATGATTGGAAATAGGAACATAAACTTATGCTTACAAGGATAGGAGGGAAAAAGTTAAAGAAATTGGGAGATTAGAGAATAGGTTGAGTGACAGAGCTATCAATGCTAAGTAAATTAAAAATATTATTAAAGGAGAATTATTATGACAGAAACTTATAAGGAATTAAACTTTGACGTTCATCAATTATCTCATGCTGAGTTATATACTCCGGTCCTAGAAGAATCCACTGAATTTTTCACTAAATTAATGGGAATGACGATTGTTAAAGAAACTGAGGGAAAAAAATACCTCCGTGCTTATGAAGACTCATATAATTATTCATTAATTCTAACCCAAAATGATGAGGCAGGATTAGCGAGAGTTTCATTCCGTACTTCATCACCACAGGCTTTAGAACGTTCTGTTGAACGAATTGAGGCTCAAGGTGTCAAAGGAGAATGGGTTGAGGCTGATCAGAATGTGGGGTATGGCAAATCTTATTGTTTTGAAGATTTAGATGGCCACCGTTTAGAATTATATTGGGAAGTAGAGCGCTTTGTAGCACCAGATCCTAAGTGTTCTGCCTTGAAGAATCGTCCTCAACGACGACCTTTATCGGGAGTTCCAGTACGTAGAATAGATCATATTAATTTGATGACGCACCCAGATAATGTACATAAAAATCATGAATTTTGGTTAGATGCTCTTGGCTTCCGTTTAAGAGAGGCGGTTGCTAAGCCTGATGGGGAATATTTTGCAACATGGCTTTCTGTTTCTCCATTGGTTCATGAAGTGGCTTTAATGGGAGATGAGCTAGGTGGTCATGGGCGCCTTCACCATTTAGCATACTGGTATGGTATGCCGCAACATCTTAATGATCTGGCAGATTTATGTATTGAGTATGGAATTCCAATTGAAGCAGGTCCTTTAAAGCATGGTGTGTCTCAAGCTTTATGTATGTATATAATTGAACCTGGTGGTAATCGTATTGAATTATTTGGAGATTCTGGCTACTTAATCTTCGAACCTGATTGGGAGCCACGTGTTTGGAAAGATGATGAAGTGGCTCAAGCTATCATTTGGTATGGTGGCGATTTACCAGAAACGTATTTCCGTTATGGAACACCACGTATTCATGATGAGCGTGAAGAACTTAACTTATATTATAATCCGATCAAAAATGCTTTAGAAAACGAAGATTTTGTTCATAAAATCAGTGATGAAAAGCGCCGTGAAATGTATCATGATGAACATTAATTGTTAATAACTTTATCAATTAGTGGATGCTATGGCATCCACTAATTATTTAATCTTAACTTTGAGGAGGAAATAAAATGGCAAGACCAGAAATTGGAAAAAGTGTTAAAACCGGTCAATTTACAACAAATTACTTAGAAGTGGGCGAAAATATTGGAGGAATCCCTCTACTGTTTGTTCATGGTTCCGGACCAGGCGTTTCAGCATATGCTAACTGGAGATTAATTTTGCCGCTTGTCGAAGAAATTAATCATGCTTATGCAATGGATATGGTTGGTTTTGGATTTTCGGATAAACCTACGGGTGATGAGGTGAATTATGGACGTGAGTTGTGGACTCAACAAATAATTGACTTTATGGATGCACTTAATCTTGAACAAGTAAATCTTGTTGGGAATTCTTTTGGAGGTTCATTAGGTTTATCAGTAGCTTTAAATTATCCTGATCGGATTAATAAGTTAATAATGATGGGGCCAATGGGAGTTGAAAGTCAAATTCCCTTTGGACTAAATGAAGTTTGGGGCTACAAAGGGACAGAAGAACATATGGCACAACTCATTGATTTGTTTACTTATAATAAGAAGTTTGCTTCAGAAGATTTAATTAAAACTCGCTATGAAGCATCACTTGAGCCAGGCTTTCATGAAGCTTTTTCAACGATGTTTCCAGAACCGCGTCAGCAGTCAGTTGATGATTTATCTTTTCCAGATGAAGAGATACGCAAGATCCCGCATAAAACACTAATTGTCCATGGTCGTGAGGATCAGGTTGTTCCTGTAACAAATTCTTATCGTTTAATTAATCTTATTGAAGATGCAGAATTGCATATTTTTGGTGGATGTGGCCACTGGACTCAAATTGAAAAATCGCAAGAATTTGCTCATTTAGTGAATAATTTTGTAGCAGAAAATCAAGCGTAAAAGTTTTATCTGATGGTTTTAATATTGGAGTGATCTAAAGGGCATCATCATCCTTTCAGCTTAGAGACCGACGATGGGTAGGTACGTGAATGAAAAATAGATTAAAAGAAAAATTATTAAATGGTGAGAAAGTTTTTGGAACTTTTCATGGGATTGGCAATGCTTCTCTGGTGGAAATTATTGGCTACACGGGTTTTAATTTTGTCTTACTGGATACAGAACATGGGCCTTATGATGTAGTGGCCGCTCAGGAATATATTCGTGCAGCAAAGGTTGCTAAAGTGACCCCTTTAGTTCGGGTCAAAGATAGTCAAAGGAATTCGCTTCTGAAGATGTTAGATGTAGGAGCTTGCGGTGTTATTATTCCTAATGTTAAGACAAAAGCGGAAGTAGAGGCGATTATTTTAGATAGTAAGTATGCTCCAATTGGCAAAAGAGGCTTTGGCCCTAATAGCGGTAACTCTTTTCTAACAGGGGAATTTTCCGGTAAAAATTTGAATCAAATTTTTGAAATTCATAATGATGAGACACTTGTGATTCCTCAATGTGAGACAAAAGAATGTCTCGATCAAATAGAAGAGATTGTAGCTCTTAAAGGTGTAGATGGTATTTTTGTAGGTCCCTATGATTTGTCAGTTGCGTTAGGATGTCTGGGTGAAACAAACTCTCCGCTTCTTATTAAAGCGATGGAAAGAGTGATAGATGCTTGTAAGAGGCAGGAAAAGTTTTCATTTATTTATTGTCAAACGCTTGAGGAAGTAAAGCAAAGAATAGACATGGGCTATAATGCCATTACTTATAGTATGGATTCGCTAATTTTTGTAGAAGCCTGTGAAAAAATGCTTAAGACCATGAGAGGGTTCACAAGAAACAGGGAAAGGGAATAAAGACAAATTGACAAGAATTCCGTATAACGGGAGGATAAGTCGCAAGAAAATAAGGCCTGGGTATAATTTAGATAGTTGCATTAGAAGATGACTTGATAAGAATAAGATTTTATTCGAATGTTGAAGGGAGAGCGATTTAATGACGAACATTAGGCAGGTTTATAATTGGATTAATGGGGAATACGTTCCTGCAAGTAATGGAGAAACATTTGATGTTACGACTCCCATTAGTCAAGAATTAATTGCTGAAGTAAGTGAGTCTACTCAAGAAGATGCTGATAGGGCTGTTGCGGCGGCGAGAGAAGCCTTTGATAATGGTCCCTGGGGTAAATTGACCGTTAAAGAACGATCCGACAAACTTCGAAGAATGGCAGAAATTATAATAGAACGTGCCGAAGAAATCGGAACCTTAGATGCAATGGATGTAGGAAAACCAATTCGCAATACAGTGCAGGGTGGTGAGGTAGATCGTTCTGCCAATAATATTTCATTCTTTGCAGATTATGCAGAAATGATGCATGGAGAAGCTTTTCCTATGGGGAAAGACTATATTAACTATACGACCTATGATCCGGTGGGGGTATCCGTCTTAATTACTCCCTGGAATATCCCTTTTATGTTGACAACTTGGAAATTGGGACCTGCTTTAGCTGCCGGAAATACAGTAGTGATTAAACCACCTGAAGTAACCCCGTTATCAGTGGCCTTATTAGGAGAAATTGCTAAAGAAGCTGGAATTCCCGACGGAGTTGTAAATATTGTACACGGTAAAGGTGGAGTAGTAGGAAATGCTTTAACTTCACATGAAGCCGTTGATTTAGTTTCATTTACAGGTTCAACCAAAACAGGAACTATTATTCAACAATCTGCCGCTAACACACAGAAAAAAGTGTCAGTAGAATTAGGTGGGAAAGCAGCAGATATTATTTTTTCAGATGCTGATCTTAAGAAAGCTGTACCGGGAGCTATTCGAGCGGCCTATACTAATACAGGACAGGTGTGTTTGGCAGGTTCTCGTTTATTAGTTCAAGAGGATATTTTGGATGCGTTCTTAGAAGCATTTGTGGCGGAAGCAAAAGCCTTTAAAGTAGGAGACCCTAATGATGTTGATACTGATATGGGACCTATTGTTTCAGAAGATCAATTTCAAAAGGTATCTTCCTACATTGATTGGGCAAAAGATAATGGATTAGAAATTCTTGCAGGGGGGAAACGTCCCGATAATCTCCCTGAAGAAATTAGTGAGGGATATTACTTAGAGCCGACGATTATTTTAGCGCCTGACCCAAATTCAAAAATTAACCAAGAGGAGATATTCGGACCTGTTGTTTCAGTGATTCCCTTTCAAACAGAAGAAGAAGCGATTAAAATTGTTAACAATTCTATCTATGGTTTGGATGGTGTCATTTGGACAGAAAATCTGGCTAAAGCACATCGAGTTGCTCATGAAATTAAGGCTGGAACGATTTGGATTAATGATTGGTTTGTTCGAGATCTGAGGGTTCCATTTGGTGGAGCCAAACAATCAGGAAATGGCCGTGAAGGGGGACGCTTCTCAATGGAGTTCTTTACAGAGGCTAAGAATATTTGTATTCGTATTAAAGATTAATTTTCTGAGATTACTTCATCTATAATGCCTAAAAACCTAAGTAGAGATTTCTACTTAGGTTTTTTGCTTTCAAAAAATTTGTAAGCATATTTATCTCAATAGAATAGAAAGGCGTATATTATCAAAAAAGAGAACTTCGTGATAAAATAGGAATAGAATATGAAAAGCACTTTATACCAGTTAATTGATCAAAAAAATGGAGTAAAAAGATGTATTTTAATTGTCAATATTTATCGCCACTAGGTTCGATCGATTTGTTGTTTGCAGAAGATGCATTAGTAGGATTGTGGTTAGGAGAGAAACGTTTCATGCAAGAAGCGATTCAAGGTCTTGTCATGAGTGAAGCGAATAGTCAGTGTCTAATTTTAAAGGAAACAAAGAATTGGCTAGATGCTTATTTTGCAGGACATAATCCTTCGTTGAATCATCTAACCTTAAAACCTTTACATGCTACAGCGTTTCGCTATATGGTGTGGCAACATCTACTTGAAATTCCTTATGGGGAAGTCGAAACTTATGGTCACATCGCCAAACAAATTGCAAAGGATAGAGGACAAGCAAATATGTCAGCTCAAGCTGTAGGAGGTGCGGTTGGACACAATCCTATTTCGCTTATTATTCCCTGTCATCGTGTGCTTGCTCAGAATGGAGCTTTAACAGGATATGGAGGTGGAATTAAGAATAAAGCTTGGCTTTTAAATCATGAAAAGTTGACGTTACATTAATTCTTAATAGTCTTAAACAATAATTTGTATGGGATAAGAAATAATTGAAGGAGTCATTACTTACATTAGAAGTGACATTATAATAATAGGAAAGGAGACAGTCTAATGGAGATTCAATATGTAAAAGCTTTTACGGATAATTATATTTGGATCATCGAAGATGAGAATGATGTGATTGTGGTAGATCCGGGCGAGAGTCAGCCTGTTTTTGACTATCTTGAACATACAAATAAGAATATGGTAGGGATTTTATTAACCCATAAACATGCGGACCACGTGGAGGGGGTAAAAGAGCTGAAAGAAAGTTACCCACAAGCATTGGTCATAGGTCCAAGTGAAGTAGAGAAATATTGTGATCGCATCGTAGAACATGGTGATTGCTTTGAACTCATGAACCATTCTTTTCAAGTGTTAAGCACACCAGGGCATACAGCTAATCATGTGTCCTATTTAAAAGGAGAGGCCCTATTTTGCGGGGATGCTTTATTTTCTGGGGGATGTGGTCGTGTATTTACGGATGATTATTATGCACAATTTGAAACACTCAAAATATTTGCACAATTACCGGATGAAATGAAAGTTTATGCAGGTCATGAATATACAGAAGTCAATTTAGAGTTTGCTTTAACGATTGAACCGAAGAATCGATCTATAAAAAAATATTTAGACGAGGTACGACAGAAGAGAGCCGATCATGAAGCTACTTTACCTACCACAATTAGGCAGGAACGTAAAATCAATCTATTTTTAAGAGCTAAGGATTTAGATGAATTTCGCTATTTAAGACAAGAACGCGATCAATTTAAGGGTTAATGATTGATTTCGCAGGTCTATATTACGAAAGAGGATAGGACATTATTTTTTATATTTTATAATAAGGAATGGTTTTTTATTAAGAAAAGGACAGACTTTTTGTCTGTCCTTTTGTCAGGTTTTGATTAATCTATAGAATTGCCATGACAATATAATTAATGATAAAAAGTAACATAGAGACCCAAAGAATTGGGTGAATATCCTTGGCTTTGCCTGTGGCCAGTTTAATGATCCCATACATAATGAAACCAGCTGCTATGCCATTTGAAATGGAATAAGCAAGTCCCATTACAACTGATGCGAAGAAGGCAGGGACAGCTTCTTCGAAGTGAGCCCAATTAATATCTGAAAGTGAACTAACCATTAATATTCCTACAATAATCAGAGCAGGGGCTGTCGCTTGAGCGGGTACAAGCCCAATGACTGGAGACATAAAAGCGGATAGAACAAAGCAAATCGCTGTGACAACGGAAGTAAATCCGGTTCTACCTCCTGCTCCAATTCCGGCTGAAGATTCTACATATGTTGTGGTATTAGAAGTTCCCAAAATAGCACCAAAAATAGTTCCGACAGAATCTCCGAATAAAGCTTTATCCATTTTTGAGTTGAAGCCAGAACTAGATTCCAATGCTTTCTCGTCTTCAGCAGAAAAGATACCTGAGCGGCGTCCGGTACCAATGAAGGTTCCTACGGTATCAAAGACATCTGAGAGTGAAAAAGCAAAAATCGTCATTAGAACAATTGGTAAGCGGCTAGTGTCTCCAAATAGCGAAGGGATGCCAGCCTTTGTGAAAATAACTCCAAAAGTTTGACCTAACTCTACAAAAGCTGCATTGATAGAATTATCAGCGAAATTAAGTGAAGTTAAATCTATAAGCCCTGTTACAAAAGCAGCAAAAGTTGTGACGATGATACCAATTAAAATAGCACCTTTTATTTTTTTGACCATTAGAATAATCGTAAGAATTAAACCAAAAATAGCAACTAAACTTCCGATTTCAGTAAAATTAACTAATTCTGGTAAAATTCCTCCATTGGTGACAACTGTTTGAATGTCTCCTGTGATGGGGTCGGCATTAGGGTCGCCGCCATTAATTGATAAGATATTTCCAGCGCTAGAAGTAAATTGAAGCAAGCCAGCATTTTTAAGTCCAATATATCCGATAAAAATTCCAATACCTGCTGAAATGGCATGTTGTAAAAAATCAGGAATCGCTGTTATCAATAATTTTCGGATTTTAGTGACAGTGATTAGGACGTTAAGTAAACCACAAATAAATACCATTGATAATGCTTCTTGCCATGTAAAGCCGAGAGCAAAGACAACCGTATAAGCAAAAAAGGCATTGAGTCCCATTCCAGGTGCTAAAGCATAAGGAACATTAGCAAAAAGTCCGATAAATAGGGTGGAAATGGCAGAGGCAAAAATAGTAGCGAGAAAAACTCCCTGCGAAGGCATACCCGTTAGAGAAAGAATAGCGGGGTTGACAAAAATGATATAGGACATGGCTAGAAATGTGGTGATACCAGCCTGGATTTCTGTTGAGAAATTAGTATTGTTTTCATTAAATTTAAAATAATTGCGAATTGTATCCATTTTGTTCCTCCTTTGTATTATGGGGTAAATTGTAACATGTTCTAAAGAATAATCTAGAGGATAGTGAATGAATTTTCATTAAACTAATTTAATGTTCGTGTTTTTTTGTTATGAATCTGTTTTCATACAATTGAAGCGACAGGAGTCTTCTTTTATACTATAGAAGTTATATAAAGGGGTGATGGATTGAATGATATGACGAAAGGAGCACCATTAGAAAAAATAATGAGATTCTCCTTACCGCTTATTGTCGGAAATTTATTTCAATTATTATACAATATGGTAGATACATTTATAGTAGGACGTACAATGGGATTAGATGCTTTGGCTGGTTTAGGAATAGCAGGTAGCTTATCTTTCTTTGTGGTAGGCTTCGCAATGGGCTTTACAGGGGGCACAGCTATTCCTCTAGCTCAAGCTTTTGGAGCTAAAGATTATCGTAAAGTGAAACGAAGTGTCGTTTTAAATATTTTATTATCAGTCGTCGTTTCAGTTGCGTTAACGATGATCTCCGCTGTGAGTTTATGGAAGCTTCTTGAAATTATGAACACACCACCTGAGGTTATTCAGTATGCCTATGATTACATGCTGGTAATTTTTGCTGGTATGATTGTGACGGTTATTTTTAATATGGTAAGTAATCTTTTAAGATCAATAGGAGATAGCCGTACACCGGTTGTTGCTTTAGTGGTCACAACGATTACTAATATTATTTTAGACTATGTCTTTATTGTGTATTTTCATATGGGAGTTGCAGGAGCAGCTTATGCGACTATTCTGTCTCAAGCTTTGGCAGTAGGACTATGTTTTTGGGTGATTTATCAAGATGTATATGTGTTACAAGTTGAAAAGAAGGATATTGTTTTTGTTAGAAAAGAGATTATTCAGCATTGTCGTTTAGGGTTTCCAATGGCATTTCAAACTTCAATTATTGCTGTAGGAGCTGTATCGGTCACAACTGCCTTGAATACTTTGGGAGCTGATGCTGTGGCTGGATATTCTGCTGCATATAAAATTGATCAGTTAGTGATTCAAGTTTTAATGTCGTTTGGGATCGCAATGGCGACTTATGTCGGTCAAAACTATGGGGCTAGCGAATATGGGAGGATTATCCAGGGAGTTAGGCAAACAGCCTTTTTATCGGTAACAATGGCGATCATATTTGCGATGATTTTAATGTTTATGGGGGGAACTCTGACAGCATTGTTTGGTGATTCAAATGCAGGGACAACCTTGGCAACATATGGTAGGCAGTTCTTTTTATTGACGGGACCTTTTTATTGGTTACTCTCTCTTTTATTTGTGTTTAGATCGACGTTGCAGGGATTGAATGAAAGTTTGGTACCGACTTTTGCAGGATTGATGGAGTTGGTCATGAGAGTGGTAGCGGCATTTGTGTTAACCCCTATCATAGGCTTTTCAGGAACGGTAATCTCTAATCCGATGGCATGGTTGGGAGCGGTTTTAATATTAGTGCCAGCGTATATTCGCAAGAGAAAAGAATTGATACAATTGGAAAAAGAAAAGACGATAATTGTCAATTAGGTCAAAAATCTCCAGTATGATAGAATAGAAATAATTATATAATAAAGGAGTTCTCTATGAAATTTATTTCTTGGAATATTGATTCTTTAAATGCAGCTTTAACGAGTGAGTCAGCAAGAGCTATTATGTCGAAGGCGGTATTAAATAATTTATTGACGTATCAACCCGATGTAATAGCGATTCAAGAAACAAAGTTAAGTGCTAAAGGCCCTACAGCAAAGCATTTAGCTATACTTGCTGAGAAATTTCCTCAGTATGATCTAGTCTGGCGTTCTTCAGAGGAGCCTGCTAGAAAAGGCTATGCTGGAACGATGTTTCTTTATAAAAAAGATCTTGACGTTATTGTTACTTATCCTGAACTTGGCTGTCCAGAACCAATGGATTCTGAAGGGAGAATGCTTACCTTAGAATTTGATAAGTTCTTTCTTACGAATGTTTATACCCCTAATGCAGGGAATGAACTAAGACGTCTACCCGATCGACAAATCTGGGACCGGATGTACGCCTCCTATTTAATGGAGTTAGATCGAGTTAAGCCTGTGATTGCGACAGGAGATTTTAATGTTGCCCATACAGAGATCGATTTAGCTCATCCGGAGAATAATCGACGAAATGCTGGGTTCACGGATGAAGAGCGACAAGGCTTTACAAATTTACTAGAATGCGGTTTTACAGATACTTTTAGGCATCTACATGGTCCTGTCGAAGGGGTCTATACTTGGTGGGCCCAAAGAGTTAAAACTAGTAAAATAAATAATTCAGGCTGGAGAATAGATTATTTCTTAGTGAGTGATCGAATTGCAGAAAAAGTGGTCACTTCTGAAATGATTGATTCTGGTGATCGCCAAGACCACACTCCTATTTTACTGGAAATCGAAATATAGGAAAGGAAGGATCGGAATGGCTGGTCATTCTAAATGGAATAATATTAAGAATCGAAAAGGTGCTCAGGATGCAAAGCGTGGGAAAATTTTTCAAAAATTATCACGAGAAATCTATATGGCAGCTAAACAAGGGGGCGCTGACCCTGAAATTAATCCAACTCTAAGGTTAGCGATGGATAAAGCTAAATCAAATAATATGCCAAAAGATAATGTGGAGCGAGCTATAAAGAAAGCTACTACAGCAGGTGAAGGCGAGAACTATGATGAAGTAGTCTATGAAGGTTTTGGCCCAAATGGGGTAGCGGTTATGACCGTCGCTTTGACTGATAATCGGAACCGCACGATGACAAATGTTAGAATTGCTTATAATAAAAACGGTGGTAATTTGGGAGAAGCAGGGACTGTCTCCTACCTGTTTGATCGTAAAGGCTATATTGTTATTGAGCGTTCCACTACCCAATTTGATGAAGAAACAGTCTTAATGTCTGTCTTAGAAGCAGGGGGAGAAGACCTTGAAACTTCTGATGAAGTATTTGAAATCTATACTGATCCCAATGATTTTGCTAAAGTCCGAGACACTTTAGAAGCAGAAGGATATGTATTGAATACTGCTGAATTGACACTTGTACCTAAAACCACGGTAACTTTAGAGCAAGCGGACTTTGATACTTTGATGCAAATTATTGATGCCTTAGAAGAAGACGATGATGTTTCAGAAGTTTATCACAATGGACAATTAATAGAATAAAAGTAAAGGCTCCTTATGATGATAAGGGGTCTTTTTCTTGACACAAATTTTGGACATGGTATTATATAGTGGTCAAAACTAGATAGGGGGCGAAAGAATGAAAACAACCCTCCAACAAATTATTGAGTTTCAATGTCCGAAGTGGGATGACCTACCGGAGACGCCCCTTTTTAATAGTCAAGTGGTAGAATATATTAATCATATTTTGTATCCGATTATGAATGGTGAAAAAGCGATGACTTCTACCATGATTCAGAATTACTCTAAATGGGGGATCATTCCTAAAATAGCAGGGAGAAAATATGGGAAGCAACAAGTAGCTATCCTTATTATTATTGCGATCTATAAGCAAGTACTCCCTATTGATCAAGTAAAAAAAGGAATTGAATTGCAACTTAAGAGAATGACAATAGAAGAGGGATATGATATCTTTGCGATTTCAATGGAGCAAGCGATCCAACAAATTATTATTTCCACTAAAAAGAAAACGCTTTATCCGATAAAAGGTGTTATGATTAAAGAAACAACAGAAGGCATTCAAGCAGTTTCGAATGCGTTCATAATGAAACTATTAGCAACCATGATTATTGAGGCTGGTGGCTATGATCAGATTGGAGAAAAAGATGAATAAATTAGCGATTGTTGCAGATACGACTCAAGATTTAACCTTTGAATTAGGAGAAGAATATGGAATTGAAGTACTATCTTACTCAATTCAGATGGGAGAAAAACATTATAAAGATCAAATAGATATAACGACACGACAATTCTATGAGACGATGGAAGATTATGAAGTATTATCCTCTGGGGTTCCTCCACTGCAAGATGTTATGGATCGACTCGACCAACTAAGATCCAATGGTTATACACAAGCTTTATTGATTACTTCTGCAGCCAAGTTAACAGGTATGAGACAACTGTATGAAGTTCTATTGGATCAATATGAGGGGTTAGATTTATTCGTTTTTGAAACGTCCCACATTGGAAGTACGGCGGGGCTACATTCAATCTACGCAGCGGAATTAAGAGATGCGGGCAAAATAGTCGAAGAGATATTGAGAGAGTTAGAGAGAGTTAATCAGCGTGCATCAATCTTCGCTCTGTTCAGATCGTTAAAATATGTCATCAAAGGTGGTCGTCTAAATAAATATGCAGGCATGATCGGGACGATGTTGAATATTAATCCGCTTTTAACGATTCAAAATAGTGAAATAACGATTATTAATAAAGCGAGAGGTAAAAAAAAATCATACCAATCTTTAGTGACAGCCGTTCAAAAAGAATTGAGCGATACTAGCCGGTATAAATTAGTTATTTTTGCTGGAAATAATGATGAAGAAACTGCTGAACTTGAACAAGATCTGGTGGCAGAAATTAAAGCTGCTGAAACATTTTATGTGACAGAATTGACTCCTGTATTAGGTGTTCATGGGGGGCCTAAATCGGTCGGTGTATCGATACTAAAAATTGATTAAATGATTGAGACCTAGATGATCCTAGGTCTTTTTTTGTTAGGACGGTTAGATAAGTGATAGAATATTGTATATTGAGAGCTTTAATCTTTATTTAGTTAATTGAAAGGATCGGTCAGTTATGAAATTAACTCATGATTTTATCAAAACATTATTACCCAAGCGGCAAAATGACTCTTATAAAGGGGATTTTGGCCATAGTGTCATAATAGGAGGGAATCAAGAAATGGCAGGAGCTGCGATCCTTGCAAGTAAAGCCTGTGTTTATATTGGATCAGGCTTAACGACTGTACTAACACATCCTCAAAACCAAATGACGCTCCATATTTCTAATCCTGAGGCCATGGTCGGTGATTGGCATCTGCCTAATTTCTTAAAAAATAGTATTAAAAAAGCGAGTGGAATTTTGATTGGTCCTGGCATGGGGCGATCAGAGAAAAATTTGGAAATATTGGAGAAAGTGTTACAATTAGCTGATGAAGAGCAGGTGATTGTAGTTGATGCAGATGCTATTGCTCTCTGGTCTAATTTAGAAAATAAAAATTCCAAAGCGAAGTTGATTTTTACTCCCCATAAAGGAGAGGCAGATATTTTGTTGAGGGCAAGTGGAATGAGTAAGATGAGAGATTTTGCTAAAAAATATCAGACGATTGTTATTCAGAAGTGTCATCAAAGTCTTATCTGGAACAATCAAGGAGAATCTTACTTAAATATCAAAGGGAATCCGGGGATGTCGATAGGTGGAATGGGCGATTGTTTAGCAGGAATGGTAGTGGGTCTAGTTGGTCAAGTCGATCATCCTTTACAAGCTGCTATCTTGGCAAGTTATTTACATTCTTTTATTGCCAATGAAATTTATCAGGATCAATTCCTAGTATTACCCAGTCGGTTAATAGAAAGCATTCCAGAAACCATGAAGAGTATTTTTGAATAAAGTGAGGGATATGTCTAATGCAGGAGGAATTGAAGGCACAGTATTTAAGGCTTGAAAATAACTCTGATGAGAAGAAATGGGTAGCTGAAATTGTTGGAGAAGATCCTACGTTTAGGTTGAGTCGGGTCTTTTTACCTGAAATTGAAAAGGGAGTGTATGCTATTTTTGATGGAATCTATCAAATTCACGGGATACATCCGGGAATTACTCCTTTTAATAAAGAATATTGTCGCGTTCATCATGGCCATATGCAAAGAAATTTATCTATGCAAGATGTATTGCAAAAAGTACCCGAGCTAATGGCAGAAGAGCCTAGAAGAAATGCCCGAATAAAATATCAAATAAGAGGAATTTTAGAAGAAATTACCCAAGCGGTTGATCATGAGTTGATAAGGAATAACATGGAATATCAGATAGAGCAACTGGATAATTTAGAGGAAACAAAAAGTTTAATGGCAACTTTGAGTCAATTGATCAAGCAAAAAGATCAAATGATAAAGCATTATCAAAAATTATTAACAACCGAACAAGGTTATGAATAAGGAGAGCGTCATGGAAATTGTAATTGCAGGTGGAGGAGCTGTTGGTGAAGTCATTTGCCAAGAACTGGCACAGGAAGGGCATAATATTGTTTTAATTGAACAAGATGCTGATCGATTGGACCATCTAATTAATCATTATGATATCACTGGTATTGTAGGCGATGGTGTGAATTATGACCATTTAGTAACAGCTGGCACAAAGAACTGTGATGTTTTTATTGCAGTGACACCCGAAGATGAATTTAATATTATTGCTTCGGTATTTGCGCGTAAATTGGGTGCAAAAGAAGTGATTGCGAGAGTTCGTCACCCTAAATATGCGACTAATTTAGAGTTTGTTCAAGATGAACTTGGAATTTCTTTGATGATCAATCCTGAATTTGAAGCGGCCCGACATATGGCTGAATTACTAAGATTCCCCGCATCAGTTGGTGTTGAAACATTTAGTCATGGACGTGTAAGTATTGTTGAATTAGAAATTGATCGAGAAAATCCCTTGGTAGGGATGCAGATTTCAGACTTTAGAGATAATTTTGGGAATGTTCTGATATGTGTAATAGAGAGACAAGACCATACTTTTATACCGGATGGTAATGATTCAATCATGGCGTTTGATCGTTTATATGTTACAGGTTCTGCAGATGACCTCTTTAATTTCTATCCTCAAGCAGGTTATAGTAATAAGAAAATAAAAAATGCAATGATTATTGGAGGAGGAAGGATTACACAATACTTGTTAACTTTATTAAGTTCACGAAATATTCAGTTAACAGTGATTGATCGTGATTTAAAAGTAGTAGAAGAATTAAGTAGAATCTTTCCGAATGTTGTTTTTGTTCATGGAAATGGTAAGGATCATGAATTTTTACAAGAACAAAGAATTGAAAAATATGATTCTGTTATTTGTTTAACAGGGTTTGATGAAGAAAATATTATTATTTCATTGTATGCGAGTAGCTTGAAGATAAAAAAAATCATTACCAAAGTAAATCGGCCATATTTAGTTAAAATGTTGGATGACCTGTGGTCGATGGCGATTATTACCCCGAAGAGGTTAATTGCTAATCATATTTTGCGTTTTGTTCGATCCTTGACTAGTAATAATGTTTCCAGTGTGAATTCACTTTATCGCATTGCTGATAATGAAGTTGAAGCCTTAGAGTTTGAAGTAAATAATAGTAGTAAAGTATTGAATATTCCATTTAAAGAATTACAAACTCGAGATAATTTAATTGTGGCTGTTATTATAAGAAATGGGAAACGTCTTTTTCCAACAGGAGAGGATTGTATTATTGCTGGAGATCATGTTATCATCGTTACTAAACATAAACGTTTTGAGGATATTGATGATATTTTAGCCTAGGAGAGTATGCATGAATAAAAAAATAATTCTAAAAACAATAGGTAGAATTATGATCGTTGAAGCGATCTTACTGGTTCTCCCCATTATAGTTAGTGTGCTTTATCATGAAACTTGGGCAGAAGCTTCTAGCTTTGTCTATGTCAGTTTAGGAAGTTTACTTCTAGGCCTAGGTTTGAATCATATTGAAGCAAATACGGATCGTTTATATGCTACGGAAGGCTATATTATTGCGGCACTTGGTTGGATAGTGATCTCTTTTATTGGGGCTTTACCGTTTGTGATAAATGGATCGATACCGAATGTAATCGATGCTTTCTTTGAAACAGCAAGCGGATTTACAACTACGGGAGCCAGTATTATAAATGATTTAAGTTTATTGAATCGTTCGACTTTGTTCTGGCGCTCTTTTACCCATTTAATCGGTGGGATGGGATTTCTAGTGTTTGTTTTGGCAATTATTCCTAATTCTGAATCGAATTCTGTTCACGTTATGAAGGCGGAGATGCCAGGACCGACTTTTGGTAAGCTGGTTTCTAAACTATCAAATACAGCAAGGATTCTTTATCTTATTTATTTATTAATGACTCTCGTGCTTATTGTTCTTTTAATGGGGGCAGGGGCTCCTGGTTTTGATGCTGTTTTATTGGCCTTTGGTGCTGCTGGGACAGGAGGGTTTGGTGTATTAAATGGAAGTATTGCTCCGTATAATAGTCTAGCAATTGAGATGATCCTCGGGATAGCAATGATCGTATTCGGTGTAAACTTTAACCTCTATTTCTTAATTGTTTCACGTAAATGGCGAGAAAGTCTGAAGGATGAAGAATTGAAGTGGTATTTAGGTATTATTGCATTTGCTACTTTATGTATTGCCTTTAATTTATATAGCCATCAATATAGTTCATCGAGAGTGTTAAGGGATAGTTTCTTTACTGTTTCTTCTCTGATTACAACGACGGGTTATTCGACTGCTGATTTTGGACAATGGCCACTATTTTCTCAACTTATTCTTTTAGGCATTATGTTTGTAGGTGGAATGGCAGGATCAACTGCTGGAGGATTGAAGGTATCGAGGATAGCCGTCTTAGTGAAAAGCGCCTTGGCGGAAGTCAAAAGATCGAACCATCCTCATCGAGTGATGGCAGTCATGTTTAATAAACATGCAGTCTCTCATCCGGATTTAAGAGCAGTTCTAAATTATTTAGTTATTTATGCTGGAATATTTATCATTTCGCTTATCTTTATTAGCATTGAAGCGCCTGACTTTATGACTGCTTTTAGTTCGGTGGCAGCAACCTTTAATAATATTGGACCAGGTTTAGCAGAAGTAGGACCTACAGCGAATTATTCCAATTATGGCAATTTTAATACTTTGATACTTGGGCTAACGATGTTGATCGGTCGGCTTGAGATTATTCCTATGATTATTTTATTGAGTCCATCTACATGGCATTCCAGAATATAAGGAGGAGCAACATTGTATCAGATAAGAAGAGCAACGATTGATGATCTACAAGAAATTTCTCGAATTGAAATGGATAATTTTGGAGAAGGGGTCGCAACTAGTCAGGACGTTTTTTCACAGAAACTCATCCAGCAAAAAGGTCATATATTTGTAGCAGATAAAGAGGGAAAAGTAATCGGTTTTATTGAAGGACTTTCTTCTTATGAAGCGCATTTAAAGGATGAGATGTTTTTGGGGACGAACTTGCATAAGGAAGGTGGACCTTGGGAGATCCTCCTATCGTTAGTAGTGGATCAAAACTATCAAAGTCAAGGCATTGGAAGAGGACTCTTGAATTATCAGTTGGCGATATGCAAAGAACGCGGACAAGAGGGAGTTCTTCTTACTTGCCGTGATTATCTTATTGATTACTACGAACATTTTGGTTTTGAAAATCAAGGGTTATCGGATTCTCGCTTGGGAGGTCTTGATTGGTATAAGATGTTGTTGAAATTATCTCAATAATGAGGTAAATGATTTTAATCTTACTCTCATAAATGTTAGAATAACGTGTACTACAATTTAGGAGGTAAGTAAATGTTATATAATAACGTGGTAGAAGCGATCGGGAATACGCCCTTAATTAAAATTAATGGTTTATCTGAAGAAAGTGCAGAAATTTATGTTAAGTTAGAAAGATCTAACCCATCTGGATCGGTTAAGGATCGTCCAGTAAAATATATTCTAAAAGCAATGATGGAGCAAGGAGAATTAAAAGAAGGCGGCACAATTATAGAGCCCACATCAGGCAATACAGGAATTGGTCTGGCAATGGCAGGTGCGGCATTAGGATTGAAAGTAATTATTGTTATGCCTGATTCTATGTCAGTTGAGCGCCGTCAATTAATGGCCGCTTATGGAGCTGAACTGGTCTTAACTCCTGCTGCGGATGGAGCGATGAAAGCAGCAAAAGCGAAAGCTGAAGAGCTTTCAAAAGAATTGAATGCACCCATTTTGGGTCAGTTCGCTCAAACAGCAAATATTCAAGCCCATGAAGAAACGACTGCACAAGAAATATTGAAAGACTTAGAACAAGTAGATGGTTTTGTAGCTGGAATTGGAACCTCTGGAACTATTGTAGGGGTAGGGAATGTCTTGAAATCGCGCGATGCTAACATAAAAATCATCGCTGTAGAGCCAGAAGCTTCTCCTTTAATTTCTAAAGGTCAGGCAGCCTCTCATAAAATTCAAGGCCTTGGGGCAAACTTTATCCCTGAAATTTATCAAGACAATAACATTGATGATATTTATTTAGTTTCAAATGAAGATGCCATTGCTCATATGAAAGAATTAGCCAAGAATCAAGGCATTTTATCTGGAATTTCTTCTGGTGCAAATTACTGCGCAGCTAAGAAATTAGCGAAAGAATTAGGTAAAGGAAAGAAAGTAGTAACTGTTTTGCCTGATACAGGTGAACGTTATCTTTCTACTGGCTTATTTAATGAAAACGAATAAAGATTTATCCTATTGGATTAAAGAAGCAGAATATATTTTTCAGGAGGACCCAGCTTGCCACTCTGTTGAAGAGGCGATGATTTATCCAGGTTTAAAGGTTCGACAATACCATGTCAAGGCTCAAGCAGCCTATTTAGAGGAAAACTATTATCAAGCTCGTTTAATTTCTGAAGAAGCTAGAAGGGAAACAGGAATCGAAATACATCCAGGTGCTCAAATTGGAGATTTGGTCTTTATTGATCATGGAATGGGCATTGTCATTGGTGAAACCGCGATTGTTGGTAATCGTGTTAAAATTTATCATGGCGTGACACTTGGAGGGCTGAGTGCAGATAAAGGAGCTAAGCGTCATCCTACTGTGGAAGATGATGTAGTTATAGGTGTAGGAGCTACTATCTTAGGCGACATCACGATTGGACATCATGCGCATATTGGAGCAGGGGCTGTTGTTTTAAAGGATGTTCCTCCTTATGCGACGGCAGTGGGGGTTCCAGCTAGGAATATCCTTTATGATGCAGAAGGAAATAGGATTTCTGAATAGCTTAAGCCGTACTAGGGAAAGAAAGTCTCTAGTACGGTTTAATTTTAGATAGCATCAATTTTCTAAAAAAAGTGTTTTTATTAGTGAATGAAAAATCTTCTCATTGGGATATTACTTGTTATGATAATCTTTTTGATTTATTTTGTTATATAAAGATAAGGTTAACTAATGAAATTTATCTGAGAAATTGCTATAATTTAATTCCTAGATACATGGCGGTTAGTAAAATTGAATGAGCTAATAGGGAGGCGAAGAAATGACAGATGTAAAAAATGAAATATTGAAACGATTAAAGGACAAAGAAGAGCAAATTATTGAAATTCGACGCTATTTACATGAACATCCAGAATTATCGTTTCAAGAGAAAAATACTGCTAAATATATTGCAGATTTTTATCAGGATAAAGAAGCGGATGTTCGAACGGGTGTTGGTGGCAATGGTGTGGTAGTTACCATTGATTCGGGAAATCCGGGAAAAACCATTGCGATTAGAGCAGATTTTGATGCTTTGCCTATTCAAGAAGATTCCGGAGAACCTTTTTCTTCAAAAGTGGAGGGTGTAATGCATGCTTGTGGACATGATGGTCACACTGCGTACATGCTTATTTTAGGGGAAACTCTAATCGAAATGAAGGATCAATTAAAAGGCAAGATTGTGATCTTACATCAACATGCGGAAGAAGTAGCCCCAGGTGGAGCAAAACCAATGATCGCTGATGGTGCCCTTGATGGAGTAGACCATGTTTTTGGGATACATATTATCTCTGATTTAGAAACATGTAAAATTGTTTATTGTCCTGGGAATTTTCAGACAGGTAGAGCTAATTTCCATGTAAAAATACAAGGCGTAGGTGGTCATGCTTCTTCACCTCATACCGCTAAGGATGCAATTGTGGCGGGTGCCTACTTTGTCACTGAAGTCCAATCAATTGTGAGCCGCTCACTTAATCCATTTGAAACGGGCTCTATCACGATTGGTAATTTCGATGGAAAGGGCTCAGGTAACGTTATAAAAGATTCTGTTGAGATTACAGGCGATGTGCGTGCAATGTCTGAAAATGTCCGCGAAGTGATTGAACGAGAAATTCGGGCTAAGTTAGAGGGGATGGCGGCTTCTTTTGGGGTCACTTATGAACTCAATTACGAGAATGATTACCCTGTCTTACATAATGATGAAGAAACCACTGCTTTTGTAGCTCATGTTTTAAAAAATACTGAGATTGAAGAGGCAACGGGAGTGGAAGAAATAGGCCCAATCCCTCCATCAGAAGACTTTGCTTATTATGCTCAAGAAAGACCTGCTTGTTTCTTTAATGTTGGGGGAATGGTGAAGGATGGAGAAGTTTATCCACACCATCATCCAAAATTCCGTATCAATGAAGAGGCTCTCATTGTTTGTGCAAAAGCAATGGCATCAGTAGTTGTGGAATATTTGGAAAATGATGGCATTGCATTAAATAAGTGATGAGCCTATGAAAACGATTAAAGGATACTTAGAAAGCTTTTCTCGCTTTATTGAGATAACAATCGCAATGGCTATTGCTATAGGTGTTTTAGTTGGGTTTATTGATCTTATAAAGTACTATGGATTAATGATCGAAGCGGATGCTCTTGCAACTTATGAAGTTTTTCAGAATTTTTTGGGTTATGCCTTATTGTTGATTGTTGGGATTGAATTGATCTTCATGTTACTCTTTCATTCTCCTAAAGCTATGCTTGAATTAATTTTGTTTGTCATTGCTCGTAAAATGCTGATTTATTCGCAAGAAGTAACGGATTTAGTATGGGGTTCAATTGCGATTGCTTTAATCTTTTTAACGGTACATTTTTTAGTAGAAGAGAAAAATGGTCCCTTTTTAAGGTCACAGCGTATTCGTGAGGAATAAAACATTATAAAATAAACCACTACTGTTTGCAGTAGTGGTTTTTGAGCTTTAAAATAAGAAATATTATTTGACATAAACCGTTAGCAGTTCTTCGATAAAGTCAAAATTATCTAGTAACTTATTCATTTCGGCATCAGATAATGGCTGGTCCATTTCAAAGATTGAAATGGCAGGACCATTAATTTTTTGACGTTGATGTGTCATGTAAGAGATATTAATTTTATGTTCATTTAGAAAACTAGCAATTTTACAAATAGTTCCCATTCGGTCTTGATGGCGCATAATGAGTGTAGGACGTTCACCGGAAAATTGAATATCATATTCATTGAATTTGTTGATTTCGATTTTACCGCCACCGATCGATGATCCGATGATAGTTACATGGCGACTCGGGCCAAAAAGATGAACGCGTGCCGTATTTGGATGATAATTACCTAAATGTCGCTCAAGAAAATTGATTTTTAATCCACGTTCTTTTGCGATTTCACGAATATCAGCAATCTCTGAATCACGAGTAGAATATCCCAATACTCCTGCTATTAGTGCTAAGTCAGTTCCATGCCCTTGATAAGTCTTGGCAAATGAGTCCATTAGCGTGAAGACTACTTCTTCAGGTTCTTCACCTAATAATTGGCGAGCTACATTTCCAATTCTTACAGCTCCTGCAGTATGGGAGGAGGATGGACCTACCATGACTGGACCAATGATTTCAAAACTAGATTGATAGTTAGCCGAAACGCCATCTTCATGAATCTTCTCGCCTGTGGCTGATAGCTCAACTTCAACATCTTTGGTAAGTTCTGTATTATCCCCAAACACTTGGTTTTTAATATTATTTCCAGTAGGAGTACCTGCTAGCCCCCCAATACCGGTCTCTCTGAGTGATTCTGGCAATTCATTACCGATAGTATCCATCGCATCAATCACTTCATCAGAAGGTATAATCGAAATAACGCCAGCTAGGGCCATATCTGCTGCTGCCATAGCAGTCAAGGCGTGGAGACCATTTCTGGTAATGCAAGGAATTTCCACTAAACCAGCTACTGGATCGCAGACTAAACCGAGAGAGTTTTTAAGGGCTAATCCGACAGCATTCGAAACTTGTTCAGGGCTTCCTCCTTTTAATTCAACCAAGCTACCTGCAGCCATTGCGGTAGCTGAACCTATTTCAGCTTGACAACCTCCTTGAGCGCCTGAAATAGAAGCTCGATTTGCGATCACTAGGCCCAAGGCAGAAGCTGTAAACATCACACGAATCAGTTCTTCTTTCTGAAATTTTCCTGTATCTAACATATGTGTGAGAACAGCAGGAAGAATACCAGCTGATCCAGCTGTAGGAGTTGCAACGATTCTTCCCATAGAAGCATTTACTTCATTAACAGCCATGGCGTTGGCTACTACTTCTAATGTGAATGGGTCGACGAGTGATTTGTTTTTTTGAAGGTATTGGAAGACACGATAGCCATCCCCACCTGCAATACCGGTCTTGGACATGGTAAGCTCATGGGTACCTTTGCGGACAGACTTAACCATCACATCGAGCTGTTCACCCATCTGCTCTATTAATGTTGCTTCATCAATTCCTCTTAATTCCATTTCATTTCTGATCATCAATTGAGAGATTGTTAATTGATTTTCATTTGCTTCAGAAACAAGTCCACTTAAGCTTGTAAATGACATTTTATCAACCCCATTCCGAATTTCAATAAATTTACACTGTATTATAACATAAGAATTGGTAAAATAAAGAATTAAGTTGCATTATTTAATAAAAAAGACGCACAATATTAAAAGTCAGTCTTAATTTGACTGACTTTTAAGTAATATAATTTATTTAGTAAAGGGGTTCCATTTTCGACTTGATTGGACACCCGCATTTTTGACTGATTTCATCATGACTTGAACCACATTTACACTACCTTCTTTGATAATAGAGCCTAGCATTTTGGTCGCTTCTAAGGTTGCTGAGCGCTTAACATAGTTATTATCTAAATCCTTTAAGGTACCAAGGTAATCTATTGTAATTATTCCAACTCTCAAAGTCAAGAGAGCATTGATTGATCCCTCAACAATAGAATTGGCAATCAGATTAGTGATGCTAACGGACCCTGGAATCATCGATAAGAGACTTCCGCCGAGAATAGAAGTAATCAAAGGTTCCATTTGAGCCTCGATTAGATCAAGATCTTCAATGCCTCTCGCCATTAAAATAGTAGCAGCAACATTTGAGTAGATTGATAAGATTTTACCCAGTGTAGGCCTTTTGTCATAATGATTTATTAAGCGCCAAACCATTCTAGTGAGAATTAGAAGAACGGTTAGGCTATCAAGAGCGCCATTTTGAGAAATAGCTGTTGATAAAAATACGGTCTGTGCTTGTTCTTTGATTTCTAAAATACTCAATTGCCTTAATTCTTGATGGGCTAGTTGGATTTGCTCATCTTCAGGAAGATGACTAATAGCTTCCCAATCGAATGCAATTTCTTTAAGTGTTGGGTTATGTTTTAATTTTACAAGTGATAGTTCGACATAACTTGCATATTCTTCAGGTTCAGCCCCATCAGCAAGCTCGATTTCTTTGGGAAGTCGTAGAATCCCTCTAACGGTGATAAAAATAACATAGAGTAAAGCAAGTGTGAGTCCCAGAATAACTAGCATTCCTAGCCAAGGGTGGATCATCGCTAAGTTTTGATAAAGTTGGATTAGTTGATTAATAATAAAAATGAGGGTTATGACAATGATTGTTGAAGAAAAAATTACTAACCATTTACGCCATTGCTTCATTCAAATCACCCCTTTAATAGTATAGACTTATTATAGCATGCCTTTTCTGAGAACCTTCATTCTAAAGTCTGAAAAGTAGCTAACTTTTGAAGAGAATTGAATAAATAAAATGATATTAGGTATCGGATCGATCAGTAGACACTTGTCTTTGATCAGGTTGATTTTGTAGTTCAAAGAGGGGCTCGATATTTTGAACCGTTTCTAATACCCCCATAAACTCTCCCTCTTTATCATAAACTCCTCGATAAATAATGAGTGCAAAAAATCCATTTCGGCTGAACCACATTGTTTCACGATCAGTTATTTTATTTTGTAAATTTTCAAATATACGTTTTACTTTTTCTACTACTCGTGGTGGGTGGCACTTTTCTACATGCCGTCCAATGGCACTTGTGTTTCGAGGAAGAATCTTGGGTTCAGGGTCAACTTGATTATTAAAATAAGTAAAAAAATTATCTTTTGAAACAAAAGTTATTTCAAGCTGTAAATGGTCAAAAATCCGGTCAATTTCTTTTAAGGTTAGATACCCGGTTTCAAACTTTACTTTAATGTTTTGATCATCCGTATCTGTTACATCGAAGATTCGATTGATGGGGTTGGTTTTATCTGGCTCGCTTTTCTCTAAATTCTCACGTTTAGGTTGCCACTTTTCAGTTGGTTTTACAATGGCGTAACCATAATCTTCTGAATTTTCTGCGATAGTCAACCAATCATCTTCTGTTAGAATCTCGAGTAAAATTTGAATTAGAATCGCTTCTTCTTTAAAAATCATTTCACGAAATTCTACTTCAAAAAGTTGGAACTTCCTTTTAACTTCTTTAATATCGGTATCAGGTAAATCTTCTATACTCTTTAAAGATTGGGTGTATAAATCGCGAATCTCATCGTCTACTCCCCACATTACTTTCGGCGGTGCATTATGACCATATCTTTCCATAATAGGGAAAATAACTTCTTCTTTTCTGTTATAATGCCGTTTAAATTGTCCTAAAATTTTCATTTGCTTCTTTAAGCCATCAAGAAGACCGTCTTCCCATTGTGCAGGTGGAGAAGCCTCTAGATTATCAAGGAGTCGATTGATTCGCATCAGACTTGCTTGAAAGGCTAAATTCTCATCTTTTAGTACACGAACAGGATGACCAGGCAAATCTGCGTCTGCTATGTCATTATCATGGATAGCCCCTTTAAAAAGATTGGCATGAACGTTACAAAGTTTCATCACATCCTCGAAGGTGATCTCATTATCTTCTGAAATAAGTTGATGCTCCATCATCGAGATTTCGATTGCACTTACACCCGTAAAATGACGATTAAAATCTTCTTGAACTGTTTTAGGGTCTGCTCCTTGGTGAAGCCTAAGCAGAATGTCTTTTAAGATTGAGATACGCTTGTTATCTTGGTGCATCAGATCACTTTCCTTTCTTATTGAATAACCTCATAGCCGTTCCATTCTAAGTGTTGGATAATATGGTTTAGTGGCAATTTTATTAGTTGAGCCCCTTGTCGAATCGTGGTTACTCGCCCCAGACTATTTAAGAGCGAAGGATTAGCAAGGGGATGGAAGCCTAAGTCAACTAATACATCTAGCAATTCTGGGTGGTCTTTCACGACGTCATAGACGGGTATGTCAAGTTTTACTTGGTTACTAATCTTCATTAATCTCTCCTTATTGATCGTTTAATTGTGAACGTTGACGTTTATCTTGGTGGTATTTATATGTTTCCATCGCAGAATCTATAACAAAAACAGCTAAACCGATAGCAAGAGCAGTAATCAGAGCTTTATAAAAAGCTGTTCCAGCTGAGATTAAGTCATTATTAATGAAGTGGTAAGCAGTTTCGTACATTGCCATCCCAGGAACAAAGATAAAGAAGGCAGGAATATAAAAAACATTGACAACTGTTTTAAACTTTCTGGCCATTATTTGTCCGATAATGCTCACAATTAAACTGCCAATAAAAGTGGCAGTAAAAACATTGCTATAGGGTAGAACTAGAAGGTAGATACCATATGCAATCAGACCAGGAATACCAGCCCAAAATATATATTTTTTAGGTGCCTTTACATTAATGGCTGCTGCCACTGTAGCAAAATAAGCTGCACATAACTGTATTAATAAGTGTTTTAGTTCCATAAATTAATCACTCCATATGATAAGGCTAAGCCAACTGCAACACCTAGAGCTAAACTTAAAGCTTTCATTATCGCATCGACTGCTCTGGTAATAGCCGTTGAATAGTCATTTTTAAGCATATCACGAATAGCATAAGTGAAGGCTGTGCCAGGATAGAGGGGCATTAAAGTTGCGGCAATTACAATGTTAAAATTGAAATCATCTGTGACAAATTCAGTAATTAAAGGTAAAACAAAAGATAAAGAAGTTGTGGTCAAAACATTGACAGAAAAACTATTAAGTCCAAAATCATCTTCCGAAAGTTCAAAGAATAATAAAACAGCAGATGGAATTAATGAGAGTACGAGATCACCGGGTCCGCCGCCTAGTAGAATAATATAAGCCATGACAAGGATGATAGTGGCGATAAAATTATTATGGGCCGTATATTCTATATCTTTTATGGATTTTAATGCATCGATCGCCTCTTCTACTGACATGGTATCCGCAATAAATTGATAAGTAATATCATTGACATAATGAATCTTTTGTATATGATTTTTCCGTTGGTTGACTCTTACAACTAAAGTGGTTCCCTCATTTGTATCTTCTTCATCATTTCCTCGCTTGTCAAGGGTGAGAAAAAGTCCAGATGCTGTTGAAAAAACATCGGAGTAGTCTAAATGACTTTTTTCTAAAATTTGTTTAACGGTTCTTTCTACACGGTAGCCCTCGGCTTCTGCTTCAATTAGGATGCGTCCAGCGAGGGTGGCTAATTGTAGAATTCTTTTTTCTTTTTGTTTCATGCTTCACCTTTTATTCTAACAATTTTCCTGCTGAACAATGTTGCCAGAGGTCTTTATATTATATCACAGCTTTTTTTATTAGTGGAGTTTGGCACTAGCAGCTTATCATAAGTTATAATGGTACAATAGATGGGTGAGGTGATTAGAATGCAAATATCTAAAATAGAAAGACAAAAAAAGAATCCACAACGATATTCTGTTTTTTTAAATAATCAATTTGCATTTGGCGTTGATGAACAAGTTCTTATAAATTTTAATTTGCGAAAAGGGCAAGAGCTTAACCAGAATGATATTTATAATATTCAAAAATCAGAATATGAGCAGTCAGTTTACCATAAAGCACTCAATTATTTATCTCATGGTTTAAAATCTGAGTTGGAGGTGCGTCAGTATATAAAGCAACAATTAGAAAAGGAAGAAATAAGTTGGTTTAACCTAAGTACCCTTCAAGACACAGAGCCTAAAGCTATGAAATCTAGAACAACTAACTCTCTTGTGAATAAAATGAACACAGAGCACAATGTCCAACTAGTAGAAGCCCAAGATTTCCCTCAAGTTCAAGACGAGAAAACTTTCAATGCAGAGAGTCTAGTAGACTCTGTTTTGGAGCGATTAATATCGCTAAATTTAGTTAATGATAAGATTTTTGGAGAAGCATTCACTAGAACACAAGCGACTATTAATTATAAGGGCCCAACCAATATAAAATTTGAGCTATTAAAAAAGGGTTTGAATGAATTCTTAATAGAAGATATTCTACAAATTTATACAGAAGAAATGATGATAAAAAATATTGAAACTCTCAGTCAAAAATTTATTCAAAGAAAAGCAAAATTACCCTTTAAAATGCAGAAAATAAAGTTACAAAGTTATCTGATTCAGAAAGGTTATCCTAAAGAATTTGTTCAAACGTTTTTGAACGATTATCAAATCGAACAAGATGAAAGCCATGAGAAAGATTTATTGAAAGTTGAGGCTGAGAAATTGTTAGCTCGAAAAGCTCGAAAATACCAAGGTTTTGATCTGAAATACAAACTAAGCCAGGATTTACAAAGAAAAGGCTTTGATTATCAAGAGATTCAATACTGGTTAGAAGATCATATAGAAGAGATTAAATAGATTAGAAATGCAAAGGAATGAACGATTATTGTCCATAAATAAACAGTATTTTAATTGGTCCGATCAACAGGTGAATGACTTCAGAAGAAAACTATTGAATTGGTATGATCAGGAGGGAAGGGATTTGCCATGGAGGAGGACGAAAGATCCTTATAAGATCTGGGTAAGTGAGATTATGTTACAACAAACTCAAGTCTCCACAGTGATTCCTTATTATGAACGTTTTATCGAACAAATACCCACCATAAAAGATTTAGCTGTTTACCCAACGGAGGATTTATTGAATCTTTGGCAGGGCTTAGGTTATTATTCACGTGTTAGAAATATGCAAATCGCTGCTCAACAAATCGTGGAACTTTATGAGGGGCAGATGCCTAATAATATGAAAGAGCTTTTAACATTAAAAGGGATAGGTCCCTATACTGCAGCAGCCATTGCTTCGATGGCTTATAATATTGCAGAACCTGCAATTGACGGTAATTTGATGAGAGTAACCGCAAGACTTTTTGAAATTGAAGAAGATATTAGTCAACCTAAAAGTCGCAAAATCTTTAAAGATATTTTGGATCGCTTGATTGATCCGGATCGGCCTGGAGATTTTAATCAAGCTTTGATGGATGTTGGGGCTACGATTATGACACCTTCAGCCCATCGACCGGAAAATCATTTTTTAAAAGAATTTGATCAGTCTTATCAGAATCATACAAGTCATTTATATCCTGTTAAGAAGAAAAAAACAAAGCAACTTCAGCAAGAATGGTTAGCTTATCAAATCCAAAATAACCGTGGTCATTATTTGATGCGTCAGCATCAAGTAGGGGAACTATTAGAAGGACTTTGGCACTATCCGCTGGTTCAATTGGATCTTTTGGCTTTAAATAATTCTAAAGAAACTAAAGAAGCCTTTTTTTATACCTATTTAGATGAGGAATCTATAGTAGCAGAAGAGGACGCAATAATAAAATTAAAGAATAATTTTGAAATAACCATGAAGGAATTGTCTACGCCAATTCAGCATATCTTTAGCCATCGTAAATGGCAAGTAGCGGTGCTGCCTGTAAGAATTGAAGGCAGTGGTCAAGAACTATTAGATTATCTGCAGATAAATGATTCAAGTTTTACATGGGTAGATCCGTTAAGCTTGGGAGATTATGCTCTTTCTAAGCTCCAGATAAAATTATTTGATAGGTTAAGTGAATAATAATATCGACCACCAAAGTTAGGTATGAGGCTAATTTTGGTGGTCGGTATTATTTTTAGAGGCGAGCTGTCTTTTCTACTTTTTGATATTTCAAAATTTAGAAATCATAAGTATCCTCTTCTTGTTGTTGTGCTAGTTGAAGAGCCTGGTTTGATAAGATGGTATCTTTGATGAGATTTTCTAGCCGATAGTGAATATCTTGGTTGATAATTTTCCCCTGAGCATAATCTGTTTCTTCGATGAAGACATATGAAGGAAGAACCATGGCTTTCATATATGTTAGTATCGGTTTTAGTTGGTATTCAGCGATGAGATAGTGCTTGGGGCTCCCTGCTGTTATAACGATCCCTACCGTTTTTCCTCTTAAAGCATTTTGTGGTAAGAGGTCGAATATATTTTTGAGTGAACCAGGTAGAGAAGCCTGGAAGATTGGACTACCAATGATCAAAGCATCAGATTCCATAATGGTCTGAGTGACCTGGCCAGCATCGCCTGTTAATTCTAAATAATGGTGGCCATCAGCGAAATCAATTTCTTTTTCGGCTAAATCGATTAAGTCAACGTGAATTTCTTCATATTGGTTTTGAATTAATTGATGGGTTAGGTCTATTGCTTGACGCGTTTTGCTACCCATTCGAGAACCTGATAATAAAACAATTTTCATTAGTTTTCCTCCTGTGTCAATAATTGAACTTGTTCTTTGAATGTTTCGTGTTGGTCAGGTTCAATTTGATCGGAAACTTTTTGTTTGGTGTAGCGACGAATGGCTGGCAGAATATCAGAAGCAAGAAATTCTAAATTGTTCATCAAATTTTCGAAAGGAACACCACCAAAGTCAATTTGAGCGATATAACGGCTGATACCAAAGCTTTCGTACTGGTAGAGAATCTTTTCAATGATTTCTTGGGACGACCCAATATTTAATATGTCGTTGAGTTTTTCAGATTGAGCAAAGGCTCGTTTAGGAAAAGTTTGGCCATTTGAGAACATGAAGCCTTTTGAGATAAAAGGATAAGCTTCTTGTCGTGCTTTTTGAGAAGTTTCTGCCGCATAGAACATACCAGCGGTAGCAATAGGAAAGTCTTGACTATTATAACCATTCTCATTTAATGCTTCTCGATAGGCATTAATATTTGCTAAATGGAGATCTACTGGTCCTGTTAGATGAGCCAGAAAAATAGGAGCTCCTTGACGTCCAGCTTGAATAGCAGATGCTCGATGCCCACCTACAGCTCGCCAGATTGGGAGCTTTCGGTTCTGATATGGACGAGGTAAGATTGAGGCATTTTCGAGAGGGGGACGAAACTCGCCTTGCCAGTTAACAATCATTTCATTATTTATTAAACGAAGTAATTCAAATTTTTCTTCGTAGAGTTTTTCATAATCTCGAACATCATATCCCAAAAGATCAAATAAACCGACTCTTGAAGCACGTCCAGCAATAATTTCCATACGTCCTTTTGAAACCAGATCAAGTGTTGCGAAGTCTTCAAAAATACGAACAGGATCTGCTGTAGAAATGATGGTCGAGGCAGAGGCTAATTTGATCTTGGAAGTAGCCTGGGCGATCGCTCCTAGAATAATAGTATGAGCTTGGCTAATGAAATAGGATTGGTGACTTTCCCCAACACAGAAGAGGTCTAGTCCAGCTTGTTCAGCTTCTATTCCAAAGCGAATTATCTCATTAATTCTCTGTTCTTGGGAAATACGCTCACCTGTGAGAGGATGAGGAATATGGTCGCCAAGGGTATAAATGCCAATTTCGAGGCCTTGAGTATGAGTAGTTGTTGAGGACATGATATCTTCCTTTCTAGAATGAACTTGTACTTATTATAACAGCTACTTCATTATTTGTTGGTTTGAAAGACTTTGGCTTGAATTCAATTTAGTATAGGATTTTAAATTCGCTCCCCTAAAGATAAAGGAGTATGCTATAATATTCTAGGAAAAGCTGAAAGCCGATAGGCTAGTATATTTACACAACAGAAAGTAGGTTCAGTGATGAAGCAGCCAAGAGAAGGTGAATTCATTACTGTTAAAAGTTATAAACACGATGGATCTTTACATCGGACATGGCGCGATACAATGGTCCTAAAGACAAGTGAGCAGTCAATTATTGGATGTAATGATCATACTTTAGTGATTGAGTCAGACGGTCGCAGGTGGATGACGCGTGAAGCGGCACTTGTTTATTATCATCAGCACTTTTGGTTTAACATTGTGGCAATGATCCGTAAACGAGGTGTAACTTATTATTGTAATTTGGCATCACCTTATGTGTTGGATAAAGAAGCATTAAAATATATTGATTATGATCTAGATATCAAGATGTTTCCTGATGGAGAGAAGCGTCTTCTTGATCTTGATGAGTATGAAATTCACAGTAAACGTTATAATTACCCACCAGAGATTGATCGGATTTTGAAATATAATATTCAAGAACTTGTTCGCTGGATTGAAGAAGGAAAGGGACCTTTTAATCCTGCCTTCATTGATATTTGGTATGAGCGTTACTGTCAATTGTCCCATCGTAAGAAATTTAAAAATAACTAAATAGTAGAATTCACTGACAAATTATTGTGTAATTCGCAATAGCAAGCGAAAATCGCTCGCTATTGCTTTTTTTTTTATTTATAATGAGAAAGACAACATTGAATAGGGAAGTGAATATATTGGTACACGAACCAATGCAATTAGACCAATTTTATTATGATGGAGCTTTGGGGGCTCTTTATCAGGAGCAATATACTCTTTTTAGAGTATGGGCTCCAACTGCGTTAAGTGTGGAATTGGTTCTCTTTGAAGGATATTACGGTCGTCCCAAAAGACAAATTCAAATGTTTCGGAAGCAGGAAGTGGGTATTTTCGAGGCCAAGTTGGATGGCGATCAACATGGTTTAACCTATCGTTATAGATTAACTTTTGCTGAACAAGAAGTGAATGAAACTGTTGATCCCTATGGAAAGGCAGTCACAGTAAATGGTAGGAGATCAGTGGTGGTGGATCTTAGCAGGACAGATCCTTCAAATTGGGGAGAGAGAATGCCTGCTTTTTCTAATCCGTTAGATGCGGTGATCTATGAGGTGCATGTTCGAGATTTGACTATCGCAAAAAATAGTGGCATTAACCATAAAGGGAAATTTTTGGGGTTAGCAGAGTCAGGAACTCAGTCTAAAATGGGTCTTGCAACCGGTTTGGATTATATTGTGAGTCTTGGTGTCACTCATGTTGAATTATTACCAATTTTTGATTTTCAGACAGTTGATGAGACGATTGAAAACCCACTAGAATATAATTGGGGTTATGATCCGCAAAATTACCAATCAGTTGAGGGCTCTTATGCAACGGATCCTTATGATCCTTTTTGCCGGATAACAGAATTGAAGTCGATGATCCAAGCTTTTCATGATAAAGGATTAAGAGTGATCATGGATGTCGTCTTTAATCATGTCTATGAAGTGGAATCGCATGCTTTTCAATTGACAGTTCCTAAATATTATTTTCGCTATAATAGAGATGGGGAGTTAACAAACGGTACAGGAGTTGGGAATGATACAGCTTCAGAACGTTTAATGATGCGTAAATACATTCTTGATAGTATTAAATTTTGGGCAGAAGAATATCAAATTGATGGATTTCGTTTTGATCTAATGGGAATTCATGATCTTCAGACAATGAATCAGGTAAGAGAGCTTCTGGATGAAATTGATCCTTCAATTCTTATCATTGGTGAAGGGTGGAATATGTATACTCCACTTCCGACTGAGGAGCAAGCAAATAGTTTAAATGCTAAAGGGATGCCGAGAATAGGACAATTTAATGATGGGATTCGTGAGGCAATTAAAGGGAATGACTTTGATGCGGAGGCCAGAGGTTTTATTAATGGTGCTTGGTATATGGAAGAGAAATTAGTGAACAACCTTCTGGCTCATTATGATTCTTATCTATTTTCAGCTCCAAATCAAGTGGTACAGTATTGCGAAGCTCATGATAATTATACTCTGTATGATCGTCTCGTAAAGGCAGATCCTTTTCTTGCAAAAGATATTATTATTAAACAGCAGGAATTAGCTTTATCCCTTGTATTGTTAGCTCAAGGAATCCCATTTATTCATGCTGGACAGGAATTCCTTCGAACCAAGTTTGGAATTCGAGATAGCTATAACCGTCCTAATATGATTAATCAAATTGATTGGGATAGGCCTCAAAAGTATCAACATACGGTAGAATACACGCGACAGCTTATTCAATTACGAAAGCAGGAATCACTGCTTCGTCAGACCACTTTTGAAGAAATTCATCAAACAGCAGAAATTATTCAGGCTTATGATTTGATCGTAGCATTACGTTATGCAGGAGAAGGTTATGATTTATTACTAATTTTTAATGGTAATCGCGAGCCGATTCATTTTAATATCAAACGAGGAGATTATTACGTATTAGTAGAAGATGGAGTAGTAGATTTGCAAGGTAATAAAAAATATACAGCCGTTCAACAAATAGAGGTGTCGGCATATTCTACAACCGTCCTCAAAAAAATAAATAATTAAAAAATAAGGCTTGGCCTTATTTTTTTTTAGACATTCTTTGACAAGACTTTTTGATTAGTGTAAATTAAAAAAGCTTTCAGAAAAAATATAGGAGGGAAATAGGATAGCGCCAGGCCTATGAAGTTTATTAGGTGACGAGGAATGAGCTTATCGAAAGATTCGGCGGATGGCTCAAGGCTATGCGGTCTACAGAAATAGAACAAAATTAGTTTGTAAAGACTAAGACAGAGGCTATTTCAGCATTGAAAGCATAAATTTATTTCGGAAATGAGGAGTTAATTTATGTGTGGAATTGTAGGATTTATTGGACAAGCAAATTGTAATGTACAAGAAGTTTTAATAAAGGGTTTAGAAAAATTAGAATATCGTGGATATGATTCTGCTGGCATTTTTATCAGCGATCAAAAGGGAAATGCTCAGCTATTCAAAACGCAAGGACCAATTGCAAAACTGAAAGAAATCGTAAATTTTGATAGTGAGGCGAGTGTAGGAATTGGTCATACAAGATGGGCAACACACGGAGCTGCTTCGACCGAGAATGCACATCCTCATCAATCCAATACGCGACGTTTTACCTTAATACATAATGGAGTGATTGAAAACTATCAGGAATTGAAAGTCAAATATTTACCAGATATTCGTTTGAAATCACAAACAGATACGGAGGTTATTGTTGCCTTGATTGAAAAGTTTGTGTTGGAAGATAATATGCAAACAAAGGATGCCTTTAAAAAGACGCTTTCTTTAATTCATGGTTCTTATGCCTTTGCTTTAATGGATATTGAAAATCCTCAAGTTTTATATGCTGCAAAAAGTAAGTCTCCTCTACTTATTGGAATAGGAGATGACTTTAATGTTATTGCTTCTGATGCAATGGCCACAATTGAAGCTACTAATGAATATTTAGAGATCGAAGATGGTGAAATTATTACGTTGACCCGAGAGTCAGTGATGCTTGAAAGGTTAGATGGAAGTATTGTTAAACGAGACTCTTATCAAGCTGAGATTGATCATAATGATTTAGATAAAGGAACTTATCCTTATTATATGATTAAAGAAATTGATGAGCAGCCGGCAGTAATTAGACGAAATATTCAAGCCTATCAAAATGAAGCAGGAGAGTGGGATCTGGATCTTCCAATGTTGGAAGCTATTAGAAAGTCTGATCGTTTGTATATTTTGGCATGTGGTACTTCTTATCATGCAGGATTAATTGGAAAGGTGCTTTTTGAAGAACTAGCAGGAATCGCTACTGAAGTTCATTTGGCTTCAGAATTTGCTTATCATCCCCCTCTTTTGAGTGAAAAGCCATTTTTCATTTTTATTTCTCAATCAGGAGAAACGGCTGATAGTCGTCAAGCATTAGTGAAAGTGAAACAGTTAGCTTATCCAACCTTAACGATTACTAATGTAAAAGGTTCTACTTTATCTCGAGAGTCAGACTATACTTTATTATTGAACGCAGGACCAGAAATAGCAGTTGCTTCAACAAAAGCTTATACCGCTCAAATTACAATACTTGCTATATTGGCAAATCGGATTGCTGATAATGATAAGATCGACTTAGGTCATGAGTTGAGCATTAGTGCGCATGCAATAGAGTCTGTCCTAAGTCAAAAAGAGAAGCTCCAAACCTGGGTACAAAGCTCTTTGAAAAAAAGTCGCAATGCTTTTTATATCGGGCGATATGTGGATTATTATGTTGCTTTAGAGGCTGCATTGAAATTAAAAGAGATTTCCTATATTCAAACCGAAGCTTTCGCATCAGGAGAATTAAAACATGGAACGATTGCTTTGATAGAAGAAGGGACCCCAGTAATAGCTATTATGACCGATGAGAGTACTGCAGCTAACACCAGAGGAAATATTGAAGAGGTAAAGGCTAGGGGGGCATTAAATATGGTCATTTCGATGAAAAAGTTATTTAAAGAACAAGATGACTTTGTTATTGAAGATGTTCATGCACTTTTAACCCCACTCGTAACAGCTGTTGTAGGGCAATTAATTGCTTATTTTGCTACTTTGGATCGTGAATTAGATGTAGATAAGCCACGGAATTTGGCTAAGTCTGTGACAGTTGAATAAGTATCTAAGAAGCTAGTATCAATATACTAGCTTTTTTTAGATAATTCTCATATGAATTTAAGCGTGAGACAGCTTTATTTTTGTATTGGAAGGTCTATAATAAGCTATATAAATATCATATAAGGAGATTAGGATGAGTTCTTGGGTTCCAAATTTAAATCTAGCCCTAAAGCCATGGGCAATTGCCTATTCAATTGTGATGGTGACTTTGGGATGTATTGTGTATGCAGCGGGAGTCAATAGTTTTGTTCTGCCAAATCATTTTGGTAATGGTGGGGTAGCTGGGATTGCCATTATTTTCTATTATTTAAAAGAAATACCAACAGGAACGACTAATTTAATTGTGAATGCTATTATTTTAGCGATTGGGTATCGTTTTTTAGATATGAGAACATTAGTTTTTACTATTTATGCAATGTTGGTTACTTCTTGGGCCTTGAATACTGTTTTTCCACCGATTTTCATATCAGATAATATCCTTATTTCTGCAATGGCAGGAGGGATAGTGATGGGGATAGGCTTGGGGATGATTATTAAGGGGCACGGGTCTTCAGCAGGGACTGATATTATTGCAATGATTTTAAAAAAATATACGGGTTTAAATTTTGCGACGGGGACCTTTATATTGAATATGTCTATTGTATTGGCTTCATCATTTGTGATTGGTGCAGAGAATACTTTTGCTACCATCTTTATGAAATTTTTAACTTCGAAAGCCCTAGAGTTAGTAACGGTTGGTTTTAGTCAGCGAAAATCAATGATGATTATTACTGAGAATCCGGAACCCATTGCTAAAATGATTATTGAGAGTATTGATCGAGGGATTACAGTCTTCAAGGCCTATGGTTATTATTCTAGAGCTGAGCGAGAAGTGCTCTATATTGTAGTGTCTCGCCCTCAAGTCATTAAAATTGAGCGCATGATTTCAGCAATTGACTCTAATGCCTTTATTACGGTGACCGATGTTCAAGAAGTTATTGGTCAAGGCTTTACTTTTTATAATACTAGTAATAAGAATCGTCGTTTCTATGATGACTAGAAAGAAGAGAAGATTATATCTAGCAAAATTTCACAAACTTTGATAAACTAATTTAGAGAGTTTATTTTTGTAACATAAAGTGATGAAAGAGGTATAACGATATGATGAAACGTGGAAATTTTTTGTTTATTGAACAAAATGGTAATGAATATACCATTAGTATGACTCCGGAACTGCAGGATGATATTGGGACTGTAGGCTTTGTTGAGTATTCTGAAGAAGATAACATCGAAAAAGATGGAGGAATTGCCAATTTAGAAGCCTCAAAAACGGTTCTTGAGATTACAAGTCCAATTTCAGGGAAAGTAGCAGAACGTAATGAAGCGGTAATTGCTAATCCAACGTTACTTAACTCTGCAAAAAAAGAGGAAAATTGGTTAGTGAGATTAGTAGAGGTAGATGCTGCTGAATTTGATGCTTTGGAAGAAGCGTAAGTGAAATAATTAAAATAATAAGGATTATGGTTGCTAATGTTTAGCACTATAATCCTTATTCGCCATTAGAAGGAGCTTTGTATGGCATTAGAAGAACAGCTAGATTTTTTAATTAAAGAATTATCAGAAGAGATGCCTCATATGCAGGCTCACTTTGAGGAATATCCCAATCAGACTATATCAGATAAATTTGAAATTTTTCGAGGATATTGTAATGTTAGACCGCCCGTTGTGGCGAGAGAAGAATTCTTAGAAATTCAAGATCAGGTACTGCAAACGCTTTTGAATGGCCGCCAGATAACCGGACTTAATAAACTACAACCAATAGCGGATCAGATATATTTATGGCAAGGAGATATTACAACTTTGCAAGTGGATGCAATTGTAAACGCAGCCAATTCTGACATGCTAGGGTGTACTCAAGCTAATCATAATTGTATTGATAATGCTATACATACTCGTTCTGGTATCCAGCTACGCCTAGCTTGCCATGAGCTAATAGAAGATCAAGGTAAACGAGAACCGATGGGGAAAGCTAAATTAACGCCTGCTTTTAACTTGCCTGCTAAATATGTGATTCATACAGTAGGACCATTTATTGATCAGAGAGGTGTTACTCCTCTTAAACAGGCTTTGCTAGAGTCTTCTTATCAAGAGTGTTTGCGATTAGCTGATCAAGAGCAATTGACTACGATAGCTTTTTGTTGCATATCTACAGGAGAATTTAATTATCCCAATCGATTAGCAGCTGAAACCGCAATTAGAATGGTCAAAGAATATTTAAGTCATAACGGTTCTAACTTGAAGGTTATTTTTAATGTGTTTAAAGATTTAGATTATCATCTTTACTCAGAATTATTAAGTGATGAAGGGAAATAAAGAATGTCAGAAACGATTTGGCAATATCAAGAGGGTCAAGACAGTCAAACGATACAGCTAAAAGGTTTAATCGAAGAGGCTGAAGCGGTTGTTGTAGGAATAGGAGCAGGCATGTCTGCAGCGACAGGATTTACATATGTTGGTTCTAGGTTTGAACAGGCATTTCCTGAATTTATTGAAAAATATGGTTATTACGACATGTTGCAAGCTTTTTTATCCGAGTTTGAAGATTGGCGAGAATACTGGGCTTTTCAGAGTCGCTTTGCACTTTTGAATTATTTTGATCAACCGGTAGGGCAAGCCTATCTTGATCTGAAAGAAATTTTAAAAGATAAAACGTATCATATTATTACAACAAATGCAGATAATGCTTTCTATGCAGCCGACTATGAGATGGATAAGGTTTTTAGAATTCAGGGTGAATATGGTCTGTGGCAGTGTTCAGCTTTTTGTCATCAGCAAACCTACCAGGATGAAGATCTAATCAGGCGAATGGTTTTAGAACAAGAAGATTTGAAAATCCCTGAGGAACTTGTTCCTTATTGTCCAGAATGTGGAGCACCTCTAGAAGTAAACAAACGAGATGCAGTGAGAGGAATGGTAGAAGATAGAGATTGGCATCAGCAAAACAACTGTTATCAATCTTTTCTTGACAAGTATCAGGATCAAAAGCTTCTTTATCTTGAGATAGGGGTGGGTCATACTACACCTCAGTTCATTCGTCAGCCTTTTCAGAAGTGGACTGCAACTAATCCTAATGCCTTATATGTGACGATGAATCAAAAGCCCTATAGAATTCCAGGAGAAATAAAAGCCCAATCTGTGAGAATTAATGAAGATATTTCAGATGTTTTAAGTGGTATTGTAGAATTATTATAAAGGAGCAGAATAAAATGATCTTAATTGAACCAAAACGTAATGGTGAATGGGTATATGATCAAGGAACTACGATGGCCATTCAAGCTTATGTACGTGATAATATTTTTTTAGAAGAAGATATTGTATTTCCTTATATGGTAAATCCTTCTGTTCAAATTGGTTTGTATCAGAATGCCTATGAAGAGGTAAACCAACCCTATATGGATGAGCATAATATCGGTTTAGTTCGTCGTGAAACAGGTGGAGGAGCTATTTATCTGGATGATCGAAATATGAGTTTTTGTTTTTTGTTTAATTCGGATAATGAGAAAGATATCTTTGGCAATTATAAGAAATTATACGCACCTATTGTAGAAGTACTAGGAAAATTAGGTGTTGAAGGATTAGAACAAGAAGGTCGAAATGATCTAACATTGAATGGTCAGAAAATTTCTGGAGCGGCCATGACGGTTGTAAAAGGCCGTGTTTATGCAGGATTCTCTTTGCTGTTGGAACCAAATTATGAAGTGATGGAAATTGTTCTTAAACCGAATAAGAAAAAGATTGAATCGCATGGGATACAGTCAGTAAGAGCCCGTGTTGGGACACTACGTGCAGCCTTAGCTGATGAATATAAAGAGATTACAGTAGAAGAATTTACTGATTTTATCTTAAAAGAGTTATTAGAGGTTAAGGATTTAAGTCAAGCGAAGCGTTACGAGCTGACAGAAGAGGATTGGTTAGCAATTGATGCTATTGCTAATAAAACATATAATAACTGGGATTGGAATTATGGACGCTTTAAAGAATTTCAATATCAGGTAAATGAACGTTTTGAAGGAGTTGGAACGCTTCATGTAGGGATGACTGTAAAAAATGCTGTAATTGATGCGATTCAAATTAATGGTGATTTTTTTGCCGTTAAACCTATAAAAGAAGTGGAAGATATTTTGCAAGGTACGAGATTACGCAAGGAAGATATTGAGCAAGCTTTAAAAGAAATTTCTTTAGCTGATTATATTGCAAAGATGGACAATCAAAAGTTTATTAATTTTCTGCTAGAAATTCCTGAAACAGTTGAATAGTTAGGAGAACTGAATGGTTAAATTAGGGATATTGGATTATGCTCAAATAGATGAAGGCTCTAGTTCGAAGGAGGCCCTAAACAATACTATCAAGTTAGCCCAATATTGTGAAAGTTTGGGATATGAGCGTTTCTGGGTAGCGGAGCATCATAATGTACCTGCTTTTGCCTCCTCTTCGCCGGAGTTATTGATGATGAAATTGTTAGCTCATACGGAAAAAATTCGAATTGGTTCTGGGGGAGTGATGTTGCCTCATTATGCCCCATTGAAGGTAGCAGAAAATTTTCGCATCTTAGAAGCTTATTATCCTCATCGAGTGGATCTTGGTATGGGAAATTCCAGAGGAACTTCCCAAGTGTATGCAGCTTTAAATGAAGATAAGTCTTTCAAGCAGAATTATGAACAAAAGATAGTAGACATTCAGGCTTTTCTTACAGATTCACTTGATCAAGATCATGCTCAGCATGGAATAGCGGCTAATCCAGTTATTGAACACCGTCCTCAAATGTGGTTACTTTCATCGAGTGTCAAGTCCGCTCGAATCGCTGCACGTTTGGGGCTAGGCTATTGTTTTGGTGTTTTCCCCTATGCGAGTAAAGATCGATTGCAAGTAGGAATTGAAGCCTGTCAAGTATATCGAGATGAATTTAAGCCTTCAGCTTTTATGACAGAGCCAATCGTTAGCGTTGCACCTTTTTTGGCAGTAGCGGAAACAGAGGACGAGGGTTTAGCCTTTGCTGAAGCACTGGATTTATGGTTACTCGGTTTGGATAATTTTTCTGAACTAAAGCAATTTCCATCTATTGAAACAGCTAGGCATTTTAACTATTCGGATACTGATCGTCAGGCAATCACTCGCAATCGTATTCGAAGCGTTGTTGGCGGTATAGAGAGTGTGACTGCGCAGTTGAAATCCTATGTTAATCAACTGCAAGCTGACGAATTGCTTTTAGTCCCTTTGATGCCAGGATTCAATAATCGTAAAAAGGCGATAGAATTGTTGGCAGAAGCTTTCAAATAAATTTTTTTCAAGAAAAAACGGTCTTGCCATTTACTGGCTAAGACCGTTTTGAGTTATAGAACTTCTTTGATAAAACGTAAAGCATTTCCATAGGCAAAATCTTCAATTTCTTGGCTAGTCCAACCTTCATGATCTAATCGTTTAAACAGAAGGTCTAATTTATCGGTGGAGTCAATTTCTAGCTGGCAAGTGATGCCTTCAAAATCCGTTCCGAGAGCGAGAACTTCAATTCCTACGAGTTTTTTTATGTAATTTAAATGTCTCACCATGTCATCGATTCTTGAAACATTGCAGTCCTGGTCGGCCGATAGGAAAGAGGAGCAGAAATTAAGTCCCATAATACCACCTTTGTCTGCTAGCAAATAAATCATTTCATCGGTCAAATTTCTGGGATGATTAGATAAGCTCCTAGCATTAGAGTGTGAGGCCATAATAGGATCTTTAGAGTGCTTGATCAAATCAAAGAAACCGCCATCAGATAAATGGCTGACATCAATGATCATTCCAAGTCGATTCATTTCTTCCATGACTTCAAAGCCAAATGCTTTAAGCCCCTTATTCATTATTGAAGGATCTTTTGAATTGGGATAGGCGAGAGAATTTTCAAAGTTCCAGGTAAGTGTGATCAGTCGTATACCTAGATCATATAAACGATAGAGATTATTTAGATCAGATTCTAAGGGACGGCCATCTTCTAAGGTCAAAAAAGCAGAAACGATATTATGATTAAGATTATCATTTAAATCTTGAAAGCTTTTTGCTAATTTGACTTTTTCTGTTTGCTTAAGACCATTGTTTAGTTGTTGAACAAGACTAGTAATGTATTCCCAATCGTTTATTACTGGCCGTTTGATTTCTTCAAAAATTTCAGGATAAAGCATAAAAATAGCAAAAAATTGGGCATAAGCTCCTGCTTTTGACAGTCGTTCAAAATCAACGGCAAAAGATTGGTTTTTTATAATGTTTTCTCCTGCTTCTTCTTGCCATGTCATCATGAGAGTATCGCAATGTAAATCAATATAATTCAATGTAATTCCACCTTTCGATAGATTTATTGTAAGTGACTTTTGAGGGGCCTGCAAGTGAAGGAATTAGTGTAAAAGATGTAAATGTCTTTTAAAAGGTGTATGCTAAGACTAGAAGAAGTCATTGGAGGATGGAGAATGATGAAGTTAAAAGTTTATGGTTTGAAACAATGTTCTACAACTCAAAAAGTCATAAAAGCATTGCAGAATAAAGGCTACCTTTTTGATGAAATAATTGATATTCGAGAGCATCCACCTACTATAGAAGAAATTAGTCAAGCTTTAAGTTTGTATCCTGATAATCGAAGAAAAATTATGAATACTTCCGGAGCCTTATATCGAGAACTAGGATTAAAAGAAACAATTGATCAGTTGTCGGAATCAGAAATTATGGATTTGCTAGCTGAGAATGGGATGCTTATTAAACGACCTTTTATTACAAATGGTGAAAAAGTTTCGGTTGGTTCGAGACCGGAAGAATTAAATAGAACTTGGCCTTAAAAATGAAATAGGTTACGTTAAGTCATGGGATATTTCATTTTATAAGATGCAAAAGTTAGAAGAGGTTATATGAGGAAAATATTTTTAAACACAATGGCCTATCAAACCTATATTCAAAATCAAAACGTTATTCAGGAACATTTGATTGAAATGATTGCGGATCACGGTTTTGATGGTGTAGAACTTCGTAGGGAGTTTTTTATCAATTTGGGAGATGAATTAATGGCCAGTGGTAAAGCTGCCAGGTCTAGAGGTCTGATCGTTTTTTATTCAGTGCCGGCTGATTTGTTCTGCCAGGGCCAACTCAACCCTAACTTGTCTCTTTTTATAAAAGAAGCTGAACTTCTTGGAGCAAGCAGAATTAAATTTGGAGTAGGCGAATTTCAGGGCTTTACTCGGGAAATTGCTTCTAGCTTGAATGAATTAATGAGAGATAAACACCTTCGGATTCTTGTAGAAAATGATCAGACACAGGCAAGGGGAACATTGTCTTTTCTGTCTAACTTTCTAGAAGAGGTAAGTTTATATAATATATCAATCGGTTTGTTGTGTGATGTTGGAAATTTTTATTATGCTGGAGAAGATACACTAAAGGTTATTCCTAAATTAATACCGCACTTGGAGTATCTCCATTTGAAAAACATGGCTATTTCACAATTGAAAATTCAGTCCTGTCTTAAGCGAGGAGATATTGATCTCTTAAAATTATTAGAAGAAATAGATGAAAGGGTTCCAGTAGCAATCGAAAGTATGTATGAAGGGAATCTGGAGGAAATTAATCGAGCGATCCAGCAAGATTTAAATTTTTTAATGAAGAATGATGTTCAAAATTCCGGCTCTATGATAGGCGGAATTTTATAATTGTTTATTAGTGTTGCTAAATTGGATACAGTTCCTGATCAAAATGTCTTTAAACCGCTATCGAGGAGGTAGTGAAATGAATATTGCTTTAATTGCTCACGATCAAAAGAAGCCACAAATAATAAATTTAGCCTGCGCATATAAAGAAATATTAAAGAAGCATACATTGTATGCAACTGGTACTACAGGTTTACGCTTAATTGAAGGAACAGGATTAGAGATTAACCGGTTTAACTCTGGGCCACTTGGAGGAGATCAACAAATAGGAGCGATGATCTCTGAGAATAAGATGGATTTAGTGATTTTTCTTAGGGATCCTTTAACTGCTCAGCCTCATGAACCAGATGTGACAGCTTTGATCCGCTTATGTGATGTTTATCAGGTTCCCTTGGCTACGAACCTTGGAACAGCAGAGGTTCTGCTATTAGGTTTAAAGGAAGGATTTCTTAGTTTTAGGGAAATCATTTCTGACCCGTGTTAAAAGGCTCTAAAATGTTGGGTTAAGCGAAATTGTGCATGATCCAAGTCAAAAAGTAACCTGTTCCAAAAGCGTAGAAAGCAAGTGATACTGGCTTACCTATTAGAAGCGAATAAGTGAAATATTTATTGGTCATATTAGTAAAGCCAGCTCCATAGCAGAGTAGGTCAGCAGGTGAAAAGGGAACGAACATTAATAAAGTAAAGAGGCGGTTGCCAATGTTTTTACGCTCGAATAGATTAATCATGGAATAGTATGATTTGTCACCTACAATCGCTCTGACTGTCGGCTTACCAAAACGTCTTGCTATCCAGAAATTAACGATTGACCCAAAATAAATAGGGATCAGGTTGAGAATGAATCCCCACCAAGGACCAAAGGCGAGAATTCCGATGGGGATGGTGATAGATCCTGGCATAACAGGAACGATTGTTTGCGCGATCTGAATGATGATAAAGACAAGGGGCCCCCATATGCCCAAGTTTGTGATATACGCATACATTTTTTCTGGATTAGTGAACAGGCCTGCTTTAGCCCCCCAAACGACCATTAGAATAGTTATAATAAGCCCAATAACATTCAAGATATTCATGATAGTTTGGATATTCTTTCGCTTGTTTTCATCGATTGGAATGTCTTTTCGGTTTGTTTCATTCATCATCGTCACCTCATAAGAAAATTTCAGGATTAGGCATTTTAAAGTATAAAAGTTCCAAATAAATAAAGCTAGGGCCTAAAGTCTTATAGTCTGATATTTTTGTGCCAGAAATTTTGTCCCACTCGGTGGGCGTGTCTGATTGTTATGTTTGCATCATTAGAGGTTAATAATACACCGTCAATCCATGGTCCAATTAAAAATAAGTTAGGGATTAAACCTTTATCAATACTAACTACTTGCGAACTGGGATAAGATACTTGTAATCCATGAGAAGGGTGCGGACTTATCAATTTATCATCCCATAATTGCTTAATCAAAGGCGGAAGATAAGGAGCTAAATCAATTCTGTGTTGGAAGCCAGTCGCATTAATCAGCTGGACCTCATGAAATTCTTGATGGTTAGTTGTGATTAAGAATTTTTCTTGACCTGTGCTAATTTTTTTAAGCCCACTGATAAAGTCAACCTCTCCTGAATCGAACCATTGATATATTTCGCAGAGCGATTTTCTGGGCATTTGACTTTTAATATGTTTAATGAATTGACTATATTTCTTATGATATTTAATTCGTTCACTTGGAAGCAATGCGTTATATAATTGTGGTAGGATAGGATTTAGATCCCAAAGGTACCGCTGTAGTTTGCTTAATTGAATATCGTCTGCAGCTAATTGTTGACGAATAGAGCGATGAGTACCTTTGGAAAAATTGCGGGTAATGTAGTGTAGGTCAATGTGATTAGCTAACATATCTTGTTTAAATTGATCGACTAAGCACCCCAAAGAAAGTGGTAAATTTTGTTCAAACAACCAATCTTCATTGATGTTTCTAATGATATCTGTAAAGTTGTTTGGCATTGCTACTGTATGGAATGGTTGATCTTGAATATAGAAGCGAATGATTGACTCCCAATTATAATCATGCTTTAAGGTTCGTGCAATGTCAATAGCAGTTAGTCCTGACCCAATAATTCCTACTGAATGTTTAGGATTCAGTTGGTTGAGAGTCTGACTGAGGGGATAGGGGTTATGGATATAACCTTCGCAACCATAGAGATTATAATAATCTGCATAAGGAGGATGACCAAGAGCAAGGAAAACAACATCAAAAGTATCTTTACTTTTGGATGTGGTGAGTAGGTAACCTTTCTCTTGTTTTTTACATGTCAGAACTTCTTCACGTAGGGTTATAATATTTTCTAATTGATAATATTTAGTATATGCTTGGTTAAGGTATTGTCCGTAGATTAGTCGTGGGATAAAATTATTTGGATTTGCTTCATGAGGATGGTGGACTAGAAGCCATTCTTTTAAATCTTGAGAATTATTTAGTTGGCAGGATAAAGCTCTAACAGCTGTATTCATTAGAGGTATACCACTATCATTTTGATAGGCAAAGCCACTTGCCAATTGATCAGAGGGATCATAGACTGTAATTTGGTAATTGAAAGATTTTGGTGCATATTCGATTAAAGAGCGTAACAAAGAAGCACCACTTAGCCCCTGACCAACAATCGCTATCTTCATAAGTACCTCCCAAAAAATGTGTTAAGTACATTATATCAAATTGATGGTTCATAGGGTTACGTGGTGCAGTATTATCTGTAACTAATGCTTAAAATTTTTTAAAAAATAAATAAATTCTTTGACGGAATCTGGCAAATGAGCGTTTTTACGATAAACTAGATAGAAATCTCGACTTGCATCCACACCATCAATATCAAAAGTTAGAATTTCTTTATGATTTACTTCACTTTGAACGGCTAATTCAGAAATAATGGAAATGCCTATCCCGAGCTTAATAAATTGTTTGATCGTATCATTATTATTAATTTCGAATACGATATTCAATTTGAGAGGATCAATTTCTAATTCTCGTAAGATCATGGCGGCTTCTTTTAGTGTTCCGGAACCATCTTCTCTTGAAATCATAGGATGGGCAAGAATTTCTTTGAGTGGAGCCTTATTCTCTTTTAAGCGCAGAAATTCGTCAGTATAGGGAGTAGCAATCACTAATTTATCCGTAAAAATTTTGTCAAAAGACAAATTATTATTCATTGACTTAGAGCCAACTACTCCAATATTCAATGATCCAAGTGCAATATCATTGATGATATTAATGGTATCACTTTGGTGTAATTTAATTTTTTTATCTTCATTATCTTTTAGAAAAGTAGAAAGAGCATCTGGTAAGAGGTAGGTGGCTGCAATTGAGGAAGCCCCAACTGTTATCTGATGGTTATTTTTTTGTGTGAAAGTTGCTTCGATATTTCGAGCCATTTTCATAATGGATTGGGCATACTTATAAAATTCTTGTCCTTGAGCGGTAAGCTCATGACTTTTAGTCGTACGACTTATTAGCTCAATACCAAGTTCTGCTTCTAGTTGTTTAATGTGCAGTGAAACAGTTGGCTGCGATAGATATAATTGCTTAGCAGCTTCAGAAAAACTGCCCCATTCGACAATGGTTATAAAAGTTTGGATTTGTCTTAGTTCCATGGTGAGTCACTACTTTCTATACGGTCATTTGATAAAACCATTATTTTACTAATGTTTTCATTTCATTTTTTACTATTTTTTGAATTATTTGAAAAAACTATAAATACCTAATTATTGCATATCCTTCATTATTTCTTTTAAACAATCAATGACAGTATCGAGCTCTTCATATTCTGTGTAGTGTGAAAGAGAGAATCGAACAACTCCTTGTTGATCAGTACCAAGCGCTTTATGCATGAGAGGAGCGCAGTGGCCACCACCTCGTGTGATAATGTTTTGACGTTCAATAAGTTCTTCGACAATAATGGCAGAATCAATTTCTCCTAAGTTAATTGATACTATTCCGCAACGGTCTTGGTTAGGAGCAAATGTCCCATATAGTTGAATGCCTTTAATATTTTGTAGTTTTGAAACAAAGTAGTCTAATAATTGACGTTCTTGATCGCGGATGGTATGAATACCAACCTTATTTAAATAGTCTAGCGCAGCATTTAAGCCTGCGATGCCATGGCTATTTAAGGTTCCAGCTTCTAAGGCTGTAGGATAGTCACTAGGTTGGTGATGGCTGAAAGTATCAACACCGGTTCCTCCACTTTTAAGTGGCTTGATTTGGATAGAGGATTTAACGTAAATTCCACCTGTACCTTGAGGACCTAATAAACTTTTATGTCCTGTAAAGCACAAGATATCCAAATCTAGATCTTGTACATCAATCGGAATGGCCCCCATTGTTTGAGAGGCATCTACAATACATAAAAGTTTATGATCATGTAGCACCTTTGCAATTTCCTTAATAGGATTAATGTTACCAGTTACGTTGGAAGCGTGTGTTACAACCATTGCTTTAGTATTGTGTTTAATGTGCTTTTTGATGGATAAGGGATCAATAATTCCTTTTGAGTTGATTGGGATAATTGACAATTCAGTGCCTTGTTCTTGAAGTTCGTAGAGTGGTCTCAGAACGGAATTATGTTCCATAACAGTTGTAATGATATGGTCATTAGGAGAAAACAGGCCTTTAATAACCGTGTTTAAACTATCGGTTGCATTGTGAGTGAAAATAATTTGGCGAGCATTTTCACCGTTGATTAAGTCGTTTATTTTTTGACGAGTTTGAAAAATAATACGACTGGCTTGCATAGCAGAATCAGATGATCCGCGTCCTGCGTTCCCCATATGTTGCATTGCGTGTACAACAGCATCGATAACCATTTGAGGTTTTTTTAATGAGGTAGCAGCATTATCTAAATAAATCATAGGGACGTGCTCCTTTACATTTTTGCATACAATGCTATTATACATTATTTTTGTAATGAAAGGTTGGAAGTTATAAGGATCTGGACATTATTAGGTTTTTAAATAAATGCATAGCTTGTTTACTTGTGAAAATTATCTATCTAGAAATGCAAGTGATATAATAATGACGAAATAAATAAAAATGAGGTGTAGAATGAAAAAGATAGTAGCGTGGTTCATGGTAATATGTGTATGGGTTGGCTGTTTGCAACCGTTAGGGGCAAATGCTCAGTCTGAAAGCGAAAGCGAAGCAGAAGTTACAGAAGAGGGAGCCTACCCGGTTGACCCAGAAAAGCAAGTGTATGTGGATGCAGAATGGGTTAAAGAGGCTATTGATGGTAAAACCGATGCTGAAAAAATTGTGATTGCGGAAGTAACATGGGGAGAAGCGGACGCGAGTCCTGATTATTTAAAGAAACATCTACCTGGAGCTATTCATATTAATACGGATTCTTTCGAAGAAGGCCCTGTTTGGAACTTAAGATCACCTGAAGAAATTGAAAAAGCCCTATTGAATTACGGAATAGATAAAGAAACGACTTTAATCTTATATGGTCCGGATACGGGTGTGGATCGTGTTGCTTGGGCTTCACTTTATATGGGGGTAGACTCTGTTAAAATTTTAGATGGAGGACTTGCACTATGGGAAGCAGCTAAATTTGAGACTGAAGAAGGTGAAATTAAGCCTGAACCTGTCAAAGAATTTGGAGTTGAGACTCCTGCAAATCCAGAGTATGTTATATCATTAGAAGACACTGTGGAGGAGTTAGCAAATAATGATAACTTCCGATTAGTGTCACTTCGTTCGGAAAATGAGTGGTTGGGAATTGAATCAGGATACTCCTATATTCCTAAAGCAGGCGAACCAAAAGGCGCAGTTTGGGGACGTCCATTACTACGCGATTCTGGGGAAGCTAATATTTCAGATATGGAAGATTATAAAAATGAAGATGGAACAAATAAGAATTTTGACGAAGTTATTGCGATGTGGGAAGAAGGAGGATTTACAGTTGAGAATGACTTGGCTTTCTACTGTGGAACGGGTTGGAGATCCTGCTTACCTTGGTTATTGATGTATGAACGTGGAATAGATTCTACAATGTTTGATGGTGGATGGAATGAATGGCAAATGCAGGATGATTTAGAAGTTCAAATCGGGGATCCAAAATCAGATGATGTTGAATACACGACTGTAGGCGAATTAGAAGCAGGTAAGGAAACTAAAGAATAGGCCGATATAGTAAAATGTAGCGAGATAAGTTACAATATATTCATACCAACAAGGGTGCATACTAACATTTATTTGTTAGTATGCACTTTAATAAGTAAAGGAGATAGAAAAAATTGAAAAATTTTGTGAAATGGATATTATCGTTGACACTGTTGCTAGGTTTTTTGAGTCCAATTGTAGCTAGAGCACAGGAATCTTCTGATTTCGAAGCGTTAGATTATGAGGAAATCTTAAAAGAAGCAGATGGAAGTACTGTTAATTTCTATGGATGGGGTGGTGATGAAGCCCTAAATAAGTGGCTAGATGAAGAGTTTGCACCAACTCTAAAAGAAAAATATAATATTACTTTGAATCGAGTACCTATGGATATTGATCAAATACTTTCACAATTACTAAGTGAACAGCAAGCTGAGGCAAGTGAAAGTGAGATTGATATGATTTGGATCAATGGCGAAAACTTTAAAACAGCTCGTGAAAATGATTTGTTATACGGTCCTTTTACAGATAAATTACCTAATTATCAGGATTATGTAGATGGTGAAGATGCTGAAAATACTTATGACTTTGGTTATCCAATTGAAGGGTATGAAGCACCTTATAGTAAAGCTCAATTAGTATTCATTAAAGATTCATCCGTTACTGAAAAAAGTCCCGCTACGGCAGAAGAACTATTAAATTATGCAAAAGAAAATCCAGGAACATTTACTTATCCAGCACTACCAGATTTTACAGGTTCTGCCTTTGTAAGAAACATTATTTATGAATTTGTTGATTATGAAGAGTTTCAAGATATGGAGGCTGATAAAGAAGTTGTAAAAAAAGCGATTCAGCCTGCTCTAGATTATTTAAATGAATTGAAACCGTATTTATGGAGTGAAGGAAAAACTTATCCTTCTGATGGGCCAGCGCTTAATAATTTATTTATGGATGGAGAAGTCGCCTTTTATGAAACTTATGGCGCTTATGATGTAGCTAATGGTATTAAGGATGGCTCCTATGCAGAAACTGCAGAATCTTTTGTATTCGATAAAGGAACAATTGGAAATACTAGCTTTATCGCGATTGGAAAGAATTCAATTCACAAAGCAGCTGCTATCGTCGCGATAAATGAGATGTTGTCGCCTGAAATGCAATTATCTAAATATCAAGAATTAGGTGAAATTCCGGTCTTAGACAATGATAAATTAAAGGATGAGCAGCAAGAAGCTTTTGCGGCTGTTGATTTAGGGTCTGGAACGATCCCTCAGGATGAATTGTTGGAGCATCGTTTACCGGAAATGCCTGCACAATTAGTTCCTATTATTGAAGAGATTTGGTTAGAAGAAGTAGCAGGAGAGTAGAAAATGTCTTCGCTATTAAAAAGACGACTCAATATAGCTATGCTTTTTTTGCCGCAGCTATTGATAACGACCTTTTTAATGTTAGGTGTTGTGATAGGAATGGTGCAGTCTTTTGGCATCATTCCTTCTTTAGATCTAACCGATTTTACGTTTGACTATTATTTAAAACTTTTTACGAATCAACAATTATCTCATTCAGTATGGTTTTCTTTAAAGATTGCATTGTTTTCGGCACTGCTATCTACGTTTTTAGGTTTAGTGGTGGCATACTTTTGGCTACAATCAGAAAGTATGTCTAAAGGGATGCAGATAATCATCCGTTTGCCGATTATTATTCCTCATATTATTGTGACATTATTTATGATGCAAATGTTAGGGAGAACAGGGTTGCTTGCTCGTATATTTTTTAGTTTAGGCTTTGATAATGCTCAAAAATGGTTCGATTTAATGCTTTATAATCAAAATGCATGGGGGATTATTTTAGCTTTTCTATGGAAGGAAGTTCCTTTTGTTATCTTTTATTGTTATCCAATTCTTTCTTCTATCTCTAGTGGATTGGGGGAAGCGGCAAGAACTTTAGGGGCTAACCAATGGCAAAGTTATTTAAAAATCATTTTGCCTTTAGCTAAGAATACCATTTTTTCATCTTTTTTTATTATTTTTATGTATGCGTTTGGATCATATGAAGTCCCAGCATTGTTAGGGCCAACTTTACCAAAGGCGTTACCAGTTGCTTCTTACCAAGCTTATACCCATCCTGATTTATTACAACGACCTTTGTCGATGGCTTTAAATGGGTTAATATTAGTCGTGGGGTTAGTATGTGCTGGAATTATTTATCTGGCTTTATCAATCCCTGATTTAAAGCGATTGATGATTCAGAACAGATTGAGGAGGAGAATGGATGAAACTGAAAATTATTAATTCGATTCTCTTTTTTATTTTTATAATTCCAATTGTTATTTTGTGTATTTGGACTATTACAGCAAGATGGCCATGGCCATTATTGTTCCCTACTCATTTTTCATTGCGAGGAGCAGAAGAAATCTTGCGGCAGTCTGAACGACTTAGAAAAAGTGTTTTTTCTAGTATGGTAATATCTTGTACTGTAGCAGTAATTTCAACAATAATTAGTCTCTTAACTGCTCGAGCAGCGGTTCGATCGGAAGGGGGACTGAATAAATACATTAAATTGACCCTAAGCTTACCATTTATTATTCCGGTAACTGTCTTTGCGACCGGAATTCATCAAAAAATGATTCAATGGGGACTTTCCAATACTGTTGGAGGCATTATTTTAACTCATCTTGTCTATTCTTTGCCCTATGCTTCTTTTATTATTTTGGAAGCCTATCAGGCACTTGGAATCAAGCAAGAAGAACAAGCTTGGCTACTAGGAGCTAATCATTGGCAAGCTTTTGTGCGCATAGCCCTCCCTCAATTAACTCCTGTTATGTTCACTAGTTTAGCAATGGCTTATATTGTTTCTTTTAGCCAATACTTTTTGACCTTAATGATTGGCGGTGGTCAGGTTCAAACTCTATCTATATTAATTTTTCCATATTTACAAAGTAACGATCGCACAATTGCGAGTAATTATAGTCTTTTATTTTTAGTGATTACTTTGCTTGTTATGGGAATTTTCAGTTTATTATCTAAGTGGATACAACGTAATTACCAACCGATTAAATATTATTAAGAGGTGGAAGATGACTTTAGCTATTAAACAACTAAATGTTAAATTAAATAAGCAAGCAATTCTAAAGAACGTTTCCTTAGAAGTTTCCAAAGGCGAGTATCTCGCTTTATTGGGTCCTTCTGGAAGTGGAAAAACGACACTGTTAAAAACGATAGCAGGTTTAATTGAGCCTTCTGATGGACAGGTGAAATTAAATGGACAGGACTTAAGCCAACTTCCTCCAAATGAGCGGCCGATATCGGTAGTCTTTCAAGATATGAGGCTTTTCCCGCACTATAATGTGTTTGAGAATGTGGCATTTTCTTTGCGATTAAAAAAGATAAACAATAATGTCATTAAGCAAAAGGTAGCAAGCTTACTGGCTGATGTCCAATTGACAGGTTATGATTCTTATCCTATTCAATCATTATCAGGAGGCCAGCAACAGAGGGTTGCTTTGGCGAGAGGGCTGGCAATGGATCCTCAATTATTACTTCTTGATGAGCCTTTTTCTGGGTTAGATGAACCTCTGCGAAGAGAGATGGGGCAACTGATAAGTGCCTTACACCATGATAAAGGTTTAACGACCATCTTGGTAACACATGATAAACGTGAGGCCATTGAATTTGCAGATCGTATTGCTTTTATGCAAGGTGGAGAAATTTTACAGATAGATGACGCTGAACAAATTATTAGTCAGCCTCAATCTAGCTATATTGCCGATTTTTTTGGCAAAGCTAATCATTTTGAAGGCGTAATTAGACAAGGAGATCTTTATATTTTGGGTCAGAAAGTGAAGAACTTTTCGGAACAAATAGGGGGACAAGTCAGATTCATGGTACGGCCGAGTAGAATGGAAATGTTTGAAGAAGAAATTGATTGGTTAGATCAAAAAGAAATCATTTGTCGAGGAAGATTAACAAGATTAATTAGATATCCAGAATTTCAAGAAGCTGTTTTAGAAATAGATAAGAGTGGACAGACTGTCTATGTAAATCTAGGTTATCATCAAACTTTTGAATTAAAAGAAGGAAAGAGTTACTATATTAAGTTCTCTTTAATAGATGCCCTTATAATATAAGGGTGTTTTTTAATTATCTGTATTGAAAGCGCTTTAATAATGATGTATGATAGGATTGTAAGCCTTGATTGGGAAGTAATGGAGCTAAAAAGAATTTGGAACAGGAAGGAGTGACGAGGATAAACTAATTATATCGGTTGGTAAAGCATTTATTCATCGTGTTCATTAAGAGAATGGGAGGATATATAAATGACGGTTTTCGAAGATTTCATTACGACTATGAATGGTTTCTTATGGGGTCCGCCGATGATGATTATTTTATTAGGTTTTGGGATAGTATCGACTTTTTATCTAGGTTTTCCACAGTTAAGCAAAATTAAACTGGGATGGGATCACAGTTTTGGACAGTTGTTTAATCGAGATAGGACGAACAAGGCAGGATCCATGTCTTCTTTTCAATCGTTGGCTACTGCAGTTGCTGCACAAGTAGGGACAGGAAATATTGGGGGTGTCGCGGGTGCCATTCTTACAGGTGGTCCTGGGGCAGTATTTTGGATGTGGATTACAGCCATATTGGGTATGGCGACGATTTTTGTAGAGGCAGTTTTAGCTCAACGCTATCGTCAAACTCGTGGTGGTGAATTAGTGGCAGGTCCAGCCTTTTATTTACGTAAAGGTTTAGAAGAAAGAGGGATGGCAGGCTTAGGAAAAATTTTGGCGGCTATTTTTGCTGTTTTAATTATTCTGGCATTAGGTTTAGTCGGAAATGCCGTCCAATCTAATTCTATTGCCTCAGTGATGACTGAAGCATTTGGAATTCCTTCAATTGCTATTGGGATTACCTTAGCGATAGTGGGAGCTCTTATCTTTATTGGAGGTATGGAACGAATTGGAAAATTTGCTGAAATGATTGTGCCGATTATGGCCTTAATTTATTTGATTAGTGCGATTGCGATGTTGGTAAAGTTTAATGATCAAATTATTCCAGTGCTTAAATTAATTTTTACATCAGCTTTTTCGACAAAAGCTGTGTCAGGTGGAGTGATCGGGTACACGATACGGACTGCCATTCGATACGGAATTGCCAGAGGGCTTTTCTCTAATGAAGCGGGTATGGGATCTACTCCGAATTCTCACGGAGTTGCTGATGTCAAACATCCAGTGATTCAAGGATCGGTGGCAATGATTGGAGTATTTATCGATACTTTAATTGTGTGTACCGCTACAGCGGTCACGATTTTGGTCTCCAATGCGAATAATGTTGCATTAGAGAAGGGGTATGAAGGGGCGCAAGTCACGATGCAGGCATTTGCTTTGGGATTTGGCGATCTTGGTTCAAAATTTTTAGCGATAGCGCTTTTATTCTTTGCTTTTACAACAGTTATTGGTTGGTATTATTTTGGAGAGGCCAATATTAAATATTTGTTTAATTCGAAGCTTGTTTTGCGAGTATACCAAATACTGGTTGGGATTTTTATTATTCTGGGGACGGTATTAAACATTGGTATGATTTGGGAGCTAGCGGATATGATGAATGGATTGATGGTCATTCCAAACGTTATTGGACTCTTCATATTAATTAGACAAGCTAAGAAGATACTGGTTGATTATGATAATCAGGTCAAGCTTGGACAAGATCTTTATTATGAATACCCTTATGAAAAGCTAGAAAATATGGATAGAGAATTTTAAAGAAACTCCCCGCTCTAATGGCCTCTTCACATATAGTGGCAGGCGTTCATTAGAGTGGGGAGTTTAATGTTTAGAAATTATTCTGCGGCTTCAATTGGAAAGTCGTCTTTTTCTTTAGTACCATAGAGAGAATTTTTAACATTTGTATAGCCTTCGTTAGCTAAAAATTCAGCAATAACTGCTGATTTATTTCCAGAGTAGCAGAAAGTAATGATTTCAGTTTCTTTGTCTTCTGGTAATTGTTCTAAAGCAACTTCTGGTGTGTCAGCTGGAACATTGATCGCTCCTGGAAGAGAACCTTGTTCAAAATCTTTAGCATCGCGCGCATCAATAAAGATGGCCTTGCCTTCTTCTACAGCAGCAACTACTTCGTCATATAAAATCGACTCAAAAGGAACTAAAGTATATTCAAAATCTTTAACACCTGCAGCATTTGTTACATCAGTAAATCCATTTGATAGAAGAAGATCAGCTGCTTCTCCAGATTTTTTACCGGTATTACAATATACAACAATTGGCATTTCTTTATATTCTTCTAACCGTGATAGATCCGCTTCTAATTCTTCAAGTGGAATATTGATCGCATGTGTTAAGTGCCCTGCATCGTATTCTTCTTCGGGACGAACATCGATCACTAAATATTTTTCTTTTTTCTTCTTATCCAATTCAATCTTCTCTAATTCTTCACCTTCCATTGATGAAGCTTCTTGGGCGAATACGCTTCCAGCTCCTAAAGAAAGAATCATAGCTAAAGCCATTACTGATTTTGAAACCGCTAATAATGTTTTACGCATAAAACACACTCCTTAATATTGATGATTTTAGTATAGTAGATTGCTCATATAATAACAAATAGACTAGTTTAATAAATGATATGTATTTATAAGTAAAACAAATAACACTTGATGAATGTCTATCGTTCCTTCTATGTAACTATGCTATAATACTTGGAGCTAGGGGGGAATTTATGGCAAGTAAAATATACTGGATTCTAGAAGTACTAGTTCTTAGCGTCGGTTTATTTATAAATGATTATTCTAGTAAAAGATCGGGACTTTATCGTCATTTGTTTTATCGCTTATATCAAGCGGAAGCGACAATCATCAATGAATCGAATAAATGGTTATGGATAATAGCTTCTGCTCTGATCATTTTATTAGGTATTTGGGCCTTGCTTTTTACAGAACGTAAAATTCAATTTTGTTACCGCTTTTCTTGGCGAGTTCATTGGAAACTATTAATTTTATTCGCATCATTTATAATCTTCTGCCTGTTTGTATTTCACGGTAATCAAGAATTTATAATGTACCCATATTTTGTGGTAGGTCTTTCAATACTGGGTTTTTTTAATTTTGTTGGCTGTTTATTAATTTTTTTATTTCATCCTGAGCAACTTTCTTGCTCGACTGATGTAAAAGGAGGTCAAGTATGTCAAAAGCTGTAATTTACTTTGTGAAGTTGCCGATTGTAGGTTTTAATAAGACGCGACTTCAAGGTTTTTTACCCAAAGAAGATATCCATCATCTTTCTAAATACTTGTTAAGCAAAACTTTTAAAGAGCTTCAGCTGCTCGACGCTGAAGTTCTTGTTTTTGTAACTCCTTCAGATCGAAAAGATGAAATAAGTGAGCATCTCAATGTTGAAAAAGATAAAATTTTTGCGCAAAAAGAGTGTGATCATTTAGGTGAACGTATGCGAGTTGCCATGAAAGAAGTATTTAATATGGGATATGAAAAAGTGGCATTAGTGGGATGTGATTTGGTGGATATCACCAAAGAATTATTAGAAGATGTTTTTAGACAATTAGAAAGCTATGATGTCGTTTTTGCTCCTACTGCGGATGGGGGATATGGCATTGCGGCTAGTCGAAAGTTTAGACCTGAGATGTTTGCAATAGATGAATATTCACACGATCAAGTTTTTTTTCAGAGTAAATCAGTAGTAGAAAAGGCAGGCTTGGCATGTGGAGAAACAAAGTTAATTCATGATCTTGATACACGAGAGGATGTTGCAAAATATTTAGCAAATGATCCCTCTGCAAGTTTTTTAAATCAAGGTGAATATAATGCGAATTTTCTAATTGATAATGGTAAAAAAATATTGCGAATTGCATTAGGATCGCAAATGCACCTGGATAATCAGATTGAATACGAATTTTTAGCTCTGAGAGGATTAGCTTCGTCGGGTGTGGTGCCAAAAGTCTATCTTTGTCAAGCAAAGACAGAAATTCTAGGAAAAGGCTTTTTGATTGAAGAATATTTACCAGGTCGTCCTTTAAATTACGAGAAGGATCTTAAGATCGCTGCAGAACTTTTGGCTAAGGTTCACAATGTTGATTGTGAGCAAATACCAAGTTTAATTGTAGCTAATCACCCTTTTCAGGTTATGTATGAAGAATTTTTGGAAATGTTTAATCATTATCAAAATTGGCCGCATAAAGATCTTGTAGTTGAAGCAAAGATCAGCTCTTTAATGGCAAGTTTAGCGAACTACGATCGTGATCAAGAGTTAGAGAATCCTTGTGTGATTAATACGGAATTGAATTCACATAATTTTATAATTAATCCGGAGGGTAAATCTTATATTATTGATTGGGAAAAGCCATTAATTGGAGAAAAAGAGCAAGATTTGGCACACTTTTTAGCTCCGACTACTACACTATGGCGTACTGATGTTGCTCTGGATCGTAATCAGATTGATCAATTTATAGAAACATATAATATTAAGTCTAATAATCCGATAAAACTGGAGAAGCTTAAACAATATCTTCATTTTACTTGTCTTCGGGGGATTACCTGGTGTTCAATGGCGTATGTTCAATATTTAGAGTCGAGTAAAGTTAAAAATAATGATCAGACTTTTGAAACGATTTCGAAGTTCATTTCGGTTCCCTTTTTGGAACAGATTGAAAATTATATTAAGATGCTAGGGGAGATCGTTTGAAGAAAGTAGAACTGAGCGTCGTTATTCCTATTTATAATGAAGAAAATGATCTTCCACTTTTGATCGAAAATTTAAAGGTCTTTAATGATCCTGCTATTGAGATAATTATGGTGGATGGTGGGAGTCATGATCGAAGTGTTGAATTGCTTCAAGCTGGTGGTTTAAAGGTATTAAGGGCGAGGAAAGGAAGAGGAAATCAGTTAGATTATGGGGCTCGGCATTCAAATGGCGATAACCTCTTATTTTTGCATTCTGACTCATATTTCAAGAGTTCTCCTTTAGATTGTATTAGAATGAACCTTGAAAGAGCGAGTATTGGAGCTTTTCCTTTACGATTCACAAGTAATAATTTGTTTCTGAAACTCATTGAGTTTGGCTCCAATTGGCGGTTAGCTTATCGACAAATTGCTTTTGGAGATCAGGGAATTCATATGAAGAAAACCTTTTATGATGAAATAGGAGGCTTTAAACATCTTCCTTTGATGGAAGATTATGATTTCTCCATTCGCTCAAAACAGGCTAAGCAAAAGTTAAAAATAGCCCCGATGCCTCTCTATACATCAGCGAGACGCTTTGAGCAGAAAGGTGTGTTAATGACGCTGGTTAAAATGCAGTATTGTCAATGGTTGTTTAGAAGAAATGAATCGATTGAAAAGATCATGAAAATATATTATTCATAGGAAGGATCAATATGAAAAAACGTAGTATCAAAGAAAATATTATTGCTGCGGTGGCCAAACGGATGGTGGTGACGATCGATGAGGCCCCTAATATTGTTGAGATGGAGAAACCACTTAGTGAGGCAAAAGTAGCTTTTGTTACAACCTCTGGTCCTCATTTGAAATGGGAAGAGCCTTTTAACATTAAAGGTGATCATACTTTTAGAATGATTCCTGGTGATAGTGAAATTCAGGATATAATGATCACGCATGATCACTATGATCATAAGCCAGCAGATCAGGATTTGAATTGTGTATTTCCGCTTCAAATGTTACATGAATTAGTTGAACAGGGGCGTATCGGCTCCGTTGCTCCTCGGCACTTTGGCTTGATGGGATATATTCCTCGGACAGATCTTTTAATGGAAAAAACAGCTCCAGAGATTGCTCGTCAATTAGTGGAGGATGAAGTTGATTTAGTTTTACTTTCACCTGGCTGATATATTTGTCATCAGTCTGTAGGACTCATACAAAGAGAGATTGAAGAACAGGGGATTCGAGCCGTTTCGATTATGCATTTACCTAAAGTTGCAGAAAAAGCCAGACCTCCAAGGATGTTCATTGTGGACTTCCCTTTGGGGCTCACGTTTGGGGAAGCGGGAGATACTGAAATGCATTGGAAAGTAATGGATCAGTTTTTAGCTTTTGCAGTGGACGGTGGACCAGAAGAAGTTAGAAAGTTTCAATTATAAGAGACCGAAAAGAGACTGAAAGGTCTCTTTTTGTTATGAATAAATTGAATAAAACAGACGTTTTTAATATTAGAATTTAACAAATTGTCATTTCGATCCCTACAATAGTGATTTTTATAGTTATAGATTTTAATAATAAATAAAAGTGGAAAGAAATTTATTTTTTGTATAAATGCTCACAAGGATAATTAAATTTGATAGACTAACATTTGTAAAGAAATAGTTGTATAAATATGTAACTATTTTTAACATGAGGAGGTCATCATGAATTTCGTAGATAAAATCAGCAAAGAGTATATGTCAACGGGCGATATTACGACTTTGCAAGTTAATGTCGGTAAAGTTTGTAATTTACGGTGTAGCCATTGCCATATTATGTGGGATAGCAATAATGAAGTAATGAGCTTGGATACGATGGATGCCATTCTCGATTTTCTCCGAAATCATGACATGAAAGTGTTGGATATAACGGGGGGTGAGCCGACTATGCTCAATAAACTCCCTTATTTTATAGAAGAAGGTTCTAAATTAGTAGACACCATTATTTTAAGAACTAATGCAATTGGAATTGGCCGTCGAAAGAAACTGATGAGTTTATTACAAACGATCGAAAATATTGAAGTAACAGTTTCTCTTCCTTGTTATACAGCTCAGAATACGGATACTATGCGGGGAGAAGGATCATACGCTCATATCCTTCAAGGCATTCGTGATCTTAATAGCATAGGCTATGGAAGAGAAAGAACTTTAAATCTTGTTTATAATCCACTTGGTGCTTTTTTACCAGGACCTCAGGCTGCTTTAGAAGAGGATTATCGACGTGAATTAGGCAAGCAGGATGTTGAATTTTCAAATTTAATTGTGATTACTAATTTACCGATCGGTCATTTTAAAAATTATTTAGTAGAAAATAATAAATTTGAGGAATATTTAGACTTATTAGAAGAAGCTTATAATCCTGAAACCGAAGCTGGTTTAATGTGTCGCACACAAATATCGTGCGATTGGGATGGTTCGTTATATGATTGTGATTTCCATCTTGCTGCAAAGTTAAAGACTTCTAAATATGATAATATTCGAGACATTATCTATGAGAAAGATTTGAGTCGTGAGATTATCTTTGTTAATTATTGTTACGGTTGTACAGCAGGAGCTGGTTCTTCATGTGGAGGTCAATTAACAGAGTCAAAAACTTGTCCATTAAAAGAAAGCCTCGAGCTGGAATAAAAAATAGATAAGCGATTATTCACATAGAATGGTGAGATTTTGTGATCTCACCACTCTAATTTTTTTGGAGATAAATAATATTATTATATACTTAGTATCGGAGGAGGAGAGCTGAAATGGATTATTTGTTGTTATTTCTCGAAGGTATTATGACTTTTATTTCTCCGTGCTTATTACCAATGGTTCCTTTATATGTTGCTTATTTTGCAGGTGATGATCATCAATTAAGTTCACGACAAACCTTTGTGAAGGCATTAATGTTTATGCTTGGGTTTAGTTTTGTTTTTATTCTGATGAGTCTCTTTATTTCTACTGTTGGACGGTTTTTATTAATTAATCGAAGTGTTATTAATATTTTAGCTGGTTTTGTGATGGTGATGATGGGCATTGATTATCTGAGGGGTCAGAAGTGGATGACAAGATTAAGTAGTCGAGCAGGAAATCAAGGGAATGTAGCGAATCCTTTGCTATTTGGAATAGTATTTGCCGTCTCTTGGACTCCGTGTGTTGGAACTTTTCTAGCGGCTGCTTTAACGTATATTGCTACAGTCGAGTCGTCAATTCGATCATTTGTGTTAATTTTATCTTATTGTGTAGGATTAGGATTACCTTTTCTAATTTCTGCTTTATTAATTGAGGAAAGTAAGCAGGCGATTCAATTTTTGAAGAAACACTTTAGTTTAATTCATAAACTATCGGGTGGATTTTTAATTATTTTTGGTTTATTAACGATGTCTGGTATTTTGGGACGACTGTTAGCGTATTTGGCTTAATTAAGGAGGGATAAAATGAAAAAAATATATATGTATATTATTCTACTAGTTGTTTTATTAGGTATAGGAGGATTGATCTATTCTCAAGCGAGAAAACAAAATTTAAGCCTTTCTTCTGACCAGAACTCTTCAACTGAAGGCGAACTTGAGATGATGACGAGCTTAGAAGAAACATCTAGTAAACTTGAAGGCCTTTCTTTAAAAACAACAGAAGAAGTAGTGGAGTCAGAGGAGAGTATGGAATTTTCTGAGAGTAAATATAGTGAAAGTAAAGATGATACTATTTCAATCCAAGATGAAACAGCGAAGAATAAATTTGATCTTGCTAAGATTGAATTTAGTGATGAAGAAGGCAAGACAATTACATTATCTCATCAAATGGGTCGCCCCATGGTAATCAATATGTGGGCCACTTGGTGTGAACCGTGTAAAGAAGAATTGCCAGATCTTCAAAATGCTTGGGAAAAATATCAAGAAGAAATTGATTTTTATCTTGTTAATGCGACCTATTCACAACCTACTGAGACTGAAGAGGCTGTGAGTGAATTTAAAGCAGAAATGGATTTAAGCATTCCAATTTATTATGATGTTGATTTTTCGACGATGATTGCGATGAAGGCGAATTTCTTACCTACCACACTCTTTGTGAATGCTGACGGCGAAGTGGTTCATCACCAGTTAGGATTGCTCTCTGCAGAGGAGATAGAATCCTATATTCAACGGATACTATAATGCTTTATGATTGAAAGGGGAGATGCGCTAAATTAAGAGTGAATGGATTTATTGTTATTTTGTATTATAAAAAGGAGGTTTATATGAAAAGAAGTCAAATAGCCCTTGTAGTTACCATTATTGTATTACTTTTAATTTATTTCTTTGTGGCTCCGGTTAATTCTTTTGTAAACGAATCTGTTGGAGCGATGAAAGCTGTGAATTTAGAGGAAACGATTGAATATATTCGTTCGTACGGTAGTATTGCAGCGGTCGTGTCATTTTTCTTAATGGTATTGCAGTCTATTTTATCGCCTATCCCAGCTTTTTTGATTACTTTATCAAATGCAGCCATTTTTGGTTGGGCGTGGGGTGCATTATTATCTTGGTCTTCCGCAATGGCAGGAGCAGCTTTATGCTTTTATATTGCAAGAATATTAGGTCGTGATGTGGTTTCTAAAATCACCAGTGAAACGGCTCTCAAATCATTGGATGGATTCTTTGAAAAATATGGGAAACATACTATTCTGGTTTGTCGTTTATTACCATTTATGAGTTTCGATATTGTGTCTTATGCTGCTGGTCTAACTTCAATGAAATTCTGGCCATTCTTTATTGCTACTGGAATTGGTCAATTACCGGCGACTTTAGTTTATTCTTATATCGGTCAAAACTTTGGTGGTGGCGGTAAACAATTATTTGTAGGCCTACTTTCATTGTTTGCCATTACTATTGTGATCTATATTGTTAAGTCGGTGTACAATGATAGAAACAAAGAAAAAGCTATGGACTAATTTATTCAAAGGGGCAATGATTGTTCTTTTGTTGATCGCGACGGTATGGATTACGCGTTATTTTTCTACGGATCGAGTAAGAGAAATGATAGAAAATGCGGGTTCTTATGGAAGGCTTTTGTATATCGCTTTGTGGATATTTTTACCGATTGGATTTTTTCCTGTTCCTTTCTTGGCATTTGTAGGAGGCATGGGATATGGGTTAGTTGAGGGTTCAATTTTAACGTTTATTGGTGCCGCCTTAAATTTAACCTTTATGTTTTTGATGTCTCGTTATTTATTACGGACGAGTGTTCAAAAGTATTTGTATAATCGTTATCCCAAATCGAAAGAAATCCTTTCAGCTGATAAGGGACGTTTAAATTTTGTTCTAGCCTTAGCTAGGTTGATGCCAGTGATTCCGTATAATATTGAAAATTATGCTTTTGGTTTAACTGATATTCCACTATGGGATTATCTTTGGGTGTCACTGGTTTGTATCTTGCCGGGAACTTTGATATATGTCAATGTTGGCGATAAAGCCTTAGAGCCCAACGATTCCTCTTTCTATCTTTCAATTGCGTTACTCGCTATCTTAGTGATTGGGACAACTTTTTTGGGGAAATATCTAAAAAAACCCAAGGAAGAAGTTGAAGAGGCGATTACGGATGAAAAGGAAGTGAAGGAATGAAAGTTGTAATAGATTTTGATAATACTTTCTATACCTCGAACCGAGATGTTGATGATGCGCTTGCTTTAATGTATTTATTAGGTTCTGAGGGAGTTGAGGTTGTAGGAATTACTTCGACATTTGGGAATGCCTCAGTAGAGGAAGTGGATTGTTGTACTTTAAGATTAATAGAAGAATTAGGGCTTCAAGAAGTTCCGTATGCTAAAGGAGCAAAAGAGAATGGTGACTATTTAACTCCTGCTAGCCATTTGTTAATTGAATTAGCAAAAAAGTATAAGGGAGAGCTCATCATTTTAGCACTAGGATCAATGTCTAATTTACAAGGAGCATATCTATTAGATTCCACTTTCTACCAGAAAGTGAAGCAAATTGTTTTGATGGGTGGAACTACTGAGCCCTTGATGTTTGCTAAGCAAGAAATGCTTGAATTAAATTTTTCTTGTGACCCTCAAGCAACTTATAATGTATTAACTAAGGGACAAAACGTTTCAATTATGACGGGGAATAATTGCTTAGATTTATTATTTACGAGAGCAGATTATGAGCAAGCCTTTTTGGGCAATACTAGTAAAATAGCACAGCTAATTCAGAAGTACTCTGATCCATGGTTTGTAGATAATGAATTAGAATATGGAATCAAAGGTTTTTACAATTGGGATTCTTTAGCAGCTGCATATCTAGTTGATCCTGACTATTTTGTTGATGAATGGCAGGACTTTACGATATCTATTAACAGCTTATCAAAAGGATCATTAATAGCCGAAGACTTTGATCCTACAAGTTATTCAGATTCAAAACCTTTGAGGAACGTAAGACTGAATACCCCACATATTAAAAAAAGTAATAAATTGCGCAGAGAGTTGTTTGACCGTTGGCTACAAATAAAATTATAATTAGCCATTAGAAAGGAGGAACTCATGTCAAAGTTTGAAAATTTTGTTTCAGCTATTTGTTCAGGTTTTGTATTTGCATTACTAGCTGGAGCATTAATGTCTTACTGGGTATGGTTAGAAATGCGTGTCCACACTTGGGTGTTATGTTGGTTGGTTTTTGCTTTATTTTTGATGGTAAGTATCCTGTTTAAAATTAAACCTATTACTTTCTTTATCGGAGAAGTATTAATGGTGGTTTTAATGTTTATTAAGTCTCCTAATATTTTTTATTATAATGTTCGGGATATGTTCTTTTTAGAGACACCATTAAGTACTAATCGAATGATTACGCTTGCAATACTTGCTATTATGACTTTCATAATGGTATATCTTGTATTTCGTAATCAAAAACAAAAAGCATATGTATATGAAAGGAAAAATTAATATGAAAAAAATGATTAAAAAATTGGTAACGGTTGCTTTTACATTCGTTACAGCATTAAGTTTATCGACAACGGTATTTGCTGAGGGGGAAGTTCCAACTGAAGAAAATCCAATGATATTGGATAAAGAAGCGGGAACAATCACAATTCTTGCTCATGTTAATGGGAAATATCTAGAAACATCTACTCGTCATGGAGTTGTGTTTGATGATGGAAATTTTGGTGGAAAATCAATTTATGGAACAAAAGTGAACCAAAATGAATTCTACGATAATTTGCTTGAAATCGGAGCTGTTCCGGGTGATAATATGACTCCGGAAAATGCAGAAGAAACTCATGTTGAAGGCGATATCTTAGATATTAAGGTAACATGGGAAGGTGCAGAGAAAGAATATGATTTAGGAGAAACAATCGTTGATTCGAATGGAAATGAGTTTGAATTTCATTTCGGTGGTAACCAAGAAACTGCTAAAGAAAAGCACACTGGATGTATTACTTGTTTAGACTCTTGCCCTGTTGGACTTATTTCTAACTCAACCTATACATATGGGGCTGTTGAAAAACGTGGCGAAGTAGAATTTATGGGAAATACAGAAATTTTACCTGAAGATGGGACACCTGTTATTATTACTTACTCTGTTAAAAATTCAGAGAAAGATTCTGGAGAAGAAAAAGAAGAATCTTCATCTGAAGAAGGTTCAAAAGAAGAGTCGAGTTCAGAAGAATCCTCAGAAAATTAATTTTTAGAATGAGTGAATAGTGCGTGTATCTTTTGATGCACGCATATTTTTTAGAAAAGGAGAGAATTATGGCGCATCAGTATTTTGTTAGTCCCGAATGGTTAGAAGCAAATTTAGATAATGAACAGGTTAGAGTAGTGGATGCTACAATCTTTTTTGATTTAGATCATGATGAAATGTTGAGAACAGGTAAGGAGCAATATGAAAATGTGCATATACCTGGGGCAGTTGAAGCTAATCTATTTGATTTATCTGATTCCGAGGCCAAATTACCTTTTACTGCTGCAAAACAGAAAGATTTTGTGACAAAATTAGAAGAAATGGGAATTTCGAATGATACGCATGTTGTGATCTATGATTCAGGACCTCAAGTTGGAGTCAATTACTCAGCTTCAATTTGGGCAGCAAGATTAGCTTGGCAGATGTTATATGCAGGATTAGAAAAAGTCTCCATTCTCGAAGGTGGGTTGGATCGATGGCTTGCTGAAAATAGAGTGACTAGTAAAGAAATCATCCGCTATTCAAAAGGACATTTACAAGTAGAACCAAAGGATCAGTATTATGCTTCAAAAGAGGATGTAATGAAGGCAATACAAGACGATACGACCAATCTTATTGATGCTTTAAGTCCAGAACAATTTCGGGGAGAGATTGCTCCATATGGTGAAGATAAAGCGGGGCATATTCCTACGAGTGTTAATGTCTTTTATGGCTCAATGTCAGATAGTGAGACAGGTGAATTAATCTCTAAGAATAATTTAGCGCTTAAATTTCTTGAGTCAGATGCCTTAAGTCCAGATATTGACATTATTATTTATTGTGGGTTTGGTGTTGGGGCTTCTTGGATCTTTATGATCTTAAAGTCTTTAGGAAAGCAGAATGTTGCTGTTTATGATGGATCGATGGATGAATGGACTCAGGATTCAAATTGTCCGATTGAAAAGAGTAAAATTGATCTTGATTTTTAAGGGGCCTACTGGTAATATTATATGAGTCTTGTTAAAAGACTCAAGTCTGGGAGCGGATGGGTTCTGGTGTTCCCTCTGGTCTTCAAAACCAGTATGAGGCGTTAAGAGCGTCTTGGGTGAGTTCGATTCTCACACGTTCCCGCCAGGAATTTAAACTAGCCTAGATGGTCGTTGCTGTAACGACTATCTAGGCTATTATGTTATATATTTATGGGGTGAGCACGCTTTATAGACTATAATCGTTTAATTAAGCGTATAAGCCATTAACAGGAATGTGTTTTAGAGCTTATAGGCAGTAATAGTGGACGAACGGAGATAGTGTTTTAAATCCACATCGTCAATGCCCCATTTCGCTGCATATTGATCAGATACAACTTTTCGTTCAATGTCGATGTCTATAAATCCTGCATTGTTTAGGATGGTCTCTAACTTATCCAAAGTTATAGCCCCAGCTACTCAGGTTCCATACATCCGTGGATTTTCATAGACAGAATCGGGTAAAGTTTCAAATAAAGTAATATCTGAAATGCCAATTCTACCACCAGGTTTTAAAATGCGGAAAATTTCATTATAGACCTGTTGTTTTGCAGTTGAAAGATTAATAACACAGTTGGAGATTACAAGATCGGCAGTATTATCTGCGACAGGTAGATGTTCAATTTCTCCCAGTCGAAAATCCACTTGAGTAAATTTACGTTTTTTAGCAATCTCTCTTGCTTTTCTGATCATTTCCATTGTCATATCAATTCCAATTACCTGACCTGTTTTTCCAACTGATTTTGCAGCAATAAATGCATCAAAGCCTTTGCCACATCCAAGATCTACAACCACTTCTCCAACTTGTGGTTGAGCTTTTTCTTGAGGATTACCACAGCCTAGGCCCATGTTTGCTTCTTCTGGTGCAGCTGCAATTTCCTCTTTAGAATAGCCGATTGATTGGTTGAGTTCATCTGAATCAACATTTGTTGTTTTCTTATTGGTTGCAATATCGTGGTAGAAATCAGCCACTGATTGTTGGATCGTTTCTTGATTGATCTTTTCCTTTGACTCCTTTGACATTATTTCACCTCATTTATCAGTTTGTTTAATTAATTATACAGGACAAAATCATACTTTTCACGAATTTGGTTTTAATTCAATTATTATTAGTAAAACCCTTTTCAAAAAGTGATTTTTGTGATATTGTGAACATATACACATTACTAATAAATGATGGAGGTTTTATTTAATGAACGCAATTCTACAAAAGTTTGTCGATGATGGTTTATTTAACGAAACAGTGGCTAATTATATTGAGGAAGCATTTGCGAATAAAGAATCAGTGGTTATTGCAGGTCACCGTTCGACAGGTTCACGCCCATTGATGGCAAACATTATGCAATTAGCTAAGAAAACTCATGAATCAGTACAAGTTCGTAAAGCTGAAGATATCGAAAAAGAGGGAGAATACTATCTAGTATTTGGTGCCCCAGCTGAAGAGGTAGAAGGTTTAGTTGAGAAGGCCTTAGCTAAAGGTAAAGCCTTTGTCACTCTTAAAGAGCCTGAAACTCCAATTTCAATGTTAAAAGTAATGAAGGGTCTTCGTAAAGAAAATGAAGATTTCGATCATAAAGTTTTACAAGTTTCATTACGTAAAGATGGAACTGGTGCAGGAGCAACTCCATTTACTGACCGTGTTGACCGTTACTTTATTAATGAAAAAGGTCGCGTAAAATCTGAAAAATTAGACTTCTAATTTTATCATATAGTATATTATTGAACGGCACAGGGGAACTTGTGCTGTTTTTATTGGATAAAATAATAAATACAAATCTTTCTTACTGAAATCTCTGTTGGTTAGCGGTATAATTATACTTATCAACATTTGAATAAAAAGAAAGTTAAAGTATAAGAAAGAGGTATTTAAATGGTAGATAATCAAAAAGTAACAGAATTAGAAATTTGTGGAGGATGAAATGCAAAAATTGGACCAGGCAGTTTGTCTGATATTTTAGCAGGTCTACCGAAGCAATATGATGAAAATCTATTAGTAGGATATGATTCGAGTGATGATGCAGCTGTTTATCAAGTTGCACCAGATGTAGCCGTTATTCAAACCACTGATTTCTTTCCTTCAATGGTAAAAGATCCCTATCACTTTGGGCAAATTGCAGCAACAAATGCCCTTTCAGATGTTTATTCGATGGGAGGACAGGTGATTACTGCCTTGAATATTGTGGCATATCCTGATAATTCTCAACCTCTCGATGCATTAGCAGAAATTCTGCGTGGAGGTGCAGAGAAGGTTGCGGAAGCAGGAGGAGTCCTTGCAGGTGGACATACGATCCGCCAAGATCCGCCAATGTATGGTTTGGCAGTAGCAGGTGTGGTTCACCCAGACAAAATTATTACGAATAACGGGTGTCGAGCAGGAGATGCATTAATCGCTACCAAAAAACTTGGGGTGGGGATCGTGACAACTGCTCATAATAAAAACTTAATTGATCAGACAGCTTTTGATGAAGCCATTGTTTCGATGACCACTCTGAATAAATATGCAGCAGAAATTATGTTGGATTACCAAGTGACTGCTTGTACGGATATTACTGGTTTTGGGATTTTGGGACATTTAATCGAGATGGTAGATGGTCATGCAAGTGCGGAGTTAGATGCCAAATCGATACCAATTATTCAAGGGGCCTATGAAGCGGCAAAGGCTAAGTTAACAACTGGTGGCGCGAAGCGTAATCGTCAACATTATGGGGAAGATATTGATTTTCAAATGGAAGATACAGCTTTAGAAGAGGTTTTATTTGATCCGCAAACTTCAGGTGGCCTTTTAATAACGGTGCCACAAGACCAGTTAGATGGAATCATGCAGGCATACAAAGCTAAAAATATTGAAGCTGCACACATTGGTTATATTAAAGAACAGGGTGAAAAATTAATTACGGTTAAATAATTTAAGGAGGAATTAGAATGTCAGAATATTTAGTCGTCATGGATAGTGATCAAGTAGGGTCAGGAGAGGTTGTTCTTGGGGAAACTTTAGCTAAATCTTTTATATCTGTTTTAGCTCAAGAGACAGAGTTGCCTAAGGAAATTCTATTATTTAATAGTGGTGTTTTGTTAGCGAAGTCTGGCGCCGATACGGTTGAAGATTTGCAAACTTTATCAGATAAGGGAGTTTCAATAAAAGCTTGTGGCACATGTGTGAGTTTTTATGAAATGGGAGAGCAATTAGCAGTTGGAGAAGAGACTAATATGCGTTATATCTTAGAGCAATTGCGTTCTTACGACCGTGTTGTCCAGCCTTAGTAGATTAGAAGTGAAAGGAAAACCCAATGAAGAATGTCGTTTTAGGGACGGCAGGGCATATTGACCATGGAAAGACCACGCTGATCAAGGCCTTAACTGGTATTGAAACGGATACGAGTAGGGAGGAGAGACAGCGGGGCCTTTCTATCAATTTAGGCTTTGCTTATTTAGATTTAGATAATGGCGAACGAATTGGAATAGTGGATGTTCCAGGACATGAAAAGTTTATAAAAAATATGTTAGCAGGAGCAGCAGGGATTGATCTTGTGATGTTAGTCATTGATGTGAATGAAGGGATCATGCCCCAAACAAAAGAACATGTGGCTGTTTTAAATTTACTAGGAATTGAAAACTTTATCATTGTGCTTACAAAAATACTCGATGCTGATGAAGATTTAAAATTGTTAGTTTATGAAGATATAAAAGAGCAATTTGCTGGTACTAAACTTGCAGATGCACCGATTATTGAAACAGATGCAATTGCCGGTATGGGAATAGATCAATTAAAAGAAACATTGAATGAAAAAATTGAGCTAATACAACGAGAAAGTGAGAATTTACCTGCGAGATTGAATGTTGACCGAGCTTTTTCAGTGAAAGGATTTGGAACCGTAGTGACTGGTACTTTAATTGACGGTTCTTTAAGGGTTGGCGACGAAATGACAATTTATCCTTCTGGTGTAAAAACGCGCGTTAGAACAATCCAAATTCATGAAGAAGATCAAGAAATGGCTCATGCGGGAAATCGAACGGCCTTAAATTTAACTAAAGTTGATTTGAATCAAATTGGCCGAGGGGATGTCTTAAGTGCAGCGTCCTTAGAAGCTTCTTATATGATTGATGCAAAAGTTATGTGTTTAAATGATGCTAACCAGCCGATGGAGCTGTGGGACCGAGTTCATGTCCATATTGGAACGCGTGAAGTTATCGGACGATTAGTTCCACTGGGGGTAGATAAGATCCAGCCAGGTACTACTGGATTTATGCAAATTCGATTAGAAGAGCAGATTGCTGTAAAAAAGGGAGATCGCTTTATTTTAAGGAATTTTTCACCCGTGGTAACTATTGGAGGCGGAGAGGTGTTGGATGCCACTCCACGCAAGCATAAGCGCTATAATCAGGAAGTAATTGAGTCATTAGAAGTGATGGAGTCCGGTTCAACCGTCGATATTCTGTTGGATTTCATGTCGAATCGTTCAGCTGGTTTTACTTCTGCCAAGGAAATGTCAGAATATCTTGGAGAAGATATGAAATTAATAGAAAGCTATGTAGAAGAAATGCTTACAAATAATCAGTTAATGAAATTTGGGCAATTTTATATGGCTACATCATTATTTGATACATTGTCCGAACAAATGATTAGGATTCTTTCTGACTATCATAAAACTAATAATATGGAAGCAGGAATGTCACTAGAAGAGTTTCGTTCTCGCTTTAGCAAAATGGCACCAAAAGAATTAAATGCAATTATTCAGACATTGGTAGATAGCGAAACGTTTGTAATTGAAGGGGAATTGATTCGGATGCAAGGTCATTCGATTGCGATTTCACCCGCACAAGCTAAGGCAAGGCAAGAGATTGAGGAGCAATTAGCAGAGAATCCTTTTGCTCCCCCATTGTTTGAAGAAGTGGTAGGTAAAGATAAAACTAAGCGAGAAGTCTATATGCAGATGCGTAAAAGTAATGAATTTTATCGTCTTGATAAACAAGTTGAATTGCATGTTTCCTATTATAATGAGGCACTAAGACGTCTAGCAGCTTTCTGTCAAGAACATGGTGAAATAGCATTAGCAGATTTTCGAAATCTACTTGGTACTAGTCGTAAATATGCTTTATTATTATTAGATGATTTCGATAAACGAGGAATTACCCAACGTATTGAGGATTCTCGAATTATGGATCCAAAATATTTAGATAATATTGAGGAGGCACTACTATAATGCGGCATTTGTTAGCCAAACTACCTAAAGTTGATAAAGTGTTACAAGAAGACTCGATACAGAAATGGCAACATAAATTAGATACTTCATACATTAAAGAAACAATTCAAAATGAAATTGATCAGATTCGTCAAGGAATTTTAGAGGGGGAATTAACTGACGAAAGCATTGCAAATTATGATTGTATACTGGAAAATATAAATAAATCCTTAGAAAATCGGGTGGCCTCCTCATTAAAACCAGTTATTAATGCTACGGGGACAGTTTTACATACTAATTTAGGAAGAGCGCTCTTATCTCAAGAGGTTATTAATTCAATTATAGAGCTGGGACCTTCTTATTCTAATTTAGAATATGACCTTGAGGCGGGGAAAAGAGGCTCACGTTATGTTCATTTGAAGGATGTGTTAAAACAGATTACTGGCGCAGAAGATGCCTTAGTTGTGAATAATAATGCAGCAGCTGTTCTGTTAATGTTATCCGCTTTAACAGATGGAAAAGAGGTCTTGATTTCTCGAGGAGAATTAGTTGAAATTGGGGGAGCCTTCCGAATACCTGAAGTCATTACTCGTGGAGGAGCGATTCTTCATGAGGTAGGAGCGACGAATAAAACGCACTTGAAAGATTATGCAGAAGGTATCAATGAAGAGACAGGGGCCTTACTGAGAGTTCATACTTCTAATTATCATTTAGTTGGTTTCACTGAAAAGGTGGATGACCGAGAACTAGTAGATTTAGCACATGAGAATGGCTTGCTCGCTCTAAATGATCTAGGCTCAGGATTGTTCTTAGATATGCAGCGATTTGGTTTGCCTTATGAACCAACAGTTCAGGAAGCTATTGATGCTGGTTTTGATGTCGTTACTTTCTCCGGTGATAAATTATTAGGAGGCCCACAGGCTGGAATTATTGTAGGAAAGAAGGCCTTGTTAGATAAAATGCGATCTCATCCGCTAACTCGTGCTTTACGAACAGATAAAGTTACTTTGATGGCTTTAGAGGTAACGATGCGTCAATATTTAAATCCAGAGTTGGCTTTAGAAAAAATTCCGGTTTTACAAATGATTAGTCAATCAAGGGAAGAACTAGATCAAAAAGCAAGAGAGTTAAGTGATCGTATTCAAACTATAGGAAAGCAATGGTCTGTTGAAGTTATTGTAGGTGAATCACAAATTGGGGGTGGCTCATTTCCAGGTGCGACCCTACCAACGAGCTTAGTTCAAATTGCTCATCATAGTATCAGTGCAGCTCAAATTGAAATGTACCTACGTTCATTAGCTAAGCCTATTATTGCTAGAGTTCACCAGGATGCAGTTCAATTTGATGTGAGGACACTTCGCAATGATGATATTGATCAGATAGTAGAGGCGTTAGTAGAAATTGAATAATAAAAATATAGGGCACACTTAACTTTAAAGTTAAGTGTGCTTTTTAAATTAAAGATGACCTGCTTTTTGATTTAACTGTTGGCTGCCAGAATTATAAACACAGTATAAGGCAAGGCCTTTAATGAACATTAAAATAACAGAGTAAACTGCGTTTATGGCTTGAGCGTTAATGTTCATGTCTGGATTAGCATTTTTCCGGATTTCAATACCTAAAGGAGGATTCGAAGACCTGTACAAGAAGACTGAAAGGTCATAATCATCAATTAATGAATTGAATTGAATAGCAATTAAAGCCAATAAAGTTGGAATTAATATTGGAATAATTATTTTCGTAAATGTTTGGATCTTCGAGGCACCTAACATTTTAGAAGCGTCTTCTAATTGATTGTCCACACCATAATAGGAAGCCTTTATATATCGCAAACTATTCGGTAACGAAACGACCATATAAGCTAGGGGCAAAATCCACCACGAACCAATCACAGAATGACCAAAAAGTAATTTAGTAGGTGAATCATAAGCGAATAAATAACCAAGAGCGAGTAGCAGAGAAGGGATCAACCAAGGAATATAAAAGCTGTATTCCAATAAAAAGGACCAGAATTTACGGCTGGAATTTTGGATGATACGTCCTACAATAGTCATTAAACTAACAGCAGAAAAGGCCGCTAGTGCAGAGTAGATAATGGATGTGAGGATAGGTCTATAACCTTTAATATTGGTTAACACATTTACATAGTTTTGAAGAGTGAATTGTTGAAAGGACAGTGTAAAGTGTCTCAGAGCTTCTGCCTTAGTAAATGAGGACAGAATGATTGCTATAAAAGGCAGTAAGAACAACAATAATAATAAGTATGCAAGAAAATGAATTCCCGTATTTAATAAAGGGGATGTTATTTTCTGTTTTTGAATTTTGGCCTTTGTTTTTGAAACAGATAAAAACTGCGATTTATGTTCATTTCTTGTTAAAAAATAAAGTAAAATGAGTTGACAGATTCCAAGAAAAATGGACATCAGTGCAGCAATTTCTCGTGATCGGGGACGATTAGCAAAAGTTAAAATAAGTGGCGAAATAGTTTGGAAATCTTTTCCACCAATCATAACAGGTGCTGAAAAAGCTCCGAGACCAGTTTGAAAAGTCATTATTAATAAAGTAAGTAGGACAGGTAGGATGGTAGGAAGAGCAACCTTAAATAATATTTGTATGGGATGAGAGCCTAAAATTTTTGCAGCTTCTAATAAATTAAAGTCAATTGAACGAATGGCATTTCTTAAGAAAAGCATATGAATATGGGTACATCCTAGTGTCATAACGAATAAGACTGCTCCATAACCTTCGAACCAATAAGAATCCCAATTAGGAATCAGTTGCACAAGTAATTTTGTAATGAATCCGTTTTTACCGTAGACTAGTAGGTAGCCAAAGTTCATAACTAGTCCGCCCATTAATAAAGAAGTTAAATAACCTAATCTTAGAAATTTTGCTCCTTTAATTTCGAAATATTCAGTGACTAGAACCATAAATAAACCTAATACATTACAGGTTATTGTTAAAGTGATTGCAAGAACAAAAGAATTTTTGATCGCGTTCATAGCTCGATTTGAGTTAAGAACTTTATAAATTGAATTGAGATTTAGGCCGTTTTTAGACCAAAGACTTTCACTGATTACGGCGGTGATCGGATTTATAATTGCCATAAAGATAAAATATATGAGAAAAATAATTAATAATGCAGTTAAAAATTTCTGTATTTTATTGGAAGCTTTAATCATTTTAATTTCCTCCAATGGGGTAATATAATACATCATCACGATTGAGGTACAAGGATAGTTTATCTCCGACTTGATAGTTATTACTTGAATGGTTAAGCTCTATAAATTTTATTTTTTCACCTTTTACAAGAACGGTATAGATAAATGAATTCCCTTGAAATTTCTGTTGATGGATTTCACCTATTAGTTCAATGTCATCTTCTCTTAACTTTTGACTATGAATATGTTCTAAACGGATATAAGCAATATTTTTTTCTGGAATCATCGGTGAAAAAGAATGGTTAAGTTGATTGACGAGAGTAGGTGTCAATTGATTTACTTCCCCAATAAAATTACACACAAATTCTGTTTTAGATTGATTATATACCTCAAAAGGACTACCTATCTGTTCGATTTTTCCATTATTAAAAACGGCAATCTGATCTGAAAGTTCTAATGCTTCTTCTTGATCATGGGTGACATAAACAGCCGTTAAGCCTGTTTTTGCTTGGATTTCTTTTAACTCATTTCTTAATTGTTTTCGGAGTTTTGCATCTAAGTTTGAAAGAGGTTCATCAAATAGAATTAGACGAGGTTCTTTAATGAGCGTACGAGCGATTGCAACACGTTGTTGCTGACCACCAGAAAGCTGGGAGATATTCTTGCTAAGTTGTTTCTCATTTAATTCAACAATTTCTGCTTGTTGATGAACAAGTTCTTTGATGATTTTTTCAGGTTTTCTTTCAACTCTTAAACCGTAAGCAATGTTATCAAATGCAGTCATAGTTGGAAAGAGGGCATAAGATTGGAAAACCATTCCAATATTTCTCTTTTCAGCAGGAACGTTTGTGATGTCTTGGCCTTGAAGTAAAATTTGCCCTTTATTAGGATTAGTTAATCCGGCAATTGCTCTAAGAGTTGTGGTTTTTCCACAACCTGAAGGCCCTAATAAAGTGAAAAAATCTCCCTCTTTAATTAGGAGGTTGATAGTATCGACAGCAATGAAATCTTGATATTTGATTTGGACGTTTTGTAATTCAATCATATTAGACTCCTTTAAAAAAGCATTTGCATTGAACGATGCAAATGCTTTTTAATAGCAAATTTATTAATATTTTATGGCATATAATCTAATTCTAGTTTTTCCACCCAAGCGTCTACATTCTCACGATAGAGATCCCAATCAACTTCCATTGGGGTTACTTGTTCAAGTAATGTTTTCATGGTATCATTCATTCCTTCTTTGGCAACATCAGTTAAAGGAACAAAACCAAATTCTTCTGCTAAAGTTTTTTGGATCTCATCAGAGCCAAACCAATTTACAAACCCTTCAGCAGCTGTATAGTCGTGATCTTTACCTTTATCAAGGATACCAATTTCTTCTGTCATGGTAAAGACACCATATTCAGGATCAATCGGTTTAATATTGTAGTCTTTGTTTTCATCTATTGCGACGGAAGTCCCTGAAGCGTGATGATAGTCGAATAACAAGGTCCCTTCGTTTAAAAGAGCAAAGTGGTCTTCATCTTCACGAATTTGATAGCCGTTGTTGATATAGTTTTCAACTTTTTGCCAGCCTTCTTCTGAAATGCCTAAATCACCATTTTCATCAGGGTATTGCATGAGAATGGTCAAAAGAATTTTTTGATGGGTTGAACCCGCGAGGTCTTCTGGAATACGGTATTTCTCTTTCCAATTATCACTTTCGCCTAATTCTTCTAATCGTTTTGGAATTTCTTCTTCGGAAACATTGTCTGGATTATATAGTCCAAAGATATATGATTCTGCAAAAGGGAAAAATTGACCACTGCCTAACAGTTTTGCTTCCGGTATATTTTCTGCCCAGACTGGCTCGAAGTCATGTAAGGCAATTTCTTCTTGTAAATTTAGCCAATTTGCTTCATCCAGTCCTATCACAACATCTGCTTGTGGATCATCTTTTTCGGCAAGGACACGGTTGTAAGTATCACCACCTGGAGCTGCTACTACTTCTAGCTTAAAACCGGCTTCCTTAGCTAATTCAGTGACACGCGCTTCGCGTGCCTCGTCAAATAGAGTATTAGAATAGACAACAACTGTTTGTTCTTCCTGTGCTGTGATAGATTCAACAGCTGTAGATAAGAGTGGTATACTGGATAAAATTATTGCAGAAGCTAAAGTAAAAACTTTTTTCATTATGATCCTCCTAAATATTGATTATCATTATTATATCATAAATGGAAAGAATCATTATTGCTTAGAAAACGGATATATTGGAAAAATAAATAATTATAGCGTTTATACCATATAATAAATGTATTAATATATATGATTTATGAATCATTGTGGAGTCAAACATGTATTTTAATCTTGTTTCAAACTTACTAGTAAACTATATTGCTTTTGAATAATTTTTGGCCAAGAAAACTGTGCAATATCTTCATAAATAGAGGCAGATAATTTATCTTCTTTTTTGATTCTATCAATTTGAATAGAAATGGCTTTTTCTAAATCTGATTGGAATTTTGGTAAATCATTTTTTACAGGTTGATCTAAATTAACAATTCTTGGCAAATCGACATATTCAATAATTCCTGATTCATTGATAGCATCTCCTAATAAGTCCTTTAAAGGTAATAAGTTTGTCGAGACCACTCTGAGTCCACATGCTAATGCTTCCAAAGCGATGGTAGCTAAGCCTTCATAATAAGATGGCAAGACAAAAAGATCGGAATTTTTCATCAGTTCAGCTAGTTTGACTTGTGAAATTGCATTTAAAAGCTGATAATCATTAGTATCAAGGCCTTTAAGAAGTTGAACCAAGTAATTAGTTGAGGTGCGATTTCCATTTCCTACAATAGAAAGTTCAATTTCAGGATATTTCTTCTTTAAATTAAGATATGCCTTGGCTAGTTCAAAGACTCCTTTACTTTCTGTAATTTTTCCAGCGTAAAGGATTTTGATATTTTTGTGATGAGAGGCAGAATTTTCTTTACGATTGAAAACGTAAGGATTATATCCGTTTCCTGTTACATGTATTTTCTCGGCTGGAATGTTAAAAACTGTTTGAACGGTTCTTTTATCTTGATGAGAAAGAGCGAACACCATGGCAAGTCGTTCCAATTCTTGTACATAAGAATTTTTGAGAATAGGACTGTGCTTGGCTTGACGTATATCTGTTCCATGACTTACTCCAACAACGGGACAGTTATCAAAAATATCAAGTGTCAGTGAGGTAAGAAACCATAGGTGATGGCTGATGACAATATCTGGTTGGAATTCATTTTTAGCTCTTATTAACTGCTGAGTAAAAGCATTGTGCCATGTTGAAATCTGATGATAAGTTAATTCAGAATATTTGGAGCTAGAATAGGGCATTGAGTCGGACATCCCTACAATAGGGAAGGGAAGTTTTTCTGTCATAAAGTGTACAGGATAAGTGGGAAAGTTGATGAATGAAACAGGGTTTTCTTTTTGTTCTGCATAAATCAGAGCATTATCTATCCCGTAGCTAGCAAGTCCATTTATCAAATTCTGGTAATAAATTCCTGATCCCGTTTGTCCAGGGAGTTGAGCTATTATATGTAAAATTTTCATAAGTCCTCCTAAATAGGAACTATATATTAGTAATAGTATACAATAATAGGTAATGAAGTATTTATTAAAATTCTTAATAGGAGTTGAATAGCTGTTATAGAGATAATTTGGGAGTGTTTGATCAATTATAATTAAGGAAACCCTTTTCATTTATAAAATATTTGACAATTTAAAGGATTGGTTATATACTGCTTATTGTAGTAGTGATATTGTTGTTGCGAAAACAATTTTATTTCAAATTTCTTAGGAGGTAATATAATGTCATTAGATAATAAAAAACTTCTAATCATTGGAGACCGTGATGGTATTCCAGGACAAGCTATTGAAGCATGTTTAGAAGGTAAACCAGTAGAGATTCTTATGTCATCAACAGAGTGTTTCGTTTGAACGGCTGCAGGAGCCATGGATTTGGAAAATCAACGTCGTATCAAAGAAGCCGCTGAGAAACACGGTGCAGAGAATCTAGTTGTAATCTTAGGTGGAGCTGAAGCAGAATCTGCTGGTCTAGCAGCTGAAACAGTTACCAACGGAGATCCTACATATGCAGGTGCTTTAACAGCCACTCCATTAGGATTAGCTGTATACCATGCAACTGAAGCAGAATTTAAAGAATATGCAGATCCAGACATTTACGATGAACAAATCGGAATGATGGAAATGGTATTAGATGTAGATTCAATCGCCGAAGAAATGAAATCAATTCGCGATCAATTTTCTAAATATACAGTTTAATTAGTTAAACAAACCATTATTAAAACCAGTATCAGCACTTTGCGGATGCTGGTTTTGTTTTAAATCCTTGTGAAAAGGCTTGCGTTTTAAAGGTTTATGTGAAATAATATACAATATAAAACTTAATAAAAAAGGAGAATGTAAATGACTTTTCCAGTATTAAAAGGCGCTGCATACACTTTAGCTCACTCACCAAATATGTTGATCCACAATGGGTCTACACAAACAACTGAGAAGATTACTACACCTGACTCTGAATATTTAAAAAATCTTCAAAATAATTTACGTACATATGAGGAAGTTTTAGCTGATCCAGCTAACCAGACTTATATCAACAATATGCACTATTCTGAATTAAAGCAAATTTCTGAACCTCGTTATGAAACAAAGGCTGAAGGTGGCCGTTATTCTAAACGTGGTGAAATTATGCCAGAAATGGAATTTTATGGATTACTTTCAGTAGTAGACGTTTTTGATTTAGTCTACTTAGAAGAATCATTCGCTGAAGAAGTAAAAGCTGTTTTTGCAGAAAATGATATGTTTAAAGATGATGTTGCAAAAATTAAAAATACGGAATCAGCTGAATGGTTACAAAAGCAAGTTGATGAGAAAGAAGCAGAAGGTTTATACTACGATGGTAAATTGGTAGGTGTGGTTGAACGCGCCCACGATATTGACGTTAACTTATCTGCACACGTAATGTTAGAGAACTTAGTCAATAAAGCTTCCGGTGTGTTATCATTACGTCATTTATTACGTGACAGTGAAGATATCAATGCAGAAGATATTGAGTATGTGATTGAATGTTCTGAAGAAGCAATTGGTGATGTTAACCAACGTGGTGGAGGTAACATGGCGAAAGCAATTGCTGAAATGTGTGGATTGAAGAACGCTTCAGGTTCAGATACACGTGCATTCTGTGGGGCACCTACTCATGCCTTGATCCTAGCATCATCATTAGTAAAAGCAGGAACTTATAAAGCGGTTGCTGTTGTTGCGGGTGGATCTACTGCTAAATTAGGTATGAATGGTAAATCTCACTATGAGAAAAACATGCCTTTATTAGAAGATTCAGTTGCAGGGGTTGCATTCTTAGTTGGACAAAATGATGGTAAGAGTCCAGTTATTCGCACGGATGTAACAGGTCGACATACTGTATCATCAGGGTCTTCGCCACAGGCTGTAATGACAGCTTTAGTTGGGGATCCATTAGACAAAGCTGGTTTAAGTGTTCCAGAAATTGATGTATTCTCTGTAGAAATGCAAAATCCTGATATTACTAAACCTGCAGGTGCTGGTGATGTGCCAACTGCTAACTTGAAGATGATTGGAGCTGTTGGTGTTCTTCGTAAAGAACTAGAACGTGCAGAATTAAATAACTTCGTAGCAGAGAAAGGTGTACCAGGATGGGCACCAACTCAAGGACATATTCCTTCAGGAGTTCCATACTTAGGATTTGCTTATGATGATATGACAGGTGAATCAGAGATTCAACGTGCTATGATTGTTGGTAAAGGTTCATTGTTCTTAGGACGTATGACAAACTTATTTGATGGTGTGTCTGTTATTATTGAACGTAACTCAGGAGAAGTTGAAACAGATGGTGGTTCAAGCGACTTGAAAGAAACTGTTAAGACAGAAGTTGCTAAAGCATTACGCCAATTTGCTGAGAACTTTTCATCAGAAGAAGAATAGGGGTGAGCATTACGCATGTCTAACCAAGTAAATCAAGCAATTAAAGATGTTTTTAACGAATTAGCTCATACTTTAGAGAGTGGACAAGTCGGTCCTTCAATTAAGATCGGTTTAACAATCAATGGTTCTGAATTAGGGTTTGATGTAATGCGTGAAGCAGCTGCACTTGCGAAAGCAGAAGGAATGTTTGATGTTGTTTTAATCGGAGAAAAATTAGATTGGACAGCAGATTATGAGCATTATGAAGCGAATGATGAAGCAGCTGTAGAAGAAACTTTGGATAAATTATTATCTGATGGCACTATTCATGGTGCTGTAACTCTTCACCATACATTTCCAATTGGTGTTTCAACTGTAGGTCGTGTGATTTCACCAGCACTAGGTCGTGAAATGTTTATTGCAACGACTACAGGGACAACCGCTACTGTTAGAGCAGAAGCAATGGTATTAAACACAATTAATGGGATTGCAGTTGCTAAAGCTAAAGGAATTGAAAATCCGACTGTTGGGATTGTGAACGTTGATGGTGCTAATACTGTTGAACGTGCATTGAGACAATTACAAGAAAAAGGATATGATATTACCTTTGGTGAGTCAGCTCGTTCAGATGGTGGAGTAGTTTTACGAGGAAATGACTTGTTATTAGGATCTGCCGATGTAATGGTGTGTGATTCATTAACAGGTAATATCTTGATGAAATTATTTGGCTCATACACTTCAGGAGGAACATACGAGACGACTGGTTTCGGTTATGGACCAGGTGTAGGAGATGGTTTTGATCAAATTATCAATATTATTTCTCGTGCTTCAGGAGCACCTGTTATTGCAAATGCTTTAAAATTTGCTTATCAAATGGCTAAAGGTAAATTACCACAAGTAGCTAAAGCGGAATATGCAGCAGCTAAAAAAGCTGGTTTAGCAGATGTTCGTGAAGGGTTACAACCAAAAGCTTCAGCTGTTGAAGAGGAAATAAAAGCTCCAGCAGCAGAAGTAGTAACAGCTTCATTATCAGGAATTGATGTACTGGACTTAGAAGATGCAGTAAAAGCTTTATGGAAAGAAGGCATTTATGCTGAGTCAGGTATGGGATGTTCCGGACCAATCGTGATGGTTAGTGAAGCAAATGAAGCCAAGGCTCAAGAAGTTGTTAAGGATGCAGGTTTCATGTAGGATTTGAATAAAAGTAAAGCCTTGAGTTTTAACTCAAGGCTTTTTTTGATACTATAAAATATCTTTTAGTCGACTCGCAATATATTCTTTAAGAGGCTTTCCTTCAAGTAAGACGGTTTCAAAGTCAGTAAAATCAACACCTAATTTAAAGAAGTTAATGGTCAAGACGTTGTCTTCAATTTTATCAACAAGATTATAGGCTGGAATAAAGTTGATTTGTACTTCTTCAAATTTGGTATCACCTGCAAATTGCTCTTTAAATTCATTTACATTGAGCGTTTTGACAGTGGGTAAGACAAGCTCAACATTGCCTGGGTCATCAGCAAAGAATTTATTAGATTGATAGAATTCAATTTCTTTTTCTGTTCCTTCATTGACAGGTTCATAATTAATAACTGCTGACAATACTTTTCTGACAGAATTAGAATCAAAATCGTCCGTATAGATGGTATTCATTTCTGGACGATTAGCAATATCTAATAAATAAGAATCAGCTAATTTTTCTCTTCGAGCAGCTGTTTGCCAATAAAAATCCATTAGTTCAATGACTTCAAAATTAATCTTAATTGATTGTAACATCATCAAGTCTCCTCTATGTATAGCTTATTTTACTAATAATTATAACAGATTTATTATCTTTTAAAATATTAAAGTAAAACAACCTGCTAGATGATCGCAAGTTGTTTTAGAGATAGGCTATTTTCATCGGCAGTTTTTTCAATTAGGTCTTTCCAATTTGGTTCTGAACGCCAAGCCATTCCGCACCCTGCAGAAAGTTCTCTTGGAATAATGACTAAACGACCAGGAATTCCTTTAGATTTAAAGAGACTCTCTGCCTCAATGGAATCAGTGGTGGTATTAAAAGTGACATAGAGGTATTCTTTCTGTTTCAATTGTTATCCAACTTTCAAAAAGTATTTATCGCTATTTTGCTTTATTATTATTTGCTTGTTTAACCCCATAGAAAGCAATGAAAAATAAAAGGATGATCGAAATGAACATTAAAATTTGACCATTGATTCCAGGTCCTCCAACAGCATCAGGACTAGTGGGTGTCGAAGCGATGTCAAAATTATGGGAAATAGCTGCTCCTGAAAACATACCTAAAACACAAATGCTGGCATCAGAAGAGCCGGTCCCAGACATAATTATTTGACGTACTGGACATCCTCCAGCAAGAACTCCGGCAAAGCCTACAACAAACATACTGATAATGTTCCAGAAAGTTTGAGTATGGGCGATAGGACCAGCTGCTTGGAAAGCAAAATTACCGACAATGATATTATATACTAACATTATAGTAAAAATACCAGCAATTGGAACCAATCGAGTATAATCTTTTGCTAAGAACACATCTCGGATTGATCCAGTAAAGCAAAGGCGAGTTTGATAGGCAATAAAACCAAAAATTAGACCTGCAATTAATGATAGCCAACGATTAGCATACATTGATCCTGGACCTTCGGTTGACCAAGCGAAAAGGTTCGGACTGGTTATGGTTAAGATGAAAACTCCTGATAATAGCATTGGCAATAAGAAACCTTCAGCTGGATAACTTTCTTCTTTGCTACCTAATGAATATCCTTTTTTGATGAAGAAAGTACCAGTTCCGACCCCAATTAAGAGACCGAATAAGCCGATATAGGATGAAAGATCTCCAGATGCCATTCTTAAAACTAGTCGAAGAGTACAACCGAGGAAGACCAGGGCTCCAAACATTAAAATATTTCCAAGAAGAAATTGGATGAGCACATTTTTGGAACAAGTAGCCTTATATTCTTTATGTGCTAATGCAAGTCCCATACTACCTAAGATCATCCCAAGAATTTCTGGTCGAAAATATTGTGTTTTAGCTGCAGTATGAGACTTCATTGCACCTGCTGAATCTCTAATGAAACAAGCTGTACAGAGTGCCATATTTTTAGGATTACCAGCAGATGCTAAAATTACCATAATTATTCCAGCGATTATACCCAGTAAGAGTAAGCCTTTTTTTGTATTTAATATTTTCATAGCGTCTCTCCTATTTTATTTGTTACAAACGTTTGTATGGGTATTATAGAAAGAATGAAAAGGCTTTTCAAGATGAGCTTAATCTGCCATAATATTTATTAAATAAGATAATGGATGTGGTAGAGTGAAAAAAATTTTATTTATTGGGCACTCTGTACTAGCATTTTATTCTAAAGAGCAGATAGACCAATGGCAAATAGTAAATAGAGCTAAGCAAGGAACGATTGCAAAAGATGGTTGGAAGCTTATTGAGGAAGAAGAGATACTCATTAATGAATTTGAAGCGGTATTCATCATGTATGGAATTAATGAGGTCTATTATCAATTTAATGAACGATTGGTAACGGATTATCTAGAAAAAATTGTCCGTAAAGTAAGGGATAGTTCTGGACATCTTCCACTTATAATAGCTCCTATTATGAAAACTTGGCCCACTAAGAGATTACAGCCTTTGAAAATTCAAAAAATCAATCAAAAAATTATAGAATTAGCTAGAGATTATGATTGTGTTCTGTTTAATTGGGAAGAATTTTATGATTTAAAAGATGAAGCGGATAAAAAATATAGCATGGATGGAATCCATTTAAATTCAGCGGGATATCTGTTGTTTGAAAGGGGACTTTCCCGAATTTTAGCTAATTTATATAATTAATTAATAATAAGTTAAGGAGGAGAAGGATGTCATATTTTGTGATGGATGTTGGTGGAAACTATATTAAGTCTGCTTATGTGGATGAAGATGGAGAAATCATCCAAAAATTTCCAATTTGTAAAACTCCAGGGACTAAAGAAGCTTTTATACGAGTGTTGGAGAAGGTCCTAGAGAATCTGCCTGTGAATTCAAGGGGGGTGGGAATTAGTCATACTGGCATTGTGGATAATTCGGAAGGGAAAGTTGTTTTTAATGGCTCTCTACCATTTTTGAAAGGGTTTAATTATCGTTCTTTTATTCAAGCAAATTTTAATATTCCGGTAGCGATCATTAATGATGGGCAGGCAGCTGTTTTGGCAGAATCATATACAGGAGCCTTGAAAGGAATAAAAAATGGGGCAACTTTGGCACTGGGAACCGGTCTGGCATTGGGTGTTATTATAAATGGAAAACTCTATCAAGGGACAAACAATATTGCAGGGGAAGTTTCATTTCTTCTATCTTCTTATCGTGATGTCCCTCTGGTTAGAAGAGCAGGAATTTTTAACTTCGTTAGACCTGCCAATGAAATAATGGGCAATAAAGATATAGACGATGCCCGGTTAGTGTTTGAAGCAATTAAAAATGAAGAGTCACAAGAAGTGCTTCAAATGTTTGAAGAGTACTGTCAAATAATAGCCAATCTTATTTATAATCTCCATGTTATTTTAGATTTAGAATGTATTGCAATTGGCGGAGGTGTGTCAAGTGAGCCTCTACTGATTGACAAGATCAGAGACCTGTACTTAGAGTTATATCGACAGCACCCTTCTTTTGTATTTAGAGAGGAAATTTTTCAGCCTGTCCCATTAACTGTATGCCGATTCAAAAATGATGCTAATTTATTAGGAGCACTCTTTTATTTAAAAGACATCTATAATGAAATTCAATGAAAACGTGAAGCAAAGGAAAGTGAAGCATTGCACAATACTCCTATCATAAAATCTTATAAATTAGTCAAAAGCTGTTAGACAAAGAGCTAAACTAAGCACGTAACTTTATTTAAAAGATGAGTTGTCAAATTTATTAGTTTTTGTTATAATGTTCACAAGAACTAGGATAGTGCGACCGTGAATGGTTTTGTTCTTATCAATAATCAAAAGGGATGAGTGTGTCTTTTTTTGATTGTTGTAAAGCACTAGTGTTTTGAGGTGAAAGCATGCAGATTATATCGAATAATCCCAAAGTCAAAGAACAAATTTCTCAATGCCCCGTTATTTTTGTGGATGGAACATTTGAAGAGGTTCTTCAGCAAACTTATAAAAAGATTGTGGAAGATCATCATGTGATGTTAACTCATCCCTTAAGTAGCTCTATTAAACCAAATGAAACTTATTATAAATCAATCATTATCACTACTACTACACAATCACAGATTGATTATGAAAGTTTAGAATTGATAGAGAATGCTTTAGCAACGCATGAGAAGTTTAATAAGGATAAGAGAACACCACAATGGACTGATCAAATCCTAGAAGATTTTGCGACTATTGATTTAGATCTAATGGAGAGTACTCTACAACGTATTCGTTTTTCACCAGAGATTCGCTTTAACTAATCCTGTTTAGAAAATAACAATAGAGGTGATTGAATGAAACTTGAATTAGGAAAGATTCAAATTAATGATGTACAACTTGCTTCTGAATCAAAAGTTGAGAACAATGTATTATACATTAATGAAGATGAAATCAAAGAGATCGTTCTAGAAGACGATCATATCGCAAGTGTTTCAGTAGAAATTGCAAAACCTGGTGAAAGTACTCGTATTACACCAATCAAAGACGTTATTGAGCCACGTTATAAAGTTGACTCAAGTTCTAACGTTTTCCCTGGTGTTATCAGTAAAGTTGACCAAGTAGGGGAAGGTCGCACTCATGCTCTTAAAGGCTGTGCAGTTGCTACTGTTGGTAAAATTGTTGGTTTCCAAGAAGGTATCGTGGACATGCAAGGTCCAGGTGCTGAATTAACACCTTTCTCTCAATTAATCAACATTTGTTTAGTTGTTGAACCTGCTGAAGGAACAAAAACTCATATGTACGAACAAGCAGTTCGTGAAGCTGGTTTGAAAGTTGCATTATACTTAGGTAAATTGGGTGAAGCAATTGAACCTGATGAAGTTGTAACTTATGAAACTAAGCCATTATTAGAGCAAATTGAAGAATATCCAGAATTACCAAAAGTTGGTTATGTATACATGTTACAAACTCAAGGTTTATTACATGATACTTATGTATATGGTACAGATGCTAAACATATTGTTCCATCAATCTTATATCCAACAGAAGTAATGGACGGAGCAATTTTATCTGGTAACTGTGTATCTGCATGTGATAAAAACACAACTTACCATCATTTAAATAATCCGATTATTGAAGATTTATATGAGCGTCATGGAAAAGATATTAACTTCATGGGTGTAATTATCACTAACGAAGCTGTTTACTTAAATGACAAGAAACGTTCATCTGACTGGACTTCTAAATTATGTAAGTTCTTAGGATTGGATGGAGCTATCGTATCTCAAGAAGGTTTTGGGAATCCAGATACTGACTTGATCATGAATACTAAGAAGATTGAAGCGCAAGGCGTTAAGACAGTTATCGTAACTGACGAATATGCTGGACGTGATGGAGCTTCACAATCATTAGCGGATGCTGATCCAGCTGCAGATGCAGTTGTAACAGGCGGAAACGCTAACGAAGTAATTGTATTACCTCCAATGGATAAAGTAATCGGTTCATTAGATTATGTTGATACAATTGCTGGTGGATTCGACGGTAGCTTACGTGAGAACGGTGAAATTGAAGTGGAAATTCAAGCTATTACAGGAGCTACAAATGAATTAGGCTTCAACAAACGCACTGCTCGCGGTGTCTAATAAGAAATAAGGGAGGTTAAACCATGACTAAAAAACGTGTAGTACATTATATCAATCAATTCTACGCTGGTATCGGTGGAGAAGAAAAAGCTGATACAACACCGTTTAAAGAAGATGGCCAAAAAGGACCAGGTGTAGGAATTAACGGTGCTATTTCTGAAAATGCAGAAATCGTTGGGACAGTAGTTTGTGGAGACTCATACTTTAATGAGAATCCAGAGGCTATCAACGAAGTATTAGAAATGATTAAGTCATTTGAACCAGATTTAGTAATTGCTGGACCTGCATTTAATGCTGGTCGTTACGGAGTTGCTGCTGGTGCGGTTGCTACTGCTGTAATCGAGCAATTAGGAATTCCTGCTGTAGCAGGTATGTATGAAGAGAACCCTGGAGTTGATATGTATAAGAAAGTTCCTTATATTGTTCAAACAGGTAACTCTGCTGCTACAATGCGTAAAGCAATTCCAGCAATGGCTAACGTAGTTAACAAAATTTTAACGGAACAAGAATTAGATCCTACAACTGACGGATACTTTGAGCGTCATCGTAAGAACTTCTTCACTGAAGATCGCGGATCAAAACGTGCAGTGGATATGTTAGTTAAGAAATTAGCTGGTGAAGAGTTTAAGACAGAATATCCAATGCCTGATTTTGATAATGTTGAACCAGGTAAAGCAATTGCTGACTTATCTAAAGCTAAGATTGCAATTGTTACTTCAGGTGGTATTGTTCCAGCTGGAAACCCTGACCACATTGAATCATCTTCTGCTTCTAAATACGGTCGCTATGACATCTCAGGTGTTGAAGACCTTAAAGAAGGCGAATATGAAACTGCTCACGGTGGACATGACCCAGTATATGCAAACGAAGATGCTGACCGTGTCATTCCAGTGGACGTTTTACGTGAGAAAGAAAAGAATGGCGAAATTGGTGAATTACACAACTTCTTCTATTCTACAGTAGGTAACGGTACAGCAGTTGCTTCTGCAAAAGCATATGCAGCAGAAATTGCTAAGGACTTACAAGAACATAATGTGGATGCTGTTGTATTAACTTCTACCTGAGGTACTTGTACTCGTTGCGGAGCAACAATGGTAAAAGAAATTGAAAAAACTGGTATCCCTGTAGTTCACATGTGTACAGTTACTCCTATTTCATTAACTGTAGGAGCAAACCGTATTATCCCTGCAATTGCTATTCCTCACCCATTAGGTAACCCTTCATTATCTAAAGAGGAAGAGTATAAATTACGTACAGACTTAGTAGATAAGGCCTTAAAAGCTTTACAAACTGAAGTATCTGAACAAACAGTTTTTGAAGACTAATTAGTAGCCCTTCAAACTAAATAATTACATTTTAAGAATCACTAGTAATTGCTAGTGATTCTTTTTTTATTGAGAAAGAGCTTTAAAAAATTAATACGAATACATAAAATATAAAATTTTAATTATTTGTTTTATTAATAAATAACTATTAAAAGATATAAACTCAGTAAATGCCGTTGTTAAAGCGTTCATACTATGCTAACATACTAAATGTTGTAAAAAAACGTTTTAAAGGAGCAAGTTATGAAAAAATATAAATGGGTTGGAATGGTTACTTTGGTGATAGGTATTCTTTTGTTAATTGCATTATTTACATTTGCAGTGCCTTGTACAGCAGCTGAAGGTGAAAAGCCAATGAAATGTTATTGGACTCATCAAGCTATGAAGGGAATTGCAATGGTAGTTGGTGGAATCGGAATTGGCCAGATTCTTCAGAAGTATTTTGTTGGAATTAAAGCTTTAGCTTGGGCGAATTTATTAGTTAGTATCCTAGGAATTGCGCTTGTGACTTTCTTGATTGGTACATGTATGAAAGAACAAATGATCTGTAATTTATATTTAAAACCCACAGGGTTAATTGTGATGGGAATTAATGCAATCATGAGTATGATTGTCTTATTGATGAAAGATCAAAGCCCGTCCTATATCGACTAGTTTAAGTGGTGGGAAAATGAACTTATTTAGAAAATTACCCTTATTAAACATTCAAAGAAAACCAGGGCGGTCATTACTGATCGCCTTGTTGATTGCTATTTTGGCAGCTGCTTTATTTGTAACTTCTTATTTAACTCTATCAATGTCTAAGGGAATGGATCAGTTATCTGGTCGATTGGGAGCGGATTTGATTGTTATTCCTAGTGAAGCAGAAGAAGAGTATAAGGGAGCATTAGTTGCGGGAGAACCTTCAACGTTCTATATGGGACACGAAGTATTAGAAATTGTAAGAGAACATCCCTCAGTAGAACAAGCATCACCACAGTTATATTTAGCAAGTTTGGATGAAGGATGTTGTTCTTTTCAAGTACAATTGATGGCCATTGATTATGAAAATGATTTCTCGATAAAACCTTGGCTGAGTCAGGCTCAAGCTATAGAACTAAAGTCAGGCCAAGCAATTGGTGGTAGCGATTCTGCTACTAAAATTGGTGATAAAGTGAAGTTTTATGCAGAAGAGTTTGATATTGTGGCGAGTTTAGATCGAAGTGGCTTTGGTATTGATAATACTATTATTTTTAATTATGAAGATGGGTTGCGCCTAATTGAGAAGGCTAAAGAAATTGGAGGAGCGGCTAGTGAGACACCAAAAGATTCGATATCTGCAGTAATGGTTAATGTAAATACCTCAGACTCTTACTCTTTAGTTAAAATTATGCGAGACTTAAATATGAGTCTTAAAGAAGAAAATGCTCGTGTGATTCGCTCGAATCAGTTAATTGATAAGACAAGTGAACAAATTACTAGCAACGTTCGCCTAATGCGTTGGATTATCATTGCAATTTGGCTGGTAGGTTTAGGGGTCCTTTTAATAATTTTTCCTCTATTAATTAAATCACGTAGTAAAGAATTAGCATTACTTAGAATATTAGGGGCGAATAAGGTTCAATTACTTCATCAAATTCTTAAAGAAATAAGCTTACTGTCAATTATCGGTTCATTTGTAGGAACTTTAAGTGCTTTTGCTACGATGTATCTTTTTCAAAATGCTATTATTGAAAGTATGCATATGCCATTTTTGGCTCCTACTACCAGTGGTTTTCTTGTACTTGCGCTTATTATTTTTTTAATAACGAGTTTAGTTGGGCCACTTGTATCTTTAATTCCTTTAGCTCGATTTAATCAAAAAGAGATTGCGATTGCAGCAGTTGAAAACGATTAGGAGAGGAACAATATGTTTGAAGTAAAAGATTTATGCAAAAGTTTTATGCGAGACGGTGAGACGATATCCCCTGTTGATCATTTGAATTTCACATTAAATCAAGGCGAGATGGCTGTAATCATGGGAAAATCGGGGGTAGGTAAGACCACCTTTTTGAATTTATTGGCATTATTTTTAAAAGCAGATCAAGGAGATATTTTGTATCAAAAAAAATCCATTATTGAACTGGATGATCAACAAGCCTCTCTTTTTCGTAATCAAGAACTTGCTTATTTAACTCAAAAAGTTGAAACGTTATCTAGTCTTAATGTGTTAGAAAATGTAATGTTACCCAGTTATATTTCTAGTGGAGAGAAGAAGGGTGTTAATGAAATTCGTCAGAGGGCAGTTGATTTATTAGAGAAGCTGGGAATTGGTGACTTAAAGGATCAAGCGGTTCGTCAATTATCAGGTGGTGAGAAAAAAAGAGTGGCTCTAGCACGAGCCTTAATTAACCAACCTAAAATTTTACTCTTAGATGAGCCCACTGTTAGTCTTGATGAAGCAACTTCCTTAGAATTAAGAGATTTGTTGGTGGATCTAAATAAACAGGGAATGGGGATGTTAATTGTCACCCATGATCCAATTTTTAAAGACTTAAAGCAAGCAAAGCTTTTTCATATGGTGGATGGTCATTTATTAGAAAGCACTTCAAAACTTGCATAATTATTGAAAAGACTGATTAGGAACTCCCTAATCAGTCTTTTATAATAGATATGCTAATTACATCACAAATAAAATGGAGGACTTATTATAATGAAAGTTAAAACAGAATTACCTAATATTTTTCAAGAGTTTAATGATGCGAGACGAGAAGGTTTCTTGAAAATTAAGGAATTTAAGGAAGAGGGACATCCAGTTGTAGGAGCTTACTGTACTTATATTCCTGAAGAATTTGTAATTGCTGTTGGGGCAACGATGATTGGTTTATGTTCTACCACTGAGGAATCGATTGATGATGCAGAAGAAGACTTACCAAGAAATCTTTGTCCACTTATTAAGTCATCCTATGGAATGGCAAAGATGGATAAATGTCCATACTTTCATTTTTCAGATTTAGTAGTAGCTGAAACAACTTGTGATGGCAAAACGAAAATGTATGAATATATGACTGAATTCAAAAAGCTTTATTTGATGGAAGTTCCACGTTTTCGGCATCAAGAACAGAGCAGGATTCTCTGGTATCAAGAATTAATTCGTTTTAAAGAATATTTAGAAGATTATTTTCAAAAAGAGATCAGTGATAGGGCTCTTGATGATGCAATTGATTTAATGAATCGTTTTAGAACTGCTAAACGTAATTTTTATCGTTTAGGAACTTTATCGCCTTCAGTTCTATCAGGGCATGATATTTTTAGTGTTTGTTATGGTTCAGGATTTACTTTTAATAAGGAAGAAACGATCAAAAATTTTGTCTTATTAACGGAAGAGGCTTTGGCCCGCTATGAAGTGGGGGATACTCTTGAAGCACGCCCCCGTATCCTGATAACGGGCTGCCCTATGGGGGGAGTAACAGAGAAGATTATTGATGCGATCGAAAATAATGGTGGTCGAGTAGTGGCTTATGAAAATTGTTCCGTTTCAAAATCTGTGGAACAATTAGTAGATGAGGACGAACCTGATAAAGTTAAGGCTTTAGCAGATAAATATTTAAATATTGGCTGTGCTTGTGCCTCAAGTAATGATACTCGAATTGATTTAATCGATGAGATGATTGATGACTATCAAGTTGATGGTGTGATTGATATGGTTTTACAGAACTGTGTCCCATTTATGGTGGAATCCTTGAGGATTAAACGGTTTTGTCAAGATAAGAGAGAGATCCCTTATATGTATTTAGAAACAGATTATTCTCAATCGGATATTGGTCAATTAAATACACGTGTTGCGGCATTTATTGAGATGTTGGAGGGGTAGAATGTATTATATCGGTTTGGATTCGGGATCGACTACTACGAAAGCTGTTATGTTTCATCAAGATCAATTGATCGATAAATATTTAATACCAACAGGAGGACGCCCAAAAGATGCAATGGAAGAAGTGATGGCATATTTTACAGAAATGCATCACCTTGATAGAGAACAAATGAGAGTTGTGACAACCGGTTATGGAAGAGAATTATGGGAATCAGATTTAGTAATGACCGAGATTACTTGTCATGGTAGAGGAGCTGAATATCTTTATCCGGGGATTCAGCAAGTTGTGGATATAGGAGGGCAAGATTGTAAGACCATGAAGCTCAATGGTAAAGGGTTGGTCATGGATTTTAATATGAATGATCGATGTGCAGCAGGGACAGGGCGCTTTGTAGAAGTAATGATGAATACCTTAGGAGAAAAGGTAGAAGTTTTAGACTTATTTGTAGAAGGTGCTCAACCAGCAAAGATTAATGCAACATGTACTGTTTTTGCGGAATCAGAAGTTATTAGTTTGTTAGCTAAGGGGATCTCTCGTTCAGACATTGCTCTGGGAGCACTTTATTCAATAACACAAAGAATTAATGGTCAATATGCAAAATTGCGTTCTACAAAGGGATCCCCCCTATTATTTACAGGAGGGCTTTCTAGAAGCAAAATCTTTGCGAAAATTCTATCTGAAAAGTTTGAAGCCCCCGTTTATACGCATGGACTTGGGCAGTTTGCCGGAGCGATTGGTGCTGCTAAGATTGCAGAAAAAAGATTAGGGGACACTGTCGGAAATAGAAACAAAATAGGCTGATTGAGCTGGATTTATAAGAAAAACTAATAAAAAACAAGTGTTATATTCTTCTTGTGTATAAGCAACCTACTTTTTCATTAAAAAAAATTAAAATAATGTATACTTATTTAAGTATTGGATTAAAGAGGGGGGTGTTCTGATTAATGTTATCGTTCAATAGAATCGATTCTTATATGAACGGACAAAAAGTGGAAAGAAAACCGGTAGTATTATTTGAGAATATATTTGCAGCTAAACTAATGGGATTATCTTATGCTGAATCAGAAAAGACTGCTGAGCTGATTTCACAAAAAATAATTAATTGTTATAAACAATATGATGTTGATGATGTGTCTTTATCTTTTGGTACCAAAGGGATCACGGTTCCTTTAGGAGCTAAGCTAAATACTCACTCAAAGTTACCAGAATCTTTAAGGACTTATCCGCTTAAAGAAGTCCATGAGATTGAATATATTGACTTGGCGAACATAAGACCGTCTAAAAATCCACGTTTACAAAAATTATTAGATGCATACTCTTTAATTAACCAGCACTTCAATCAGTTGATTTCAGTGAGAATTTGTATTGGGGCTCCTTTTTCGCTGGCGAGTAATTTAATTGGACCTGAGAAGTTTTTGCGTTTATTACGAACGGAACCTAAAGCTAGCCAAGGATTATTATCATTTGCTAGTAAAGCGATAAAATTGGTGATTGACGAGTGGTCAGTTTTTGCCAATGTTCATTTTCATTTCTCAGATCCTTTTGCATCTGGAGATTTAATTTCACCCCGAACCTATGAACAATTTGCACTCCCCTATACCGAGGAAGTGGTGAAATATCTTAAAGAAAAGAAGAAAAATTCAAGTCTTCATATTTGTGGTAATACAAGTAGAATCTTATCTTTAATGGCGGATACGGGAATTGATTGTTTGAGTTTAGATCAAAAAGTGGATCTCGAGCAAGCAAAAAAAGAAGTGGGTCATCGGCTTATTTTACTTGGTAACGTGGATCCGGTAGCTGTACTTCAAAATGGTAATAAAAAAGAGATCTATCAAGCGGTTAAAGCTTGCTTTGAATCTGCGGGAGAGAGTCCTAAGGGATTCATTATTGCTCCGGGATGTGATTTAACTTATGATACACCAGCAGAAAATATTCAATATTTTGTTGAAGTCGCTAAAAAGTTTGCTCTTAATATCTAATTTTAAAAGGAGAATATAAATGAATAAAAAAATACAGACTTTAATTAAAAGCTTTATGGTGTCTAGTTTATCTTTATCTTTTTTGGCTCCGATTTCTGCATTTGCTGAAGAAGAAGAGTCGCAGGATAGTAATAGTACGACTCTACAAATGTTAGTTCCTGGTTATGATACGGGGTATTTGGCAGAGCCATTAGATAATGCCGTTCAGCAATATCAGGAAGAGAATCCAGAGATAACCATTGAGATTGTATCCGCTGGTTGGGATGAACTAAATTCAAAGATTGTACAACTTTATCAAGCGGGACAAGCACCTGACATTATGTTGGTTGGATCGCGCTCGATTCGTCAATTCGCTGAACTTGGTGTTCTAGAAGATTTAAGTCCTTATATGACAGATGAATTTATAGAGACTCGTATTGAGAATGTGATGGATACCGCTAAAATTGAGGACATCCAATATGGAATTCCACTAGCTTTGTCTTCGCGTGCTTTATTCTACCGTTCGGACATAGTAGAGACGCCACCCACCAATTGGCAGGAATTAAAAGAAACAGCAGAACAGATTAAAAATGAAGAAGATATGTACGGCTTTGCTATTCCAACTGACTCACGTAATGGTGTAGATGAAATGTTAACTTTCTTCTATCAAAATGAAGGTCGGATGGTGGATGAGGAAGGGAATTATACGTTAAATACACCTGAAAATGTTCAAACACTTGAGTATTTAGTTGAATTAGCGGATTTTATACCTGAACCAGTGGGAACTAAGCGAGATGACCAAGTTCAAATGTTTGGGAATGGGGATTTGGCAATGTTCATTTCCGGAGGTTGGGAATTAGAAGAGCTAGATGCTAATGCAGAAAATGCTCCTTATGCAGCAGCTTTGGTTCCTGAAGGAAAAACTAAAGCGGTTACTTTAGTAACAGATTCTTATGTCATGTCTTCAATTTCTGAAAAGAAAGAAGCAGCTTGGAAATTTATTGAATTTTTAGGAACGGAAGATATTCAACGTACTGTTTCAGAAGCTTATGGCTGGTTACCAGTTACGAAAGCTGAGTTAGAAGATGAACGATTCACTACTGAAGCAATGAAACCAATGGTGGAAATTTTAGAATATGGGGTACCAGAACCTCAAGTATCAAATTGGGATAAATTCAGTCAGAGCTTCTCTATTGCCGTTCAAAAAGCTTTAACTGGGGAAGCTTCTGCTCAAGAAGCTTTAGATACTGCCCAAGAGGAGGTAACACAGTAAATGAAACAGCGCATGATTGCGCCATATTTACTATTGTTACCAGCGACCTTACTGTTATTAGTTTTATATGCTTATCCAATTGCTATAACGATTATTCAATCTTTTAGTAAGGTTAATTTGCTGACCGGTCAATCAGAAAATGTTGGTTTGTCGAATTATCGGCAAGCCTTTTCTGATCCCGGTTTTTATAATACATTGTGGATTACTCTAAAATATACGGGAATAACAGTTGTGCTTAAAATGTTCTTGGGGTTGCTTTATGCGGCAATTTTGAGCGGAGATCTTTATTTTAAGAAGGGATTACGGTTAATCATGTTAATTCCATGGGCTATTCCACAGGTAGCAGTAGGAACATTATGGATCTGGATTCTTAATGGTCAATATGGCTATTTAAATTATTTTTTGTCGCAATTTAATTTGATTGATTCACCGATCGCTTTTTTATCGGAACCAAAGACAGCGTTTTTTTGTGTTTCATTTGTAGACGCATGGGTAGGAATTCCTTTGATTGCTTTGACTCTAATGAGTGGTTTTGAATCTATACCGAGATCCTTATATGAGGCAGCTGCTTTAGATGGGGCAAACCGTTTAGAACGCTTTAGAGATATTACTCTACCTGGTATCAAAAATGTTTTTATGAGTCTATTAACTTTAGTTAGTATCTGGACATTTAATTCTTTTAATATTATTTATATTTTAACTCAAGGGGGTCCGATGCGAGCGACCGAAACGCTAATGATACGAATTTATCGTGAAGCTTTCAGTAATTTTAATATTGGATTGAGTGCTACATTGACGGTCATTGCTGTTACGATACTAACTATTTTAACCCTTTTTTATATGAAGGGAGGTCAGAATGATTATGACGCAGAGTAAAGCGAATAAATTGATTAATACGGCGATAGCGGTATTATTTGTTTCGTTATTAATTTTCCCCGTTATTATTTTGCTAAATACTTCGTTGCAAACTTATGAGGAAATTCGGTCTTGGCCCCCCACTTGGTTTACTAATTTAAAGTGGGAGAATTATGTAAGTGTTTTACAGGGGGATAAAAGTATTATTGAACCTGTTAAGAACAGTGCAATTGTATCTACAGCCTCTATGTTGATCTGTGTATGTGTGGGAACACTAGCTGCTTATGCCGTATCAAGATATCGTTTCTTCGGATCAAAATTTTTTCTGATAATAGTTATTTTGACACAAATGTTTTCTCCAGTTATTTTGGTTACTCCTATGTATGTGATATTTAAGGAATTGGATATACTTGATACTTTATTAAGTTTGATTATCGCAAATACCGCTTCGTCTTTGCCAATGACAATCTGGCTTTTAAATTCTTATTTTTCAGCTATTCCTAAATCTTATGAGGAAGCTTCTTGGATGGATGGTTCTAATCGTTTGCAAGGGATTTGTAATGTCATTGTCCCGATTGCATTACCTGGTATTCTAACGGCGGGAATTTTTGCATTTATTCAAAGTTGGGGTGATTTAGTATATGCACAGTCTTTTATTCTGTCTCCTGAATTACGAACCATTTCTCTTGCCCTAACTGATTTTAAAGATTTATATAAAACGCAATGGGAAACTCAGATGGCAGCTTCTTTTTTGAGTAGTATCCCAACCGTTATCATTTTCGTTATAATTCAGAAGCATTTGATCCGTGGAATGTCTAATCAAGGATTGAAAGGATAGAACTGATGAGTGAAATTATTTTAGAAAATATATACAAAACTTATGATCAAAAGACATATAGTGTGAAAGACTGCAATCTAAAGATTCATGACGGTGAGTTTATTGTCTTAGTTGGACCGTCCGGATGCGGTAAATCCACAACCTTACGGATGATTGCTGGTTTAGAGAGCATTACAGAAGGGACCTTAAGCATTGACGGTCAAAAAATGAATCATTTACCACCAAAAGATCGCGATTTAGCGATGGTATTTCAAGATTTTGCCTTATATCCTAACTTAACCGTAGAAAAAAATATGGCCTACCCTTTAAAAATGCGCAAAGTAGATAAAAAAAGTCAGTTAGAAAGAGTAAAAAAGGTTGCAGAAACATTGGGAATTACAGACTTACTAAAGCGTAAACCTTCACAGTTATCGGGGGGACAGAAGCAAAGAGTCGCATTAGGACGAGCCATTATTCGTGAACCGAATGCTTTCTTAATGGATGAGCCTCTATCGAATTTAGATGCAAAATTGAGGGTTCAGATGCGATATGAAATATCAAAACTTCATCAACAGCTGAAAACCACGATGATATATGTGACACATGATCAGACAGAAGCTATGACAATGGCTAATCGAATTGTGGTTATGAATCATGGTAGTATTCAACAGGTGGGTAGTCCAGATGAAATTTACCATACTCCAGCAAATTTGTTTGTTGCGGAGTTTATGGGAACACCTAAAATGAACATACTGACTGGTTTGATTAAAAAACAAAGAGTAATTTTGGATATAGGTAAAGATTTTGAGCTAGATCGTGCTTATCCCACTCAAAAAGTTTTGATAGGGGTTCGCTCTGAAAATATTCGGATTGTAGAAGGCCGCACTTATCAGATTTCATTAATTGAGAATCTTGGAGAAAAGTTATTGGTTTATCTGGAGAAAGCGAAAGAAAAAATAATTGTTCAAGCTGAATATGGGGTAAAGATAAGTGTTGGTGATCGTGTATCGATCGAAATAATTGATTTTAAGAAAGTATCTATTTTTAATCCTGATACGGGACAAGCCCTTTAGTTAAAAAATTAGCAGAATAGGAGATTCAGACAATGGAACAAAAAGTAAAGCGCTTATTAGATTGTACAGCACAAGATTTTCAGAGAATGAATTGTCAAGAATTGTTACAATCTATTAAGGCAGCTGAGGGACGAGTGATTATGTCAGAAGTTCAAGCAACCGTTAATCCAGTACCATTTAATGTAACAAATGCAGAAATTGCTCGTGCATTTTCTGCAGATTTAGTCTTACTGAATAAATTAGATGTGCAACAACCATTTATTGGCGCATTGCCCGAAAGTGAACACCCCATTCAGTTATTAAAGAAGTTGGCTGGGTGCCCGATTGGTGTAAATTTGGAACCGGTGGATCCCAATGCTGAAATGGTTTCTGAATCTAAATTGATCCCGAAGGGGAGACAGGCAAATAGAGAAAACTATCAGAAGTGTCAAGAAGATGGATACGATTTTATTTTATTAACGGGCAACCCTTCTTCAGGTGTGACAAGCAAAAAAATATCAGAATCTATTAAAGAGATGCGCCGATATTTTAAAGGGATAATTATGGTAGGGAAAATGCACACTGCCGGGGTTGAAGAAGACTTGTTTGATCAAAATATTCTGAAGAGCTTTATTGATAATGGAGCTGATATCATTTTACTGCCTGCGCCAGGAACGGTACCAGGGGTCACAATTGACAAATTGGCTCAAGCAAGCCAGTATATACACGCCAGAAATTGTTTAGTCATTTCTGCTATTGGGACAAGTCAGGAAGCGAGCGAAAAAGAAACGATTCAACAAATCGCTCTCTGGAATAAAATGGCAGGAGTAGATATTCACCATATTGGAGCAACTGGGTATGCTGGAATGGCGCCTTATGAGAATATCTATACCTTGTCTATGGCAGTTCGAGGACTGAGACATACTGTTCACCGAATGGCAGCGTCTAATGATCGATAAATGATAAAACTTCTGAATGAATGTTCAGAAGTTTTTTTAAAAATGTAAAGATGAAAATTATGGTAGAGTTTTCATTTCTGCTTATTATTGGGTATAATGGCTTTATCTATACATAGATTTGAAAGGGATGAGTAAGTGAGACCAGGGAATTGTCGCTTAATTTCCAAAATGATGAAGTATCCTGAAAATTTTAAAGATTTAGACTGGAATAATGTGACAGAGAATCCTGAACTTCTAGCAAATAAAGCGATCGAGTTAAAAAAATTTCAGTCGAATCAACGAATTACTTTGCCGATTCAAGATGAACCCTTTCAGAGAGCTTTAGGAGTCAAACTTGAATATAATTGGCGTTTGGGAATAACAGTTAATGAAAATGGATGGTCAGAAGAGAAAGCAAGACTTCAACTCCAAAATTTAAAATTGCAAGAATCAGATCTTAATCATTTTCGTAAAACGATTGAGTTATTAAAAGCACAAAATGAGACAGTGTTAGTTGAAGTCTCAGGGGTATTTACCACCATGAATGCTTTTTTGCCCTATGAGAAATTAATCGTCATGACGCGAAGATCTCCAAATGAATTTGAACAAATTACAGGGCGGATCATAGAAATTTTACGAAACTATTTAGTGTGGCTAGATAGTTGGGGCGTTGACTATATTTATTTTACGGATGCCGTTGCAGGAGTTGATATTGTGGGACCAAAATTTGCTCGGAAGTATTTGGGACCTTTACTATTGAAGATTTTACCAGTCGTTGAAGAGTTTCAGCAGGCAAAGGTATTACTTTGTCCTAGAGTTTTTTTGACGCTAGAAATCATGGATAGTATACGACCGTCCAAAGTGGGGCCATTTTATGCCTCTTCATGCTCTGCCTTTAAATTAGAAGTTCCAATCGAAGAAGGCTATCAATTGATTTCTTTATAAGAAAATAATATTCAGGGAGTGGAAGATGAAAAAAGAAGACTATTTTAAACAATTATCTGATTTAGTATTTGAGATGGAAGAAGATAATATTATTCCATTGGTAGAAGATTATTTGTCAGAGGGTTATGATGCGATGGAAGCAATCGATCATGGTTTAATTCCAGGTATGGATCGAGTGGGAGTTGCTTTTGATGAAGAAGAATATTTTGTGACAGATCTTTTGTTTGCTGCGGATACCATGTACATGGCATTAGATATTTTAAAACCGTGCTTAAGTCATGGTGATGAAAAACCTAAACTTGGTAAAATTGTAATTGGTGATATCCAAGGAGATACCCATGATATTGGAAAGAATTTGGTCAAAATGATGTTAGAAACAGCAGGGTTTGAGATGATTGATTTAGGGAAAGATGTTTTAATAGAACTTTTTGTTGAAACGGCTATTGAAGAAAAAGCCCAAATGATCTGTATGTCTTCTTTGATGTCAACTACGATGGAGAATATGCGGAAAGTTATAGAAATGTTAAAAGAGAAAGGAGTGCGTGATCAATTTAAAGTGATGATTGGGGGAGGTCCAGTTACAGAGAAATATGCTCAAGAAATCGGGGCAGATGCTTATGCCGCCAATGCTACTGAGGCTGTCATTGTTGCAAAAAAAGTGTTAGAAATTGCCTAATGCTTGATGGGAGATGGTTGCAGTGATAATAAAAAGTAAACGGGTGAATTTGTTTAGAGAATTAAGTGAAAAAAACAAGGTGGTCTTTCCCTGCGGTGGAGGAGGTACGTGTGGTAAATGTAAGGTAAAAGTACTTTCTGAAAAATCGCCCCCTATTCAGGCAGCTGATCGGAAAATTTTATCCCAACTTGAAATTGAGCAAGGATATCGTTTAGCTTGTCATATGGAGGGAACAGAAGAAGTAGAAGTGCTCTTTGAGTCAGATGAAATCGTTCAAGATCAAAATACAAAGATTATTTTGCATGAGGGTAAGTATGCACCTTTTCTTCTTGACCCTGTGATACGTTATTCAAAAGATGAGCAAACGGTCTTTTTTAATGAAATGCGAATTGAAAAACTTGCTATTAAACCGATATTAGCTTGTTTAGTCGTCGATATTGGTTCTACAACGATTGTTGTTTCTTTAGTGGATGTTGAACGGGGCCTGGAACTAGCAACGATGACCAGCTTAAATCCTCAGCGTATATATGGTCAAGATGTGATGTCTCGTATTACGGCTATTCAAAGAGATGATAAAAAGTTGAAGGAAATGCAGACGATGGTAATTGAAACGATTCAAAACTTAGGTGAACAATTGTGTGTTTCAAATGATATCGCCCTAACCTCTATCTACGGGATTTTCATCGCTGGAAATGCCGTGATGAATCACATTGTATTGAATGTATCCCCCGAGTCACTTGGGCTTGCGCCTTATAGCTTAGCCGTTACAAGCTCGCAAGAGTATTCTTTTGAAGCGTTAGGTTTTAAACAATTTGGCAAAGGGATAGTGATGACATTGCCAAATATTTCAGCATTTGTTGGAGGCGATATTGTAGCGGGGATTATTGCAACAGCCCTTTATCGTTATTCAGGTACGGCTCTTTTGGTAGATATTGGTACAAACGGTGAGATGGTTTTAATGGATCGAGGACGTCTTTATTCTACATCTTGTGCTGCGGGACCGGCCTTAGAAGGAATGAATATTGCTTGCGGAGTGACTGCTCAATCTGGAGCGATTGAAGAAGCGAGTTTTGTAAGAGGGACTCTGCGCTATAAGACAATTAATTGTAAGAAAGCAGTTGGGATTTGTGGCTCAGGTATTCTCGCTTTGGTAAGGGAATTTTTAAAAGTGGGCTTAATTACATCAAGAGGAAATATTGCGAAAATCGATCAGATTGATGAGCGTTTAGCAAGGTACATTGATCAAGAAAATAAGCGCGTATGGGTTGATAAAAAAAGAAATATTTATCTCTCACAAAAAGATATTCGACAGATCCAATTGGCGAAGGGAGCTATTTTATCGGGAATACAGTGTTTGCTTCAAGTTTCAGAAACAGATGAAACATCCATTGAAGTTGTTTATATTGCAGGACAATTTGGATCTTATGTTACACCAGATTCATTAGTGGGGGTTGGATTGATTCCTCAAGGGATGAAGGAGAAAATTGAGTATGTTGGAAATGCTTCTAAAGCCGGTTGCTATATAGTAGCATTAAATCGAAGAATATATGATCGGTCTAATGAAATCGTGGACAGTATTCAACACGTTGAACTTTCTTACTTAGAAGATTATGATCGAACTTTTGCTAAAGCGACTGTATTTCCAATTGAAAAGGAGAAATAGGTAATTAATGAAGAAATTAGAGAAACATCCAGAAGATCAAATGACCCCTATCGAGCGGGCAGAAGCAATCAGAAAAGGAGAAAGTTTTGATCGAATGCCTGTTAATCTATTTATTCCTGATATTAAGTCAAAGCTTATTGATTGTAAGGTTAAAGACTTGTATTTCGATGTAGATAAAATTGTCGAGGCTGAATTTAGAGCCTATGATGATTATGGAATGGATTGGTTGTTTACGGGGCCTAATTCAAGGGGGATTGCAGAAAGTCTTGGGGCAGAGGTAAAGTATTTAGACGATGATTTGCCAAAGATTGCTTCATATGTATTAGGTGATTATGGACAGATGAAGGGGATCGAAATGAATTTCTCAGATAACCATCCAAGGATAAGGCTATATCACAAGGTAGTTGAAAGCTTATCGGATGGAGGGGCTGGTATTGTAAATATTGGCACATCAGTTGGGGGACCTCTCACAATTGCCTCTTATTTAAGAGGGACTGAGACGCTGCTTAGAGATATGAGACGTAATCCGGAACAACTAAAGCAACTGCTCGAACTAATTGTCCAAACCCAAAAAAGAATCGTAGATGCTTATAAAAATATTCCTGGCATTACTTTTGCTCTAGCTGATCCTGTTGCATCAGGTTCTCTCCTGCCTCCCAAATATTTTAGAGCGTTCGCCTATCCTTATTTACAAGAAATAGTAAATTATATTAACCATTCTGCTGGTCATAAACCTAGCTTACATATGTGTGGAAATGTTGAGAGAATTTGGCCAGAGATTAAAAGTCTTGATCTTTCCACTTTTTCCATTGATAATGCTAGTGATATTAAGCAAGCAGTAGATTATTTTTCGGATAAGTTTACTATTACAGGAAATGTAGCACCGGTTGAAGTGATGTATAAAGGTAGTAAACAGGAAGTGTATCAAGCTGTACAAAATTGTGTCGAGCGAGTTTATGGTGATCCTTCTAAAGCCACTCTAGGATTAGGGTGTGATATGCCTTTAAGAGCGCCTTTAGACAATATCCAACATTATATGGATGCTGTACGCTACTATGCAAGTTATGAACAAGTTGTTAGACTTTATCGCTAAAATTATTCAATCATAAAAAAACAAAGCACAAGATATCACTGTTTGCTTTAATTGTAAGATAGAATGAATGGTAAAAGGTACATGGAGAGGAAAGTGAAGGGGAGGATGAATGATTGAGAATATTAGTGGATGCAGATGCCTGTCCTGTAAAAAATGAGATTATAGAATTAGGTCAAATGTTTAATATTTTTGTAGTGATGGTGACAAGTATCGATCATTATCCTTCAACTAAAGAGGGTGATAACAAAGGAATAAAATATTATTATGTTGATCCAGGAAATGATGCAGTGGATTATAAGATTGTAGCTTTAGCTTCGCCTGGAGATATTTTGGTCACGCAAGATTATGGCTTAGCAGTATTGATGATGGATAAGATTCGAGTATTCCATCATTCAGGTGAAGAATACACCGAGCATAATATTAATCGGTTGCTTGAGCAACGGCATCACTCGCAGATAATGAGGAAGGCAGGAAAGCATACAAAAGGGCCTAGTAAGTTTACAAAAGATCATCGACAAATTTTCTATAAGCGTTTTACCTTGATATTAAAAGAAATAAAGCAATAAGTTCGCTATTAATTGAAATAAGTTGATATAATAGAATTATCAAGATCAAGGAGTGATAAGATGTCTAAAGTATATAACAAGGATTTTCAATATCCCGTAGAGTCAGGGCGTTATCGTTTAGTTTTTGCATTTCCCTGTCCCTATGCTCAAAGAGCAGAAATTGCTAGAAGACTCTTAGGATTAGAGGAAGCCGTATCGTTAGCAGTCACTAGTCCAATAAAAACAGCTAAAATATGGGATTTTACTAATCAGGAAGGATCGAAAGACCCAGTTTTGGGTGTGACTTATGTTTCCGAACTTTATAAAAACACACATCCAGCATATGAGGGACCTTTTTCAGTTCCAGCTCTAATTGATACTAGTAATAATACAGTAGTAAATCAGGAGTCTTTGGATATTTTAAGAGATTTTGCAACACGTTTTAAACCACTTCACAGTGAGGACGCTCCTGATATCTATCCGGAAGAATTACGAGCAGAGATAGATCAGTGGATTGAGAAAATTGCAAAAGATGTTCTTGGTGCAGCCAATCGGGCTGGATATGCACGCAAGCAGGAAGAATTTGATGAGAATGCAGAAGCTTATTTTAATATTTTAGAAAAACTCGATGCGCATTTTGAAACAAATGAATTTGTTATTGGCAATCAGATTTCTGCTGCTGATATCGTTCTTTATACGCCTCTTATTAGGCATGATATTCTTTATGTACCGGTATATGGATTAGCTAGCCGAAAGCTACAAGATTATCCAAATTTATGGCGTTATATGAAACAACTTTACAATATGCCTGCTTTTAAAGAAGCTACTAATTTTGAAGAATATGTGATAGGTCAATACTCTGGTAAAACAGGGAGAATCTTTTTCAAACGAGAGGTCGTACCGTTATTACCAGATATGTCCTATTGGGAAGAAGCATAAATAAATATTGAAAAACTTACTATAAGGTTAGTAAGTTTTCTTTTTTTGTTAAAAATATAAAGGGAAGCATTGGAAGAGCAAATCACTTGCAGATGATTCGAATTCGAGATATAATAAAATTAGTTCGTTACGATAGATATAAGAAAACAATAGAAAAGGATGAGAATATGACAAAATTAGGAATAATCGTTGGTTCAACCCGAGCAAATTCTTTTTCAAAACAATGGGCAGACAACATTGCACCATTGTATCCTGAAGGAACTGAAATTGAATATTTAGATATTGCAAATTTACCACTATATAATCAAGACTTAGATGCTAATTCTCCACAAGAATACACTGAATTTCGTCAGGATGTAGAACGTCAAGATGCTATCTTGTTTGTGACACCTGAGCATAATCGTTCCATTTCAGCTGCTCTAAAGAATGCATTAGATGTTGCTTCGCGACCATGGGGAGAGTCAGTGTGGGGAGGTAAGCCAACCTTGATCGCTTCACACTCTATTTCAGGAATATCAGGTTTTGGAGCTAATCATCATCTTCGTCAAATTTTAACATTCTTAGGAATGCCAATGGTGACTCAACCAGAAGTTTATTTAGCAAATTCACAAGAATTATTAGATGAAAATGGTAAGGCTCCACAAGATACCTTGGACTTTCTGCAAACGGCTGTTGATGCGCATATTTCAATGGTTAAATAGTTGTTAGTTTATCACGAAAATAACAAGTTATTAAATTAGAATTCTTGTTAGTAAAAAATATATATCTTGACTTATAATAAAAAAAGAGATATGATACTTCTTGTAGACATCTTTAAATATTTAAAAGTTTTTAATTCATAATTAATCCTTTTCTTTATCTTAAATGTACTGCAAAAAATAATAATAGCGCATAGCGCAACAAGGAGGATTTCATTATGAATAATGGAACAGTAAAATGGTTTAACTCAGACAAAGGTTTCGGCTTTATCGAACAAGAAGGCGGAGAAGATGTTTTTGTACATTTCTCAGCAATTAATAAAGATGGCTTCAAAACATTAGAAGAAGGACAATCAGTTTCTTTTGATGTAGAACAAGGACAACGTGGTTTACAAGCAACTAACGTTACTCTTAACTAATTATTAACTAAAAGATTCAGCCGTGTAGCTATGCTATGCGGCTTTTTTTATTTTACGAGGAGTTTTGAGGTTAAAGAAATTTAACTTTTGGTTGTTTTAACATTATTATTCTTACATGAATTAATAATTTATTATTATAATAAATTATTGACTTTATGTGGAAACGCTTTAAAATATGAATGCATGTAAATTTATTATGTGTCAATATTATAATGTAAGGAGTGACGGCATGTTAAACTATTTACAAAGATTAGGTCGATCATTGATGTTGCCGGTTGCGGTACTGCCAATAATGGCGCTTCTGCTTGGAATCGGATATGCTTTTGACCCTGCGGGTTGGGGGACTGGGAGTCAGATTGGTGGATTTCTGATTACTGCTGGTGGAGCTATTATTAATAATCTTGCAATTTTGTTTGCAGTTGGTGTTGCTTTAGGGATGTCGAATGACCGAGATGGTTCAGCTGCTTTGGCTGGGATTGTTGCTTATTTAATGGTTACGGAATTGCTTTCAGTGGAATCTATCTCAATGTTAACCGGTGTGGAGATAGAAGAGGTTCCCGGCGCTTTTGCTCAAATTGGAAATGTATTTATTGGAATGATCTAGGTATTGTTGCGGCAACTTGCTACAATCGTTTTAGCAAGACGAGATTACCAGATGCATTAGCCTTTTTCTCTGGCCGTCGGCTAGTACCTATTATTACTGCTGTAATAATGATCGCTCTTTCTGGGATATTATATTTTGTGTGGCCTTTAGTGTATGATGCTTTAGTTGCGTTTGGAACTTGGTTCTCTGGTATGGGCTGGATTGGTGCCGGCTTGTATGGCTTCTTTAATCGCTTGTTAATTCCAACTGGTTTACATCATGCCTTGAACGCTGTTTTCTGGTTTGATTTAATTGGAATTAATGATATTGGAAATTTCTGGGCTTCTGAAGGGGTTAAGGGAGTCACAGGTATGTATCAAGCTGGATTCTTCCCTGTAATGATGTTTGGTTTGCCTGCTGCTGGATTTGCTATGTATCGTCAAGCGGATCCGAAATATCGTAAACAAGTTGGTTCTCTGTATTTAGCAGGTGCTATTACAGCATTTGTTACGGGTGTGACAGAACCCATTGAATTCTCCTTTATGTTTGCGGCTCCCATCTTATTTGTAGCTCATGCCGTATTAAGCATGTTGTCTTTAGGATTTGCTGCCCTTATGCAGTGGACCGCAGGTTTTGGTTTTTCTGCTGGAGCGATAGACTTCCTCCTTTCATCACGAATTCCGATCGCCAATCAGCCTTATATGCTTTTGTTACAAGGATTAGTCTTTGTTGTTCTTTATTATCTAGTCTTTACTTTCTTAATAAAGACACTAAACCTCTCTTCACCAGGACGTAAAGGGCCTATCTCGACAGATATTGCAATTGAGGATACAGTGGGAGATGAAATGGATAACAAAACGGAAGAAGGAATTGTGAGCAAGGAAGCTCAACAAGCTAGAACGATTTACGAAGCACTCGGAGGTAAAGAGAATATTATTAACTTTACGAATTGTGCCACTAGATTAAGATTGAATCTTGAAGACTCTTCCGTTATTGATGAAAATAAAATAAAATCAACAGGAACACCAGGGGTTAATATCCTAGGTAAGAATGCAGCCCATGTTATTATTGGGACAAATGTTCAGTTCGTGGCGGATGAACTCGAAGAGATAATTAAAAAAGAACAATAACCACATAAAAAAAGTCATATAAAACTATATGGCTTTTTTTATATTTTCTTTAGGGAAAAAATTCCATGTTAAGGAGTAAGTAAAAGGGGAATGTGATAAGTTGTGATTGATGTGTATTATTAAAACTCCAATATTAAAATCTGCGATAAATAGTAGTCATATATTAGAAATAATGATTTAATTATCAGCAATTATTGACGTATATTAGAAGAAGTGTTGGGGGAAGAGGAGGGGTGTTTATATTTGATTTTAAATATTTGATTGAAAGTTTATTGATCGTAATTAAAGCAGTACCTACCACTTTAAAAGTAAGCATGGTGTCGATGTGTATATCATTAGTGATTGGAACAATAGCTGGTGTTATACGTTATCAGAAAATTCCTATTTTAGAAAAAATGGTTTCAATTTATGTGTCAATTTTTCGATCGACACCGAACATTGCACAAATATTTTTGTTTTATTATGGTATTGGTCAGTTTTCACAAATTGTAAATCAAATGGATCCATTGGTGGCAGCTGTAATTGTATTAAGCTGTAATGCAGGAGCTTATATAACTGAAAGTATTCGAGGAGGGCTTCTTTCAGTTTCAGAAGGACAGATCGAGGCAGGTAAAGCGTTAGCTCTGCCACAAAGTATTATCATGAGACGAATTATACTGCCTCAGGCCTTTCCGATTGCTCTTCCGGCTTTATTTAATAATTATGTTGATATTATTAAAGGAACTGCTATCACTTTTATGATTGGAGTTCCTGATATTATGGGGGTAGCACGGACAGAAGGTTCCTTATCCTTTAGATATTTAGAAATTTACATGGCGGTAACGATTGTATATTGGTTTTTAGTAAATGGATTTCAGTTATTCTTTAGTTTTATTGAAAGAAAAATTCAATTTGAAAGGTAGTTTATTATGAAAAAAATTAAAATAGTATTTCTTATAGGAATGGTTTTATTAGTTATGTCATATACTTTTCTGAAAGTAAATGCTGAAGCAGATAAAGTAATTGTGGCTACATCAGGAACTTCAGATATCTTCTCTCAAATTATGCCTGATTCTGGTGAATGGACGGGTATTGACGGTGAAATATGGCAAGCAATTGAAGAAAAAACAGGATGGGAAGTTGAAGTTAAGCAGGTAGAGTTTGATGGTTTGATAGGCGAATTGGAGACAGGTCGCTCAGATATCATTTCCAACCATATGGAAGTTACTGATGAACGATTAGAAATAGCAAAAGCTTCTCAAGCATACTCCAGTGAGGAAACGGTTTGGGTTGTATTAGAAGATAATAAAGAAACGATAACAGGTGTTGAAGAATTAAAAAATAAAAAAGTGGGGGTAAAGTCTGGACAAGCGGTTCAGCCGAAAGTAGTAGAGTTATCCAAGGAATATGGATTTGAGGTTCAAACTTATCAGGATAATGCTTCAATGTACAACGATCTAGCAAACGGAAGAGTCGATGCTGTGGCAGGCATGTTGTCACAAATGGAATCGAATAGTAAAAAATTAAATGTGAAGTTTATTAACACTGGAGAATCTCTGCTATCTGGAAATGTTGCATTCTTTCTGCAAAATAATGAAGAAGGCGAAACTTTAAAAGAAGAATTAGATGCAGTAATTCAAGAGTTATTAGAAGATGGAACGATTAAAGAAATTACTGAAAAATGGACAGGACAAGATTTGACAGCTGGAATTAAATAGGAAAGTAAAGAAGAGACTTTCGAACGATTTTTGATAAAAAGCCCTTAAAAGTTAGATGCAATCTAATTTTTGAGGGCTCTTTTTATGGTAGAATAGATGTATGTTTGTAAAATAAGTGATCTCAAACGGTAAAAGCTTATCTTTGAACGAGTAAAATTAACAATAAATAAGACGTTATTGTCACTTAACTATAAACTTTAAAAATATGATGAATTAAAAAATGTAAGAATCGCTTTCTAATTTTGTTGCTCTTTTAGGAGGATATTTTTTAATAAAAGTTATGGCTAAAAATAAAGCCATTTTGCTAGTCGAAGGATAAAGATATATATGGCTCCTTAGCGACATAATGGATAAAAGGCTGAAAGGATGTTTATATGGAGTTAGCCGTGATTATTTTTCAGCAATTATTGATTTTAATTGGAATTTCTTTTATAGGTTTTGTGTTAGTTAAACGATCCGTCCTATCTCAGCAAACGATCTCTGAAATTAACCAAATTATTATTAAATATTTGACACCTTTATTAATTGTTGAATCTTTTTTTCAGCCTTTTGATCAAGGTCAAACACAACAGATGCTTATTGCTATGTTAGTTTATGGCGGAATCATGCTTATTCGAGTGGTGGTGGGCAATCTGATATACGGAAGATTTCAGGAAGGCGTTTCAAAATTTGCGACTGTATTCGGAAATGTTGGTTTTATTGGAATTCCTTTAACTCGAGCGGTTTTTGGTCCGTCAATGGTCATTATTACCACAGGAATCTTGATTATAAATAATTTTATTTCATGGACGATTGGTCTCGATATGATTAGTGTCAAAGAAACGAATCGGCAACCAAAATTTTTACAAAATTCAATTATCTTTGCTTTTGCCATCGGACTTTTTATTAGACTTTTGAATCTTTCTTTACCTCCAATTATGATTAAAGGAGTGGCTCAGCTAACTTCTATTTATTCCCCACTTGCCATGATCGTCTTAGGTTCTTATTTTGTAGATTTGCTAGCTTGGGAGGAATATCGAGATCGGAGATTGTGGTTAACCGTTGTATTAAGATTATTAATATGGCCATTTCTTACTTTGGGAATTTTGATTTGGATACCTCATTTATCTTTTGAAACTTTTTATATTTTAATGATGATCTTATCTGGTCCTTGTGCCATGATGACGTCATTGTTGAGTCAAATAGTTGGAGGAGACTACCTTTATGGAGCAAAGTTGGTTCTCTTAACCACTGTTGGGTCAACGGTCACTACACCCATCATGTTATATTTATCGAGTTGGTTATATCAATCGTATTATCCCTATTTAAATTAATTGGAGGAATGTAAATTGAATGAACAAATATTAAAACAGAACCTTACAAATATTCAAAGTAAGATAGGGGAAAAGGATGTTACATTAATAGCCGTTACAAAGTTTGTAGATGCTGAAACGACGAGGCAAGTTTATCAAGCAGGAATTAATAATTTAGCTGAAAATCGGACGGATAAATTTTTACAAAAGAAGGAAGCCTTATCCAATCTTGCACCCGATATTAAATGGCATTTTATTGGTCATCTTCAATCGCGCCAAGTGAAGCTCATTATTAATGAGGTGGATTATTTACATTCACTTGATCGCGTTTCTTTAGCGAAAGAAATTCAGAAACGCGCTAATCATCCAGTTAATTGTTTTCTTCAGGTTAATATATCTGGAGAAGAGAGTAAAGGCGGTTTTGAACCTAGTCAGGTTGTAACGGTGATAGAAGATCTAGCAAAATATGATAAGGTAGTAGTCATAGGATTAATGACGATGGCACCCATTGATGCAAGTCCCGTTCAATTACATGAAATTTTTGGGGAATTAAGAAATTTACAGAAAGAAATTGCTTCAAAAAAATTATCTTATGCTCCTTGTCAGGAATTAAGCATGGGAATGTCTCGAGATTATGAAATTGCACTTGAAGAAGGAGCAACTTTTATTAGGGTCGGAACAGCTATCTATGATGAAAAATAAAATTAAAATATGAATTAGAAACAAAAACGCATGGAAGTTCATGCGTTTTTGTTTAAGGATAATTGTATATAGGTTAGGGGTTAAATTTCATGTAAGTTCCTCACAATATAGTCATGTGGATTTTAACCATGCAGTTGAAAATTTTTTATTTTTGATTTGGAGATATTACTACAGCCTAATAAAAGTTGGATGGATTTTAGGCTTGGTAATATAAAACTAAAGTTAGAAAATAATAGATGGCTATTTCAATGAATAGAAAATAGCCAGTCCTCTACTAGCAAAAGCTTGTAAGTGACTAGCTACTTTATACCTTTATTATAGTTCAAAAATTATCTATTCTTCTCCATAGGAAACCGGTAAATGCCAAATTGTATCATTATAATTGGCGATGGTTCGATCGCTAGAGAAGAAACCTGATTTAGCAATATTGACAACTGATTTTTTGTACCAAGCATCAATGTCTTCATAATCGCGTAGCATCTGTTCCTTCGTTTCAATATAATCTTCTAGATCAATTAATGTCATGAAATAGTCTTTGGTGACCAGTTCATTATGCAGACGATAGAGTCTTTCTTCATTACCAAAGTAAAGCATGCCATGGCTAATAATGAAATCTACTAAGGGTTTGATTTGTTCTCTTGTATAGTATTCATGAGAGTTGTAAGCATTTTGATTATAGAGATCGATAATTTCATGACTTTCTTTACCAAAGATATAAATGTTATCATCGCCAACCTCATTTCTTATTTCAACGTTTGCTCCATCTAGCGTGCCAATGGTAAGTGCCCCATTTGCCATCAATTTCATATTGCCTGTGCCAGAAGCTTCTTTTGAAGCTAAAGAGATTTGTTCTGAAATATCAGCAGCAGGAATTAGATATTGAGCATACGTGACGTTGTAATTTTCAACCATGATTACTTGTAAATGGGGGGCAACCTCATCGTCAAGACGAATCAATTCTGATAGGGTGAGGATTAAATGAATAATGTCTTGGGCGATAGTATAGGCGGGAGCTGCTTTCCCACCAAAAATAACCGTAATAGGCGTTTCAGGTATGTTTCCATTCTTAATATCACAATATTTATAAATAACCCATAAAGCGTTCATTTGCTGACGTTTGTATTCGTGCATTCGTTTAATTTGAATATCGATGATAGAATGTTCATCTAAATCAATACCCATCCGATCTTTTAGACGTTTCTTCAGTCTTAATTTGCTATTATGCTTGATTGCACGTAGTTTGGTTAAGGTACGCTCATCATCTTTAAAGTCAAGAAATCCTCTTAAATCAGCATTTCGATGCCATAATGTCCCCACTTTTAGGTCGAGATATTCAGAGAGTTCTTTGTTGGCATCCATTACCCAGCGGCGGAATGTTATACCATTTGTCATATTATGAAATTTATCTGGATAAATATCGTAAAAGGGCTTGAGAGCAGAAGTTTTAAGAATTTCGGTATGGAGCTCAGCGACACCATTCACTGAAAAGCCATAATGAATTGCCATATTAGCCATATGGACAGTCGAATAGTCATCAATAATCCATGTTTCCGGGTTATTAGGATATTTTTGACGAATGTTGTCATCTAGTCGTCGGATTTCATCTACTAAGTGAGGCATGACACATTCAAGGTCGCTAATCGGCCATTTTTCTAAAGCTTCTGCCAAAATCGTATGGTTGGTAAAAGCAGTGATAGAGCTCACAATGTCTGTGGCTTCATCAAAATCAATCCCTTTTTCAACTAATAAGCGAATTAATTCAGGAATGATAAAAGTAGGATGCGTATCGTTTATTTGAATAACAGCGTAGTCAGCTAGATCATGTAAATTACTACCCTTTTCTTTTGCTTCATGTAAGATTAGTTGGGCGCCATTTGAAACCATAAAGTATTGTTGGTAAATTCTTAGTAAACGACCTTCATGGCTTGAGTCGTCAGGATAAAGGAAAAGGGTAAGATTTTCTTTAATATTATTTTTATTAAAGTTAATGGTTCCTTCTTCAATGATGTTAGGATTTACACTGTCAAGATCAAATAGACGTAAGCGATTGCGGTGAGTTTGTTTATAGCCAAGTATGTTCAGATCATAGAGAGTAGATTTTAAAACAAAGTCACGATAGGGAACTTCGAAGGAAATTTGAGTTCTGCGAATCCAATTTTTATCTGTTAACCATTCATCGGGAACTGTCACTTGTTGATTATCATCAAATTCTTGCTTAAAGAGCCCGAAGTGATAGTTCAGTCCGACTCCATCTCCGTTAATTCCCATTTTTGTAATAGAGTCCACGAAGCAAGCGGCAAGTCGGCCAAGTCCTCCGTTTCCTAAAGAGGGCTCTTTTTCTGTATGTTCAATATCCATCAAACTTTTCCCATTTGCGATGAGTTCATTATTGATTTGATTGTAGATTCCTAAATTAATTAAATTATTACTTAATACTTTTCCGATTAAAAATTCCGCTGAAAAATAGTAGAGTTTTTTCTTTTCATCCTGGTCTCGGGTAGGAAGTTTTGCGGTTTCGTCTGTTACAAGTTCCATTAGTAAATTATAAATTTCAGTATTGTCACAATCATAAACTTTTTTGTTGTACATGCGCTTAGCATAATTTTCTAAAATACTCATGTTGTTAGCTCCTCTCAATGTACAATGTTATTCTAGCAAAAACAAACTCGAATAGGAAAAAATACATCGTTTCCTTATAATAATCTAATATAGATAGTAATTGTTCAAAGCATCAATGTAAAATGATCTGGATGATGTGTGGGGAAATTAATCAGTAAATCCGATAGATAACCCGGGTTTATTATAATATATTAAGAAAAGAATGCCAATTTTTTCATAGAAAGAGAGATTTTTTTCATATTTATATAAAAAATTGAGAGGAACATGTTAATGAAAATGAAAAAATAGTGGTTGTTATTAGTGCCTTTAATATTTTTATTGGCCTATTTATATTCAAAAGAAATACTATTTATAATATTATTTCTTCTTTTTTTACCTGTTGTTGTATCTGTAATATCCCGAAATATGGAAAACCGTTAAACTTTTATATATAGATTATTTTGGCAATTAGATGTTTTTGTATTTTAAATTAATAAGCTACCCCTGAAGATTAAATTTTCAAAGATAGCTTCTTTTTTTTTATATAGGTACGCTATTTTATCAATTGTAAATATATTGAGCAATTTATTTATAAAAAATAAAAAAGCCATAATGTGGAATTGTACTGACCGCCAATGGTTAGATTTTTGGTCTAACTTTTGGGGGACGGTACAAATAAAGGCTTTTTTGTTAGAATTATTTTTTATATTTTTCTTCTAATTTTGACATCCACCAGCCAAGTAAACTTCCTGCAATCAACATTAAGAAAGCCAGAAGATAATGTAGAAGAGAAAAACCACTATAATCGGTTGGAATAATCATAAAAGTTGACGCGACGACGACTCCAAAGACGAAGTGGAAAAACTTGCTGTAATGATGATTAAAAATCTTTTCAATCATTTTGGAAAAGAGTAAAACCGTTAGTAAACCACCAATTCCGATCGGGATAATGACCGAGAAATCAAGCGATTTAAAGCCATCTGACATGGCTTGATATAAGCCCATATAAAAGATGAAGTTAGAAGGACTAAGCCCTGGCACTAAAACACCTAAGGCAATTAAGCCTCCGGCAATAAGCCAAGCTACAAAACTTGGATTGACTTGACCACCAAAGAGTTGTTGACCAAAGCCTAGAATGATTGTAGCAATAAAGATTGTAATTCCCATAAAAATAAGGTCGCTCTTATGACGCCCTTTCTCACCTGCTTCTTTCCATAAGGAAGGGAGCATCCCGACAATACAACCTACAAAAAACCACATGACAAGGGTCTGATAATTTTCTAATACATGGCTCACGCCAAAAGATAGAATGACAATACCGGCTAATGCCCCTAATCCTACAGGAAGGAAAAAAATAATATTATTAACGAAATCTTTTGTTAGGTTAGCCAAAAAGCGAATAATCCGTTCATATAATCCAAAAATTGCTGCTAATGCCCCTCCAGAGACACCGGGTAAAATAAAACCAGAACCTATGAACATTCCTTTGACAAACCGCCAAAACCAATCTTTGATTGTTTCCATATTGAAAGCCTCCAATTATTAAATACTTCATTAGTTTAGCTTGTGGTAAAAAAATTATCAATGAAAGTCTATGAAATTCCTACAAAAGTAGGAGAAGTGAATGGATTATTGTATAATAAAAACTAATAATACTAAGGAGATGAGTAAAATGTCAACAATTCTTTATTATTCTGATAAGTGTCCTAATACTTCTGACTTTGTAACAAAATTAAAAAATAGAGGGATTGAGTATCAGGAAGTTAACATTACAGACTCTATGAAAGGGCTAAAAGAATTTCTTAAATGGCGTGACGCACGTCCTGAGTTTGAGGATGTTAAAAAGCAAGGACTTGTTGGAGTGCCTGTATTATATCAAAATGATCAATTTTATTTTGAACTTGATTAGTGATTTGCAGGAATGGAGAGAGCATTATAAAAGTATATTTTAAAGAAAAGCTATTTGTAGGATTATTATTGATTTTATCTTTGCCTATTTTGAAAAGCTCAGCTTTAGAAGCTTCCTATGATTGGCAAGCCGCAAATGAAGTCTTTACGAAGTTCAATTCAAAAAACAAATATTTTGATCGCCATTCAGATGCTAAGGAGGACTATTACCAAGTTTTTGAGGTTGAAGAAGCGATTGAAAAAGTCCAAGAAAAATATGAGGAGATTGAGGTTAAAAAACACGATCTTCTCTTTAAAGAAAAAGCATTTAAAGGCCAGTCAATCGAATTGACGCAGAAATCAGAACAAGAAAGTCTGGCAGAAGTTGTGGTGATCTATTATGAAGATCGGTTAATTTATTTGGCTATTGCTTATTTTGGAGGTGACTTAACTGAAGGCGATCTTCTAGCTAAGGCCTGGAGTGCTAATCGAAGTGTAGAGATCTTTAAACGTAAAGATGAAGTAGAAGATCATAGTCTAGAGATTGTGATTCAGGATTCGAAAAATAAGAAGCAAATAACGAGTCATTATCCTTTAGTAATGTCTGAAGTGCAACCATTAATGGTAAACACGCTCTTATCAGAATGGCCAGTCACAATTGAAAATAATCATCAAACGTTTGAAACCTTACCTACAATCAATGAAGAAATTGAGGAAATAAAATCTAATTCTTTATTTGAGGAAGTGAGTACTTCTGAGAATATGATTGTGGACGAAACCTCTTCACTGAAAGAGAAGATGAGAGGGTTATTGCCTGCGCATCTAAAGGAATCTTCTTTCAAAAATTTTAGTGAATTTAAGAATAAATATATGAAGTTGTCTCAATTTTTAGGTGATATTCAGTTAGATAACTCAAAAAAATTGGTTGAGGGAGTGAAAGAATCTGATCAAGAATTAACTCCAGTCACTATTAATGATGTTCTTGAAATAGTAGGAGAAGCTACTGAGAGTCAACAGTTGGATGAAATAACTCAAGTGGATCATTACTATGCTTTATCTGATGAACACGTTTATATAGTGGAATTAGTCTATCGCGATAAGCAATTGGTCATCGCAACATTTAATCATTATCAAGAAGAAACATTTAAAGAATTGCCCGTCGACCAGTTCAAGACAGAAGAATTAAAGAGTCAATTACCTATTTCTTTGGTGACAATGGAGGAAAAATTTGGTGTTCCTGATGGAAAGATATTCTATCTGGGGAGCAATCAGAATTATTGCACCTGGATATCTTTTGCAGATAATCGGACTATGGTGCTTCAAGCTAAGATACAAGCCGAAGAAGTAGTGGATTTAATGTTAATGGAATAAAGAAAAGAGGTTATTGATGGATAAAGTAATCATTGAAAAATTAGTACAAGAGGCTAGAAACGTGATGAAGAATTCTTATTCTCCCTATTCTAAATTTCCAGTGGGGTGTGCTATTTTGACTCAAGATGACAGAATATATACAGGAGTGAATGTTGAGAATGTCTCCTTCGGAGCCACAAATTGTGCAGAGCGGTCGGCAATTTTTACAGCTGTTTCGGATGGGGAACGACCAGGCTTTATCAAAGCCATTGCAGTTGCAGGGGATACAGAAAGCTATTTACCTCCCTGTTCAATTTGTCGTCAAGTTTTAGTAGAAATGGCTAACCCCCAAACTCCAGTTTATCTCACTCGTCATGACCAACAGATCTTAGAGACAAGCGTGGGCGAACTCGTCCCTTTAGCTTTTGAAAAAATGGAAATGTAGCATTCTTTTTGTAGACTAGAGTGAAGTTTGTTATATTGATAGTAACTTAAGAAGGGGAAGGTGTTTATTTTGGTACAAAAATTATTGCACACATGCTATCGAATTGTTGATCGTGAAGCAAGTTTAAAATTTTATACAGAGATTTTTGATTTTACGATTAGTAGAGATCGTAAATTCCCTGAACATGGATTTGATTTAGTGTATTTAGTGGTTCCGGGCTCTGATTTTGAGTTAGAATTGACTTATAATTATGACTCGGAACCATATGAAATTGGAAATGGATTTAGTCATATGGCAATTGGAGTGGATGATCTTCAAGCGCAACATCAAAAATGCCTTGATGCAGGATATGAAACGACTGAACTAAAAGGGCTACCGGGCCATGAACCGTCTTATTTTTTTGTGTCAGATCCAGACGGATACCGTTTAGAGGTAATGTTGAATAAAAAAGATGCATAAAATTGTTATGTTAAAAGTTTGATCATGATAGTTATTTTGACAAGTTAGGATACTTATGATAAGATCTTTGCATGCGATGAGTCGAATACAATCTGGTAGATTGGAAGCAAGCTGCCTGGAACTAAGAGTTCAAACCAGGAAGGTGGCAGGTCAAAGCTTGATGTGAACAAGTTTTGAAGTATTCTTAAAAGAATATTTTGCGATTCGGAGTACTTAGTACTCAAAGAACACTTTGAATTTCAAAGTGTTCTTTTTTTATAAAAAAAGAAAAAATAATTAAGATGGTTATGCTTTCAAACTTTTCCAAATTAAGTTAGAATAAAGATATAGGTTAGATTAAGTAAAAAAATACAAACGCTTTCCTCTTTTTTGTCAGGATAATAGCGTTTTTTTGTAAAGGAGGGTTGCTAAATGCTTAGTCAGATGTACCCGGATAATTTATTAGAAGATATATATTATTTTAATGAAGGCAACCATCGGTATGCTTATCGTTTCTTAGGTTCTAAGAGACAGGTGTATGATGGAATAGAAGGTTTTCAATTTAGTGTCTGGGCTCCCAATGCTTGGCAGGTTTATTTGCAAGGAGATTTTTCTTCATGGGCAAATATACCGATGGTCAAGTTAGATGGTGGAGTTTGGACACTTTTTTGTTCGAATGCCGAACAGGGTCAATGTTATAGATATGGGATTGATCATGGTAATGGGCACATTGAATATAAAATAGATCCATTTGGCATGAATTTTGAGATCCCTCCTAAAGATGCATCGGTAGTTTGGGATTTAGATGACTATCATTGGGACGATCAGGTTTGGTTAGATTCACGTGCAAAAAAGGATAAATTTGGAACTCCTTTACAAATCTATGAGGTTCATCCTACATCTTGGCGACAACATCCTGATGGTCGCTATTATACGTTTTATGAGTTAGCGGGTAGCTTGATTCCTTATGTAAAAAAAATGGGATATACTCATATAGAGTTTATGCCATTGATGGATCATCCATTAGAAGCTTCATGGGGATATCAAATTACAGGTTATTTTGCAGTAGCAGGCCGCTATGGAACGACTGAGGAATTAAAGTATTTTATTGATCAGGCTCATCAGGCCGGTATAGGAATTATTTTAGATTGGGTGCCAGGCCATTTTAATCGGAATGCCAATGCTTTAGCCTATTTTGATGGAACTCCTACTTATGAATATCAAGATGAAAATCGTGCTACTAATCGTGGTTGGGGGACCTTAAATTTTGATTTAGGTAAAAATCAAGTCCAGTCATTTCTAATTTCCAATTTATTTTATTGGATTGAAGAATTTCATGTAGATGGGGTCCGAGTTGATGCAGTTTCGAATATGCTTTATCTTGACTTTGATCCTGGCCCTTGGACTCCCAACGAAGAGGGGAATAATATTAACAAACAAGGGGTCGCATTTATACAAAAGATGAATCAGGCTATTCATGAAGTTTTCCCTGATATTTATATGATTGCAGAAGAATCGACAAGTAGAGAAAAGATTACTCAAGCAGTTGAAGAAGGTGGTTTGGGGTTTGATTATAAATGGAATATGGGCTGGATGAATGATGTGCTTCGCTTTTTTGAATTAGATCCATTGTATCGTCCTGAAAACTTACGACTTATTACTTTTGTATTTATGTATCAGTATAAAGAGCGTTATATCCTTCCTTTTTCACATGATGAGGTGGTTCATGGCAAGCGTTCTTTACTCGATAAGATCCCTGGTAGTCGTCAGGATCAGTTTGCCACGCTTCGGCTTATGCATGCCTATATGCTCGCTCAACCAGGAAAAGTTCTACATTTCATGGGGAATGAATTAGGCCAGTACTTAGAATGGCGATATTATGAGGAACTTGACTGGGCGGGGTTACAAAGGCCTTTTAATAGTGAATACCATTACTTTATGAGTACGCTTAATCATATTGGACTAGATTATCCAGAATTCTATCAATTGGATCATGATCCAAAAGGTCTGACAGTGCTAGAAGCAGATGATTTAGAAAATGGTATCTTATCTTTTATTCGGCATTCTGAATTTGAACATGAATTTACAATCGTTATTTGTAATTTCACTCCTGTCACGCGTTCAAATGTACAAGTTGGCGTACCAATTTCAGGAAAATATAAAGTTTTAATGAATTCGCAAGACCAGCAGTTTGGTGGCTGGGTAGAAAATAGCCGAAGTGAAGTGATTCAAAGTCAAGGTAAACCATGGAACCATCAGGTTGACTCGATTTTACTTGAGCTTCCAGGCCTATCAGTTCTATATATTCAATTACAATCTGAGTCAAATTAATATTGGAAAGGAGAAAGAAAGTTTTTACACTTTCTAAAAGACATATGAAAAACCAAATAATAGCTATGATTCTAGCAGGTGGTCAAGGGACTCGATTAGGTCTACTGACTAAACATATTGCCAAACCAGCAGTTCCTTTTGGTGGCAAATATCGTATTATTGATTTTGCATTGAGTAACTGTGCCAATTCTAATATTAATAATGTGGGGGTGGTGACTCAGTATCAACCCCTAGAGTTGAATGAACATATTGGCAATGGAGCTTCTTGGGGATTAAATACACGCGATGGTGGTGCAACCATTCTTCAACCGTATTCTTCTTCTGATGGTGAAAAATGGTTTAAAGGGACAGCAAATGCTATTTTTCAGAATATTTCTTATATTGATTCAAAAAATCCAGAGTACGTGCTGGTTCTATCTGGGGATCATATTTACAAGATGGATTATTCAGCAATCTTAGACTATCATAAACAAAAAGAATCGAGCTTGACCGTAGGAGTTATTCCTGTTCCCATAGAAGAAGCATCCAGGTTTGGGATTATGAATACTGATCAAGGTGGAAGAATTATTGAGTTTGAGGAAAAACCAAAAGAACCTCAATCGAATCTGGCATCAATGGGAATCTATATTTTTAATTGGTCAATCTTACGCCGATATTTAGTTGAGGATGCTGCTAAAGATCGTGAATTAGAAGATTTTGGTAAGAATGTGATCCCAACTTATCTTGAGAATGGGGAGCCTTGTTATGCTTATTCATTTGAAGGTTATTGGAAGGATGTCGGAACGATTTCTAGTTTATGGGAAGCAAACATGGAAGTTCTAGACTTAAATCATCCTTTATATCAGTCAGAAGCCTCGTGGAGAATTTATTCTCATACGCCAGTTTCTCCACCACAAGTGATTACAGAGCATGCCGCAGTTTATGATTCCTTCATTACAGATGGTTGCTATGTTGCGGGAGAGATTCATCATTCTATACTATCTCAAAATGTAAAAGTAGGACTTGATTCTTATGTTAAAGACTCAGTTATAATGGCCAATGCGACCATTGGGGCATCTTGTACGATTGAATATGCCATTATCGGGGAAAAAGCAACGGTTGCTGATGGTGCCTTGGTAGTGGGAACAAAAGATAATATTGCAGTTGTTGGATTTGGAGATAAGGTAGGAGGTCCGAAAAACGATGGTGAAGAATAAAACATGTGCGATCCTAAACTTAACAGCAGATAATCGTTATATTTATCCTTTGACATATAACCGTCCAATTGCTGCCTTGCCTTTTGCAAGTCGCTATCGAATTATTGATTTTTCTCTCTCTTCATTGTCATATGCCGATGTCAATTCAGTAGCCTTATTTATTGGAGAATCTGGCCGTTCTATCTATGATCACGTTCGATCAGGAGAATCTTGGGACTTTGATTCAAAAATTGCAGGAGGAATTTTTACTTTTTCGCAACAGAAATGGAAGGCTGCTCATCATTTAGAGAATGATTATGAGGATTATTATTTTAATCACCGTCTTTTCCTTGAGAGATCAGAAGCGGATTATGTTTTTGTGTCAGGATCTAAAATTTTAGCGAATATTGATATTAGAAGCATGCGTAGTCATCATATAGAATCAGGTAAAGATGTTACTATCGTGTATAAGAATATTTTGGCTTCAAGAGTTGGTAAAGATGATCCGAATGAACGGATACTTGAATTTGATGATCATAAAAGATTAGTTAAACTGATGCAAAATTCAGAAAAACCCGCAGTAGATACGGTTTCGGCGAGCATGAATATGTATTTTGTTAGTGTAGAATTTTTAATTGATTTAATTGATGAGGCGCTTGCTAATCATTTATTCCTTGAATTGGATGATTTGATTCAAACCAAGCTACTAGATTATAGTGTAAATGCTTATGAATATACTGGGTATGCAGCAAATATTAATAGTGTCGAGTCTTATTTTGAAGCGAACATGGATATGTTAAATCATCAGTCTTTTATGGCTTTATTTCATACTAGTCAGCCAGTTTTAACTAAAACAAAGAATGGAATACCTACCTACTATCATGCACGTTCTTATGTTAGAAATGCGATTATTGCTACAGGAGTAACGATATATGGTGAGGTAGTTGACTCCTTATTAAATCGACGGGTAGTGGTGGAAGAGAATGCCATTGTTCGAAATTCTGTGATTCTCCAAGGCGCCCAGATTGGTGAAGGGGCAAGAATTGAGTATGCGATTTTGGATAAAAATGTGATAGTAGAACCTGGAATTTCGATTATGGGTAAACCTGATGATATAAAAGTGATTGCGAAGAATGAGCGTATCGCTACCAGTATCAAGTAAGGAGTCGAAAATGAAAATTTTGTTTGCATCCGCAGAATCAGCTCCCTTTTTTAAAACAGGTGGTCTGGGAGATGTTTCATATGCTTTGCCTAAAACGTTAGCTAAAGAACCAGAGGTTGATATTCGAGTGGTGCTCCCAAATTATTCTCAGATGCCACCGAGATATAAAGAAGAGTTGGTTGAATTAAAGCATTTCCGATTCCAATTAGGACATAAAAATGTCTATTGCGGTATAAAGCAATTAGAATTGGATGGGATTATCTTTTATTTTATTGACAATTTAACTTATTTCGATCGAGCAGGATTATATGGAGAGTGGGATGATGGGGAACGCTTTGCTTATTTCTCCACAGCCATTATTGAAATGTTAGAAGTAATTGATTGGATTCCCGATTTAATTCATTGTAATGATTGGCAGACGGCGATGGTTCCGGTTTTATTAGTAGATCGTTATCATTGGAAAAATCGTCTACAGAACATTCGAAAAGTGTTAACCATTCACAATATTCGCTTTCAAGGGAATTATGATGCATGGATGTTACCGAATGTATTTGGGACAGGGTACAATACTTTTACAGATGATGGATTGAAAATGGGGGATCGAATTAATTTCCTTAAAGGTGGAATCAACTTTTCTGATCGGGTGACAACGGTGAGTCCATCTTATGCTCAAGAAATTATGACACCTGAATTTGGAGAAGGCCTAGAAGGGGTCCTTCAGTATAATGCATGGAAAGTAAAAGGAATTGTGAATGGAATCGATTATCAGTTAAATGATCCAGCCACTGACCCCAAACTATCTGTTCATTTTTCTATTGAAGATCTGTCTGGTAAAAAAGAGAATAAAGTTATTTTACAGGAGAAGCTGGGACTAAAAAAAGATCCGAGTATTCCGATAATTGGAATGATTAGTCGATTAACGGACCAAAAAGGTTTTCAACTGATAGAAGAAGTACTGGATGAGTTGTTACAAGCAAGAGTTCAAGTGATTATATTAGGAACCGGTGATGCGAATTTTGAGCATTCCTTCCGATATTTTGAAAATCGTTACCATGATTCAATGAGAGCATGTATTCAATTTGATATTAATTTAGCTCAGTTAATATACGCAGGTTCAGATATGTTTCTAATGCCAAGTGCTTTTGAACCGTGTGGCTTATCTCAAATGATTGCGATGCGTTATGGTACCCTGCCAATTGTGCACGAAACAGGAGGTTTAAAAGATACGGTCCAAGCCTATAATCAATTTACGGGTGAAGGAACAGGTTTTTCATTCTCTGGTTTTAATAGTCGAACGATGCTAAATACGATTTATTTTGCTTTAGAAGTTTTTTACGATCATCCTGCTCAATGGGAGAAACTTATGAAACAGGCTATGAAAGAGAACTTTTCTTGGGAGAATCCTGCTAAGCAATACCTCAATCTATATCAAGAGTTATTATCTGAATAAAATTATTAACGACATCGCAAAAAGTGATGTTGTTTTTGATTGTTCAAGAATATTTACCAATATATTCTTATTTATCAGTTAAGATTAAATGGAAGCAAAAGTATATCATGCTAGGGTAGGATGCATAGATAACTAGCTCAGGTATAATAGAGTGGAATATGTGAAGTAGGTGAAAGCATGAATTTCAAGAAAAAAAGTACACAAGAAACATCAGACTCCAGAAAACATCGGTATTGGCAAGGATTTAAGAACCTTTGGCGCTATTATCGAGGTTGGAAATGGTTAATATTTATTGGTTTGAGTCTATCTTTATTCTTATCATCATATTTAGTATTGCTAGCTAAAATGACAAATGTTGATACGCTTCAAAATGCTTTACAGAATCAGACAACTATTTATGATCGATATGATCAAACAGCCGGAACATTATTAGCTCAAAAAGGTAACTATGTGCCCTTAGATCAAATATCACAAGAAATGCAAGATACTGTGATTTACACAGAAGACAAAAGATTTTATGAGCATAACGGGTTTGATACAATGGGGATTGGTCGGGCGATAGTTCGATTGTTAATTAATCGTGATACCTCCGGTGGGGGTGGGTCTACGCTTACCCAACAGTTAGCCAAGAATGCTTTTCTTTCTGCTGATCAAACGCTCCAACGTAAATTAAAAGAACTTTTTCTTGCTCTAGAGATTGAGAAAGTTTACGATAAAGACCAAATTCTAGAAATGTATCTTAATAATGCTTATTTTGGTAATGGAGTTTGGGGAATTGAAGATGCCTCGTTAAAATATTTTGGTGTGTATGCAAATCAATTAGACTGGAATCAAAGTATGATCTTAACGGGAATGCTTAAGGGTCCATCTATTTTTAATCCGATTGATGACTATGATGCGGCAATTGATCGTCGGAATGTTATTGCAGACTTATTAACTAAAGAAGGAGTTATCTCTTTTAATACTGCAGAAGAGATTAAAAATAATGGAATAGCACTTTATGATGCGTATATTCCAGCAAATAGCGGACATGAATATCCTCATTATTTCGATGCAGTAATTAATGAAGCGACTAAAGTTACAGATATCCCCGAAGATGACTTAATGTCTAAGGGATATACTGTGTATACGAATTTAGATCAGGGTGCTCAGAATAGTTTAGATTCATCCTATGCAGAAAATGATTATTTATTTAATGATGGTGGAGAAGATCTGCCGATTGTTCAGAGTGCGAGTGCCGTCGTTGATTCTGAAAGTGGTGGAATTATGGCTGTCTATGGTGGAAGGGGAGAATATATTTATCGTGGATTTAATCGAGCAACAGATATGTATCGAGCGCCCGGTTCGATTATTAAACCTTTAGCCGTGTATTTACCAGCTTTAGAAGAGGGGCTTCATATGCATTCTATGGTCCCGGATGTAGTGAAAGCCTATGGACCAGATGATTATATGCCAGAAAACTATAATCATTATACGGAACCTTCTGGGGAAGTTCCTTTGTATTATGCCTTGGCTCAGAGTAAAAATACTTCCGCCGTTTATTTGCTAGATCAGCTTGGAATTGATGTTGCCGTTGAAAAATTACGACAATTTGGTATTAAAGTTCCTAAGCAAGACATGCAGTTGACATTAGCCTTGGGAGCTTTCTCTACAGGCGTTTCTCCTGTTCAAATGGCGTCATCCTATGCTGCGTTTGCAAATGAGGGAATTCGACAAGATTCTTATTTTATTCGTCGTATTGAAGATGCATCAGGAAAAGTGGTATATGAGAATGAACGACCTGCCAGACATTTGATTATGACCAAAAATATTGCAGCGGATATGACGAGTATGATGTTAGATACTTATGGTGGATATGGAACGGGTTATGGCGCGGGTCCAGATAATGGTCTAATAGCTGGGAAGACAGGATCGACGGAAGTGTTTGATGGATCTTCTCAAACGAGAGACCGATGGATGGTGGGCTATACTCCTGATTTTGCCATTGCAACATGGGTGGGGCTTGATGATGTTGAAAGTGGAAATTTAGATGAAATTATGCCTGAAGGATTAGGTCAGCTATTTAAGAGTCAAACAACTTATCTAATTGCAAATTCTCCGCAAACACCATTTGAAGTTACTTATGCCTCACAGATGGAAGAAGACAGTAATTCCGTGGCTTCTACAGCTTGGTTAGATCAAATGGGAAAATTTGTTAGAAAGTTAGGAGAAGATATCAATCAGAATAGTCATCAATGGTTTCAAGATGCTAAAGAAATAGCAGGCGATTGGGGACGAAAATTATCTGATTTTTTACAAAGTTTTTAATGACAAAGTTTTTGTCAATTTGTTTAAATATTAATATTAATTAAAAGGGATTGATTGAAAAAATAGCTTTGAATTGATAAGATAAGGATACAGAAAAGAGGTTAATATGAATTCAAATATTTATGATACAGCGAATCAATTAGAACGAGAACTAAGAACATTTCCTGCCTATATTCAAGTGAAAGAGGCAATGGAAGAAATTCGATCCGATGAGGCAACGTATGCTTTATTTCAAGAGTTTCAAACAGCTACTTTTGAGCTCCAGCAGTTATCAGAGGAACCTAGTGAAGATAAGATAAAAGCGGTTCAATCGTTATATTCAAAAGTTGTTGAAAATTCTGCCATTAAGAAATTAATGGATAATGAACAACAGTTGAGTTTATTAGTGGAAGACATTAATCAAATTATAACCAAACCGATTCAAGAAATTTATCAAGCTCCAACAGAATAGACTTGTCTATCGGATGGCAACTGAAAGTCTGTCGATTTAACTGGTGATCGATCTGGCTTTCGGTTGCTTTTTATCACTTGCCAAATGAATTGATGATTATTGTTAGAAAGGAGAATTCTATGCGTTTTATGCATATATCTGACTTACATTTAGACAGTCCTTTTGTTGGAATGCAGAAAGATTATCCACAACTGCAAGAGATTTTGATCCAGGCCCCATTTAAAGCGTTTCAAGATGCAGTGTCTATCGCTATAAAAGAGCAATTAGATGCAGTTATCATAGTAGGGGATATATATGATACACAGAGACAAACGATATATGCTCAGCATTTTTTTGTTAAACAATTAAAACGCTTGAATGAAGCGAGTATCCCAGTTGTTATTTGTCATGGGAATCATGACTATTTAGAGAATCAACGAATGCCAATGCAGTATCCCGAAAATGTATTTGTGTTTACCAATCAAAAGATTGATTATGTTGACATCAATTTTAAAGATAAGACGACGGGGCGCTTTTATGGTTTTTCTTATCAAAATCGCTGGATTCACGAGCGGAAAGTTAGAGAGTTCCCTCGCAATCCAAAAGAAACTGACTATGTAATAGGCCTTTATCATGGTTCAGAAGAGGGAATGGAATCTCTGGCAGGTCATTATGCTCCTTTTGCTATTTCGGAGATGATCAATAAAGATTACGATTATTGGGCATTAGGTCATATTCATCAAGATGTATTATTAAATGAGGCACCTCCTATTCGATATTCAGGAACTCCCCAAGGGCGTAACCGTTTAGAAGTGGGAGATAAAGGAGCCTATATAGTGTCATTGGAATTGAATCGCCCGCCACAATTAAAATTTGTTTCTTTAGCGTCTGTTATTTGGCGAAACGAAATGATTGATTGCCAAGAAGATTGGCAAGCTAATGATCTAGTTGAATCGATTAATAACTTGGTTGAAACTTATCAGAAAGAGGTAGATTTGGGATTACCTTCTCAGATTATTAGCTTGACGTTGACTAATGCTCAACGATTACCCATTGCGTTACAAGAACAGATAGAAGCAGGAGAATTAGATTCAGTTTTACCAGAACCACAATCTGAAGATTCTTTTGTAGTCGTTATCCGTATTTGTTTAGAGCGGCAAATGCGTTTAGAAGCGTTTGAATATGATCAAAGATTAAAAATGAGCTTTCAAAATGCTTGTCAGAATGTGCAGGAGGGGTCTGCTTATTCGGAAACTATGCAAGATTTATGGGATCATCCATTAATTCGTAAGTGGCTTCCTGATTTAGAAAATGATAGTTCATTAAAGCAAGATATCGTTCATTCTGCCCAAGAATTAATGATTCAAGCGATTGGCTTTGAGTTTAAGGAGGCCGAGATGGATGAAAATTAAGACACTTGACATTTATGGATATGGTAAGTGGGTCAACCAACGTTTTGATTTTAATGATAAGATGCAATTAATCTATGGACAAAATGAAGCTGGAAAATCCACACTTCAGTCTTTTGTTAGGAGTATTTTATTCGGTTTTCCATCAAAGCACCGTCGAGTTAACCAATTGAATCGCTATGAACCAAGACATACGGATAATTATGGAGGAAGAATCTTACTTACAGATACTGTATTCGGAGATGTATGGGTTGAAAGAACTGCAAATGGAGTCTATATTACCGATAATGACGGTAACCAATTAGAAGAGAATAGCTTAGATTTGATATTAGGAGGATTAGACGAGAATCTTTTTGATAGTTTTTATGCTTTTTCACTCCGTAATTTACAAGAGTTAAGTAATATTGATTCTGAGAGGTTAGGCGATTATTTCCTATCAATTGGGACAGTGGGAAGCGATAAATTTTTAAACGTAGCGAAGCAACTTGAGAAAGATGCAGATCAAATTTATAAAGCCAAAGGGAAAAAACCACAACTAAATCAATTGCTCAATGAATATGATCACTTATCCCAAGCTTTAGAGCGCTTGAAAGGTGATATGGCTCGCTATGATGCGTTAATCGCTGAACAGCAAGATGAGATTGAAACAATTGAGGAATTAAACCAGAATATTTCGGAAATTGAAAGTAAAATTAGACGCTTAGACAAACTGATTGACCGTTATGAAGTTTATCAAAAAGATCAAGCTGCACAGAGAGAATTAGAGCGATTAGTCTATACGAATATGGACAAAGAGGCTCCCCAACAATTAGATGATGCGCTTCATTCGCAAGCAGAAAGCCAGAAATTAATCACCCAGATGGAAGAGCGAATTCGAAATTTAAATTCGGAAATGAGCTCCTTAACACGTTTAAATTGGTCTCGTAATCATATTTCTGAACGTCGAAAATGGATAAGTGATACAGAGCATATCAAAGATGTACAATTAAGATTAGAGCATGTAATTGAACGAATTCAAGAACAATCTAATTTAATGGCGAATATTGCACGTGAAGGGCAATTTTATCCTGAAAAAATAGTGGAAACGGTAAACTTTGAGCAAGAAATTGAACAAGGGCATGCCATTCAAGCTCAAATAGATGATTTGAGAGGACAACAAGATTCTCTGCAAGAGCAAAGGAAGGTTTTTTTAGATCAACGACGAGAATTACAAGCTTACTCTGCTACAGTAAGACAGCAATATGCGAAATTAGAAAGTCAAAGAATGAATGAAGAGGCACAGTTAATGCAAGCGACGAGCCTTAAACATTATTTTTTAGGTTTTATTTTTGTGATTTTAGGACTTTCAATTGCTACTCATCATTATCTATATCAAAGTACAGCTATTTATCGTTGGTTGGCGATTACTTTATTGGTAATTGGCCTTTTAAGCGTTTTCTATATTGCAATCGAACATCGAAAGCACCGATATGAATTTGCTAATAGTCCGGTTTTAAATAAGATGAATGAGCTTAAGGATAAAGATAGCCAGTATCAAGAAAGAAGTCAGTCCTTAGGTCAAGATATCAATCAGCGTGAGGCTAGTTTAAGAACGGTGGCAACTGAATTAGAGAAACAGCGGCAGCACCAACAAAGATGGTTAGTCTCGCTTGGGTTTTATCCAACAGCAGATGCTGAGCTCATCATCAAATCGAATCCTGTAAAGCAGTACTTTGAAGCAGAGAAAATCAGAAGTCAATATGAAGATGAGCGCAATGATTTAACATTTGAAATAAGTAAATGGCGAAATAGTCTGGCTCCTTTATTGGAAAGATTTCCATTTAGTGATAATCAAGAGGTTAGAGCGCTAATACGGCATGTAGAAGAAACGGAAGTTAGCCTTGCTCGACAGTTTGAGCGAGGAAAAGCAATGGAAGAGCGAATTGATAATGCAAAAGAGATCATTGCGAGTCAAGAAGCGAATATTAAAGAAAAACAAGCACTTGTTGAAAATATTTATCAAGCAACTAATTCTTTTGATGAAATTGACTTTAGACAAAAGGTACAATTTAATCAGCAAATTGAACAACTAAAGGAAAAGCGAACCCTATATGCGGAGCAAATGGTAGGGTATGAAGAAGAGCTTGCCTTAGTGAAAAGTAGCCAAAAGTTGAATCATGAATACAATCAACTTCAGAATGATCTCATAATGAATAAGAATCGATTACAGCCTCATCATCATCAACGAGCGAATCTTGAAGTTGCTATTAAGCAATTAGAACAAGATGGTTCATATCAAGGATTAAATCAAGAGTTAGAAAATAAGCGTGCTCAAATTTTAGATTTGATTCAAGAATGGGGACGTAAAAAGATAGCGACTGATTTAATTTATCAAACGTTAAGACAAGGGATGGATAATCCGATTCCTGAGATGAATAAAATGGCAAATGAGATTTTCAGCCTTTTGACTTATGGACGTTATACTCAGATCAAACTTAATAAAACGGGTATGAAGGTACGACAATTTTCTGATTTACTATTTGAACCTCACGAACTATCGCAAGGGACTCTTGAACAATTGTATGTCGCTTTAAGATTAGCATTTATTGCAAATGCTTCGAGTATGGTTTCGATGCCGATCATGATTGATGATGCTTTTGTAAATTTTGATGAGATTAGAAAAACTAGTATGTATCATGTAATTGAGAAGATATCAGAAGATCATCAGGTCCTATTCTTTACATTTGATCTTCAAGCTCAAGAAACTTTTGGAAGCAAACAAGAAACAATTAATCTTGATTTATATTCTGAGCAAAATGAGGACCACCATTCAGAAATAATTGATAAGAAGGAGGGTAAAGAATAGTGACTTTATTGTATGATGTTAAAGAGGGAGAAGAATTTGGGATCTATGTTTTAATTAAAGGAGCAGATTTAAGAACCGCAAGAAATGGGAATCCTTTTATTGCCTTTCGATTTCAAGACCGTTCTGGTTCAATGGATGGAATGTATTGGTCGGCAACTGAAGAAGAAATTGCAACGTTTCAGGTAGGAAAAGTGGCTTTTTTACGAGGAGAGCGAGATAATTATCAGGGAACCCCTCAAGTGAAAATTAAAGCATTAAGGTTAGCTGAGGCAGGCGAACCTAATGATCCGACTCTTTATGTGGAAAGAATCGAAATGAAAATTGAAGATATTCAAGAAGAAATTAATGATGCTCTTTTTGAAATTCACGAACCAAACATTGCAAGGATTGTTCGCAAAATACTGAGCCAAAATGAAGAAAAGTTTTTTTCATATCCTGCTGCCAAACGTCATCATCATGCTATGGCCGGGGGATTGAGTTATCATACTGTTTCGATGTTAAAAATTGCTAGAGCGATGATTGAAATCTATCCTCAGTTAAATCCGAGCTTATTGATTGGTGGACTCTTACTTCATGATATTGGAAAAACGATTGAACTCTCAGGACCTATTTCGACTGAGTATACGTTTAAAGGTAAAATGCTTGGCCATATTGTGATTATATCTGAAATGATTGATCAAGCTTGTCGTGAGATTGGGATCGATAATGAGCAGGAGTCAGTTATCTTATTGAAACATGTTGTTTTAGCTCATCATGGAAAGCTTGAATATGGTAGTCCCGTGATGCCTAAATTATTAGAAGCTGAGATATTGCATCAAATTGATAATATGGATGCTAATATTAATATGATTGCATCTGTCTTAGAAAAAACAGAGCCAGGACAAGAAAGTGCACAAATTTTTCCGTTGGATCGTCGCGCGTTTTATAAACCAACATTCAAATAAAGGAGGACGATATGGCTGAAAATCAAGATGAGAAATATTTTTCTGATGCAGATCAAATTAATAATGCTAAAGAGAGACTCGAGGCTATTGAACCTGAGTATATGTCGCCTCAACATTCTTGTGGCTGTGGTGGTAGTTGCGGTTGTAGTCATGATGAAATGGATGTGAAGACAGATATTGGGTTTAATCTTGTCTTTGAAGGAATCATTGAAGCTAAGCGAGAGAAGATTTGGCAATATTTGACGGATAATCAATACTTAACGTTATGGCAAGAACAAATAAAAATGGTTAATTGTCAAACTGGAGGAAAAATGAAGGTCCAATTATCTGAAAATGAGCATGACATTTTGTTAATGGACGTTGAAGAAAATCATTTACTTTCATTCCTTTGGGGACAGGATATGGTATCTATCCGTTTAGAGGATTCTACCCCTGATCAAGCAGCCTTTATTCTAGAATATTGGTTTGCGGACACAGAAACGGCTGAAGCAAATGTTGTTTCGGAATGGTTGGTCATGCTCAATAATTTAGAACATTTTCTTTTAACAGGTGAGAAAGATTCGGATTCAAATGAATTGAAAATATCTCTAGACCAGGAAATCACAAGTTTAATTAAGGACCAACAGAGTCATGAATTGGAATTATAGAAAAAAGCCTCTCAATCATCATTGAGAGGCTTTTAAAGTTGTTATTCAGCTACTTCAGCTGTTGTTTCTTCTTCCGCATTTTCAGCTGTATCTTCAGTAGTTGTTTCTTCTGTTGGGGTCTCAGTTGAGGCTTCTTCATCTGTGCTAGCACCTTCATCTTCAGAACCACCTTCTGCTTGCTGGTCAGCTAGAGCGATTAAGTCATCAACAGCTCCTTTTAGATCTTCATCTTGGATTTCAATCTTGGATTGCTTAATGAGTTCTCCAACGATTCCATAAGTGAAATCAGAATCTTCATATTTGCTTTGTTTATATAATTCAACAATTTCATCACGATTTTCTTCTAATGATTTTTTCTCACCATTATTAATTGCTTTAATGACATGGAAACCAAATTCAGATTTAACAGGTTCTTTAGTCATTTCACCATTATCGAGAGACTTAACGGCTTCTTCGAATTCAGGGACCATTTGTCCTGTAGAAAATGGTGTTAAGAGGCCGCCGTTTTGAGCAGTAGAGTCTTTTGAAACTTCTTGTGCGACAGCGTCAAATTCCTCCCCATCATTAATTCGTTGGATGGCTTCTTTTGCTTCTTCTTCGGTATCAACTAAGATATGTTGAGCCTCCATCATTGGTTGGTAGTCATTTTCATAGTAGTTTTTGATTGCTTCATCAGATAAATCGAGTTTTCCTTCTACAACTTCTTGTAGCATATTACGGATATACAATTGATATTCGTACTGTTCAACCGTTCCTAAACTTTGATAAGATAGAAATTGTTGGAAAACTTCTTCTCCACCCAGTTCTTTAATTTGTTTTTGAACTTCTTCCGTTGCGTTTTTACGCGCAGCTTCAGGGTCTTTTACATTCTCTTCTAATACAGCTTCAATGATTTTTGAACGAAGAGCCACTTCTCCATACTGTTCTTTCATTTCTTGGTATAGATCTTCGGCTGTTAATTCTGTTTCACCTATAGTGGCGATAGTACCTTCTTGTGCAGAGACTTGAGTAATAGTCGGTACTGATACAATCGCTAGGCTCGCTGCGGTTAATAACCATGTGCGAATAGATTTCTTCATAAAAATTATTCACTCCTAAAGTTCTCAATAATTTGCTTAATAGCATGATCTTATCTTAACATTAAATACTCAAAATAGGGTAGTATATAGTTAAAAATTACCGAAAAGATCTTATTTTATGCATCTATTTTTTCATTTTGAGAAGGAGATAGCTGCTGGAGGGTAATAGACTCTTCTTCAACATGAGTTTGTAAAGTATTCGCTTTATCTTGGACTCTTCTTAAGCGAGGACTTGTTTCTTCTTTGAAATGCCTAATGGTTTCTTCGATCGCCTCAGTGGCTGTGTTCAGACTATGAATACCTTCATTAGAGAGATGTTGGACTGCTTGGCTGAGGTTGTCTACTTTAAATCGAACATCATGTACATCTTCAGTTGCGACATCAATTTTTTCTTTTAATAGGCTTCTTGTTTGATAGCCAGGACGTTTAGCATTCATGAGTCCACCAATTACGCCTAAGACTAAGCCAGTAATTAAGCCTTGACCTAAATGATTCTTTTTCTTTTGTTTTGTCATTTTGTTCACCTTCTATTCAAAATTGTGGTTTATTTTTTGAGCGAGTGCTTGAAATTCTTCGGTTTGATAGTTATCCTGATTATTCGTAAATTCTAGCTGAAATCCCTCTTTTTCTTGATAGCGTGGGATTAAATGGATGTGGGAGTGAAAAACCGTTTGATAGGCAATCTCTCGATTATTATTTAAAATATTCAGACCTTTCATATCAGGTAAAGCTTGTTGCAGTGCTTTTGCTATTTTAGGTAGACGACTAAATACCTCAGAGGCTAAGTGTTCGTCATATTCAAAAATATCACATACATGTTTTTTGGGTACTAGCAAAGTATGACCAGGTGTTACTTGAGAAATATCTAGAAAAGCATAGACTTTATCGTCTTCGTATACTTTTGCATTTGGAATTTCTCCGTTGATAATTTTGCAAAAAATGCAATCTGTCATTTGCTCACTCCTTCATTTTAAAAATTTTACAATATAGTAATAGCTTACCATAAAATGAATTTTTTTCCTTCTCATAAGAAAAAGTTTAAGAGCAAACAGATCAAATTCATATAATCTTCATAAAACAAGCGGTGAGACAGTTAAAATTCATTAATTATTCCATATTATCTCATGCTAATTTGAATTTTAATATGTTATAATAGCTACGTTAAAGTGCCATAATGGTATTGTTTCGATAAGGAGGATATATATGCAAGAAGTAAAAATGAACTTATTGAAATTGTTTCTTGTAATTTGTACTATCTTTTGTGTGCAAGTGATGGGTGCTAATTCGATTGTTTATGGTCAAGAAATCACTGATTCTAGTAATGAAACAACCGTTACTACAACTGATAATATGAATGAAGAAACAACAGCAGAAGAGATGAGCGAGGAGAGTCAAGAATCTACTGTAGTAAGTGATGAAACAACAGTTCAAATGGTAGATCCTAGTCTGTTTAATAGTATTGTGCCTTATGCTCAGTTTATGAATTACAAGTATGTAGGAGATGGCACACTTTTTTCAACAAAGGATGTTATTATGGAATATATGCCTGATAATAACGGGGTTTTCCAAGTAGCTGAATTTACTGAAAATGAAGCGGTCGCTTTTGTTTATCAAATTCGACCTACAGGTCTGTATGAACTAGCGTGTATTGAAGATTATTCGGTTGTTCAAGATATGCGTTATTCTAGCTTAGCAATGGATGGGTCAGAGTCATTTATTTTACCTACAGATTTAAAAGTAGGGACAAGTTATCAATCTGGTTATTCGGGAGAAAAGCGTCGCACCGTTACAGGAACAGCGGAATCAGTTTCCATTGGATCACAAGCTTATTATAATGTATTAGTGATTGAAGAAGAGGATGGACAAAGTCTTAAGCGCCTTTACTTTGCGGAAAATGCTGGTATAATATTAATTGAAGAGGTACTATCGGATGGAACATCAAATCATTTGATGTATCTTGATGAAACTCAAGGGCCTCTGCAGTAATACTATAATATAAGACATTGTTAGCTGTATGATGAAAGGGATGTCGTTGTGTGTTTTCCTTATTATGAGAAAAAGGGGGGAAACAAGATGGATCCGTTCTGGGTGTTGTTATTCTCAACAGTGGTCATTGCAGTAACTTTTGGAGTCGCTTTAAATATTAATGATGATAACAGGGATAATCACCGCCATTACCATCGTCCAATATTTAGCTAAACATGTCTTACATATATATTAAAAAACTCTAGTTTATACTAGAGTTTTTTATTTTTTTAGATAGGAAAACGATTTATTACAAGATTACTTGATGTAAAGTTTCCGACATAGAATGTTAACTGAATTTGGTGAGCAATACAATTTTTAATTAAAATTTAGATAAATGATTGACAAATGACTAATTTGATATCATAATGATATCAAATAGAATTACTGATCGTTAAATTACTTGAAAGAAAGAGTGGATAAAATGGAAGAAAAAGTAATAAGTAGAAAACCAAATGGCTTACCAGCCTTGTTTTTGATTTTTACGATGTATATCGGGGCTGTAGTTGCTTTAGTAGGGCTTATATCAAATGAAGTAAACTTTCCTGGAATTCAGTTTTTGTATGTAGTTATCGTTGTTTGGCTTGCTTTAGGATGGATTCTTTTTTTGGGAATTAAAATCCTTAAGCCTCAAGAAGCATTAGTTTTAACCCTTTTTGGAAATTATATCGGAACTCTTAAATCACCTGGTATTTATTTCGTGAATCCATTTTCAACTGCTGTTAATCCAGCAGCATCAACTACTTTGGGTCAGAGTGGAGATGTAAAAAGCTCTAAAATTCAAATTAAAACGGGTATGAATGAGAATGGAAATAACTTACAATGGCCAGATAAACGAATTTCGCTCAAAATTATGACTTTAAATAACTCTAAACAAAAAATAAATGATTGTTTAGGAAATCCAATTGAAATTGGAATTGCAGTGATGTGGCGTGTTACAGATACAGCAAAAGCGGTTTTTGATGTAGATAATTTTAAAGAATATTTATCACTCCAATGTGATTCTGCTGTAAGAAATATTGTCCGCATCTATCCCTATGATATTGCACCAAACGTTGATACAACAGGTGATGGGATTGCAGATGATGGAAGCCTTAGAGGATCTAGTGAAGTGGTAGCTCAGCGTATTAAGGAAGAAATTCAAGCAAAAGTGGTAAATGCTGGATTAGAGATTATTGATGCGAGAATTACTTACCTGGCTTATGCTCCTGAGATTGCTGCCGCAATGTTGCAAAGACAACAAGCCTCTGCAATTATTGATGCAAGAATGATGATTGTCGATGGAGCAGTTGGAATGGTTGAGTTGGCGTTGGATCGTTTAAGTGAGGGAGATATTGTTGAACTAGATGAGGAGCGTAAAGCAGCAATGGTTTCAAACTTATTAGTGGTTTTATGTGGAAATCATGACGCTCAGCCTGTTGTTAATTCAGGAAGTTTGTATTAATTGAGTAAGAAAAAACAAATTCCTTTACGTGTTTCTGAGAAATTATACAATGCTCTAGCTGCATGGGCAGAAGATGATTTTAGATCAGTCAATGGACAGATTGAATATTTATTGACTGAATGTGTGAAACAGCGTAAGAAAGATGGTAAATATGTCTCGGAAAGATTAGATGAGGGCATTGATTTGGATATTGATTAAATAAAAGGAGACCTAGAAAAATGACTGGGTCTCCTCTTACTATTCTAGTATTAAAGAGTATCGAAGTCAGAACAATGTCTAAATAGGCTTATACTTATGACGAATTTTTGAAGGTAATAGCTTTGCCACCACAGAATTAAAGAAGAGTTGAGAGATGATAAATGGGTATTAATGATCTAGCTTTATCTGATTCAGCAGGATTGGTATTAAGAACATAAAAAAGAAGCCTATTGGCTTCTTTTCTTATTGTCTTTCTTCTACGTCTTCTAGAGGGATCACGACGGTTTCGGTATCCGACATGCTATATAATTGAGAGAATTCTAGTTCCATATTCTTTGCTTCACCATTGAAGCCAAAAGCTACTTTACAATCTACTTCTCTTCCTTTTGAAACAGAGTCATAAGTAGTATCCATCATGTAATAATCAGAGGCTTTAGAACCGTCTACATAAAGCTCAAATTCACTACCTGTATAGTATTCTTCTTCAGTATTATTTAAGAGAGTATATTCAATGACTAAGACGTTATCGTATTCTTTATCTTCGTATTCGTCTCTTTCTTCAGTGAGATATAAATCTTCAATGGTTACTTCGATACCGTCAAATTCAAATGTTTCTCCGATGACTTTACCACCATTTTCTGGTTTGTCTTCTTTGTCTTCTTTGTCTTCGGAATTACCGCTTAGTTCTTTTAATTGAGCTTCTAATTCTTCAATTTCAGCTTTTTTATCTTCGATTTCAGCTTCTAAATCTGTTATATCTTCTTGACTTGCTTCACTTTGATTTTGAGCAAAAACAGGAGTATTACCAGCGAGAATAAATAAACTTGTGAATAACAATAGACTTTTTTTCATATTGTTTCCTCCGTATGATTGTTTTGTGAAAAATGATATTACGAAAACGCATACTTACACTTGTAATAACATTTCCATAGCTTAATAATATCACATTATGGACGATGATTGGCTTGAAGAATTAAAATTTACATAAAATTTACAATTATATGATGAAATTAATAGCCACTTTTTAAAATGTTTTTAATCGATATCATTGATAAAGATGTCTTGTGTGAGTAGTGTTAAAAGAGAGAAATGATTAAAATTTTAGCTTAAGTTCAATAGGACTTTTGCCTGATTTGAAATAACATAAAACTTGATACGATTTAGATAAGAAATATTGATGAAACGGGGAAGCTTGAGCATGAACTTAGTATTGTGGTTATGTATTGCGGTTGCAATTTGTGCTGGTATTTTAGGAGCTAGCTCAGAAGAAGAAAGTAGTAAAGAGAAAAAAGACTAGACATTAGTATTTGTTTTGAATAATGATTTTTATAAAATTTCTAAAAATAAAAAACTCCTAACCAATAAAGGCTAGGAGGAGGGGAGAAGAGTTCTCCTTAATACGAATAATAAAATCATAATAGCATTAAAATTTTAGCGCCTCAAGCTATATATATAATTATAATAAAATATGGATGTTTATTATTTAGCATTATAAATACTCCCCTATTTGGCATGAAATGAGGATATCATAAGGGCTAATCTTCATTTTAAGAATAACTTTTTCCTTATACTTCTTTTAATAAGAAAAGTATGGAGAAAAGTCTAATCGCATCGTTCGCGGAGCAGAAAAAATAGTTTATCAATAAGTTAGGAGATGATTATGGATGAAAGTTTGGAGAATGGTTAGTATAGCTGAGTTTATTATATATATTGTAGTGAGCTTATTTCTTTTTCTTCGTGTAAATGATGGTGCTGGAGCAGCTAACACTTTAGAAGTTAAAATGATTAGTTTTGCGGTATGGACTGTGTTTAACTTTTTTATTTTCTTCATTCAATGGGTATGGTATAAGAGAATACACAAAAATAAACGTTTAAAATAAATGGTTTATGTAATACAGTCATAGCAATCATTTAATTCTATTTATTAGAGGTAAGTAGAATGATATGTTAGTTTAAAAATTGTAAGTTATTAAAAAAACTCAGCTTAATAAGATCTGCTCAAATTTAGTGTAAAAATAATTATGAATATTATAAAATATTAGTAAGAATATTTCTTTGATACTAATTTTAATTATGTGATTATCTAAATTAGAGAGGGTCAAAATGAAAAAAATAAGAGTAGCCGCCATTTTGATGTTACTTCATGGATTAGTGATGGAATTAGGAACCGGAATATTTTTTATCTTAACAATATTAACTGGTTTTGTTAACGTAAATGAAATTGAAATGGAAATTTTTTATCTGGAATATTTTCAGAAAAATTTGGAATGGATGCTAATGATGAGTCTGATCTTTGGAGTAGTCAGAAGTGTTGGGGCTCTGGGGTTGTTGAAGAGACGAAAGTGGGGATTCATACTATCTATTATAAACTGTCTGGTAACAATGGTCTTGATGGTGTTTATGTTACCGTCTGGAATTATGGATGGACTATTTGCATGTAGTTCTTTAATTTTGATTCTTATGGCGTATTATGGTGAAAATGAAATAGAGGTTTAGTATCAGTCAAAAAGAAGGCAGATAATTATCTGCCTTCTTTTTAAAAATCATTTGATTACTTTTTTTCTATGTTTTCTAATGGGATGATAACTGGATCACCTTCATAATCAAGAGTGTCTTTCAATTCAAGTTCCATATTATCTGTTGGGCCATCAAAGCCAAAGGCGATTTTACAGTCTACTTGTCGACCCGCAGAAACGGAGTCAAAAGAGGAATCTAATAATAAGTAATTGTCAGCTTTGGCCCCATCAACATATAACGTAAATTCATTGCCGGTATAATATTCTTTGTCTGAATTATTGAAAAGAGTGTACTCTAATATCAGAACATTTTCATATGTTTGATCTGCATATTCATTTCTCTTCTCTGTTAAATAAACGTCCGAAATTTCAGCTGCAATGTTTCCTTGTTCAAATTTTTGACCAACGTTTTGATTGTCAGAGGGGATATTGGAGAGTAGTGATTTTTTGGTAGCAGGATCGAGTGCAACTGAAGATTTAGAAAAGCCGATACCATGTTCAATGATCGCTTCTGTGGTTTTTGCTTCAAAATCATGGTCATTCTTCTTCAAGAAAGAAACAATTGCGTCTTCAATTTCTTGTTCTGAAGCCTCTTCATTTTCTTCAAGTACGTCAATCACTTCGATATTAATTTTTGCAACAACCGTGGCAATTTCTTGCTCCGTTAGCTCTGTCTCTTCTGCTAATAATTGTTCAATCTTAATTTGTTGTTCTGCTGTTTGAATATCTTCTTTGTCTAATTCTAAACCGGCTTGGGAGAAAATTTCGTAGACACCAGCTAAGGCACCTTCTCCACTGACTGGAGTGGTAGAACCAATCTGAATAATGGCATCTTTAGCTCCCGCAGAAATAGCAGCATTTTCATAAGTTTTTTTATTAACTTTTGTAATATTATCCGGTGTTTTGATGACTACGGTTAATCCAGAACCTTCAGGTAACATAGTAACGAATGAACTGGAGTAGACACCATCTTTATCGGACGAACCGTCGTTGAGATACTTATTAATAATTTCGCCATCAATGGTTAGAGTATTTTCTTCGGGTATATCTTCTGCTTCGAAAATGGATTTTAATTCGGTAATTTGTTCTTCGGAAAGGGAATTACCAACAGACATAAAAGACTCTTGTTCTTGAGCAAAAACAGTAGGAGCAAATAGAGATAGGGACAATAAACTGAGAAGAAATTTTTTCATAAAAGCACTCCATTCTTTAGTGTTATAACCTATGAATAATATATCATATTTTTAAAGGGAGGGTCATTAAGAAAAAAATTTTGATGCTATGAAGTAGAATTTAAAATTGGGTATTATTTCTCTGCTCGTTACGAGTGAGAGTGTTAAGTATATATAATTAAATTCTTTTAAAGCCTATGTAAAGCCATTTTTATTTATTTATTTATGCTTATTATATACAAAACACTTCTATAATAATTTATAGCGCTGTTAGACGTGTTTTAATTTAATTGAGTAGAATTACAAAATAATACTTTAAGTTTCTTAAATGGCGATGATTTTATTGTCGAGTGCCAAAAAAGTGCCAAATCTTCTTGAATTCATATTTTATCTTTGGATTGTTCCTAGTATCGATAAGAAGAATTGGTCAGTACAATTAACGTGATTGCTGAGATAAAAGATATTCCGGATGTTAACTTTTCTAAATTTGCGGTTAAACTTGAGAAGTATAATTCATGGATTTTAGTTGAACACTTAAAAGAAACAAAAGCGGATTGAGAAATGCCAGTATCTTTAGCTATTCTATACCCTGATTTATTTTTTAAGAGCCATTTAATTAAGTTTACATCTGCTATTTTGGCCATCGTGTCACCATAATAAGCATATTGATCATTAGTAAAATAGCCCAAAATAAAATTCTTAGATTTGTTTTTTATCTTTATTCATTTGAATTCTCATTTCATATCATTTAGAATAAAAGGGAAGGAAGGTCAACGTCCCTTTAGTTGTTATTCTGTTAGCGACTTATACAAGTTGTATAGTGTGGATATTATAGTGAGTAGTTTGGCGACCAACTCTATAATATCCTTTTTGTTTTTGCTTTTTTCTTTTTTTTATTTATTTCCTAGTCTTCATATTTGCATCTTCCTTTTCTGACCTTCTATCCATATTAGGTCCTATAAAGGATACGCGATCAAGTGTTATTTATATAAAAAAACAAAAAACCCACCAATTTATGAAGAACCCTCCTAAAATCCGGATAAGGATTTTAGAAGGACTCTTTAACTTTAAGATAGTGTTATTTTTTGTGCTCAAAATATAGTATAATTCAACCGGTTGGGAGTTTGGTTGGATTCCCCAGTGCTATAAACCTTATTCTAAAGCCACTTAAGAATCAAAAAAATATCGCCGGAGGGAATCGAACCCCCATCGAAAGAACCGGAATCTTTCGTGATATCCATTACACTACGGCGACATAACTCTTTTATTATAGCAAATACTTCTGGGTTTTGGCAAGAATTAATAACTATAGAAAGAAAAATACGTGAATCCTATGTTTTTCGCTACTTTGCTAGACAATTAGGAATCCATGCATTAAAATTTAGGTATGTTTCACTTATTAAGGAAAGCATGAAAGGGAGATCTAGATGAAATTGAAAAATGTGTTACTGAAGAGTTCATTATTATTAGGATCAATGTTAATTTTAGCAGCATGTGACCAAGGAAAAGAAACCCCTGCAGATACTGATACAGCAACTACAGCTGTTAGTGATGGAGAAACTACAACAATTGAAGAGACAACAACTACTGTTTCAGAAGAATCAGCTTCAGAAGAAGAATCTGCTTCAAGTGAAGAGTCAGCATCAGAAGAAGATGCATCCGCTTCAAATGAAGAGTCAGCGGCTGAAGAAGATGAGTCTGCATCAAGTGAAGATGATTCTGCTGCTTATGCAGTGATTCCTAACGCAGAAGACGAATCAGCCTCAGAAGAAGACGAGTCAGCTTCAAGCGAAGATGAATCAGCATCAGAAGAAGATGAGTCTGCATCAAGTGAAGACGAATCAGCATCAGAAGAAGACGAGTCTGCATCAAGTGAAGATGAATCAGCATCAGAAGAAGATGAGTCTGCATCAAGTGAAGAAGAATCAGCCTCAGAAGAAGATGAGTCTGCATCAAGTGAAGAAGAATCAGCATCAGAAGAAGATGAGTCTGCATCAAGTGAAGACGAATCAGCATCAGAAGAAGATGAGTCTGCATCAAGTGAAGACGAATCAGCATTAGAAGAAGATGAGTCTGCATCAAGTGAAGACGAATCAGCATTAGAAGAAGATGAGTCTGCATCAAGTGAAGACGAGTCTGCTTCAAGTGAAGAAGAATCAGCTTCAGAAGAAGAATCTGATTCAAGTGAAAAAGAGTCTGACGGAATGGCGGCAGTACCGAATGCAGAAGACGAATCAGAAGATGAATCAGAATCTAGCGAAGATGAAACTCCTGAATTACAAGATGGAGAATACAAGGCTGTTGCAGAACCAAATGAGCAAGGTTGGGCATTAGAACATATCATTACAGTTAAAGACGGAAAAGTAACAGATTCTAAATTTGACTATAAGAATGAAGAAGGCGACTTATTAAGTGAAGATGAAGAATATAATGTTCAAATGGAAGAGGCCACAGGAGAAACGGCTACAGACAATATCAAAGCATTAAATGAAGCCTTCATGGAGGATCCGTTTGCTGAGATTGATGCTATATCTGGTGCAACTGAATTAGTAGAAGACTTTAAAAAATCTGCTGAAATTCTTTTAACTGCAGCTGAAGCTGGTGACACGGAGGAACAAAAAGTTGATTTAAAGAAAGAATCTTCAGAAGATGAAAGTGAAGAAGCGTCGGAATCTAAGAAGGAATCAGGAGATGACTCAGAAAGTTCAGAAGAAGCAGCTGAGTCAGAATCAGAAGAGTAATCGTTATCTATATAATTGACAATCAAAGTCACTTCATTTTTTGAGGTGACTTTTTGCTTATAAATAGGAGAGTATGAATAATGGTTAATATTGAACAGTTTAGAGTAAATAAACAAGAATCAGTCAATTTGAGAGAGCGTCTAACTTATATTAATCATAATTTTACTAGCGCTCAAATTAAAGAGAAGGTTGACCACAATTTTCGAACGATCGATCAATTGCAGCAAAAGTTGATGGCTGAAGAAAAAGAGGCACTCATTTTTGCATTACAGGCGCTTGATGCAGCTGGAAAAGATGAAGCAGAGCGTTATGTTTTTTCTAAACTTAGTGCGCAAGGATTAAGAACATCATCCTTTTCTAAGCCGAATAGTACGGAACTTCAACATGATTACCTTTGGCGTTTAGCCTCGGCGATGCCAGAGAGAGGGGAGATTGCCGTCTTTAATCGTTCGCATTATGAAGAGGTTATTGGGGCAAGAATTAATCAGAGTCATCTTGAAGCCCCATTACCAGAACATGCCAAGATAGATGATATATGGCAGATGAGATATCGCCAAATTAATCATTTTGAACAATATTTATACGAAAACGGATTTTATATGGTAAAAATATTTCTTCATATTTCTAAGGAGATTCAGAAGAAACGGCTATTAGAAAGGATTGAGGATCCAAACCATCAATGGGAGTTTTCTTTCTCTGACTTAGAAGATCGTGAAAGATGGCAAGACCATATGTGCGTTTTTGAAGAGTGTTTTTCTGCGACCTCAACAAAATATGCACCTTGGTATATTATACCTGCTGACGATGGAGATTATGGTAGATGGTTAATTAGTGAGATACTTTTGGATAAATTGACAGATATCAATCCAGAATTTCCTAAAGTTAGCAATAAAGAAAAAGAAAAACTGGCTCAAGCAGCTGAAAAGTTACGAAATGGAGATTTTGACTAAGGATTTCTATGCCAATTCATAAATTTCACTAGCAAAACAGCTAGATTTTTGGTATGATAATTGATGTGCAAAATTTACTACCTATCTATCAAGTTAGCAGATAAATAAGTTATAAAGGAGTTCATATACATGGCAATTAAAGCAGAGGTTAGAACAGCAACTGGTACAGGCGCTTCTAAAAAGGCGCGTAATGAAGGTAAAATCCCTGTTACTTTATACGGACAGTCCGTTGAAGTGACGTCTTTATTAGTAGATCGTCGAGAATTTGAAGGTCTTTTGAAAAAAGAAGGATCAAATGCCGTTTTTGATGTCGAGTATGATGGGAAAAGTCAAAAAGTTATCTTAAAAGATTTTGAAAAGGCAGCCATTAAAGACCTTTTTTATTCAATTGATTTAGAAGCAATTTCGGCTGATCAGAAATTAACAGTAGAAGTTCCATTATCTCTAGTGAATGAAGAGACAGTTAAGATTGGAATCGTAGAATTAGTATTGAATACTGTTCAAGTTGAAACAAAACCAGATAGTATTCCTAACTCATTCGAAATTGATGTAACGGGTATGGAAATTGGTGATACAAAATCAATTGCTGATCTTGAGGTTCCAGAAGGTGTAGAAATTTTAGTAGAGGCTGAAGAGACAATTGTTTCGGTATCAGCTCCAACTGAAGAACCAGAAGAAACAGATGAAGAAGAAGTAGCAGAGCCTGAAGTTATTGGTGAAGAAGCTACAGAGGAAGAAGAATAATTTTGAGGTAGGAAAGTATAGCACAATAAACGCATGCGTTTGTTGTGCTTTTTTTACATGGATAGGGGTGAATAATTGAATGAATCAGCAGAATTTAGAACATGTTAAGCGATTGATCAAAAGAAAAGCAACAGAAATTGGAATCGATAAGATTGGTTTTGCGAGTGCAGATCCTTTTGATCATATTGAAGAAAGTTTCTATCAGCAGAAAAAAGCAGGGCATACAACTGGTTTTGAGCATAAAGTGATTGAAGAAAGGATTTATCCTGAATTAATTTTTGATCAACCACAATCGATTATTTCAATTTGTTTAGCCTATCCAAGTCAAATAAGAAATCCTTTGCCTTCAGAACGTGAGCAACGTCGAGGTCAATTTGCTCGAGCATCTTGGGGAATTGATTATCATGATATCTTGCGAGATAAAATGAATCAGTTAATGACTTATGTGGAAGAAATTGTGCCAGAGATACGTTTTAAGACGATGGTCGATACGGGAGAACTGTCAGATGTTCTAGTAGCAGAAAGAGCCGGTATTGGCTTTATTGGACGAAATGGGTTATTAATTACAAAAGAATATGGAAGTTATGTCTATCTTGGAGAAATAATTACTAATCTTCCATTCCCTGTTGATGAGCGTGTTCCTTTTGGATGCGGTGATTGTTATCGGTGTGTTCAGGCATGTCCGACCCAAGCTTTGTTAGGTGATGGCAGAATAAATGGCCCACGTTGTTTATCTTATCAAACCCAGACTAAACAGTTGATGCCTCATGAATTTCGACGTAAGATCACACATGTTATTTATGGTTGTGATATTTGCCAATTAACTTGTCCTTTTAATCAGGGAGTAGATTTTCACCTCCATCCCGAAATGGAACCTGTTCCAGAACAAGTGCAACCAGAATTGAAATTAATGTTAAATTTATCTAACAAAGAATTTAAAGAAACTTATGGGCATTTATCTGGAGCGTGGCGTGGAAAAAAACCTCTGCAACGTAATGCTATAATTGCGTTAGCAAATTATCAAGATCAGTCTGCCATTCCTCACTTATTAGAAGTGATCGAGAAGGATTCTCGGCCTGTTATTCGAGCGACTGCTGCTTATGCCGTAAGTCAGATTCAGAAGTATCAAAATCTATCTCTAATAACTTTTATTGAAGAACAGATGGCAAAGGAAACGGAACAAGAAATAATTGATGAGATGGCTGAAGCGATTGAGAAGCTAAAGAATAAACGACTAAGACGTCGTACTAAGCGGGAGGAAAATATTTGAAGAATCATATTGTACTATTTGAACCTTTGATGCCTGCGAATACAGGTAATATTTCGAGAAGCTGTGCGGCAACTAATTCACCCTTACATTTAATTGAACCTCTTGGGTTTTCAACGGATGATAAGATGCTGAAACGAGCTGGACTAGATTATTGGCATCATGTAGATATCACTTATCATAAGAGTCTTAAAGCCTTTATGTCTTATTTAGGGAATCGACGGCTCTTTTTGATAACAAAATTTGCTCCCCAGATTTATTCTGAAGTTAATCTGTCAGATCCAAAGGTTGAGGAACAGTTTTTTATTTTTGGGAAAGAAACAACAGGATTGCCGGTTGATTTTATGGAAGAACATAGGGAGCAATGTTTAAGAATTCCAATGAACGATCAACATGTTCGTTCATTAAATTTATCGAATACGGCCAATATTATTATTTATGAAGCTTTACGGCAACAGGCTTTTAATGGTTTAGATACCATTCATCACTATCGAGATACACAAAAGGCAAAAGATCTGAACTGGTAGGTAAAACTTGACTTTTAATCTTAATTTAATATAATTAATTTAATAGTAAGGGCGACCAGTAATTGAGGTATCTGTTCAGAAAGATGGCGGTTGATGCAAGCTATTCAGATTAATCAGTGAATCCGCGCTCCATTCTGCTTTATGAAAACAATGATTAAATAAAGCCGGTAATCACCGTTATGATTGAAGTGTAAAAGCCATTTTAGATTAGGCTTTTAAAATCGGGTGGTACCGCGGAAAATGAGACCTTTTCGTCCCTAGTGGATAAAGGGTCTCTTTTTGTAAGCAAAAAGTTAAAGGAGGAAAATACCATGCTAGATCGTAAATATGTTCGGGAACATTTAGAAGAAGTGATACAAAAGTTAGAAGTACGTGGAGTAGAGGCTGCAACACTTGAAAAATTTAAAGAGTTGGATGAGAGCCGTCGTCAATTATTAGCAATTGTAGAGTCTAAGAAGCAAATTCGGAATAAAGTATCGGAAGAGATTGCGACGATTAAAAAAGCTAAAGGTAATGCAGATGAACAGATTGCTCAGATGCAAACGATTGGAAAAGAGATAAGTGGGTTTGAGGCTGACTTATCAGACGTTAATCTGAAATTAGCCGAAATAGAACATCGTTTACCTAATATAGCTCATACGTCTGTTCCTGCGGGTGAAGATGAAGAAGATAATATTGAGAATCGACGTTGGGGTGAGCAAACATCTTTTGATTTTGAGCCTATGAATCATTGGGACATTGCGGATCGTTTAGGAATTTTAGATTTTGAACGCGGCGGAAAGGTTGCTGGTTCACGGTTTGTTTTCTACAAAGGGTTAGGGGCAAGGCTAGAAAGGGCAATTTATAATTTTATGCTAGATACCCATACTGCTCAGAATGGTTATACAGAAGTGATCCCACCTTACATTGTAAATGAAAAATCAATGTTTGGTACAGGACAGTATCCTAAATTTAAAGAAGATACATTTGAATTAAATGATGATCGTCATTTCGTATTGATCCCAACGGCAGAAGTTCCTTTGACAAACTATTATCGAGAGGAAGTGCTTGATATCGATGATTTACCTGTAAAATTTACGGCGATGTCACCCTCATTCCGTTCAGAAGCAGGTTCAGCTGGACGTGATACCCGAGGTCTAATTCGGATGCATCAATTCCACAAAGTAGAGTTGGTGAAATTAGCTCATCCTGATCATTCTTATGAAGAATTAGAAGAGATGTTGCAAAATGCCGAAGGCATTCTCCAAGCATTAGAATTACCATATCGGGTGATCACTTTATGTACAGGAGATATGGGATTCTCAGCTGCCAAAACTTATGATATTGAGGTTTGGGTTCCGGCTCAAAATACTTATCGAGAAATTTCTTCTTGTTCGAATACTGAGGATTTTCAGGCACGACGTGCTATGATTCGTTTTAGAAATTCTGAAGGCAAATTGAATTATGTTCACACTTTAAACGGTTCTGGCTTGGCAGTTGGTAGAACGGTAGTAGCAATCTTAGAAAATTACCAACAAGCAGATGGATCTGTAAAAATTCCTAAAGTTTTAGTGCCTTATATGGGAGGGGTTACGGAGATTAATGAGCAGAATGCAATGGGATAATTTTGAGAAAAACCTTTACAATCTTGTAAAGGTTTTTTATTTTTCATTAATATTAGAGGGAATAAAAAAACACTGTACAACAGAGTACAGTGCTCAAAAATGGTAACTATTTATATTTTTAACGACTAGCTATTAGATTCTATTAATTGTAAATTTTAAAAGTCTAGAAACCTTTGAATAGTGTCGAAATGATTTCTTGATTGGAAATATGATGGATAAGATCTTGTGAAAAATGTTGATGAAAGTGTTGCTGGACTCTTCTCTTATCAAAAGGAAGTCCTTGTAGAGAATGTTCAACCGCTTTCAGGTCATGACCACTAAAGAAATCACCTTCAAAGAGACAGGACTGGATGATGCCGTTTGTGACTTGACAGTGAATACGGAGCAGTCCACCGGGGAAGACTTCTTCATTAACTAATGAAAATTGAGGGTTACGACCGAATATCCAATCCCAAGATTGGAATTTTTCAGTTTTTAGTTTCTGAATTGCCTCCTCATCGGCTGGGGTGAGAGGATAATCATTTAATTGGTCACCGACAATTTGTTTGACTAGAGCTTCTTTGAATTCCAAGGCGTTCCAATCTTGAGGGCAAAAATCTTTGATATTCCCCGTTCGATCACGGACCGATTGAATTCCTTTTGAAACTAATTTATGTTTAGCTGGATTCAGATAACGTGCCATAGCAGCTAAATCGCTATCAAATAAAAGGGAGCCATGATGTAAGGTATAATTTCCTTTGAAACATTGGGCATTCCCTGAAACTTTTTTACCATGGATCGCAAGGTCATTGCGACTATTCATCTCTGCGGGTATGCCTAATTGATTTAAGGCAGAGATAATAGAGTGCATAAAACGTTGAAAATCGATATCTTCATGTCGATCTTTTCCGGGTCGACGAGGGCAAATAAAACTATATTGCCAGCCCCCTTGATCAGTGAAAATAGTTCCCCCTCCTGTATTGCGACGAGTAATGCTAACTTGGTCATGCTCGAGTGCTGGTAAATTCAATTCTGTATAAGCGCTTTGATAGTTACCTAACATGACGGTGAGGTGGGTTTGCCATATCATAAAAAGATCTTCTTGTAGATTGCCTTCTGTCATTAAATATTCTTCTAAAGCAAAGTAATAATTAGCATCAAGCGAATGGGTTTCGAGATATAACATACTATTTGTTCGCTTCTTTTTTGGCAATTTGGGCAACCAAACTATTTTGGGCATCAAAATTGTATTCTACCCCAACAGCATCTAAAGATTCATGCGCCTTATAAGAACTTCTCACTTGGGGACCAGACGCAACAAATTTGAACCCTTTTTTCATTCCCATTTTATTATATTTACCAAATTGCGATAAAGAGATATACTCTTCTAATTTGTAATGTTTGGGTGAGGGTTGAAGATACTGTCCGACTGTGAAAAAATCTACTCCAGCTGCTAAACTATCATCCATTGCTTTTGCAACTTCTTCTTCTGTTTCCCCTAAACCTAACATGACGCCTGTCTTGGTATAGATGTGTGGAGCATGTTCTTTAATATATTTTAAGACGAAGAGGGAGCGATCATAAGTTGCGCGATGCCGGATTCTTGGGGATAAGCGTTCTACCGTTTCAATATTATGATTAATAATATTAGGTTCTGCCTCAATCACTGTATCCAGACTTTCTTCACGGCCTAAAAAATCGGGAATTAGAACTTCGATGGTGGTTTCAGGACACTTGGCTTTCACTGCACGAATGGTTCGAGCGAATTGTTCTGCTCCTCCATCTTCTAAGTCGTCACGAGCGACACTTGTTACGACTACATGGCGTAAGCCTAATGTATGGCAAGCATCGGCAAGGTTATCGGGTTCATCTTCATTGACGATCTCCATGTTGCCCGTCAAAATGTCACAGAAACGACAAGCCCGCGAACAACGACTCCCCAAAATCATAAACGTAGCGGTTCCATTTTTATAACATTCACCAAGATTAGGACAAGTGGCTTCTGCACAAACAGTATTTAGTTGAAGACTAGATAAAAGGCCATTGACTTGATCGACAGACTCATTGTCAAAGCGGATACGAGGTTTCACTTGAGTAGTGGAAGAAGTAATTTTCATCCTTAATCCTCCTTGCTTTCATCAATAGTTGCAATGAGGTCTCCTGCTGTGACAGCATCACCTAACTCCACATGAATGGAAACTAATTTTCCACTAATGGGTGATTCGATCTCATGAACTGCTTTATCTGTTTCAACCGCATAGAGCACTTCACCTTTTTGGATAGTCTGTCCAATCTCAGTAGTCCATTCAATGACAACTCCTGATAGGATCTTAGAACTTAGTTTTGGAAATAAAATATCTTTTTGCACAATGAATCCTCCAATCATTTGAATAAGCGGATTTACAAAAATAAAACCCTAACTTTCATTGTAAACGCTTAAAAATAAATATTCAACGATTTATTTAAAATTTAACCTAAATTTTAAGGTAACTTCATGGGTTTAACATTTAATATTTGATATAAATATCTTTGGGACTGGAGAGTAAGAATTTTTTGGGGCATCCTATTAGAAGATTGCGAGGAAAAATATAAAAAGGGAGCAGCTTGCTCCCCAATTATTCAAGTATACTTATTTTGTTTAAGGGGTAAAAGCTAAAAACAGCTTCACCTAATATTGCTTCCTGCGATACTAAACCATAATTTCTACTATCCCAAGATTTGGTTCGATGATCCCCCAAAACAAAATAATATCCTTCTGGGATAGTATTCGTAAGATTAAAATCTTTTGTATAAGAAATTGAAGGATCGGGGCTGAGATAGTTCTCGGTTATTAATTGGTCGTTCAAATAAAGTTGATTATTTTGATAGCGAAGACGATCGCCTGGGAGACCGATCACTCGTTTAATATACTTTTTATTTTTTCGATCAGGAGCTTGCAGTACGACGATATCAAAATGGTCAATTTCAAAATGTCGAGATATCATAATTTTTTGCTGATCCATTAATGTGTTTTCCATGGAAGAGCCTTTCACTGTGCAGGGGGTAATAAAAAAATGCTGTAACAGTAAAGCAATGACCAATGTAGAGAGAAATGTTTTTATATCTGTAAGGAGGTTTTTTCTTAGATAATGTAGGATAGTATGCATCTTAATACCTTCTTTCATTAATATAAAGACTGATAGTCATGCTCAGGAAGTAGCCAGTTACTAAAATTATATCGCTGTATTGATAGAGAAATTGTGCTTCTTCTGTCGGTAAAATATTTGATCGAAAAATAGAAAGAATGGTGAATAAAATTAACATCATGGAGGTAGCGGAATAATTTGATTGTAAGAGGATCATTTCTCCGCGTTCATCCTTTTGGTAATAAAAAATTTTATAAAGATAATAACCACCACATAGGATAATGAGAGACATATAAAGAAAAATTAGCATATTAGGACTCCTTTTCATGGTCAAAATTAAAACAGTCAGTGATCGAAACATTAAAAACAGAGGCAATTTCAAAAGCTAATTGAAGAGAAAGTGAATATTTCCCTTTTTCGATGGAAGCAATCGTTTGTCGAGTGACACCTACTTGCTTAGCAAGATCTGATTGAGTCCAATTTTTTTGAGCTCGAAGAGTCTTAAGATTATTTATGATCAACTTTATCACTCCTTTGAACTGTGACACTTATGATGTTAATTATTTTTAACAAAATGTCAACTTTTTTTAACAAAACCTTTATTTTTGTTGAATCGTTTATAAGAAGATATAATAAGTTGATAAGGAGTGGTGGAATGGATTGTCGATTAGTTAAATGGCCATATGATCAAGGTGAAATAATTGGTTGGAATGACGGAAGCGTAAATCGAGCAACTGGTATTGCCTATGCAAGAGCAGGACGCTTTGAATATCCCACGCTCATTAAAAATAACCGTAAGCAAATAAAAGCAACGCAATTATCTCCAATGGCACCGCAAAAGCGAGGGGTTGCGAAATTACTGGGTCCTCAAAATCATTTAGAGATGACTGAGGCTTGTCAGAATTTGTCAATCACTTTGCCGGCAGATCATCAAGCGACTGATCCACTTCTTCCAGTAATGGTGTGGTTTCATGGTGGAGGTTATGAAGTTGGAGCAGGCGATTTAGAGATTTATTATCCAAAACGTTTGGTGGAAGAGCAACGTGTGTTGGTGGTTAATCTTAATTATCGGTTAGGTATACTCGGTTTCTCGAGGGATCGAGAAGGGCAGCCGGCTAATTTAGGGCTTCTAGACCAACTTATGGCTTTGCGTTGGATAAAGAAACATATTAAACAATTTGGCGGTGACCCTAATAATGTCACTTTATTCGGACAATCTGCAGGGGCAGATGCGATTATGCATCTAATGGTGGCTGAAGGAAGTAAGAGGTTATTTCAACGAGTCATTATTCAATCTGCTCCTATTTCTGCGAATAAAAAACATGGCAGAATTCATCAAGAATTACTTCAAGCCAGTCAACAGATTACGGATGAAATGTCGTTGGAAGAGGTGATTACATTTCAAACAGCGACTTTGATGAAATTGCGTCAAGGGTTTCAACGGGCAAGTTTCTTGCCTGTAGCTGTTAAATATGGTGTCTATCCTTTACCAAAAGAAAAAAACTTAAAAGAAGCCTATCGGTTAGTTGCAAGTGATTTTGATGTTTTAATTGGATCTAATAACCATGAAGCAGATTTTGTCTTATCACAAGAACGCTATTTTAGTCAATATAATAAACCAATCATTGGCCGATTATTAGAAGTAGCTTTAGACTTTTTTACTGAGATTATCTTTGAGGAAGAAATTGATCGTTATGCAGAACTATTCTCTAAAGCTGGAGGAAGGGTAGCCACTTATTTATTCCGTGGTGGGAGAGGAGAGCATATCTTTGAGGGAGTTCATATGGCTGAAATTCCTTTACTTTTTCATCCTGAAAGTATAGAAAACGGATTGCTTTATAGTCATTATTCAACGGAAGATTTAGTGAAATTAGGACAACCTTTACGGAAAATATGGGCTGATTTTGCAAAAACAGGAGAATTGAATTCCATAAAGTTACCTGATCTTATTGAAATTAAGAGTTATGATAAATAATAATTTTGACATAGGTGAGAAAAATACAAAAAAAGAAAGAAAATGTATTTATCGAGACAGAGAAAAAGCGATAAAAAGACCGATTACTGATAAACAGTAATCGGTCTTAAACTTTATTTGAATAGGTAATAAAGAATGACAATAGAGCCAAGAATAATGCGATAATAACCAAAAGGTTTGAAGTCGTTTGTTTTGATAAATTTTAATAATGAGCGGATTACAATCAAAGAAACGATAAAGGCCACAAACATACCAAAGACTAAGTAGATCAGTTCAGTACTAGTAAAGTCAAAACCAAAATCTAAAAGCTTTAAGAAAGACGCTCCAAACATAACAGGAAGTGACATGAAGAATGAAAATTCTGTTGCTACTGTTCGTTCCATACCTAATAAGAGTCCTCCTAAAATAGTTGAACCTGAGCGTGATGTCCCTGGAATGAGGGATAAAGCTTGAAAGAGACCTGTTTTAAAAGCTGTTGGATAAGAAATTCTTTCTAGATTTTCAATTTGGCGATCATGGCGACCAGGTTTTCGATTTTCAATCCAGATAAATGCGAATCCATAGATAATTAAGGCAGCAGCTACGACAGGAGGGATATTAAAGTATTCTTCCATATAATCATTAATAAGGAATCCGAAAATAATGGCTGGTAATGAAGCAACAGCTACTTTAAACCATAGTACCCACGTCTCTTTCCGATTCTCTGGCGATTTTTTAGGATTAAAAGGATTAAGTTTATTGAAATAAAGGACAACTACCGCTAGAATTGATCCTAATTGGACAACAGTCCGGAACATTTCGATAAAAGCGGGATCTAAATTTAATTTAATAAATTCTTCTACTAAAATTAAGTGCCCCGTAGAGGAAATAGGTAACCATTCAGTAATCCCTTGGACTACACTTAAGATAAATATTTTTAATAATTCGAATAAATCTATTTCTTGCAAATTATTCACCTCAGCTTTGTATTTAACAGCCTTTATTATAACGAAAAGTCCAAGCCTTGTCACTAAGAGGATCCTGAGTCCAGTTTCGATTAAGGGCTTCCAATAGTTTCGGTTTACGACTTATGTTAAAATAAAGTTATCATTTAGTGAGGGGGAATAAAAATGTTTGGTTTTTTTAAAAAGAAAGACAAAAAAGAAGATGTAATGAGTAAGGAGATCACTTTACACGCAGTCTGTGATGGTGAAATAGTGAGAATTGAGGACGTAGAGGATCAAGTGTTTGCTCAAAAAATGATGGGGGATGGTTTTGCTATAAAACCGTCTCAATCAGAAATATTTTCACCTGTTAATGGAACTATTCATAATATTTTTCCTACTAAACATGCATTTGGAATTACTGCAGGAGAGTTAGAAATATTGCTTCATATGGGAATTGATACTGTTTCTTTAGAGGGAAAACCTTTTGAGTCAGTGGCTAAAGAAAACGACTCAGTAACGCCAGACACACAATTGTCTAAAGTGAATTTCGAAGCGCTTGAAGAAGCGGGAAAAGATAATGTTATGATAATCATCTTTACAAATGGATCTGAAGTTATTGATGAATTTGAACTAACGGCTTCGGGGCAAGTAAGCCAAGGACAAGAAATAGGGCGAGTTGTGTTACGTTAAGGTAATAGAATGCCTCTCTTTGAACAGCCCCCAAAAGTTAGAGTTAATTAACTCACTTTTGGGGGCTGTTCACTTATAGGTAAATTCTTTTTATTTTTTTAAGAAGGTAATTTTTTTCATTCCTTGAGAAAGATAAAGGTTGTTATGACGGTCGATAATTAAGCCTTCTATGTTTTCAGTCTGTTCAATGATTTCAAGAGCCATTTGAGGAGAACAATAAAATAATCGAGTGGTCCATTCCTCAGCTTTTAAAGAGAGAGGAGAGAGAATTGAAACAGATGCGAGTTGATTTTCAACCGGATAGCCAGTGTGCGAGTCTAGAATATGATGGAATAATTCGCCTTTTTTAGTACGAAAAACACGTTCATAAATCCCAGAAGTGACCAGCGATAGATCTTGTATTTTAACAGCTGCTATTAGCTGTCCTCTAGGTTTTTGAGGATCTTGGATACCAATACGCCAGCAAGAATCGCTTCTTTCAGGGTTCCCTCCAATGGTTAAGACGTTTCCACCTAGATCGATAAAACCAGATTTTACTCCATTCTCTATAAAAAATTTTTTGAGGTTATCTGCGAAATAGCCTTTCGCTAAAGCACCGAGATCAATCGCCATACCTGGATGCTCCAGATAGACTTCTTTTGTATGTGAGTTCATCTTAATATGTTGAGGATTAATTAGTTTTAAAACTTGCTCAATTTCTTGGGGATCAGGGATTTGATTAGCCCCGAAACCAATTTTCCATAATTTAACTAGAGGACCAATGGCGATATTAAGAGTTTGTTTAGATTGAATACTGGCTTCTCGACCATATGCAATTAAGTCAAAGAGATCTTGATCGACTTGAACAGGTTTGATCCCAGCATTTAGATTGATCTGTTGTAGTTGACTACTGTTGATAAAAGTTGAATAACGTTGATTATAGTCTAGTAATATTTTTTTTGCTTGTTGGAGAAGCGAAACAGCGTTCTGATGCAAAATTTTTAGATGAAGATTGGTTCCCATAGTTGGAAAGGTGATTTGTTTAAAATCCATCTCTTCACCTAATTGAGTGTTGTGGAACTTTCAGAAAGAATGCAAACACATTCGGGAGCGTAAGTTTCGTTATGTATGAATGAAAGTTCCCCGCTTTTTTTATCTCTCTTGAAGAGTGAGAGGTAGTCTGAATCTTGATGAGCTACAATTAGATATTTTTCATCTTGATCTAAAATAAAATCTCGAGGAACTTTTCCGACCGTATTGACCCGTTGAATTCGAGTTAAATGGCCATTTTTTTGATTGATTTCATAAACCGTAATACTATTATGATAGCGAGTGGAAACATATAGAAAGAGACCGTCTTGAGATAAACGGATAGCAGCACCGCTTGATTCTTCTATAAATTGATCAGGAATATTCTGTTTACGGTCTTTTATCGTTAAACTGCCATCTGTATTGAGATAAGCAAGAGTTGTAGTATTATCTAATTCTCCTATAATGTAAACAAAATTTGATTTAGGATGCTTAACTAAATGGCGTGGACCACACCCAGCTGGCAGTTCTAGGGAATGTTCTAATGTGATTTTTCCTTCATAATCAATTTCATAGGTTGAAACAGTATCTGTTCCAAGATCACAGACATAGAGACGTCTTTGATCATGAGAAACTCCTGCGTAATGAATGTGTGGTTTCGTTTGGTTGGGATGGACACTTGAACCCGTATGTTCCACTCGCTGGATGTGGTGTAGATATTCATGCTCGTCGAAATAGAAGATATCTAAGGCACCCTCATGATAATTGGACAGATAAATCGTTCGAGAAGAGGCACGGTAAGATAAGTGACATCCAGGTATGTTAGAAACCATTAGACGATCTACTTCATACCATTTATCCTGGTCATTTTTTTTGAAGGCGACTAGACCACTTTTAGGGTCGTCTTGATGAATGGCGAATAAATAGTTCAAATCATTTGAAAGACATAGATATGTTGGGTTGTTTAGACTTGCAATCGATTTATGGGCTGAGAATAGTTCGTCATCTTTTTCTAAGGTGACAGATTTGAGTCCTGTATTGATGCGACGTGTATAGCCACCTAATAAAAATGTTTCGGTCATGAGAGTCCTCCTTAATGAAATTATAATAATTATACCATAAGAAATTGTAGGAGGAGGAAAGATAGAAATCAACAAATTTTAAAAAAATATGGTAAAATAAATCTACTTATTTAGTGAGGAGGGTAACTATGCGCAGAGGGCCAGAACATACGCCGTTAACAACATTTAAACGTAATTTTATGAATAATCAACACATCATTCGATTACTTATACTATTACTCACATTCAGTGTGATTTTTTTATTTACTAAGATTGCATATTTATTTCAGCCATTAGGAGTATTTATTCAATTCTTTGCTTTTCCTATGATTGGAACGGTAATTTTATATTATTTATTTTCGCCTATTGTTGTTAAATTGGCGAGAAGAGGTGTAAATCGTCACTTGGCAATTTGGATGATTTATTTTTTTGTGACCCTTCTATTAGTATGGGGCATAGCAACACTTGTTCCCATCGTTCAACGACAAACACAATCATTCGTTGAGAATCTTCCGGAATATTCTAATAGTATTCAAGATCTTTTTAATAGTATTCCTCTAGTTCCAGATTTAGAAGATGTATTTCCAAATTTAGCGACGCAATTATCTGACATGAATTTAAATGGATTAGTGGAACAGTTTCAACCGATTATTACGTCAACTTTCGGTAGTTTAGGAAATGTTATTGGGACGCTTTCAACTGTAGTGACAGGCTTGATTACCATACCGGTCTTATTGTATTATATGTTGTTGGAAGGTTATAAATTGATCCCTTTGATGTTGCATCATATTCCCAATGCTTATCGAAAAACGTCTAAAACAATCTTTTTTCAATCACATTATCAAATTGGGCGTTATGTTCGTGGACAAATTATTGTTGCGATCATGGTAGGGTTCCTTTTTGCAATTGGATTCTCAATTATTGGCTTAGACTATGCGATTACTTTAGGTGTGTTGGCGACAGTCCTCAATGTCATTCCTTATATTGGATCTGTTATGGCGGCAGTTCCTGCGGTTATTATTGGTTTAATTACTTCGCCTTTTATGTTCATTAAGGTGCTGATTGTATTGAGTCTTGAAGCTTTTATTGAAGGGCGGTTAATCCAACCACAAATTCTTGGGTCTAATTTGAAGATTCATCCGGTTACAATTTTAATTGTTTTGTTGGGTGCTGGTCGTTTGTTTGGTTTAACAGGAGTGATTGTGGGAGTTCCAGCTTTTGCTGTTTTTAAAGTTATATTCACTGAATTATATCGGATCTATCGGAAGAATTCTCCTCTATATGAAGAAGATGAAATTACTCCTCAACCATTTGAAGAGGAAATTGACATCGAAGAAAGTTATGATGAAATTGATATTAGTCAAGTAGTAGATGAAAAGAAGGGTTAGCAGCTGAAGATCAAGTGGGACAATTACTTTATACAAATGAAGTAGAAGAAGATTCCGAAGAGCAGGGTTAATCAAATACAAACAATAGAGAGTGGCTTTGGCTGCTCTCAATTTATGGAGGAAAGTATTGATGGGAGTTTTAGTGAACACAATTATTATTATTGTAAGCTCATGGGTAGGGACTATAGTAAAATCAGGAATTAGCGCAAAGCTACATGAACGTTTGATGCAAGGGATGGCTTTATCGGTAATTGCTATTGGAATTGATGGGCTACTGACAGGAGATAATACGATTGTGCTGATCTTATCAATGGTATTAGGGACGGTTATTGGTGAAAGTATTGATATTGATGCAAGATTAACTCGTTTTATTACTAATTTGGAAGCGAAATATGCTAAGAGCGGGAGAGAGAATAATCTTGGACAAGGATTTATTGCCGGTGCAATGATTTTCTGTGTAGGTTCTATGTCTATTTTAGGTTCGTTAGAGAGTGGCCTAACAGGAGATAATACAACATTATATACTAAAAGTATTTTGGATGGTATAACAGCCTTGCTTCTTTCATCTTCACTGGGCTTTGGTGTAATGCTATCAGCAGTTGCTGTTTTTTTTGTCGAAGGAAGCTTAGTTCTTTTGGCAGAAGTAGCCGCTCCGATTCTCTCTCAAGCAATGATTAATGAAATTATTGCAGTCGGTTCCTTGCTTTTAATTGGTTTAGGAACCAACATATTAAACTTGACTCAATTAAAAATTTTGAATCATACACCTGCAATGTTTTTACCTGTTTTATTGATGCTTATTATGAAATAATAAGCATTTTTTGTTTAGAGGACTTATTTATAGCCCGCTGATCCTTATTATTTTTGATTATTTTCAAGCTTTGATAAGATAGGTGAGACTAAAGGGCGGATCGAAATGGAGGATAAAGGATGGTAAAAATTATTGGAATTGTTGGTAATAATTCTACAAAATCGACTAATCGTACATTGATGCAATACATTGCTAGGAGATATAAGGAACAAGCAGAAATCGACTTATTTGAAGTAAGGGACTTACCAATGTTTAATAAACCGTCGAATGGTCAAATTCCTGAAAAGGCTAAAGAGATAGCAGCAAAAATTGAAGTAGCTGATGGTGTTATTATTTCTACCCCAGAGTATGATTTATCGATACCAGCTGCTTTATCAAGCGCTTTAGCTTGGCTATCTTATAATATATATCCTTTTGTAGATAAGCCGGTCATGATAGTGGGAGCTTCTTATGGTGCTTTAGGATCTTCTCGAGCTCAACAGCATTTGCGTTCTATATTAAATGCACCCGTTATTCGAGCCATTGTTATGCCTGGAAATGAGTTTTTATTAGGGCATTCCTTACAAGCTTTTGATGAAAATGGAGACTTAATTTTTCCCGAAAAAGTGAAACAATTAGATGGCTATTTTGTAGATTTTCTGAAATTTATTAGAGTAACGGAAGTTCTAAGTTCTAGCCATGAATCTAATGTCCAAGAAGCTGCAAATTTTTATGCTGATCAATTTGACCTTCAAGCACAAAGGAGTGAGAAGAGATGAAATTAGTGGGAATTGTGGGGTCTAATGCAGAGCAATCTTACAATCGTCAATTACTACAATTTATTGAAAGACACTTTAAATCAAAATTTGACTTTGAAGTTTTGGAGATAAAAGATGTTCCGATGTTTGATGCGAGTAATGACCAGACGGGGCATCCAGCGATTCAATATTTAAACAGTAAAATACAAGCCGCAAACGGTGTTATTATTGCAACACCTGAGCATATAAGAACAACCACTCCAGTTTTAAAGTCAACCATTGAGTGGTTATCTTATAAGGTGAATCCTTTTGTTAATAAGCCTGTTTATGTAGTGGGAGCTTCTTATTATGATCAAGGCACATCTCGTGCCCAGTTACATGTTCGTCAAATCTTACAGGCACCGGGGGCGAATGCCTATGTATTTCCTGGAAATGAATTTTTGTTAGGGGAAGCGAAAGAAAAATTTGATAGTGAAGGCAATATTATTGATCCTGGAACGATTACCTTTTTGGAAAGCTGTATCGAAAAGTTTTTACGATATGTAGAGCTAGTGACGGAGTTAGAGAAACCCGTAGCAGATCCAGAAGCCGAAGATTTAGAAGCCAGAGGGAAAATAGCTACTACAATAGAAGATGTTGATATGCACGCAGATAATTGGATAGAACAAGCTTCAATGAAAGTGGGAGCCGTTGAAGGGAATACCTATGTCAAACTAAGTGACGGCTTGTTAACAGTAGAACAAATAGATGATTTATTAAAGTCTATGCCCTTTGAGATTTCCTTTGCTGATGCTAATAATCAATTTATTTATTATAATCATAATAAATCGTGTGAAGAAATGTTAGCAAAAAGAAGTCTCGAACAAGTAGGGAATTCTTTGGGAGATTGTCATCCAAAGGCTACGCATCAGACTGTTAAATGGATAATCAGTCAATTAAGATCAGGTTTACAAGACGTCATCAAGGTCTATGATTCTTCACATGGCCCCGATAAATTTGTAGTCAATACTTACCAAGCTGTAAGAAATGATATTGGTGAATATTTAGGGATTAATGAGTATGTTCAAGACATTTTACCTCTGATTGATTGGTATTTGCAACAGAGTCGTCAGGAGTTGGTCAGTGGGACGGATACATTATCGGGAGCAAGTGTAAGCTCCAATGCTGATACTACTTCAAGTGCTTCCCGAAGTAATCTTGAAGATAGCACAGGTTTAGAGGCAGATGCAGTTTCAGGAGCAAGTCTTAAGAAATAGTTTAAGCCCCATCAAAAAGGGGCTTTTTTTATATAACAAAAATTAATGATATTTTTTTGAGAGTTTATATGCTTTTTTTGTATTAGCAAAATGAAGTTTTGCTGTCGATTCTAGAGCCCCAAGACCATATTTATCTATTAGTTGAGCAGCGAACAAATCAACTTTTGGACTTGCACCAGAAGGGAGTATTTTACCATATTTAGCACCGAGTCTTGAAAGAGAAGTTACAAAGGCGTCTCTCGCGATGATGGAGGCACAAGCAACTGCAAGATGAAGAGATTCGGCTTTTTTTGCAAAAAATATTTTCCCTTGATATACATTAGAATCTGATTGTAAATGACGAAAGTAGTTTTTTTCCGGAGTAAATTGATCGATTAAAACACCTTGTAGGTTGTTCATTTGTACGTCATCGAGCTTACTTATTAATTGTTGGATGGTAAAATTATGTAACTTTGCTTTCATTGCATTGGCATTGTATTGTTTTATAAGTTGATTATATTTAGCAGGGTTAACAATGGTTAGGTGATACGGAACAGTGTGCTTAAGATTTTGAGCAATTTGTTGAATCTCTTTGTCTGATAATTTTTTAGAATCTTTGACACCTAATTCTTGTACTAATGCTTGTCGCTGCGAATCTAAATAAACGGCACAGACAGTTAGCGGTCCAAAATAAGAACCATTTCCAACTTCATCACTCCCGATAAGAGAGTATGAAGTAATATTTTTAGGGATGGAGGATAGACTTTGGGATGTTTGGCCTTCTGCTAATTGGATAGCATTTTGTTGCCATATCGAGGCTTCGGATTCCGCCTGATGGCCTTGAAAGAGAACTTTTCCAGATTGGTAAGCTGTGATTGAAACACCATTTCTTTTGGCTCTAAATTGGCTGTAGGGTACAGGGGATACTAAGTCATTTTGATAATAGGCTTCCATCTTTTTGAGTGTCGTTTGGTTTACTTTTAGAGTAGCATTCGTCATTGTTATCACCATATTTCTATATATTATTAGAATTAATGCAAGTTTATTCATATGAAAAACTTGATTTAAGTGTTCTGAAAGGCTCTTGAGTAATAATCATAGAATCGTACTATATCTAGGATCTTTTAGTCTATATTTGTTTATTATACCGTAAATAATAAGATAAGGTGCAAGAATCCCAGACTTCTGGTAGAATAATTGCAGAGTTTATGGAGGATTAAGGTGATAAAATGAAAGATAAGTACAGATACAAAGCAGAAATAGCAGGGAAAATATATACAATTGTTGGGGATCGACCTAGTCAGCATTTAGATGCAGTCGTTGATCTTCTAAATCAACAATTGGAACAGCTTGGCCAACTGGATCCAAACTTGTCAAGAGAAGATCGTTCTATATTAATGGCTATTAATGCTATTTCTGATCAAATTAGTAAGGAAAATCGAATTGTTGAGTTAGAGGCAGAATTAGCAGTCTTGAAAAGTGATCGCGACTATCATCAATCTGCAGATAAAACACATGATCCATCAAATTTAGAACATAGTAAAAATACAGTAAGAGTAAGAGCTAAGTCAAGTCAGGATCAAGATAAATAGGCAGTAGTCAGTGAGGAGATTTGTATGGTAACATTAATTATTTTGGCAATTTTAGCTTTTGGTTTTTATACGGGTTATCGCTCGGGTTTGATTATGCAAGGAATCCGTTTAATTGGTTATATTATTACATTTTTGCTTGCAACTCGGTATTTTGATGTGCTTAGCGAATGGGTAGCAATGTTTATTCCTTTTCCGGCTATACAACCTGATAGCGAGTTAGTGATGTATGATGAGGTCCAAAGTTTTTACTTGGACAAGGCTTTCTATAATCTTTTAACATTCTTTATTATTTGGTTAGCAGGTTGGGTGATAACCAATGCATTATCGGTTCTTTTTACAAAGATTGCTTATTATGATTTTTTGCATATTGCTAATCGCATCATAGGTGGAATCATTAATTTCTTAGTTGTTTATTTTATTGTTTTTATGGTACTTTATCTTTTATCATTATTACCCATTGAGTTTATTCAACAACAATTTGTTAATAATCCTTTAATTTTCTGGATTGTAGATTCAACACCTATCTTAGCAGACTATGCTGATAAGTTAGGTTTAGGAGTATAGTTAATGAAAGAAAGGCGTGACTTGCTTAAATGACCAATCAAAAAACGCTTGATAAGTTAGAATATGGCAAAATAATTCGCCAATTAAAATCGTATATACAGACAGAAATGGCAAAAAAATTAGCTGATATGATTTCTCCTTCTTTTGATATAGAAGAGATACGTACTTGGCATGATGAGATTGAAGAAGCAGAAATGATTCGACAACAAGGTAAACATATTCCAATACCTTATTTACAAGAACTAGGCTCTGCCTTTAAACGACTAGAGGTTTCAGCTTCATTAAATGCACGGGAAGTTGCTCAAATTGGGAAATTGTTAACGACGACTAATCAAGTTACTGATTTTTTTGATCAAATGAAAGTTGAAGAAAAATACTATCCTGCTTTAGATATTTGGGTAGAGCAGTGTGTATCCTTGCCAAAAATAATTGAGAAAATTCATCAAACCGTGAGTGAAGACGGAAGTGTATTGAATTCAGCTTCGGTTAAATTATCCAATATCAGGAGGGGTCAAACTCAAACGGAACAACAAATTCGTAATCAGCTTAATCAAATGTTGAAGTCAAAAGCCAACTATCTATCAGATGCGCTGATTACAATCCGTAATGAGCGGTATGTATTACCGGTAAAAGCAGAATTTAAGTATCAGTTCGGTGGAACTGTTCATGACCAATCTTCTACCGGACAAACTTTATATATTGAACCCCAGTCGGTTGTAGAGTTAAATAATAAATTGTCTCAGTTACATGTGGAAGAAAAACAAGAGATAGAGCGGGTATTAGAAGAGATTTCGATGGAAATTGAGCCATATGTTGAAGAGATTCGCCAGAACCAAGCGATGATTGCTCAATTAGATTTTATTCAAGCTAAAGCTGATTATGCTGCATCAATTAATGCCAATAAGCCAAAGTTTTCGACGGATAATCAAATTGCTTTATGGCAAGCAAGACACCCGTTAATTGATCCCAAAGAAATTGTAGCAAATGATATTTTGATTGGGGATCAGTATCATATCTTGGTGATTACAGGACCGAATACTGGGGGAAAGACGATTGTATTAAAAACAGTAGGACTCATTCAACTGATGGGACAATCAGGATTGTTTATCCCTTGTGATGAAGGATCGCAATTAGGAGTCTTTGATTCTATATTTGCAGATATTGGGGACGAACAGTCCATTGAGCAGAGTCTTTCAACTTTTTCTAGTCATATGACTAATATAGTTTCGATTATCAAGGAAGCGACTCATCAATCAATGGTTTTATTTGATGAATTAGGTTCAGGAACTGATCCTCAAGAGGGGGCTGCCTTGGCAATGGCTATTCTTAATTATTTAAGATCTGTTGGAGCAACTGTAATGGCGACGACTCATTATCCAGAATTAAAGGTCTATGCTCATGAAATGCCGAAAACAATTAATGCCTCAATGGAATTTGATATTGACTCTTTATCGCCTACATATCGCTTAATGATTGGGGTGCCGGGACGTTCGAATGCTCTAGAAATTTCGAAAAGACTTGGTTTACGAGAGGATATTTTGTTAGATGCGCAGCAGGGAATTTCGACCGAGAGTCAGTCGCTTAATGAAATGGTTGCTAATCTGGAACGCGAAAGACGGGAAACAGAATTAAAAAATGCTACTGCAGATGAGTATTTAAGAAGATCAGAATCGTTACTAGAAGACTTAAGAACCGAATACGATCGATATTTGGCTTATAAAGATAGTATATTTGAAAAAGCTAAACGTATCGCAAATGAAAAAGTAGAAGATGCTCAGAAAGAAGCAGAAAAACTGATTCAAGATATTCGCGATTTACAATTAGTACAAGGCCAAAATCAGACAATTAAGGAACATATTCTAATTGATAAGAAAAATGCTTTTAATGATTTGAAACAACCAGAAAATCTTAAAAAGAACAAAATTCTTCAAAAAGCTAAGCGTGCGCAAGAATTCGCAGTTGGTGATGAAGTTGAAGTTTTATCCTATGGTCAACGGGGAACCATTATTGAAAAGACTGGTAAAAATGAATATATGGTGCAAATGGGTATATTGAAAATGAAATTCTCTAGCGAAGAATTAAAAGCTTTAGAGAAAGCAAAAGCGAAGAAAAAAGTGAACGTTCAGAGAAAAGCAGGAACAAAAGTAAATACTAGTATCGATATTCGAGGACAGCGTTATGACGCAGCCATGCAGAAATTAACGCAATATCTAGATCAAGCTCTTCTATCCAATCATCCTATGGTCACGATCATTCATGGAAAAGGAACCGGAGCTCTTAGAGAAGGGGTTCAAAAAAAACTGGCACAACATTCGCAAGTCGATCACTATGAATATTCGGCTCCAAATGCGGGTGGAGATGGTTCCACGGTCGTATATTTTAAATAAAACATTAATCAAGTAAATGTTTGATTAAATAGGCAAATGAATAGTAATGAAATTTTCAATGTGTTAATATATCTAAGAGTATTAATAGAGGAAGGAGAATGATAATGGTTAAAGCAATTACAGATGCAGATTTTCAAACGTCAACACAAAATGGGGTAACGTTGGTGGATTTTTGGGCGCCCTGGTGTGGACCTTGTCGGATGCAGTCCCCAATAGTTGACGAATTAGCAGAAGAAATGGAAGGACAAGTTGAATTTTTCAAAATGAATGTGGACGAAGAGCCGAAAACCGCACAAGAATTTGGAATTATGTCTATTCCTACCATGATTATTAAAAAAGAAGGACAGGTAGTGGATAAATTAGTTGGTTTTCATGATAAAAATCGTTTAAGTGAAATATTAAAAAAACATCTCTAATCTAAATTTTTAACCCGGTATTTTTACTGGGTTTTATTTGTTCATAGCCGTTTATTTTTATTAATAAGAGCTGTCAATAAATTGATAGATAATGATAAGGTAATTCTTTTGGATTAGAATAACCTGTGCTATAATGAGATTAGTTTAAATTATATTAGGAGGAAATGAGATTATGATTATTGGAGTTCCTAGAGAAATAAAATCAAACGAAGACCGGGTAGGTTTAACTCCAGCTAATGCTCACGAATTAATATCATCTGGCCATCAAGTATTAGTAGAAAAAAATGCAGGGATAGGATCAGGTTTTACTGATGAGCAGTATGAAGAATTTGGGGCAACGATTGTAGATGCACCAGCAGAAGTGTGGAAGGCAGAAATGGTCATTAAAGTAAAGGAACCATTGGAAGAAGAATTTGATTATTTTTATGAAGGTCTAATTCTATTTACTTATTTACATTTGGCTCCTGAATATAAATTAACTGAGGCTCTTCTTGATAAAGGAGTCATCGGTGTAGCCTATGAAACGATTGTAGAAGCTGGGACACTTCCTTTATTAACACCCATGTCTGAAGTAGCAGGAAGAATGGCTGTTCAAATTGGTGCGAGGCTGTTAGAGAAGATCGGTGGCGGACAAGGGATTCTATTAGGAGGAGTACCGGGTGTTCAGCGTGCGAATGTAACCGTGATTGGTGGTGGAGTTGTTGGATTAAATACTGCGAAATTGGCCTATGGATTAGGGGCGAATGTAACAATATTGGATGTTAATCCTCAACGTTTGGCTGAATTGGAAAATATTCTAGGTAATGGTGTTCAGACTTTGATGTCAAATGATGCAAATATTGAGAAGGCAGTGATTGATTCCGATTTAGTAGTTGGATCTGTTCTCTTAGCAGGTCGACGGGCACCCGTGCTTGTATCTGAAGAGATTATCAAACAAATGCGTGAAGGATCTGTATTAATTGATATTGCAGTTGACCAAGGCGGAAACTTTGAAACAACTCATCCTACTACTCATAAGGAACCTACCTATGTTAAACATGGGGTTATTCATTATGCAGTTGCCAATATTCCTGGGGCTGTACCTCGTACATCAACGATTGCGCTGACAAATGCAACTTTAAAGTATGCTATTCAAATTGCTAACCTCGGTATTAATAAGGCGGCGAAAGAAAGTGATGCAATCTTGACAGGAATTAATACCTATTATGGGCAATTAACTTCTCAAGCAGTAGCAGAATCTCAAGGAAAAGAATTTATTGATATTACCAATCAAATCAATTAAATTAGCTATTTAGAAATAAACAGTGAAAAAAGGATTCTTATTACCATGGTAATAAGAATCCTTTTTTCATATTAATATTTAAAAGCTTCTTTATTTACTAGTGATAAAGGCTTACAATAAAAAGAGAAATGGAGGTTAAGAAGATGTATCCATTGAGGAATAAGAAATATGCAGAATCCATTTTAGTAGTGAATGATATACCTGGTGCTGGTAGAGTAGCAGGTTCAATTAATTTACCGGTGGTGGCAGCCGCTCAATTAGAAGCTGCAATTTTACCCACTCTAATTCTTTCGTCCCATGCAGGCGAACAAGGAAATATGGTACGCTACTCAATGAAGGAAGCGTTTCAACAAATGTTAAGTCATTGGGAGGAAGTGGGGTATCATTTTGATGCAGTTTTAACCGGTTATTTTGCAGATGTGCAGCAGATTGATGATTTATCAAATTATTATTTACGTGCAAAAGCGCATAATCCTTCAATTAAATTGATCATGGATCCTATAATGGGGGATCATGGCAGGTTTTATAAAGGATTTGATAAAGAAGTCGCTCTTCATTTGCGTGAATTAATTCAATACGCTGATATTGTGATGCCAAATTTAACAGAAGCGTGTTTGATTTTAAACCAAGAGTATAAAGAAAATTTTCAAGTTGAAGAAATCGCTGGAATTGCACAAGACATCTTATCTTTAGGTGCTGAGACAGTTATTATTACTGGAGCTCGAGATCATAATGAAGTTGGAGATAATAAGATTGGTTTTTATTATGCTTGTCAGAATGGAGAAGCAGGTACGGTTTTACATCAACATTTTGATGGCTATGTTTTTGGAACAGGAGATACCGTTATTTCATTAGTTGCCGGTAATTTTTTAGCGGGGGAAACGATTAAACAGTCAATAGAATTTACCAGTCAGATTGTAGAAGAACTTATTCCCTATTCAATCAAAAAAAATGATTATCAAGTAGGCCCTATTCATTTTGAGCCTTTTTTAGCTACGATAGCAGAACATTTTATTAGCTTACGTCAGTAGACTTGTATCGAATAAAACAATAGAATTTTAAAAATTATGGAGGGATAGTATGCCTGTAAAAGATGTTACACCTAATTCAGCATCTTCTTTTAATAAAATAAATAAAATCAAAAAGTTTAGTCCAAGATATTTATATTTAGTGTTAATGATTTTTCTCTCAATCTATTATTATTTAGTTTTGCCCCCTTTTCATTATGCGTCGTTAGATTTCTGGATTTTTCTAGCAATCGCATTGATCGGGGTGTTTATTATTGAATTGTTTACTGATTCAAGTGGATGGTTGCAAAAAATAAAAAATCAAAATTATCAATCTTTAGAGATAAAAGGAATTAAGTTACCCAAAAAATATCGGTGGTTTTTTATTCCGATCCCCTTGCTATTATTGTTAGCCTTGGCTGGTCATTTAATTTTCTCTCCTTTATTTATTTCCAAACAATATGCAAATCTGATTCAACCCGTTACTAAAGATTTCAAAAGTGAGTTTCCGGAAAGTAATATTGATCAAATTCCTCTTGTTGACCGTGACACTGCTGTTCGATTAGGAAATCGACATTTGGGAGCTTTAACTGATTTGGTATCGCAATTTGAAGCTTCAGAAGAGTATACACAAATTAATATTTCGGCAAAACCCTATCGAGTGACACCGTTAAAGTATGCTGGTTTTTTTAAGTGGCTAAATAATTTCAAAGATGGAATTCCTCATTATTTACAGGTAGATAATGTTACAGGAAAGGTAGAAGTTAAAAGTCCAGAGCAGCCTATTCGTTATTCTTTTGCGGAACATCTGGGCCGTAATATCTATCGTCATCTACGATTTAATTATCCTTTTAATATATTTGGGCAACCTTCTTTTGAAGTGGATGATGAAGGAATTCCATATTATATTGCAACGACTTATGGTAGAAAGTTCTTTCTTCGTGAAGCAGAACCAACAGGACTAGTAATCGTAAATGCTATGACCGGTGACCATCAAAAATATGAATTGGACGAGGTTCCTGGATGGGTAGATAGGGTATATTCGGCTGAGTTGATCATGCATCAACTCAATTTAAATGGACAGTATAAAAATGGATTTTGGAATTCTCTTTTTGCAAAAGAAGGAGTGACTGAAGCAACTGAGGGATATAATTATATTCCTATGAATGATGACTTATATCTTTATACGGGAATTACTTCTGTAGTAGCCGATGATTCTAATATTGGCTTTGTTTTAGTTAATTTAAGAACGAAAGAATCCTCGATGTTTCCTCTTTCTGCTGCTGAGGAATTTTCTGCAATGCAATCTGCTGAAGGGTCAGTTCAAGAAACCGGTTATAAAGCGACTTTCCCTCTTTTAATTAATTTACAAAATAAACCGATGTATATTCTTACTTTAAAAGATTCTTCCGGCTTAATTAAAGATTATGCTTTAGTGGATGTTCAAAATTATCAACAAGTATATGTGGCACCAAGCCTGACTCAACTTATGAAGCAATATGCGGAGGATCAACCGCTAGATTTAGAGTCTATTAGCCAAGAAAATCTTCAAGAACTAACGGGACAAGTGGAGTCCATTCAAGCGGTTGTCCAAGATGGACAAACGATGTATTACTTCATGATGGATGGTAAAGTGTATCAAGCACCACTTGCACTCAATGAATTTTTACCATTTGTTCAAGAAGGTCAAGATATTAACTTTACTGTAGATACTGAGGGATCTATTTATTCTGTTGATCTAAGTAAAAGTTTTGGAGATAATGCCGATGAAGAAGCCACTGTAGAAGAAACAAGTGAGACAACAGTGGATCCCTTAATTGAAAATGTTAACTAGATTATCTCTTTATTAAATAGATATTAATAAATTAATTATTTTAAATTTACTACAAGTCTCTTTTTTTAGTTTATTAAGTCATCTATAATGAAAATAGACTATTATGAAAGAGGTGCCAAATGTTAGAAGTTAAACATCTAGCTAAAAACTTCGGTTCAATCCGAGCGGTTAAAGATGTATCTTTTAGTGTGGAACCTGGAACTATTATGGGCTTCATTGGTCCTAATGGTTCAGGGAAAACCACGGTGTTTCGAATGATTTTAGATTTTTTATCCCCTGAAAAGGGTGGAAAAGTTTTGTGGGATAAGCAACCGATGAATAAGAAAGTTTATGAGCTCGTAGGTTATCTTCCAGAAGAGCGTGGCTTGTACGATAAAATGACAATTGAAGATCAAATTGTATATTTTGCAACCTTAAGAGGAATGAAACGCCAAAATGTTTTATTGGAGATCGATGAATGGATGAAGAAATTTGCCGTAAAAGGTAATCGAAAGGATAAAATCAATACACTTTCGAAGGGAAATCAGCAAAAAGTCCAATTAATCGCAACGTTGATCCATCGTCCCAAATTAGTGATTCTAGATGAACCATTCTCTGGACTAGATCCTGTTAATGCAGATTTGTTGAAGCAAGGCATTATAGAATTAAAAGAGAACGGCTCTAGCATTATTTTTTCGAGCCATAATATGTCGAATGTATCTGAAATTTGCGATAAGTTAGCGATGATAGTTAACGGAGAGCAAGTACTCTATGGTACTATTCAAGATGTGAGAGAAAACTTTGGAAGAATAAAAATATTTTTAGAAACCGACTGCTGGACTGTAGAAGATTTAGAACAATTAGAAGGTGTTCAAACAGTCATGAAGACGAGTCCAAATAACTATACATTAATATTAGAAGATGAAAGTTATGGTCGAGATCTCTTCCAAAAAATTACAAAGGGTCAATATATCTCAATGTTTAGTCAGCAGCCTCCAAGTTTAGAGGAAATATTTAAGATGAAAGCAGGTGAAGCGATCCATGGATAAAATTTGGATTATAGCCAAAGAAGTCTTTCGTAAAAATGTGAAATCCTGGGCCTTTTTCTGGATGATAGCTGGACCGATCGTCATGGGGTTAGTTATTGCTGGCGTTGGTTATTTTATTTATCAAGACCAATTGACATCTTCAGTTGGGGATGTTGCCATTCTTAGTCAGAATGAAGAGGTTGTTTCAACCATCAAAGGCTTAGAAGATGATAATGAATATTTATTTGATTTGAATCAAGAACAAGCCGACCAGCAACTAATAGATGGAGAAATTGATGGGTATCTGTTAGTCGAAGACCAGGATGACTCTTTTAGTGCGAAATTCTATCGTAATAATTCTGGTAAAAATATTAATACCACTAATATGGAAGAGGCTTTATCTGATTTAAATCTTCAACTTAATGCTGAGAAATTAAATCTTGATCAAGCAAAAGTAGCTAAATTAACTGATAGTAAAATTAATATTGAAACGATCAGGATGCAAAGTGATGATGGAGAGATCACTCAGGTGTCAGATGATGATCCGGTTATGGGTGCGAAGATAGCAGTGGCTTATGTAGTGTGTTTTGTGGTATTTATCTTTATCATGAATTATGTCACGATTGTTTCACAGGAGGTGGCTGCTGAAAAAGGTTCTCGGATAATGGAAATTATTTTATCGAGTGTATCAGCTGTGCATCATTTTTTTGGTAAGTTGTTGGGAATTGCAATGGTTATTTTGACCCAATTACTGATTTATGGAGCAATTGGAATGTTATTTTCATATCTGGGTGGACTATTTATGGCTGATTTTATGATGAAAAATCAAGGACAGTTTCAAGGTGCGGAGATGGAAGCAGGGAATATGATTGATCCTGCCTTAATCTCTGATTATGTCGCAGCTGTTCGGCCTGTTTTACTATATGGTGTACTCTTTGCCGTGCTTGGAATTGCTATTTATTCGGTAATTGCTGCCTTTTTAGGTTCTTTAGTTTCTAGAACAGAGGATGTAAACAAGATGATTACACCGATAACCTTGATGGGAGTAGCTGGATTCTATATCGCCTTGTATGCTCTAAAATCTCCAAATTCATCTGTTGTTCAAGTAGGTTCCTTTATACCTTTATTTACCTCATTTATTATGCCGTTTAGGATAGCAAATGACACAGTTGGAACGGGAGAAATCTGGATATCGGTTGCGGTAGTTGTAGCGTTTCTCATTCTGTGTGTCGCAGTTTCTGTTATATTTTATAAATCAAATGTGTTGGTGTATAGTGAAAAAGGCTTAATTGGAACTTTTAAACAATCCTTAGCAATTTGGAAGAATGAGAACAAAAAAAAATAATGAGTTGATTGAAAAGTCCTTGGGAGTTCTCCCAAGGACTTTTCTTATAATGTGTAGAATATTGGGGGGAGCTAATCATGACTTTTTCTTATAGATTAAAGGATAAAATATACTTCTTTCAATCTATCTTCACAGCTTTCATTTTTAAAGTATGGTAAAATAATTTTCGTGAAGAGAGGTAAGATAAATGAAAGAATTACCAATTGGTTTTATTGATTCAGGATATGGGGGCTTAACAGTTGTTAAGCAGAGCTTGAAACAACTCCCCAATGAGTCGATTATATATTTAGGTGATAATGCTCGTTGTCCTTATGGTCCTCGCTCTTTAATGGAAGTGCGAAAATTTATTTGGCAATTAACCCATTTCTTACGAGAAAAAGGGATAAAAATGTTAGTGATTGCTTGTAATACTGGTACCGCAGCTGCCTTGGATGAATTAAAGGCAGTTTTGCCGATTCCGGTGGTGGGGGTGATTGCTTCTGGAAGTCGGGCTGCTATTAAACAAACTCAGAATAACCAAATAGGAGTTATAGGGACGGCAGGAACGATTAATAGTCAGCTGTATACTCGGACTATTCTAGAAAAAACAGCTAAAGTTAAAGTTGAGAGCTTAGCTTGTCCTAGTTTTGTTGAGTTAGTTGAGGAGGACCGACTAGACGAATCGTCAACACAACCCCATGTGAATGAGGTGCTAAAGCCTATAATTCAATCAGGTATTGATACGCTTGTATTGGGTTGCACTCATTATCCATTGATGAAAAGAGAAATAAAAGAAGCATCCGGTTCAAAAGTACACCTCATTGATTCTGGCGTCGAAACAATTAATGAGGTGAGTATGTTATTGGATTATTTTAATTTAAGTCGGACCGCTGAGGAACAAGAGCAAGATCCAGCTAGTCAAATTTATTATACAACTGGCGAGATTGAGCCATTTAAGGTGATAGCTGGAAAGTGGTTAAAGGCAGATGATATTGTCGTCAGACAGTGTAGAATAAAAGGAGAAATTATCGTTGAAGCTACTAATTGCGAGTCATAATAAAGGTAAAGTTGCAGAATTTGAAAAATTGTTAAAGCCTAAAGGTTTTGATATTACTTCTTTAATTGATTATCCAGAATTGGATGAAGTAGAAGAAACAGGTAAAACATTTGAAGAGAATGCTCGACTAAAAGCAGAAACCATTGCGAAAGAACTTAATTGCCTATGTTTATCGGACGATTCAGGACTATCAGTTCCTATTTTAGATGGAGAACCAGGTGTATTTTCTGCACGTTATGCAGGAGAGCCTAGTAATGATCAAAAAAATATAGACAAACTTTTATCAAAATTAGAAGGATATCATGGTGAAGATCGCGCTGCTTTCTTTTCGACTTGTATCGTTCTTGCATATCCAGGTAGAGATTCGTTAGTAGTAGAAGGAAGAGTAGATGGTTTGATTGCCTATGAAGAACATGGCGATAATGGGTTTGGATATGATCCGATTTTTATCTATGAACTTGAAAATAAAACTTTTGCAGAATTAACATCTGAGCGAAAAAATCAGATTTCTCATCGAGCGAAAGCGGTAATGAATTTAATGAACGAAATGCCTGAATGGTTGGAGGAATTTAAGAGATGAAATTTTTAGTAATGAGTGATAATCATGGAAATGAATCGACCGTTAACAAGCTTGTTCATAAATTTAAAGGTCAGGTTGACTACTTATTTCATTGTGGCGACTCTGAATTTACAACGAATCATACAATATGGAGAGAATTCGATGCAGTGGTAGCAGGCAATATGGATTTCCATGCTGGATACGAAAATATTCAAATAGTTGATACACCAGTTGGAAAAGTTATTCTGACTCATGGACATATTCAAAATGTTAATCGAAGTAACTTAGGTTTGTATGAATTAGCCAAAGATAATCAAGCCTCCTTTCTTTTTCATGGGCATACACATCGCCTTTACGCTGAATATAAAGATCGTATCTTAATGGTTAACCCAGGCTCTTTATCGCAATCTAGGGGCGAGTATTCTGGGAGAACGTTTGCGATAGTTGTGATAAATGAGAATTCATATCGAGTAGATTATTATAATCAGGATGGAAACTATATACAGGAATTGTCTCAATATTTTACTTTAGATGGAGATGAAAACATTGATCAACCCTAAACTTCGACATATGATTGTTGATGATATTCAGAGCTTGATTATTCCCGAGAAAGATGTAGCCTATTTATATGACTTTAATAGTTTGATGCATGGTTTACTCGTTTTAACTTCCGTTAATTATGCGATGATTCCTGTTTTGAAAAAAACAGGACAGATGGTTGGTTTATTAAATATAACAATGATCATTCAGGAAGCAATGACTTTGGAAGATATGGATATGGATAACTTAGAAGGAAAGACAATTGACCAAATTGAATTAAGAAAACCAGAATTTATTACTCAAGATGAAGAGATAGATTCAATCATCTATAAATTATTGGACAATAATTTTGTCTGTGTAGTGAATGACTTAGAAAATAAAGAATTTATTGGGATCATTACACGTAATGCAGTGTTAAAGCGTTTAAACGCTTTATTGCATAATCCTAAATTAAATGAAATTGTAAAATTTGGCAGCGATCTTGAAATGTTGATTCAAAAAAATAGTGAGGAATTCCATTATTAATGGAATTCTTTTTTTATAAAAAAAATAGCAATATCTTTTTAGCTTTAAGCGTTAACAATTGAGTTTAAAATTAAAACGTGCTATATTAAAAATATAAAAATTCAGCAAAGGAGTGATGAATCTTATGACAATAGGTCAAATCGCAGCAATTATAGCTGCTATAGCCTTTGCAGTATTAGTCGTCTTTTTATCTCTAAGTTTAATTAAAGTTTCAGGTGTTCTGACGGAGCTGAAGGAAACTGTCAACCGTTTGAATACGACGATTGATATTGTAACAAAAGATGTTGACAACTTATCAATTGAAGTGGAAGGACTGCTTAATAAGAGTAATTCTCTAGTAGATGATATTAATGGGAAACTTGGCAAAACAGATCCATTGTTTACAGCAATTGGTGATCTAGGAGTCTCAGTATCAGAATTAAATGATACAACAAAAACTATGGCTACAAACTTAGTGTCAGGTGTAAGTTCACAGCGTAAAAGTAAGTCGCCATTGAGTAAATTCGTTCGTGCTACTCAAGCTTTAAAGTCTAAAAGTAAGAAAAGATCACATAAAAGTGATTTGAGCAACAATGTTGAGAGTGTTTATGAGGAAGATACAGAATTACTTCCTTCAGAAGACCTTGCTGACTTATATCTTGAACCAACTGTAGAAACTACGAATAATAATTCGACTGCATCAAATTTATCTAATTTTACTGATCATCGACCGTCTACAACGGCTGGCGAAATTACTATAAGTACAAAGGAGCATGATGATAATGAGTAATAATAATAATGATGGATTTTTATTAGGAGCAATTATTGGAGCAACAATTGGTGGAATTGCAGCTTTGTTGTATGCTCCTAAATCAGGTGAAGAATTACGTAAAGACATTAATGATGAAGTAGATTATTGGTTAGAAAGAGCGAACGATTACACTGAATATGCTGTTGAACGTGGTGTTGAAATGTATGATGCTGCTTCTGTAGCGAGTGATGATATTCGTGTAAGTCTTAAGTCATCTGCGGAAAATTTAAAGCGACAAGCAAGTGATTTTAAAGATGAAGCATCGAAAGAATGGGGAAATGTTAAGGAAGAATTGCGTCATTCTCGTGAGACATTAGCAGCTAAAGCTGAAGACATTTCAGTTAGTGCTGAAAATGAATTGCAAGGCACAGCTGAAGACATTGAAATGTCTGCCAATGAACTGGTTGATAAAGTTAAAAATGATGACCCAATGGAGAAGACAGAGGTTACTTTTGACGAAGCAAATACCCAAGCCCCTGTATATGAAGAACCTATTGCTGTATATGAAGAACCAGTAGATAACGATCATCAGTTCTAAATCAATTAGCTTGTTTGTTCTATATCAGGATTAACTATAAATAACCTAGTACTAATCTTCTTGGTGCTAGGTTATTATTATTATGTTATAATGTAAATTCATGAAAACGTAACATTACAAGATCGAAACCGCTTGCAATATTGAGTGTCTTATGTTAAATTTTGTGTGTAACTATTTAGTGAAAGAAGGGGAGTCATGGAAAAGCAAACAATCACCATTTATGATGTGGCTCGTGAGGCTGGTGTGTCAATGGCAACTGTTTCACGTGTTGTAAATGGAAATCCAAACGTTAAGCCCAGTACTCGCAAAAAAGTGTCAGAAGTTATTGAACGCTTGGATTATAGACCGAATGCAGTTGCGCGAGGACTTGCTAGTAAAAAAACCACGACAGTAGGGGTTATTATTCCTAATATTACCAATGTTTTTTTCTCTGCTCTGGCTAGAGGGATTGATGACATTGCTGCTATGTATAAATATGATATTATACTTGCTAATGCAGATGAAAGTGTAGATAAAGAAGTGAATGTGTTTCATAATCTAGAAGCGAAACAAGTTGATGGGATTATTTACATGGGCTATCATATTGAAGAAGAAGTGAAAAAAGCTATTAAAACTTCTAGAATTCCTGTTGTAATTGCTGGGATGGTGACAGATGACCCAGACCTTCATACTGTTTCGATTGATATTCGTCTAGCAATTGAAGAGATGACAGAATATTTATTGAATTCAGGAGGAAAAAGACCTGCTATTGTCACTGATCAAGCACGTTATTTTGTAAATGAGGTTCATCGGATTCCAGGTTATAAATCGGCTTTAGCTAAACATAATATTGAAGTCGATGATGATTTGATCATTCAGAATGATTTTACAGATGATGAAGGAGATATTATTGTAGATCAATTGCTTGCGGCGAAAGCAACTGGTGTTATTGCAACTCGTGACTCTATTGCGGTCACCATTATCAATTCATTAACGGATAAGGGAATTAAGGTTCCAGATGAATTTGAAATCTTTGCTTGTGATAACTCCGTTTTGACGAAGTATACTCGACCACAATTGTCAAGTTTACAATACCCATTATATGATGTGGGGGCAGTTGCGATGCGGTTATTAACAAAGATAATGAATGATGAAGAAATTGAAGAATTACAAATTGTTCTACCACATAAACTAATTCACCGTGACTCTACAAAGAAATAAGTGAGGAGTAAGGACTATGCGAAATAATAGTATGAACCAATTAAAAATATATTTTTCATTGGCTTTATTAGTCATTCAAGCGATAGGACTTATTAGGGCCTTACGTAAAGAAAAGAAGAAACAACTTCTCTAAAAGATAAAATTTATTATTCGAATAGTTGTAAACAATTTTAGCTAATATGAAATAACAAGTGTAATTTTAATATAAAAACTCATCCTGATCTCTTTCAAATAGATCAGGATGAGTTTTTGTTAAGAGAAAGCCCAAATTATGGAGCTGGATCAGTTCCTGGAGGGGTTTCACCACCAGGAGGTGTTTCAGGTTCATCTGGTTGATCAGGTGGAACCGTAGGGTCAGGTGTCACGGTTGTATCAGTATCTCCGTCAGAAGGATCTGTCGGGGACATTGGATCAGTTGTGGCTTCTTGACCATTCGTGTTATTATTGGATTCTCCATTTTGTGAGCTGTTATTATTTCTTTGTCTCTGGTTACTATTTGACAAGTAGGCAGCCCAGAAACGCTGAAGTTCTTCATCAGAAGCATTAAATAGGAAATCATAAGTAAGTTCAGCGGCAGGATTTGATCGTTTGAATACATCTTCTCTCAAAGGACCCGATAATGATGCTTGACGATTATTTATCCTAATTGTACCTGGGAGTGTACCTGTTTTTTCAAGAATGGATTGCTTCACTACAGATTCTGGTTGCTCGAATTTGAGATCCGTACCAAATATATCAGGACGAAGTGCATAGAGATCGTTGACAACATTTGCCCAGAATGTTTGGCTTCGTAGACTTTCTCCACCATAACCATCATTAATATCTATGACAAAATCTCCGTATTGACTATCGTAACCAATCCAAGAACCAATGGTAATTTTAGGTGTTGAGGCAATATACCACACATCTTTTGAATTTTCACTAATTCCAGATTTTGCGATCCAATCACCGTTCACTTCCATTAATTCAGCTGCGCGGCGACCTGTTCCTTCAGTGTTTGTGTCACGTAGCATATCGACCATTAAATAATTAGTATCTTCACTAAAGACTCGTACGGGTTCTTTATTTTGTTCAAAGACAATATTCCCAAAGGAATCTTCTATTTTTTCAATATAATAGCCTTCTACATAGTTGCCTTTATTGGCAAAGGTTGTAAAACCAGAAGTTTGTTCAAAAACGGTTGGTCCTTTTGTGACTCCTCCTAGAGAGAATGCTAAGTTTTGTGTATCTTCTTCTGTATAAGAATCAACAGTATTAAAGCCCATTAATTTTAGATAGTCGATGACCGGTATGTTTTGATTGCGAATTTCTTCATAGACTCTGACTGCTGGAATATTATCTGAACGAAGAAGAGCAGTTCTTGCAGTAAGATAGTCTCCAGAAACGACCATTCCATAGTTTGTTGGTCGCCATTCTGTTCCATCAGAATACGTTTCAACAAACTCTGTATCCGGAATAATGGTTGCAGGATAAATCAAATCATGTTCAATTGCTGGGGCATAGACTGCCATTGGTTTAATGGTGGAACCAGGAGATCGATGCATACCAAAGGCGTGATCAATTTGGTTATTTTCAAAATCAGTCCCTGCAACAAAGCCTAAAACTTTGCCTGTCTCATTTTCCAGAACAACCATTCCAGCTTGGACATCTTCTACATAATAGACTTCTTCACCTGTATTAGGGTCTATATAGACGCCTTCATAGCTAATCCCTAACTCATCATCATGAGCTTGAGCAGATTGTTGGAGTTGATCGTAAATTTCTTTATCGATTGTTGAATAAACATGATATCCACCTGTACGTAACTGCTCTTCAGCGTCATAGAAATATTCATTATACCATTCATCATCTGCATAAACTTGTTCAATCGTATAACCATCTTCTTCGATATTTAAAGCCATAATTTGTTCAATGGCACCATTCATGACGGCTTGATATAAGTATGATTGTCTATCTTCAGGAACTTTTTCTGGTTCAAGAAAATCACCGACAATATCATATTGAATGGCTTCATCGTAAGTTGCTCTATCAATAACTTGATTGCGATACATGCTGTAAAGCACTGCCTTCATTCGCTTGATACCAGCTTCAAAATTATCCGTTCGTAATTCTCCAAATTGGTTGTAAGGGGTATAGTTATATGGATCTTGAGGTAAGCCTACTAAGAAGGCTGCTTGCGCTAGATTAACATCTTCAGGTGGAACACCAAAGATACCTTCAGAAGCTTCACGGATACCAGCAACATTTTCTCCTTTATTATTTCTTCCAAATGGAGAGACGTTTAAATAGGCCGTTAAAATTTCATCTTTTGAAAAATAATTTTCAAGTCGAAGTGCTAAAAGAATTTCATTGGCCTTTCGAAAGAAAGTTACATCGTTTGTGAGTAATTGTTGTTTGACCAGCTGTTGTGTTAAGGTAGAGCCACCTGTTCCGGAACCTGTTAGCAAAGTTTGCAAAACAGCTCTTAGAGTAGCTTTGGGATTAACACCTGGATGATCATAAAAGGCTTCGTCTTCAATTGAAATTAAACCATTAATGATGTTGGGTGAAATTTCATCGATTGACGCAACTGATCGAACAACATCTGATCTAACGTTTGCAATGGGCTGTCCGGATGCATAATAAAGAGTAGACTGTTGCTCAAGTCGATTAATTGATTCAGCCATCTCTTGCTTAGTAGGGGGCTCTGTTTCTCCAACAAGCGCTGCAAAGTATCCTAGACCAGTTCCTCCGACTAAAGCACCCAATAAAAGACCTGCTACTAAAATAAAAATTAGAAAGTGTTTAATAATATTAATTAGAACGGCAAATATAAGCGCTAATTTTTCTTTCCAATTATAATCAGATAATGAATACTGTTCTTTTAATTTCTGATGTCTTTTTTGTCTTTTATATTTTTGGCGTAACCACCAGTTTGTTTCTTCGAACTCTGCATCGTCTTCGTTAGCATAAACGTTTGAAAAAGATTGATTAGAACTATTGTTTAGGCTAGGATCATTCTCATATAGAGAGGTAAGACTACTTTTTGAGAGCTTTTCGGTATTAGACTGATTGTAAGCAGTGCGGTTCTGAATAGAATCTTGCTTAGATGGTTTTTCTTGATCTTGGTCAAGTGGTGAAAAATTTTCGTCTTCTGATAGTCCCATTCCTGATAAGATCGGGACGCGGTGAGAAGATCTTTTGCTTGAGATTTTGATATTCTCCTGATGCGTATTGTCCCTCTTAGAATTAGAAATGTTTCTGCGAGAATAGGACTGCTCCACTTCCTCATCGTTTTGCATTTTCTCAAGTTGAGATATTCTTTCTTGTCGCCGCTTCCGGGCTTCTTCAGGCGAAAAATAAGTTTGTTTTTGTCTTTGACGTAAAGTCTCACTTGTAGATTCTTTATAAGGATTAGATGTTCTATGATTTCCTTGTAAAGATGTGGTGCTATTTACATCTTGATTTGATGAAGGATGTTCATGGCTTTTAAACGGATTCTGTTTATCTACCATTACATCACCCCCTTATCTATCTTAGTTTATGCAGTATGAGTATTCTTTAAAGATTCGCCAATAGCATTTAAGCGTTCTTCCCACTCTTGAGTGGATAGATTGTTTTCGCTAATATAACGGTTTCTGGGGTGTCGTCGGCACTCTGCAGAACACCCTCTCAAATATTTATCTTCATTTAATTTTGATGCAATTATTTGTTCGTTACATTCAGGATTACCACAGTTGATATAACGTTCACACGGTTTGCCATCGAAATAATCTTTAGCAACGACACTTGGATTGACATGGTTAATAGGGATAGAGATTCTCTCATCAAAAACATACATTTTACCTTCCCACAGATCTCCTTTTATTTCAGGATCTTTTCCATAAGTATCAATTCCACCATGTAATTGCCCAACATCTTTAAATCCTTCGCGAAGCATCCAACCAGAGAACTTTTCGCAACGAATCCCACCTGTACAGTATACCACAATGCGCTTTTCCATAAATTTATCTTTATTTTCTAGGACCCAGTTTGGGAGTTCACGGAAATTACGAATTTCAGGTCTAATAGCCCCTTTAAAATGGCCTAAATCATATTCATAATCATTTCGGGTATCAAGAACAATAGTATCTTCGTCTAATAGAGCATCGTGAAATTCTTTAGGATTGAGGTATTGACCCGTGATTTGATGGGGATCAATATCATCTTCTAGATTTAAAGCAACAATTTCTTCACGGTGTCGGACATACATTTTTTTGTGTGCAAAGTTGTCAGCAAGGTCTTCTTTAAACCATACATCCTCGAAGCCGGGTAGCGAATGAACATAGTCCATATATTTTTTTGTTTGTTCAATTGTACCTGAAACGGTGCCGTTAATTCCTTCAGATCCAACCAAGACACGTCCTTTTAGACCTATACTTTTACAATACTCTAAATGTTCTGTGACAAATTCATCTGGATCTTCAATTGTTTGATATTTATAAAAAAGTAGTACACGATAATTCTTTGACATTTAAATTCCTCCTGTAGTTGCAAGCTACATTTATTTTCTCATAGAATAATATTATACGTAAAAACTGCTAAAGTCTCAACATCAATGCATTTTTCATCAAAATGTAAATCAAATTTCATCACTCAGTAATCAAAAACCCTCCTAGCAAGGCTAGAAGGGATATATAGTATTAAAATTGGTATTTTTTTATTAATTTTTGAATCATAGGAATTTTGAAAACAAACAAAAGAATGAGTGTGTTAGTAGGGAGAGTAAAAGCATTTTTTGCAATTCGGAGTGGCATAAAAGCTTTCCAAGCTTGGCCAGACATCATTCTAACCCAAAGAGACCCCAAGCCTAAATTGACAAAAATAGTAATTAAGAGAACCGATAGGAAAATATTCTTCCAATTATGTTCTTTTCGCCATAAGAAAAGCCCATATATTAATCCACCTACACCTGCACTCAGCGTATAACCAAAAAAGAAAGTATAACCGTCAATTAATGCTGTGATGATATCAGTCAACATCGATAAGATAATTCCCCACCATGGTCCAATAATAGCACTTGAAAGAGCAGTCCCTAAAAATCCAATCCCCACGGAAGCAATCTCACCGAGTCTTAAGGATGGAATATAGCCTAATAAAATTCTGAAGGCTAGTAAAAGAGCCATTATTGTGAGTTGGAGGGTAGAAAGTTTTCCTTTTTTGCCATAGACTTTTGGATGGTTGATATTTGTGTTTTCCATAAAAAAACGCTCCTTTTCGACAAGAGCGCCACAAAAAAATGCAGCGAATGCAAAGATAGTACCGCAAGAAAAAATCTTTTCGTCTATTGGCTACATCCCATCCAATAGCACTTAACGCTCTATCTTTTACTCTGTCATGTATTGTATTAGGAATATTATAACTCATATGAAGGGGAAAGGGAAGGTAGTTGACAGAGAAGTTAAGCATTTATGGTATAATTGAGATACTATAGGAGTGATGAGATGGAAAAGATACTGGTAATTGCTAATCCAGGTTCAGGTAAGGGATTGGCAGAAGTACATGCCTTAAGCTTAAAAGATCTATTAGAGGAAAATTATCAGGCAAAGGTGGAAATAAGGCTTACTCAAACTCTAAATGATGCAAAAATTTGGGCTCAGCATTCGTTACAAGACAATTTTGATACGGTCATTTGTTTAGGCGGAGATGGAACGGTTAATGAAGTTATTTCAGGATTGATGACGCTGGAAGAACTTGAACGACCGAAATTTTCCTTTATTCCTTTGGGAACAGTGAATGATTTAGCACGTGCACTTGAATATCCATTAATAGCGAATCAAACGATTGAATGCTTTAGAAATTTGGAGGAAATGCAAGTTGATGTGGCAAAAGTTAATGACCATTATTTTATTAACGTTTTAGCTTTGGGGTCAATTCCCACAGCGGTTTTACAAACTGAATCGCAACAAAAAAATCGTTTTGGTATTTTGGCATATATAATGAACGGTTTTAAGGCCTTTTTTGAGGGGTATCCTCAAGCTTTAAGAATTACTGATGAAAATCAAACAAGCTACGACTTAGAAACCAATTTATTATTGATTGCTTTAACATCGAGTGTAGGAGGTGTAGAAAACTTATTACCAGAGGCAAAATTTGATGATGGACAAGCTTTTCTTATTGCCCTTAAAAATTCGATGGCAATTTCTAGTATTCAAACGTTAATACAAGACCAAGGCTTGCCAACTAGCTATACAAATAATGATTATATTCTGGTTTTAAGGGGTAAACAATTTACCGTTGAGGCAATTAATGTAAAAAGTAAAGATGAGCTGGTGGCTAATATTGATGGAGATCAAGGACCAAGTCTTCCTCTAAAAGTTGAAATTATACAGAAGGCTATTTCAATGTTAGTACCCAAAGAAAGCTAAGGGGCATTTTACGTCTGTATAATAGAGAAGTATGGTATAATGAATATGAGGCTTGGAGTTTTGTTTGGAATAAGAAAAGAGGGATAGCATGTCGAAAAAGCTTTCAGAAGGACAACGTTCGCTAATCGGTAAAGAATTGAGACGTGGTACAAGTAAGTCACGTATTGCATCTTTATTAGATGTTGATTATGAAACGGGTCTTAAAATGATTGAGGAAGTTAAAGAGTCAGTTCGCCCTGATATAGGGGATAAGATAACTTTCCAATTTCGTGGGAGTGATATGGCTGGTATCATAACGAAACTGCTTGCGAACAGTGCAGTAGTTGATATTTATTGGCAAGAATCAGATGCCATGATGCAGGATATTATAGAAGATAAGACCATTGTGAATTATAAGGATATTATTGATTTTATCTCTTTACCACCACAAGAAGAGGATAAAGAAATTATCTTAAATCCTCAACCTACTATTTCTAATGAAATAGATTCTCAAGATAAAAACTAATGATCATAACTATTTAGTTGAAATAGAAAATCACCCTATATACAAGAGGTATAAAGGTGATTTTTTGGTTTTATTAGGGTGTGTTGATGGTAAGTTGACTAATCTCTTCTATTGCAGTTTCTAAGTATTTTACAATAGTGGGATCAGGGTCCCCATTCTTATATTCTTCGAGATCATAATAGTGAAGAAATATTTGGAACCAATCTTGTGCATTGGGAATAGCTTTTTCAATAAAGGGGTAAAAAACCATTACCATCAGATTAAAAATTTGAATTAATTCAGTATAAAAATTAGGATTATTTTGGTCTGTATAATCTTGAATTAAATTTACAATTTCTTTATAAATAAAGTTAGAACGATATTCTTTTAATTGATTGGTATTTAGAACATAGGACTGGCTAAACCAATAAAGTGTAACTTGTTTATCAATTTTTTGGTAAAGATAATAATGTAGAATATCACTTTTAATAAAGTGTGGTACGTCAGAGTGCTTGAGTAAAGAATCTAACACAATAAAAGCAGATGGATTTGCAAAACGATAGAGATATTTGACTCTTATAGCGAGTTTATCTATCCCTAATTTTAAAATATTATCGATTAGTTTTTTAGCATCTGTTTCATCATTGATCTTATTGATGACTTGTTCGAACTCGTTAGCCTGTTTATATTCATGGATCAAGAGATCAATTTGGTCGGTAGACCATGACTGTTCTATGAAATGATCCTTTATTTGGTAGAGTTCTAATAAAGATTGACTTGAGTCTTTTAGAATTTCTAAAGATAAGGCGTAAAGAGTTGCAAGAGATTCTGTTTGAAAGCGATCAACTTGATGAGGATAATTATGATCCCATAATTTTTGCATGGCGTCTGTATCTTGAATAAGTAAGTACAAACGAGCTAATTCAGTGAAAATTTTAGGATCTGCGTCTAATGCAAAACTTTGTTCGAGCAAATGAATAGCTTCAGCGAAATTGTTGTTTTCTAACGCATTTTGTGCTTTCCGATAGTAATTTTCTGCATTATTTGGTAAATTTAGAATATCCGACATAAAGGTGGATCGACTCCTTTCAGTATAAAAGAGGTGGACTATGTTACTTATTCATATTGATGCTGCTTTTAATCCTAAAACGCAGGAAGCGGGCTTAGCCTATTATATTCAGCAAGATAGACAAGAATATCAAGAGAAAATATATCTGTCAAAACTACAAGATAATCATTTAGCCGAATTTTGTTGTTTATTTTATGGCCTAAAATGGGTTCAACAGCACGAAATCAATATTGACGAAATGATCCTTATTAAGACTGATAGTAAAATTGTCGCTCAGTCGGTGGAAAAGGGATATGTTAAATCAGAACAATACAAGCGTCAATTAGATGAGATATTGTATTTAATTGCGCAGTATAAATTACTGTTTGTGAATTGGGTGCCGGAAAAAGACAATCGCATTGCAGATCATTTAGCCAAGCAGGCTCTTCACCGACAAGGAAAAGTTCGTGTATTATAATTATTTTTCTGTCGCCCAAAATTGATAATAGTTGACTTTTAAAGCTCCATTATAAAGTTTGCGTTTTTTAGTTGCTTTTTCTCCGTAGTAAATTTCAAAATTTTCATCGCTAGTAAGTATATATTTGCTCCAAGTTGGCATCTCTCGATAAATATTTCCCATCTCTTGGTAAATCTTATGAACCTCATCTTCATTCAACAGCCGGTCTCCGTATGGAGGATTGGAAATTAGGATCCCGTATTTTTTCTTTGGAACAAAATCAGAAAGTTGCATTTGTTTAAAAGCGATACTATTAGCGACACCAGCTGCTTCGGCATTTCTTTTGGCTATTTCGATCATACGAGCATCAATATCGGTACCATAAAGTTCTAAATCTACATCATGTTGAATAGTAGCTTCAGCTGCTTGTCTCTCAATTTTCCACACTTCTGGATGGAAATATTGCCATTCTTCTGCTGCAAATTTTCTTTTAAGACCTGGGGCGATATTATGGCCCATTAAAGCAGCTTCAATAAGAATAGTTCCAGATCCGCAGGTAGGGTCATAAAGAGGTCGATCAGGGTACCAAGTGGTAAGCATCACAAGAGCTGCAGCCATGTTTTCTTTGAGAGGGGCGCCCCCTTTTTCGGTACGATAGCCTCGCTTAAAAAGAGAAGTTCCACTGGTATCAAGTGTAATCATCGCGTGATCTTTTAATAAAGAAATTTCGATAGGATATTTTGCACCTGTTTCAGGTAAAGGTTGTTTACGAGCATAATAGTCCATTAAACGCTTTGCGATAGCTTTTTTAACGATTCGTTGACAGTTAGGAACTGAATAAAGTTTTGATTTAATTGATTTTCCGGATACTGGAAATTCTGCATCAAGAGGAAGGAGATTCTCCCAAGGTATACTATATGTTTGATCGAATAGTTGCTCAAACGATAAAGCTTTGAATTCTCCAGCAATGAGTTTAATACGATCCGCTGTACGAAGCCATAAATTTGTTTTAGCGATGTCTATGGCGTTTCCTTCGAAACGCACACGTCCATTTTCTGTTTGGGTTTGGTAGCCTAAATCTTTTAATTCACGATTGACTAAAGATTCTATTCCAGCAGCAGCTGTAGCAAGTAGGGGATATTTTTTCATATACAATCCTTTCTATAAAAAAACACGTTTCTGTTAGGCAAATGATTGCTCATAGAAACGTGTTTATTTATATTAAGCAGTCATTCAGCGTAAATACCTATGGGTAGTAAATTTCGATAAGCCATGTTCTGTCCTTGATAAAATGATAGGTACGTTTTATCAAGGGGTAATCATCTATCTACAAGTGATCTTGTCTCTTTGTCTGTTAATTGTTTCTTTCAACAATTCATTCCTTCTAAAGAGTGCCCCTACCAAATTTGGGTTGCTCGCTCGAGGGGTTTACCGCGTTCCACCTTTATGTTTCCATAAAGTATCGTCACTGTGGCACGTTACAGAATACTTATTCATAGTCATTTAAAGACCTTAGAAATTTCTTCCGCCGTTAGCCCGAAGGCTACCTTAGCTTATTGTTTCGCTAAGCACGAACACTACAAGCATTGCAGCTTGTGCGAGCATGGACTTTCCTCAGTCAAATAATTGACCGCGATTACCTGAAATTCACTATGTTGCTCAATGTTTGCTATTATTAATTTTCTTCGATGTTGGCATCAGCATTTGAGATTTTTGCCCCAAATACGTGTTTTTCTAGATTAGATAAACGTTTGAGAATATCAAAGTTTGTTACACCAGATCCTGGTGATGATGGAACATTTTTCTTGGCTAATGCTAATTGTTTAGTTAATTCATCTACTTTAGATATCAAGCGTTCATTTTCGTTTTTAAGAAAGACAACATCTTTTTGGTACGAATCATAATCACGAATAATGCTATCGAGATATTCATCGACTTCAGCGGCATTATAGCCACGCATAGATCGAGAAAATTCTTTCTGTAAGATATCTTTTGCGGTTAAGTTTTTCTCTGCCATGAAGTTCACCTCGTTTGCTAAAATATTTTTCAAATTGAAAATTTGAAACACCAGAAGGTATTGTATACTTTTTGGAAGAAAATTTCAAAGAAAAATTTATCTTTTTTAGATAATCTAAGATCTATTATGACATTACCGTAAAGAAATAGCTAGTATATTCATTGACTTTTTTGAGGCTTTTCATTGAAATAACATACTGACTCGGTCATAATATTAATGAAAAGTGGGGTGTGATATGAAGGTTGAAAATTTATATAAAATCTGCATCAAATTGATGGAAGAACATCACTTTCAATGTGAGTGGCAAGTGACTTATGAAGAAGAAAAAGAAGAGCTAGTGATTAGCCTCCAATTTAATTTGCCTAATTCTAATAATCAAAAATTGGTAGATTATGAAGGGGTTAAAACAGATCATTCACAGGTGATTTATCAAGCCAATGTCTTAATAACTAATTATCCCATTACTTATGCAGAAGACCAATATTTTTTATGTTATGTATTTGATCAACAAAAAGGAATTTATTATGGGGATTTAGAGGCGTTGGTTAAACAATTAAAATTGATTGCCTCTTCTTGTTTGATGGAATGGGAAAAGTTTCTAAATGATGATCAGAGATTAACGTTTGCTTTAACTTGGGATTGGCAAGCTTACTATAAACAAGTAGATAAGCTAAAGGAACATGGAAGGTTTAGTCGCTTACCACTAAATTTTATCTCTCCAGTAAGAAATAGTTTGATGCAGGAGGGGATTATTAAATGACTCATTGGCAAAGTGTGAAGATATCTTTTGCTAATAAAGATGCAACTTTTATAGAGTATGTCACTCACTTATTATTTGAATTAGGTGCTCAAGGAACAGAAGTTAAATATGCACCCGGATATTTAGAAAGTCATCCTAATTTATTTGGAGAAATTCCAGAAGAATTACCTGTATCTTATTTAGAACACATGACAGAAGTATACGGCTATTTTGAAGATGAAATTGATATTATTGATCTGATCAATAGATTAGAAAGTGACATTGAGGGAGAAAAAAAGATTGATTTTCAAACGGTAAAGATAGAAAATTGGCAAGAAAACTGGATGGAATATTATAAAGTTCAGCACATCACTCGATTTATTAAAATTGTTCCAATTTGGGAAGATTATCAGGCGTTAAATTTAGATGAAAAGATTATCTTTTTAGATCCAGGAATTGCTTTTGGAACAGGAGACCATCCAACTACACAATTGGGAGCTCAAGCTTTAGAGACTGTCATGCGAGGAAATGAAACGGTGATAGATCTTGGAACAGGATCTGGAGTTCTGTCTTTTATTGCTTATTGTTTAGGAGCTCGTAAAGTATGGGGATATGATCTGGATCCTCAAGCAGTCGAAGCAGCAAAAAATAATTTAACATTTCAGCCTAAGATTAATGAGTTGATTAAAGAAGGGCGTGAAGTTCCAGTTGAATTTGCTGTTAATGATTTACTACAAGGGATCAATATTAATGTAGATATTATTATTGCCAATATACTTCCTCATATTTTGGTTGAGATGTTTGATGATGCATATCGCTTACTCAATGACTCAGGTTACTTGGTTTTAGGAGGAATTCTAAAGGAGAAACAAGAAGAGATTCTTTCTGCTTTAGATTCTCAGAAGTGGGAAGTCATTCAAATCAATCAACTGAGAAATTGGATAGGTATTATTCTTAAGAAGAAGGGGAAATAATGCAACAGTATTTTATTCAAAAGAAAAACTCTGATTTAGTGGTGGGAGAGTACGTTAAGCTAAGTCATGAGGATAGCCATCATCTTCTTAATGTAATGAGAGGACAAAATGGGCAAACGGTTCAAATAGTCTGTAATGGCCAACATTTTTTAGCGAATTTAGTTGATACAGTAGAAGGTTATGCTGTGTTAAAAGTCTTTGAGAAATCTTCATATGACGCTAACCAAATAGAATTACCTGTACAAGTTACCATTGCTTGTGGCCTGTCCAAAAATGAAAAAATAGAAATGATTGTACAAAAGGCTACTGAATGTGGAATGGCTTATTTTCAGCCTTTATCTTTAACTCGGGATGTAGTTAAGTGGGATTCAAAAAAAGCACAACAGAAACAAAATCGATTGCAGAAAATAGCGCACTCTGCAGCTGAACAGAGTAAAAGAGCCCTTGTTCCAGAGATACTTTCTATTAAAACTTTAAAAGAATTACTGGACTCTAGTCTCAAGTATCAACACAAATGGTTGGCTTATGAAGAGATAGCCAAACAAGGGAACCATCATTATTTTGCTAATCTTCTATCCCAAACGGAAATGGGTGAAGAAATTTTATTTGTCTTTGGCTCAGAAGGTGGATTGAGTGAAAAGGAAGTAGCTGCATTTAAGGCAGCAGGTTTCAAATTATGTAGTTTGGGTCCGCGAATTCTGAGAGCAGAAACGGCTCCAATCTATGCCTTAAGTGCAATCTCATATGCATTAGAAATTAATTTTCAGGAGGAAAATCATGGAACTAAATAAATTTATTGATCATACTCAATTAAAAGCAGAGGCAGGAAGAGAAGCGATCGAAAAGTTGTGCAGTGAAGCAAAACAATACCATTTTATGTCTGTGTGTATTAATCCAACATGGATAGAATTAGCGAAGCAGTCTTTAGAGGATTCAGAAGTAAAAGTATGCACAGTGATAGGATTCCCTTTAGGAGCAAGTACGAGTACAATCAAAATTGCTGAAGCCAAAGATGCAGTAGCTAAGGGTGCTGATGAGGTTGATATGGTGATGAATATTGGTGCTGCGAAGGATGGTGATTGGCAAAAAGTAGAACAAGAAATCAGAGAAATTGTAAATGCTGTTCCTGAAATGATAATTGTAAAAGTGATCATTGAAACAGCCCTACTTACAAGGGAAGAGATAGTCAAGGCTTGTAAATGTGCTGCTAATGCGAAAGCTGATTTTGTGAAAACATCTACTGGTTTTTCGCATGAAGGAGCTCGAGTGGAAGACGTAAAATTGATGAGGGAAACAGTAGGACCTCATATGGGCGTGAAGGCTTCTGGAGGAGTAAGTAATCGAAAAGAAGCGATTGAGATGATTGAAGCTGGGGCAACTAGAATTGGTGCTTCAAAAGGAATAAAAATAGTCAGTGAAGAATAATAAATAAGCTCAATGGCTAAGGTCATTGAGTACTTTTTTATAGTAGATAAGTTGAAGACTAATATTGTTATTCTGATAAGCTTTAAGTTATAATAAGAAGAAAATGTAGAGGGGTGAGTTGATGGGAAGGAACGAGGTATTTACCGGTAACGACGTTATCGACTTGTGTGCAGAATATATGAATGAGCGAAATCTTGCTTTTGTCAGTAAAGCTTTAGATTTTGCGACTAAAGCCCATGAGGGGCAGATGAGATTATCCGGAGATGCCTATATTAACCACCCAATTCAAGTTGCTGGAATCTTAGCTAAGATCAAATTAGATCCTGATACAGTTGCCACAGGTTTTCTTCATGATGTTGTAGAAGATACTGACTATAGTTTAGCAGATATAGAAGAAGAGTTTTCTGAATCGGTCGCTTTTTTAGTAGATGGTGTTACTAAGCTAGGAAAATTTAAATTTCAAAGTAAGGCTGAACAATTAGCAGAGAATCATCGCAAAATGCTTTTGGCAATGGCAAAAGATATTCGTGTGGTGATGGTGAAGTTAGCTGACAGACTTCACAACATGCGAACGCTAAAGTATCAAAAACCCCAGAAGCAAATTGAAAAATCACAAGAAGCTTTGGAAATTTATGCTCCTCTAGCTGAAAGAATTGGTATGAGTGTTATTAAATGGGAGCTGGAAGATATTTCACTCCGTTATATTAAACCAGATGCTTATTATGATATTGTCAACCAGATGGATGCTAAACGGACAGAACGAGAAGAATATATTCAAGTTGTAATTGAGGAGATAAATCATTCGATTTCTGAATTGGATATGGAAGCAGAAGTTTATGGTCGACCTAAACATATTTATTCAATTTATCGGAAGATGATGGATCAGAATAAAGCTTTTGATGATATTTATGACCTTTTAGCTGTTCGGGTTCTAGTGGATTCTATTAAAGATTGTTATGGTGTATTAGGAGTGATACATACTAAATGGAAGCCAATGCCTGGTCGATTTAAAGATTATATCGCCATGCCTAAAGCAAATATGTATCAATCTATTCATACAACTGTGATTGGACCTCAAGGAAAACCTGTAGAAGTACAAATTAGAACTTTTCATATGCATGAGGTAGCAGAATATGGTTTAGCAGCTCATTGGGCTTATAAAGAAGGCAGAACTATTGAGCAACAACCTGAAGATAATATTCAAAAACAACTTAAATGGTTTAGAGATATTGTTGAATATCAAGATGATGCAGATGATGCAAGTGAATTTATGGAATTTATCAAAGAAGATGTTTTTAAAGATCAAGTTTTTATTTTCACACCAAAAGGAGATGTTTTTGAATTACCAGCGGGATCTGGACCGATTGATTTCGCCTTTCACATTCATACTGAAATAGGGAACAAGACAATTGGTGCAAAAGTTAATGGAAATATTGTTCCTTTGAATTATCGTTTAAAAAATGGGGATATTGTTGAAATACTAACCAATTCTAATTCGAATGGGCCTAGTCGAGATTGGCTAAAATATACGAAGACTTCGAAAGCTCGTAATCGGATTAAGCGATATTTTAAACTACAAGAGCGAGAGAGAAATAGTGAACTAGGCCAACAAATGCTTGAAAAATCATTAAAAGAGCAAGGCACTAGTATTAAATCTTTAATAAAGAAACACCAAGAGAAAGAATTGTTAGAACGTTTTAATTTTAATGCCATGACAGACTTATATGCAGCGATTGGATTTGGGGAACTTTCTGTTTATAATATATTGAATTATCTAGGAATTCGTGAAGATAAAGACCAGGAAGAAAGTACTCAGAATGTTGTTTCTAAATCGACAGATGAAAAACAACAAAGTCGGACTGTGCATGAGAGCGGGGTAGTCGTTGAAGGTGTCGATAATCTAATGATTCGTTTGAGTCGTTGCTGTAGTCCAGTGCCTGGAGATGAAATTGTAGGTTATATTACTCGTGGAAGAGGTATTTCAGTCCATCGTGCAGATTGCTCAAATTTAAAGAGTGAATCAGATTTAAAAAATCGTACGATCCACGTAGGTTGGGAAGAACATAAACAATTCTATGATGAATATGAGACAGAATTACAAATTATCGGCTTTGATCGTTCCGGATTGATCAACGATATTCTTCATGTTGTCAATCATACGGTTAAAAATTTGAAAAATGTTAACGGTCGTATTGATCAGGATAGTCAGGCAACTGTTACTTTAAAAGTTGCAATTTCTAATACAAAACAATTAAATGATTTAATGATCAAGTTAAAAAATATTCCTGATGTTTATGAGGTGAATCGAATTTCTAATTAAGGAGAGAGTATGAGAGTTATTATTCAGAAAGTAAAGGAAGCTAAGGTAACAATTGAAGGAGAAGTAGTAGGTGAAATAAAAAAAGGTTATGTGCTTTTGGTAGGATTTACTCATGGAGATGATCATGAAGAGTGTGATTACTGTGCACGGAAGATTGCGAAAATGCGTCTTTTTGAAGATGAAGATGGAAAGATGAATCTCTCTCTGGATCAAATTAATGGGCAAATATTATCTGTCAGTCAATTCACACTTTATGCTGTAACGAAGAAGGGAAATCGTCCTGGTTTTACAGAAGCTTGTGATCCCGAAATAGCAAATGAACTATACGAGTATTTCAATGATCAATTGCGATCGTATGGTTATGAAGTCCAAATAGGTAACTTTGGTAGCCATATGAATGTTTCCCTCCAAAACGATGGTCCTGTCACGATCATTTTGGATAGCATAGCCAATCGGCAATAAAAAAGAAAGGAGCGTACTCCTTTCTTTTTTTATTGAACTAAATTAATTTGATCGAAATAATTGACTAAACCGTTGGCGATACCATCAGCTAGCTCTTGCTGGTACTCAGAAGTTTGCATTAAAGACAAGTCTTCTTGATTGGTGATGTAGCCGAGTTCCAATAACAGTGAAGGAAGATTATTTTCTCTGATAACTTGATAGTTTCCAAATTGTACCCCTTGATTTGGGTGGTCTAACTCTGCTAAACCACTGTTTAAGGCATAAGCAAATTTGTCATCATCTGGGTGATAATAGTAGGTTGTAATCCCTCTAAAGCTAGTATCATAAGATGAATCAAAGTGAATTGAAATAAATAGATCCGCTTTTGATTCATTGCTAATGGCAACTCTTTCAGCAAGATCAACAAAGACATCCTCTGAACGAATCATTATAACTTTAGCGCCTAGCGCTTCTAAGGTATTTTTGAGTGTCATGGCAGTGGGTAAGACATAATTTTTTTCGTAATGTTTTTGGTCGAGAGAAATTGTTCCAGGGTCTTCTCCACCATGACCAGGGTCTAAAACAATAGTGGCGTTAGCTAAATTACGATTAATAGGTTCGCTTCGATGATCAATAGAATAAACGGGTTCTGAAATCGCAAGTTGATTGATATAGCCTCTAACACCATATAAATCTTCTACAAGATAAAAGTCTATTCCTTCATCGTTAGACACAGAATCGATAATAGTAAATTCTTGCTGATATTCTGTGGCATAGACAACAGCAGAATCAATACTTGCTTCTTCATATAGAAATTCATTATCTTTTCGCATGATTGCAATATTAGATAATTCTTCTACTTGTTTTTGATGAGCTTCTTCAGATAATTTTTTTTCTTTTTCTTGTGAAAGTTTGGTTTCCACGTCTGGTGTCGAGCGGATCGTAATATCTTCTGTTTTTACGAAGACAGGCTCTCCTTCGTATGTAATCTGACTCCAACCTTGTCCTTCGTAGTTAATAGGAATATAGCTCTGTGAAGGGATTGTTGTAATCGGGTCGGCTTTGTCGTCTGCTTCTTGATAGACAGGGGTTTGTTTAGTAAATTCAGCCGTAATCGCATTATCTGATTGAAGATGAGTATCTTTCAGTAACCATTCTGGAATCCAGCCTTCAAGAGAGCCATCGTATCTAACTTTAATCCAGTTATTTGAGTGGGCTAATTGAGAAACCTTACTTCCCTCAGGTATAGTTGACAAGCCTTCAGAATTAGTAGCAGCTCTTGATCTTACAACAACTCCAGGGCGTTCGATGATCAGGTAGTGGAAATTAGTTAAATAATAAAAACCAATACATGTAATCAGTAGTGTCATAACAAAGAATAATGGAGGAAGTGTTCGACGATTGAAGATTTTGTGATAGGGGGTTTGAACTGATCTTTGCACGCTGATACTCCTTCCAATAACATTCGATTAAATTAATTATAATCAAATTTATTCATTATAATCAAATCATCTTGATCTTGTTACCTAATAGTAATATTGGTGATACTACATTTTAACATTAATTTTTCTGATTTTCCTCTTATAAGATTTGTCTTGACTTTCTATTAAAGATTAAGTAATCTGAAACCAATATAGAGGAATTCTATGAAATAGCCAAGTAATTAAATTAAGCAACAGAGAGTAATGAAATGCTGAGAACATTACATAATTTAATGAAGACACTATGGAGAAGGATAATGAAAAGTTATCCCGTTAATTGCGTTAAGATTATAAAGGTAACAGTTGTTACAAATTTAGGTGGTACCACGTTTACACGTCCTATAGCGAAAGCTAGGACGTTTTTTTATTTAGGAGGATTTTTTATGATTCAAAAGATGAAAGGCACTGAGGATATACTACCTCAAGATATTTATCGTTGGCAATATGTAGAAGATTTAGCAAGGGATCTATTTGATCAATACCTATTTCGAGAGATCCGAACACCCTTTTTTGAGTCTTTTGATCTTTATTCTCGTTCAGTAGGAGATACGACCGATATTGTCTCTAAGGAAATGTATGATTTTTACGATAAAGGCGAGAGACACATCGCCTTACGACCTGAAGGGACAGCTGGGGTGGTGCGTTCATATATTGAAAACAAATTATTTGGACCAGAGCACAGCCAACCTTTGAAACTTTATTACATAGGTCCCATGTTTCGTTATGAGCGTCCACAAGCTGGAAGGCAAAGACAGTTTAATCAAATCGGTGTGGAAGTATTTGGTTCAGATAATCCTGCGACAGATGTAGAGGTTATTGCCTTGGCATGGCAGTTTTTTCAGGAATTAGGTTTAAAGAATCTCTCAATTCAAATCAATTCATTAGGTCGTGCAGAAGATCGTCAAGCCTATCGTCAGGCACTTATTGAATATTTTGAACCACACTTGATGGAATTAAGTGAAGATTCGCAGCGACGTCTTCATGAAAATCCTTTAAGAGTCTTAGATTCAAAAGATCAGAAAGATAAAGTACTTGTTAAGGAAGCGCCGAGTATTTTAGATTTTCTTTCTGAGGAAAGTAAGAAGCATTTTAGTGAAGTACAAGAGATGCTCACTTTGTTAGACATACCATATGTCGTTAATGATAAGGTGGTTCGAGGTTTAGATTATTATCAGGATACTATTTTTGAGATATTAGTGACAGATGATGCGATTGGTGCTCAATCGACGATTTGTGGTGGAGGGCGTTATAACGGCTTAGTAGAGCAACTGGGGGGTCCTCAAAAGTCTGCGTTTGGTTTTGGGATAGGTTTAGAGCGATTGATGATATTGATTGATAAACAAAAAATTGAGATTCCAACCTATGAACCTGTTGATGTGTATGTTTTGTGTCTTGGAGAAGAAGCTAATCAATTAGCTCAGGTATTAGTTCAGGCAGCTCGCCAAGAAGGATTAATTGCAGAAAGAGATTTTTTAGGCAGAAGTATGAAATCTCAATTTAAAACATCAGATAAACTTCAAGCAAAGTTAGTAATGACGGTTGGAGCGAAAGAAGTGACGCAAAAAATAATTAGGATTAAAAATCAAGAGACTGGTAAACAAACCAGTATGGAGCTTGAACAATTATTAAATGATTTTTCAGGAAATTTCCGCAAATTAACCGTTGATACAACAATAATTGATAAATATTTTAGAGGTGAAGAATAGTGGCAAAACGAACAGTATATTGTGGTTTAGTAAATGAAGAATTGGTAGGTCAACAGGTTACATTGAAAGGTTGGGTTCAAAAGAGACGTGATCTTGGGGGAGTTATTTTTGTTGACTTACGGGATCGTGAAGGAATATGTCAGGTAGTATTTAATGCGGCTAATTTGTCTAGTGAAGATTTTCATACTGCTGACCGACTTCGCTCAGAATATGTCATTGAAATAACAGGCAAGTTAGATTTTCGAGCTGAAGATCAGATAAATCCAAACATTAAGACGGGAAAATATGAAGTTTATGCAGAACAAATTATTCTCTACTCAAAAGCCAAAACACCTGTGATTTATATTGAAGATGATATAGAAATTGATGAAGAAGTTCGCTTGAAAAATCGGATGTTAGACTTACGCCGTCCAAAAGTACAAGCAAATATCCGTTTAAGACATACTGTCACTCAAACAATTCGTAATTTTCTAGACAAGGAAGGTTTTATTGACGTAGAGACTCCCATGTTAACCAAATCAACTCCGGAAGGAGCCCGTGATTATCTTGTTCCAACAAGAAAAGAAGCAGGGAAATTTTTTGCTTTACCTCAATCACCGCAATTATTTAAGCAATTATTAATGGGTGCAGGTTTTGATCGTTACTATCAAATTGTTAAATGTTTTCGTGATGAAGATTTACGAGGAGACCGTCAACCAGAGTTTACTCAGGTCGATATTGAAACGAGCTTTTTAAGTCAAGAAGAAATTCAGGCCGGGGCAGAAGCAATGTTGAAAGAAGTGGTGAAAGCTAGCCGAGGGATTGAAATCAATGAAGCATTTCCAACAATGACTTATGATCAAGCAATGGCAGAGTATGGATCAGATAAACCAGATATTCGTTTTGAAATGAAATTGATTGATCTTTCAGATTTTGCAATGACGACCGAATTTGGTGTGTTTAAAAATGCTGTAGCTAATGGTGGGCAAGTTAAGGCAATCAATTTAAAAGCCAAGGCCGATGAATATACGCGGAAAATAGCCGATGATTTGTTTAATATTGTTAAACCATATGGAGCTAAAGGCTTAGCGTGGACTAAAGTGCTGGAGGAAGGTTTCAATGGGCCTATCGCCAAGTTTATGTCTGAAGAAGATCAGGCAGTGATTAAAGAAAAGATGAATGCAGAGGTAGGGGATATACTCTTCTTTATGGCTGACCAAAAAGAAGTAGTTGCCGATTCATTAGGTGCATTGCGGGTGTATTTAGCTAAAAAGCATCAATTATATGATCCGGAAGAATTAGCATTTTTATGGGTGACAGATTGGCCATTATTTGAATATGATGAAGAAGCGGGAAGATATGTTGCGATGCATCATCCTTTTACTTCGCCACAAAATCCTGATCCAGAAATATTAAAAGCTGACCCTGCGAATGCGCGAGCAAATGCCTATGATATTGTCTTGAATGGCTATGAAATTGGCGGCGGTTCTTTAAGAATTCATACGAAAGATATGCAAGATCAAATGTTTGAATTATTAGGTTTTACTCCACAAGAAGCTGAAAAACAATTTGGTTTTTTATTGAATGCACTCGAATTCGGGTTTCCTCCACATGGTGGAATTGCTCTAGGTTTAGATCGTTTGGTGATGATTTTGGCTCAAGAACCAAATATCCGAGAAGTAATTGCTTTTCCTAAAACGGGACGAGGACAAGACTTATTAACGGATGCCCCAAGCTATGTGGCCAAAGATCAATTAGATGACCTTCATTTAATGGTTAGAATGCCTAAAAAAGATCTATAATTTAAATTTTACAAGAAACACCTTCGCAAGATAAATTTTATGAAGGTGTTTGAGTATTATTGAGAGCAATTTGACCATAAAATAATAATTGTGACGAATATCACATTTAGAATGTCGATACTTTTTGTTTGTAAGGTGATCAATTTAACGGAAGCGCTTTCCGGTCTGGGGTATAATGAATTCATAATATGAAGGAGGTAATAAGATGACAGAGAGCATACATGTTTTTTCTGAAATCGGACGTTTGAAGAAAGTATTACTGCATAGACCTGGTAAAGAATTAGAGAATTTAATGCCAGACTATTTGGATCGTTTACTTTTTGATGACATTCCTTACTTAGAAGAAGCCCAAGCAGAGCACGATGCTTTTGCTAAAGCTTTGGAAGATCAAGGGGTAGAAGTTGTTTACTTAGAAAAGTTAGCAGCTGAAGCTATTGATGCAGGGGATGTTAAAGAACAATTCATTACAGAATGGATTGAAGAATCAGGAATCGTTTCTGAAAACGTTAAAGCAATTGTTAAAGAAAAATTGATGGCGATGGATACTTTCGAAATGGTTTTAAAAACGATGGAAGGTTTCAAAAAATCAGAAATTAATACTGAACACTTAAATTCATTGGCTGACCTTTTAGAATCAGATTACCCATTATTGGTAGATCCAATGCCAAACTTATACTTTACTCGTGACCCATTTGCAACAATGGCTAACGGTGTAACAATCAACCATATGTATTCGGATACTCGTAACCGTGAAACTATTTATGGACACTATATCTTCACTTACCATCCAGAATATGGTGGAGATAAAGTAACTAAATACTATTCTCGCGATGAAGATACTCGTATCGAAGGTGGAGATGAATTAGTATTATCTAAAGATGTTCTTGCTGTTGGGGTTTCTCAGCGTACAGATGCTCGCTCAATCGAAAAAGTTGCGAAACGTTTATTTGAAGCAGGTGCATTCAAAGAAGTATTAGCTTTCTTAATCGATAATAATCGTAAATTTATGCACTTAGATACAGTATTTACAATGGTTGATTATGATAAATTCACTATTCATCCAGAAATCGAAGCTGGATTGCGTGTATTATCATTAAAACCAGGCGAAAACGGAGAAATCGTTATTGAAGAGAAAGATTCAACTAAATTAGCTGATGTATTAGCTGAAGCATTAGGAATCGAATCAGTAACATTAATTCCATGTGCTGGTGGAGAAATCGTGGGTGCTGCTCGTGAACAATGGAATGATGGATCTAACACTTTAACAATTGCACCAGGTGTTGTAGTCGTTTATGACCGTAACGTTATTACTAACCAATTGTTAGAAGACGCTGGATTACAATTAATCAAAGTTAAAGGCGGGGAATTAGTTCGCGGTCGTGGTGGCCCACGTTGTATGTCAATGCCATTAGTACGTGAAGATATCTAATTTTACTAAAATCAAAACAAAAAGGGGTTGGAAGAATGTTCCAAGGACGTAGTTTATTAAAAGAAGTAGATTTTACACCAGCAGAAATTGAATACTTAATCGACTTTAGTATTCATTTAAAAGATCTTAAAAAACGTAATATTCCACATGAATATTTAAAAGGTCAAAACATTTGTTTATTATTTGAAAAATCATCTACTCGTACACGTTCAGCATTTACGGTTGCTTGTAACGATTTAGGTGCTTATCCAGAATTCATGGGAGCAAATGATATTCAATTAGGTAAAAAAGAATCCGTAGAAGATTCTGCTAAAGTATTTGGAAGCATGTTTGATGGTATTGAATTCCGTGGTTTCAGCCAAGATCACGTGGAACAATTAGCTAAATATTCTGGTGTTCCGGTATGGAATGGTTTAACAGATGAATGGCATCCAACACAAATGATCGCTGACTTCATGACTATTAAAGAAGAATTCGGTAAATTAAAAGGATTAAAATTAGTTTACTGTGGTGATGGACGTAACAACATGGCTAACTCTTTAGTAGTGACAGGTTCTATGCTAGGTGTATCAGTTACAATTGCTTCTCCAGAAGAATTATTCCCTGAACAATCAGTGATTGATTATGCAGAGAAATTTGCTAAAGAATCTGGATCAACTGTTACTGTAACTTCTGATATTAAATCAGCTGTTAAAGATGCTGACGTTCTTTATACAGATGTTTGGGTATCAATGGGTGAAGAAGATAAGTTCGAAGAACGTATCAATCTTTTGAAACCATACCAAATTAATAAAGAATTAACTGATTTAATTGAAAATGAAAACTACATCTTCTTACACTGTTTACCAGCTTTCCATGATACTGAAACTAAATATGGTGCTGAAATGGCAGAAAAATTCGGCGTAAAAGAAATGGAAGTTACTGATGAAGTATTCCGTGATGAAAAACATGCTCGCCAATTTGAAGAAGCTGAAAACCGTATGCACTCAATCAAAGCGATTATGGCTGCTACAAACGGTAACTTATTTATCCCAAAAGTATAATAAAAAATTTAGAGTAGACATTTTATCCGGTTGTGGTCGTGAACTACGGCCGGATATTTGATATTTAAGGAGGAAAACAAAATGTCTGAGCCGAAGAAGAGAAAAATGCTTAATGCATTTACAATGTTATTTATTTTAACCGCTCTTGTGGCGGTATTAACTTGGTTAATTCCAGCTGGAATTTATCAAACTGATGCAGATGGAAACTTTATTGCAGGTACTTATGAAGCTGTCAAAAGAACTCCTCAAGGTATTTGGGACTTATTTTCTGCCCCAATACGAGGATTTCTAGGAACAGAGACTACACCGGGTGCTGTTGAAGTTGCTTTATTTATCCTTATGGTGGGTGGCTTCCTTGGAGTGGTAAATGAAACGGGAGCCATTGATTCTGGAATCGCTGCGATGATTAAAAATAGCAAAAATACCAATGTTTTAATATGGATTTTAATGGCAGTTTTTGCTCTTGGAGGATCTACTTATGGTATGGCTGAAGAGACCATGGCCTTCTATCCTTTATTGATTCCTTTAATGGTTGGAGTTGGAATGGATGCCTTAGTGGCAGTAGCTGTTGTTCTAGTGGGGTCAGGTTTAGGAGTTCTTTCTTCTACTGTCAATCCTTTTGCAACTGTGATTGCTTCTGATATGGCTGGAATCAGTACCGCTGATGGAATTGTGTTACGGGTGATCTTTTTAATTGTTACTTATATAATTGGAGCATTATATGTATCTAGATATGCCAATCGTGTGAAAGAAAATCCTAAAAATTCGTTGATTGCGGATCAAATAGAAGCTGATAAAGCAAAATGGTCTTCTAAAGAGGACATACCAGCACCTACTGGTAAACAAAAAATAGTATTATGGTTATTCGCTTTAACTTTTGTACTGATGATTTTGTCTCTGATTCCATGGGCTGACTTAAGAGAAAATTGGACTTTCTTTAACACGCTTAATGAACGGATTCTAGCTTTACCAGTCGTTGGTCATTTGATTGGGAAATCAATTCCTCCATTTGGTACTTGGTATTTAGTAGAAATCTCTGCCCTCTTCCTATTAATGTCAATTGTGATTGCTGCCTTCTATGGAATTAATGAAGGCCGCTTTGTGGAAGTTTTCCTTGAGGGTGTTAATGATCTTATTTCCGTAGCCTTAATTTGTGCGATTGCGCGTGGTATTCAAGTTGTAATGAATGATGGCCAAATTACAGCTACTGTTCTACACTGGGGAGAGCAAAGTCTTGCCGGATTATCCAAAGGAGTCTTTACGACTTTAACGTTCTTGTTCTATATTCCAATGTCATTCTTAATTCCTTCAACATCAGGTCTAGCTGCTGCTACAATGGGAATCATGGCTCCTTTAGGTCAGTTTGCTGGAGTTGCTGAGAGTATTATTGTTACCGCCTATCAAGCAGCCTGTGGTATCGTAAACTTGATTACTCCAACATCAGGTGTAGTAATGGGAGCTTTAGCAATTGCTAATATTGATTTAGGCGTTTGGTGGAAATTTATGCGTAATTTGATTATTATAGTATTTGTCTTATCGATTGTATTATTATTAGCAGGTGCATATCTAGGAATTTAGGAGGTAGAGGTAGTTCATGAATTACACTTTAACAAACCAAGTTCAAGAAGAAGCCATAAAGGCATTAGCAGATTGGATTGCTATTCCATCTGTTTTGGATGAGAATGATTCTAATACCCCTTTTGGACAACCCATTCAAGACATGTTGGAACAGGCGATAACAACATGTGAGTCACTAGGAATGAAAACTTTTATCGATCCAGATGGATACTATGGTTATGCTGAGATTGGTGAGGGCGAAGATTTATTTGGTGTATTATGCCATTTAGATGTTGTTCCAGCTGAAAATGAGAATGACTGGAGCTATCCACCCTTTGAATTAACCGTTGAAAAGGACGCCCTGTATGGGCGGGGGAGCCAAGATGATAAAGGACCAAGTATCGCTGCTTTGTATGCCCTAAAGGCTTTGTTAGATCAAGGCTATCAATTGAATCAGAGAGTTAGATTTATCTTTGGAACGGATGAAGAAACTTTATGGCGTTGTATGGATAAATACAATGAAAAAGAAGAAGCAGTGACAATGGGGATTGTGCCAGACTCAGCATTTCCGCTAACATATGCAGAAAAGGGATTACTTCAGTTGCATATTACGGGACCTGGATCAAATGATTTTACGTTAAATAATAAAGGTGCATTGAACGTGGTTCCTGCGAAAGCAGAGTATGAAGGTCAAGATGTTGAACAAGTTTATGACTATCTTGAAAATTCTCATTACCAAGTTGATAAAGAAGGTAATAAAGTGATCGTTCATGGGAAATCTGTGCACTCTAAAGATGCAGATCAAGGTGATAATGCACTTGTCCATCTAATAGAAGCTTTAAGTGAAAGGTTTGATCATCCAGTTCTTGACTTTGTTAAGAAGAATTTTGTCAATGATGTGCATGGACAAAATATCTTTGGTTTGATTGAGGATGAGCCTTCAGGGAAATTGACTTGTAATGTTGCAAGTTTAGAAGTGAATAATCAAACTTCTAAATTAGCAATGGATTTAAGAATTCCAGTAACGGCTGATAAAGAAGAGTTAGTGAAGACACTCTGTCAGTCTCTTGAAGGATCGGAATTGAAGTATGAAGAGTTTGATTATTTGGCCTCACTTTATGTTCCTCTAGATTCTGAATTAATTACGACATTATTAAGGGTATATCGTGATTTAACAGGGGACATGACAGAGCCGATTTCTTCAGGTGGAGCCACTTTTGCTAGAACAATGAAAAATTGTGTGGCATTTGGAGCGCTTCAAGAAGGTGTAGCAGATACTATGCATCAAGTAGATGAAAAGATGCCGCTAGTAAATTTCTATGAAACAATGGAAATATATGCCCATGCCTTAAAGGCTTTAGTAACGAAATCATAAGGAAAGGAAGTAATTTATGACAAAACGTAAAATAGTGGTAGCATTAGGAGGAAATGCAATTCTATCCTCTGATCCAACTGCCGAAGCACAAAAAGAAGCATTGAAACAGACAGCATCACATCTTGTAAAATTAATTCAAAATGGTGATGAATTAATTATTACTCATGGGAATGGACCTCAAGTTGGGAATTTATTATTACAGAATATCGCAGCTGATTCAGAGAAAAACCCAGCATTTCCACTTGATTCTCTAGTAGCAATGACAGAAGGAAGTATTGGCTACTGGTTACAAAACGCGATGCAAAATGAATTGGCTAAATTAAACATCGATAAGTCAGTAGTTAGTTTAGTTAGCCAAGTGATTGTGGATAAAGCTGATCCTGCTTTTGAGAATCTTTCAAAACCAATTGGACCGTTTTATACGGAAGAAGAAGCTAAAAAGCAAATGGAAGAAAGTCAAGTAACCTTTAAGGAAGATGCAGGACGTGGTTGGCGAAAAGTAGTAGCCTCTCCAAAACCGGTTGCAATTAAGGAAATCGACTCCATCTCAGCATTAGTAGAAGCAGGCCATGTTGTGGTGGCTACTGGTGGTGGCGGTGTACCTGTGATTGAAGAAGATGGGAAGTTAATAGGAGTTGAGGCCGTTATTGATAAAGATTTTGCTTCTCAGAAACTAGCTAATGATTTGGGAGCAGATATGTTTATTGTCTTAACTGGTGTTGACTATGTGTTTGTTAATTATAATAAGCCGAACCAAGAAAAGTTAGAAAATGTTAAAGTTTCTGATTTGAAAAAATATATTGAAGAAGAACAGTTCGCGCCTGGTTCTATGTTACCTAAAGTTGAAGCGGTAATAAACTTTGTAGAAAATAGTCCAGAAGGAAAAGCGGTTATTACTTCATTAGAAAACTTACAAGCATTGATTGAAGAAAATGCAGGAACAATTGTTGAAAAATAACATTTGATTCCTTTTCTTTTCCAAGGTATAATGAATAAAATTAATAATTAAACGAAATGAGAAAGAGTAGACAATGGAAAGGTCTTTAGCAAGTCGGGATGATGGGAGCCGATGATACAACCATGGTTGAAGCGCATTCTTATATTGGGTAGATGAAATCACTAGTAGTTTACCACGTCAACAACACGTTATCGTTGCAGAGATTGTACAAAAATTGTGCAATGAATTAGAGTGGTACCGTGTATGTTAATACGCCTCTAGAACATCGTTCTAGGGGCTGTTTTTTTATGAAAAAAAGGAGAGAAAATCATGTCAGTAAAAGATTTAATTATAGAGAGTTTGTATGCCCAATTGTCAGAGCATTTATCTAAAGAAGAAATTGATAAATTGATTGAAAAACCAAGTAATAGTGAATATGGAGACTATGCGTTTCCGGTATTTACCTTAGCCAAAATTTATCGTATGGCACCTAATTTAATAGCAGAGAAAGTAGCAGCAGAAATTGATTCTAATTTGTTTGAAAAAATCAATGTAGTAGGAGCTTATATTAATTTCTTTATTAAAAGAGAAGAACATGCTCAAAATGTTATTGCGGAAATTATCGAAAAAGGACAAGATTATGGTAGAACAGATATCGGAAAGAATGGGAATGTTCCGATCGATATGTCTTCACCTAATATTGCTAAGCCTATGTCGATGGGACATCTTCGTTCAACAGTACTTGGAGAATCCATTGCCCTCATCTTAGAAAAGATAAATTATAAACCAATTCGGATTAATCATCTTGGCGACTGGGGAACTCAATTTGGAAAGTTGATTGTTGCTTATAAGGGTTGGGGAGATGAAGAGACTGTTAAGTCAGATCCAGTCAATGAATTAGTTAAATTATATGTTGATTTTCACGAGAAAGCTGAAGAGAACCCTGAGCTAGATGATCAAGCTCGTCAAGCCTTTAAAAAGTTGGAAGATGGAGATCCAGAATATACTGAACTATGGAATTGGTTCAAAGAAGAATCAATTAATGAATTTAAACGCGTTTACCAACTCTTAAATATTAATTTCGATTACTATACAGGTGAATCGTTCTATAATGATAAGATGGGAGAAATTTTAGATTTATTAGAGGAGAAGAAAATATCTAAGATTGAGCAGGGAGCGACAATTGTTGACTTAAGTAAATATGATTTACCAGTAGCTTTAATCAAAAAATCTGATGGCGCTACACTTTATCTTACTCGTGATTTAGCCACTGCCTATTATCGTAAGCGTACTTTTGATTTTGTCAAAAGTTTGTATGTTGTTGGGAATGAGCAAAGCGATCATTTTAAACAGTTGAAGGCTGTCTTAAAAGAATTAGGGAATGAGTGGTCAGATGATATGCACCATATTCCATTCGGTTTGATTACGTTAAACGGTAAGAAATTATCGACTCGTAAAGGTAAAATTGTCCTTTTAGAAAAAGTTTTATTAGAGGCGATTGAAATAGCGGATAAGCAAATTACCGCTAAGAATCCAGATATTGAGAATAAAGATGAAATTGCTAAACAAGTAGGGGTTGGTGCGGTTGTCTTCCATGATTTAAAATCAGACCGTCAAAATACGTTTGATTTTAATTTGAATGATATTGTCCAATTTGAAGGAGAGACAGGTCCGTATATTCAATATACTTATGCTCGTTTGAATACAATTTTAAGAAAATACGGCAAAGAAGTAGCTACAGATCATCCATATCGCTTGAATGATGAACATAGTTGGGAAATTGTGAAATTATTACAACAATATCCTGAAGTTATCATTCGGGCAGCAGAACAATTTGAGCCTTCAGTAATTGCGAAGTACGCTATTTCTCTAGCGCAGTTATCTAATAAATATTACGCTAAAGTTAGAATTTTAGATGAGAATGAAGAGTTAGAATCTAGAATTCAATTAGTTAAAGCTATTACAATTGTTTTAAAAGATGCTTTAAGTTTATTAGGAATTGCTGCGCCTGAAAAAATGTAAATTTATTTATTAATCATACTAAATTGCAAAGAGAATTGAAAGATGAGATAATGAAAAAAATATTATCGTGATAGAGAAGGAATCTTTCAATTCTTAATAGGCATTATTTAAGTTTCCTTTCTATACAAGATAATTATTGGATCCAGTTCAGTAAATTTTTGATAGAAGGGAGATTTTATGGTCAATCGTGATATTGAAGGTTACATTGAACAATTGTATACTTATGATTTTTTTTCGCGTTTAACGATCGAAGAAGCCAATGAAATAACGGCTTCAGCTTTATTCCATCATATTCCCAAGGGACAAATTATTTTCTTTCGGGAAGATCCAATTATTTATAGTTATTTCCTCTTTAAGGGATTAGTTCGTTTAGAGAGAGCTGATCAAAGTGGGGAATATCGATACTTAGATTATGTTGCTGAGGAAAGCTTTTTTCCATATGGAGAATTCTTCTTTAAAGATCATCATATTTATGATGCTTTTGCTGCAACTGATTTGGATATTATTTTTATTCCTAAGAAGATAATAGAGAGTATTATCTTTAATAATTCTGAACAATTAAAGTATATGTATCAGAATCTAGCAAGTATCCAATACTTCTTAGAAAAGCGCGTTCAAATGACAGCTGTTTCGAGCGCAAGTATTCGAGTGATACAGACGCTGGCGATTTGGATGTATGATATGGGAAAACGAATGGGAGATTATATGATTATCCCGCATCCTTTAACAATTATGGAATTGGCGATTGTAGCTGGAACAACTCGTGAGACAGCAGGAAGAGTCGTCAAAGAATTAAATTTATCTGGTAAAATAACCTTTACCAGACAAAAGATTATTTTTCATGATTGGAAATATTTTGATAATTTGCTTGAATAATAGCAATAAAAAAGACTAGAATTTTTTCTAGTCTTTTTTTGATGCCTAAATACGCATAATGCTAAATATTTAGTGAAACTAAAGAATAAAAAGATTCCTTCTCTTTACATCATACTAAAATGATTATTCGAAATTGTAAACGTTTAAACATTAATTAATAATGAGAATAGTAAGTATTCAGGGAATGAATAAAAATCTAAGTAAAAACGGATAAACTATCTGTAAGCGTTATCAATTTGTGGTGTGGGGGTGCTTTATGAAAGAACTTAATAAAGGACGGATCGGCCTCTTAATTATGGCCATGATATGGGGGTCAAGTTTTGCTTTTAACGAGTTAGCAATGCAGTCCTTTACTCCATACCAACTATTAGCGCTGAGGTATTCGATTGCGGCTCTCTGTTTACTAGTTATTTTTAGAACAAAAATTTTATCAGCTCCTTTTTTAGTAATCAAAAAAGGTGTTTTATTAGGAATTGTTTTGTATTTGGCTTATATATTTCAAACGGTTGGCTTATTTTATACTAGTCCCACTAAGAATGCATTTCTGACAGCTTTCAATGTGATTTTAGTTCCTTTTTTAGCGGCTACAGTCATGAAAAGAAAAATTAAAAGTTATGATTATTTGGGGGCAATAGTAACCCTAGTTGGGATTGGTGTTATGTCGATGACTAGCCGGTTAGCTGCTTTTAATCTCGGGGATTTGTTGACGTTAATTTCTGCTTTCTTTTTCGCTTGGCAAATTTTGTTTTCCGATATGTTTGCGAAACAAGAAGATCCGCTGGTGATCAATTCGATTCAGATGATTACGGCAGCATTTTTGGCGAATGTAGTAGCTTTGATCGAAGGTCAAACATTCGATTTTTCTAACCATCAGTCAAATATGACTGTCATTTATTTAGCAGTATTTTGTACAATGATTGCTTTTTTACTACAAACTTATTCACAACAATTTACATCTGAAACTGAGGCAGTCTTAATTATGTCGTTGGAATCGATTTTTGGAATGTTTTTTTCAATTTTGATTGTAAAGGACTATCCAACTATCAGAACTTTAATCGGGGCGATGTTGATTATTGGAGGTGTCTTGATTGTTGAATTAGTTCCACTTGCAAGAAAGAATAAAGTGTTCATAAAAGAAAGTAAAGGGGGAAAGTAGGATTGGTTGGTGTGTTGCTAGATCAAAATTAAAGGAGAATTAAATGAAAACAAAAGAGAATTACAGCCCTTCAGAAGCTGCTAAGTTTGGTTTAGGAGGGGCGATATTATACGGAATAAATGTTGTCCTTGGAAGTGGTATCTTACTATTACCTAAAACAATTTATGCTGATTTAGGACCAGCTTCAATTATTGCTATGGCTTTATGTACGGGACTGGTATTTCTATTAGCCTTATGTTTTGCTGAAGTTGCGGGATATTTTGATAAGAATGGAGGCGCTTATCAATATGCCAGGGCCAGCTTTGGAGAGAAGACAGCATTTGTAATAGGAATCTTATCTTGGTTTACAGTCACTGTAGTTTGGTCTGCTTCGGCTAGTGGATTGTCAGAAATTTTAGGGGTCACTTTTCCGGTTTTAGCACCTTTTACAACCCCATTAGCTGTTCTTATCATTATCTTTTTGACTTTTATTAATCTAGCTGGCATTAAAACCGTTAAGATTTTTACAATTACAGTCACTATTGCGAAAGTTGTTCCTATGGTATTGGTTGGTGTAATTGGAATTTTCTTTATTCGTGGAGGATTTCAAGCAGGTAATTGGACACCTTTTGTTCAAACAGCAGAAGGTTCTTCAGTAGCCAAAGCAATGGCCAGTACAGCGATGACAGTCTTTTATGCCTTTGTCGGTTTTGAATCTCTACCAATAGTAGCAGGGGAAATAAGAAATGCTAAGAAAAATGTTCCTATTGCTATTATTGTATCTTTACTGATTACTTCAAGTATTTATATTTTATTGATTGCTACTTCTATTTCTATGTTAGGACCGAATTTATTAGATTCATCGGCACCTATTCAAGAAGCTTTTGCAAAAATTGTAGGACCTTGGGGTTATTGGTTCGTTGCGATATCCGCTATTGTTTCTCTTGCAGGATTAAATGTTGGAGATTCTACTCATAGTCCTCGAATGTTGGAAGCAATCGCAGATAGTGGAGCCTTGCCTGAAATCATTGCTTATAAAGATAAAAACGGAACACCAAAAGTTGCAATTATTATAACGGCAATTGTAGCTGCTCTTTTTGCTTTGACGGGCTCATTTGAAGTGCTAGCAAGTTTAAGTGTGGTGTTCTACTTTTTCCAATATATTCCAACTTGTTACTCTGTATTAGTTTTACGTAAGAAATTGCCAGGTGTTAAAGATCAATATCGTGTTCCTGGGGGAATGATTATTCCTATCTTGGCAATAGGCGTTAGTCTATGGATGATCTTAGCAGATTCTTTAAATAATGTGTTGATCGCTATAGTAGGAATTATCATTGCTGTCATCGTTTATTATTTATTGCAAATGATTAAGCATAAGCGACAGAATCAAAGGGAATTGAATGCTGACTATTCCGAATCTGAATAGTTACACAAAATGAAAGCGCTATAATGAGCTTAAAGGGGGGCGAAAAGATGGTGCAACCTTGCATCGTGACGGATACTGTGAAATTAAGACATAATCTTGAGTACTTATCAAAAAAATTGCAAAAAAATGGAATTGCGATCGCTGCGGTAACAAAGGTTTTTAGTGCACATCCTAAATTGGTGTCTATCTATAATGAAATAGAGGAAATAGCCTTTTTAGCAGATTCAAGAATAACTAATTTAAAATCATATCCTAACAATTTAACAAAAGAAAAAATGTTGTTAAGAATTCCGATGTTAAGTGAAGCGGAGGAGGTCGTGCGATTTGCAGATATCAGTTTAAATTCTGAGATAGAAACCATTCGACGCTTAGATCAAAAAGCAAGTGAATTAGGAAAAGTGCATCAAATTATTTTGATGCTAGACCTGGGTGATCTTCGTGAAGGTATCTTTAGCTCAAGTCAATTGATGGAATATATAGAAGAAATATTGAAGATGGAAGCTGTTTCGTTAGTAGGTTTAGGGGTTAACCTTACCTGCTATGGAGCGATTATACCTGAACCTGTTACTTTGCAAAAACTAGTTGATTATAAACAAGAAGTGAAAAAACGTTTTTCTTATGATCTTAAATTAATTTCAGGTGGAAATTCTAGCTCATTATATTTACTTGATCAAGCAGAAGGAATCCCAGAAGGTATTAATTTGCTGAGAATTGGTGAGGCTTTTGTTTTAGGTGTTGAAACGGCCTTTGGCAGAAGGATAGCAGAGATGTATCAGAATGTTTTTACTTTAAAAGCTGAAATTATTGAATATAAAGATAAACCTTCTTTACCGATTGGAAATAGTGGTCAAGATGCTTTCGGGGAAAAGCCTGTGTTCGAAGATAAAGGTGAAATGCGGAGAGGGATTCTTGCTATAGGACGACAAGATATTAGTCACCAGAATATGATACCAAGAGACAGTCGACTCCAAATTATTGGGAGTTCCTCTGACCATACGATTATCGATTTTACTAATGCAAAAGAGGATTATCAGATAGGAGGAATGGTTGAATTTGATGTAACTTATGGTGGATTATTGTCATGTTTTACTAGTCAATATGTAGATAAAAAATTTATTTAAAAAATAGGAGGAAGTATATATGGAAAATGTAAAAGTAGTAATTTGGGGAATTGGGGCAATGGGTTCAGGTGTAGCGAAAACTTTATTGAAGAAAAAAGGTGTCGATATTGTAGGGGCGATTGATATTGGGGATAAAGTTGGAAAGCCTCTTTTTGAAGTGTTAGGAGAAGAATTCCCTGAAAAAGAAAATATCAAAGTAGGAACAGTGGAAGAATATATCAAACCTGAGTATGCAGATATTGTGGTGCTTTGTACTGATTCTTTTGTGGAAAGTTCTTTTGATAAGATTAAAAAAATTATTGAAAATAAAATGAATGTCATTTCGAGTGCTGAAGAAATGGCTTATCCAAAAGCTCAGAGTCCGGAATTAACTGAGCAGTTAGACCAGTTGGCAAAAGAAAACGATGTGACTGTTTTGGGAACCGGGATTAACCCAGGACATATTATGGATCTATTAGTATTAGTCATGACAGGAGCATTAGTTGATGTGAAACAAATTACGTCTCGTCGTGTTAATTCACTTTCTCCATTTGGTCCGGCCGTTATGGAGGAACAAGGGATTGGAATTAGTGTTGAGGAGTTTGAAGAGCGTAAGGCAGCTGGTAAGATGTCAGGACATGTTGGATTTGCAGAGTCCGTTCAAATGATGGCAGATGCACTAGGAGTGGAATTAGAACATTTTGAAACAGGAATGGAAGCTATTGTAACAGATGTAGATCGGAAATCTCCTTATGGAGAAGCTAAAGCAGGCTCAGTAGCAGGAGTGGCAATGACTGCTAAGGGGATGGTAAACGGGGAAGAATTCTTTACAATGGATCATCCTCAACAGATTGAACCAGAACAAGTGGGAATTGATACAGGAGACTACGTTATTATTGATGGAACACCTAAGGTAAATATGGTTAATTCACCTGAAATTGAAGGTGGTTTAGGAACAATTGCAATGTTAGTTAATATGATTCCGAAAGTTATTAACTCAGAAGCAGGGGTAGTGACAATGATCGACTTACCAATTCCACATGCAATCTTAGGAGATTTTAGAGAACAAATAAAAGAAAATAAAAAAATTGTTAAATAACTATTTAAGATCAGGAGGAATTTAATTGGCTAAAAAAGGTGAATGGGTACAAATTAAAAATATCGTTTTATCCCCTACGGAAAGAGCTCCACAAGTTCCGGAAGATACTAAACAAGTGCCATTAGTGATGTGGGTAAAAGGCTTTCTAAATAATGATGGTGAAATTGGAGAAGAGGTCCACATTACCACAGTTACGGGTCGTGAAGTGGTTGGGGAGCTGGTAGTGGAGCAACCTTATTTTGATCACTCGTTTGGAGAATATGTGCCTGAAATTACAGAAATTCATTCGCAATTAAGTAAAGAAATGGAAGAGGTGTAAGTGAATTGTTAGATAAGTCTTATGAGGCGGTAATGGGCCGTAATAACGAAATAATGAATAATTCTCTTCAAATTGATTTTTCAAAATTTGAATTAGAGGGGGCTGCCTTCGATTATGAAGCAATGATGTCTGAAGTTGGTTATGAAATGGATGAGATGCGCAAGATCCAATTAGAGTTAGGAGTAGGGAATACACCAATTGTTGAGTTGAAAAACCTTACGAAACTTGCTCGTAAATATGCACCAGAAGGTAAAGGCGCTAGAATCTTTATTAAAGATGAGGCATGTAATGCGTCTGGTTCTTTTAAAGATCGACGGGCTTCTATATCTTGTTATCATGCAAAAAAATTAGGTTATGAAGGGGTTGTGACTGCAACCAGCGGTAATTATGGCGCAGCAGTAGCCTGTCATGCAGCTAAGTTAGGTTTAAAATGTATTGTAGTACAAGAATGCTTTGACTCAGAGCAAGTTGGTCAACCAGAAATTGTAGAAAAAGCTCGTAAGTGTGAAGCATTAGGTGCAGAAGTTGTTCAGTTATCCGTAGGCCCCGAATTATTTTATGAATTTTTGAAAATTATAGAAGAAACAGGTTACTTTAATGCTTCTTTATATACTCCATTTGGAATTGCTGGGGTTGAGACTCTAGGTTACGAGATAGTCCAACAATTTAATGATCAAATTGGAAAACAACCTGATGTGGTAGTCGTGACGAATGCTGGTGGAGGTAACTTAACAGGAACTGCTAGAGGAATACGAAAAGCAGGCAATACTTCGAGTCAAATCGTGGCTGCTAGTGTAGATTTAAAAGGACTTCATATGGCATCTGATAAAGATTTTAATCGTAAATCTTTTACAACGGGTCATACTGGATTTGGAGTACCTTTCTCAACTAATCCAGATCGGTCAGATGTTCCAAGATCTGCTGCACGTCCATTCAGATATATGGAACGTTATGTAACAGTGAAACAAGGCGAAGTTTTCTATATCACAGAAAGCCTTGCCTGGTTAGAAGGCTTGGAGAAAGGTCCAGCAGGTAATACATCGTTAGCTGCTGCTTTTGCTCTTGCTCAAGAGATGGATCAGGAACAAATTATATTAGTACAAGAAACCGAATATACTGGAGCAGGCAAGAGTGTGCAACCACAACTCTCATTTGCTAGAAAGAATGGCATTGATATTCATTTTGGTAATCCAGATGATGAAGTTCCAGGAGAAAGCATTATTCTACCGGAAAATCCAGGCATGATAAAAGCAAGAGATATGGATCTTAAACGTGTCTATAAATCGAGAGTGAAAAATATCTTATCACAAACAGAAGAAGATTTATCTGATGTAGAATTAGAATACATTGCAGAGGAACTTAATTCTACAATTGAAGAGGTTCAATTGCTTATTAAAGAAATAAAAGAGGGGGTTTAAAAATGACTAACAAAGATATGTTTGATGAGAAAAGACAACATTTAGCGAATCTTTCTGATGAAGAATTGAAGGATAGGTTTTGGCAATTGGCTGAAGAAATTGTTCAACCCTTATTAGACCTGGGTCATGAATACACTTCTCCTTCGATTGAGAGATCAGTTTTGTTAAGGATGGGTCTTTCCTCTATTGAGGCAACCGCTGTGGTCGATCAAGTTTTAAAGCATGATTTGATGGGAAAAGGCGCTGGTCATATTGTTTATCGTATTGCTAAAGAAAATGATCTTGATATCCGTACAGCTGGACAAGAATTAGGAGATGGAAATCATTGGGATCAAGTCTTAGAAATTTTTAAAGGTGGTGGACATAATGAATAAGGACCAGTTGCAAAGAGATGTGAAATTAGATATTCATCAAATTTTAGACAAGTTAGAAGACTACAAACCCAAAAGACGCGGATGGGTTTGGAGAACACCAAAACCCCTTTATAAAATGCATTCCTTTGAGTATAAAGATATGTCAGAAAGTTTAAAACAAGGGGTGCCTCTTCCATCTGCTAAATACTTTGATAATATTGATCCCCAAGGGACCTCTACAATCACAACAGAAATCGCATCAGGACGCTTTGAGGATGATATTCGCCGTATGAGAATGGCTGCTTGGCATGGGGCCGACCATATTATGGTTATTCGGACGGCTGGTCAGTCGCATTTTGATGGCTTAATTGAAGGAACTCCTCAAGGAGTTGGTGGTATTCCAATTACTCGTAAACAAGTCCGTGCTCAAAGAAAAGCCTTGGATATGATCGAAGAGGAAGTTGGACGTCCGATTAATTATCACTCTTATATATCTGGAATTGCTGGTCCTGAGATTGCAGTAATGTTTGCTGAAGAGGGTGTGAATGGAGCGCACCAAGATCCTCAATATAATGTTCTGTATCGGAATATAAATATGGTTCGTTCTTTTGTGGATGCTTGCGAAGCTAAAAAAGTAATGGCTTGGGCGGATATTGCACAAATTGATGGAGCCCATAATGCTAATGCAACTGCACGAGAAGCATGGAAAGTCATGCCAGAATTAATGGTGCAACATGCAATTAATACTGCTTTTTCTTATAAAGTTGGAATTGAACCATCTAATATATGTCTTTCAACGGTTCCACCAACTGCACCTCCTGCTCCATCGATGTACTTAGATTTGCCGTATGCCGTAGCTTTAAGAGAGTTCTTTGCTGATTTTAGAATGCGTGCACAACAAAATACAAAATATATGGAAGCTTCAACTCGAGAAGCGACTGTGACACATACATTAAACTTACTAATTTCGAAGTTGACTAGCGCAGATATTCAATCGACGATTACTCCTGATGAAGGGCGTAACGTTCCATGGCACATTTATAATATTGAAGCGGTGGATACAGCGAAGCAAGTCTTCCAGGGTCTAGATGGATTTAATGAAATGGTACAATTAAAAGATGAAGGACCTCTTCGTGAAAAGGCTCGGGAGTTAAAAGAACGAGCGGTTCTATTTATGGAAGCCATTGTAGAGCAGGGAGGCTATTTTAATGCCGTTGAAAATACTATGTTTGTTGATTCTGGTAATTATCCTGAACGAAATGAAGATGGTATTAAACGGGAAATTAATGGAGGAATTGGCGCAGGAACGATTTATAAGCGTGATGAAGATTACTTAGCACCTGTTACGGCTCATTTTGGTTATAATAATGTAGCCCAATATAATGAAAGCGCTGTTGAAGATCCAAGTAAACTAATCAAAGGATCCACTTTAGAAGATCATAGTAAGATCGTTTATATTGACGAATTAGATGAAAATGATAATGTAAACCTTCGTTTAGAAGAAACTAAAAAGTATCGTGAGGAAGGCTTAATTCATCCAGAAGCTGAGTGGAAAGGTGATGGTATCATCCTACTCACATTCATGTTGCCTGAATCAAAACGAGTGGCAGAATTTGCAGCCCTAGAAATAGGTAAGAAAATGGGCTTAGAAGAGTGTGAAGTCATTAATACTGAAGTTCTTCAATATGCTGAAGGTACAAGAATTGAGATGAAAGGGCGTTTATCTTTTGCAATTAATAAAGAAACTTTAATTGTACCTGAAGAACCAGAAGTATTAACAGATGATGAAATTATGGCCGATATTAAACGTAAAGGGATGACCCTTGTGGCAGGTACAGTTGGAGAAGATGAGCATTCTGTTGGATTGCGGGAAATTATTGATATTAAACATGGCGGTATTGAAAAGTACGGAATAAAAGTACATTATTTAGGTACTAGTGTGCCAGTGGAAAAAATGGTGGATGCTGCAATTGAGTTGAATGCTGATGGAATCTTAGCCTCTACTATTATTTCCCATGATGATATTCATTATAAGAATATGAAGCGTATCAATGATTTAGCGATTGAAAAAGGAATACGGGATCGTATTATCTTGGCTGCTGGAGGGACGCAAGTTATTCCAGAGATTGGACTCAAAAATGGTATGGATGCTGCTTTTGGACGTGGAAGTAAAGGAGTCGATGTGGCCACTGCTTTAGTCGAAAAACGTTGGCAAATGGAGAAGGAGAACTAATATGAAAGTAGATGTGCTTGTAGCTGAAATTGGGTCAACGACAACAGTTGTGAATGCTTTTAATGGAATTACTAGTGGAGAAAAACCTTCATTTATTGGTCAAGGTCAGTCAAAAACCACAGTTGAAGATGGGGATGTCAGGATCGGACTACAAAATAGTATTGAAAATTTAAAAGATAATTTACAAGTAGATGAGTTACAATATAATGAAATGTTTGCTGCATCTTCAGCTGCAGGTGGTCTAAAAATGACAGTCCATGGTTTAGTGTTTGATATGACTGCTCGTGCTGCGAAAGAAGCAGCACTAGGAGCAGGTGCAGTCATCCGCTTTGTTACGGCGGGAAAGTTAAGACGAAGTGATTTGAAAAAAATTCAAGAATCAGATCCTAATATTATTTTAATTGCAGGTGGTGTTGATTATGGAGAGCGGCATACGGCTCTCGATAATAGTGAAATGATCGCAGGAATAGGTTTAACTATTCCTGTGATTTATGCAGGAAATATAGAAAATCAGGAAGAAATTAAGTTGATTTTTGAAGATAGTAATCAAGAAGTATTTTTGGTGGAAAATGTTTACCCGAAAATAGATGATTTAAATATTGAACCCACCAGGAAAGTAATTCAAGATGCCTTTGAAAAGCATATTATTCATGCTCCCGGGATGGAACATATCTACGAGATGGTGAACGGAACGATTTCACCAACGCCAGGATCTGTGATGAATATCGCTAAACTTTTCCATCAATACGTGGGGGATGTGATGGTGATTGATGTAGGTGGGGCAACAACAGATGTTCACTCTGTTACCAAAGGAACAAATTATATTAATAAAATTTCAACCGCACCTGAGCCTCTAGCAAAAAGAACCGTTGAAGGAGATATTGGTCTCTATGTAAATTTTGATCATGTCGTTGATCTTTATGGAAGAGAGAAGTTAGAGGAGCAAGGTTTTGATGTTGATAAAATTAAGGAAAGTTACACAGGGATCCCCACAACGGAAGAGGAAAGAGAATTTCTCAGTCTCTTAACGGAAACCGCTACTCTAACTGCTGTTGATCGTCATGTGGGATCTATTCGCTATGTCTATGGACCAACGGGACGTTCTACTTTAGCAGAAGGTAAAGACTTAAGTCGCGTGCGATTTGTGATTGGGACGGGGGGAGCTTTGACCCACCTATCAAGAGCAGAAACAACTCTAGGAAAAATACGAAAAACACGTGATTCTTTAAAACTCTTACCAAAAAAGGAATTGATAATACTTTTAGATCATGATTATATTATGTCTTCTTTAGGAGTTCTAGCCACTGCGCATGAAAAGGCTGCCATGGAATTGCTAGAGCAGACTTTACGATTTCCAATTTTGACGTATAATAAAGATGAATCAGTTGAAATGGAAACAGATACTGAAGAATAAAGTATGATAGGGGAGAGCTAGATGCAAGTTTATACTCGTACAGGCGATAAAGGTCAAACTCGAATTATTGGTATGGATGTTGTTCCTAAAGATCACATTAGAGTAGAAGCATATGGAACAATTGATGAGCTTAATTCTTTAGTGGGTGTTATTATTTCTTACCCTAATATTGAACAAACGGTTAAGGAAGAGTTGCAGGAAATCCAACAATTGTTATTTGATTGCGGTACAGATACAGCCACTCCTCATGGTTACATGGACTATCGTACCAAAAAAGAAGCAATCGATTGGTTAGAAGAACGGATTGATGCATATAGTGATATTCCAGCTAAAATTGAATCTTTTATATTACCTGGAGGGATTCTCGAAGCGAGTATGCTACATTATGCTAGAACCGTCTGTCGAAGAGCAGAAAGATGTGTTGTTTCTTTTCAAAATGAAACAGAATCTAATCCTAATGTGTTAAAGTTTCTTAATCGATTATCGGACTATCTTTTTGTGGTTGCACGTTTAGTTAATCACCAAATGGATCATCAGGAAACTTTTTATGAACGATCAGGGAAAGTTTTTCGGTAAGCACATGATCTCATCTGAAAGAATGTAGGGAACTTATGAAAATAAAAGCACTTCAGACTTTTCAAGTAGTAGCAGAAGAACTTAACTTGTCTAAAGCAGCCATTAAGTTGAATTATTCACAGCCAACTGTGACGAAACATATTCAGTATTTGGAAGAAGAATTGCAAACAATCTTGCTGGTTAGAGGTGAAGGAAAATATCAGCTAACGAAAGCTGGTCATGAATTATATGCGCGTTCATTAAAAATCATTCATGAATTAAAAGCGATTGAAGAGATTGCCATTCAGGGGAATGGTGTTCAGCAGTTGAAATTGCAGGGACATGATTATTATTGTTATGAATATTTTATGCCTGCTATTAAAAAAATGAGAGCAGCATACCCTGGGGTAAAATATTCCCTTATTGGTTCAAATAATCAGGATACAGTTGGAAAACTGTTAAAGGGTGAGATTGATGTCGGAATTATTTCTGGCAATATGCTACCTAATGATTTTAAAAGTGTTCAGATTGGCGAAGAAAAAGTTGGAGTATGTGTGAATCATACTATTTTTCAGGAAGAATATACGACCATTGATTATTTAGCTAAATATCCTTTAGTCATTGATGAGACCGAGTATTATAAGAGTGAAAATATATTTCCTTTCTTAAATGAACCCCTAGATATTATTAATACAACTAGTGATGAAGTGGTGCATGAAGCGATTTTGCGTCATAAGACAGTAGGCGTTGTTCGTTTGGGACGTATGGCTGAAGATATTGATCAAGAAAGAATAAAAATTGTGGAAACTTTAGTTGTTAGGGATCCTATATATTTAGTGATTAATAAAAGTGTTAGAGATAATATTGTGTTAGCATTTTATGATATTACTACAGAAATAGCTAACCCTCGTAGTAAATATCGAGTTAGATGGGTTTAATCATTGAGTAACTAAAGATTGAGGTTAGGTATGAGGATAGCTTTTATAGCTGATATTCATTATGATTTGCAAACAACGTACACAAAATTTGATCTTTTCGAGAAGATTAAAAATGTGTGTCAAGCGAATAATGCTGACCTTTTAGTGGTGGCTGGAGATATTTCTAATGATTATCTTTTAACTATTCACTTTATGGAAAAATTACAGGATTTCCTAGGGTTTCCTACTTATTTTGTACCAGGAAATCATGATTTTTGGTCTAATAAGCAAGATGCGTGGGATTTATTGAAACTTTATCAGGAACATCCTCAGAGCCTGATGCGTGAACCCATATTATTACAGGAAGATTGGTTATTAATCGGCACTTGTGCCTGGTATAATCACTATGCTAATAAGGGCCGACATAGTAAGGCGTTTTTAGATAAAGGGTATTATCAAGGCTATCACTGGATGGATAAACAGAAAATTTATTGGGGGAAAGACGATTCCTCAATGTCTCAGTATTTTTGTGAGCAAGTGGAAGAGCAGCTTGGAATTTTTCGGACGGATCACATTATTTTAGTGACTCATATGGTGACGATTCCTGAGCTGCAAATTCCATCGGATCCAAAATTTCAAGAAGATATTGATTATTTTAATGCGTTTATCTCAACGAATGATTTTGATAAGATTTATCGAGATTTTCCGATTAAATATAGTTGTATGGGACACGTTCATTCACGTCAGTCATGCTATCGTGATCAGATCCAATTTCATACTTGTTGCTTGGGGACTGAAAGAGAGTGGGCAAAAGGAACAGATTTATTATCTAATATAACTGAAGCAATGAAATGGGTGGAAATTTGATGGAGAGCACAACAAGACATTATTGTGACATATCGATTATAACCGTCACAGATGATTTAGTTTGTATGACAGCTTCTGATAGTTCAGCAGAAATGAGAAATAAAGTGCATGATAAGGTGTGCGTTCCACCTCGAATTATTGCCCAAATGGCTGTAAGAGTTTCTTTGTTAGAATTATTTCGCATAAATATTTGTGCTGTTTTTTTAATCAATTTAATTCATGCTCTACCTCAAATCTACCAATTGAGGGGTCCTGCAACATCATTATTAATGGTAGGCACTACTCAAATTGCGTATCATTTACAAGAGAAATTTTCAAATTTTATCAGGATAGGAGAATTTGTGTGATAAAAATGATTATTCTATGTTTTCAGTTTTTCACTCAGATTCCTATTAACTATTTGGTTGAAGAACCAGACAAACAATTCAAAGAAGGTATAGTATTTTTCTCTTTCTACGGTATTCTATATGGAAGTTTGTTAGCTTTTTTCTGGTTTGTATTGAGTCATATGCTAGATGCTTATCTTACTTGGGGACTTGTGATGGTATTTGATGTTATCTTGACGAATGCTTTTCACTATGATGCTCTGGCCGATACATTTGATGGTCTTTTGTCTGGCAGAAAGCCAGATAAAATGCTTGAAATTATGAAAGATTCCTTAATTGGGTCAAACGGGACCGTTGTTCTAATATGTTATTTTCTACTTACATATCTCTTTGGTCAGGCTTTTATTGATCGACATGTTAATGACTGGATGCTTCCATTGGTTTGGGCTGCGACTGGACGTTCATTACTCACGCTAACTTTTTTTAATTTACATTATGTGGGTAAGAATCCAGCGGGATTAGGAAGTTTATTTGAAGGAATTAAACCTAATCAAATCGTTATTTGTCAGCTGTTTTATTTATTATTCTTATCTTTACTTAATTTGAAATGGTTCTTAGCCTATGTAATGAGTATGGGGATGATTTTTCTGTATCGACGATATGTCTATCGTAAAATTGGAGGAATGACGGGTGATACGATGGGGGCTTCTGTTTTAATTGGCCAAGTGATATTTTTGATAATGGTTGAGATATTGTCATGAAATTATTACTTGCTCGTCATGGTCAAACACAAATGAATCAAGAATCTAGGTTCTATGGAAGCTTAGATTGTCCTATAAATCAGACTGGAAAAGATCAAATGAAAGAATTAGCTGAGAAGTTAAGGATAACTCAGCCATCAGTAGATATTATTCTTTCTTCCTCCTTAAATAGGTGTGTTGAAAGTGCTGAAATTATTATGGAAAACACTCATTACCCATCAGTAAAAGTAAAAAAAGTGGAAGGTTTATCAGAAATCGATTTTGGTAAATGGGAAGGTTTAACTGCTAATGAAATTGAGCAAAAAAGTCCTACCCTTTGGAAAGAATATATAGAAAATCCATTTGCATTTTGCTTCCCGGAAGGAGAAACATTTCTATCTTTTAAAGACAGAGTGTTATTAGCAATTGATTCGACACTTACTAGTATTTCTAATCAAAGTACAGTATTATTAATGTGTCACTTAGGGGTATTAAGATTGATAAAAGATTATTATGATCCAATGATAGGAAAGAGTTTCTGGGATTATAAATTTCCGCAAGGAGACTATGTTGAAATAACGTTGGATATAAACGATTTTAATTCAAAAGGATGAAATGTTCGTTGACATTTAGTGATTGGACAGGGGAAGTAGGTGGAAGTCCTACACAGCCCCTTGCTACTGTGAAGAGAAATCTAAGTCAGGTTACCTGCCCAATCAAAATAAATATTGTTACTTCTCAGGGTTTAGTAACTTTTTACATATTAAATATCAATGTAGATTATTCTAAAGACCAGATATAGTGACAACTATCTGGTCTTTTTTTATTAAAGTTGTTAATAGAAGGGTAGAAAAGAATGAAAACAAAAAAACTTACAACAATGGCTTTGTTGCTAACTTTATCAATTATAGGAGCTAATATTAAATTTCTTTCGAGCATTGCTCTCGATTCTGCACCAGCTTTTCTAGCGTCGATGTTAATGAGCCCTATTGCAGGTTTTTGGGTGGGGAGTTTAGGTCACTTTGCGACTGCTTTGACTTCTGGTTTTCCTATGGGAGGGATTGCTCATATTGTGATTATGTTTAATATGGGGATCACAATGTATTTATTTGGCAAATGTTATCATATGGAGCAATTTACTCAAGTTATTCGAACTCTATTGGCGGTAGCAATCGGTCTATTGATAAATGTAGGACTCTCCTTATTATGTATGATTCCTATTATAGGATGGGGTGTGGTGGTGACTTTGTTTGTTCCGTTAACAGTAGCCAGTTTAGCTAATATTTTTCTAGCTATTCTTATGTATCAGTTTATGGGCAAAATGAGAAGATGATTGAATGATGAATAGAGAAAAGGTTTTTTTAAAATGTAAAACACCTGCGAGTTGCGGGGAAATTGTAGAGGGCGCTATAGGTACTAAAGCATTTTTATCTGCTTATCCTATTAATTGTTATAGTCATATCACTATTTCTAAATCATCTAATGGAACGAGAACGCCACTTCCTTCAAAATGCCAAAACTTACTAAAGATTCTTTCGAAGGAATGGGGAATTCCTTATCAAGAAATAGAAAATTTGATGATTGAGATTGATTCACAGATTCCAGTTGGAAAAGGGATGGGTTCTTCGACTGCAGACTTATCAGGTTTAGCCAAAAGTATCGCGTGCTGGTTTGGTTTGGAAGTGAGTGATGAAACTATTTTTCAACTTTGTATCCAGGTGGAACCTACTGATAATATAATTTTCAACCATCTCACATTAGTAGATTTTTTAAGTGGAGAGATTTATGGGAAATACCAAGCTTATCCACAATTTGATTTGTTGTGCTTAGAGTCGACCGAAATAATTTCAACTGTCAGTTACTATCAAAGTTCAATTTATCAGCAATGGATGAAAGATAATTATTTGAAATATCAACATTTATATGATGATTATAGTCAAATTCTTTCTGGGCCATTGAGGCTATCGGATTTGGGAGAGTTGGCTATTCAATCAGCAAAGCTTAATCAACATCTTAGAGCAAAGCCTTTATTTAAAGAAATTCTTTCGATCAGAAAGACGAAAGGGATCAAGGGGATTAACATTGCCCATTCAGGTTCAGTTATTGCCATTTGGTATGATCCAGCTTTACAGACGAGTTTAAGTCTTACAAAGATGTTGAAAGAAATAGATGGCTTAACTGATACATACCAGATTAATCATTATAAAACGGTTAAAGGTGGGAGTGAGATAAAATGGATCGAATAGTCCTGATCTTAATAGCGATTCTTTTAGACTTGCTCTTTGGCGATCCATATTCTTGGCCACATCCTGTAAAATTTATGGGGAATTATATTTATTATTATCTGGATCGCTTTGAAGATTCTACACTCTCATATAAAAAACAATTCCTTCGAGGCGTATATTTATGGGTTAGTTTATGTTGTATAACAATGGGAATATTAAGCATTATATTTATAATTTCAAAGCAAATTCATCCATATTTATCCAATCTTATAGCTATTTACTGTTATTATTCATCTTTCAGTGTACGATCGTTAGCAAGAGAGGCTAAAAAAGTTCAACAGGCTTTGTTAAAAGAAGGAATTGTGGCAGGACGACAGCAAGTAAGTATGATTGTTGGACGTGAGACTCATCATTTAAGTGAAGACGAAGTGATACAAGCAACGATCGAAACAGTTGCAGAAAATACTTCTGACGGTTTCGTTGCACCCCTCATTTATAGTTTACTAGGGGGGCCTTATCTAACGATGCTTTATAAAATGATTAATACCTTAGATTCAATGGTTGCCTATAAAAATGAACGTTTTAACTATTTAGGACGTTTTTCAGCAAAAGTTGATGATATTTTTAATTATATACCAGCTAGGGTAAGTGCTATTTTGATAATCATTGCAAGTTTTTTATGCAGATACAGCTGGCGAAAGGCTTGGGAAATTTTGAAACGTGATTGCTATCGACATGCGTCGCCTAATGCAGGGTTTCCAGAAGCAGCAGCTGCAGGTGCTTTGAGGATAAGATTAGGAGGAGGTCATTATTACCACGGAGTCTATGTTGATAAGCCATGGATTGGGGATGATGATAACAGAATTGTTATAGAGGATATTTCAAAAATAATCAATCTATTGTACTGTATCGCTGCGCTTATCTTTGTGGTGTTGTTCATGATTAGTTATCTGAAAGGGGCTTTGAGTTGAAGATGAAATCAATTATATTGCAGAATACTTGGATAAGCCCCGACAGAGTTAATGAAGGATTATTTTGCAAGAAGGAATGCAATAAATGGGCACAGTCTGTCAAAGAACATTTAAACTTTGAAAAGCTAATTCAGATAATTGAAGAAGGTGGGATTGAAAAGAAATGGGACAGCTAATTTATATAACAGGCGGGGCTAAAAGTGGAAAATCTTCTTTTGCGGAACAAGATATAATGAATTCTCAAAAAGAGCCGATCGCCTACATTGCTACTCAGGCTAGAGAATTTGGTGATGAAGAAATGGAGCGGAGTATTAAATTGCATCAACAAAGTCGACCAAAAGAATGGACAACTTTTGAGCAATATCAATCGCTTGATCAACTAATTATTGAGATCGAAAAATCATATCAAGGAATCTTAATTGATTGCGCAACGGTGTGGGTAACCAATATATTATTTGATTATTGGAAAGCAAATGCGAATTCTTCTGGACAAGAAGTAGAACAATATATTGATCATTTAACAATGAGTGAGATAAGCGCTAGTGAACAATTCCTAAAAAATGAATTATTCAAACTGTTAAAAGCTGTTGGAAATTCAGATATATCGGTTTGGATTGTATCTAACGAAGTGGGTTCTGGGATTGTTCCAAATAATAAGTTGGCAAGAATATTTAGAAATCTACAAGGAATAGTTAATCAGGAATTGGCGCGGGAAGCTGAGCAAGTTTACTGGTTAATATCTGGTATACCAATGAAAATTAAGGGAGGTGAAGCTCTCGGAGAGTGAATGGGTATTTCAAGTTGTATTATAGAAGAGTATTAGTCACACAAATTGCAAGGAGGAAATTATGAAAAAACAAACCATTTTTAAAACGATTTTTGGAGTCTTATTCACCTTTACTTTGGCCTTTTCAAATCAACCAGTAGTAAATGCAGAAGAATCAACATCTCAAGCCTTAAAAATTACGGATATGGTAGGAAGAGAAGTTGTTTTAGAGGAAGGACCTGCTACTGAAATAATTTCGTTGATGCCTGCTGATGCTGAGATTCTTTTTGAAATTGGTGCTGGAGATACTTTAGTAGGACGTGGTACCTATGTTGATTATCCTGAAGAGGACGTACAAGATATTCCTGTGGTAGCTACAGGTGAGGATTTGAACGTGGAAGAATTAGTGGCGTTGGATCCGCAATTAGTGATTATGACGACAATGGCGTTATCAGAAGATCAACTTAAGAGTATCGAGGAAGCTGGAATTCCGGTCTTTGTTACGGATGCCAAAACGATCGATCAAGTATATGAAGCCATCGAATTACTAGGACAAATTGTTGGACACGAAAAAGAAGCAGATGAATTAATTGAAGACATGTCTCAAACGTTCGAAGAATATACTCAAAAGGCAAAAGAAGAAGAGCTAGATGCAAGCGTTTATTACGAAATTACTCCTTTAGAATATGGTTTATGGACTGCAGGAAATGAAACTTTTATGGATGAAATGGGACAAATGCTTGGTTTAGAAAATGTGTTTGCGGATCAGAAAGGATTTGTTGAAGTCTCGGAAGAAAAAGTAATTGAGTTAAATCCAAGCATTATTTTAACAACTGCAGAGCATTATGATACAGAAGCGCCTACACCTGAAGAAGAAATTATGGGGCGTAAGGGGTGGCAAGATATCGATGCAGTTAAAAATGATCAGGTATTCGCTGTAGATAATAGTGCTTTTACTCGTCCTGGGCCTCGTTTAATGGAAGCGATAAAGACCCTTTATGAATATGTATATGATCGCTAATTAGATTATTAAAAAAGTTGAAAAGAGGTGAGTCAATGCTGAGAGGATCCCGCTTGCTAGGTGGCTTGTTAATCAGTTTATTTATTTTTCTATTATGCTGTACGATCGGAAGTGTTAAAATTCCAATTGTAGAAACTGCCAAGATATTAATAGCACAATTTCATTTGAATGTTGGGGAAGTAAACCCTCAATATCAGAATATTTTAGTAAACATTCGTATTCCTCGAATAATGGCAACTTTTTTAATAGGAATTGCTCTTTCATTAAGTGGTATGACCATGCAAAGTTTATTGAAAAATCCACTTGCTGATGGTTCGACTTTGGGAATCTCAGCAGGGGCTTCATTAGGAGCTGCATTGGCAATTGCTTTTGGTTTTTATTTACCTAATCTTTATTTTGGGTCAACTTTTATTATGGCTATTCTATTTTCGTTCTTATCTTTACTAATTATTTTATTTTTTTCTTATCATTTAGATCAAAGAATGAACAATATGACGGTTATCTTGACAGGAATTATGTTCTCGATGTTGATATCATCTGCATTGAATTTGTTGATTGTATTTAGTAATGATAAGTTAAAATCGATTATTTTCTGGACGATGGGATCACTGTCAGGAGCAAGGTATCCAGATGTGATTGTGCTGACATTAGCCGTTGTGATTGGAGGACTCATGATAGGGTTTAATGTTCAAGAATTGAATGCTTTTGCTATTGGAGAGAATATTGCGCATAATCTTGGAGTGAATGTCTTCCGAAAAAGAATAATTTTATTTATTGCGAGTTCTATTATGATTGGGGTAAGTGTATCGGTTGCTGGAAGTATACCGTTCGTTGGCTTAATCATTCCGCATATTAGTCGTTTAATAGTAGGACCCAATCATCGTAAACTCGTGGTTGCAGTTATTTTAATTGGAGGAAATTTTTTAATGTTAGCTGATCTATTGGCTCGGACCATGGCGAGTCCAGTTGAAATTCCTATTGGTGTTATCACTTCACTGATTGGAACGATTACTTTCCTTGTCATATTTGCTAGAAAGAAAGGACGGTTATAGTGTTAGAGGTTAATCAACTAGAAGTTAATCGTTCGGGTCATCAGATTATTTCCAATGTTTCTTTTTCTTTATTAGAAGGTCAATGGTTGATGGTATGTGGCCCAAATGGTGCAGGAAAAAGTACCATTACAAAAGCCATTGCTGGGCAGTATGATTATTGTGGAAAAGTTTTATTTAAAGGTCAAGATCTTAAACAAAAATCACTGAAAGATAGGGCTAAACAAATCGCTTTCTTAGAACAACATCATGGGATTGATTTTGATTACTCTGTAGAGGAGATAGTGGCCTTAGGCCGTTATGCCCATATGTCCGGCTGGTTTAAGAATTTATCTGCGAGGGATTATAAGATGATAGATCAGGTCATTGAGCAAACGGGCCTAGCAGATAAGAGGGATCAATCGATGCTAAGCTTATCTGGAGGAGAGGTTCAAAGAGCTTTTTTAGCACAAGTATTGGCACAAGAGCCAGATTTATTGATTTTAGATGAACCCAGCAACCATTTAGATCTTGTTTTTGAAAAGGAATTGTTTGAAGCATTAATTAAATGGTTAGAGATTCCAGGGCGAGCTATCTTATCTGTTGTACATGATTTAAGTCTGGCATGTAAATTTGGCAGCCATGCTCTTTTGCTTGATAAAGGAGAGGTTCGTCAATATGATGAAGCAAAAGAGGTGTTTCGATCTGAAGAATTACAACATGTTTACCAAATGGATGTTCCTCATTATCTATCAGATAAGCATGCAATTTGGACTCATTTTTAATAAACTTCCCTTTACTTCAGTAAAGGGAAGTTTATTATTTGATATTATAATTTAGAATATTAATAATAATATGTGCTGACTCTTCAATGCTTCTTTCCGCAACATTTAGGACAGGGACTTCTAATTCTTTGTATAAGGTATCAGCATATTGTAATTCTTTTGTTATTCGCTCGTTTGAAGCATATTGGGTATTGGCACTAAGTCCATATTCAATCATGCGGTTATTACGAAACTTTTGAACGACATTTAAATCGTTGGTTAATCCGATGATTTTCTTGCGATCCACTTCAAATAGAATTTGAGGAGGCTCATTTTCAGGGATAAGAGGAAGGTTGGCAACTTTGAAACCTAAAGTGGATAAATACATACTTAAAGGGGTTTTGCTAGTTCTTGAAATACCGAGTAAGATGATGTCTGCTTCTTGAAATCCTTTAGGATCTTTGCCATCATCATATTTTATTGTAAACTCCATGGCATTAATTCGACTGAAATATTCATCACTTAATTCATGTTGAGCACCCACTATTTGAGAAGGGCTATGACCTGTTTTATTATAAATAGCATCAAGCATTGGCTGCATGAGATTAAAATAGGTGAGATTTCGATTTTGGCAAAATTTTTCAGTTGCTTTTGCGAGCTCAGGATCAGCAATTGTTAGATAAAGAATCGCTTGATCTTTATATGCTTGATCAAGAATAGGTTGTAGACGTGTTGAAGTTGAAACAAACGTAAATTTATGTAATACTGAATGAACATCAGGAAACTGGGCAATAGTTGCTCGAACAACATTTAGAGCAGTCTCACCAATCGAATCGGAAATGATATAAATATGCAATGTTGTATCTTGAGATGTCATGGCTTCCCCCTAATATATTACTTAAGTTAATTTTACCATAACTGGAAATGAGGTGACTATTTGAAAGCTATTAAGATGCAAGAAAAGGAAATTTCTTCAGAAATTGAAGAACTTGTGGAAAAGGGAATTCAGGCCTTAAAAAAAGCTGGTTTTAAAACGACCAAAAAACGAAGAGAAATTTTAACCCTTTTTGCACAAAATCAAAGGTATTTAACGGCTTTAAATATTCATAATGCACTCGAAGCAAAATACCCAACCATGTCTTATAATACTACCTATCGTAACTTATATGATTTTGTAGAGGTTGGTATACTAGAGACAACTGAATATCAGCAGGAGCAACTTTTTAGATATGATTGTCATGTGACAGACCATGCTCATCATCATCACCATCATTTTATTTGTACAAGTTGTGGGATGACTTTACTTTTAGATGCCTGTCCAATGCAGGAAATTACAACGGATCTTAGTGAAGTAGTGGTTGAATCACATCGATTTGAAGTTTTTGGACTTTGCAAAGAATGTAAAAATGAATAAGATAATTATTCAAAATAGAATCTAAAAATATCCCTCGTAAGTGCTTGAAAAGCATTGGATAAATGATATAATTGTTGAAGGACTTTATTTAGAATGTTTTTTCTAAGGAAAGGTTACTACAAGCTCGGGGGGAGGGGAAACCATATGTCAAAAACAGTAGTTCGTGATAACGAATCATTGGATGACGCTCTTCGTCGCTTTAAGCGTAACGTTTCTAAAACCGGTACTTTGAGAGAAGCTCGTAAACGTGAATTTTACGAAAAACCTAGTGTTAAACGTAAAAAGAAATCGGAAGCAGCTCGTAAACGCAAGTTTTAAGCGTAGCGCCTAAGCAACATATAAAAGAAAATTTTATATTTTCACTAGAGATGGGATGGGATCCTATCTCTTTTTTTGTAATGTTTTCAAATTAAATTGTTCTTTCTGATCAGAAGAAGTGTATAATTAAAATTAAAAAGATAATGTGATGCTCTTTTTTTATAAGTTTTGCTCAATAAATTACAAATTAATTATCCATTAAAATAAGTTTTTTCTTATAGGAGGATTCTATGAATAGATTATATAAATTGAAACACTTGTATATTTTATTAGGAGTCTTATTTTTTATATTGATATTAGCTTATTTTCAAAATCAAAACAAATATAGTCTGGGAAATGAACAGCAACAAGTGTGGGAAGAGTTAAGGGGGGATGAAGGAGTTTATCACTACTCTAAACGTTATCAAAACCTTAATTATGGTGGGATTGATTTTTCTCGGGTAGATTCAGATTATAAAAATGAATTAGCTTTATTACAATTACATCAAATTGCGACGGGGGAGAATATTAAAGGAATTTATGTGGGTGAAATAAGTGATATTCATCCAGACATTTTAGAAGATGATTCCTTTGAAGACACTAGTATTATTATTAAGCAGGATGAAAATTTAAGGAAGATGGAGGTCATTTTCAAAGAACAAGTATTACCTATCAATAAATTATCTAATTATCTAAGAGCACCTAAAGAACTAGAAGAAGCTTATTATTCTTCCTACATATTAGGAAATAAAAGTTATTTATATGTAAAAGATCCGAATACACTACTTTTTTCTGAATACACAGAGGATAATCGGATGCTGACCATTGAATATGTAAAAAAATAGTTTTATTTGATCGGATGGTGCAAATATTTCGTTATTTAAATAGGAATAGGTGAACATATATATTGAGGGTGATTTAATAAAAGTTCCACATGATTGATATCAGGAGATTAGTCATTTGCAACCTCTTCTATTTGTTTCTTAATATTATTATCCAATAGATGTTATTTTAACTTGTTTTGTGGTAATCTGAAATAAGTGAAAAACGAAAAAGGAGACGACTATTTGAATCAAGAACAAGCATTTAATAAACAAGTGACAGTTACCAATCCAGATTGGCTGATCGCATTGTTGGGAATTAGTGATAAATATGTTCGGTTGATTGAAAACCATTTTGCTGTATCGATTGCTAGCCGAGGTGAAGTTATTACCATCATGGGTAATGATGAAGATGAAGTAGAAAAGGTGCGCCAAGTTCTTTTGAGTTTACTTCAATTACTAGAACATCATATTACACCTCGTTCTATGGATGTTATAACAGCAGTTAAAATGGCTAAAAATGGTACTCTAGATTACTTTATTAATTTATATGAAGAAGTGATTGGTAGAGCAGCGGATGGTACAGCTATTCGTGCCAAAAACTTTGGTCAGCTACAGTATGTTAAGGCGATTCATCAACATGATGTTGTGTTTGGAATGGGGCCTGCTGGAACAGGAAAAACGTTTTTAGCTGTGGTTATGGCGGTTCAAGCTATGCGTGAAGGACAAGTAAAAAAAGTGATCTTAACTAGACCAGCCGTAGAAGCTGGAGAGAATTTGGGATTCCTTCCAGGAGATTTGAAAGAAAAAGTGGATCCTTACCTAAGGCCCATCTATGATGCTTTGTATACTGTCTATGGAACGGAACAAACTAATCGTTTAATGGAAAGAGGAGTGATAGAAATAGCACCTCTTGCCTATATGCGTGGGCGAACGCTTGATGACGCCTTTGTTATTCTTGATGAAGCGCAAAATACTACAATTGCTCAAATGAAAATGTTTTTAACTCGTCTTGGGTTTGGATCAAAAATGATTATCAATGGGGATCAAACACAAATAGATTTACCTAAAGGTGTTAAGTCAGGTTTGATCGATGCTGAGCATAAATTAAAAGGTACAAAACGAATAGAATTTGTTAAATTCGATGAATTTGATGTTGTGCGTCATCCTGTAGTAGCAGATATCATACGAGCTTATAGTCGAGAAAATTAATGGGCTCAAATGAGGAGAAGATAAGATGAATAGACAATTACAATTAATTCATCAAAAAATGGGAAAATACTTTATCCCTTTTGTGGCGATTATTTTGTCTATCTATATTTTTTTATTGTGTTATCAACATATTCGACCGAAAACTTATGATTTTCAACTTAATCAAGTAGCGGAAGATACCATTTTGGCTCCTGTAACGATAGAGGACTTAGAGCAAACAAGGATTAATCGTGAGCGTGCTCGTGATTCAGTAGCGGATATCTATTTATATCAAGAAGATATTAGAATTCAGCAGTTAAATAAGATTGAACAGTACTTTGGCTTAATTCGAAATATGCGGAATGACACTTATTCCCGTGAAGATATTGAAAAAATACTCGCGGAGTATTCAGAACAACTTCAGCTAGATCAAGAGGAAGTTGAAGGGATTGATTTGAAAGATAAGAAGGAACTGACTTTTAGCCAATTATCTTCAGTTGAACAAGATATTATTTATCAATCCATGGTTTTAAATGCTGATCCTATAGTTCAAGAATTGGCTGCGGACTTAAATCAACGCTCTCTGCAGCAACTTTTTTCAATTACTAAGGACGAGTTATCAGAATTACAGAGCAATCTCGTAGACTTTGTGGCGATTACTTTAGAACAAGAATTAATGCCGAGTCAAGCTCGAACTGAGTTTGAAAAGTTGCGAACTCGTATTAATACCTCACAAATGTCTTCGTTTGCTAAGCAGACGACGATTGATTTTCTAGAACATCTTATAAAACCTACAATGGTGTATTCAGAATCTGAAACAAAAAGACTAAAAGATGAAGCCGCCCAACAGGTTCAAGAAAGTTATATTTTACAAGGGCAAGTGATTGTTCAAGAAGGGCATATTATTAATCAGAATAACATGCGTCAACTTGATCTTTTTGGCTATCTGGATGCATCAGCTAATCAATATTTAAGTCAAATATTTGTGATTTTAATTGTGGTCCATGCATTCGTCATCTATTATTATTTTACTAAGATTTACCCCGAAAATAGACTGGGAGAAGCTAGCTTGGCTTTTTCAGCTTATACCATTGCGTTAGCTAGTGCATTAACTTTGATTAAAATTTCACAATTTATCCAAGTATCTGGACTCAATTTTGCCCCCATTTTAGTCCCATTATTTATTCTGCCAAGCTTATTAAAGGATAAGACCAATTTACAAGTTTCAATATTAGTCATTATTTTTGTTAATCTCATGGGAATCTTTATTATTAGTGATAATGATAATCAGACTTTGGTGACCTTTATTGGTCTTTACTACCTGTTCTCTAGCTTACTCTCCTTCTTGCTCATGCCGTACATTGATTTAGGTCGAGAGGCACAGAGAGTCAATCTGATTATGGTCTTAATGTGGCAATTTTTGATTGCCATTCCCATAATGACTGTTCTAAGTATCCCCTTGATCTCTGACCAAGGTGCTACTATTCTTGTGATGATTTTAATGAGTGATGTAGTGGGAATTATCATTTCAACACTTTTCCTTCCATATTGGGAGCAAATCCTTTCGAGCCAGGCTCCTATGACGCTTAATCAGTTAGCAAACCTGAATCATCCCCTCTTAAAATTATTGATTGAAAAGGCTCCCGGTTCCTACCATCATTCAATTATGGTTGCTAACTTATCTGCTAATGCGGTAGAGGCAATTGGGGGAGATTCTTTAATGATTCGTGTAGCTGCTTATTACCATGATGTCGGAAAAACTGTACATCCCTTATTCTTTGTAGAGAATGTTTCAGGGGGGATTGAGTCACCGCATCGGATGGTTGGGCCTGATGAGTCTGCTGCCATTATTATTGATCATGTGGCTCAGGGAGTGGCACTATTAGAAGAATATAAAATGCCTCAATCTATTATAGATGTTTGTGAACAACATCATGGAACGACCTTGACACAGTATTTTTATTATCAAGCCAAAGAGAAGAAAATGAATATCTCTGAGAGTGATTTTCGTTATCCAGGTCCGATTCCTCAGTCAAAAGAAATTGCGATACTAATGATAGCCGATTCCCTAGAAGCAGCATCGAGAACAATGAAGGAGCATACTCAAGCTGGAATAGAGGAATTGGTAGATTCAATCATTCAAGGAAAGATTGATGATGGACAGTTTGCAGACTGTGGTCTGACAGTAGATGAATTGAGAATCGTTCGACGTTCCTTGATTCTAGGGGTAGCGAGTATGTATCATACAAGGGTGGAATATCCGAAGTAGGAGGAAGTAAATGATTTTAGAGATAATTGATGATTCAAATTATTTAAATTCTTTGCAAGTCCAGATGATAGAAGAAATTATACAATTAGCTGCTTTGAAGTTAGCATTTGATTTTGAGTTTGAATTGGATGTTTCGATTGTTGATAATGAGACCATTCGAACGCTTAATCGTGATTATCGATCCAAGGATGATGCAACAGATGTACTATCATTTGCCTTAACGGAAGGTGAAGATGAAGTGGATTGGGCACAGACTCTTGATGAGGATACCCCGCTTTCTGCTGTTCATTTGGGGGATATTATTATTTCGTATGAGAAGGCAAAAGAACAAGCAGAAGATTATGGTCATTCGTTTGAGCGAGAACTAGCCTTTTTAGCTGTTCATGGTTTTCTTCATTTAAATGGCTATGATCATCAAAGTGCGGACGAAGCAGAAGAAATGTTCAGTATACAAGAAGAGGTTTTAAATGAATATGGACTCACGCGATAATTTTAAAAATAATAATTTTTATCAGTCTTTATCGAGCGCATTAGATGGTTACAAACAAGCTTTTTTAACAGAAAGAAATTTAAGGTTTCATAGTTTTGCTGCTTGTTTAGTAATGGTTTTAGCTGCTTTGTTGAAATTTACTTTTGTTAAATGGTTATTTTTGATTGTGGCGATGGGGTTTGTATTTGTGGCAGAATTGTTTAACTCTGCCATAGAAGCGGTTGTTGATTTAGCTTGTGACTATGAATGGCATCCATTAGCAAAAAGGGCTAAGGATATTTCAGCAGCGGCTGTAATGATTTCCGCTTTAATAGCTATTGCTATTGGGATAATTTTATTTCTACCATTAGTGTGGCAGATTATTATCGAAAGATTTTAATGAGGAGTATGTATGTTAAATAATAAGGAATTTCATTCTGGCTTTGTCGCAATCATTGGGCGACCGAATGTAGGAAAATCGACATTGTTAAATCGAATAGTGGGACAAAAAATTGCTATTATGTCTGACAAGGCTCAAACAACGCGCAATAAAATTCAAGGGGTTTATACGCGTGAAGATGCTCAAATTGTTTTTATTGATACTCCTGGTATTCATAAACCAAAGCATGCTTTAGGAGATTTTATGGTTAAAACTGCCTATTCTGCGTTGAAGGGAGTAGATGCTGTGCTTGTGGTTGTCAATGCAAATGAGAAGATAGGACCGGGAGATCTTTTTGTGATCGACAAAGTTAAAGATCTTAATCTTCCCATCTTTTTGCTGATTAATAAAATTGATTTATGTCAATCACAAGACCTTTTAGAGATAATTGATCGATACCAACAAGAATTAGACTTTACTGAGATTTTTCCAATTTCTGCAAGGGAAGGGGATAATGTTGATCGAATGTTGGAAAGTCTATTAGCGATTATGCCAGAAGGACCTCAATATTATCCTGCTGATCAAGTGATGGATCATCCAGAATATTTTGTTGTATCAGAATTGATTCGAGAAAAAATTCTTCATCTTACTCGAGAAGAAATACCTCACTCCGTAGCTGTTCAGGTCCATCAAATGCAGAGAAATGAAGATGATAAAGTAGAAGTTCAAGCGACAATTATCGTTGAACGCAAAAGTCAAAAAGGAATTATTATTGGGGCTCAGGGCTCAATGATTAAGAGAATTGGTCAATTAGCGCGACGTGATATTGAGCAGTTATTAGGAGATAAAGTATATTTAGATTTATGGGTAAAAGTTCAAAGAGATTGGCGTGATCGTCAATCTCAGCTCAATGATTTTGGCTATCAGCCAGATAATTATTAAGCAGAGGTGTTGGGGTATGCTAGAAAGCTTTGAGGGGATTGTTCTTTTTATGCGTCCCCATCGAGAAAAGGACGCTTTAGTTAAAATATTTACCCAAACACATGGAACAAAAATGTTTTTTGTTAAAGGGCTTCAAGCTCTTAATCACCCTTTAAAGCAGCATTGTATTCCTATGTCACAGCATGAATATATCGGAACGATTCATTCAACTGGATTATCCTTTATTCGTGAAGCCCAGACCTTGGATATACATCGTAAAATCCAAATGGACCCTATTTTACAAGCTCATGCGGCTTATCTTTGCCAACTAGTAGATGCTAGTATTGAAGATAATCAACCAGATTCAATTTTATATCAGTTTTTGGCAAAAGGACTCCAAATGATTAATCGATCAGATGAAGCTCGTCCATTTCAAATTGCAGCGGAAGTTCAGCTTTTACATCGTTTTGGGCTAGCCATTGATTGGGATAGATGTGTTTTCTGCCACAATCATGAGGGGCCGATGGATTTTTCAATGCAGCAGCAGGGCATATTGTGTGAGAGACATTTCAATGAAGATCCTTTCCGCCTTCAACTTAGGCCCCAAGCCATTGCTGTGGTGAAATTATTATCAAAAACTGCTTTTGAGCAGATAGGAAATATTAAATTATCAGAACCGACTTATCAAGATATTAGGCGTTTAATGCATGAGATCTATCGTGATATGGTAGGTATTCATTTAAAAAGTGAGACTTATTTAGAAGAGATATATAAATTTATGCGGATAACAAATGATTTTCCTTTTCGAGAGAGCTAGTCAAATTGCCTTGAACTAGGATTGACATTTTTCTTAAAAATTAGTACAATTTGTTCAATCAAAGGCATGAGAATTAAGATAGTATAGCGACTCTAGGATAGTGCAAGCTAGAGCGAATCGAAAGGCAGTCTTTGTGGGAAAACTTGAAAAATGAGAGCTAGTCCATGACTAGAATTAGGGTGGAACCGCGAAAGATATTTCGTCCCTATGACAATTGTTGTCATAGGGGTATTTTTTATCTTTAAATAAGAAAGTGAGGTCATAATATGGCAATTGAATCATTGCAGGATATGATATTAACGTTACAGAATTTTTGGGCTGAGAAAGGGTGTTTAATTCTTCAATCTTATGACACCGAGAAAGGTGCAGGAACAATGAGCCCTTATACTTTTTTGAGAGCAAATGGACCTGAATATTGGAATGCTGCTTACGTTGAACCTTCTAGAAGACCTGCCGATGGTCGTTATGGAGAAAATCCTAATCGATTATACCAACATCATCAATTTCAAGTGGTGATGAAGCCTTCACCTTTAGAAATACAAGAATATTATTTGGATTCTTTATTGGCATTAGGAATTGATCCTTTAGCACATGATATTCGTTTTGTAGAAGATAATTGGGAAAATCCTTCTTTAGGTTGCGCAGGTTTAGGTTGGGAAGTTTGGATTGATGGAATGGAAGTGACTCAATTTACTTATTTCCAACAAGTAGGGGGAATGAAAGTGGATTTAGTAACGTCAGAATTGACATATGGGTTAGAAAGGATTGCCATGTACATTCTTGATGTTGACAATGTCTATGATTTACTATGGACAAAAGGGGTAAAGTATGGTGATATTTTTAAGCAACCAGAATTTGAGCATTCCAAATATTCATTTGAAATAGCAAATGGTAAACTGTTACATGAGCAATTCTTAGCTTATGAAGAAGAAGCACAGCGTTTACTAGAAGAACGCTTGGTTCATCCTGCATATGACTATATTTTGAAAACCAGCCATACTTTTAATTTATTAGATGCTCGTGGTTTGATTTCTCCATCAGATCGTCCAGCTTATTTAGGCCGGATTCGAAAATTGGCGAGAAGCGTGGCCAAAACTTTTGTAGAAGAAAGAGAATCGTTAGGTTTCCCTATGCTATATAAGAAAGACGCTTAGGAGGTAAAAAGATGGTGCAATATTTATTAGAAATAGGAATGGAAGAGATTCCAGCAAGATTTTTACTAAGTTTACGTAATCAATTACAAGAAAAAGTTGAAAACTATTTAAAAGATGAGAGAATTACATATGGGCGAGTTGAAAGTTTTGCAACACCTCGTCGTTTGGCTGTTAGAGTGTCTGATTTGGCTGAGAAACAAACTTCTAAAGAAGAAGAAGTTAGAGGCCCTTCTTTAAAGGTAGCTCGTGATGAAGAAGGAAAATTAACTAAGGCTGCACTTGGTTTTTTGCGGGGGCAAGGAGCTAAAGAAGAGGACATCTTTGTTAAAACAGTGAAAAATACGGACTATATTTTTGTGAATAAGATAGCAGAACAATTAGATGTATCAGAAGTGCTATCTGGATTAGGGAAAGTACTGGGCAGTTTGAATTTCCCTGTTAGTATGCGATGGTCTGATCTTGAAATTGAATATATTCGCCCCATTCACTGGATTGTTTCTCTATTAGATTCGCAAATAATTGATTTGAATTTTGCAGGAATCGGTGCAAGTAATCTGTCTCGTGGACATCGTTTTTTAGGAAGTGGCAAATTTATTGAAATAACCTCAGCCAGTCATTATGAGTCGCAGCTTGAACAAGAATTTGTTATTACGAATTTTGAGCAAAGAAAGAAAATAATTGCAGAACAAATCGCAGCAATTGCTCAACAAAACTCATGGATAATTCCTGAGAATGAGGAATTGCTTGAAGAAGTTACCGCTATGGTTGAATGGCCAACAGCTTTTTATGGCGAATTTGAGGAAGAATATTTACAAGTTCCTCATGAAATGCTAATTACGGCCATGAGAGACCATCAACGTTATTTTTATGCGATTGATAAAGAAAATAGCGATTTATTACCTATTTTTATTTCTGTTCGCAATGGAAATAATGATAGGATAGAAAATGTGATTCGTGGCAATCAAAAAGTGCTAAAAGCTCGACTATCAGATGCTAAATTTTTCTATGAAGAAGATTTGAAAAATTCGTTAGACGATTATTTGTTGCGCTTAGAAACATTAAATGAGCATTTTAAGCTTGGAACTTTAGCAGATAAACAGATTAGAGTAGGTCAATTGGTGAAAGAAATTGGGGCCCAATTAAAGCTTGCCGATAAAGAGCTGGCTATCAGTGAAAGAGCAAGTCAACTATACAAGTTTGATTTAGTAACGTTAGCGGTAGATGAATTTAGTGAATTGCAAGGGGTGATGGGGGGGATATATGCCAAACATTACGGTGAACCAGAAGCGGTAGTGCAGGCAATTAGTCAGCAGTATTTACCTCATAACTCAGGAGGCGATTTACCTATTGAGACAAGTAGCGCCTTACTGGCACTTGCTGATAAGTTAGATACACTTATGGCATATTTTACCGTCGGTCTAATCCCAACAGGTTCTAATGATCCCTTTGCACTCAGAAGACAAGCTATGGGCTTGGTTGAAATTATTGCGGATCAAAACTGGCAATTAAATTTAGAAGAGATCCTAACAAAAGTAAATTATAATGCTCAAAAGATTTCTAGCGAGACGCTACAAGCGCTTGTAAATTTTGTTAAAGCAAGGATTCAGGTATATTTAGAGAATAGAAATATTGATTATGATATTATTCAGTCAGCACTTAGTCAAAAAATGTTAAAACCTTTGCGAATGATTGAAACAGCTATTAAGCTGCAGGAATTACGTCACCAAGATAAAGGACAATTTCGTTTATTAATAGAGAATCTTTCAAGAGTCGTCAATTTGGGTGAAAAAATTACTGAAGAAGTTGAATTAAAAGTAGACCTTGCTCAAACAGAGCTCGAAAAAGATCTAATTAATAGAGTTTTAGGAATGCACCATGAAGGAGAAATTTCTGAGAGAATTAATTCTTATCAAGAAGTGAGCCCGATAATTGCTAAATATTTTGAAGAACATATGATAAATGCTGATGATGAAACAATTTGTTTTAACCGATATCAATTAATGTTTCAATTAACACAATTAATATTAGATCTTTTTGATCCGAGAATGATCGTCAGCAAATAAAATGAAATAAAGGAGCAAAATAATGTCTACCTTTTTAGATCGAGCAAGGGTAACCGCTATCGCAGGTAAAGGAGGCGATGGTATGGTTGCTTTTCGTAGAGAAAAATATGTGCCTGATGGTGGTCCAGCTGGTGGAGATGGAGGACGTGGTGGAGATGTCATCTTCAAAGTTGATGAAGGTTTAAGAACTTTAATGGATTTTCGTTATAATCGTCATTTTAAGGCGAATAATGGTGAGAATGGAATGAGCAAGAGCAAGTATGGTGCTGATGCTAAGGACCTGATCGTTAAGGTTCCCCCAGGAACGATTGTTAAAGAAGCAGAGACTGGACGTTTGATTGTAGATTTAGTAGATCATGGTCAAGAAGCAATTGTAGCTAAAGGGGGTAGAGGGGGGCGTGGGAATATTAAATTTGCAACGCATAAAAACCCTGCGCCTTCTATTGCCGAAAATGGTGAACCTGGTGAAGAACTTGATTTACAATTAGAATTAAAGGTTCTTGCGGATATCGGATTAGTTGGTTATCCTAGTGTGGGAAAATCAACGTTATTATCTGTGATTTCAAATGCTGAGCCCAAAATTGCTGATTATCAATTCACAACTTTGGTACCTAATCTTGGTGTAGTTCATTTAGCACCTGACCAAGAATTTGTTGTAGCAGATATGCCTGGCCTCATTGAAGGAGCGTCTAGTGGAATAGGTTTGGGAATTCATTTTTTACGTCATATCGAACGGACTAAAGGATTATTGCATATTGTGGATATGGCCGGTGTTCACGGGCGAGAACCATTTGAAGACTTTATTTCAATTATGAATGAGTTAAAAGTCTATAATGAAAAACTTTTATTGCGTCCAATGATCGTGGTGGCCAATAAAATGGATATACCAGATGCAAAAGAAAATTTATCAAATTTTAAAAAACAACTTGAACAATATTATCAAGAGTTAGAGATGAAGACACCAGAAATTTATCCTATATCAGCTTGGCAACACGCTGGGGTTCAAGAGTTAATGCGTGCGACTTATCAATTGCTTCAAACAGCTGACTTTATTCCGTTAGAAGAAGAAAATGAACATGTTGATTATGTGATAGAAGAAGATGACTCTTTCGAAATAGTAGCAGTTGATGAAGGGCTGTGGGAAATTCGTGGAGAGAAAATCGAAAAGTTATATGCGATGACTAATACTGCTCATGATGAAAGTTTACAACGTTTTGCAAGGCAAATGCGAAGCATGGGAATTGATGCAGCTTTGAGAGAGGCTGGAGCTGTTGATGGAGATATAGTATTATTATCTGATTTTCAATTTGAATTTGTTGATTAGGTGGTTTATATGAAAAAAAATATTAACACAGGAAGGATTCCGATTTTTGATGGTTTAAAAGGGATAGCCATTCTTACAATTATTGCTTACTATTTTATAGAACATATTGTGCCAGGTGGTTTTTTGGCAGTTAATACCTTTTTATTTATTGCGGGATTTTTTAATTTTCGCCATTTTTATGTAGCGGATAAAGCAGGTAGGCCCCCTCATTATGGGACTTTTTTACTTAAGCGATTTGAACGATTATTTTTCCCAACATTGGCAATGGTTGCTTTAACAGTCACTTATATTTTAATATTTGCCAGAGATTATCTGGCAAATATTAGAAATATGGGGATATCTGCTTTGTTATTCGTTAATAATTATTATCAAATTTTTAACGAGCAATCGTATTTTGTTCAGGCTGCGAACCCTAGTCCTTTTACTCATTTATGGTATGTTTCTTTATATGGACAGTTGGTTATTTTGACTCCTATTATGATCCTTATTTTATATTCGTGGCATAAGAAGCCCCAAGTAACAGTCAATATGCTCTTAATTATTTCGTTGATTTCGGCTGTCTTAATGGGATACTTGTATAAAGTAGGTCAGGATCCAACAGGCATTTATTATGGGCTGTTAACTCGTATGTCTGCCTTTACCTTTGGAGGAGCGTTAGGGCTGACTCTGCCAGTTCGATTAAATCCTAAACCTATACCCAAAAAAGTAACCCTCATCCTCAATATTGTGGGGCTGATTGGGCTCATTTTGGCTTTTCTGATGGTTAAATTTATGTTTGGAACGAAGCCGTTTGCCTATCGTTTCGGTTTAACTTTATTTACGATTGTATCATCTCTATTAGTAGTATCTGCTATACACCCTTCAAGTATTTGGAATAAAATATTTTCTTTTAAGCTCTTTACTTTTATTGGTCAGCGTTCTTTTTCTTATTATTTATGGTATTATCCAGTCTATTTGTTAGTTCCTCAAGACTTAACATTCCTAAATAATAAACCTTGGCTAAACTATGGCTTACAAATTATTCTCATTGCAATATTAGCTGAAGGTACGTATCAAATTTTTGAAAAACGTAGTATCAGTTTACCTTTAGGACAAGATTTTAATTGGAAAAAAACACGCTACCAGCTAGATTATTTAAGGAAAAATCCGCATACGCTCTTTGGGGTCAAATTTTTAACAGGTTTTTATGTGTTTACGCTAATTATGGGGACGATTGGAATGGTGTTATCCTCACAAAACAAAGGGAATCAAGCAAGTAACGAAATTGAAACCATTATTAAAAATAATTTAGAGATAGCTGATAAAACTCAGCAGGGAGAAACAGAAAAAGTTGTTAATAATATTGAAGGTCTAGATCAAGAAGTATTATTATATGCGAATGGACTTGAGGTCACTTTTATTGGGGACTCAACTTTAGCGGCAGCGACAGAGCGGTTAAAAGATGTTTTTCCTAAGAGTATTGTTGATCCGGAAGTTGGTCGCCAACTATATAATTCTTATGATGTGGTATATAGTTTAGCTCAAAATGGTCAATTAAAACCGACTGTCATCACAATGTTAGGGTCGAATGGTACTTTTACGACCGGTCAGATTGATGATTATATCGAAGCGGTTGGTACAGATCGAGATCAGTTTTTTGTGAATGTCTTAGCTGAGCGTCCGTGGACGGATGATGCTAATAGGCAATTATTAAGCGCGGCTCAAAGATATGGTAATGTCAAAATTATTGATTGGGCCAATTATGCACGTGATCATTCAGAGTGGTTTGCTAGCGACGGTATCCATTTGAACGATGAAGGAGCGCAAGAGTTGGCTAAGTTTCTTGCTAAGGAAATTTATCGTCAGCGCTAGTATTAGGAAGGTTTTATATATGAAAATACAATTTCTAGGAACAGGAGCAGGTGTCCCTGCGAAACAACGTAATGTATCATCTTTAGCTTTAAAATTATTAGATGAATTAAATGAAATATGGCTTTTTGATTGTGGAGAAGGGACTCAACACCAGATTCTAAAAACGACTCTTAAACCGCGGAAAATCAGTAAAATTTTTATAACCCATTTGCATGGTGACCATATCTATGGTTTACCGGGGTTTTTGAGTTCAAGATCTTTTCAAGGTGGTGAAGGTCCTTTAGAGATTTATGGACCAGTTGGAATTAAGCAATTTCTTCAATCGACTTTATCCATTTCTAAAAGTAATTTGCTCTATCCTTTATCGATTTTTGAACTGAAGGCCGAAGGTGGCGAAATTAATTTTTCTAATCATTGGACAGTAACCTATATGCCTTTGGAGCATGGGATTTTGTCGTATGGTTATCGTATTCAGGAACCGGATGCCCCTGGCGAGTTATTAGTGGATAAATTAAAAGAATATCGCATCCCTAATGGGCCAATTTATGGCCAATTAAAAAGGGGAGAGTGTGTAAGGCTAGAAGATGGGAGGATACTGGAAGGCAAAGATTTTATTGCTGAGCCACGTCCCGGTCGGATTGTAACAATTTTAGGGGATACACGTTACACTAAAACAAGTATTTCACTGGCTCAAAGAGCCAATTTATTGGTTCATGAATCGACGCATGAAGCGAGTGAGGCAAAGATGGCTAGAGCATATTTTCATTCGACATCTGTCCAAGCTGCAACAGTTGCTAAAGAAGCTCAAGTAGAACAGTTGCTAATGAATCATATTTCTGCTCGATATATAGGGAAAGCCGTTTACCAACTTCAAGAAGAAGCAAGACAAGTTTTTCCTGCTAGCTATGTAGTGGATGATTTTGACGAATTTGATATTCATTATTAGCTTAAAATTAAACCATTTTAAAAGTTATTAATCATAATATAAATATGATGTAGGTGATTAAGTGAATTCATTTAAATATCAATGGATAGCTCAAAATAATGAGTATGATAATGATTTTAAGACAAAAATTCAGAAAGCGGGATTAAAATTTTCTCCCGCTTTTTTACGTTTATGTTGGAATCGTGGACTTACTAGTCCCGAATTAATAGAGGAAGCGATTAATCAACAACCAACAATATTTCATGATCCATTCGCATTATATCAAATGGATTTGACCATTGAGCGAATTCAAAAGGCTGTTAGTCAAGAAGAAAACATATTAATTTATGGTGATTATGATGCAGATGGTATTACTTCTACGTTAATTTTACAAGAAGCGATAGAGGCAATAGGAGGAAAGGTTCAGGTTTATTTGCCGAATCGTTTTATTGATGGCTATGGACCAAATATAAAAAGATATCAAGAATTTGTGGATGCCGGGATTCATCTAATAATCACAGTTGATAATGGTGTTGCAGGTCACCAAGCGATTGATTATGCCATGCAATCTGGTGTGGATGTGATTGTCACGGATCACCACGAGATACAAGAATCACTTCCGAATGCTTTTTCAATTATTCATCCTCGACATCCAAAAGGGAATTACCCTTTTGGGGAACTTTCTGGTGCAGGTGTTGCATTAAAAGTGGCCACAGCTTTGTTAGAAGAAATTCCTACTGAGGCAATTGAATTAGCAGCAATTGGAACAGTTGCAGATATGGTTTCTTTAACGGATGAAAATCGCACAATCGTACTTAGTGGTTTGACTCTAATGAAAGAGACTCAGCGAGTGGGGCTACAGCTGTTGTTGAAAGATTCGTTAGAGAAGAATGATAAGATAAATGTAGAAACAATCGGTTTTATTATTGGACCACGATTAAATGCGGTAGGACGTTTAGGAGATCCTACTCCTGCTTTAGAATTTCTTAGTACTTTTGAAGATATGAGAGCACAAGAATTATTAGTTTATCTCAATCATCAAAATACGAAAAGACAAGAGCTTGTTAAAGAGATTACACATTCAATTATACATAAAGTGGAGAGTTTAGAGGAAGTGCCTCTGGTGATTATTGCAGGAGAGGCGGAATGGCATCCTGGGGTTTTGGGAATTGTGGCAAGTCGCCTGACTGAAAAATACCAGTGTCCGGTGCTTTTATTCCACTATGATGATGAACGAAAAATATATAAAGGTTCGGGGCGTTCAATTGAGCATATCAATCTTTTTAATTGGTTATCGGAACATCGAGAATGGTTAATGAATTTTGGGGGACATAGTCAAGCTGCAGGTTTAACCGTTGAGGAAAAGAATTGGGATTCATTTTTAAAGGCAATGGCAGATGATGCTGAAGCAAAGCGTGATGTAATTCTCCAACCTATCCCATTGCAAATTGATTTAGAAATGCAAGCTGATGAAGTTTCGATTCAATTAATTGAAGAAATTAATTTATTAGGTCCCTTTGGAATTGATAATCCTAAACCAATAGTTGCTTTTTATGATGTGTTGATTAAAGAGAAGCGCTTAATGGGAAATGATAAACAACATGTTAAAATGGAAATCAAAACGTTTGAAGAAGATAAGAATTTGACAGGAATTGCTTTTTCGATGGCAAAGGTCTTAAATGAAGTCAAAGTGGGTAGCAGAATATCTTTGGTGGGGGATTTGAGCATTAATGAGTGGCGAAATAAGCAAAATGCTCAGCTCATCGTGAAAGATTTTGGCTCGAATGGGCCACTGTGGGTAGATTGTCGAGCGAGTGTTGTTCCGCCAGATTTATATCAATTGCCATCTAGTTTATTTGTATTTGATTCAAAAAAATACTGTGATCTTTTTGCCGATAAGATTCACAATAGTAGTAAGGTGATTACTTATTTTGATCAATTAGAATCAGAGTTAGACGGGTTGGCTAATTTAGTCATCATGGAACCTCCTCAAGATTTGACTCAGTTAAAAATAATTTATCAGAAAGTTGAATGGAAAAAAATATATTTGGGTTCTTATGTGTCAGAATCCAAATATTTATCTGGCACCCCGACTCGTAAGAATTTTGCTGATTTGTATCGATTTTTACAAATTAATAAAGAATTTAAGTTAGAACAGTTAGGACAAGTAGCTAAAGAACTCCAAATCCCATTAGTTAAAATTAAAACGATGATTGTAGTGTTTTTTGAAGCAAATTTTGTTAATATAGAAAATGGTCTTGTGACTATGCAAGAACATCGTCAAGAGAAGATCGATTTACTTAGCTTACCTGCTATGCAAAAGTATCAGTCAGCTATGAAAGCTGAGGCTCTCTTGAATTATGAAACCATTGATGTCATTCAACAGTGGATAGACGAGGAGATAATATAATGGACTACGAAAAATTTATTGCACGTGTGGATAATTACCCTGAGGAAGGAATAATCTTTCGAGATATTACACCTCTGATGGGAAATGGCGAAGCATTTCGAGCTGCTACTCAGGAAATTGTGGATTATGCAGAAGCATTAAAAGTAGACATGGTGGTGGGACCTGAAGCCCGTGGTTTTATTATTGGATGCCCAGTTGCTTATGCATTAGGAGTAGGATTTGCTCCTGTTCGTAAGAAGGGAAAGCTTCCACGTGAGACAGTGGAAACTGATTATTCTTTAGAATATGGGAAAAATGTTCTTCAACTTCACAAAGATGCGATTCAACCAGGGCAAAGAGTGCTATTAGCGGATGATCTATTAGCGACTGGGGGAACAATTGGGGCCTCAATTAAATTAGTAGAAGAATTAGGCGGTATCGTTGTCGGGTGTGCCTTTTTAATTGAATTAGATGATTTAAATGGTCGTGAAAAATTACAAGGCCACGATTATTTTACTTTAATGCATTATTAAGAAAAAGCCACTAGCTGTGTCTAGTGGCTTAATATAGTTAGAAATACCGAGTTAAGCTAACAACTTTGCCTAAAATACTAACATTTGAGAGGATAATATCTTCCATATTGTCATTTTCGGGTCGAAGGATAATATGGTTGCTTTTGCGATAAAATGTCTTACAGGTTGCTTCATTCTCATCAGTTAGAGCAACGACAATATCACCATTGTTAGCAGAGGATTGTTTGCGAACCGTAATCATATCACCGTCCATGATTCCGACGTTAATCATACTTTCGCCTTTGATAATGAGCATAAATAATTCACTGGGATCATATTGTAGATCAATCGGTTTTGGGTAATAATCCATCGCTTCTTCTTCTGCTAGAATTGGCGCACCAGCGGCAACATAACCTAAAAGTGGAACTTTATCTGGTTTGATCCCAAGCATCTTAAGACCAAGATGGGAGATTTCAATGGTACGAGTTTTACTTGGATCTCGATCAATAAAGCCTCTTTCTTCTAGTCGGTCTAAGTGACCGTGAACGGTTGAAGGAGAAGACAAACCGGCTCTTGAACCGATTTCCCTTACGGTCGGTGGGTAGCCGTTTTCTTGTAGGAGTTGATAAATACTTTCTAAGACATTTAGTTGTTTTGTTGTTATTTTAGTCATTTACACCCACTCTTTCTTTATGTTATTTTAATTATACCAAAAAGAGAAAGAGATGACAAACAAACGTTCGTAAAAATCTATTGAGGAGGAATTGTTATACTGTCCAAAGAAAAAATCAATCGTATTAATGAATTGGCACGTAAAAAGAAAACTAGTGGTTTAAGTGAAGATGAACAAGTGGAACAAGAGGAATTGCGTCAAGCCTATTTAGCTAATTTTCGAAAGTATTTAGCGACTCAAGTGGAAAGCGTTAAAATTGTTGATCAAGATGGTAATGACTTAACATCGGAAAAAGTTAAACAGATTCAAAAAGAAAAAGGTCTTCACCAACGCCAAACTGAAAATTAGATGGAAATTTAAAAATAAATTGTTTAAAATAGAATAGATATGTTCAAGAAGGGGGAGAAAAAAGATGCCAACTTTCGGATGGATTATTCTAGTAATTGTGGCCTTAGTAGTTGGGGCAATTGTAGGCTTTTTTATTGCACGAAAATATATGATGGATTATTTTAAAGAAAATCCACCTATTGACGAGCGAATGATTACTCAGATGATGGCACAAATGGGGCAAAAACCGTCAAAGAAAAAAGTTCAGCAAATTATGAATTCTATGAAAATGCAGAATAAATAGGTTTATATGAAAATAGAACTTGTTTTCAAAGATCTTGATTTTGCTTTTTAGAAACCTAAGGGACAGAAAAGGGGCAGAATTAGATCAAATAATCTTGTGTTGTTGTATAGCTGTTTTTGCTGAGAATAGATAGGAAGAAATCAAAAAAGTTCAGCAAATTATGAATTCTATGAAAATGCAGAATAAATAATTCAGCAAAAAAATAATAATCATGACAAGTGAAGTGTTATTGAGATTATACTTCACTTGTCATTTTTTTGTTTTTTATTTTAAAAATGGATCAGTATATTTGTAATGAAAATAGGAGAATGCTAGACTGAAAATATTAATGACAGTTAGTGCAGTAAAGGAGAGGAAGACTTATGGAAATGTTTTCCAAATTAGGCTGGTTTTTTAGGCAAGAGAAAAAAGCATATATCTTTGGGATATCAATGCTGGTTTTATTAAGCATATTAAATGGGTTTGTGCCGATGATTTTAGGTTGGATTATTGATTCTATGAATAATCAAACTATTTCATCCTCACAATTACTATTTTGGCTGATTACACTATTAATAATTGCAATCGTTCAGTATTTAATGCGTTATGCTTGGCGGACAGCAATCTTTGGGACATCTGCTAAACTTGAAAGAACTTTGCGCAGTCGATTGTTTCATCATTTCATGTCCATGGATAGTCATTTTTTTCAGAAATATCGGACAGGGGATCTGATGGCCAGGACAACGAATGATTTGAATGCTATCCGGATGGTTGCTGCAGGAGGGATTTTAACATTAGTTGATTCTCTTTCTCAAGGCTTGATTACCTTATTGATGATGTTTATTGTAGTGGATTGGCGATTATCTTTAGTTTCTGTTATTCCAGTTCCATTGTTGGCAATTTTTATCTCCTTTATAGGTCGTAAATTACATAGACATTCAAGAGAAGCACAGGCAGCATTTTCGGATATGAATGATAAAGTCCAAGAAAGTGTAACAGGAATGAAAGTTATAAAAACTTTTGGCGAAGAATCGTTAGATATTGATGATTTTAAGCTCAATACGAAAAATGTAGTGAATAAAAATCAAGCGGTTTATGTTTATGATGCGAGTTTTCGTCCAGCAAGTCAGTTAATAATGGGATTGGCAACCGTTATTGGTTTATTTTTTGGGGGATTTTTAGTTGTACGGGGTGAGCTTTCAATCGGGCTGTTAATTGCGTTTATCTCATACATTACGCGGTTAACTTGGCCGATGGTCGCGGTCGGTAGATTATTTAATATTCTGCAAAGAGGAGCCGCTTCTTATGACCGAATACAAGAAATACTTTCTGAGAAGTCTCATATACTTGAGGCGGATCATCCAATCAAAACAATGATTAAAGATCCTTTGAAAGTAGAGATAGGATCTTTTGCATACAATCAATGTGAAAATCCCGTTTTAAACAATATTTTTTTTGAGATCGGGAAAAGCTCAACATTAGGTATTGTTGGAAAAACAGGTTCAGGTAAGACAACACTTTTTAAATTGTTGATGCGTGAATATGACCATTATGACGGTCAAATTACTTTTAATGGTATTGATATTAAAGATTATTCTTTAGATGCTTTATTAACTAAGATTGGTTATGTTCCACAGGACAATTTCTTATTCTCAACTACGATTCGTGAAAATATTCGTTTTGCCAATCCAGAAGCTAGTCAAGATGAAGTGGAAACTGTTGCAAAATTAGCTTCTGTTCATGAAGATATTATCGGCTTTCCTAATGGATATGATACTTTAGTAGGAGAGCGTGGTGTATCGTTATCAGGGGGACAGAAGCAAAGGATAGCGATTGCAAGAGCGATGCTCGTCAATCCTAAATTACTCATCTTAGATGATTCTTTATCGGCAGTTGATGCCAAAACTGAAGAGAAGATTCTACAAGCTATTAAACAAGATCAATCGGAACGAATGACAATAATCGCTGCTCACAGAATATCGAGTGTTATGCATGCAGAAGAAATTATTGTTTTAGAGAATGGTCAAATTAGTGAACGAGGCAACCACGAAGACTTAATTGACCAAAAGGGATGGTATGCTGCAATGTATGCCCAACAAGAGTTAGAAGCGGAAGGAGATGATCGAGATGGAGAATAACTACCAATCTGCTTGGACTCAAAAAATGACCATTTCTGAACAATTTAAAGTTACAAAACGTATTTTTAAGTTTGCCTTACGTTTTTGGAAACAATTTTTAGGCGCGATTTTATTATCTGGTCTTTCCATTATCGTGTCTGTTACAATGCCGAGAGTCATACAAACATTTATTGATCAACACCTTGCCATAAAAAGTCTTAGTATGAAGGCTGCCCTTCTTTTTACCGTTATATATTGTGCACTTCTTTTATTTCAAGTTACTACCAACTATTTATCTACTTACTATTTCAATATGGCTTCTGAAAAGACCGTAGAAGCCATTCGTAATCGCCTTTTTGAGAAAATCAATCAATTAGGTATGCGTTTTTTTGATCAAACGCCAGGTGGTTCGATTGTTTCAAGAGTGACGAATGATACGGAGACTTTGAAAGAATTTTGGCGTGTTTTTTATGCGATGTTTGAAGGGGTCATTACAATTATTTCAGTGTTTATGGGAATGTTGGCATTGAATGTGAAGATGGGGTTAATCTTTTTGTTTTTTGTCCCGATTATGATTGCTTTTATTTGGTTTTATCAATCATATTCTTCACTTGTGTATCGGAAAATGCGAGAAAATTTAAGCCGATTAAATACTAAGATTAATGAATCAGTAATGGGCGTATCAACGATACAAGCTTTTAGACAAGAAAAAAGAGTCTATGATGAATTTAATCAACAAAATAAGCAACATTATTATAATCGAAGAACAATGGTTCAGATGAACTCCCTTTTATTAATGCCAGTTATTCATCTTTTGGAAGGAATTGCTCTGGCATTAATCATTTATATTCTGGGTAAGCAATTTTTTATGGGAGCAGTGGAAATAGGTGTTATATATGCTTTTACTCAATATGCCACTCAATTTTTCCGACCCATGGCAATGATGATGGATTCTCTCAGTTTATTACAGGATGGAGTTGTCTCGAGTTCAAGAATCTTACGCTACTTAGATCATCAAGAATATGCTCCTCAACAAATAGAAAAACCCAAGGCTATCATTGATCAAGCAAAGATTGAATTTAAGCATCTCACTTTTGCTTATGACGAACATAATAAAGTTTTAGATGATGTGACCTTTACCGTAAATCCAGGTGAAACGGTTGCCATTGTAGGTCATACAGGTTCAGGTAAATCTTCAATTATTAACGTGTTGATGAGATTTTATGAATTTCAATCTGGAGATGTTTTAATAGATGGACATTCGATTCGTGATTTTTCCTATGAGGAATTGAGAGAAAAGATTGGCTTAGTTTTGCAAGATTCATTCTTATTTTACGGAGATGTTGCAAGAAATATTCGTTTATTAGATCAAAGTATTTCTGATCAAAAAGTAAAAGAAGCTGCGGAATTTGTTCATGCTGATCACTTTATTGGAAACCACCCAGATGGATATAAGCGGTTAGTAATAGAGCGCGGAGCTGCTTATTCAAGTGGACAGAAACAGTTGATTTCTTTTGCTAGAACGATGGCAAGAGAACCTAAAATTCTCATACTAGATGAAGCTACCGCAAATATTGATACGGAAACGGAACATTTTATTCAAGATTCACTTTATAGAATGCGACAGGGGCGAACTACTATTGCGATTGCACATCGTCTTTCAACGATTAAAGATGCACACCAAATTATTGTGCTTGATAAAGGAAAGATTATTGAGCAGGGGAGTCATGAAGAATTGATCGCAAAAGAGGGAAGTTATTATCAAATGTATCAACTACAAACTATGAATTAAAAATTACCTCCTAGATTGCTAGGAGGTAATTTTTATAAGATAAAATATGTTAAAATAAATAATGGTTTATATTTGTTAATTATGAATAATCAAATATTAAAAACGTTTTAAAAGAAAAGAATTAAATACTTTATAAAGAGGTTGCTTATGGAAATAAATATTTATCATACTAATGATATTCATAGTAATTTTAATTTTTTAAAGCAAGTCAATCAATATATCTTACAGCATAAATGCGAGACTGATTTATACTTTGATAGTGGAGATTTTGCTGATTTAAAATCATTGATTGTTCAATCAGATAAAGGTGAAACCGCATTTGAATTGCTTGTATCTTCGGGGCTCGACTTAATGACGTTTGGTAATAATGAAATAGACTTGGGATCTGAGTCGATTGAAAAATTAGTTAGGCAAGGACTCCCTGTTATATCTGCTAATTTAGTAAGTGCGAGTGGGGAAAAGATTCCAGGACTATTTAGCTCGACAGTTCTTAATAAAGCAGGGGTTCGATTTTTAATTATAGGTTTAGCTCCCTATTATGGAGAAGGATTTAAGTGTGAAGGCTATAATCAATTCTTTAGTTTAGTCAATTTAAAAACAATTGAAGCGTTTGAAGCGGTTCAGACAGAGTTAGAGCGTCATAAAGGTTGTTATGACTATACTATTCTACTTTCACATAGTGGTTATGCAGTTGATAGAAAACTTTTAGATAATTTTCCGATGATTGATTTGATTTTAGGTGGACACTCTCATGACACTATCTCCCACCACCGTTATTCTCAATCTGGGATGGGAGAAAAATTGGGGAAAATAGTTCTTTCTGTTAGTAATAATAAAATTAAAGTCATCCAGAATGAACAAATTGATTTAAAAGAGACCGATAATTTTGAATTTGAAGAATTGTATCAAAATGCTAAATTAAAAGCTGATTCTTTATTAGCAACAGAATTACAAATAATTGAGGAGTTATTGTTTGATCCTTTTCATGAATGTCAGTTGATGAATTTTTTATGTGATGCTTTGTTTAAAAATTTTGAATCAGATTTTGCAATTATGCACCATGGAATAGCTGAGAAATCATTGATTCGACCGGTCTCAAGAAAATCATTAATTGAGAACTTTCCTTCTAAATTAAATCCAACTATTTATGAAATTCCGGGTGAACAAATAAGGGAAGCAATTCTTTTATCTTTTGATCAAGCTCATATCCGACAGACCGGACGTGGCGCTGGATTTAGAGGAAGCGTCCTTGGAGGGCTGGCTGTTAGTCACAATGTGAGAATTAAGAGAGAGGGAATTCAGGTATTAATTGATGGAATTCCATTAGAAGACCAAAAGATTTATAAAATCGTGACGGATGATTATTTACAGAGGGGAACTGGGTATCCAAGTTTAGCTGTGGATGACAATCAAGCTACTTATGACCATCGATTTATTCGTGAACTTGTTGAAGAGTCTTTAATGGATCCGGAATTATTTGCCATGATAAATGTGCGGAGGGTAATTTAATTTTAGTCGGATTTTCTTCTATGATTTTAGGTGAGTTTTGTGCATTCTAATGCGCTTTGATAATCATTAAGCGTACGGAAGTTAATTTGGAAACGTGAGAGAGACTATATTTAAAATGAATAAAGTGGTAGAATAATAGCTTACTAGTCACAAATATATGTTATTAAGCAATGAAATTTTTGTACGACGAAAGATATGGATAAATAAAAAGGGGAATGAATATCGGATGAAAATAGTTGTATTAGCCGGTGGATTGAGTGATGAAAGAGATGTTTCGTTATCATCTGGCTCTCAAATTGCAAATGCCTTAATTTCGAAAGGTCATCAAGTTTTATTAATGGATTTGTACTTAGGGTATAAAGGGTGTGAAAGTTTTGATCAAGCTTATGCGAAATATGGGCGAGAAGAATATCAGTATAAAGTACCAAATGTGGCACCGGATTTACAACAATTGATTCGTGAAAATGATCATCGTGAGAATGAAATTGGAGAACAAGTCATTCCAATTTGTCAAACAGCAGATATTGTTTTTCTTGGTTTACATGGAGGAATCGGGGAAAATGGGAAATTACAAGCTTTTCTAGATTTAAATGGCATTCATTACACAGGATCAGGCTATAAAGGAAGTTTATTAGCGATGGATAAAATCGTCTCAAAAGAAATAATGGCGAATAATGGAATCAAAACGCCGAAATGGAGCGTAATCAATCGCGATCATTCTGAGACAATTAAAGCGCCTGCAGTTGTAAAGCCTAATGACAACGGATCAAGTATTGGGGTCAAAATTGCTGAAAACCAAACAGAGTTGGAAGCAGCGATTGAAATTGCCAAACAATATTCTGATACAATTCTTATTGAAGAAAAAATTATAGGTAGAGAGTTTTCTGTGGGAGTGTTAGGGGAGCAAGTATTGCCTATCATTGAGCTGATTCCTAAACAGGGATTTTATGATTACGAAAATAAATATCAAGCAGGAGCAACTGAAGAAATTACCCCAGCCCAGTTAGAAGATTCCTTAACACAAGAGATGCAAGCGATCGCTTTAAAAGTCTTTAGACTTTTAGATTTAAAGGTCTATGGTCGAATTGACTTCTTATTAGATGATGAAAACCATATTTATTGTATTGAAGCTAATTCCTTACCAGGAATGACACCTACAAGCCTCTTACCGCAAGAAGCAAAAGTTGTGGGGATTGATTATGAAGCGCTTTGTCAGCAAATTGTTGATCTTTCTTTGCAATAAACTATTTAGGATAAGAAAAAAAATAAAAATGTATAAAAATATTATATATGAAGTTTATATTAATTAATCAGCCTCTTCTACAAATAGATAGTTAGTAAAAATTGAGTAGGCTCTCTTTATATATGGATGTGATAATATTTCTGTGAAAGTTACCTAAGATCTTCTCATATATGAGAAGATCTTTTTCTTATTAGAAAAGTAAAAGGAATTTTTGATTAAATGTAAATAAGATTAAAAATAATTTAGCAATCATACTATTTAAGATTATTAAAAATTAAAGATATTAAATAAATTTTGAAAATCTACCTGTTATATAGTGGAAGCTATATTGGTTATTTTGAAAGATATAGAAGAGAAAAGATAGATTGAAAACCTCTAAGTAAATTGTTAGATTAATGCTTATTTTCAGAATCAAGTAAGGTTTTTATAGAAAAATGAGACTTCACTTGAATCTCCATTAAGAAGAAAGAATGGAAGTGAAATAAGTATATTGAAAACCACTTTTTTATTATATTTTGGTTAAAAGTATAGATTTGATCTTTCTTAAATGCTAGTATTATAATAAAGTAAGGGCTTTCTCGCTCTAGTTTAAGGAGGGTTTTTATATGTTGAGTAGTAAGAATGGGAAAGGGTTAAGTCGTCAAACTTCCGAAAAGATTCATCGTTTTTCTATAAGACGAATGAAAGTAGGGGTTGTTTCGGTAATAGCTACTTCAATGTTTCTAACTTCAAATAATGTTGCTGAAGCCCAGGAAATAGTTGAAGAACCAGCAATGACAAGTGTTTCGGTGGAAGAAGCCATAGAAGAACCTGTTGCAGTAGAAACGTCTGCTGAAATCACAGCTATAGAGGAATCCGTATCGAATGTTGAAGAAAATGCAGTAGCAGTAGAGGAAACGACAGTGGAAGAAGTAGGAAATGATGAGACGCTTAAGGATGTAGAAGTTGAGCTAGTGAATGATGCAACTTTTGGTGACCAAGCTTTAGAACATGTAGAGTATTTATCGGAGGAGATTGGATCGCGTGTAGTAGGTACTGAAGGAGAAACGAAGGCTCGCGATTATATCATAAAAGAGCTACAATCTTATGGATATGATCCTGTTTTAATGCCGTTTGAGTTTGTTAACAAAGATGTTACCTACAATTCTAATAATATTATTGCTTATAAAAAGGGTGAAATGTTAAAGGAAGTAATTGTTGGAGCACATTACGACTCGGTGAATTCGGGAGGATCTCTTGGAGCTGATGATAATGCCTCTGGAGTAGGAGTGGTATTAGAAATGGCACAACGCTTATTAAATGTGCCAACCAAATATTCCATAAAATTTGTTGCTTTTGGTGCAGAAGAGATAGGGCTGCAAGGTTCAAAAGCTTATGCAGCTCAAATGTCTGAAGAAGAAATCAATAATACTGTTGCTATGATTAATCTTGATTCATTAATAGCTGGTGATAAAATGTATATTCATGCAGGTCTAGGTGGAGACTATTGGGTAAGAGATCAAGCTTTTGATATTGCAGATGCTCTTGGTATAGAAGGAATGGTTCCAAATCCTGGATTAAATCCTGAATATCCATATGGTGAAACTGGAGATTGGAGTGATCATGCGCCATTTAATAAATTAGGGATTCCTATTATGTATTTTGAAGGAACAAATTGGAATATTGGTGAATTAGATGGTTATGATCAAACTGAAAAATTTGGACCTATCTTCCACACAGGAATGGATAGCCTCACTTTCTTAAATGAAAATTATCCAGGGCGAGTAGAACATCGTCTTTATAGTTTTTCAGCTAATTTATATAACCTACTGATTAATATGACGGCTCCAGAAGATAAGCTAGAAGTAGACATTCCGTCTGAAGATAAAATGCCTGGGGATGATCAAAATGAAGATAAAAATGAAAACATTGAAGACAAGAATGATCAGTTAGATGTAGCTAGTGCTGAGGTGGACGTTATATCTCCAGCAAGCGTTGCGACTCTGCCAGAGACGGGAGAGACAAATATTGCTCCTGTTGTGGCTACGATTCTAGCATCCTTAGGAATAGCTTCTATTATTTATTCTAAGAAAAAATAGGCAGGAAATTTAAAAGACACTATCCAATCTCTCACTAGATAGTGTCTTGCTTTATTTTTTTGTAGGAGGGATATAGTGGTAACTAGGATCTAATTGTTGGTCTAAGTTATCAAATGCTTGAGCAATTTGATGATCAATTTCTGCTAGTTTTGCTTTATCATAATTGGCGGACTCATCATAAATAATGGGTTCACCAATCGCAATTTTAGCTTTTTTACGTTGAAAGAAATGTCCTGTTGTTAGTGGAGGTTGAATGGCCACGGGGACAATTGCTTTTTTGGAAAGTCTCTGGATAAAGGCTGTTCCGCTTTTTACCTGGGTAGAATACCGTGAGCCGGAAGGAAAGATTCCTAGATTCAGTTGATTTTCGGTCATTTGTTTTACCCCATGTTTAATGGTTTTGGGTGAGGGTTTTTCTCGATTTACTGGAAAGACGTATGCTTTTCTTAAGAGTTTATTGAGAATGAAATTATTAAATAAAGATTCTTTTGCCATAAAGGAGAATTCTTCCGGAAATAAATTGATCACGATATAAAAGGGATCTAAGTAAGAGCGATGAGTTGCTGCTAAAATATAGGTATCGTCTTGAGGGAGGTTCTCAAGGCCAATGACATACGATTTGCCATTGAAAAGACGAAAGATAAATTGTAAAATCCGAATTGCAAATTGGTAAAAAGTCATAGTATAGTCCTTTCAGCTACTTATTCATCCATTATTTTACCAGTCTTTATGTTAGATTCAAGATTAAGTTAATGATAGACTCTATAATAATGAAGAAAGGAGTCGACATATGAAAATCATATGGAAAGTATTAGCGATTATTTTGACAATTTTTCTCAATCCACCAATCGTTGCTGCTCAAACCTCAAAAGAAAAGATTGAACTTATAAAGGTCCATCCGGTAAACGAACGATATTTTACTCAAGGATTTGAAGTGGGGAAAGATGAGAACGTATATTTGGCGACGGGGTTGTATGGCGAATCGAAATTAGGAATTATTGATTTTAACACGGGCTTGCTAGAGACAAAGTTAAATTTAGAAAAGCAATATTTTGGAGAAGGGATTACGATAACGGATGAGGCTATTTGGCAATTAACGTGGAAAGAAAATACCCTTTTTAAATGGAATATAAATACCTATGAATTAGAAGAGACTTTTGACTATCCTGGTGAGGGGTGGGGATTAACCTATGATTCTGATCAAAAGTTTTTTTGGATGAGTGATGGATCTTCAAAGTTGTTTAAGCATGATATAGATACTTTTGAAAGAATTCAAGAAATAGAAGTGACTTATCAAGGGAAAGCGATTGATCAATTAAATGAGTTGGAATATGTCGAAGGTACCATTTACGCTAATATTTGGTATAATAATGAAATTGTGGCTATTGATCCTTTGAGTGGAAAAGTTATTGCTACTTACGATTTTGCCCCCATTATTCAGTCTTTAGATTTAACTGAAGCGCAACGAAAAGAAATGGATTCACTCAATGGGATCGCTCATATTGAAGGAGATCGTTTTTACATAACAGGTAAGATGTTTCCCTTTATTTTAGAAGTAGAATTAAGTAGTAAAGAATGAAATAAGGAAGGTTTTTTATGTCAGCAGTAAGCTATGAATTAATTAAAGAAGAAAAACATACAGGAGCTCGTTTAGGAATCCTTCATACACCCCATGGGAGTTTTGATACCCCGATGTATATGCCTGTTGGAACTTTAGCAACTGTAAAATCTCTTTCTCCTGAAGAGTTAAAAGACATGGGAGCGGGTGTTATTTTAAGTAATACCTACCATTTATGGTTACGACCTGGAGAAGAGATCGTTGAGGAAGCTGGAGGATTACATCAATTTATGAACTGGGATCAAGGTATTCTGACTGATTCAGGTGGCTTCCAAGTTTTTTCTTTGAGTAAAATTCGGGATATTGAAGAAGAAGGAGTTCATTTCCGTAATCATATTTCAGGTGAAAAGTTATTTCTATCTCCTGAAAAAGCCATTCAAATTCAGAATGCTTTAGGCGCTGATATTATTATGTCTTTCGATGAATGTCCTGATTTTCACCAGTCTTATGATTATGTCCAAGATTCCATTGCGAGGACCACTCGATGGGCAGAGAGAGGACTTAAAGCACATCAAAAGCCAGAACAACAAAGTTTGTTTGGAATTTGTCAAGGGGCAGGCTATAGAGATTTGAGAATTCAGCACGCTAGAGATTTAGTTTCTTTAGATTTTCCAGGCTATTCAATCGGCGGACTATCAGTAGGGGAAACGAAGGAGCAGATGAATGAAGTATTGGAATATTTGGTACCTGAATTACCTAGTCATAAACCCCGTTATTTAATGGGTGTAGGTTCACCCGATGCTCTGATTGATGGAGTGATACGAGGAGTGGATATGTTTGATTGTGTTCTTGCAACAAGAATTGCTAGAAACGGGACTTGTATGACTTCTCAAGGTAGATTAGTTGTAAAAAATGCGAAATATGCGCGTGATTTTCAGCCGATTGATCCCAAATGTGAATGTTATACATGTAAGCATTATAGTCGAGCTTACGTTCGTCATTTAATGAAATCAGATGAAACATTTGGTTTAAGACTGACATCTATCCACAATACGTTTTTCTTATTAGACTTAATGCGTAATGTGAGACAAGCTATTCTTGATGACCAGTTATTAGAATATAGGCAAGCCTTTAGAGAAGAATATGGTTATAATCAGCCTGATGCACCTGCATTTTAAATGTAAAGACGTGGCATCTATTAAGGAAAATTGTTATAATAAATAAGGAAAAGAAAGTGAGGAATGAATGAATGGAAATAATTTTTAGTCTCTTACCAATGCTCATTGTTTTTGTCTTAATGTATTTTATGCTGATTCGTCCACAAAAGCAGGCGGCCGAAGCTAAAAGACAATTGATCGACTCTCTTAAGCCAGGAGATGGAGTGGTTACCATTGGAGGTTTACATGGTCTAGTAGATGAAGTAGATCCCAGCGAAGGTATCGTTGTTCTAGATTGTGAAGGAGTTTTTCTAACTTTTGAGCTTCAAGCGATTGCTAATGTGAAACAAAGTGTAGGGAATGATTCTGCTACAGAAGTAGAAGATCTTTCTCCTCTTGATGAGAGTGATGAAGAAGTAGAAGATGACTTAGACAATAATTTAGAAGATGAAACACTTGATGAAAATAGTGATGATGACATCATTATTGAACCCAAAACGCATTAAAAATTGAGCAAATGATATCCAAATATAAAAGATTCAGGCGATAAGTATATCAGCCTGGATCTTTTTGTTTTAACTTGACTAAAACGAACGGATGTTTGTATAATGATCTTGAGGAGGGATAAAATGCAGTATGGTATCTTAACCTTTAAAGATCCTGTTCCAGATATATCTAGAAAAATTCTACACGTTGATATGGATGCATTTTATGCCAGTATTGAAATGCGAGACGATCCATCTTTAATCAATAAACCTGTAGTGATTGCGCATCATCCAAGGGAAACGGGTGGAAAAGGGATTGTCTCAACCTGCAACTATGAGGCAAGAAAGTATGGTATTCATTCTGCTATGTCAGCACTTGAAGCATTTAAACTTTGCCCACATGCTGTTTTTATCCCTGGCAACAGGTCCTATTATCGTGATGTCTCCCAAGAAATACATCAGATTTTTAATTCTTATACTGATTTGGTGGAGCCATTATCATTGGATGAAGCTTATCTGGATATTACTAAACAAAAGGAAGATAATATTTCTAGTCTTCAAACTGCCAGAGAGATACAAATTCGTATCAAAAATCAAATAGGTCTTTCTTGTTCCATTGGTGTTTCATATAATAAATTTCTTGCAAAAATCGCTTCTGATTACCACAAACCCTATGGTATAACTGTTGTTCGGCCAGAAGAAGCAATTGATTTTTTGCATCAACTGTCGATTGAAGATTTTTATGGGGTAGGACGTAAATCCCTTCCTCATTTTGAATCATTAGGAATTCGAACTGGGGCGGATTTAGCGGCTTATTCATTAGAAGAACTCATTACAGAATTTGGAAAAATGGGGCATTCTTTATACTATAAAGTGAGAGGCATTCATAATGTGCCTGTCAAAAAATATCGAGAACGAAAATCGATAGGAAAAGAAACCACTTTTCGAGTTTTTTTAATGAGTGAAGAAGCCGTTCTAAAAAATATCAAAGACCTTACTAGTAAAGTGGCAGATAAGTTAAAGGGGAAAGGCTTGCTATGCCAAACGTTAACCCTTAAAATTAGATACGATGATTTTCAAACCATCACGAGGCAGATCCATCTTGAAACTCCGGTTGATAATAAGGAATATCTTTTACGTCAAGCCTATCAGCTTTGGGAAAAACATGGCCATTTGGATCAAGATATTCGTTTATTAGGTATTTCAGTTTCAAGTTTTATTGATCCTAAAAATCAACCACAAGCTATAAAATTATTATTGTAAAGGAGCAGGGACATGGATTTTTTTCTTAGTTTAAATCCAATTGTGCAAGCTGGATTAGCAGGGGTATTTACTTGGTTATGTACAGCCCTAGGGTCATCGACTGTTTTTTTTGTCAAAGAGGTTAATCAGCGATTTTTAGCAATGATGCAAGGTGCTGCAGGGGGTGTGATGACAGCTGCCTCCTTTTGGTCGCTTCTTGCCCCAGCTTTGGCACATGCTGAAAAGCATTTGGTGGGAATTCCTACTTGGTTTCCAGCAGCAATCGGATTTGTTTTAGGTGGAATTTTTTTAAGAATGGTTGATAAGTTTGTTCCTCATCTTCATTATGCAGGAGATCATGGGGATACAGATCCAACTGATTCAAAATTATCGAGAACATGGATGCTTTTTCTAGCGGTCACCATTCATAATATTCCTGAAGGTATGGCGATCGGAGTTGCATTTGCAGCAGCGGCATCAGGAATTGAAGGGGCGGCTTTGGCATCGGCTATCTCTTTGGCGATAGGAATAGGGATTCAGAATATTCCAGAGGGTTCTGCTTTATCTTTACCTTTAATGGCTGAAGGACGCAGTAAAAGAAAGGCTTTTCATTTAGGACAAATGTCAGCCTTGGTCGAACCTTTTGGAGCCGTTATAGGAGCAGCTGCTGTTCTTGTTATGCAAACACTCTTACCTTATGCTTTATCATTTGCTGCAGGAGCCATGATATTTGTAGTAGTAGAAGAATTAATCCCTGAGTCGCAAACTTCTGGTAATACAGATGTTGCCACCTTAAGTTTCATGGTAGGATTTGTGATCATGATGATTTTAGATGTGGCATTGGGATAACTGTTATATTATTTTAATATTTTCTAGGTAAAAAACTTACAAACTGTTATAATATTTATAATACTTTGTAAGTTTTTTATGGAGGCCGAAAGATGGTTACTAAGCATGATCGTATTATACAATATATTCAATCATTACCTATTGGCAGTAAAATTTCAGTGAGAAGTTTAGCAAAACAAATGCAAATGAGTGAAGGGACTGCCTACCGAGCAATCAAAGATGCAGAAAATGAAGGGTTAGTTTCAACAATTGAACGAGTGGGGACTATTCGAATAGAACAAAAAATAGACAATATTGCTGGAAGTTTAACTTTTTCAGATATCCTACCTTTAATCGATGGAGAAATATTAGGAGGAGAAAAGGGATTAAATAAGCCTTTATCGAAATTTATTATTGGGGCAATGACCTTGAGCGCGATGGAAAAGTATTTTGAGAATCACTCGTTGATCATTGTCGGTAATCGTAGTGAAGTTCATCGTCACTCTTTAAAGAATGGGGTAGCAGTCTTAATTACTGGCGGATTTAAAGCTGATCCAGACGTGGTAGCTTTGGCTAATCATTATGAACTTCCAATTATGAAGACGAGCTACGATACCTACACTGTAGCAAGTTTAATTAATCAATCGATGAATGAACAGATGATTAAACAAGAAATTGTGACAGTTGAAGAAGTTTACACATCGATTGATAAGACAGTTTCTTTAGCTCCTACTGATACAGTTGAAATATTTCATCAAAAGTCCGAAAAAACAGGATTATCAAGATTTCCAGTCGTTAACAATAACCGTTTAGTTGGGGTGGTAACAGCTAATGACTTAATTGGCCGAGGAGAGAAAGTTTCAATTGAAAGAGCGATGAGTAAAAATGTTATTACAGTAAAATTGCATATGAGCATTGCCTCAGTGTCATATAAAATGATTTGGGAAGATATTGAGATGATACCTGTTGTGGCTGATAATCTACAACTGTTGGGTGTCATTTCGCGTCAAGATGTCATGAAAGCGTTACAAAATATTCAACAAGAGACACAGACTGTTAATACTTATGAAACTGAATTACTGAAGCATATTGAAGAAGTTACTCCAAATTCATATAACCGGAATTACGATTACTGTCTAGAAGTTCAACCGCAAATGGTAAATACGCTTGGATCTATGTCTTATGGCAGTCTATGTGAGTTAATCACACAACTAGCAATTCGAAAGGTTAAAGATGTAACCGGTCACAATAATGTGATAGAATCCTTTAATTTGAATTACTTCACAATGATTCAGTTAGGTAATCAGATTGATTTTCAAATTGAAATTTTAAATCATAATCGTCGTTCCGCCACAACAGAAGTAAAAATTTTTATTGAAAATATACTGGTTGCACAAGCCCTTACAGAATCTCAAATGGTAAATAAAAGGATCAAGGAGGTTTAAAGTCATGATTATCAATATAGAAAAAATCAATGAATTCTATCAATTAATTAAAGCATATGACACCATTATTATTCATCGTCATGTAAGACCTGATCCAGATGCTGTGGGTTCACAATTAGGACTTAAGGCATGGATTCAAAATACGTATCCAGATAAAACCGTTTTAGCTGCAGGAACCATTGGAGAAAGTTTAGCATGGTTAGGAAAAATGGATGAAGTCACTAGGGATGACTATCAGGATGCTCTCGTAATTGTGGTTGATACAGCAGATCAACCTAGAATTGATGGAAAAAATTATAAGCAAGGGAAGTCTTTAATAAAAATTGATCATCATTTATTAGTTGATTCTTATGGCGATTTAGAAATAGTTGATGAGAATGCTTCTTCTACAGCTGAATTATTGACACAAATGGCTATTCACCTTTCTGAAGTTTTGCCAATTAATAAAGAAGTAGCGGATTTATTTTATGCAGGAATAGTGGGAGATACAGGCCGCTTTCAATTTTCTAATACCACGGATCAAACATTTCTTTCAGTAGGGTATTTAATGAAGAATGGCTTAGATAATGTGACAATTAATAATTATTTTAATGAATTGGAGATAGAAGAGCTTCGTTTTCAATCTTTAGCTATTTCGCGAATTAGGCAACATGAACATGGAGTGGCCTCACTTATTATTTATCAAAAAGACCTGATCGATTATGAAATCAGTGAAGAAGCGACTAATTCCATTACGAATATACCTGGCCGGATTAAGGGCGTAATTTCTTGGGTTGTTTTTATTCAGCAGGCTAGTGAGAGTGAGAAATTTCGAGCAAGAATTCGATCCAAAGGACCGAATATTAATCCTGTAGCGATTGCTTTTGATGGTGGAGGTCATGCAATGGCATCAGGAGCGAACGCAACAGACAAGCAATCTCGCGACCGATTAATTGAAGCTTTAATTGAAGTCAATCAACAGTATTTAGAAGAACTATAACGAACCCCCCTCTATTTAGTCAAATAGAGGGGGGTTCATTTATAGGATTATTTATTAATCCAATTTTTTTGATCTCTTAATATTATTTCTTGTCCAGCTTTGGGACCGTCAGATTGGGCTGGATAATTTGGAAAGCAAACCGTGTCTTCTTGAGCCCAGTAGTGCTGAATTCGATCGATAAGACGCCAAGCGTATTTTGCTTCAAGATAGTGAGTAAAATTATTTAGATTGCCTTCAATGCAATCTAATATAAGTTTTTCATAATCTTTAGGAAGCTCTGAGCAAATCTCAGGTGGAACAGTATAAAAGAGATTTAAGGGCATTATTTCTTCTTGATGAGTGGAATCTGACTGAGAAAGATAAAGGCGAATACCAGGGTTTGGAGCTAATTCAAATTGTAAATAATTAGCGGGAATATCTTTTTTGATTTGTTTAAAAACAATTTTAATATCCGTTTGTTTTGTTGACATGTGTTTGCCGGAACGAATGTAGATAGGAGTATGTTGCCATCCACCATAGTCTATTTTTAATTTCAGTGCTATAAAAGTCTCTACTAAAGATTGTTCGTTAATATTTTTCTCTTCTCGATAACCAGGGTGTTGACCATCAAGACTAGGACCATATTGCCCTCTAACAATATTTAATTCTGCTTGATCCCACCCATCAAAGAGGGTAAGGTTTTTTAAAATCTTAATTTTTTCATCACGGATCTCAGAGGCATTGAAGGCGGTAGGTTCGAGCATTGTCACAAGAGCTAATAATTGAAGCGCATGATTTTGGATCATATCGCGACTCACACCACTTGTTTCATAATAAGAGCCACGATCTTCCACTCCAATCGATTCATTCAAAGTAATTTGAATATGATCAATTGTTTCTCCTGTCCAAATTGATTTCATGATATGATTATTGAATCGAATAGGTAAGATCTGATTGACCAAGCTTTTGCCTAAATAATGATCAATTCGGTAGATTTGATTTTCTTCAAAAGATTCTTCCAATTGTTTTTGCAGTAAATCTGCAGACTCTTCACTATAGCCAAAAGGTTTTTCTATGATGAGTCGGTTATATCCAGTATTTGTGATTAAACCTTGAGTTTTCAAGTGTTTGGTGATAATTGGGAAGAGTTGAGGCGATAAGGAAATATAAAAAATACGATTCCCCTCTGTTTGGTAGGTTTGATCGAGTTGTTCTGCTAGTTGTTGCAGGTTTTTATATTGATCAGTGTCATGAACATCATGCGGTTGGTAATAAAAGTGGGATGCAAACATCATCGCTTCTTTTTTGTCTTTACAATGATTTATAATATTAGCAATCACAATTTGTCGATAATGATCATTTGTCCACTCTCGACGTGCTGTGCCAATAACGGCAAAATGATTTGAAATTATTTTTTTTCTATACAATTGATAAAGGGCAGGATAAAGCTTGCGTTGTGCTAAATCTCCACTTGCCCCAAATAAGGTAATTATTAAACGATTATTCTGCATAAAAGCACCCCCAAATTCACACAAATTTTATTATAACCAAAACTCATATCAGCTTCAAGATAGGAAGATGTTTATATCCTGTGTTAATGACTTATGCTATAATATTGAGAGGAAAGAGGCAAAAGATGGATAGAAAGGTTAAGGCTTATGTTGAGAATACCTTTATTAAATAATTGCTTCGGAAAATTCAGAGAAAAGTATTATATAGAAAAGAAATTAATGAAATTTTCAAGAAAAAGATTGACTTCTTTGCTATTGTAAAACGGTTTTTAGTGGAATAACACTATCCGAAGAGAGAACGATCAGGAGCAACTGATTAATAGACTTTTAAGAAATAGGAGAAATATATGAAATTTATAGATTTAGATATTAAAAACTTTCTAAAAGATGGCTTAACAGCAATCCATTTTGAAGAATTAACAGCTGTTCAAGAGGCGGTGATTCCTAAATCATTAAAAAAAGAAAGTTTAATTGTACAGTCTCAAACAGGATCTGGAAAAACGCATGCTTTTTTAATTCCTATTCTTGACCAAATTGATCCCTTGAAGAATGAAGTTCAAGGAGTCGTTACAGCGCCAAGTCGTGAATTAGCGAATCAGCTATATGAGGTTGCACAGGAATTAGTTGCTTTCTCAAAAGAAGGAATACGAGTAGCAAATTATGTAGGGGGAACGGATAAGTTACGTCAAATTGAGAAATTAGACAATCAACAACCTCATCTAGTCATTGGGACTCCGGGTAGAATATTTGATTTAATGTCTGCAAATGCTTTGTGGGTTCAAACTGCAAGTATGTTGGTAATTGACGAAGCAGATATGACGTTGGATTTAGGTTTTCTTCCCATTGTGGATGAAATAGCTTCTCGAATGGCGCAAGACTTACAAATGATGGCTTTTTCAGCCACAATTCCGCAACAATTATCGGTATTTCTAAATAAATACATGGTGAATCCCCAACATGTCAAAATTGAAGCGGGACAAGTTCTAGTAGATCAAGTAGATAATTATTTAATTAATACAAAGGGACAAGATCGGAAAAGATTGGTGTATGATTTATTAACCATGGGACATCCATTTCTTGCGATGGTGTTCTGTAATACAAGAGAATATGCGAATGAATTATCTCAATATTTGAAGGATCAAGGTTTAAAAGTTGCGACCATTCATGGTGGAGTTGAGCCAAGAGAACGCAAACGAATTATGAAACAAGTTAAAAATCTAGATTACCAGTATGTTGTGGCTTCTGATCTTGCTGCTAGAGGGATTGATATACCTGGCATTTCATTAGTAATTAATACAGAGTTACCACAAGATTTAGAATTTTTTGTTCATCGTGTGGGACGAACTGCTCGTAATCAGCTCGCAGGTACAGCCTATACCTTTATTACTCCTGATGATGATAAGGCTGTGGCTAGCTTAGAGGCTAAAGGAATTGAATTTACAGAGGTAACTTTATCCAAGGGCGAAATAAAAGAAGTTGAGCAACGATATCGTCGAAGTAGACGACAAAATACTCAAAGGAAGGAGTCTGACCCAAGAGTAAAAGCCTTGATTAATCGAAATAAAAAAGCCAAAGTCAAGCCCGGATATAAACGAAAGTTGACAGAAGAGATAAAAGAGCATCGTCGTTCTCAAGCTAAAAGACAGACTAAATTAAATAATCGGCGGGCAAGAAAGAAATAATTATTAAAAATAAACAAAAAGCTATTTCAGAATGGAAATAGCTTTTTGTTTATTTTTGATTATCTTCTTCTTTTTTCAGTCTATGATCTACAAGGTTTTTAAATTCTTCAAAAGTTAGATCCTTCGTTTGTAAATCTTTCACAATATTATGCAAATGTTGAGTATGATTTTTAAATGATAGATAAATTAAAAAGATAATTAAAGCAATAAATAAATAGTAATTGACATGGAAAGAGGGGATAAAAAAGCGAATGATTTGAATCATTAAGAGTGGAACGAATGACGTTATAATACTCATTTTCATACGAGCCAAAAGAGGAAGCGGCATATTGAGTTTAACATTCAGTAAGCCAGCAAAAAGACCTGTTAGTAGCATTAAGTACCAATAAGTTAGAAAGGCGATCATCATGCAGGCGAAATATATAATGATTGTAATGGCTAGCGATTGATTTGAAATTGCTAGAATTTGATCTTTTAGGACTTCCTCATTGGAAAATGTTTTTAAATTCATTGTAAAAATTTGTGGGCTACCTTTTGTGTAGAGAATCATCTGGTCTTTAATAATAAATAAATTAATTAAAGTTGAAGGATCGATTTGATTAGGATTCTTCGTTTGAAGTTGAATTCCTCCATGGATGTCTTTGTTTTGAACTTGATCATCAACAATTAATTGAAAATATTCTGAATGATAGTAAAGTGCTTTCTCTTTATCTTCTAGTTTTAATTCCCCATTTTCTACCTGATAATGAGGAATATATTCAGTCGAAGATAGAATATTATCTTTTAGATTCTGGACGACAGGTTGAATTTCTATTTGATAATTAAGACCAATCAGTGCAGAAATGAGACATGATAGCACAAAGAGGTATCGCCACTTTATATGTAAAGCTTCGATATAAAAACGTGGATTCTCAAGTCCACGTTTTAAAAGTAAAACGACAAATTTCAATGTATTCTTCCTTTATAATTATAATTAGTTTATTTGAACTGTTTGAATACTACTATCTTAGCTAAAAGAAAGGTAAAGCGCAATAAGTATACTAAGATTTTATAGAATAAGTCGTTTCTCGAAATAAAAACTTTTGATCGAGTAAGACAAGTAGTATCCCTATTAGGGTGCTAACTAATCCATACCAGATAGTATTGGGGAAATAGGTCATGCTTATATTATGGGGACCTTTCGTTAATGGTAAGGCCATCATTGTATCGGATAAAACAGGAATAGGTTTTATTTTTTTGTTGTTGACGGTTATCTTCCAATGCTTGTCATAAGGAAGAGGAATTAATAAATAACCTTTTTTTTGTTGGATATCTATGGTTCCTTGAATTTCGTTCTGTTTAAAAGAGATCACATCGAATAAATGATTTTGTTTAGAATTGATCATTTCTTCATATCGTTTCAAGTCAAATTCATATAAAGAAATTAAATTTGATTTTAAAGAATCCTTTTTGAGGTTAACTCGAATATTTTGATCACTCTGGATATGATTGAAACTTGCGTTTGTGATCTGACGTCCTTCCGCTGGCGTGTAGAAAGAGTATTTATCGTTATTAAGTTGAATCGAAACGTTACTATTAGAAAATTGGCTCGGTAGAGTGAAATAATAAGGATTCTCAGACTCTGTATCAAAATAAAGGGTAAAAGATCCTTTTTGATCTTTACTGGTAGCTCGGTAGGTATAGAAATCTCCATCTCCCTTATCTGCCACTTCGAGATTATTGTATACAACCTCATTAAATGCTTTCTTTTTGAAGTAAGTTTCCCCGTTTCCTTCATAGTCAATTAATTGAAGAAGCATTTCTTGATTGTCTATGGGTAAAAAATCTTCAAATTTTGCGTTAACAATTTCAGGGGAAACTTCTACTGCAAAACCTAATCTTTCAGTGTTCTCATGCGTAACATAGCGATTTTCTTTATCAAGAATAGGATAAGCATTGATATCAAAATCACTGGCTCTTCGATAGAGCACATAGCCATCATCTTTTGTATATATGCGGGTGTTGGATGAAATATCAAGTAAATATCGGATGTCAAATAGGTCATCGGTGAAGAGCGTGCCGTTCGTATAATTAACAGCATTACTAGTGTTAGGTAACCCTAAAAACCCATATAATTGAGTAGTTCGGACTTCGATTGTTGACCCAAAATGATCTAATCCGTGATAGTGATTATACATTGCCTCATTCTTAGTTCTTTGGAAAGTTTTATGGATTCTGTAGAAGCTACTATCATCATGTTTCAGTGGATCAACTGCTTTAGATAATGTTGAAATATAATCATTAAATTTGGACGGTTGAACATAATTGTCTATTTCTGACAAAATTAAAACTGCATTTGTTGTAAGTTCGAAACAAGTTACTAAAAGAAGAAGAGAACTTTTAATGTGTTCAGGTAACATTGTTAATTGCATAATGACTAATAAAATGACGAAAAAAGCTAAGGACATAAAAAGTTTTTCTGGGGTGTGATAGGAATAGTTTGTATATTTAAAATAACCAAAGGTGATAACTGCCATACTTATAAGGACGATCACAATTTGATAAATTGGAATAGTTTTCGTTGTTCGATCGAATGCTTTAATTGCTAAAGTTAACATAAAGAATGAAAAAGTGAATGAAAAACGAAAATCATACCAGATTGGGAATTGTCCACCGTGCCATAATTTATCAAGTAGTTCGATCGAAAAGGAAAAATAAAAAATAATGATGATAATAAGGCTGGTGATTTTTTCTGATAGTTTAATGTTTCGATTAAAGAAATAAAAGAACACCAAAAGCCAAGTCAACATACCTGCATATATATTAGGCGATCCAGAAGACATTTCATCATAGACAAAGCCTCCCATGAACATTTTAGACCAAACATCAACAAAATGATGCTCTTGTACGAATTCAAATATTAATTCAGTTTCGGGATCAAGTTGGGCTCCTTTACTAGCAGTCATGGAATCTACGGTTGGTACAAGAACTATACCTGCTATGAGAACAGCAAAGATCGAATATTTGATAAATATAAAATACTGGATGATAAATTTTTTGAAAACAAATTGATCTTGATTTTCGATAATAAGATAAGCGGCATAAAGCGCTAAGAAAAAGCAGACCATCATTCCTATGTAGTAATGAAACATAATAAGCAAAGCTAAACTAATAACGTATAACCAGGGTTTTCTTCCTTTTATTATATAGTCAAGCCCCAAGGCTACGATAGGAAGAAGAATTAGAGCATCAAACCACATGATATTTAATTGGAATGTAATGGTATAAGACATAAAAGCATAGCACTGTGCAAATGCCATGGCAATATAGGGATTAGATTGATATTTTTTTTGATTGAAATAGAAAAAAGTAGTGGAAGCGGCTAATATTTTGGCGATGGTGAGAAAAGTGACGCCTAAATCTAGATTATTTTCATTAAAAAATAGAAAAATCAAGTTAAAGGGGCTGATTAAATAGTAAGCCCATAACCCAATCATTTCACCCCCTATTCCTTTTTCGAAGGAATAGAGGAGTTGGCGGGGATCACTTAATAGTGTCTTGCGAAAAGTGCTGAAAAAATCAATATATTGCTGTCCTAAATCAATAGTGAGCATTGTTCGGTCTTCAGGACCTCCGAAAGGAATAAATTTAAAAATAATTGCCAAAATGATCATAATGGTTAAAGAAAGAGTGGCATTTAAAATATATTTTACTGATTTAACATTAGATAACATAAACAGACTCCTTAAAAATAAAGTATCATTAGTGCTAATTAAATATACCCTTACATATTAGCAAAAGTTAGCATTCGCTGCATTGATTTTCAATAAAATATTCACTGCCTCTGGTTTGATCTTAGATAATTATTTGCTATAATTGGTAAGAATTTAGAAATTAAGCCAAAGAAAGTATGAGATACAATGCCTAAATCCAATTACCAGTTAAAAAAGAAAAAAAATCGTTCACATATCCCACGCCGCCTCAATTTGTTGTTTTTTGTGGCGTTTTTAGCCTTTACGGCATTATTTGTTCGATTAGGATTCTTACAATTATATCGAGGGGAAACCTTTACCGGAATGGTTCAAAGAACAGAATCTACTTTATCAACAGGATCTGTACCTCGTGGAATGATCTATGATAGTCAAGGTGAAATTGTAGTCGGAAATCAACCACAACGTGCTATTTTATATACGAGGGATCGAGATTCACAAATTACAGGTGAAAAACTAGTAGAAATCGCTACTCAGTTGGCTTCCTTGATTGAAATGCCTACTCAAGGAGTCACAAAATTAGATATGCAAGACTATTTTGTAGTGACCAATATGAATACTATTCGTTCTCGTTTAAGCGAAGAAGAATTGCTTTTAAGTGGACCGGAAGCTTATCAAGCTCAACTCTCAAAAGTTCAAGATGCTGATTTAGATTTTTCCGAAGCGGAATTAGAGGTCATCGCAATTTATAAGAGAATGGCTTCAGCATATGCTTTATCAACTGTGTCTGTTAAAAATAAAAATGTTTCGCAAGAAGAGATCGCTCGTGTCAGTGAGAATCTAGCTGATTTGCCAGGGATTCAAATTGGGACAGATTGGCAAAGAACTTATCCTAAAGGCGAAATGTTTCGTTCAATTTTAGGACAGGTGTCAACAGAAGAGCGTGGTATCCCAAGTGAAGATGCGAAAGACTTGTTATCAAAGGGCTATGCTATGAATGATCGAATTGGGATATCATATCTTGAAAAACAATATGAAACAGTTTTACGTGGAACTAAATCAATTCATAATATTGTCACAGATGCTAAAGATGATATCCTACAGAATAAGGAAATCTACCAGGGCTCTAAAGGTAATAACCTTGTGTTGACAATTAATACAGATTTTCAAGCTAAACTCGACAAAATTGTTGAAGATAATTTAAAAGATATGGGAGAAAATCAGGGCTTAAATGATCGTGTTTATGTTGTGGCTTTAAATCCTAAAAATGGAGAGGTCATAGGCGTTGCTGGCAAACGATTTGCTTATAATGAAGATAAAGATGCCTATAATTATGAGGAAATTCAAGATGATGCGCTTGGAGCCATCAACACCTCTTATGGTATGGGATCAAGTGTTAAACCGGCAATGGTGGCGATGGGATATAAAGAAGGTGTGATTTCGTTAACAGATAATGTTTTAACGGATGAACCATTAAAATTCCAAGCTTCGCAAGAAAAATCTTCGGTTTTTAATCGTAGTGGTAAAATGGATATCAATGACATTCAGGCTTTACAAATGTCATCTAACATCTATATGATTAAATTGGCTATGATGATAGGTGGACAATTCAATTATGAAGAAGAGGGACGTTTAAATATTAATCCAGATACGATTAGTATGCTCCGTAAAGATTTCTCTGAATTTGGTTTGGGGACACGCACAGGTATTGATTTACCAAATGAATCTGAAGGTTTTACACCAGCTAGTGAGCAGTTAGTGTCGGCGCTTGATTTATCATATGGACAATTTGACTTATATACTCCGTTACAAATGGCTCAGTATGTATCGACCATCGCTAATGGAGGGAAACGATATTCGCCTAGATTAGTCAAGGAGATTAGAGGAACAGATTCGGATGGTAAATTGGGAGATGTGATCTCAACTATGCCACCAAAATTATTAAATGTTATCGATATTGACCCTGCTGAAATGGAACGTATCCATGAAGGAATGCGGCAAGTTTCTCATACAGATCAAGGAACTGCCCGCTATTTCTTTATGAACTATCCTTTTGAGGTCGGTTCTAAAACAGGAACAACAGAAGCTTTTTATGCTGGTCCGATCCAATATGCCCAGAATGATCCTGTAACCAATGCTACATATGTAGGATTTGCTCCTTATGATGATCCAGAAATAGCTATAACAGTAGTAGTACCTTATTTAGATGAGAAGTCATGGGGACGAGAATCAACTCGAATTGCCCATGAAGTGATGAACGCTTATTTTGAATCGAAAGCAGAAACTCGAAAAACAATACAAGAATATAAAAAGACTGCCCAGGTAGTGGAATAGTTTATAAACTATATGGGACTTTTATATAAATCTTCTTATTTATTTGTTAAACTAGAGAAAAGATATTAGAGGTGAAAAAATGGATATTTGGATTTTAGTCATTGTATTATTGGTGATTGCGATTATTTTCTTTATCGCTTCTGCCTTTGCCAAAGATGGCAATAATACAGAATTAGAAAAAGTTATTAATGAGCAGGGTGAGCAGATTGATCATTTACAGAGACAATTACGCAATTTAGAAGCGGATGTCTTTGGGGGAGAGATGCCAGTTGATAAGGTGGAGCCCTTAACTGCTGAAGAGGTTTATTACCCAAGCGAAGAAAAAGAGCCGGTAGTGGAGCCTGCGACTAGCGTTGATCTTGATTCAGAAGATATTGATATTGAAGAACCAGAAGTTATCAATTATCAGGTGTCTGATCGTACAAGAGAGGATATTATTCGATTCTATTCTCAGGGCTATACTTTAAATGAAATTGCTAGAGAAGTTGAAGAAGACCAAACAACGATTCAATATATTATCGAAGAATATATTGAAAATCGCTAGATAGGAGGTCTGACATGAAAAAACAAAATTTACGTTCGTTAGGAGTCGGGTTTTTAGCTTCCAGTATTTTAGCAGGTGCCTTTGCAGTTTTTTTTCAAGGACATGTGCCAGTTGATGGGATTACATTGCCCAGTCTGTTTGAAGGCCAAAATACTGAATCTTTCCAAGAACAATACGATAAAGACCAGTCAACGATTGCTGGCTTGACACAAGAAAAAGATGAAATAAGTCGTCAAAAAGAGGAATTTTCTAATCAAGTTGAACAGTTAAAAAATGATAATGAATCTTTGCAAGAAAAACTAGACGAACAAAGTAATTTGCAGAAGGATCAAGAAGATGAGTCTGTGGATGAAAAGGAAGAAACTTCAGCAGAAGAAGTAGAATCTAACGAAGAGGATACAACTGAGGAAGTAGAGGCACCAGAAGATGGAGCATTTGCAATCACGGATGGTGAATCTTCAGCAGAAATTGCGAGCCGTTTGGAAGAAACAGGTTATATTGATTCAGCAAGTGATTTCCAAGAATTGATCGATCAATGGAATTTAGAATCGGTGATTCAGGCTGGTGATTATGAATTATCTAAAGATATGTCTATTCACGAAATTGCGAGTGAGTTGACGAATGGAGTATACTATTATCAGTAATGTTAAAATAATATAGCTATTCGAATCATTTAATGATATAATGCTAAAGTGCTGTTTTAAGCGAATAACAAATTTTCATCAGTTTGGAGGGATACCATGCGCGTAAACATTAATTTGGAATGTACAGAATGCGGTGAACGTAATTATTTATCAAATAAAAACAAACGTAATAATCCAGATCGTCTAGAAGCAAAAAAGTATTGCCCACGCGATCGCAAAGTAACTTTACATCGTGAAGTGAAAAAATAATTTATCTTATCTAAAGTTGGAGTTTAATGACTCCAACTTTTTTGTTTTCTACAAAATTTTTGTGGATAGTGTATAATATATTGAATAGAGTGTATAGAAAAGGAGAGCCGAAAATGATGCAAAAAAAGTTGGATAATACCTCTTATATAACATATACGATTGTTGGGATTAATCTGATGATTTTTCTCTATATGTTGTTAAAGTTTGGCACCACCACTTCAGTAGAGGCTCTGGTCCAAATGGGAGCAAAATCTAATATTCATATCGTATTTAGACATGAGTTTTGGCGTTTGTTATCGGCTGCTTTTATACATATTGGGTTTGAACACCTTTTATTCAATAATCTGTCAATCTATTTTATTGGGATGGATTTGGAGAAATTGATGGGACATTTAAGATTTATAGTTTTATTTATTTTTTCTAGTCTGGGAGGTAATCTATTTTCATTTGCGTTTAATTCAAACGTTTCTGCAGGAGCTTCGACAGGAATTTTTGGACTTTTTATCTCTTATGTAGTACTAGCTCAAATGTATCCTCACCTTTTGGCGTTAAAACAAAGGGCCACTAGTTTTTCAATCTTAATTATTCTGAATATTGTGACCGGTGTAATGGGGACTGGAGTAGATAATTGGGGGCATATTGGAGGAGCAATCTTTGGGGGACTTATTACCTTGTTAATTGGCTTGGATAAGCGATATTCTAGTAAAATCAACTGGAAAATTCGTCTGGGTTCACTGGTGATACTTATCTTGCTATCCTTGCTATTATTATATTTTGGGTTTCAAAAAGTATTATAGAAAGGAAATATTATGGTAAAAGAGAAGATAATTGCAATCGATTTAGGAGGAACTTCTGCTAAACTCGCTTTAGTTAGTACGACAGGTAGTATTATCTATCAATGGGCTTTACCTACTGATTCAAGTGAGGAAGGTCTGTATATTGTGCCAAATCTAATTCAGTCTATCCAGTCTGAGTTGAAAAGTCGCAATGAATCAATCAATGAATTTTTGGGTATTGGTTTTGGAACGCCAGGTACGGTTCAAGAGAATGGATCTGTAGTAGGGGCTTATAACTTAGGTTGGCAGCGGGCGCATCCTGTGAAAGAGTATTTTGATCAGGCTTTTGATATCCCTTTCTATATTGAAAATGATGCAAATGTTGCAGCCTTAGGTGAGCAGTGGCAAGGCGCTGGAAAAGGTTTTCAGGATGTGGGGATGTTAACGCTTGGAACGGGTGTAGGAGGTGGAATTGTAATGAATGGTAAAATAATTACAGGCTCCACTGGTTCCGCTGGCGAAATCGGGCATATTACAGTCGACTTTACTGATGATTTTTTATGTACTTGTGGGAAGCATGGTTGTTTAGAATCTGTTGCATCGGCAACTGGAATTTTAAATTTAGCTCATCATTTAGCAACCTACTATGAAGGCAATTCACGACTCTATCAAGCCACAATAAAGGACGAGAGGCTAAATGCGAAAATGATTATTGATGCTGCGAAAAATGGAGATGATTTTGCTAGAGTAGTCTTTGAACATTTTTGTCGTTATTTGGGCTTAGCTTGTTCTCATTTAGCAAATATTTTAAATCCTTCAGTGATTGTGATTGGAGGAGGTGTTTCTCAGGCCGGAGATTTTTTGTTAAATCAAATTCTTTCTGAATTTGAACATTTTGTCTTTGCACCGATTAGAAATAAGACAAAAATTCAACTTGCTCAGCTTGGGAATGATGCAGGAGTGATTGGGGCAGCATCATTAGTTATTCAATAATAGAAGGAGTGTAAGTAAACATGACATTTTTACAGTTTTTATTGATTTTTGTATTAGTGATTATTCTTTTAATAGGGTTATATTTGGGCTGGCTATGGTTAATGCGTAAACGTTCAGCTACTATGGCTAATGCGCATGAATTGAATGAAAATATAAGAAAAGTATCTGTAATTGATGTAAGAGAGCCTGCGGAATTTGATGCGAAACATATTCTTGGAGCAAGAAATATTCCAATCTCCCAGTTCAAAATGCGATATACTGAAATTCGTAAAGATAAACCAGTTTATCTATATGATGAAAACTATTTTTTTGCTTCTAGAGCAGCAAATATTTTACGTAAATCAGGTTATGAACAGGTGTATATTCTAGAAGGTGGAATTGATAAATGGTTTGGTAAGATTAAAACAAATAAATAGAGAAAAGGTTCTATGACATTAAGCATCATAGAACCTTTTCTAATAGTTAGTTGAAATAGTTGGTAATGGTTAATACTAAAGTAAGAACTAGCCCAATAACCATGGTGAAAATCATAAGGATAGCCATTATTTTGATCAATCGATCATATTTACTTTTTTTATTTTTTTTATATTTCATTAATAGTGCCTCCCAGTAAATCTATATGTGTATTGTACACAAAAGAAAAAATGACTTCAATTTTTCTGATGAATAGTTCGAGGCTTTAATTAAATTCTTAACTCTGATAAAATAAGTCTGATTAATGATAAAGGAGTTTATAGGATATGACACTGGCACAAGTTGGAGTAATTGGAATGGCTGTAATGGGGAAAAATTTAGCCTTGAATATTGAAAGTAGAGGTTACGATGTTGCTATTTTTAATCGTTCAAGTTCGAAAACGGAAGCTGTGATTCAGGAAAATCCGCACAAAAAGCTTGTTCCTCGATATAGTCTTGAAGAGTTTGTAAGCAGTCTTGAGAAACCACGTCGCATAATTTTAATGGTTAAAGCAGGTTTTGCAACAGATGCAACCATCCAATCATTAATACCTCTGTTAGATAAAGGAGATATATTAATTGATGGAGGGAATACTTTCTTTAAGGATACGATTAGAAGATCAGAAGAATTAGCTAATTCAGGTATCCATTTCATTGGAATGGGAGTTTCTGGTGGTGAAGAAGGGGCTTTAAAAGGACCAGCACTCATGCCAGGTGGACAAAAAGAAGCTTATGAATTAGTAGCGCCTATTCTTGAGCAAATTGCTGCTAAAGCTCCAAGTGATCAAGAACCTTGTGTCTCCTATATTGGGGAGAATGGAGCGGGGCATTATGTAAAAATGGTTCATAATGGCATTGAATATGGAGATATGCAATTAATAGCTGAGTCCTATGATATTATGCGCCATTTCTTAGGGATGGAAGTAGATGAGATTGCGCAAGTTTTTAAAGAATGGAACCATGGAGAATTAGATTCTTATTTAATTGAAATTACTGCAGATATTTTAACTAAAAAGGATCCGGTTTCAGGCGAAGCGATGGTCGATGTGATCTTGGATCGTGCGGGAAATAAAGGAACAGGGAAATGGACTTCTCAATCAGCTCTTGATTTAGGTGTCCCTCTTCCGACCATCACAGAGTCTGTTTATGCTCGGTATATCTCAGCGATGAAAGAGCAACGATTGAAAGCTTCTGAAATCTTATCGGGACCACATCATGACCCTAAGCGATTAGAAGAAAATCAACAGGTATGGGTTGAAAAAATTCGTCAAGCACTTTATTTTTCAAAGATCATGTCTTATGCTCAAGGATTTGCACAATATCATGCTGTATCAGAAGCGTTTGAATGGGAGTTAAATTTTGGAGAAATTGCTAAAATTTTCCGTGCGGGTTGCATTATACGTGCTCAATTTTTACAGAAAATTAGTGATGCCTATACTAGAAATCCAGAATTAGAGAATTTATTATTGGATGATTATTTTAGAGAGATTACGGACGCATACCAAGCAAGTGTTAGAGATGTAGTAGCTTTATCAGTTCAAGCGGGGATCCCAGTACCAGGTTTCTCAAGTGCTATCGCTTATTATGATTCTTATCGAACAGCTGTTTTACCGGCGAATATTATTCAAGCTCAAAGAGACTATTTTGGTGCCCATACTTATGAGCGTATTGATCGTCCGGGTTCTTACCACTTTTTATGGGATCTCAATGAAGAAATAAAAATTGAAGAGTAATCCCTCATATAAAACATTTAGCAAAATGAACAAAAAAGGAGTTTAACCTAAATTTTGCTAATAAAATTTGTGAATAATAATAGTTATTTTGTCGTAGAAAGTGTACAATAATAGCGACAGTAAAAAGGAGGAAGCGTTTTAATGGCAGAAAATCCTAAACATCGTATTCTAATTGTCGAAGATGAGAAAAATTTAGCACGCTTTGTAGAGTTAGAATTACAGCATGAAGGTTATGAAACAGAGATTTGTTATGATGGGCGTTCTGGTTTAGAAAAAGGGTTAGATGGAGAATGGGATGTGATCCTTCTTGATTTGATGTTACCAGAATTAAATGGATTAGAAGTGGTTCGACGAATTCGCCCAATCAAAGATACTCCTATTATTATTATGACGGCACGCGATTCTGTAATTGATCGGGTTTCTGGTTTAGACCAAGGGGCAGATGATTATATTGTAAAACCTTTCGCAATCGAAGAATTGTTGGCCCGACTGCGAGCATTATTCCGACGAATAGAGAATGAAGAGGATTCAAGAGCGCAACATCAGCCTATCGTTAAGTATCGTGATTTAGTCATTGAAAAAGCAAGCCGAATTGTTCGACGTGGTGAAGAGGTTATTGATTTAACAAAACGAGAATATGAATTATTGCTTTTCTTGATGGAAAACGTCAATATGGTGATGTCTCGCGATGTGTTACTTGAACAAGTTTGGGGCTATAAGACTGAAGTTGAAACAAACGTGGTAGATGTTTATATCCGATACTTGCGTAATAAAATCGATCTTGAAGGGCAAGATTCCTATATACAAACTGTTCGCGGAACCGGATATGTGATGAGAACATAATATGAGTCTTAAACAATGGTTTCAATCAAAACAGCCCCTTTCGCTTAAGTGGAAATGGGGCATTTTGTTATTTGTTAGTTTCTTAGTCGTTGCAGCTCTATCTTTAAAAATATATCAACAACTTACTTTGTCTGATTATAGGGATCAGCTAAGGACATTTCATCAGGAAAATTTTGAAGATATTCAAAAGGAACTTTCTCTTTCGAATGGTGCTTTTAATAGTTATTCTTTTAAGCCTATTTCGTCGAATGTCGATACGACTTCTTCGCAACAAAAAATAGTTGATATTTTTGCTAATAATCGTGTAGTAATAAGGGTGTTTAATCCTAAACAACAGTTGGTGTATGAAACTAAGCCTCTATCTTTACCTTTAGAATCTTCTCAAGCTGAGTTGAAGGAAATAGAATATCAGGGGAAACATTATATTGTAGGGAATAGACGAATATTGGCAAAAAATAATAGTCAATTACTAGGAACTATTCAATATATCGTTTTACCAGATATAGAAGATCAATTTGTTAGAGGACAAAATCGTTATTATCTCCTTGCGGCAATCATTCATCTTATTTTGTCTTTAGGACTAGCGTTTATTCTCTCGAATTTTTTCTTAAGACCTCTATCATATGTAAACAACACTTTAGATTTGCTTGAAGAAGATAATCTATCGGAAGTACGGGTAATGAAACCGAGAAGCAATGATGAATGGAGTGACCTTAGTCTCCATGTTAATCGGTTGCTAGATAAAATTGATCTTTACGTGAGAAATCAGAAGCAATTTGTGGAGGATGTTTCGCATGAATTGCGAACACCAGTTGCAATTGTAGAAGGACATCTGAAGATGTTGAATCGCTGGGGGAAACAGGATACAGACATTCTGGAGGAGTCGATTGCAGCCTCCTTGCAAGAAATTACGAGAATGAAAGATTTAGTACAAGAAATGTTAGATCTTTCTCGTGCGGATCATGTGGATATTGATTATAAGGATGAAATAACTGAGATTGTGTCTACGACACGTCAAGTATTTAATAACTTTACAATGCTTTATCCTGACTTTCAATTCTATATTGACAGTGAACGAGACGATGAAGAAATTTATGTTAAAATGTTTCGAAATCATTATGAGCAAATATTAATTATTTTGTTGGATAACGCTGTTAAATATTCAACTGATCGTAAAGAAATTCATTTATCTTTAAGCCAAGGTATTAGTAAGGTTCAGATTGCAGTGCAAGATTTTGGCGAAGGAATGACTGAAGAAGATAAAGAAAGAGTATTTGCTCGTTTTTATCGTGTTGATAAAGCTCGATCACGACATAAAGGTGGAAATGGACTAGGTTTGAGTATTGCTAAGCAATTGGTTGAAGGGTATAAGGGGATAATTAGAGTAGAATCAGTTTATCAGCACGGTTCAATCTTTTATATTGAGTTTCCCATTATTACGGATCAAAGGCAATTGTATAAGAGTAAGAAAATTGCAGAAGAAAAATTAATATAAATTAAAAGAAGAGACTCATAAATGACGAGTCTCTTCTTTTGTTTTAGTTATTTCTTTTGTTTCCCAGCGTTACGTTTTTTTGAATTTGCTTTAACGGGAACGATTCGTTTGGCGTTCTCTTTTTCAATAGCTTCCTTTTGTTTGCGAACTTTTGATTGTCGCTTTTCTCGAGGAATATTTTTATATTTTTCAACTTGTTGATCTATTTCTTTTTGAATTTTTGGTTTAGCCACGTGGTTCATATAAACTTGCTGAAGTAGTGACCAAATTGAGCCTGTTAGGAAATAAAGTCCCATTCCAGCGTTAGAAACAAAAGTAAACCATCCGAGCATAAGTGGATTCATAATGAGCATAGAACTTTGCATTTGGTTTGCTGTCGGGTTATCGGCAGTAGGTGTGGGATTTGATTTCTGCATGAGCCAACCTGTAAGAAAAGCAGAAACAGCTACTAATACTACAATTAGAATACTTCGTTCTCCTAAGTCGATACCAAGAAAACTTGATTCAGCAATTTTATCTGAGGAACGGACAGCAGCATAGACAGCCGAGATAATGGGTAATTGAATGAGCATTGGTAAGCAGCCAGAAACTCCACTTAACATACTAATATCATATTTTGAATAGACCTTCATAAGTTCTTGTTGTAAAGCAGCTTTTTCTTGTGGGTCATCTGTTTCATTCATTTCATCTTGAATCTCTTTTATTTCAGGTTGAGCATATTTCATTTTGGCAGATGAGGTCATTGTTCCCTTTGTCATTTTATAGGTAGAAGGGAGCATAAATAAGCGGGTAATAATTGTAATGATAATGATGGCGATACCATATGATCCCCCGAATATATTGGCGATCCAATCCATAAAGCGGGCGGTAGGGATACCGACATATTCATAAATAGCACCACTTGGATTCCCTGATTTATCATAGCTCACACAACCTGAGGCCATTAGTGCAACCATCGATATGAGAAAAATAAATTTCCAGTGTTTTTTTATAAAGTTCATGACACACACTCCGTTTTTAATTCGTTATATTAATTTTTACTACATGCTTAGGCAGTCTGTACTATTTTATGCTAAAAGTTAGTAGATATCAACAGAAAATATTTTTTACGGGGTTCGATATTGACAAAAATTAATGATATAATAACGAATGCATGTTCTAATGACGAGAAAAGGAGTGGATTGAGTGGTCAAAAAAGGTAGTCAATCAACCAAAAGAAAAAAAGCCAGTCAGTCAACTAAGATACAAAAATATCAATCAATTTATCTATTACTTGGTCTTTTTGTGGCTTTCCTGAGCTTTATCGCTTTATTTAATTGGGGATTTGTTGGATTAATGCTAGCGAACGGTTTCCGGTTAATGGTAGGTGAAGCATACTCACTTATCTTATTTGTTTTTTTATTATCTGGAATCACTATGATGATAAAAGGGAATATTGTAAGAGTAAACCCACGACGATTAATAGGAGGCTTGTTAGTTCTTATTGCGATCACAGGGGTATTGCACTTTGTAGAGTTTCATCATTATCTTAAAGATTATCCAAACCTTTCAGTTTTTGATTATACTTTCGAATTATACCGTAATGAACTGTTAACCCAGCAGAATAAATATAGTTTAGGTGGAGGAATGCTAGGAGCGGGACTTTATGCATCCATGGGGTATTTATTTGGTAAATGGGGAGCGTATATTTTCTTTTTTGCAATTTTTCTGATTGGTTTAGTTTGTCTAATGGATGTTCCTTTAACAGCTGGATGGCAGGCTTTGAAAGAAGCTTTTCTCAATAGTTGGAAGTTGATCAGACGTTTATTCCCAGATTTTTCTGAGATGCGTTCAATCTTTAATGAAGAAAAAGAGACGGTCTCAACAAATGGAGGAAGACAAGAAGTTGATTTCAATAAGGAAGGAGAAGGTGTTTTAGAAAGTGAACAGAAAATTAGCAAACAAGAGGCAGAAACACTAGAAGAAATCTCTCCTCAAGAACAGAAAAAGCAAGATCAGAGCAGAAATCCAATACAAAATATTTGGCAGTCTTTTCAGAATTTTTTCTTATCTACGAATGCAGAAAAGGTTGAAGAAAGTGCAATGTCAACCTTAAGCTCAAATCAATACATGCCGACAATCGAACGTGAAGAGGCACCGGTTTATAAACCAGATAAGGAATATGTGTTTGAAGCATATCGACATTCAGATCCTAAAGCGAATACGGCAGAGATGCGTAGGCAAACAAGGCCTGAGAATGGCAAAGTATTAGATCTTGATTTTTTTGATCAGATGAATCCAGTGCCCGATGAAATGAAAATAGAGCAGCCTGAATCGATAGATCGATCAGCCGACGTTATTCAAGTGGATACAGATGAAATAGAAAAGGACGGCAGTTTAGAAGATTTGGTGCAGTCTATGCCAGAAGAAGCTAATCTTGAAAATAAGTCTCTATCGAAGAGTGTTTCAGAGGCTCCTACAGCTAGTCATTGGCAAGAATCAAGCAGCGAACGTCAGGCTTTAACTGATGATGGGATGGATAATGTGCTAAGTAAAGGAGAGCAGATTGAGGCTGTTAAAGCAAAAAGAAAGGAAATTCAAGAATATCAGTTACCTGGTAAAGATCTATTAAAAAAATTACCTGCTGTAGATCAATCAGAAGAATATAAGCGGATCAACCAAAATATTGAGAAACTTGAAATTACGTTTGAAAGCTTTGGTGTCGATGCTAAAGTAGTGAAAGCTAATTTAGGTCCTTCGGTTACCAAATATGAAATTCAACCAGCGGTAGGAGTTAAAGTGAGTAAAATAGTAAATTTAGCGGATGATATCGCTTTGTCTTTGGCGGCTAGAGATGTAAGGATTGAAGCACCTATTCCGGGGAAATCATTAATAGGAATTGAAGTGCCTAATACTCAAGTGAGCCCTGTTGCTTTTAGTGAAATTATTGATGCAGGTTTAGAGAGTAACAATCTGTTAGAGGTTCCTTTAGGTCGAGACGTTGCTGGTTCTGTCTGCTTAGCTGACTTAAGTAAAATGCCTCACCTATTGATTGCAGGTTCAACTGGATCAGGAAAATCCGTAGGCATTAATGTGATTATTTGTTCTTTATTAATGAAAGCAAAACCTGAAGAAGTTAAATTTTTAATGGTGGATCCTAAAAAAGTCGAATTGACACTTTATAATGAACTACCTCATTTACTCTCTCCAGTTGTTACAAACCCGCGTAAAGCTGCGCGTGCGCTTAATAATGTTGTGGAAGAGATGGAGAGAAGATATGAGCTATTTGCAACGACCGGTGTGAGAAATATTGATGGTTACAATGAACAGGTAGAACAGTGGAATCAGAAGGAAGGTACAGGCTACGAACGTTTACCTAAGATTGTGGTTTTCATTGATGAATTAGCAGATTTAATGATGGTTGCCTCAAATGATGTTGAAAATGCGATCATTCGGCTGGCTCAAATGGCACGAGCAGCTGGGATTCATATGATTATTGCGACACAAAGACCATCGGTAGATGTTATTACTGGGATTATTAAAGCGAACGTCCCATCTCGCTTAGCTTTTGCCGTTTCATCAGGAACAGATTCGAGGACGATCTTAGATGCGGTGGGTGCTGAAAAATTACTTGGTCGTGGAGATATGCTCTTTCAACCGATGGGTAAGAGTAAGCCAATCCGTGTTCAAGGCGCTTATATATCTGATGATGAGGTCGAACGTATTACTGATTTTATTAAAGACCAGAGAAGTGTCAATTATGATGAAAAAATTCTTGTTTCTGATGATGACAGTCAAGACGTAACCAATGCTTCTGATGATGAATATTACCAAGAGGCGGTAGAATTAATTTCAGGTCAAGAGACTGTAAGCATTTCGCAACTGCAGCGTAAATTTAGAATTGGTTATAATCGTGCGGCTAGACTGATAGATGATTTAGAAGCACAGGGACTTATTTCATCTCAAGATGGTAGTAAACCAAGACAAGTTTTAATGGATCAAATCATGGAAGATTAATCTCGCTCTCAGGGTGTTTAAATTGCTTATTCCAGTTATTGGCCGTATAATAGCTTTGATAACGTATGCATTGGTGATTAAATTTGAAAGCAGTCATAGATTGAAGTTTTATTCAATTATTTTGTTTTCGGTTAGAAAATTCACGATACTCTATTAGTTTTTTTTTAAGAAGGAGAAATTTTATGAAGAAAATCATGACATCTTTATTAACTACAACCGCGCTAACAGGTTTATTTGCCCCTACTATCATTCAAGCGCAAGATGCTCTAACGATTGCTATGGTGACTGATCAAGGTGGAGTGGATGATAAGTCATTTAATCAATCTGCTTGGGAAGGCATTACTGCTTACGGTGAAGAAAATGGTTTAACAGAAGGGTTAGAAGGATATACTTATATTCAATCTAATTCTGACTCTGATTATATTACGAATATGAATTCTGCTGTGTCAGCTGGGTTTGATTTAATTGCTGGAATTGGCTTTAAATTGGAATCAGCAATTGATGAGATTGCTCAACAATATCCAGATAAACAATTTTTGATCGTTGATGCATTGGTAGAACAACCCAATGTCGCTTCTATTAATTTTCGAGATAATGAGGCTGCTTTTTTAGCAGGAGTAGCCGCCGCTAAAACTACTGAAACAGATCATTTGGGCTTCATCGGAGGAGTAGAAGGAGTCATTATCGATCGTTTTGAAGCTGGATTTATTGAGGGCGCAAAAGCTGTTAATCCTGATATTGAAGTTCAAGTGGAGTATGTAGGTTCATTCGCTGATGCTCCGAAAGGAAAACAGATTGCCGCTGCTATGTATGCAAATGATATTGATGTTATTTATCAAGCAGCGGGAGACTCTGGTAATGGAGTTTTCTCTGAAGCAAAAGATATTGTAAGCAATGACCCTTCTAAGAATATCTGGGTGATAGGCGTAGATATGGACCAAGAAGCTGAGGGAATTATTGAAGTAGACGGGAAAGAGCGACAACTCACCTTGACATCTACTCTAAAAGAAGTAGGTTCTGCAGTGAAAACATTTGCTGAAACAAGTTCTAAAGATGGTTTTAAAGCAGGAAATCAAGTGTTTGGTTTAAAAGATGGTGGTGTAGGTATTACTGAAGGTAATCTCTCTGATGATGCGAAAGCAGAAATTGAAACTTATAAAGAAAAGATTATAAATGGTGAAATAGAAGTGCCTGAGACACCTGCTGAATAATATTAATACAATAAATGTGTAATATTAACGCCTTAATTGTGATGAGCCTATCCAATTAAGGCGTATTTAAAATAAAAAAAGCTAATTTACTTTAAAAATTTTTTAGATATAATATTATAAGCGAGACAGTGTCGACACAGAGAGGGGATCCTATGGTTTCAGAACATGCAGTGATTGAAATGCAAAATATATCTAAACGTTTCGGAGATTTTTATGCAAATCGTAATATTAATTTAAAGCTTAATAAAGGTGAAATCCATGCTCTTCTGGGAGAAAATGGAGCTGGGAAATCAACACTAATGAATATCTTATCTGGTTTATTAGAACCTACTTCTGGTCAAATTATAATAGATGGGAAGGAAGTTATAATTGATTCACCTACTAAAGCCAGTGAGTTGGGAATTGGAATGGTTCATCAGCACTTTATGTTGATTGATGATTTTACGGTCGTAGAAAATATTATTCTTGGAGCTGAACCCAAAAAAGGGATTGTACTCGATAAGAAGCAAGCACGCAAGAGAATTGTTGAATTATCTGAGCAATATGGGCTCTCGGTGGCACCTGATAAAAAAGTAGAACAGATATCGGTAGGAATGCAACAAAGAGTAGAGATACTCAAGACTTTATATCGTGGGGCCGATATATTGATTTTTGATGAGCCTACTGCTTCTTTAACACCTCAAGAAATTGATGAATTGATGGTGACGTTAAGAAAATTAACAAAAGAAGGAAAATCGATCATTATTATTACTCATAAACTGGATGAGATAAAACAAGTAGCAGATCGTTGCACGGTTATTAGAAGAGGCGAATCTGTTGATACAGTTGACGTTGCAATGACTTCTGCGGTCGAATTAGCTAACATGATGGTAGGACGGAATGTCACGTTTAAAACCAAAAAACAAAAAGCACACCCAACAGAAGTCGCTTTAAGTATTAACGATCTTCATATAAAAGATAATCGTGGAATTACTTTAGTCGATCATTTATCTTTTGAAGTTCATCATGGTGAAATAGTAGGAATTGCTGGAATTGATGGGAACGGACAATCAGAGTTAGTCCTTTCGATTACTGGATTATTACCAGCTGATTCTGGACAAATTTTTCTTAATGGGCAAGAAATTACGCAGAAGAATCCGCGTCAAATTTCTCAAATGGGATTAGCGCATATTCCTGAAGATCGGCATAAATATGGTTTGATTTTAAAAATGAAGCTAGAGAACAATATGGTATTAAAAGATTATTACCGTTCACCTTTTTCTAAAAATGGTTTTTTGAATTTCAAGTCTATCGAAGAGCGTGCGAAGTGCTTGATTAATAAATATGATGTCCGTACGGTATCGGAAAAAGTACCGGCTGCTGCATTGTCTGGAGGAAACCAGCAAAAAGCTATTATCGCTAGAGAATTGGAAACGCATCCTGATGTTTTAGTCGCAGCAAATCCTACAAGAGGCCTTGATGTGGGGGCGATAGAATTTATTCATCAATCGCTTATTGATGAGCGAGATAACAATAAAGCAGTGCTTTTGATGAGTTTTGAATTAGATGAAATATTAAATGTATCTGATCGTATTTTAGTCATGTATGATGGCAAAATTGTAGCGGATATTCCAACTGATGAAACAAATGAAGAAGAGTTAGGCTTACTTATGGCAGGAACTTCTTATGATACGGTTCTGAAAAATCGGCAAGTTGTTGAAGGGAGTGCGGCGAACTAATGTCAGGAATTTCAAAATTTATCGTTTCAATTGCTTCAGTTGTGATTGGATTAATTTTCGGAGCGCTTTTAATGTTTGCGTTTGGATATGATCCTATCACTGGTTATGAATCTCTTTATCAAGGGGCTTTTGGGAATCCGTTCTCAGTAGGTCAAACAGTTCGTGCAGCAACGCCTTTAATTTTTACTGGGCTAGGATTCGCAGTTGCTTATACGGCAGGCTTCTTTAATATTGGATTGGCTGGTCAAGCACTTTGGGGTTGGTTTGCTTCTGTTTGGGTAGGCTTGATGTTTCCGAATGCTCCAATTTGGATTGTTTTGCCATTGGCGATTGTAACAGGAGCCTTAGCTGGAGCCCTATGGGCCGCAATTGCAGGAGTATTAAAAGCTTATTTCAATACGAGTGAAGTGATTGTGACAATTATGTTGAATTATATATCCATTTATATCGTAGATTATTTGATTCGATATGTATTAACAGATAAAGCCGATCGAACGCCTTCAATTGGAGCGAATGCTAGTTTAAAAATAGCTTGGTTGTCAGAGCTAACTAATAACTCGACTATTCATGGAGGAGTATTTTTAGCTATTGTTGCAGCAATTATAGTGGCTATCCTTATGGCTAGGACTGTTACCGGTTTTGAATTGAAATCAGTAGGATTAAATCCTCATGCTTCAAATTATGCAGGAATGTCCGCTAAGAAGAATATTATTCTAGCTATGTGTATTTCTGGGGCACTTGCAGGCCTTGGAGGCGTGATGAATGGTTTAGGAGAATTTGGCTTTATCAATTTACAAAATGGAGTAGCACCTGCAATTGGTTTTAATGGTATGGCAGTTGCCTTGCTCGGCATTAATCATCCGATTGGAATTATTTTTGCAGCTTTTCTTTTTGGAGCATTAGAGACAGGCGCGTCGACGATGGCTTTATTTGCAAAAATTCCATCAGAAATAGTGGATATTGTGATTGGGATCATCATATTTTTTGTGGGTGCCAATTATATTATTACTTATTTTCTCGAACGATCAAAGAAAAGGAAATCGCTTCATCAATCTAAACTGGGTCAAGAAGGAGGAGAGTTATAATGTCTATATCATTAATAGCGTTGATAGTATCGTCAACTTTAGTGTATTCTGCCCCTCTTATCTTTACGGCTTTGGGAGGAGTATTTTCTGAACGATCTGGCATTGTAAATGTTGGCTTGGAAGGAATTATGGTAATAGGCGCTTTTTCGTCTGTTTTATTTAATATTTCTTTTGCTCAAACATTTGGTAGCATGACTCCGTGGTTAGCGTTATTAGCAGGAGGTTTGGCTGGTACTCTTTTTGCTCTTATCCATGCAGTTGCTACAGTTCATTTGAGGGCAGATCATATTATTTCAGGAACTGTTCTAAATTTAATAGCGCCAGCTTTAGGTGTTTTTTTAGTCCGTGTTTTTTTTGAAGGAAAAGGTGAAACACCTATGATCCGTCAATCATTTGGATACACTACGGTTCCATTGTTGAATAAAATTCCGATTATTGGGCCGATTTTCTTTCGATCTACTTCGGCTCCAGCATATATGGGGATTTTAGTAGCTGTGATTGCTTGGTTCATTATCTTCAAAACAAGTTTTGGGTTAAGATTAAGATCGGTTGGAGAGCATCCTCAAGCAGCTGATACATTAGGTATCAATGTTTATGCAATGAAATATGCAGGTGTTTTAATTTCAGGCTTGTTTGGCGGTTTGGGGGGAGCGGTATTAGCGAATACTATTACATTAAACTTTTCTATTTCAACAGTTGCGGGCCAAGGATTTATGGCGATGGCAGCTATGATTTTTGGTAAATATAATCCTCTGGGAGCTATGGGAGCCGCGATATTCTTTGGCTTTGCACAATCTTTGGCTGTCATAGGGTCACAAATACCTTTAATATCTAGTATTCCACCAGTTTATTTACAAATTGCTCCTTATGTGGTGACCATTATAGTGTTAGTTGGGGTAGTGGGGCAGTCACGTGGACCAGCAGCAAATGGCACCACTTATGTAAAATCAAAATAAACAAATCTTTATTTTCTAAAAAGATTAAGCGTCATGTGGATATTCTGAAGTTTTTTGCATGAATATGTGAGACTGATTTTTATGTATCATGAGAAGAACTTAATATAAATGAATGAAATGAAGTGACGGGAAAGGGCAGGCATAATTCTTATGGGTTATGTTTGTTCTTTTTTTGCCCGTAGTATCAAAAAACTGTTAGTCGTTCTTTTTTTAATGATGATTAAAAATATAATCTATTTGTCGTCCCTTATAAAGAATGATAAAATATTGAGAGTGATTAAAATAGTGAATATATCACGTCCTAAAGTTGAGAATGTGATGTGAAAATTTATCATTTATTAGGTGAAAGAGACTTCTTTTCTAACACGAAAATTGTCTACGAATTTGAATAACTCTCCAATTTTTAGTCAGGATACGATCAATTATCGGTAATGTATTATTGATATCTATTATTTGTAGAGTATTCTATAGTTTTTGCGATTTATGATGGTTAAAATTTAGTACATACTGTGAAGGTTGGAATGTTTTGAGCATTCTTTAAATAATGTATAAAATTTGCTAGAAACCATATACTATATATTACCTACTTGACTAATTGCTTAAATGAAGAGGTTCATTATTATAAGCAGGAATAGGAGGTTAGTAGAATGTCTTTGGAGAAAACCGTTCATATTAATCAACTTTTATCATATTATGGAGTGTTGTTAACTGAAAAACAGCAAAATATGATGGCTTCTTATTATGAAGAAGATCTTTCTTTATCAGAAATTGGAGAAAACTATCAAATTAGTCGTCAAGCTGTATATGATAATCTTAAACGAGCAGAATGTTTATTAAAAGAGTACGAAGAAAAATTGAGGCTATTAGACAAAAGTAATCAGCGTTTAGAACGATATGATCAACTCAAGCAAGTATTGACCAAAAATCAATGTGCAGTTGAAATAGTTGAAGAATTAATTCAAAAAGAATTATAAAGAATTGAGGAATAAGAGTATGGCATTTGAAGCGTTATCCGAGCGTTTACAAAGTTCGATCTCACAAGTTGGGAAAGGCGGCACAATTAGTGAAGCTGATTTGAAACAAATGATGAGGGAAATCCGACTTGCCTTATTGGAAGCGGATGTCAATTTTAAAGTTGTTAAAACATTTGTGAAGAAGGTTAATGAAAGGGCTTTAGGCTCAGAAGTTCTAAAATCTTTATCTCCAGCTCAACAAGTTGTTAAAATTGTTGACGAAGAATTAACAGAGTTAATGGGAGGGGAACAAGTTCCGTTAAATTTCTCTGTTCAACCTCCTACGATCATCATGATGGCAGGTTTACAAGGAGCGGGGAAAACAACAACTGTTGGAAAATTAGCTAAGTTTGTTCAAGAACAAGGAAAGAAGAAACCATTGTTGGTAGCAGGCGACGTTTATCGTCCTGCTGCAATTGATCAACTTCAAACAATTGGTCAGCAATTAGGATTTGAAGTTTATAGTCAAGGAACAAATGTTAGTCCAGTGGAAATTGCTCAGAATGCGGTTCAACAAGCGCGAATGAATGGCAATGACGTTGTCTTAATTGATACAGCTGGTCGACTTCATGTAAATGAAGAATTAATGAATGAATTACGTAATATTAAAGCCGCAGTTCAACCGCAAGAAATTTTACTTACAGTGGATGCTATGACTGGGCAAGATGCGGTTAATGTTGCGGATGCTTTTAATGAAGCGCTTGATATTACAGGGGTAGTCATTACCAAATTAGATGGTGATACTCGGGGAGGAGCAGCTCTTTCGATTCGTTCCATCATTGATAAGCCGATTAAGTTTACTGGCCAAGGTGAGCAATTAAATGCACTTGAGCCTTTCTATCCAGATCGTATGTCTAGCCGTATTTTAGGTATGGGCGATATGATGACTTTAATTGAGAAGGCTCAGCAAGATTTTGATGAAGAAGAAGCTCAAAAGATGGCTGGAAAAATTAAAGATGCCTCTTTTGATTTTAATGATTTTTTAGATCAAATGGATCAAGTTAGAAAGATGGGACCTTTAAAGGATCTGATGAAAATGATCCCAGGTATGAACAAAATCCCTGGTATAGAAGATTTTAACATCGAAGAGAAAGATATGAATCGAATTAAAGCGGTTGTACAATCGATGACGCCATATGAGCGTGAAAACCCAGACGTTATTTCGCAAAATCGTCGCAAACGAATTGCGGCAGGGTGTGGTCAAAGCTTACAAGAAGTGAACCAACTAATTAAGCAATTTAACCAGACAAGGCAAATGATGAGTCAAATGTCAAATGGGAAAATGGGTAGCATGAACAAGATGATGAATCAGATGCAACAACAAGGTGGAGGAATGAAGGGGATGCCACCGATGGGCAAAATTCAATCACCAGAACAAATTGAAAAGCAAAAAGAGCAGAAGCAAATAGCTCGACTGCTTAAGAAAAAGAAAAAAAGAAAATAATTTTAACTGTAAAGCAAAAAGACTTTACACAGATCTGAATTTCTGATATTATACATAATTGTGATATTAGTTATGGAGGTGAAATTATTATGGCAGTTAAAATTCGTTTAAAACGTTCAGGGGCTAAAAAGCGTCCTTTTTACCGTATCGTAGTTGCAGACTCACGTTCACCACGTGATGGACGCATTATCGAGAAAATTGGTACTTATAATCCTGTATCAGAGCCAGCGGAATTAATTATTGAAGAAGAGAAAGCTTTACAATGGTTAGCAAATGGTGCACAACCATCGGATACAGTTCGTAACTTGTTCTCGACTCAAGGGATTATGCAAAAATTTCATGAATCTAAACAGTCTAAATAAGCAGGTCAATATCGTCAATAGATAAAGGATGTGCTCTAATGGTAGAACAAATTCAAAGTTTAGTTCGAACGATCGTAGAACCTCTGATTGATCATCCTGAAGAATTTAAGATCGAAGTTCATGATTCGGAAGAGTTTATGGAATATCATTTAATTTTACACCCAGATGATATCGGACGAATTATTGGTAAGAAAGGGCGCGTGATACGTGCTATTCGTACCATTGTTTATAGTGTTCGAATGAGAGATCAAAAGCGTTCAAGAATCGTCATTGCAGATGATTTGGATCAAGAAGATGAATCAACAGTAGAATAGTTCTGAAGGTAGTGTCATGGACGCTACCTTTTATTATTTTCATTTAATCCAGAGCCTGATAAGAATCATTTGACTCCCTTTCGAGAGATTATTTGATATACTAATTAGGGATTTTAAATAAAGGAGAAATTAAATGGAGTTTTTTCGAGTAGCAAGAATTGTTAATACATTTGGTATTCGTGGGCAAATGAAAATATTAATCGATACAGATTTTATAGAAGATAGATTTAAGATAGGAAATCAGCTTTATATTTTACACGACAATCAAATGGTTCGAAAGGTAATTGTGGAGTCTCTGCAACAGCATAAAGGTGCCTATTTAATTCAGTTCAAAGATTTATATGATATAAATCAAGTAGAACAATTTAAGGGAATGTCTTTAGCGATTTCTGCAGAAGATCAACATGAACTTGAAGAAGATGCCTATTACCATCATCAAATAATCGGATTAGATGTTTTGACTCTTGATGGAAAACGCTTAGGAACGATTAAGGAAATTCTAGTGCTAGGTTCCAATGATGTTTGGGTGGTACAGCCAATAAACTCTAAGCGTAAAGATATTTTATTACCTTTTATAGGAGATGTTGTCAAAAAAGTTGATCTTGAGAAAGGTCAAGTTTGGGTAGAGCTGATGGAGGGATTAATAGATGAAGGTTGATGTATTAACACTATTTCCTGAAATGTTTGCTCCCATGAATCACTCTTTAATGCGTCAAGCACAAGAAAAAGGTTTGCTGGATTTTCAAACCCATGACTTCCGTCAATTTTCTGTTAATAAACATGGGCATGTGGACGATTATCCTTATGGTGGTGGTGCTGGAATGTTACTGCGTCCAGAGCCCATTATTAATTGTTTAGAATCCCTTAAACTCTCTGATCATGCGAGAATTATTCTGCTTGATCCGATCGGCACACCATTTACTCAAGAAAAAGCCGAAAGCTGGGCTACGGAGGACCATTTAGTTTTTATTTGTGGTCATTATGAAGGCTTTGATGAGAGAATTCGATCGTTTGTGACAGAACAAGTTTCTTTAGGAGACTTTATCTTGACGAATGGAGAGCTTCCAACAATGGTAATGGTTGATGCAACTGTTAGGTTAATTCCGGATGTGGTTGGGAATTCAGCTTCGATTGTCCATGAATCATTTCAAGATAAATTATTAGAGTATCCTCAATATACTCGGCCATCAGAGTTTAGAGGTATGTCTGTACCAGAAGTTTTACTAAGTGGTCATCATGCTAATATTGAACGGTGGCAACATCGTGAAAGTTTACGCCGTACTTATAAATATCGACCTGATTTAATTGATTTTGAAAAACTTAATGACCAAGAAAAAGAGTGGCTTAAAGAATTTCAGTTAGATCAAGAATAGGAAAGATAGCAGTATGCAATTTGTATTTGTTAAAAGTGGTTTAACTCTTTTAAATGAAAATCATCAAATTCAAGGTTCTTACGATCTGCCTTTATCAGAGAAGGGGAAAGAACTTGTATTTCAGTATTCAAACCGATTGGAACCTTATCAACCTACTTTTATAGTGACTTCTATGCAAAGAAGAAGTAGAGAGACGGCAGAAATATTAATTAATAGAAATGGTTGGCAAGAAGTAGAATGGTTTAGAGATAGTCGATTTAATGATCGCCATTTTGGCTTTTGGGAAGGGAAAAAGGTAGACGATTTTTTGGAGTTTTCAAAAGAATCAATTATTCAACATATTCCAGGTGGAGAATATCATTTGAATTTTTTAGAAAGAATTCATAAGGCAATGTGGTCGATTCAAGAAAAAGTAATCCGAGAGCATAGTGTGATTGTGATGGTATTAGATGAGAGAGTTATTAAAGAAATTCTTAATTTTTTAAACAATGACTCATCTAATGGATTAAATGATCATATTGTAGAATTCTTCTATTAAACTTGAAAAGCCCTTTACAAGTTTTAAATTTCTAGTATAATATTAAAAGTGGTCATGAGACCTTAAATAAACGATATTCCGCTAAATAGAGATTAGCTATTTAAGAATGTTTGTTGGAAGGAGAAAAAAGAATGAGCCAAATAATCGATAAAATTACTGCAGCTCAATTACGTAATGATATTCCAGACTTTCGTCCTGGAGACACTGTAAGAGTTCACGCTTTAATCGTTGAAGGTGATCGTGAACGTGTACAAATCTTCGAAGGTTTAGTCATTAAGCGTCGTGGAGCAGGTATTAGCGAAACTTACACTGTTCGAAAAATTTCAAATGGTGTGGGTGTAGAACGTACTTTCCCAGTACATTCACCACGTGTTGCTAAATTGGAAGTTGTTCGTAAAGGTAAAGTTCGTCGTGCGAAATTATATTATATTCGTGCATTATCTGGAAAAGCTGCCCGTATTAAAGAACGCGGAAGATAATCAGACTGAAATTAAGCATCAAGAAAGGCTTTATATAGCCAATATTGGTGCTTTTTTTGTTGTCTGAAAGTATATTGAATACGTTTTGAATACGTTAATTTAAAATGCCATGTATTCAGCGAACTTATCAGCATATTCATCACGCTTTTTATCAGTTACATGAGCATAAATATTCATAGTCGTTTTGATGTCTGTGTGGCCTAAACGTTCTTGAACAATTTGAATAGGTGTATCGATTTCAAAATTTGGTGAAATGGATAGTGGAACTAAAAATTTAATTGTCATTATTGGCATGATTGTGGCTGCAATAGGCCCATTACTGATGATTTTAGGTGGTCTAGCTATGGCTATTTCGTTTTTGCTAACGCCAGTTGGATTAGTTGTGGCTGGGGTAACTGCTTTAGTTGGTATAATTATTGCAGCATTTCTTAATTGGGATTCAATTGTTAAATATTTTTCAGGAGCTTGGAATTTTTTTCTGTGTAGCAGCTACTCTAGTATTTAATGCTTTGGTTAATAGTATTCAGCAAGGTTGGGCTAACGTAAAAGCGAAAACGTCAGAATTAGCTTCTTCAATGACAGCTAAATTTGATGCAAATCAAAGCAGCAGCTCATGCTAAATTTGATGCTATAAAACAAGGGATTACAAATAAAATCAATGCAGTTAAAGAGGCTGTTCAAAATGCAATCAATAAAATTAAGTCAATCATGAAATTTTCGTGGAAATTACCACATCTTAAATTATCGCATATAAGCATATCTGGTAGCTTTAGTTTGAGTCCTCCTAGCGTTCCTAAATTTGGGCTTTCATGGTTTGCAAAAGGTGGTATTTTAACACAACCTACCGTATTTGGAGCTAATGGGAATAATCTCATGGCTGGCGGTGAGGCTAGAAAAGAAGCAGTACTGCCACTTAATGCTGAAACGCTTGGCGGAATAGGTCGAGGAATTGCTAACGCTACAGGGTTTGGAAACATGGCAAATATTGAAGCTTTGTTAAAACGATTGATTGCAAGTAATGAGAGACCAGTTGTTGTTATGTTGCCGAATGGACAAGTGATTTTTGAGTCAATTAAAAATTATAGCGATCAATGGACGTCATCTACCGTTGATTGGACTGAGAGGGGGCTTACTATTTAAATTTTCGTAGGCATAAAAATAAGCCATCACTTAATTGTGGTGGCTTGTTGCTTATTTTCCTTTGAATCATTATGTTAAATAAAAATAGTTTGCCTTAGTTATTATTTTTCATTGATATGATTGGTAGGATTTGCTACTTGAACTTTAACTTGTTGAAAAGCTTGCTCATTTGTTGCTGAATTAGAAGTTACATTTAATAGGTCACCTTTTGCTAATTGAATTGTACTAGGAACATTGATTGTCCATTCACCTTTATCATTTGCAGTGACAACTTCTTTATCGCAAGTTTTATCAAAAAAAACTAAAACAGTAGCGTTTGGGGTAGAGGTACCGTTAATTGTCTGATTCTTTTCAAAGACTGTATTTACTTTGACAAAGTTTATTTGCGCTTTAGATTCCTTTGAAATTTCCGAATCCTTTACTGCACTTGTTTCTGAAGTGCTAGTCGCTATTTCTTTAGCTTCATTATTTTTAATGGACCCCTTGTTGTTTTTTAATTCTGCTTGGGCATTAGAGTCAGCTCCAACAATAACTTCTTCATAAAAGATGTTTCCTTTCTTATCACCAGTCGTTGCTTTTACAATATCACCATTTTTTAATCTAGATCCCTGGGGCACATTTACCGACCAATTTCCATCTGAATCGGCGTCTACTGTCTCTTTGTTTGAATCGGAAAATTGAACGGTTACAGTTGATTCTTGGCCAGCTGTACCAGATACAGAAGTATCATCTTGGGCAACCGCATTAATTGTTATCTGTTTATGTATTGTTTGGATATAAACGGGTTGACTCTCTTCGGCATATATTTCTAGGTTAGTTATTCCTAAAGCTATTGGACTTAGCAAAAGCATGGTGCATGTTGAGGCTATCTTGAAACTATTTACTTTTGTTTTTTTCGAATTGAACACTTTACATCATCCTTTAAATTAATATTTTGTTTTCTCGATACAGTACAAAAAGGGTAACAAATAGAAGTGAATTTTTGTATTTAGGTGTATGAATTAATTATGAACTTTTTGGTAATCATTTTTATACTATTCTTTATAATACATGGTGTTTACATTTTCTTTAAAGATTGACTATTTTTGATGTTAGATTTTATGTTAAAGTTAAAATACTAATTAGGAAACATTAAAAGACATTTTATGAAAAGATAATACGGACTTGAAGACTTCTTCAAATATATTTAAAATGGCTTTAATAAAATACTATATATGTATATATTCAAAGGAGCTTTTAACATGGTAATAATTACAGACTCATCTTCAGGTATTGATATAGAGGAAGCAAAAGGATTAGATATTGAAATCGTTCCTTTAGTTATAACTATGAATGGGGAAAATTTTATTCAGGAAACACCGTCACAGATAGACTATTTTTATTCAAAGCTGGAAACAACAAATAATTTACCAGTTACTAGCAGACCTTCACCAGAAAATTATTTGAAATTTTATGATAAAGCAGAATCGATAGGAGAAGACGTGTTAGTTTTAACGCTTTCACATGGCTTAAGCGGAACATATGAAAGTGCAATGGTTGCTCGTAATATGTCTAGCTGAAAGGAGCATATCTATGTAATAGATACTAAACAAGCTATTTTGTCATTAAGATTAGTCGTAGAGTATGCTGTAGAATTAAATAAAATTAGCAATAATCCGGAAGAAATAATTGAAAAAGTTCAAAGCGTTTGTGAGAGAGCTACTGTTTATGGAGTGGCAGGGACTTTGAAATTTTTAAAAATGGGTGGTAGAATACCCAAATCATTAGCGACTATTGGTGAAGTACTGTAAATAAAACCAATTATCGAATTAAAAAATGGTAAATTAGTTGAAGTTGGAAAATCAAGAGGTTTCGGTTCTGCAAACAAAACCATCATTGATAAATTTTTATTAGATGAGTTCGACCCAAAATTTCCAGTTTACTTTGGTTATACTCAAAATATCCAATTGGCAGAGACTTTAAGAGAGAATACTCTTATACAACGCAGTATATCTAATACTGGAATATATCAAATTGGTCCAAGTATCGGTTCACATTTAGGTTGTAAAGGAATAGCAATTGCATATGTAAAAAAATAATAGTGGAATGTCAACAGTTTCTTAGACACTTTTCATGTGTAAATTTTTATACGCAACAGGCGTTAAATAATGTAATGAAGAATGTGGTCTAAAATTGTTGTACCCATTCACATAATCAAATAATTCTGTTTCTAGCTGGTTCAAGCTTTCAAATCTCATTTGTTTTACAAATTCAGTTTTGATTGCTTTCATCGTCGCTTCTGCAACAGCGTTATCATAAGGACAGCCTTTTGTGCTTAATGAACGTTTGATGTTAAATGTTTTTAAAACTTCATCTATCAATTTGTTGTCGAATTCTTTACCTCTATCTGTATGAAATAATT
>NZ_JACBXQ010000028.1 GCF_015863205.1 Facklamia lactis | reverse complement strand
ACTTCTTCATAGACTCGGTCAATTTCTCGGTTCATTATATCTTTTATTTGAAATAATGTGATTGCCATACCTCGCATCGAGAATATGTCAATCGTTGTTTGGTGTTATTCAGTTTTCAATGATCGATGTCGTTTACAATTGTTGGTACAACCACTGATAACGACAATGGAGAATAGCGGGATCGAACCGCTGACCTCCTGCGTGCAAAGCAGGCGCTCTCCCAGCTGAGCTAATCCCCCGGGAATTTAGATTACTGATTATATATTATATACAAATCACTCATTATTTTCAAGAGAGACCTGTATGGGCCTGAGTGGACTCGAACCACCGACCTCACCCTTATCAGGGGTGCGCTCTAACCAGCTGAGCTACAGGCCCGGGTATTTATTCTCAAACCCTGAGTATGCAAAAAGCTCACTCAAAACTAAACAAAGACAAGCCCTCACTCTGTGTAGGTTCCAATACTCCTTAGAAAGGAGGTGATCCAGCCGCACCTTCCGATACGGCTACCTTGTTACGACTTCACCCCAATCATC
>NZ_JACBXQ010000027.1 GCF_015863205.1 Facklamia lactis | reverse complement strand
CAATTTATTCCATTAGCAGAAGAGACAGGATTTATCGTTCCAATTACGAAATGGCTGTTAGAACAAACGTGTATACATATAAAGGCGATACATTCGTTCGCTCCGCATATGAAAGTCGGAGTAAACATCTCAGCTGTCCATTTTCAACAAGATGATTTTGTTGAACAAGTATCACATATTGTAAAAGCGAACAATGTTCACCCGCGCTTTTTTAAATTAGAACTGACGGAAAGTACGATTATGCCAAATGCAGAGGAATCTGTTCAAAAACTTGTACAGCTTAAACGGTACGGTTTTAAGTTGGCGATTGATGACTTTGGGACAGGTTTTTCTTCTTTAAGTTATTTGCATCGTTTCCCAATCGATATTTTAAAAATTGATCAATCGTTCATTCGACGTCTCTCCTTATATAGTGATGATGCGACGATTGTATCTACAATTATTATGATGGCACACAATTTGCACTTAGCTGTTGTGGCCGAAGGGGTCGAAACAGAGCAACAATATGAATTTGTAAATAAAAAACAATGTGATATGGTGCAAGGATATTACATTGCT
>NZ_JACBXQ010000026.1 GCF_015863205.1 Facklamia lactis | reverse complement strand
GGTCTGTTCCACCTCTCGATTTTGGAATGATATGCTCGATTTCAAGCGGAACGCCTTCTTTTCCACAATAACAGCACTTCCGCCCAAACTTTTCAAGCAAATACTCCCGTACTTCATATCCTTGTAGCGTGCCTTGTTGATACTCTACACCATTGATTTCAGGATTTCGCATGAGTTGCGTGTCAAACTTTGCGTTCTCGTACGATATATGCTCAATCGGACATATCTTCCTTAAACGTTCCACCCATGTTTGAATATTTTGCACACGACTCTCTAACGATGGTGGCAACCACCCGTCTTTTCTCCTACGATTAAGAAAACGTGGTTTTCTGTATCGAGTTTTTCGCTTTCTTCTTGCACGACGAAACGCCCGTCTTTTGTCTAATCGCTCTTTGATGTCTGTGCGATGGTCAAGTTGTGCAAGCCACAACACTTCTTGTCCTCGCAAAATCGCTAATCCTGTATGCCTGCTTCCATAGTCGATTTTTAGCCGATCGGTTGCTTTAATTTCTGATTCGTCTACTGATTTTTTCAAGATGATGGTAATTGGAATTCGTTTGTAATTCGCC
>NZ_JACBXQ010000025.1 GCF_015863205.1 Facklamia lactis | reverse complement strand
TAGCAATTAGCTGGTAACCAGCGGTGTTCAAAATTAAATTGCATGAAATTAAAACAAAACAACTTCCAGCACTTGACGATGAATTTGCCAAAGACGTAGATGAAGAAGTCGAAACATTAGATGCATTGAAAGAAAAAATTAAAGAGCGCTTAACAAACGAGAAAAAAGAAGAAGCAGAAGCAGCACTTCGCGATGCGGTTGTTCAAAAGGCGACAGAAAATGCACAAATGGACATTCCAGAAGTGATGGTGAAAAATGAAACAGATCGCATGATTCGCGAGTTTGAACAACGTTTACAAATGCAAGGATTAAACCTTGACTTATACTATCAATTCTCTGGACAAGATGAAGCAGCACTTCGTGAACAAATGAAAGAAGAAGCAGAAAAACGTGTTCGTGTAACGTTGACGCTTGAAGCGATTGTAAAAGCAGAAAACATCGACGTCACAGAAGAAGAAGTAGAAAAAGAATTGCAAGAAATGGCGAGTCTTTACAACTTATCTGTTGATCAGTTAAAAGAGCTTCTAGGCACATTAGATGGCTTAAAAGAAGACTTAAAAATGCGCAAAGC
>NZ_JACBXQ010000024.1 GCF_015863205.1 Facklamia lactis | reverse complement strand
AATTCATCTCCACCAATGCGAGCTAACGTATCCTTCGTGCGCAGTCGCTTTTTTAGACGATTGGCTACTTTTTTTAACAATATGTCTCCACTCACTAGCATTGCACTAATTAAATCTGATGATTCAAAATACTAAGAATGTTCAATTTTTTATTGATTTCGAAACAAAAAAATCCTTTACAATGGAAGTACAGGTGGTTCCTGTCCAAATCCAATCGTAAAGGATAAACGTTATGGACAACAAGAATACACTAATTTCATCATTTGGTAAATGGGTTTCACCCATAAATATTCAAAAACTTAGCGAACAAGTCAAAGAATTGAAACAGGACTATTACACAAAAAAGATGACAACAGAAGCCTATATTAAATTTTTATTGGTAGCCCAACTGCTCGAATTTAAGAGCTTAGAGGAAATGAGTGATGCACTTGTAGACGAAGATCTTCAAAAAGCACTCGGATTTGAATCGATAAGTGCCTCTCAGCTATCCCGAAAAAACAATCAGATCAACCCACTCATTCTTGCAAATTTGTTCTTGGATCTTGTTTGGAAAATTCAACGGTACCATTATAAAAACGGAAAGAATATGCCACTGAAAATA
>NZ_JACBXQ010000023.1 GCF_015863205.1 Facklamia lactis | reverse complement strand
AACAGCGAATGTCATTATAAATATTATGCGCAAAAGAGAAAAATAAACAAGTGAAGCACAGTCACAACGTGTGATATGTGCTTTTCCTTTTTATAAAAACATTTGTATAGCCAACTAACGTTTTTTATATTATAATAAAAAATTGTGATAAAACAGGTTTAGACTGAACATAGGACGAATAAACTATTTATAGCTAATTGTCAAGTGACAATGCATCGGGATTTTCGACAATATTTTTTTCTTAAAAAGAGGGATTGTTTCGCGCGATGGAGAATAAAAACATACAAAACCGTTGGGACAAAGCCACACGTTTTGTCGAAATATGTTTGGAGTTGTTGAAATATGGGACAACGCATTCCTGAAGAAACGGTTGAGCACATCCGTCGCTCAGTCGATATTGTAGACATCGTTCAACAGTATGTCTCACTAAAAAAGCAAGGGCGCAACTACTTTGGGTTATGTCCTTTCCACGGAGAGAAAACACCTTCTTTTTCCGTTTCACCTGAAAAGCAAATTTACCATTGTTTCGGTTGTGGGGCAGGTGGAAATGTGTTTTCATTTTTGATGGAAATTGAAGGGGTTTCTTTTATCGAAGCTGTCAA
>NZ_JACBXQ010000022.1 GCF_015863205.1 Facklamia lactis | reverse complement strand
AATTAATCAACGCGGTAGCTGAAGCAAGTGGCCTTTCTAAAAAAGATGCATCTAAAGCGGTTGATGCTGTTTTTGACGCAATTACAGAAGCGCTTAAAACCGGTGATAAAGTGCAATTAATCGGTTTTGGTAACTTCGAAGTACGTGAGCGTGCGGCGCGCAAAGGACGCAACCCGCAAACAGGAGAAGAAATCGAGATTGCTGCAAGCAAAGTTCCTGCTTTCAAACCTGGGAAAGCGTTAAAAGATGCTGTAAAGTAAGAAATTACATACAGCCAAAAGAGGTAGCCGGTTGCGAGCTGCCTCTTCTTTTTTGCCTTTTTTCATCTTTATATGCTAGAATCGGATTACGTGAAGTTGAATGGTAGGAGGATGCAACAAATGAATGTACAACAAATTGAACAAGCGGTTCGCTTAATTTTAGAAGCGATTGGCGAAGATCCAAATCGTGAAGGGTTGCTCGATACACCGAAGCGGGTAGCAAAAATGTATGCGGAAGTGTTTTCTGGTTTAACCGAAGATCCGAAAGTGCACTTGCAAACGGTATTTAGTGAAGACCATGAAGAACTTGTCCTCGTCAAAGACATTCCGTTTTATTCAATGTGTGA
>NZ_JACBXQ010000021.1 GCF_015863205.1 Facklamia lactis | reverse complement strand
CAATTCAATCGTCAGGAACTCATTTTTCCTCACCAAGAAATAACCGTTCGTCAACTGCGCGAAGAACTGGAAAAAAACTATTCGCTCTCATCCGTTTCTTCGATCATGATTGCGGTGAACGAAGAATTTGCAACTGATGAAGAAATCATTCGGGAAGGGGATGTCGTCGCTCTGATCCCCCCGGTGAGTGGAGGATGAAAAATGAAATTAACCCATTTAAACGAGCAAGGACGAGCGAAGATGGTCGATATTTCCGATAAAAGCGAAACGGTTCGTACCGCACATGCGGTCTCAAGCGTCATCGTTTCTAAAGAAGTGTATGAAAAAATAACAAATGCGCAAATCGAAAAAGGCGATGTGTTAGCGGTTGCACAAGTGGCTGGCATTATGGCGGCGAAACGAACCGCCGATTTGATTCCGATGTGCCATCCCATTTCTTTAACAGGTGTAGATATTCAATTTCAATGGCGATGTCAGGAAGAGCGCTATGAATTAATGATCGATACGTTTGTAAAAACGAAAGGGAGCACAGGAGTGGAGATGGAAGCGCTAACCGCCGCTTCGATTTGTGCGTTAACGATTTACGATATGTGCAAAGCGATTGATAAAGGG
>NZ_JACBXQ010000020.1 GCF_015863205.1 Facklamia lactis | reverse complement strand
ATCGAATTACCGCAAGCGAACCTAGCACCAGGTGAGTCGATCAAAGTGACGCAAGAGTACACTGCGACGGCGGATGATCTAACGAAGGATAGTATCCCGAATACGGCCACGGTGACAGGTGATCCAGAAGATCCAGCTAATCCAGGGGAGCCAGATCCGAACACGCCACCTGTGACGGATGACGATGAGGAAGACGTGCCCGTAAATTCACCAGCGATTGAGTTAGTGAAGACGGTGACAGCTGTGAATGGTGAAACCAACAGAAAAGTTGTTACCGCTGAGGGCGATGTCATCACGTACGAGTTCACGATCACCAATACGGGTAATATGCCACTTGTGAATGTGGTTCTAGACGACCCAATGTTAGGTGGAACGATCGAATTACCTCAAGTGAATCTAGCGGTAGGAGAGTCAATCACTGTGACGCAAGAGTACACCGCTACGGCAGAAGACCTTGGTAAAGACAGTATCCCGAATACGGCCACCGTAACGGGGGATCCAGAAGATCCAGCTAATCCAGGGGAACCAGATCCTAATACGCCACCAGTGACCGACGAAGATGACGAAGACGTGCCCGTAAATTCACCAGCGATTGAGCTCGTGAAGACCGTGACCGCTGTGAATGGGGATGC
>NZ_JACBXQ010000019.1 GCF_015863205.1 Facklamia lactis | reverse complement strand
GTGTCACCAAACCATTCTCAAGGAGGTTCATGTCTCATGAATAGACTACCGCATCACCAAGGAATCGACAAGTTTTTCGCAATGTTGGGGCTGGCCCTTTATTTCTCTAAGCCGGTCATGAAGCATCTCATTCATATTATCGATGCGCTGACAACGAAAGGATTTGCGGGAACCTTGACCGATCTGCATCACGAGAGCTCTCATCCCAACCATCGAACGACACTGAGCCATTTTTTCACGAAAAGCCCTTGAGAAGAAGAGACGCTGCTTCGCAAACTCCAGCAGTGGGTGCTTCATCGTGTCGAACGCAGCTCGAAACGAGAGAATCAACCCATTTTTGTTTCGATCGATGATACGATTTGCCAAAAAACGAAGCCCTCGTCACGGGCAACACACGCCATTCAAGGGTGTGATTGGCACTATTGTCACGCAGAGAAAAAATCGATTTGGGGACATTCTCTCGTTTGGCTCATGGTTCATACGATGACCCAAGCGTTTCCTTTTGCCTTTCGCCTCTACGACAAGACGGCAGGGAAAAGCAAAGGGAAACTCGCGATCGAGATGCTTTCTTCTTTGGATATGAGTCGCCCCGTTTATGTGCTCATGGACTCTTGGTATCCATCCCAAACGCTCGTGGAAGCTTGTCTGAAAAAGGGATT
>NZ_JACBXQ010000001.1 GCF_015863205.1 Facklamia lactis | reverse complement strand
CATTGGATCCGCCAACGGATGACGATGACGATGAAGTGCCAGGTACACCAACTCCAGCCATTGAGCTCGTGAAGGAATCCGATGAAGATGCCTTTGTCAAAGAAGGCGACGTGATTCATTATGTCTTTACGGTTACCAATACAGGTAACGTTGCCTTAAGCGATGTGAAAGTAACTGACCCAATGTTGAATGACTTAGGAATTGAGATTGTCTTAGATAAGACAGACTTAGCTCCAGGAGAATCTACAACGGGTCGTGCCGAATACACTGTCACTGCAGCGGATGTGGCAGCTGGTAAGATTTACAATACAGCGACGACAACTGGAACACCGCCAGATGATGGAGATGAGTCAACGCCACCATTGGATCCGCCAACGGATGACGATGACGATGAAGTGCCAGGCACACCAACAGAAACAACTGAGGAATCAACCGAGGAATCGACTGAGGAATCAACTGAAGAAACGACTGAAACGTCAGAAGAGTCTACCGAGACCACAGAAACAACAGAAACAACGGAAGTGGTAGATCCTCCAGCACCAAAAGGGGATGTGACTTTAAACAAAGTAGATTCAGAAACAAAAACAGCGTTATCTGATGCTAAATTCAGCTTAATTCAAGAATCGGCGATTCTTTCAATTTACTTGGAAGATAAGACAAAAGATCAAAGTGCTTCAAATCTGGATGTTACTCTGACAGGTGGTGGACAAGGCCAAACTGTTGCGATTCAAAGTAATATCGTAAATAAAGTTGAAGTCACCCAGGCTGGCGATTACCAACTAGATCTTCCAGAAATAGAGGGGTATCAGTTATTGTATCGACTTGCTGATGATCAAAACGGCTTTATTGTGAGTATCGAAAGTGTGGCGGAGGAGACAACAACTACTCAAGAAGAAACGACTGTTTCTTCAGTTGACAATTCCGAATTAGAGGCACAAATTCAAGCGAAGCAAACTGAGATACAAGAGTTAGAAACAGAGCTTTCGACTTTGACAATTCCAGATGTTCAATACTCAGAGCCAGTCGAAGAAACGATTCTTCATGAGATTTTACCTGAATCGACGAATGAATTAGGTGAAGTAATTCCTGCTGAAACATCAATCGAAACGATTACAACAGAGCCGACGGTTGTTAATCAGGAAGAAATTGATGCTGTAACAGCTGAAAGACAAGCTTTAGAAGAACGAATAGCACAAGCGAAGGCAGAACTCAATACTCTGGAAGAGCAAAAGAACTCTGTTTCTGAAGAGGTATTGACCACGCTTGAGATGACTGCGGAAGAGGGTGAACAACTTCTCGGAGAAAGTAATGAGGTTAGTCCTGTGCTTACTATTAGCTTTGTTTCTGAAGAGCATATCACAGATCAGAGCGGACAAATCGTCCTTACTGGCCTTGATCTTGGGAAGTATTATTTCCAAGAAATTGAAGCTCCAAAGGGATATGAATTCGATACGGAACAAACATATCCATTTGAAATCATTGAAGGAGCATCTCAAACAGTAGTGGTGGAAGTGGAAAATACGCCTTTAGAGCCAGTCACATCAACTGAAGAGACGACAGAAACTTCTGAAGAAACAACCGAAGAAGAAACCGAAGAAGAAACGACTGTGACAACCGAAACTTCTGAAGAGACAACAGAAGAGGAAACGACTGAGACGACTGAAACTTCTGGAGAAACAACCGAAGAGGAAACGACTGAGACGACTGAAACTTCTGAAGAGACAACGACAACCATAACTAATCCAGGTAATCCTGGCACTCCGGGAAGCCCGGGACAACCAGGAAAACCAAGCAACCCAGGAAGTCCTTCTTCACCAGGTGGAAGTCCTTCTAAACCAGTAGGTGGTAGCCCAAGCAAACCGACTGGTAAAGGTAACTTGCCGACCACCGGGGAGAAAAAATCGGTTTATATCACCTTATTAGCCGGGACTTTAATATTAGCGGGAACAGTTCTTGTTGGAGAACGTCGAATGAATAAGTAAACTTTGATAAAGTGCTTTAACAGTCTTTGAATAGCGATCTATCCAAGATACAAGTCTTGGGTGGATCGTTATTTTGTATTTTATTAAATAAAAAGAACATTAAGTTTAGAATGTTATTTCTTATTAGTAGTAATACTTTGCTTTCGTAGAACAAGGTTGTAGAAGATTTCGTTTAATTTATTTTATAAACATTGACAACTGTTATGTGGTGTTATGTACTGTTATACATAAAGGAGATGCCTATGAAAATAATCTTAATGAATGGCTCGAGTATCCCGTTATATGAGCAAATAAAAAATGCTATAAAAGAAAATATTATGACTGGTATTTTACATGAAGATGAACAATTGCCATCGGTCAGAGAACTTTCCAAGGATCTTAAAGTCAGCATTTTAACTGTCAAAAAAGCTTATGATGGATTGGAAAAAGAAGGCTTTATCGTCAGCAGGCAGGGACTAGGAACCTTTGTTTCCAGTCATAATTCAAGTCTGCATCGTGAGGAAAAGTTAAAAAAAATAGAAGCTCACCTTTTAGAAGCGGTGCTTATCTCCAAGGCCATCGAACTTTCTGAAGAAGAATTTAAAGAATTAGTGGATTATTTATATAGAGGGGAAGATCAACGTGAATAAAATGGAAGTGGCTCATTTAAATAAATCATATGAAACATTTAAACTTGATGAGGTGTCATTTGAAATTCCACAAGGCTACGTGACAGGATTCATTGGTAGAAATGGGATGGGAAAAACGACGACCATTAAGGCCATGTTAGGTTTAATAAAGTATGAAGGAACAATCAGCATTGATGGAAAGAGTGCCTATGATTTGCAAGACATTGGCATTATTATGGATGATTCCTTTTTGGCTAAAGATTGGACAATGGAACATGTGAATGAAGCGATGAAGATTGGTTATAATCATTGGGATGAGGCCTTGTTCTTTTCCTATTTAGATCGGTTTAAGATTAATAGACACTTAAAAGTAAAAGCCTTATCGCGAGGGATGAAAATTAAAGTGATGTTGGCAATTGCCCTGGCGCATGAAGCGAATCTCCTGATTTTTGATGAACCTACCAGCGGTCTCGATCCTAGTATGCGAGAGGAATTTAAGGAAATCATTCTTGACTATATGGAAGATGACCAGAATACGGTTCTTTTCTCTTCACATATCACTCAAGATCTTGAAGATATTGCCGACTACATCTTATTTATTGATAACGGAAAAACAGTGCTATCTCTTCCTAAAGAGGAGTTTATGGATTATTTCATGATCTTAAAAACGGACAAAGCACAAATAGAGACCATTGATTCCTCTCTTATTTTAGGAAGAAAAGAAAACAAATACAGTGAGGAACTATTGGTAAAGAAAGCCGATTTCAATACTATTCCAGAGGGATTTATTGAAGACCAGGTGACGCTAGATCAGATCATGATTTTATATGGGAGGGAACAATAATGACGATACAGAAAGTGATGAAGTTAGATATTCTATCAATCAAGCCCTATCTAACCATAAAAAATTTAGTTCTTTTAGTAGGCTTGAGTATTCTTTATTCCGTGCTCTCACAAAATATACTTTTTGTCGCGAGTATGACTCAAATCTTTTCGATTATGTTTGCTTCTTATCCTTTTCTAGTTGGGGAAGAATCGGGAATCGATCCTCTCTATAAGATGTTTGGCATTAAAGCAGATGAAGTCGTAAAGGGAAGATATGGGGTGGGTATTCTGTTTGTATTAACAATGCTCTTAGTAGGTGCCTTACTCTTGTTTTTCATTTCAATCTTTTATCCGCAAGAACACTTATTGGAAAGTTTACTTGTCATCATTCCCTCCACCTTTATTCTTTCTACCTTGGTTATCTTTATCCAGTATCCTTTATATTTTAAGTATGGGTATACAAAAGGGAAACAATTAGCCATGATTCCTTTCTTATTAATTGCGATTATCATGCTGGTTTCAAATCTCTATCAGAAAGAAATGGTATCCTTTGTTGGGTATCTAGCAGATAAGAAAATACTTTTGATGGTCATAGTAGTGGCATTCTGGTTGATTAGTTTAGGAATATCATTTAAACTTTCCAAAAAGTATTATACTCAAAGAGAATTTTAAGAGGTTAGTAGAGAGTGTGTTGGATCTTTACTTTCAAGCGCTTAGCAGGTAATGTTAAGCGTTTTTTACTTTGAAAAAGGTTCTGCGAATTTGCTTCTTGGTCTGGAAACGAAAGATTGATGAGAATCTAATGATAGGTTTAATTTAAAATTAAAATATGCTAAAATTTAATTATAAAAATTTGTTTCAAATTAGAAGGTTATTTCATTCAAAAAGAGAAAGGGTTGTTAAAATGAAAAAAATTGCTTCTTTACTTCGCAGGTTAATGGTGGTGATGTTCTTGTTTGTTCTTGGAATGGGGCCAAGTGTGAGGGCAAATGATTCTGAGATTTATCAAGCGAGTGATGAGAAGAGTCCGATTAGCCAAATTGTGTTCCAGAATGATCAAATATATCTCACGATCAATGGGGAATCTGATCAAGCCCATGAAACAATTTTATTCCTCTCTAAATTTATAGAGACGACGGTTGGAATGCCAAACCCTGAAACCGAAAATGTCGGTCAAGTATCTAAGGATTTAGGGCTTGACTACGGTACAGTCAGCGCAGACATTGAGCTAGAAGAGGACTCAAGTGTTTATGCGGTCATCTCTCAACTCCAAGAAGCGACCCCCGGAATTTATACAGAAGTCGATGGCATGGGACAGTTGGTGTTTATGATTTCCCAAGCTGAAAAAACTGAAAAAGAGGACTCATTGGATATTAAACTTTTTGAAGAAACCTTATTAAGTCTGGGACGGAAAGATGAAAAGACCTTGACTTATGAGGGATATGACTTCAATTTAAAATAAGGATTTGTTAACTTTTTACCCCCTAACGTTACTTGTTAGGGGGTTTTTCATTGATAGAAGTTACCTTACTTGATCTCAGGAAGAATAAAATCAAACTGGGATAAAAAATTTGTTTATAATCTTGGATTAATTCCAGTTCAAGTGAGGTCATATATTTTTAGTTTACAAGGAAACCTGTTATCCACAGAAGAAAAGCATAGAATCTTAAGTTCAAGCGTATTATTAAATCGTTTAAGAATTCCAAAAGGATTACAGCTAGCCATCAAAGAATCACGCGATTGGTTCATTGATTAAATAAATTTTTCTTTTTCTCTAATAATATGAATGAACAATTATTTTTAGTAATCCTTTGAAATAGGGTAAATCTTTTGGATAGCCGTCATTTTTATAACGATATCGCTAAGAGTTCTGCTTTGATTGATACTTTTTGTAATAAAAAATGAAAGATAGGACCTATTCTATAACAAAATAGGCCTACCTTTCATTAGGTACTAAGTATATGTAAATTTCATTTGCTTAACTATTACGTTTAAGAGATCAGTTTTAACAAATACAATATTCCAAAAATTACAATCATAATAAAGGATAAAATATGATGGTGATATTTATTGTTTTTATAAATTTTTTTATATTGTATTGATAAGTAGACTACTATACCCCATGTAATTAACTGAAGAATCAAACAGAATATTGCTATCATTAAAAGTATTTGAAATAATAAACTGGGCGCAGAAATATTCATAATCCATATTGATAAAAAGCATACAATAAATATACTTGTTAAAAGAAATATGACATAACTTAATTTTTTTATTAATCTATCCATTTTATTTTTATCCATTTTACCTATCCTTTTAAAATCTCCAATCTATTGTTTCTTCTTGTACATAAAAATTGGGGGAGAAGTATTACATTTAATTATTTTCACTTATCAATATTATAATTAAATTAACTTCTAATGTAAACGGTTCATTTTTATAGCTATTACTCTTATTATATGGATTGATATTCAAATGATAAATTTTAAATTTTTATTGTTTTAATCCTAACCATTTTTGTTGGAAATATTCTGGCGCAATAATGGTATTTATTTGAGAGTATTAATTTTTCTTTGATTTTTATGAATAAGAGAAGAAACTTTTTTTGGATTAAAAGATCCGTATACATTTCTTCGATCTTCTCGAACTCATCCAAGAATGGCTTTAGTATTTGTTAGGTAAATTGTTGGATAAACTTTTTATTAAAGATAAGAGTTGTCAATAGAAACCATACTCGATTAACCAATCAAAAAGAAAATTTTTACCACGATAGAAGGCAAGGGTTTGAATTAAAAGAATCTAGCGATTGGTTCATTGATTAAATAAAATTTAATCAAATTAAAATTTTCTTTTTCTATAAAAAAACGTTAAAATGAACTTAATAGAAAAATAGGGAAGTGGAGTGAAATTCTCCCGCGGTCTCGCCACTGTGATACAAGGAAACTTGTTAAGCCAGAGCACTTATTAATTGTCTTTATCTCTACGATGTATAGAGAAAGATTCTGTCTCCGGTTGGAGCATAGATTCTCTCTATGCTTCATCCGGATTTTTATTTCTCTAAAAGGGGGATTTATGAAACAAATAATGATCGCTGGGGTTTCCAGTGGAGTAGGGAAGACCATTCTAACGCTCGGAATAATGAAAGCGCTTAAAAACAGAGGGTTATCCGTACAACCATATAAAGTAGGACCAGATTATATCGATACAGGCTTTCACCGGAGAGTCTGTCAGCAACCGTCTATTAACTTGGATGAATTCTTAATCACTGATGATGATGTATTGCGTTCCTTATATTTGAGAGCTTTACAGGGAAAGGATATTAGTGTCATTGAAGGGGTCATGGGCTTGTATGATGGGTTTGGCGTGGATAAACGTTACGGTTCAAGTGCGGGAATGGCCTATAAGCTCAATGTGCCAGTCGTCTTGGTAATCGATGGAAAGGCGACTTCGACGAGTGCAGCGGCTGTGGTCAAAGGCTTTCTAGCATTGGATCCAGCTATTAACATTGCAGGCGTCATTGTGAATCGTGTGGCTTCAGAAAGTCATTATCAATTAATAAAAGAAAGTATTGAAAAATATAATGCGATTAAAGTTTTAGGTTATCTAAAGAAAAACGTTAACCTTGAGCTTCCTTCTAGGCATCTTGGTTTAGTGCCAGAATCTGAATTATTCGATCTAGATGAACGATTAGATAGATTAGCGATTGAAATTGAACAAACGATTGATTTAGATAGTTTATTAGATCTTTCAGAAAGTATGACGATGGATGAAGCTTCTATTGATGACTATGTTCATCATCACTTAGCTCCTTTTGAAAAGAGCGACAGAGGTCAGAATTTGACCTTAGCTTATGCTTTAGATTCAGCTTTTTCGTTTTATTATCCTGATAACTTAAGTTTATTTGAAAGAAATGGTATAAAGTTGATCTCTTTCAGTCCACTGTTTGATTCAAAATTACCCAAAGCGGATGCCTATTATTTTGGTGGAGGTTTTCCTGAGCTTTTTGCCGATCAGCTATCCATTAACAAGACCATGAGGCAAGAGATTTGCTTAGCCTTCGAGCAAGATATTCCTATTTTTGCAGAATGTGGGGGACTGATGTACTTAGGAGAATATTATGAGAATCAAGAAGGTGATGAATTCTCAATGGTGGGAGTCATTCCCGGCAAAAGTTATATGACTTCTCGATTGAAGCGTTTTGGTTATTGTAGCTTTACACCCCAGACAAATATTGTGATTGGGAAGAAGGATTGGCTAATCAGGGGACATGAATTTCATCATTCTGAATTTGAAAGTAGTCAAGCCTATGCGGGTTATTCAGTAAAAGAAAGAGAAGGACAAGTCATTCAGCAATGGCCATCAGGCTTTGCCTCACAATCAATGTTCGCGAGTTACTTACATGTTCATTTCTATCAAGATCCACAATTAATTGATTGCTTCATTAAGAATATGAAAGAGAAAAAAAGCTAATGAACGTTCTGCACTTTTACTTGATGGATACCTATTTTTCAGTGAAATGTTTGAACAGGGAAGTATTTGAAAGTTCTGGGATTAGCAGATGTTGTGGGTGCTTTAGGCATTCAATTAGGAGGAGGCATTATGTGATAAAGATCATCCCCACGATTGGAGGCTTTAGTAAAGAAGTAAGTCAAGTAGTAGTTCGACGTGCAGGACGTATCTTATAGGTTGCTTTTGCACTTGGATTGACATGAGGGCAGTGATTGACATTTTAGGAGGATTGTATGGATCAATATATTAAAGTTCCACACCAGATAACGGATAAAAGTTTTGAGATTATTAGTGATGAAATTAAGGAGTTGGACCCAACTTTTCAATTTCAAACGCCTCTGCAAGAAGACATTATTAAAAGAGCCATTCATACGTCAGCTGATTTTGATTATTTAAAGAATTTAGTGTTTACCGGGAAGGCAGAAATACTAATACAAGAGGTGATCAAACAAGGGGGGCATATTATAACCGATACCAATATGGCTTTAGCCGGTATCAACAAAAAAATATTGGATCAATATGGTTGTCACTATCATTGTTTTGTGAATGATGAGCGTGCATTTAAGATTTCGAAAGAGAAGGGGATCACACGCTCCATGGCTGCCATTCAGCTAGCAAGTCAATTGGAAGGTCCAAAAGTGTATGTGATTGGCAATGCGCCGACAGCGATTTATCAAATCCTGGAAAGTGTTGAAGCAGGAAAATTTGAAATCGAAGCGGTTATTGGGGTGCCAGTGGGCTTTGTGGGTGCTGCAGAATCTAAAAAAGCCTTACATGAATCTGAAATTCCAAGTATCGCTGCTCTAGGACGTAAAGGTGGAAGTAATGTAGCTGCAGCTATTGTCAATGCGATTCAATACAATATTAAAGGAATCATACACCAGCATTAGGGAGGGAGGCGCGATGGAAGAATTTGTATCATATAATGGCAAAAAGTTAAGGAAAGGTTATACCACAGGATCTTGCGCAACAGCCGCCACCATCGCAGCTGTTAAGATGCTTCTTTATCAAAAAGCGGTTGACCAAGTTAAGCTGATTCCGCCAGCAGGTGTCGAATTGGTCATTCCAATTCATCATGCTCAATTTAATGCTCAAGAAGCTTCGTGCTCTGTCATTAAGGATGGCGGAGATGATGCGGATGCGACTCATGGACTTCATATTTATTCAACCGTTCGTTGGCGAGAAGATGGAAAAGTCAAGATTGACGGTGGCGAAGGAGTCGGAAGAGTAACCGAAGAGGGGTTAGCCGTTGCGGTCGGAGAAGCCGCCATTAATCCAACACCACGAAAAATGATTGAAGCAGAAGTTAAACAATTATTAAGTGAGGGTCAAGGGGTTGAGATTATTATTTCAGCTCCTGGCGGTGAAGACGTGGCCCTTGGAACCATGAATCCACGACTGGGTATTATGGGCGGGATTTCTATTTTAGGGACTTCGGGCATTGTAACACCGATGTCAGAAGAAGGTTGGAAACAAGCGATCTCCATTGAAATGGAGCAGAAACAGAAATTAGGCTTCAAACAAATTATTTTAACGCCCGGAAATTATGGTGAAGATTTTATTCTTGAGCGTACGAAACTTAACGAGAAATATATGGTTCAGATGAGTAATTTTGTGGGTTATGTGTTACTTGAAGCGATGCGGTTACAATTTGAGAAAGTATTATTGGTGGGACATTTAGGTAAGTTTATAAAAATTGCCGGCGGTATTTTCTCAACACACAGTAAAGATGCAGATGCTCGAAATGAAATAATGATTGCGAATCTAGCGCTATTAGGAGCTCCTTTAGCATTACTTCAAGAAGTTGAAAAGGCACTCACGACCGAAAAGCAGGCCCAGTTGGTGATAGAGGCGGGATATTCGCAAGTCTATCAAAGAATTGTCGATAAAATAAAAGAAAGGGTACTAAAGTTATACCAATTTAGAGCCCCTGATATTGAAGTTGAAGTCATCACATTCTTAACGAAGCATGATGTAGTGGTAAGTACAAAGGCCTTAAAGGAGCTAGAAAAAGAATGGCAATGATTAATGTATTCGGAATTGGACCTGGCTGTCCAAGGTTTGTGTTGGCCAATCTTGAAGAGCTTTGTCAAGAAGTCGATCTTATTATTGGGAGCCAGAGACAATTAGAAATAGTAGAGCCTCAATTTGAAGATAAAAAAGTCGCCTTACCTCGCTTAAAGGAGTTATTAAAACTAATCAATGAAGCGTTGGCGTCACAACAAAAAATCTTATTGTTAGCTTCTGGCGACCCGATGTTTTATGGCATTGGAACGTTTATTTTACAGCATTTTGATAGGAAGTTGGTGCAAATTTATCCTGGAATATCATCGGTTCAATATCTGTTTAGTCGCCTAGGTTTGACCATGAATGATTGTTATCTGACAAGTAGTCATGGTCGACAACCTGATTTTGATCGATTAGCCAGAGAGTCTTGTGTGGGGATGGTCACGGATGAGGGCTGTGGGCCTTATCAGATTGCACAGGCTTTACTGGAACGGCAAGCCGTAAATAAGGTGATGTACATTGGAGAAAATCTATCTTATCCCAATGAAAAAATGATGAAATATAAACTTCAAGAAGTTCCCAATCAAAAATATGAGATGAATGTGGTGATACTAAAAGATGAAAGATGAGATGTTTATACGCGATAAAGTCCCCATGACTAAAGAAAGCATTCGTTCAATTTCAATCGACAAATTAGAATTAAATAAGGCGCAAAGATTTTTAGATGTGGGGGCCGGGACAGGAAGTGTTAGTCTCCAAGCCGCAAAATTATATCCTGAAATAGAAGTGGTAGCCATTGAAATGAAGGAATTAGCCATTGATTTAATTCAAAGAAATTGCCAACATTTTGATCTAAATAATATAGAAATTATCCAAGGAAAAGCCCCCTTGGATAAAGAGTTAGGAAAGTTTCAAGCAATATTTATAGGTGGAACGGGTGGGAATTTAAATGAGATGATTGATTGGTCTTATCAACTGTTAGAGGCAGAGAGACCTTTAGTGATGAATTTCATTTTGATTGAAAACGCTTTAGAAGCCTTTGATTATTTAAATGACAATGATTGGACAGATATTGATATGATCTCAGTTTCCGTGTCAGATTATACGTCATTAGGCAAAGGGCATTATTTTAAGCCACAAAATCCAACTATTATATTAAGCGCAAAGAAGGGAAGAGATCAATGAAAGGTAAAGTAACTTTTGTAGGAGCAGGGCCTGGAGATGTTGAGTTAATTACTTTAAAAGGATATAAGGCTTTAAAAGAAGCCGATATGGTTATTTATGCTGGATCACTGATTAATACGGACTTATTAGATTATTGTAAAGAAGGCTGTAAACTTCATAATAGTGCCACTTTGGACTTAAAAGAGATTCTTGAATTAATGAAGCGAGGGACAGACTTAAATTATTCAGTGGTTCGCTTACATACAGGGGATTTTTCTCTCTATGGCTCGATTCGTGAACAAATTGAAGAGTTAAAAAAATTGAACATTGAATTTGAAGCGATTCCTGGAGTGAGTTCTTTCTTAGGAGCGGCTTCCAGTGTGGGGACAGAATATACCGTTCCAGAAGTGTCACAAAGTTTAATTATTACACGAATGGCTGGACGCACGCCTGTACCAGAAAAAGAATCATTGAGATTATTAGCACAACATCAAACCTCGATGGTGATCTTCTTATCGATACAAGGTATTGATGCGGTGGTATCTGAATTAAAAGAGGGTGGCTATTCCGATGAGACGCCCGTGGTAGTGATTTATAAAGCAACTTGGCCAGAAGAAAAGATTGTGAAAGGAACTTTAGCGGATATTGCTGAGAAAGTGAGAGCTGCTAATATTACCAAAACCGCCCTGATCATGGTGGGGGATTTTCTCGGAGAAACCTATTACTATTCAAAGCTCTATGATAGCGAGTTTAAACATGAGTATCGTCCGTAATATTTATCATAAATATGAAGCTGTGAAAGCACCTAAAGTCGCCATTATTTCGTTGACAACAGAAGGACGAGCATTAGCTCAACGTCTTCAAAGTACTATTTTTCCTGAGGGGATTTCTTATGTGAAGGAAAGTAAGCAGCAGAAATTATTAGACAAAGAAAAAATGCTGATTGAAGAGAGTGCTTTTAAAACGATTCAAACAATGATGCAAGCGTCTTGTGATTTAATCATCAGTATTATGGCAACTGGGATTACAGTCCGTGCCATTGCTCCCTTCATTCAAGATAAAACGATCGATCCAGCTATTATTGTGATGGATGATCAGGGTGAATTCGTTATTTCGCTATTAAGTGGGCATATTGGACATGCTAATCAGTGGAGCCGTGAGATTGCAGAGACGATCGGGGGTCAAGCAGTGATTACCACCGCCACTGATGTTAGAAAGCGAATGGGGCTTGATGATTTAGCCAAGAGCATTAATGGCTATTACCGGCAATTTAAAGTAAAAACACGTCAATTTAATCAAATGATTGCAGACAATCAAAAAATTGCCTTGATGAATCAGGCAGGGATTAGTTTACCAGAGAACAGTCAATGCTTTTGTGAACTTGATGCGATCGAGTGGCAAAATCATTCTCAAGATTATCAAGGTTTAATCGTCATTAGTTATGAACCCTTAGCTATTGAAAAATATTGTTTAAATGTTTCACCCCACCAGAAATACGTTCAAATCATACCAAGAAAGTTCGTAGTGGGGGTCGGATGTAGAAGAAATACTTCCATTGAAGTTTTGGAACGCAATTTTCAAATTTTTATGAAAGAAATGAATTTAGATACCTTGGGTGTCCAGAAAATCGTAAGTATTGATGTAAAAAAAGACGAACTAGCGATTATTTCTTTAGCTAAAAGGATAGGAGTTAACTTTGAGACCTTTAGTAAAGAGGAATTGCTAGCTTATGAACCTTTATTTGAAGGATCAGATTTCGTCAAGAAGGCAGTCGGAGTGGCCAGTGTGGCTCAAGCATCTGCATATCATGAAACGAATGGAAATATTATGAGCGAACGTTATGCCAATGAGGGAGTGACTTTTGCTCTCGCAAAATATGAATAGGGAGTCGATAGGATGTTATATATTGTAGGATTAGGACCGGGGTCACTTGACCTAATGTCTCCAATGGCGCAAGAAGTGTTACAAAAGGTAGATACCATTGTGGGATACACGACCTATATTAAATTAGTCAAAGACTTTATTCAGGACAAGGAAGTCATTAATACCGGAATGAAACGAGAGATTGACCGATGTGAGAAGGCAATTGAGTTAGCTCAAGCGGGGAAAGAAGTTGCGGTCATCTCGAGTGGAGATGCTGGGATTTATGGAATGGCAGGGCTCATTTTAGAGCTTTTATCAAGTCAAGGCAGTGATTTAGAGGTCAAAGTGGTTCCGGGAATTACTGCTAGTATTGGAGGCGCCGCCTTATTAGGGGCCCCTTTAATGAATGATTTCTGTCATATTAGTTTAAGTGATCTGATGACACCATGGGAAATGATCGAGAAACGGTTACATGCGGCAGCACAGGGAGACTTTGTCATTTGTTTATATAATCCTAAAAGTAAAGGCCGGCCTAAGCATTTAGAGAAGGCTTTAAAGATCATTGCGGGCTATAAAGGGGAAGAAACGATTGTAGGGATTGCCAAAGATATTGGACGTCCAAAAGAAGAGACGATCATCACCACGATTAAAGATTTAGATGATCGCTTAGTAGACATGACGACCACTGTTATTGTGGGGAATCGCTTTACTAAAGTTTACAACGGAATGATGTATACCCCACGAGGTTATAAGCTATGATTTTATTATTGGGTGGGACGTCAGAAAGTTTGGTCTTGATGACTAAATTACTAGAAAAGAAAGAAGAGGTGGTGCTATCCGTTGCAACGGAATATGGGAAAGTTTTCTCGAAACAATTTGAACCCCATGTTGTTCAAAAAAGAATGGACCCGTTTGAAATGGAAGCCTTTATTTTTGAGAAAGGTGTCCACTTGGTCCTGGATGCCACTCATCCATTTGCTGATTTGGTATCTAAAAATGCGATTCAAGCTTGTGAAAAAACAGCGGTTCCTTATATTCGTTTTGAAAGACCTCAAATAAAATGGAATGACAAGGTTGAGTTAACTGATTCGGTGGAGGAGGCCTGTCATTTAGCTTTGGAAAAGATCCAGTCAGAAGAAACGATCTATTTAACCACTGGAAGTAAGACCCTGTCAGAATATTTGACCTATATTCCCGTTGAAAAACTAATGATTCGTGTCTTACCAACTGCTGAGGTTCTAGCGAGTTGTGAAGCGCTTGGTTTTGAAGCACAGCAGATTCATGCACTAAAAGGGCCTTTTAGCACTGAATTAAATCAAAGTCTCTATCAGAAGAATCACTCGCGTGTATTGATCACAAAAGAAAGTGGATTACGCGGAGGAATGGAGAGTAAATTAGCGGCCGCTCAGGCGTTGAATATGACAGTTATCGTCATTCGGCGTCCTAAAGTCAATTATCCCATCTTCTTTGAAGAGGTGTCTGACCTTCTTACCTATCTAGAATCATTAAGAAAGCGAGATAAACATGATGAGTCAAAGTAGAGTATTTATTGTTGGAGCAGGAACAGGTCGAGTAGAGAATTTAACGGTGAAAGCGAAGCGTTTAATAGAAACGGCGGACATTATTTTTTATGATCGCTTGATAAACCAAAATATTTTGATGTTAGCTCAATCAACATGCAAAAAAGTTTATGTGGGTAAAGAACCAGCAGGGCATTTTACCCCACAAGATCAAATCATTCAGTATCTAAAGGAGGCAAGCCAAGAGTATCAAACGATCGTACGTTTAAAAAGTGGCGATCCTTATGTATTTGGCCGCGGGGGAGAAGAAGCGATGGCATTAGCTCAAGAAGGGATTTCGTTTGAAGTTGTACCAGGAGTGACTTCTTCAATCGGAGGTTTATCCTATGCTGGAATTCCGATGACCTATCGCGAGGTGGCTCTAGATTTCCACGTGTTTACAGCTCGTTCTAAAGAGGGGGATGCTGAACATGATTGGGGAGCCATCAGTCGCTTAAAGGGAACACTAGTATTTTTAATGGGGGTAAAAAATTTACCTAAAATCACCCAAGCCTTGATTGATAATGGCAAGAATCCGGCTACCCCCGTAGCGGTTGTTGAATGGGCAAGTCGTAGTCAACAGAAATTAGTAGTAGGGACGCTTGAAACTATCTATCAAAAAAGCCTCGCTGCAACGATAAAACCGCCCTCATTAATCGTGGTGGGAGATGTGGTGAAATTTAATGAATCGTTAAATTATTTCATGAATAAGCCCTTATTTGGTCGGCATTTTGCTATTCCGCAATCCCAAGCACAATTATTACTACCTCTTTTAGAAGATTTAGGAGCTGAAGTTATTTTATTCTCTTCGCCCACCAAAGTAAAAGCAGAACTTTCCTTGCCTTTATCTGATGAAGAAATGGATGTTTGTTTGTTAGATGGATCGGCGCTTACTGCCTTTATCAATTGGATGAATAAACATCAAACCGATTGGCGTCATCTAAAACTTAAGAAGTTAACTGTTGTGGGCGAACATACCCAATCGGCCTTAGAATCGATCGGGATTCATCCGGATCAGTATTATAAAAATTTTGATGTACTATCCCATCAGTCTATGAATCCGGATCAGATCTATATTGGTAGTCAAGAATCCTTTAAACAATTGATTAGGATGAATCAAGTATTTGAAAAGGCTGAATTTTATTCCTCAAGTTCAGAAGTGTTTGAGAAGTTAGAGAATGAGTCCTCTCTTGAAGCGTTAGACGGCATTATTTATTCCAATACCAAGGCGGTCAGAAGTATTGAGCAGTATTTTAAAGATGAAAAACTAAAACGTCAACTTCAACAAACGACCGCCTATTGTTTAGGTGAACAAGCCTATCGCGAATTAAATCGATTAGGATTTCATTCGATTATTCAGACGCAAGAACCTCATTATCAAAGTCTTCAAGCCTTATTAATTCAAATATTCAACAAATAGAAGGGATGAGCAAATGAAAAAAGCAATTATCGTGACAAGTTTTGGAACGACCCACCAAGATACACGTGAGAAAACAATCAATGCCTTATGTGCTGATATCCAACAAACTTATCCAGAATATGAAATGAGACAAGTCTTTACATCAAAAATTGTTCGGCAACGAATTTTAGAAAATGAAGGGAAGACGATTAATAATTTAGGGGATGAATTAGAGCGGCTAGTGTCGGAAGGCTATCAAGAAATCGTGGTTCAATCGACGCATATTATCCCTGGGAGTGAATTTCATAAAATTTACATGTTTATGAAACGGATCAAAAAAGAAAACGTCAAAATCAAAGTGGGTAAACCGCTCTTAACGAGTCTTCAAGATTACGAAAAGGTGGTGGAATATTTAACCTCAACCTTTACGCCTGAATCAGCCAATGAAATCACATTATTTATGGCACATGGAACAGAACATGCTAGCTTTACTTCTTATGTGACCTTAGCCTATATGCTTTCTGGTTCTTCAATTTATATGGCGTGTGTTGAGGGTTATCCGAGTCTATCCACCTTATTACCGCAGTTAAAGGCGGCTAAGGTTGAGAAAATAAATTTACGTCCCTTTATGTTGGTTGCGGGAGATCATGCCAAAAATGATATGGCTAGCGATGAAGGGGATTCATGGAAGACACAACTTATTCAGGCTGGCTTTGAAGTTGAAACGTATGTCCAAGGTTTAGGAGAACTTAAACCGGTCAGAGCGATCTATCTTGAACACTTAAAAGAAGCGATTCAAACGGAGAGACGGTGTAAGCATGCTCGGTAAATTATTTGCGATTGGAGTCGGACCTGGCGACCCCAAATTAATGACGGTAAAAGCGATTGAAACGATTCAAACATTGGATGTTATCTATACACCCCAGGCAGATGTAGCCAAAAAAAGTGTTGCTTTGACGATTGCGGAAGCATACTTGCCTGAAGAGATTCGGATTGAGGCTCGCCATTTTCCAATGGTCAATGACTTGAAAAGTAAAATGCAGCAATGGGAATCAATTAGTAAAGAAATTCAGGTCGAGTTAGAAGAGGGGTTTAATGTAGGTTTCTTAACCTTAGGTGATCCCAGTACTTACAGTACCTTTTCTTATTTACTTGAACGAATGGATTTTAAATTCAATGTGGAAGTTATTCCGGGTGTTACTTCTTTTGCACAAATTGCTGCGATTAGTCAGAAACCACTTGTTTTGGATCAGGAGAAATTATGCATCTTGCCAGCTACTGCAAGTCAAGAAGAGATTCATCATTGTATCGAACTGTATGAAAATCTTGTGATTATGAAAGTTAAGCGTCATTTAAAGAAAATTCTTCCAATATTAAAAGCCTTTGATTTGTTGGGAGCGTCATATTTAATAAGTGATGCGAGTATGCCCAGTCAAAAAATTTATAAAAATTTAGAAACCTTTACAGGCGATGAGAAGTTGTCCTACTTTTCAACCATAATCGTTCAAAAGAAAAGAGAGGAGGCATCGATATGAAAGCGAAAAGATTAATGATTCAAGGCACTTCTTCTGATGCTGGGAAAAGCTTGATCGTTGCTGGATTATGTCGAGTTTTTGCTGATCGAGGGCAGAAGGTTTTTCCCTTTAAGTCACAAAATATGGCACTCAATTCTTATATTACAGCTTCAGGAGACGAAATGAGTCGAGCGCAAGTGGTCCAAGCAGAAGCCTCTAGACGCTTACCTGATCCACGGATGAATCCCATCTTATTGAAACCTGTTGGAGAAGCGCAGTCACATGTTGTTATTAAGGGTCAGTTTGTAGCGAGCACCACTGCTGCGGAATATTATGATTACAAAATTAAGTTAAAACCAGTCATTCATGATATCTTTCAGGAAATCTCTCAAGAAAATGAGGTCATTCTGATTGAAGGAGCAGGAAGCCCTGCTGAGATTAATCTTAACGACCATGATATTGTGAATATGGGGATGGCGCGCATTGCAGATGCTCCCGTGCTCTTAGTGGCAGATATCGATCGTGGCGGCGTTTTTGCTCAAATTTACGGCACCATTGCCTTGATGAATGAAGAAGATCGTGCGCGAATTAAAGGGGTCATTATCAATAAGTTCCGAGGCGATATTTCCTTATTGCAAAGTGGGATTGAAATGATTGAAAATTTAACCCATGTTCCGATTGTCGGGGTGGTTCCCTACATCGACTTAGCCATTGATAGCGAGGATTCGATCGCTTTAGAAAGTGTCTCCACTCAAATGGATCCACAAAAAGCCATTGATGTTGCCATTCTGATGCTGGATAAAATGAGTAATTTCTCTGATTTTCAAAGTTTGACTGTCTATGAGGATGTTTCGGTACGCTATGTAAAGCATATCCAACAGCTAAAAAACCCAGATGTATTGATTATTCCAGGGACCGAGGATATTCATTCAAATGGTCAGAAAATACAAGCGTACAAGGAAGCGATGGGTCAATTGCTCGCGCAAGGAACAAGAGTGATCGCCTTCAATACTGGAATGTGTTTCTTAGCTGAATCCGTGCAATTGAGTCACGATCGTGTGATTCCAGGGCTAGGTCTAGTATCAGGACAAGCAACATTATTAGAGACGGTTGAAATCACCCAAGTGGATCCTGATGATAATCAACAAGCTTTAGGAGGATCTATCACGCAAAGAGTGCAACTTGATCATGATGGAGATGGGGAACCCTTTATTCAAGCGGACGATTATCAAGAAGGTTTAAATTATCACAATCACTTAATCATGGGCACACAGTTAAATGGTCTCTTTCAAAATCTCTCTTGGTCTCGGCACTATTTTAACCAAATTCGAAGGACCAAAGGTTTAGAAGAGATGGAACAACCTAAGCTGTCTTACATGGAATTTAAAAATCGTGAGTACGATAAGCTAGCTAATCATTTATTAGAACACTTAGATATGAAAGTAATTGAAGAGATGATGGAATGTTCAGAGGAGGGATAAGATGAATTATTATACAAGAACTGGAGATCAAGGTCAGACGCGAATCATAGGGGGACATGTGTATGATAAAAGCCATATCCGGATATCCACTTATGGCAAGACAGATTCGCTCAATTCTTTAATCGGCTATACCGTGAGTCTACTTCAAGAGGAAGATCTTATTCAAGAGATTCAAGAAATACAACAAGATGTTTTTGATTGTGGGAATGACTTAGCGCAAATCAATCAAGAACGTGAGTATAAGGTGAAGGCAGACCGGATAGAATGGTTGGAAAGATTAATTGACCAGTATGCTGAGGAATTACCTGCCTTGGAAAGATTCATCATTCCAGGAGGAAGCGCACCGGCTTCATTACTTCATATGTGTCGAACAGAGACGAGGGAAGTAGAGCGTCATATCGTGCAATTATTTCATGAACAGGATTCTGAAATAAATAATGAACAAGTACTTAAGTATATCAATCGATTATCCGATTATTTTTTCGTTATTGCTCGTTTAATGAATCATCGTTTAAATGTTGAAGATGTTCAGTATCGAAATAGTAAGCCGGTCTTTAGACAGGGAATTTTAAGAAATAAAATGCAGGCCAAAAAAAGCAAAGAATAAGGAAGTGTTCTATGTACCCTGTTTTATTAAATTTAAGCAATAAGTCAGTTTTAGTAGTGGGTGGAGGAAAGGTCGCTTCCAGAAAAATAAAAGCCTTGTTAGAAAATAATGCCAAAATAACGGTGATCTCGCCAGAATTAAATCAAGCGATTGATAGAAATCAGATTCATTGGATTCCACGAAAATTTAAATTGGAAGATGGCAAGAACTTTGACTTAATTTTTGCTTGCACGGATGATCCGCGCTTAAATTCAGCAATTTACGAACGAGCCGAAGTTGGGCAATTTGTCAATAATGCCAGTGATAAAGAACATTCTGATTTCTATAATATGAAAGTTATTGAATCGAATGATTACCTATTTAGCGTGTCCAGCCTTGGAAAAGACTATCGAAACACTAAGAAAATTGGAAACAACTTAAAACATTGGTTAGATCACCATTTCAATCAATTACTAAAGTAGGGAGAATATATGAATATTGTATATGTTGGGATAACGCATGATAATACCCCCCTCTATTTGAGAGAAAGAACTTCTTTTGCGAAAGACAATTTGAATGAAGCTTTGCTAGCCTTGCAAAGAGAAAAATCTATTCTGGAAAATGTCATCGTATCAACTTGTAATCGAACCGAAATCTATGCATTATGTGACCAGATTCATACGGGGCAGTATTATATTAAGCATTTTTTGGCTAAATGGTTTGATTTAACGTTTGAAGAAATTAAGCCCTATATTGAAATAAAAATAGCAGAAGATGTGATTGAGCATTTATTACTATTATCGACGGGTATGAAGTCACAAATAATGGGTGAAACACAAATTTTAGGGCAGATTAAAGAGGCTTATCAAGTGGCTTTAAATAGTGGAACCACGGGGATCTTCTTGAATCGACTGTTTCAACAAGCACAAAGGTTTGGTAAGAGACAACAAACCGTTCACCAGTTAAATCAGAAACCGCGATCCATTTCTTTTCAAACGATGAAAATGATTCAAAAGGATCCCTTATTAGCGAAGAAAAAATTGCTACTAATAGGCTTAGGTGAGATTGGACAATTACTGCTGAAATATGCTCTAGCAAGTGATCTTCAAACGATCTATCTGCTTAATCGGACGTTTGACAAAACGGTAAAATATTCAAGGCAAGATCCTAATCGGATTATAGCGGTTCCGATGAGTCGCTTAGAAGCATTGCTGCCTGAATGTGATTATATTGTGACGGCTGTTGGGACTACAACCCCCATCATTACCGAAGAAATGGTAAAGGCAGAGAAACCACAAGCATTCTTTGACCTAGGATTGCCGCGAAATATAAAAGGGATCAAAACAGATAGTAATCATACCTACTATAATGTCGACACCATCAATCAATGTATAGAAGAGAATCGAGCAGAGCTATCAGCTCTCTATGATGATATTAGAGATGAGGCTTACAAGGAAATTATCGAATATTACAAATGGAAAGCCACCCTAAATGTTACGCCAGTCATTGATGCTCTCCGACACAAAATGGGGACGCATTATGATCAAGTTCAAGCGAGTTTGTTTAGTAAAGTCCATCATTTATCCCCCCATGATCAGAAAGTTATCAATAAACATTTGAAGAGCCTAGTAAACGCGATGCTTAAGGAACCGATTATGACGATCAAGGAGCTGGATGTTGATGCCTATGGTTCTCATAAATTAGATTTTGTAAAAACCATGTTTCAATTAGAAAAAGAGAGTGATCAATTAATGGATACAAATAATCAAACGAACATTATTACGGTCGGAACTCGTGGGAGTAAATTAGCGACCATTCAAACTCAAATGGTGATCGATCAATTACAATCTATCTTTCCTTCCTATCATTTTGTAACCAAAATTATTACGACAAAGGGCGATAAAGATCAGACCTCCTCCTTATCAAAAATTGGGGGTAAGGGAGTATTTATGAAGGAACTAGAACGTGAATTGTTAAATGGAAAAATTGATATGGCAGTTCACAGTTTAAAAGATGTACCGAGCCAATTGGCTGAAGGAACGATGATTGCTTGTACTCCTAAAAGAGCATCAGTACAAGAATGCTTACTGATGAAAGAATATAAATCGTTCCAAGATTTGCCATCAGGGGCTCGGATTGGAACAGGGAGTTTGCGGAGGGTAAGACAACTCAGACAAATGCGACCTGATTTGGAATATGTTGATATTCGAGGCAATATTGATACACGAATCAATAAATTAACCACTGAAAATCTGGATGGTGTAGTCCTAGCGGTCGCTGGACTTGAAAGAGCAGGATTCTACAAAGACAATTTAAACTTACACACAGAAATTTTCAATGAGCATCAGATTATTCCTGCCGTTGGTCAAGGCTCACTAGCGATTCAATGTCGCAGCAATGAAACAGCCTTGATTCAGTTATTACGCGCGATCAATCATGAATCGACCGAGACATGTATTCAGTTGGAAAGGCAGTTTCTTGCTTGTTTAGGTTTAGGATGCAACTTCCCTATCGCTTGTTATGCCAGAATTGAAAATGATGGCCAGATTACCATTACGGGAATGTTAGCTTCAAGGCAAAGCGAATTAATGGTGGTTGAACAGTTAAAAAGTGACCCTCAAAAAGCCCAGAATTTAGGGAGAGACTTATATCAAAGAATGATGGCCAAGGGTGGACTTGACATCATGAAAGAATATGCGCAAGAGTCTGGTGAGATTCATGAAGGGTAAATATGTTTGGTGGTTAGGATCGGAAGTGCCGAAAGACTACCTACAAATGTGGAAGGAACTCCCGCATCTATCCTTATCGCCTTTATCACTCATTGTGACTAGATCGCTGCAAAAGGATGAACCATGCTCACTTTCAAACATTGACAGCATATATTTTGTCAGTAAAGCGGCCGTAAAAGCGATGTTTGAAAATTATTCAATCACAAACTTATCGAAGCTAACCATCATAGCGACAGGGGAAGCGACTGCTAAATACATTGAGCAACACTATCCACTATCCGTTGATTATATTAATCCATACTCCTCTTCAGAAATGTTTTTTAAGAATTTTAATGATTCCCCCCTTAAGATTAGCAAACTATTCATCCCAATCAGTCAAGAAAATCAAGGAAAGTATCGAGGTTTTATTGAACGATATCAAGTAAATGTTGAGCTTGAAGAGGAGGTGATCTATCAAAAAATAGAGTCAATCAAGGCGCGAGAAGACCTCGATTTTTTCGGTCGAAATTATCAAAGGGGTGATTATTTAGTCGTGACCAGTACCACAAGTTGGAATTATTTTATCTCAAAATTAAGCAAAGAAATTCGGTCACACCTATTCCAGCAAGTGCAAATTATTTCGATCGGACCGGTTTCCAGCCAAGCCATTAGGGAAGTATCACCAAGCGGATTGATCGAAGCTAACCCATCCAATTATAAAGCTATTTTTCAAATGATCATGCAAAGAGAGAGGGAAGAAAAATGTCAGACTACAGACGGAATAGACGGACAAGATTAAATCACACTATTAGAGAATTGTTTCAGGAACATCATATTACAACGGCAGATTTAATTTATCCCTTATTTATTTCTGAAGAAATTGAGGAGCTCCAAGCCATTAAAAGTATGCCGGGTATCCATCAAATTCCCATCCATTACTTAGCGAAGGAAATTGAAGAAATACAGTCTTTAGGGATTAAAGCTGTTCTTTTATTTGGAATTCCGAAAGTAAAAGATGCTGAAGGCAGTCAAGCTTATGCCCAAGAAGGCATTGTTCAACGAGCAATCCGCCATATTAAACAAATCGCACCGGATTTAATTGTGATTGCAGATACTTGCTTATGTGAGTATACAGACCATGGACACTGCGGCCACATTGATGGTGAAGGCTTCTTGGTTAATGACGAGTCCGTTGAGCTGAGTGTGCGAACTGCTGTGTCTCAAGCTGAAGCAGGAGCGGATATCATTGCACCTTCAAGTTGTTTAGATGGGGTTGCCTATGAAATTAGGAAAGCATTGGATGCAGCGGGTTATGCTAATGTGTCAGTGATGGGCTATTCGATTAAGTTTGCCTCAGCCTTTTATGGCCCTTTCCGAGATGCAGCGGATAGTGCTCCTAAAAAAGGAAACCGAAAGACTTATCAAATCCCTATTAGTAACCAAAGAGAAGCCTTAAGAGAGTTATCCAGTGACTTAGAGGAAGGCGTGGATATGGTCATCGTGAAACCAGCTATGGCATTTATGGATATGATTTATCAAACGCGTCAAATGACTCATTTACCACTTGTGGTGTATAGCGTCTCAGGGGAATACTCAATGATTGAGGCGGCATCAAATAACGGCTGGATTAGTAAAGAACAAATTATTATGGAATTAATGTTGAGTTTCAAACGGGCAGGGGCCGATTTAATTATCACCTATCATGCCAAAGAAATCGCGAAGTGGCTTCAATCATAAAGGTAAGGGAAAGGAGGGAATAGATGGCGAGTGCGCTGATTGTTTATGCAAGTCTGACGGGCAACACAGAAGAAGCAGCTGAAATCTTTGGCCAGGCTTTAGTTGAACAAGGAATCGAGGTGACGATTAAAGAAATTGGAAGCACTGAAGTGATAGATTTTTTAGCCTATGATGTTTGTATTGTCGGTTCATATACTTATGGGCCGGGGACTAAAGGTGAATTACCAGAAGAAGCACAGGACTTCTATGAAGAGATGATGAATGTGGATTTATCTGGCAAATGGTATACCATCTTTGGCTCAGGGGATGATTGCTATCCAGAATGGTGTACGGCTGTTGATGATTTTGACCAGCAATTTCAAAAAACTGGGGCAAAATTGGCGGTTCCTAGTTATAAATTTAATTTGAATCCAGAAGAGCAGGAAATGGAAGATCTATATGAGCGAGCAAAAATTTTATCAGAAGTCATTAATCAAAAGGAGCGATCATAATGAAGAACAAGATGTCGTTAGCTTTATGCATAGTAGGGGTAGTCAGTTTGGTCATTGTCCCAACTGCTCATGCGATGCATATCATGGAGGGTTATCTCCCTTTAAAACATGCCTTGATTTGGGGAGCCTTGTGTATACCGTTTATTGGGATGGGTATTAAGAAATTATCGGATGTCCTTGCTAATAATCGAAAAGTTATTATTGTTTTAGCCATGGCAGGCGCTTATGCATTTGTGCTTTCCGCTTTAAAAATTCCTTCCGTTACAGGGTCCTCCAGTCACCCGACGGGGACAGGTCTAGTGACGATTTTCTTTGGACCGAGTATTGGGGCCGTTGTTTCATTCGTTGTCCTTATATTCCAAGCCATTCTATTGGCGCATGGCGGATTGACCACTTTAGGTGCCAATACATTCAGTATGGGGATTGTAGGTCCCTTGGTAACCTATGCCATTTATAAAATAGGGAAAACTTCAAAATTGAATAAACATTTTGTGATTTTCTTAGCAGCAGCTTTAGGTGACTTAATGACCTATGTCGCCACAAGTATTCAATTAGCTTTAGCGCATCCAAGTGCTGTAGGTGGAGTGATGGAGTCCTTTACAAAATTTGCAAGTGTTTTTGCGGTCACTCAAGTTCCGATTGCAATAATCGAAGGAATTCTAACGGTCGTTGTGATTATGAGTTTAGAATCCGTAGCAAAATCTGAATTAACTTTATTAGGTTATAGCATGGAGGGATAAACATGAAAAAAACAAGTAAAATGATCCTATTATTACTTTTATGTGTAGTGATTGCGGTGATTCCATTATTAATGATTCAAAATTCTGAATTTGGTGGCGCAGATGGTGCGGCGGAAGAGCTTATTACCGAAATTAATCCGGAATATGAGCCTTGGTTTGAAAGTCTGATCGAATTACCTGGCGGGGAAACAGAAAGTTTACTATTTGCTCTTCAAGCGGCCTTAGGTGCAGGCGTTATTGGAGCAGGCTTTGGCTATTTTGTGGGACGTAAAAAGGGAGCGTAGTCAACGATGTTGGTCTCAATTTTAGGGATAATCTTTTGGCTCTTAGTAACTTATGGAAGAGTCTCTGAACTTTATATAATCTTGGGAGTTTGTGTACTAGTGGGGGAAAATATAGTCCAATGGCATAAACCGTCACAGCAGCATGGAATGATGACGATGGAAGTCCTATCGTATCAATCAAAGCTGCGAAGGATTCATCCCACTATAAAAGTTATCTTTACTTTGGTGATGCTAGTGCTTGTGATTGGCTCTAAACAGCTGACGGTCAGTGGCTTAGTGCTCGTATCAGTGCTTTTGTTTATGACACTGTATCACAAGTTACCCTATCAAAAAATAAGAACTTTATTCACAGCGCCTTTAACTTTTATCTTAATGAGCACGATTGGGCTGTTGATTGCTATTTCGACCTCTTCTCAACCGAATGCTTTGAGAATTGGAGCATTCTATTTATCAATCAATCATCCGTCTCAAGAACAAGCGCTCAATTTAGCGATGGTCTCGATCTCCAGTGTGGCTTTATTACTGCATTACGCTATTTCGACTCCTATTGGTGATGTGATCTTCTCTTTAAAACAACTTCATGTGCCAAAGGTTGTCATAGAGATCATGTATTTTATTTATCGTTATATTATTACGCTTTCAATTCAGCTCGATCATTTACAACGAAGTTCCAAGTCTCGCTTGGGATTTATTAACCAAAAAAGAACCTTGCGAAGTTCTTTATGGATTGCGTCACAATTATTTCGTCAATCCCTAAAATTGTCCTTAGAATCATTTGATGCCATGGAGTCTCGCATGTATCAAGGAGAGTTAAATTTTATTGAACGAAGCTTTGAAGTTAAGCATCATGTCATCACCCATGTTTTACTAGTGTTGCTTGTTTGGGTCGTTCATTATTTAGGAGGTGTATAATGATGAATTTAAACATGAAAAATATCACCTTCAAATATGAAAACAATGACCAACCTACAATTCAACACTTGTCATTTCAGGTATCCAAAGGTGAAAAAGTCGCAATGTTGGGAAAGAATGGTATGGGGAAATCGACCTTGTTTCTCTTGGCCAATGGCGTATTAACAGCTCAATCGGGAGATCTTTACATCGATGACGTCAAGATCAAAGCCCATTCCAAGCAAATCTATTTACTTCGCCAAAAAGTGGGTTTAGTTTTTCAAAATCCCGATAGTCAATTTATAGCCCCCACTGTGATGGAAGAAATATCATTTGCCGCATTAAATCGAGGGCTCACGAATGAAGCCACTTTAAAATTAGTCATGGAGATTATGAAGGCTTTAAAGATTGACCATCTAAAAGATCGGCCTCTGCATTCTTTAAGTGGTGGAGAGAAGAAGATGGTGAGCATTGCCAGCATTCTCTCTTTGGAACCTGAAATTATTTTTTTGGATGAACCAACTGCAGGGTTAGATTATATCAATTCCCAGCAATTATTATCAGTATTAGAGCAACTTCATCAAGATGACTATGGCCTTGTGATTTCAACGCATGATATTGATTTTGCATGGGAATGGGCGAGTCGAGTTGTGATTCTAGAGAAAGGTAAAATTGTAGCCGATGGGGCAACGGAAGAGATTTTAACCAATCAAACGTTGATGGAAAAGGCGAGTCTTAGATTACCATATCTGGTCGAATTTATGCAGATGAATGGGAAAGAATGGGAACATGATCAATATCCCAAAACCGTTCAAGAGTTAGGCGACCTATTAAAAGAACAAAAATAGAAGGAGTGTTTAGAAGATGATACAAATACGCAAATTAACGTTAATCAGTCTTTTGATTGCCATGTCAGTGATGGGGGCTAATATCAAGATCTTAGGTTCCATTGCCCTTGATTCATTTCCGGCTTTTATTGGAACTGCTTTGCTGGGACCTGTTTGGGGCATGGCGTTAGCCTTTATTGGCCATATGCTATCGGCCTATTTAGCAGGCTTTTCTTATTCGTACCCAGTTCATCTCTTAATTGGCATCATGATGATGGTCACCATGTTTGCATATGGTTTGATTCGAAAGAGACGCATCCATCTCGAGATGAAAACGATGATTTTTAGTAATGTGTTGGCTTATATTTTTAATGTTCCTGTGTCTTTAATGACGCTAATACCCTTTTATGGCCTAGCAGGGGTCCTGCCTCTTGTGATACCATTAACCATAGCAACTGTTGCAAATTTATTATTAACCGAGTTTGTATTTATGTCTTTACCAGAAACATATAAGAAGAGAGTGGCCACATTATAAGTTATCTTAATAGAAGGGGAATCAAAAATGAATCATTATAAATCAAAACAAGCGTTTGAAGAAGCGAAAGGATTATTTCCAGGTGGTGTAAACAGTCCGGTTCGAGCTTTCAATGCTGTAGAGCTAACACCACCTTTTATCAAAGGAGGGAAAGGTGCTTACTTATATGATATCGATGATAATCGATATATTGACTTTGTTTTATCATGGGGCCCCTTAATTCTAGGCCATGGCGATTCAAATGTGGTTGAGTCGATTTGTCAACAAGCACAGAAGGGTGTCACTTATGGAGCTCCGACCTTAATGGAATCAGACTTGGCGAATCTTCTTTGTCAACGCTTTAAATCAATTGATAAGATCCGTTTTGTTAATTCAGGAACAGAAGCAACAATGAGTGCGGTTCGATTGGCGCGAGGCTATACTCATCGTCCCTATATCTTAAAATTTACAGGCTGTTATCACGGTCATGCGGATACTTTTCTTGTAAAAGCAGGATCTGGGATTGCGACCTTCGATTCAGCTGATTCAGCAGGAGTTCCAGAATCCTATGCCAAACTTACCCTGTCCTTGCCTTATAATGATAGATCGGCAGTCGAATCAATATTTGATCAAATTGGCGAACAAATTGCGGCAGTGATCGTGGAACCTGTTGCGGGAAATATGGGATTGATCCCAGCCGACAAAGAATTTTTGGTTCAATTAAGGGCAATCACCGAGCGGTATCAATCCCTATTGATTTTTGATGAAGTGATGTCTGGCTTACGCTGTGATTTTGTGGGAGCTCAAAATTATTATGAGATTGAGCCAGATTTAACCACTTTAGGTAAAGTGATCGGTGGCGGGATGCCTGTAGCTGCCTATGGCGGGAAAAGCAAAATTATGAATGCGATCGCGCCATTAGGTGATGTTTATCAAGCCGGAACTTTATCAGGGAACCCACTAGGAATGGTTGCAGGTGCTACGACCTTAATGAGTTATGATGAAGAACAATTTGAACGAAGTGTGGCTTTGTTAGAAGATTTCTGTCAGACGATTTCAAATCTGGCCGATCAATATCAATATGAGGTCCAAGTTCCGCATATGGGCACAATGTTTAGTATTTTCTTTAGTTCCAAGCCCGTTAAGAATTTTGACGATTCTAAAGCCTGTGACCAAGTCTTATTTAAACGCTTCTTTACTAAAATGTTAGAAAAAGGAATCTACTTTGCTTCTTCACAATTTGAAACGAATTTTATCTCTTTGAAACACACTCAAGAAGATCTTCAGACAACGGCACAAATTATTGAGCAAGTATTCTCTGAAATGAGGCTAGAAGATGGCGCTTAATCATCGTAAATATCGAGATTTGTCCTTAGAAGCCATTTCAACAACTGAGACATTAGTCATTGCTTGTGATATTTCGGCTTCGATTGGATTAAAACCCCATGACTACTTACAAGTCGATCCTTATATCACTGCGAGATATGCGATGCGAGTCCCTATGCTAGAACTATTAGCGGTGAATGCCCAACCTTTTTTGGTCATGAGTTTATGTAGTAATGAGTGGGAAAATACCGGAAAACAATTTGATCATGGTATTAAAGATGAGCTGAAACAGGCCGGATTCTCGCATTTGCCGGTTTCTGGTAGTACTGAAGAGAACATGGAGACAAGCATGTCGAGCATTGGGATTACATTGATAGGACGAGGGCACTATTCTCAATTGCTCATGAATAAGGTACAAGTGGGGGATATTTGTTACCAATGTGGCTATCCTTATGTTGGAGCAGAAATGTTGGAACATCAAGAAGAACTACCAACATATGAAGACATCGCATACCTTCACTCATTGCAATCAGTCGTTAATGAAATGGTTCCGATTGGTTCGAAGGGGTCATTGAATGAAGCCCAGCAAGTTGCAGAAGTGAACGGCTGCCAATTTATCGTCAAAGAAAGCGATAAATGTCAAACCGTTGGCAAGTTATCGGCAGGTCCTGCGACGTCCCTATTAGTGGTGGGCCAAGAGGATCTTTTACCCCATTTACAACAACGCTTTGACTTTGTCATGGAAGTAGGACATATGCAATAAAGTGAAAAAGGAAAAGTGGAGCTGGTGGTTTATAGTTTAAATATTATCAGATACTTGTTAGTTGTCTGCTCTAAATTTTGGGTAGTTTTCTTGTGAGGATGTTTTTCTATTGATATAATGAGCCTTAACAAACGACTAAGGAGGAATAAAAATGAAAAACCTATATAAGAAAAATATGTCTAAGAACAATGTGAGAGGTGGCAGATTTTTCTAAGCTTTATCCCTTGAACATAAGAAGAGGTATTATGCCACCTATATAAAAAGCCAACTGAAATATAGGAGAAAATAATATGAATAATACCCAAGTAGAATTAGTAAAGTTTAATGATGATTTATTAGCTGAAATTTGGAAGCAGGGGTTCTCAGAAGAGAAACCTGAATGGAAAAATTGGGATGGACCATATTTTGAAAATGACTATCGTTCTTATGATAGCATTGATCAGTTTATTCAGTCAGATAAATATTCTTTTTTTATGGATGATCAACGAAGATGCATTCTATTCAATGGCGATCCAGTGGGGATGGTTGGACGCTATTGGAAAGATGAGAACACGCGTTGGTTAGAAATAGGGATAACGATTTATAATCCTCGTTTCTGGAGTGGTGGGATTGGAAGCCTAGCACTGAAATTATGGATCAGCGAAATATTTAATCATCTATCTGAACTTGAGCATATTGGTCTAACTACTTGGAGTGGTAATCAGAGGATGATGCGAGCAGCTGAAAAATTAGGAATGAAGAAAGAAGCACATGTTCGCAAAGTCCGCTTCTGGAAGAATCACTATTTTGATAGCCTTTCTTATGGAATATTAAGAGAGGAATGGGAGGCAGAGTTACTTAAAGATTCTGAAATAATGCCTCGAGAAACTGAGATAACTGATTTAAATTAACGATAAGGCTAACCCTCTCTTAAAGTTAAAAGATTGCAAGCTATTTCTTCAACCCCTCTCGTCTCTATTCGAGAGGGGTTTTTGAGTGTTGACCGTTAAGGTTAGGTAGAGCGTATAAATAGGCGGGTTATTATAATTGGATGATAAAGAGGGGGGGTTCTAGCAGCCTGTTTATTTTTGTTTGGCATTTTGTATGTGGTTGAACTCTAACTTGTATTTATACTTGAGTCTAATATAAAATTCGTTGTCTCTATTGATGATTAAGCAATACATCAGTGATGCTGTTGTTTTTGGATTAAGTTTCTCCAATCAAAATTATAAGTATAAGTTATAGAAGCGATAAGCTAAACGTATTTGTAAACGGTTCCATTTTAGATTAAACTTTTACTCATAATATCGAGATGTTGCTCTTAAATTAAGTTTGAGGTGATGAAAGCAAAACGGATACCGAAGAACTTGTAATGCACACTGAAAAAAATTTAAGTGAGGTAAATTATGGAGAAAAAAGTGAATCGATGGATTATTTTGTTGGCTGCGATTATTACGAATTTATGTTTAGGTGCCGGTTATGCTTGGTCAGTCTTTCAAGCTGCTTTGTTAGAGGCTAATCCTGCTTGGGCACAGACTCAAACAGCGATTGCGTATTCTATTTCATTTGCGATGGTGCCGATTGGAATGATTATTTTTGGACCGAAATTGGATCAATTTGGTCCAAGGCGTTTTGTTTTTTTAGGAGGTATCTTGTTTGGACTAGGAATGTTCTTAACAGGATTTGTTAACTCGGTTCTAATGCTTTATATCACGTATGGTTTGATTTTGGGATTGGGGATTGGAGCGGCTTATGGAGCGGCGACTTCGGTTGCTTCCAAGTGGTTTCCAGATAAGAAGGGCTTAGCAGGAGGCTTAACGGCAGCTGGATTTGGCTTAGGTCCTTTGATCTTTGCGCCAGTAGTAAAATGGATGTTACAGACACAAGATATCTATTCGATCTTCAGAATTCTGGGGATCATTCTCTTAGTGGTGATTTGCTTAGCCTCTATCTTGATGTCTAAAGCACCTGAAACTGAGACAAGTTCAGGTCAGACTCTTGTTGAAGGAAAAGATTATAAAGAAATGATTAAAGAGAATAAATTCTGGTTACTATGGTTCGTCTATACACTTGGGGCGACAGGGGGCATGATGATTATTTCCTCGGCTGCCTCCATTGCAAGTAATTATCAATTAGGTGATCCAGTCGCGGTGGTGATGGCGGTTTCGATTGCCAATACTGTGGGCCGTATTTTCTGGGGATCGGTTTCTGATAAGCTTGGACGCTATACAACCGTGATTGCCATGTTTTTAGTAGTGGCAGGAGGATTATTCTTAGCGATCAGTAGTGGTAAGATGGGAGCCTTAGCGGGTACGATTGGTCTCATGATGGTCGGTTTATCCTTTGGTGGCTTCTTAGGTTCCTTCCCGGGTATCACTGCAGAGAATTGGGGAGTTAAAAATGTAGGAACCAACTATGGCTGGATGTTTACGGCATATGGGGTAGCAGCTGTCTTTGGTCCAATGATTGGCTCGATGATATTAGATGCAACAGGTTCTTATTCTACCGCCTTTATCATTGTGATTGGCATGACCTTAGTAGGGATTTTGTTACAGCTCTACTATATGAAGAAATATAAAAATGGCTAGTCGATAAATACATTAAGTTAACATATTAAAAACGTTGTGGGGGTCTGAAGACTTTTGAAAAATCCCACAACGTTTTTTTGTAAATGAAATATAAAAGACTTGTTTAGAAGAGTTTTCTTATTGGAAATTTTCTGAAAAAATGGTTTTAAGTTGATCTATTTGCTGATAATCAAATCCCATTTCTAAAAAATAATGATTAATTGATTTAAAATTTGTTTTTAAATATGAAAGGGCATTTTGCATTAATTCTGGATTAGAATTAAGAAGATTCATATTTAAAGTTTCATTTTGACCATTAGATGTGTTTAATAAAACGGGGTCATATGAGGGGTTGGTGAAACTAACTTTATAATTGGTTATAATATTTTGATCTTCAATACCGCACAGAGCTAGAATTAACATGGAAATGATGTCAGTTCGATCTTTCCCAGCTGTACAATGAAATAAAACTCTATTTACTGGATGCGACAGAAAAATATCAAAGACTTTTTGATGCCTAATAAATTATTCACTAATAAAAAGAAAAGCTCTTGGATAAAATTTTCATTATGATTAATGTTATTTTAAGATTACCAAATTTAGTAGGTAAATTATAAATCACTTCGCTCCCTTTGGGTTCTAATAAGTTAATTGAGCAATTTAAAAGGAGAGAGTTTTTAGATTGTAAGTATGACGGGAAGTTATAATAACAAGCTATATAAACTTTCTATTCATAATCTGGTGGTCAATAAAACCAATTCGATGGAAACAGTTGTTAATAATACGAATGACCTTATCTATAAAGTCTTTTTAGATGTAATATGCATTTATGTGGACTATAAAATGAAAAATGCAAATAGAAGTTAATAAATAAAAGCAAATTAGTTCAAAAATGATGAGTATTACTACTTCTTAAAGACTGATTGGAAGGAGGAAAGATTTTATTAATAAGAAAAGTTAAACTTATAGTGAAACATTGGTGGCTGTAAAATCTATGAATGGACGTTTGTATCTGTCTCAGAGTTCAAACTCTTTTTGACTGGGATCGCTTAAATTTACAGGTTATTGATGAGGCAACTTGTATAATTGATTAATAGGAAATGAGTAGAGCTTTATGATTATAATGTATGAATTGTTTACATTATTTAGAAGTATGCTATTCTAATAAAAAAGAAAAGAAAGCTGTTTGGGGCACTCTTATCAAAAAGGTTATGCAATAGCTTTGATAAATAGCTTAATACAGTAAAGATGAGCAATACTTTAGGGTGCATCTAGTAGCTTAATAGAGGAATTACTAAATGAATAATTATTTTAACCAAACAAAAGAGTTTATTCATCACAATTTATTATTTATAATTGTGCTCTTTCTTATGATTATTTTCAGATTATTTGTTTTCCCCATTTATCAAGTAGATGGCGATTCGATGGAACCCATTCTCCACCATCAAGAAAAAATACTTTCAACTAATTTTTCTGAGTTAGACAGATTCGACATTGTGATTGCTAAAGATAAACGTATCAATAAATTATATGTGAAAAGAATCATAGGGCTCCCTAACGAAGTGGTTGAGTATAGAAATAATAAATTATTTATTGATGACAAGTTTGTAGCGGAAGACTTTTTATCTTCCGATTCTATTACGGAGGATATGACTTATCAACTAGCAGATAATCAATATTTTATTGTTGGTGATAATCGCAATAATTCACGTGATAGCAGAGATTATGGAGGGGTTGATAAAGCTCAAATTATCTCTGAGGCTAAATTGAGAATTTGGCCAATAAATGAATTTGACTCTTTTGCAAACGAGCATTAAAAGAGTAGATGAATAGCTGACAGGTAGAGAATACCTTGTGAGCTTTTTTTTGTTGAAATTATTTAGGCGCAATAATTGTGTTTATTTGAGAATATTAATTTCTCCATTGATTTTCATGAATAAAAAGAAGAAACATTTTTTAATGTTAAAAGATCCTTATATAATTTTTCAGCCCCTCTCGAACTCATTCGAGAAGGGCTTTTGTATTTACTAAATAAATTGTTGGACAAACTTTTTGTTAAAGATAAGAGTAGTCAATAGAATCCAAACCAGATTAACTAATAAAAATGAAAGAATATTTGATTCGCCACGATAAAAGGTGAAAGCCTGAATTAAGGGCAGAAAATTCCCGATTAAGTTAAAGAAGGGTGAAACCATTCGTAATTGGGCAATGATTAAAGGGATAATATAAGAAATAAAGATAAATATTCCAGTAGCTGCAATTTTATTTTGGGTAATGGACTGAAGTCCGTACAACAATGAAATACTCGTAAAAATTAAGAGTAGGATCACTCCCATCATTTGGAGGTAGTTAAGTTCTGTAATATAGGCTGTTTCTTGAGTAAGTTGATTGTTCATTTGAAAGAAGATCCTCGCAAATATACTACTCGATAAGTAAAAAATGATGAGATAAGTAAAGGCTACTAAGCTTGATAACAGGATATCTGTTAAAAAAATATTCTTAGGAAGGATATCGTTTGAAATGATTTGATAATTAAGTGGTTGAGATTTACTGATATGTCCAGTGATAAGAAAAGGGTAAATGAGATAAAAACCTACGAGAAGTAGCATTAAACAAGCATAAAGATAATGATTTCCGTACATAGTAAAGTCTTGAAGTTGTGCGATACTTTTGAAAAAGAATCCAATACAAAGAGTAGTCAAAACGGTGGCAAGAGCTAAAAAATAAAAGAGTTTAATTTTTGTAATACGGAAGAGTTCAGATTTAAGATAGGTGGTCATCTTTCTAGTGTTCCTCCTTCATGAGATTTAAATAGTATTGTTCAATGTTTTCATGGTCGAGTGCATGAATGAGATTTTCTTTTGAAATATCTTGAATGATTCTACCTTGCTTAAGGAAAATAAAACGATGGGCAATGGTATAGAGTTCATTTAAGTTATGACTACTGATAATTTGAGTGGTGTTTAATTTCTGATTCAAGCTTACAAAGACCTTCCGTAAATCTACTAAACCTTGTACATCAATGCCATTTGTAGGTTCGTCAAGAATCATGACTCTTGGTTGCCCTAGCATGGCTAGACCTACTGCTAGTCTTTGCTTCATTCCCATAGAATAATTTTTGTACTTTAAATCTTTTGCAGATTCGAGATTCACCTGTTGAAGAATTTGCGTAATTTGATTCTGATCATAAATTTGTCTTTGAATCGCAAAATATTGAAGTATTTCATAGCCAGTAAGATAGGGGAAAAGATCAGGATTTTCAATAATATTGGTTTTAAGTGTTGCTTGAGCGGAAGATTTTCCATTAAACGACCAGGTATAAGTTCCGGAGGAAGCTTTAGCTAAATCACAGATGATTTTCATAAGAGTGGATTTTCCAGCACCGTTGGGTCCAATTAAGGCAATGATCTCACCTTGCTTAATTTGGAGATTTATCTCATGAAGGGCTTGTTTCTTGGGATATATTTTTGACAGGTTTTTGATGGATAAGATAGTCATATAAGAGTTCCTCCTAGTCGTCCAATTCAAATAACTGCTCTATTGAGCGATTAAGTGATCGTGCTAATTTCATTGCTAAAGGCAATGAGGGATCATATTTATCATTTTCAACCATATTGATGGTTTGTCTGGAAACGTCACATAATTGTGCTAATTCCTTTTGTGACAAGTTAAGTGCTAGCCGTATTTCTTTGATATTATTTTTCAAAGCAATCACCTACTTATCCGAAGAATTGATAGTGTGCTTTAACTTAATAAGGTGATACAGATAGGTGATAGTCGCAATGATTAGATACTTGGCATCATGTTTAATGGCAACTAGTAAGGTTTCTTTGGGGATGTTTCCATGATAGGTATTGAGAATTACTAGATTGATAAAAAGCGAAATGCCAATAATAACCATGAGAATAATCCCTATTTTTTTAAAAGTATTTCCGTAGAAGAAACGATACATCTCATCTTTATTCTGGTAGCCCGAAAGTTTAATAATCGAACGCGCGTAGAAGTAAGCAATGAGTATAAGAATAACGTTAAAGATAATAATAAAAACAAAATCCATTTTAATCCCTCCTTGATATGTCAAGAGCTCTTGACACAAAAAGCGTAACATCTTTTTGAATTGGTGTCAAGAACTCTTGACACCAAGGTTAGATTTTATGTTTTTCTCTAGGATGTTTATTTAATTTATGAAGATACAGAATCAGTAAATTAAAATTTGCTTTTAAATATGAAAGGTGGTTATTTTTATTCAAAATATTTGTGTACATAGTGGCGTTTTGTGCATGATATCGAAATTTCTTTTGAGGAAACTATTTATCCGCATATCAACGATAAAGAAATTTAATTTCCTATTCATAAACCATATAATATAAGTAAAGGAGGGGAAATCATGAACATTGGCGAAAATCTATATAAATATCGAACCCAATTAAATATGACTCAAGATGAGCTAGCCAATTATTTGAATTTAACCAAAGCGACTATTTCAAAATGGGAGAATAATCTCTCGATACCAGATGTTCCATATTTAGTTACATTAGCAAAGCTTTTTAACGTGTCAGTTGATGATTTAATTAATTACCAAAAAATGTTGACTCATCAAGAGAGAATAACATTATTCAGGCGTCTGCGTTTAGAATTTATGAAGGATGAACCTCAAGCTCAATATGAAGAAATCCAAAAGCTTTTCAAAATGTATGCTAATGATTACAAGACTTTAATGATTCTGATTCAATACTTAGCTAATTATTACTTATCACTTGAAGATTATGGGTCTCAAGTGTCAGACTTCTGCATAAAATGGTTAAATCATATTATTGAACATTCTAATGCTGAAGTAGATTTACAGATGGCCATTAGTCTTAAATTGATGTTTTTATTTAACAGACAGGATTTTGATACTATCATCAAAATATGCAATCCTCGACCTTATAAATTAGGTGAAGAACTGATTTTGTCTAAAAGTTATGCCATGAAAGGGGATTTGACCAAAGCTACGGAAGTATTGCAAATTGAACTCTATCAACAAACAGTCTTGATCGTACAATATTTATATTCATTGATCGAGATGGGAGGACTCCGTGACAATCAGGTAGCAATTGGTAGGTCCCAAGCACTCATTGATGCGTTTGATTTGGAACATTTGCATCCACTGACAGCCTTAAATTTCTACTATGTAGCTGCTAAACAATCAGTAAGTCATTCTGAAAAGTTAACGTTGAAGTATCTCAATAAGTATCTTGACTGTGCTGATAATTTATTAACGTCATTTGAGTTACATGGGGATGAGTTCTTTGATGCAATTGATGATTGGCTCGTTAATTTACCGACAGGCAAGGAGGCCCCTTTTCGACCGAATCAAATGATTAGTGCGGTTAGAGACAGTATCCTTGGTCATCCCTGCTTTGATCGGTTGAAAACTCAATCAGAATACCAAAATATTTTGGATAGAATCACTGAGATAGAGAGGAAGTTTAACCATGATGAATTTAGAATTCAGTGAATATTTACCTTTTTTGATCCCTTTAATTGTTTTGCAGATTATTCTTGTTGTGATAGCGATTCGGAAATTGATAAGTATATCGCACACTAAATATCTCAATAAGTTGTTATGGGGAGTGATTATTGTTTTCATAAATATAATAGGTCCCATCCTCTTTATAGCTGTGGAGGGTAGAGAGTCATGACCATACTCAAATTAGAAAATTTAAGTAAGTCATTCAGCAATCATCAAATTATAGATGGAGTAAATTTAGAGATTGACGCGCATAAAATTTATGGTTTTATTGGTCCCAATGGTTCGGGTAAAACGACTACCATCAAAATGATTCTGGGCTTACTCAAAGCAGATCGAGGTTCTATTTCTCTAATGGGGCAAAAGGTCAAATATGGTGATATGGTTACCAATCAAGAAGTTGGTTATTTGCCGGATGTTCCTGAATATTATGCTTATATGAATGCTAGAGAATATTTAGAATTGTGTGCTGGTCTGATTGTTCAAGGAAAGCAGACGGCTTCAATTGATGACTTATTGAATAAAGTTGGGATTACGGATGATAAATTACTGATTTCTAAGTATTCACGCGGGATGAAGCAACGTTTGGGGATTGCTCAAGCTCTCATTAATCAGCCGAAATTACTGATTTGTGATGAACCGACTAGTGCACTTGATCCAAAAGGGAGACAAGATATTTTGCAGATTCTTCAAGAAGTGAAAAAGGAGACGACTGTGATCTTCTCGACACATATACTATCTGATGTTGAACGAATTTGTGATGAAGTGTTGGTCTTGACTCATCAGAATATCAGAAATTTGAAAGATATCGAGCAAGATCTTGCAGATCGAAAGAATCGAATAATGATTTCTTTAATGGTAGAGCCCGTTGATGAAGAGCGACTAGCAAAGAAATATAAACTGAGAAAGGCTAATCAACTGGTCACCATTGAAATTCCTATTCAAAAATTTGAAAAAACAGAGATTGCTGTTAAAGCTTGTTTGAATGATTTGATAGAGATGGAAATATATCCGAGTTATTTTGAAGTGGTTGATCGTTCGCTAGAAGACCTATACATTGAGGTGGTATCATGAGTTCATTTCAAGTGCTGTTGAAGAAAGAATGGATGGAAAATTATCGGACACACAAAATCATTTCACTTTTACTACTCTGTATTATTCTGGGGATTATGGGGCCACTGAATGCTCTCATCACTCCAGATATTTTAAAGAATTTATTACCAAGTGATGCACAGATTAGCATACCGGACCCCAGCTATATTGATTCGTATATGCAGTTCTTTAAAGGGATTAACCAGATAGGTTTAATCGCATTAGTGATTATTTTTAGTGGAAGTCTAACCAATGAATTGACAAATCAAACTTTAATTAATCTTGTAACGAAAGGATTATCTCGAAGAATAATTATTTTGGCAAAATTTATAATGATCATCAGTATTTGGACGGGATCATATTTTATCAGTTCATTAGTTCAGTATGGTTATACATTGTATTATTTTTCAGCTGATGGTACGAATAAAGTATTTACTTACATTTTAACTTGGGGATTTGGAATTTTTTTAATTAGTTTATTGCTATTATTCTCAAGTTTATTTAAAAAAAATACAGGTGTGCTGCTTGGTGTGTTAATTGTTGTAGTGATTTTGTTCATAATAAGCCTTTTCAATCCTTTGAAGAATTATAATCCATTATTTTTGATTCAAAATCAAAGTGAAATTTTATTAGGGAAAGTAGACCTTGAAGCTTATTTCAAGCCGCTAATGACCACCCTGATTCTTATTGTAATTAATTTATGGGCAAGTATTAAGATCTTTGAAAGAATTAATTTGTAGACAAAGGATTATTTGTAAAGATGCCGATGCAGATCATTTGATTTCTTTTACAAACATATCGAGTCAATAGTAGCTGCTAGATTACACAAAGCAGAAGTATCAATATCTTTCAAAATGAATAAACCTTATGCACTTAACTAAAAATGAACTGGTTAACAGAAATAGGTTTTAAGCACTTCAAATGATGGGCTTCTTTATTTATTCTATCCTTACCTATAAAATATTATGTTTTTACTTATCATCTGGAAGAATACGCTTTCTTGTGCTAAGCTAAAGGTAATATTAAGAACAAGTGATGGAGATGACGTAAAATGAATCTGTTAACGGAAGGTATGTTTGGCAACGAAGTGATGGGGGAGATCAACATTGGTGAGGAATCGGAGAGCCTCTTGATGGATCCTGATTGCACCTTGATTACGATTTACCCTGCTAAGGTAAATGGGAAAGCCTGTAATTATCTGTTACTAGATTATAAGGGGGAACTTCAGGTCTGGATGACAGCCGAAGCGAATATCGGGGTCATATTAGACCGATATTTCGTGGGGAATGGTGAAATTCAGAAATTTTATGAGGAAACCCATGCTTCAGACTCTAACCGGTCGTCAGGAAATTATTAATAGAATCACGTGTTAAACAACCCGGTCATTTTTTGATCGGGTTGTTTGTTATATACATTACCCCTCCATAAGAGTATTCTTTTTCTGATGTAAATTATGACGAGAACTTCATAGAGATCCTTAAAGATAAGAGTGTTAAGCAGATGGAAATAGAATATTAAAAAAGTTGAAGCGCTGAGTCCAGATATATCATCGAGACTATTGAAACAAGAAGTTAAAGAGGTTAAAAAATTTATAAACTGAGTTTTGCTACATGACAAACGAATGATTATAAAATTGATTTAGGATTGTATTAATATTGTGAGTAAAATTAGATTGAAGCACTTCATGTCTGAAGTGTTTTCTAGTTTGTTGTCTATTAAATTTAATGAATGACTATTTTACCGCTATCCATCTCCTTTATAAGGAGTAAAATGGTAGGTAATTAAACAGGCAGTGATAGAGATTGTTTTATTCTCATAATTGTTTTGAAACTCTGCAATTAGATGCAGTGTTCTGGGGCTATTTTAAGAGAAATGTTCAATCAAAACGAGTAACCGAAAAATTGGGATTCCAATATTTGTTGGATCACTCTATAAGTACTAGATATGGAACTGAAGAAGATTTAATATCATCCGTTTTGTATAAAGAAGAATGGGTGAGACGATAAATTTTTTCAAGAGGATTATCTTAATTAGCTGCTTATAAAAGTTTAGATAACTCTTTATGAAGAAGACTAAGAACACCAGAACATAAACTAGAGATTATAATTTATCTATTACTGTGAGAGATTTAACGAAGAGGGAAGAATGACTGTGGGGAAGTTTCTGTCTATTAATCGTGTCTATTTAGGGTGTCCGAAGCTTTCAAAACGATCTTATTTTTGAATAAGGGGAAATAAAATGAAAATGCAGTTATATATGTTCATGGTAAAGGAGGTAATGCTGAGGAGGCTAACTACTATAAAAAGTTTTTCAGTAATGATTTTGAAATGATTGGATTCGACTATAAATCAGGTAAACCTTGGGAGGTAAAAATAGAGTTTACCGATTTTTCAACTATATTATTCCCAATTATAATAAAATTTTATTGATTGCTAATAGTATAGGAGCCTATTTTTCGCTAATATCTTTATCAGATAAAAGTATTGAAAAAGCGATGTTTATTTCTCCAATTGTTGATATGGAAAGATTGATTTTAGATAGGATGGCTTGGGAAAACATTTCAGAAGATGAGCTCAGTATTAAAAAGAAATTCAGACTTCATTTGGAGAAATTTTATCTTGGGAATATTTGATCGATGTAAGAAAAAATCCTATTCATTGGGATACACCTACTCATATACTTTTCGCTGAAAACGATAATATGATTAATTTTGTGAATCATACAAATTCAACTCTAACAGTAATGAAGGAAGGGGAACATTGGTTTCATACAGAGGAGCAAATGAAGTTTCTTGATAATTGGTTTAAGAACTTTATCAACTAATTAGAAGTTCACTAGGTTATAAAAGTTTTGCGTTTTAGAGAATTAGATAATGGATGTTTATGACAACGGCAAATAGTAACGAAGAACACTGGCTTTCAAGCCTTCTACTGGAAAGTAATAAAAAGAAAATGGGCAATATTTTAAAGTACAACTTGAAAATAATGCCCAATTTAGGAGAGAACATGGATATTAGCTTTATTCACAATAATGAAAAATTTAATTATATGGTATGTGCTGTCATAATAAATGACAACAATATTTTGGCAATGAAAGATGAAAGGTCTCCTTATTATTATTTGCCAGGTGGCAGAGTTATGATGGGGGAAACAGCAGAAGAGGCAGTTATACGTGAAGTAAAGGAAGAACTTAAAATTAAAGTTTCTATAGATAGACCTTTGTGGCTTAATCAAAGTTTTTTCACGGAAGATGGTGATCATCTTCAATATCACGAGATTTGCATTTACTTTTTAATAAATATTGAGGATACCATACTTTTAGAGAGAGGAAATAAGTTTTATTTACAAGAAGATGTACATTTCCATCAGTTTGAATGGTTAAAGTTTGATTCATTAAAAGATTTATATTTTTATCCGTTGTTTTTAAAAGAGGAAATTTATAACCTACCAGAGGTATTTACATTACGAACAGATATGGAGTAGTAGATGTTCATGTTAGATACATGGCTAATAACCTACCAGCAAAAAATATATATCAGAACCCTACCGCTTGATAGTGCTTGGGACTTTTACCCGAGTTTCGTATAATAATGATGTCAACGGCAGATAGTAGTGATAGATACGGGATTCAAGCCCTCTATTAGAGAAGTAAAAATTAATTTACAACTTATATGGGCATTATTTTCAAGTTCAACTTGAAAATAATGCCCGTATTTTGTATTGTATAATGAGTTAGGGGGAAAGTATATGATTAGAAGAAATATTTCACAAAAGTTAATTTCTTTAAGTAAGCAAGTGCCTGTTGTAACCATTATCGGGCCAAGGCAATCAGGGAAAACGACTTTGGTAAAAAAATGTTTTCCAGAATATAACTACGTAAACTTAGAAGATCCTATAAATAGAATGTTAGCAAAAGAAGATTACAAAGGTTTTTTTGAAACATACAAAGAACCATTAATTATCGATGAAGTCCAAAGAGTACCAGAACTTCTTTCTGCCATACAAGTAATGGTTGATGAGAATAGAGAAGAGAATGGTCGTTTTATACTTACAGGGAGCCATCAACCAAGTTTACAAAAAGGAATTGCTCAATCGCTTGCTGGAAGAACAAGTATTATGACCTTACTTCCTTTGAGCATGAATGAACTTATTCAGGAAGGACTATTAGAAGACTTATCTACTGATGAATTATTACTTAAAGGCTTCATGCCTGAATTATACAAAGAAGGATCTAGAGAGCCTTCAATTTATTATCGAGACTATTTAAATACCTATGTTGAAAAAGATTTGAGAGAAATGTTAGAAATCAAAAATCTAGATAGATTTTTACGATTTTTAACTTTACTAGCAGGCAGAGTAGGACAAGTAGTTAATTTGTCTACTTTGTCGGGTGAAGTAGGTGTTTCATCTACAACTTTATCTGAATGGTTATCTGTGCTAGAAGCCTCTTATATCATATATCGACTTAGACCCTATTTCTCTAATGTTACAAAACAACAAATTAAATCCCCAAAACTTTATTTTACAGAGGTAGGATTGGCAGCTTATCTTTTAGGAATAGAAACTGAGAATCAGGTTAATAGAGATCCTCTACGTGGTAATTTATTTGAAAATTTAATTGTTACAGAAGTCTTAAAATCACGATTAAATGATAATAAAGATCCGAATATCTATTTTATGAGAACTGCCAAGGGAGTTGAAGTGGACTTAATTGTTAAGAAAGAAGATAATTTATATCCTTTTGAAATAAAAACATCAATGACGCCAAACAAAACATTTGCTAAGCATTTACTATCTTTTGTAGAAGCAGAAGAAAATGCAAAGAATCCAAGGATTATTTATGGAGGGGACTCCTATCCAAAATTTAATGGTGCTGAGTATGTGAATTTCAGGGAGTTGGATAAATATTTGGAATTGTAAATGAATTATATTTCATATCCGATTACCATAATTATACCAACGGCAGATAGTAACGATAGAATAAGAACTTTAGGGCACACTATAATAGTGGAAAAGGAAAATTATCATGTTAGAAACAGATAGATTAATACTGAGAAATTTAAAAGAAAGTGATTTGGATTTCATATTTGCATGGGATCAGACGAAGATGTTACAAGATTTTTAACCTTTCCTATTCATAAAACTAAAGAAGATACAAAAAAGATATTAGATATTTGGTTGAGTAAATATAACGAAAAGGGCACAAATCGGTTCGCTATAGAGAACAAAAAAGCATCTGAAGTAATAGGGATGATCGTTGTAGTAAAAATCACACCCGAGAGACATCCTGAAATAGGTTATGTTTCATCTAAAAAATTCTGGGGCATGGGTTATATGACAGAAGCTTGCAAAGCCATGGTGAATTATTTGTTTGGACTAGGATATAAAAAAATATTAATAAGAATAATGACTGAAAATACAGGCGCTAACAAAGTTATAGAAAAAGGCGGATTTTCTTTTATAAAAATGAAGAAAGTTTATTGTGAAAAATTAGATAGAAATGTCCCTTTAAATTTCTATGAGATAGTCAATAAAAACTAGACTTTATACTTGGATTTCGTGCCATAATGATGACAAGAGCAAATAACAATCTTTATGGCTGGGTTTCGGGCATTCTAATAGAGGAAGATCACTTTGAATTTGCGGAGATGAGGATGTTGAGAATTCTGTGTGATGATAGATGCATTGCCACAAGAAAGAAAAGCTTATAGTTGGAAGTGGAGTTTTTTTAACCAGGTTACTGGATGAATTATCAATAACTATATTTCCTAAAAGCAAAGATTGGTTTGCAAAAATAAGAGGATTAGTTCAGACTGTTGATGGAGTACATTTTAGCTCAATTACGGCAAAATTACTAGCAAAAGAGATTGAAGGAAAGATGATCAAGAATTGGAGCTAAAAGTGATGCATAAATTTCAGTTTGTAGGGTTAATAATTCTACTTAAACAATAGAAAATAAATACAATATTTACTCCTAAACATGAAACCTGCTCTTCTTATTCAGAAGGGCTTTTCTTCTATACTCAAGACAAATCTTTTGGTTTGACTTATAATGATATCAAGCTGTTTCAATAGAAAGAGACTTGCATCCTTAAACTGCCAAGCATACAAAATTGAGTATAAGGGGAGCTTGTATGAAAATATTAATCGTGGAAGATGATAAGGTAATTGCAGATCGTATCAGAAATCATTTAGAAAAATGGGGCTATGATGCAAAAGTGGCCATGGATTTCAGAAGGATTCACCATCTTTTTATTGAATATGATCCTCAGTTAGTTTTGATGGATGTGACCTTACCTTTTTATAGTGGTTATTATTGGTGTGAAGAGATTCGGAAGCTTTCTAGTACGCCGATTATTTTTGTTTCATCTGCTATTGATGATTTGAATATTGTCAGAGCTATTGACAATGGAGCAGATGATTATATTACCAAACCTTTTAATTATGAGGTGTTGATGGCTAAAATCCAAGCTATTCTGCGTCGAACGTATGATTTTGGTGAGAATGTCCATTTGTTAGAGCATCCACAATTGTTTTTCAATATGGATACTTTTACCATTCGAGCCGGAGATCAGACAATAAATTTGACCAAGAATGAAGCGATTATCTTTCAGAAATTAATGGAACATAAAGGTAAAATTGTTAAACGTGAACAATTAATGAGAAGTTTGTGGGATTCGGAGAGTTTTGTAGAAGAGAGTGCACTTTATACTAATATCAACCGCTTAAGAAAAAAATTACAGACTCTCGAGCTTGATGATTTTATTACGACCATCAAAGGTGAAGGCTATATGATTGAGGTTTAATATGAATATTTTCTTAAAATATCTATCGGATCGAGTAGTTTTTCTTCTTTTTTTGCTTGGCTTGTTTTTAGTCAATATCATCATTGATTTTCTTTATCGTGTCAGTTTGGAAAGAACCATCCTCTGGCTCTTGCTGTGCTCTTTTGTGGGAGCGATTTTGATGGTGGTTGATTACTTTCATTACCGGAAAAAATATTTAGCATTGAACAAATTAAAGGAAAAGGTCCATCTTCTTAGTACGATCCCATTACCTGCGACACGGAACAAAGTAGAAAAAGGATATAGTGAACTGATTTCCAAGCTGGCCGCTTTGCTTGTCAAAAATGAGACCGCTTCTCTCGCCAATGAACAAAGTATTCTGGAGTATTTTACGATCTGGGTTCATCAGATCAAAATCCCCATTTCTGCGCTCTATCTTATTTTGCAAGATCAGGAAGTGGATGACGAGTCTAATGAAGAGATGAAAACACAGTTGTTTGAAGTTGAAAAATATGTCGAGTCTGTTCTACAGTATATTCGACTTGAAAGTTCCACGACAGATTATATCTTTCAAGAAACTGACTTAGATGACATTTTGGTCGAAACGATCAAAAAATATGCACTGTTTTTTATTCGTAAAAAATTGCAGCTTCATTATACGAAAGTCGATTATCAACTCATTACGGATTCTAAATGGTTATCATTTGTCATCGAACAAATACTGTCGAACGCGCTAAAGTATACTGAACAAGGAAGTATTTCTGTCTATATGGAAGATCCTGATAGGTTAGTGATAGAAGATACGGGGATTGGCATTAATTCAGAAGACATTCCAAGAATTGGTGAGAAAAACTTTACCGGTTTTGTGGGCCGTCAACACAAAAGTGCGACGGGTATCGGCTTGTATTTGAGTAAAAAAATCTTAGCCAAATTGGGTCATAGCTTAAGGATTGAATCTGAGCCAGACAAAGGGACGAAAGTCTTGATACAATTCAATTCTCCAAAATAAATTATGCTATCTAACAAAAATGTTAGAAACTCTTGAGAAATGATAGATTCAAATATAGAATCGCATTTCTCTTTTTTGTTATGCTTAATTCATCAATGGAGGAAGTCACTATCAGAAATGAGGGAATAATATGAATATACTCCAAGTCAATCATCTTAAAAAAATTTATAGTACCCAATTAGGTGGGAACGTCGTCGAGGCACTTTCAGATGTTTCTTTTACAGTTGGAGCGGGAGATTACGTTGCGATTATGGGTGAATCCGGTTCAGGTAAAACAACATTGCTTAATATTCTAGCAGCATTAGATCACTCCACTAGTGGGGACGTGATTTTAGATGACCAAAGTTTGGAAGAAATTCCAGAAAAAGACTTATCCCATTTTAGACGAAATAATTTGGGGTTTGTGTTTCAAGACTTTAATTTGTTAGACAATCTGACGCTAAAGGATAATATCTTTCTTCCATTGGTCTTATCGGGAATCAAAGTGGCCGAAATGAAAGAAAGGGTGGAACCTCTGGCCACGAAATTAGGGATTTCATCTCTATTAGATAAGTATCCTTACGAGGTGTCAGGAGGGCAAAAGCAGCGAACAGCTGTCGCAAGAGCCTTAATCAATGATCCGAAACTTGTCTTGGCAGATGAGCCTACTGGGGCATTAGATTCAAATTCAGCAGAAGGACTTTTAAAGATCTTTAATGAAATTAATCAAGAAGGACAAACCATTTTAATGGTGACACATAGTGTCCATGCAGCGAGTAAAGCGCGCAGAGTTTTATTTATCAAAGATGGTTTAGTCTTCCATGAGATGTATAAGAAAGAACTGACGGATGAAGAGATGTTCCAAAAAATATCGAACACTCTGACAGTCATGGCTTCGGGAGAGAAAAATTATGTTTAACCAACTCTATATCAAAATAGCCTTTAATAATCTTAAGAAGAATCCAAAATTGTTTCTGCCCTTTATCATATCAGGTGTTTTTACGATTATGACAACTTATATTGTCATGTCGCTCTCAGTCAATCCAGGTTTATCAGAGATTCCAGGAGGGGATAATTTACAAACGATCCTGTCTTTGGGAAGTGTTTTACTGATATTCTTTGCAGTCCTTTTCCTTCTCTATATCAATAGCTTTATGATCAAAACGAGAAAAAAAGAATTTGGGCTCTACAATGTTCTGGGCATGGACAAAAAACATATCATGCATGTCCTTTTCTATGAAACGACTTTTTTATACCTGATCAGCATGGTATTGGGGATTATAGCGGGTATCCTGTTAAATAAAGTGACGATTTTATTCATCAGATATCTCATGAATGCTCCTGTATCATTTGGTTCGGAATTTTCTTTCCAATCGATGATCTGGACCCTGATCTTTTTTGTGGCGGTTTTTATTTTTGTCTTTTTAGGCAATATCTTCCAAATTCATAGGTCCAGCCCCATCGAACTATTAAAAGGCGGAAATATGATTGAGAAAGAACCCAAAGCCAATAGCTTAGTCGCTTTATTGGGAGTATTAGTGACCATAGTGGGTTACTATTTATGTTTTAAAATTATTTCTCCTATTACAGAAATTCAGAAAGTTTTTCTGGCTGGTTTACTGATTATTGTTGGAACCTACTTTATTTTTACTTCTATCAGTATTGCTGTTTTAAAATTGATGAAAAATAGGGAGAAATTTTATTACCAAACCAATCACTTTATTCCGATTTCAGGCATGCTTTCTAGGATGAAAAAGAATGGGGTAGGCTTAGCCAATATATGTATTATGCTATTTGGCACGATCATGCTTCTTTCAATGGGCTTATCCATGCTTTCGACCCCCAAAGATCAGATTGAGACCCAATATCCTAGTGATGCTTTTATCGAATTACAAGTTGATGAAGGCGAGAACGTTGAGGCTAATGAAGCACAATTAAAAGAAGAAATGCATCAAGCGAGTGAAGAAGTGGCCTCAATGGTTAATGTCACTTTAGAAAGCGTTCGATCCTATGCTTACCTCTCCATATTTGCCAAGCCTACTGAAAAAGGATTTGGTGTGAAAGAGGGAATGTATGAAGGTGAAAAATTAACCAACTTAATTTTAATTGATAAAGCTAATTATCAAGACTTAACAGGCGAGAAAATCGAGATGAAGGAAGGAGAAGTATTGATCTATGGGGTCAATGAAGCTTATCCGAAGAGTGAAATAGAGATCATGAATACTTCTTACCAGGCGATCCCTAAGGATAATATGGAGAAGTTTTCACTAGGAAATGAAGTTACCTCTTTAATGAACGAGGTATACTATGTTATTGTCAATGACCTTCATAGCTTAACTGAGATAGCTGCTAGCCATAATAGTGTAGTAGGGAAAAACTTCGCTCGAAATATGGTCATCTTTAGTGAAATAAATTTAGCAAAAGATACGACTAAGGAAGCAGAATTGAAATATGGTGAATCGCTTCAATCATACCTAGAATCAAAGAATCGAAATGCCATCGTTGATACCAAGACAGCCGGATCAAGTGAATTATATGCGCTTCACAGTGGTGTTTTATTTTTAGTTCTAAACCTTGGTTTACTTTTATTGTTAGCAACCATTCTGACAGTCTATTTCAAACAAATTTCAGAGGCGTATGATGATCGGGAACGTTTCAATTCGATGAAGAAAATTGGTTTAAGTCGAATAGAAATAAAAGCTCTTATTGAGAAACAAACCCTCTCAATCTTTTTCTTGCCTCTGATTGTATGTGGAATCCATGCTGTAGCTACGTTTAGTTTACTGAAGAAATTCATGTTTATTATTCTGTTAAATTATGTGGATGTGTATCTTTTATCAGTCATCGCTTCATTTGTAGTATTCTCATTGTTATACTTTGTGATATACAAAATTTCAGCCAAGTCCTATTATGAGATTGTCAACCAATAAAAAAGGAGGAGAAAAATATGCCATTAAAAATGACTGATTTATTACTCATTATCATCGTCATTTTTTCAGTCTTGGGTTTGCAAGTATTCTTGTCAATGAAAAAAGAAAAATACTTTGGGCTAATTTTACCCATCCTAATAGGGATTTACTCCGTTTACAATGTATTAACCAGTGATTTCTATTCGGAAATGACTTCCAGGTATTACCGTTATAGTTCGATTGTTCAAGCCTGTATACCTAGTATCCTGTTACTTGTTGTCTATTTTATCTGTCGTTTTGTTCGAAACAAAAAGGAATAGGAGTTAGAAAGACACTCGCGGTAGAAGTGAAAAGTCTCCATTTTGAAAGGTGAAAATTCACCATCCCTTGGCTAATGAGCTGGGGGATTTTTTATAGACTTATAGAAAATGTGAGCGGTGGGGTGTCGATTTGGGATTTATGCGGCTTATAAAGTTAAGGATTTTGTCATGATAAATTGTTATAACTTAAAAAATATTGATAATTTAGAATTATATAGGGTTACCGTAGATTGTGTTAAAAATATGAATGATCATTCTCAGTTGCTAGAATGGCTAAAAGAAAATGTGTATTACACTACAGAAATTTTAACAGTGGAAACTTTGAATAGATTGTTGGTATAATAAACAAAAGGAGGTTCTTTTATTAAAACTATAAAAGTGAACGTCATTAATAATAGTAAATCTGGTAAGATTGTAAAAAGTCGTACAAGTAAAGTGATAAGTTCTTCAAAAACAGGAGATCGACTTCCTCTTTCGACAAAACAGAGAGTAACTTGTATAGCTGAAAGTCCTACAGTAAAACCATCTTTGTTAAAATTGGCTGGTGAATAATTTAGTCCTATATTCTCTGTATAAAATTTTCTTATTTCTTTAATACACTACCTCCTAAATTTGGAGGTGCTTTTTTGTATTTAGGACCTGAAGATTGATCGTTAAAAGAATTGGCAAGTGAATTAGGAATAAAAACTCCTTCCCTCTACAAACATATCAGAAATTTAGATGACTGACATGATATGATGGCTCAATACAGTCTTCATTTTCTCTATCAAACTTTATCAATTGCACTAAAAAATACGGAAGAGGAGATTGGCTTGTCATCCTTGATGCATGAATATAGTCGGTTCGTTAAGCATTATCCCAGTCTATATGAATACTCGTAAAATACAATTTATTGGTTATCGGATGATTCTTATTTGTTATCAAATAAAATTGTTTAATCGATTGTCGATTTATTAAGTTTTATTGAGAAGGAAGAGTCTAAAATTCACTTAATTCGCTTAGTGAGAAGTTATGTCACAGGCTTTGTAGATTTGGAAATCCATAATGGATTTGAAATTCAGAAGATATTGACCAGTCTTTTGAGTACGGTATATCTATTATCATAAATGCATGTATAAGGGAATAGATAAAAAGATAGATCTCTAAAATAGCAATTTTATACTAATGATTGGCATTTTTAATTTGGGTGTGTTTAAATTTGAGAAAACATAATTGCATTTATGTTTATAAACAAAGTAGGATTTGATTGAAATTTGAAAGGAAGTATTTTATTCACTCTTAATAAAAGATGCTATTGAGTAGTAGTTGTTTTGTGATCAGGAGGGAACCATGCAAATAGGCTTTGCTAGAAAGACAATAACACCGAATGGTTCTGAATTGATGGGGGGCTATTCGGTTGAGAATCGCTATTCAGAAGGAGTAATGGATGAATTATATGTGAAAGTCGTGATCCTGCAACATCCAGATGCAACGGTTGTGTTAGTCAATTATGATTTGGTGGCTGTCGATGATTTATTAGTGCAACCGATCGTGGAATATTTAAAGCAATACCAGATTAGTCAGGACTTGGTTGTAGTCACCGCGACCCATACTCATGCTTCAATCGGGGGGATCTTAGAGACAAGGTCAGGGATTTTGCAGGGGAGCCGCGAGTGTTTTATGTTGACGAATCTTGAGCTGATTGATCACCTATTAGACACAACTTATGAAGCCATAGAAGAAGCCCTGCAAGGGTTGAGCGAGGGAAAGCTGGCGATTGCTTGTGATCAGATGAAGGGCATTGGCTCAAACCGGAATAATCGTCAGCAGTCAGGAGACAGTGATCTACTAGTAGTAAAATTAATCAATCAAACGGGCTATATTTATTTAATTAAGTTTGCCTGTCATCCGACGGTTCTGGATTCGGACAATCGTTATTTTTCAGCGGACTTTCCAGGGGTTGTTTCGCAAATGCTTGAGGAGGAGGGGGCTTGTTTTTCTTGTTTTCTAAATGGAGCAGCGGGAGATCTTTCAACGAGGTTTACAAGACAGGCTTCGAATGCTCAGGAAATGAAGCGATTGGGGCGTTTGATTGTTGATAAAATTTCACAACTTCATTTGAAAGTGTGTCAAGTTAAGGAAATCGAGAGTCGAAATTTCTCACATTCTCTCAGGGTCAAGTCCTACTTACCCGAAAAGCAAGCGCTTATGCAAGTTGAAAAGTATCAAATGCTTATTAACAGTGAAGACTTTAGCCAGATGGACCCGCCAAAACAGAGACAGGTGGAATCAAAGTTAGAAGGAGCTATCTGTCACTATCATTTAACTCGCAATCAGCTAAACAAAGACGAAATCACCATAGACTTTAAAATCATACGCTTTAATGAGATGTATTTTATCTTGATTCCAGGAGAATTGTTTTCTCAATTAGGACATCAATTAGAAAGGAAGCAAATTCAAGTCATCGGTTATGCGAATGGGTATTATGGTTATTTTCCAGATGAAAGAGCTTATGAAGCAGAATACTATGAAGCCAATGCCACTCACTTTGCGCCAGGAGAATCGGAGCAAATGGTGCAAGAAATTGCAGATTATGTACAGGACATAAAGGAGGAAAGAGATGTCAATCGTAGAAAATTATTTTAAATATGTTCATACGATCTTGGACAAGACTTTAGAACCTCAGGTGGAAAGCATTGAAATGGCAGCAAATTTAATCGCTGAAAGCATCTTGAAGGGGAAGAGTTTCTATGTGTTTGGGTCAGGACACTCTCACATGATTGCGGAAGAATTATATTTAAGAGCGGGTGGATTAGCTTATGTGAATGCGATTCTACCGCCAGAATTAATGCTGCATGAGATGGCGAATAAATCAACGGCTATAGAACGATTAGAGGGTTACGCCAAGGAATTATTGAAACTATATGATTTTGCTTCGGGGGATGTGATTCTTATTGTGTCCAATTCAGGTAGAAATGCTGTGCCGGTTGAGATGGCATTGGAAGCCCAGAATCTAGGTGGAAAAGTCATTGCCATGACCTCTTTATTGCATTCTCAAGCCTATGAATCGAGACATCCTTCGCAGAAAAGGTTGTTTGAAATCGCAGATGTAGTATTGGATAATGGATCGCCGATCGGGGACTCAGGTTTTTATCTGCCGAATTTTGAGACGCCGATGGGAGCTAGTTCAGATGCTGTGGGAATCATATTGGCACAAGCGATTATGTGCCAAGCGGTTCATCTTCTAGTGGAGCAAGGGCATGTTCCACCTGTGTTTAAATCTTCTAATGTGGATGGAGCGGACGAATATAATCAGCAAATTTTTGATCAGTATTATCGTTATCCCAAACATTAAGAGAAGCGGGTAAGGAACGAGATAATGAACTGAACGATAGAAGATAGACTTGATCGAAAGACAAAGACCCATGTGGTGCTTTGTCTTTTTTTCTTTTAATCAAGGCTCAATGAACGGATAAAATAATGCTCAAATCGTTGTATTAAGTTACCATTTTTCATTAAGTTGAGTGAAGAACAGAAAAATTGGAAAATCAATCAAAAAGTTGTCAAGAAAGCGTTGACATTTGATTTTGCTTCGTATACTATTATTTTAAACTGGTAGTAACCAGTTGGGCACATGTGTTAGGAGATGTAAAAATGAATCATTCATCCCATCTATATATTGATTTAAGCAAGGAGATTCATAAATATATTCAAAATAAATTATCAAAAGGTGAATTCTTGCTATCAGAGAGAAAATTAGCGGTGAAATATGATGTCAGTCGAACCACTGTTAGATTAGCCCTTCAAAGGCTTGATAAATTAGGGGTTATTATGAATGTTCCTGCCAAAGGCTGGTTGGTAACGGGCTTTGATGAAGGATCCTTTAATTTAAAAGGCATGGTGAGTTTTAGCGAGAATATGCTAGCCCTTGGCAAAGTACCTTCCGATCGTATTATTGAGTCGGAACATTCGGTTCAAGATTCTCAGATTATGAAGAAGTTTGAAACCAATCAAGAAAGCTTTATCAAATTTGTCCGGCTAAGATTAGCGGATGAGACCCCACTCTTGTTAGAGACCACTTATTTACCCGAATCGATTTTTGGAGGATTTGAGGCGGCTCGACTTCAAACAGAGTCCATGTATGACCTTTTTAGAGATGAGTATTCACAGGTGATCAGTCACTCGGTGGAAGAAATTTCAGCCGAAATTATTAATAAAGAAGAAGCTGAGTTACTCGATTTGCCTAAGGAGACCGCCATCTTATTGGTCGAACAGAAAACTTATAACAACCAGAATAAAATCATTGAATATACGATTTCTAAATTTCGATCGGATAAATTTAAGTATAAAACGATGTATAGCAATGTTTAAGAGCGTGTTGAAGTTAACGGGTTAGAGATCATAGAGAGGGAACAAATGAAAACATATATTAAAGCAAAAAAAATTATTCTGAGTCATCAAGTCGTTGAAGATGCCTACCTGGAAATTAATCAGGGTCAATTTAATGGGGTTCATCAGACGATCCCTGAAGAAGCTTCTTATCTTGATGGGACTTCCTATACTTTGGCTCCTGGCCTAGTGGATACGCATATCCATGGTTTTATGGGGAGTGACGTGATGGATGGGGATCCTGAAGGACTTCGTAAAATTTCCGAAGGACTCTTGTCGTGTGGCGTGACGTCTTGGTTACCCACAACCTTGACGGATTCTACGGCTCGGTTAGATCATGTTTGCCAATTAATCGGCGATCATTACGATTCGATGCCGGGGGCAAAAATGCAAGGAATCTTCTTAGAGGGGCCTTTCTTTACTGAAAAATATAAAGGGGCACAAAATCCAAAGTATATGATGGATCCTTCCATCAATCAGCTTCAGAAATGGAATGAAATGTCGGGAAATCGCGTGAAGAAAATAGCAATCGCTCCTGAGCGTGAGGGAACGGAAGCCTTTATCAAATACGCTTTGGATCAGAATATCAAAGTAGGCCTCGCGCATTCGAATGCAACTTATCAAGAAGCCAAGACAGCCGTTGAGGCTGGAGCAGATATCTTTATCCATACTTTTAATGGGATGAGTGGTTTGCATCATCGGGAACCAGGCATGGTTGGATCCGCTTTATCTTTGGACAATGTTTATGCGGAAGTCATTTGTGATGGTTTCCATGTTCATCCTGCGGCTGCAAAAATTATTCTCAAGGCCAGAGGAGTTGATGAAACCGTCTTAATCTCGGATTGTATGCGAGCGGGGGGACTCGGAGATGGCAAATCTAGCCTAGGAGAATTTGAAGTAGAGGTAAAAGAAGGGGCTGCGAGACTTGTCTCCAATGGTAGTTTGGCAGGATCTGTCTTAACTTTAATGGCTTCTGTTCGCAATCTCGTGGAATGGGGAATCGCGACGCTAGAAGAGGCTGTGACAATGGCCTCCTTAACGCCGGCTAAATCAGTCGGTATCGATAACCTTTGTGGAAAAATTGAAAAAGGCTTGGCAGCTGATTTTATTGTACTGGATGATCAGCTAAATCTTATCGGTACATTTATTGATGGGCAACAAAAATATGGAGCAATACTTAAGGAGGAGATTATTTGATTGGAATCGTTGTAACGGGGCATGGGGCATTTGCGAGCGGAATGGTTGGATCCTTTCGCATGATCGCTGGGAATCAGGAGCATGTTTGTGAATTAGCCTTTGAAGAAGGAGAGAATTTACAAGCCTTTGATGATAAGATTCGTCAAACGGTTCAGGGAGCGATCGATAAGTATGGACAAGTGATTGTCTTAACCGATCTTAAAGGGGGAACACCCTTTAATCATGTCATGCTAGAGTATTCAGAGCATCCAGCCGTTAAAGTATTGGCAGGAACCAATTTATCGATGCTGTTGGAAGGCGCCATGCTGGCTCTAAGTTCTGATGATTTAGAGGGTGTTGTTCAACAGATGGTCGCGATTGGAAAAGAAAGTGTTCAGGATTGTGCTCTTTCTAGCGAATCAGAAGAGACAGAGAATGGAGAAGGAATCTAATGAAGCAAGAATTGCTTCAAGTTATTTTAATTGTTTCGATAGTGGTTGTCACCATGATCTTACTGATCGGGTTGCTGACGTATACCATTTATCGAAGAAATTATAAAAAACATCAGAAAAACTTTACAGATTTACAGTTGAATTTAAAAAATGGGGATCGTGTTGAATTCTCAAATGGATTAATTGGGACCCTTGTCCAAGTGGGTCCGGAATATTGTGATATTAAGATTAAATCCGGTGCCGTTATGACGGTAGGAAGATATGCCATCATTAGAAAAATAAATGATAAATAAATGGAGGAAAATGTATGCCAAATATATTGTTGACTCGTATTGATAACCGCTTGTTACATGGACAGGTAGCCACACAGTGGACCTCTAGTCTAGGAGCTAATTTAATATTAATTGCGAATGATGAAGTTTCAACGAATAAAACTAGACAGAAATTAATGGATATGGCTGCGCCACAATCAGCCCAAACTCGATATTTCTCCTTGCAAAAAACGATTGAGATTATTCATAAAGCATCAGAGCGTCAGAAGATTTTTATTGTGTGTGAAACACCTCAAGACGTTCTAAAATTAGTAGAAGGGGGCGTTCCGATCAAGAAAGTAAACATTGGAAATATGCATATGGATACTGGCAAAAAACAAGTGGTAGGATCTGTGGCAGTTGACGAAGCGGATGTAGAAACATTTAAACAATTAAAAGCATTAGGAGTTGAACTAGAGATTCGTAGAGTTCCTTCAGAGGGTACGGATCCAATTAGTAAAATTCTTGAAGCATATTAAAAATAGGAAAGGATAAAGACTAATGGACTATTCAATTATTCAAATTATACTGGTTTTTTTGGTAACCTTTATTGCAGCAATTGACCAATTTAGTTTATCAGAATCATTCTACCAACCGATTATTATGGGGCCGATTATTGGAGCGATTCTAGGAAACTTAGAAATTGGTTTAGTTGTCGGAGCGACCTATCAATTGATGACAATCGGAAACATGCCTGTTGGAGGGGCTCAACCACCTAATGCAGTGATGGGAGGAATTATGGCAACCGTTCTGGCTATTTCAATCAATCTTGAGCCAGGTGCAGCGGTAGGAGCCGCAATTCCTTTTGCGATGCTAGGTCAATATGGAATCACGATTTTATTTACGGCTTCTACTGGATTTATGAAAGCTTTTGATAAGGCAGCTGAAGATTCTAATCCTTCTGCTATCGTTCGAGGAAATTATATGACCATGGCGTTGTTGGGCTTGATTTTTGCTTCAATTGTTATGTTGTTCTTTATTTTTGGTGCGCAATTTGGAGAAAGAGTCTTAGCGGTTGTTCCTCAATGGATCATGGATGGGCTTAATGCTGCAGGTGGCATGATGAAGTATGTAGGTTTTGCTACCTTGCTTAGAGTGATGATTTCGAAGCCATTATGGGGATTCTATTTCTTGGGATTTGCCCTTGCGATTATCGTGGGTGCTTTGGAAACTTTAGGAAGTTCTGCCTTATTGGTGCTTTCATTGATCGGATTTGCGATTGCCCTTTGGGATTACCAAATCAATACGAATATTAAGAGACAAACAGCCAATCTTCAGTTAGAGGGGGATAGTGATGGAATCTAATCAAACAAGCTATGTAAATCAACAAGCAGCTGATAAATTAGATAAGAAAACACTTAATAAAATGGTGTGGAGATCTTATAATTTACAAGCAAGTTTTAACTATGAACGGATGCAAGCAGGGGGTTGGCTCTATTCCATCCTTCCTGGTTTAGAGAAGATTCATACAAACAAAGAAGACTTATCGACTTCGATGAAACACAACCTGGAATTCTTTAATACGCATCCTTTTTTAATCAATTTTGTAATGGGAATTATCTTATCACTTGAACAGAATAAAGCAGATGTGCAGACCATTCGTGCAGTCCGTACGGCTGCTATGGGGCCATTAGGTGGGATTGGAGATGCTCTGTTCTGGTTTACGCTTGTTCCAATCCTAGCGGGAATTACTTCACAAATGGCGCTTTCGGGAAGTGTCTTAGGACCCATTCTATTCTTTGTGGTCTTTAATCTTATCCAATATGGAATCAGATATTTCTTAATGCATTGGTCTTATAATACAGGAGTCGATGCCATTGAAATACTGACAGAGAATGCGACCGAATTTACTCGTGCAGCTTCTATTCTAGGGGTCTTTGTAGTAGGAGCTTTGACTGTAACCTACGGAAATACTACAGTAGATGGAATTAATATCCCAAATGGTGAAACAGAAGAAACACAAGCCATTACAGAAATCGTGTCGGCTGATCAGTTACCAACTTATCAGGATATTATTTTTGAAGATCAAGAAGAAAGTACACCTCGCCTGGGGCAGGAAGATGCTGTCATTAAGGAATTACCGAGTGGCCAATACGAAGTGACTTATAACGAAATACAAACCGTTCCAGTTACGATTAAAATTCAGGAAATTTTAGATGGTATTCTACCGAAATTAATTCCATTAGCGATTACTATGATGCTTTATTTCCTTCAGATTAAAAAAGGTTGGACTCCTCTAAAATGTATCCTACTCTTATTAATCATTGGACTGATTGGTGCAGGACCATTTGGATTATGGCCAAACATTTGGGCGGCACCTATGTAAATGATGTATCATAACATTTAAGGCAAGGAATATCTGTTTAGCAATGAAGGAAAAGGGGAAAAAGATGAAAAAAGTTAAAATTTCTGCAAAAAAATATGAAAAATTAAAAAAACTTTCAACGAACGAGGAGATTATTGCTGCTCTAGCGATTGATCAACGGGGCTCTTTAAAAAAAATGCTTCAAGGCGACCATTCTAGTGAAGGAATGGGGGACGTGATTGTTGATTTTAAAAAGCTTGTGTCCAAAGAGTTAACACCTTTTGCAAGTTCAATTCTTTTAGACCCTGAATACGGATTAGCTGCTTCAAAAGAAAGAGATAAGGATGCAGGTTTATTACTTGCTTATGAGAAGACCGGCTATGATGCAACTGAACCCGGTCGTCTCCCAGACTTGTTAGAAGAGTGGTCAGTATATCAGCTTAAAGATCAAGATGCAGATGCGATTAAGTTTCTTCTCTATTATGATGTCGATGAGGCGAAAGAAATTAATGAATTCAAACATCGCTATATGGAAAGAGTTGGAGCTGAATGTCAGGCTTTAGATATTCCTTTCTTTTTAGAAATTGTGACTTATGATGCTAAGATAGAGGATGCTAAAGGCAGAGAATATGCTAAAGTAAAACCTCACAAAGTAATCAAAGCAATGGAAGAATTCTCTAAAGATCAATACTTTGTCGATGTTCTTAAAATGGAAGTTCCAGTTAACATGAATTATGTGGAAGGCTATACTCAGGATAGTGAGGACGCTGTTTATAGTTTGGAAGAAGCAAAAGCTTACTTCTATGAGCAGTCGAACTGTAGCCACATTCCTTATATTTTCCTTAGTGCAGGTGTCAGCATGGATCTGTTTAAAGAAACATTACAAGTTGCTAAAGATGCTAAAGCGAATTTTAATGGTGTTTTATGTGGTCGTGCGACTTGGAAGGATGCCGTAGGCATCTATGCTCAAGAAGGTGAGTCTTCAGCCACTTCATGGTTACAAAGTCAAGGAAGAGAGAATATTGAGTCATTGAACCATATTTTATTCCAAACAGCCACACCATGGTCAGATAAATTTGAAGTCAGCGAATAAACATCAAAGAGAAAGGTGATTAAGTGATACATCTAATATGTCCTAATCCGGCTGTTGATCGGACCCTCCTTTTAAATCGTCTAGAACCTGGTAGCCCGAATCGACCAATTGAAGTCAGAGATTTTCCCGGTGGAAAATCTTTCAATGTAGCTTATGCATTGGAATTATCAGGGAAGGGTCAAGAGGTTACGATTCATACGATCTTAGGAGGACATAATGGAGAAAGGGTCCGCGACCTTTCTGAGCGTTATAATACGAGCATATCCGCTTTATCGGTGACACAAAATACGCGAGAATGTAATATTCTGGTGGATCTTTCTAGCAAAGAGATTTTCCCTATCTATGAGAAAGGGTTCGAGCTAACCCCTGCCTTATTAGATAGCTTTACTCAACAACTTATCCGTTCAATTTCGGATCATGATCTTGTGGTATTCTCCGGTTCGTTAATGAAAGGGATGCCGGAAGATTATATTGTGAAGATTCAGGAGAGCGTTGAAGCTGAGGATGTTAAATTTATTATTGACACAAGCGGGGAACCATTGAAAGCTGTTTATCAGAATGGAAATCCTCATGTCATCAAGATTAACGATGAAGAATACAATGAGTTATTGCAGCGAGATTATCACTCGCCTGAAGCCTTTATTCACAGCTTAAAAACTGAACAGGAAGCTTCCGCTCCTTATTTTATTATCACAATGGGTGGCAAAGGAGCCGTGGCCAAGATAAAAGATCGCTATTTTCATCTGTATTTAGATCCGATTGAAGTAAAGAATCCAATCGCCTCAGGAGACCATTTCTTAGGGAGACTCGTTCAAGGGGTCGCTGAAGAGGAAGACTTTTTGGAAAGTTTGAAACGTTCAATCGCGTACTCAACTTCAAACTGTCTCTATTGGTATCCGCATATTGAATGGACGGATGTTGAGAAATTTTATCAGCAAGTTAAATGGATTGAATATTAAATTGGAGGGTAAGAATGTTTAATTATAGTAAAGATAAGTTAGAAGCTTTAGGAGCCAATGTGACGACTGAAGAAATCAAACAACAACCAGAATTATGGATGGAAGTGATTGAAAATTATCGAGAAAATGAAGAACAAATTCAGCATTTTATCGATCAGATTCAATCCAAACATGATCACTTACGGGTGATTTTTGCGGGTGCGGGCACCTCTGCTTTTGTAGGGGAAGCCGTTCAGCCCTATTTATCTAAAGTTCATGAAAATAGTTCGATCACCTTTGAAGCCATTCCTACTACAGAAATTGTGGCCAAACCAAGAAATTATTTTTTCAAGGATCAGCCGACTCTATTAGTGTCTTTTGCACGGAGTGGTAATTCGCCTGAAAGTCTTAAGACGGTTGAACTAGCGGAAGCCATCATTGATGATCTTTATCATCTGTCCATTACTTGCAATCCTGAAGGAAAATTGGCCACACAGGCGAATACAGCGAATCATTTACTCATCTTACAGCCTGAACGTTCAAATGATAAAGGCTTTGCGATGACAAGTTCTTACACCTGTATGTTATTAACGAGCTTGCTGATTTTTGATCAAAATGATCTTGCGACAAAGCAAGCTTACATCGAACAAATGGTTGCGATGGCAGAAGACATCTTTGGACGTTATGAGCAGATAGAAGAGATCGTGCAGTTAGACTTTGAACGAGTGGTCTATCTAGGGGCTGGAAGCTTATTTGGCTTAGCGCATGAAGCACAATTGAAATTATTAGAATTAACAGCCGGCCAAATTGCTACCTTGTATGAAACACCTTTAGGTTTCCGTCATGGGCCTAAGTCATTTATTAATGACAAGACGCTTGTTTTGCTCTTTAATTCAAATGATGACTATGCAGATCTTTATGATTCAGATCTTCTTAATGAAGTTTACCATGATCAAATTGCTCAAGAAGTTCTTAGTCTATCAGTTGGAAAGAATGAGAAGCATGAAGCAAAGCAATTTGTCTTGGATGAGAAATTTAAAGCCCTACCGGATGCTTACTTAGTGTTACCATATGTGATTTGGGCTCAAATTTTTGCGGTAATGACAGCGATCAAAGTTGGGAATACACCGGATACCCCTTCTGCTTCAGGAACCGTTAACCGAGTAGTTAAAGGTGTGATTTTACACCCCTTTGAAAATAATTAATCAGTAGAGATTCCCCTTTTTTAGCACAGTAACGATAGTATTTTACTTGGTTACTGTGCTTTTGTGATCAAATTTTGAAGTGAGAAGGATTCATCTTTTAATAAAGCAAACCACTCTTATTGGAATCAATAAGAGTGGTTTTTTGAGTCTTATATTATGGAGTTAGTTCAGTTTTGTCTGATTTATTTGTTTGTTTTTCAAACGTTTCTTCGTCCAAAGGTTTGCCTGAACAACACTTGCCATAATGGACGTGATGTTTTTTCTGGGTGTCATTAATGAAAATAGTGAGTCCAATAAGTAGGGCAACCACTAAGAGGGTGATGAACCATTCTAGGATAGGACTTCCTCCTTCACTAAGGGACTCTCCTCAATTAAGATTGTGTCCTCAGCTTCTGACTTGAAATCAGTGCGTAGGAAGAGGAAGGTACAAAGAGACATCAGCGCAATTCCTAAGCCTAAACCGACTTGTTCTGCTAAGACGGTATTCTCTCCCCATACAGCACCAAACCCTTCCGGTGCGATGGTAATGTAAGAGGTCACTACGACTGTCATGAACATAGCGGGGATCACGGTCACCCAGTAATTACGATCATGTTTTTTCAAGTAAGCAGCCGCCGCCCAGAGAGCAATCATCGCAAGGGTCTGGTTCGACCATGAGAAGTAGCGCCAGATAATATTGAAATCAATGAACAAGAGACCAATCGCTACTGCAAAAAGAGGCAGGGAGATTAGATAGCGAGCTTTGGCATCCTTCTGTGGAATTTTAAAGGTATCAGCGATAGTCAGACGAATTGAACGGAAAGCTGTATCACCAGACGAGATCGGGAGAGCAACTACTCCTAAGATAGCTAAGATCATTCCAACTTTACCCATGAGACCAGATGAAATTTCATTGACAATGACAGCTGCTTTCCCTCCTTGAGCAGCTAATCCCTCTAAACCACCAAAGAAAGTCATGGTAGCTGCTGCCCAGATTAAGGCAACAAATCCTTCCGCAATCATCGCGCCATAGAAAACTTGACGGCCTTCCTTTTCATTCTGAATGGTACGAGCAATCAAAGGGGATTGGGTGGCATGGAAACCTGAAATGGCACCGCAAGCAATCGAAATGCAGACGTAAGGGAAGACTGACACGCCCTCCACATGTGGATTATGGAAAGAGAATTCAGGAATCTGAGCAAAGTCTCCATTGCTGATCATTCCAACTACAATTCCAATGGCCATAATCACTAAAGCAACCCCAAAGACTGGATAAATTTTGGCAATAATGACATCGATCGGGAGAATCGTGGCGATAATATAGTAGAACAGGATGATCCCGATCCACCACCAACGATTAATGTGCGTCAAGTTAGCTAAGAGATCAGCAGGTGAGGAAACAAAGACGACCCCTACTAATAAAAGCAAGATAATCGAGAAGATCACCATGACCCACTTAGCGGTTTGGCCTAAGTTTTCTCCTACGAGTTCTGAGATTGAAGCGCCTTTCGATCGAACCGACATCATCCCGACCATGATATCGTGTACCGCTCCGGCAAAGATATTACCGAAGACAATCCAGATAAAGGCCCAAGGCCCCCACATGGCTCCGGCCACGGCTCCGAAAATTGGTCCCGTTCCAGCAATGTTTAAGAACTGAATCAGGAATGACTTCCAGAGGGGCAGGGGAACGTAATCGACCCCATCATATTCAGAATTGGCAGGTGTTGGACGGTCAGGATCAATGTTAAAGACCCGTTCCGCGAACTTACCATAAATAAAATAACCAAGCGTTAAGGCAATACAGGATAGAATAAAGCTAATCATAAGAGACTCCTTTCAAAATTCTGACCGCTTACTTAGCCTATCTAAGTAATGGGTGCATAATATTGCATCTCATCTAATAAATAAGACGCATTATATTTTCGTTAGAATCACTTTATCATATTATTTCACAAAAATCTATTGAATTTTATGCTTATAACAGTTATCTGAAGTGTGATATAGAGGGATTCATGGGTCGAAGTTCGTTTGATATTGCGATCTTATGGCTTAGAGAATTCACAAAGATTACAAAAAAACTTTGTACTAGTACAGTTTGGTTTTTCCTGTATTGATTCGAATAGTACAGCGCGGAATTGGCCTTCAAATGTTTGAAAGAAGGGGAGGGAGAGGTTTTCTATCTGAAAATTTAAAATCCCCTTCCATGAGGAAGGAGATTAATTTTTTCTAATGGAAGACGGATTGTGTATATTGATGATAGATTTGGTGGATCAGGGGATGATTGTTTTGGTAGGTGGTGTCTTCGATTTGTTGGATGGGTCCGATGCCTATCAGGCAGTTAGTGACAAAGGCTGCTTGGAAAGTACGCCTTTCTTGCCAAGGAATAGGACAAACCTGGACTGGGAAATGATCGAGAATCCACTGGCGCATTAAGCCAGGAAGGATGCCCGCTTCAAGCGGGGGCGTGTAGATGTCTGATCCTTGGATCAAAAAGAAGTTAGTAAAACTTCCTTCGCAAATTTCCTCTCTTTCGTTAAGAAACAAGCATTCAAAGGCTCCTTGTTGATGGGCTTGTTCTAAACTCAGTTTATTGGCTAGATACATGGTTGTTTTATGTTGAAGTAACCAATTAGATGAGTGACGATGGATTGGGGACAGCACCACATATTTTGGACTCGGGAGGTTTACTCCATAAGGATCTGATCGATCCATTAGCAATAAATTCTCAGGTGAAATGAGGATTTTCAGGGCGGCGTGGTTGAGTTGTTTTTCTCTTATATAGTTGTCAACGGCTTCTCGATTCGCTAGACTCTTGAAGGACAAAGCCTGGGCCGATGATTCTAATCGCTGCAAGTGGCGGTCGAGGAAAACGGCTTGCCCATCTCTAATTTTAAGGGTGGTAAAGACACTCCGACCAAAGAGAAAGCCTTGGTCTATTTGGATACAATCCATGGCTGACACTCCTTCATGAGTTGGTGAAGACTAGGATAGTCAATTATTTGTGCGGCATCCGTCCAAGCTTGATCAGGGTTGTGATGAACTTCGATCATTACTCCTGCTAAACCTCCGGCTAAGGAAGCTTTGGTGAGGGGAAGAATGAGGTCGCGTCGACCACTGGCATGGCTTGGGTCGATAATTACTGGTTGGCCGGTTCTTGTTTGCATGAGAATCGCTCCTGCTAGGTCCAAGGTATTTCGTGTTTGGTCTTGGAAACTACGAATGCCTCGTTCGCAATAAACAACGGGAGCTTTTCCTTCAGTCATCAGATAGAGACCAGCCATTTCCCACTCGTGTAAACTAGCGGATAATCCCCGTTTGAGTAGAACTGGCTTGCCAGTTTTAGCCAATCGTTTAAGCAATTGATAATTATACATATTGCGGGCTCCCACCTGGAACATATCGACCCAATCAGCCATAAGATCAATATCGTATTCGCTGACGACTTCTGTCACCATGGGGAGGTTGACTTCATCAGCTGCTTGACGGAGAAATTTAACGGCTTCAAAACCTAGCCCTTGAAAATCGTGCGGGCAAGTTCGGGGTTTATAGGCGCCAGCTCGTATCATATGAACGCCAGCTTTTTTAAGGGCGTGGGCTTCTTGATAGATATGGTCTTCTGATTCAATGGAACAGGGACCGGCAATGATGACTGGCTGCTGGCCGTCGAAGATAACTTGTTTAACTTGAACTGGATTAATTGGCATGGATTTCGTCTCTTTCTATTTGACTTTGAAATATTAATGAGAATGACTTAAATAATTTTTAAGAAATGTTAAGGCTTGTAAATAGCCCTCAAAGCCTTGGCCTTCAATCGTTTTGAGCGCAAGATTTTCAATATAGGACCATTGGCGATAACTTTCTCGTAGGCTAACGGAACTGATATGGACTTCAACAAATGGCAGTTGAACGGCTGCGAGGGCATCATGGATAGCCAATGAAGTGTGGGTATAGGCGGCAGCATTCAGAACGAGACCGTCACAAGTATAATAAGCTTCCTGAATTTTATCGATAATTTGACCTTCATGGTTTGATTGATAGATTTCTAAATGGACCTTGGCGGATTGGGCCCAGTCTTCTAACAGTTGGACTAGATCAGAGTAGGTAGCGTGACCATAGATCTTAGGCTCGCGCATTCCTAGTAAATTTAAATTGGGACCATTAATAACTAACAAGTTCATTTGCTTTCAGACCTTTCAATATCTGCTGACAAGTAATGTTTGGATCATGATTAACTTTAATAGTAAGATCAGCTAATGTTTGATAAATCGCTTGGCGTTCTTGCCATAATTTTTCTAAGTCTTGAAGACTTTTGGCTAAGGGACGATCCTTTGTGGTGAGTTCTTCAAGAGGACGTTTTAGCAAAATTAGTCGTCCATTTTGTTTCATGGCTTGGCGATTCTCTGGTTTTAAAATGGCTCCACCTCCGCTGGCAATGACCTGTCCTTTTTCTTTGGTGATTTGGGCGATCACCTTTGCTTCTAGTTCACGAAAGGCAGGTTCTCCAATTTGAGGGATGAGTTCCTTGAGTTTTTGTCCCGTTTGAGCTTCGATCAGGTGATCGGTATCGACTAAAGGTCGGCCACTGATCTTGGCAAGGTGTCGAGCTAGTGTTGATTTACCGGCGCCAGGCATCCCGATTAGGATCCAATTTTCAGTAGTAGCATGAATTTGTTGGCATAATTTTTCTAAGCTTTGTAAAGGAATGGTTTCACCTTTAAAAATTTGACTCGCATGGAAAGCTTGCGCGATGAGCATATCTAATCCACCTGCCCACTGGCACTGGATTCCTAAGGCACTTGCTTGTAGAAGGAGTTCTGTTCGCAAGGGATTGTAAATAAGATCAATGACTGTTTCTAGGTAGGGAAAGTCTTTTAAATTCAGCCGTTGGTCTAAATTGTGAGGATACATTCCGACAGGGGTGGCATTCACAATGATTTGAGCTGAACTAAGGTTAGAATTAAGGTTGGGATTAGCTTGGCGGATGCTGAGATGTTGCACCCATTGGCAGTCATGATCTTGGGCATATTGCCTAATCATTTTAGCAGAGCCACCAGAACCAAGTATTAAGACTCTTTTATGCTTCATAGAAAGATCCCGTTGATTTAATAAATAGGCAAAACCAGCATAATCAGTGTTATAGCCATAAAGACGCCCTTGATCGTTCAAGATCGTGTTGACTGAACCGATCGCTTGGGCTAGCGGATCTATGTGATCGAGATAGGGGATGACACTTTCTTTATATGGTAGGGTGACATTGAGACCTCGAAATTTTTTTTGAATAAGAAAGGGTCCTAATTGGTTAGCTTCCAATTCAATCAGTTGATAGGGCGCACTGCCTAATTCTTGATGAATGGTTTGTGAATAGCTGTGTCCCAACTTGCGACCTAAGAGGCCGTAGTGTATTGGGGAATGAGCAGCTTGTAGGGGTGACATCTTATAACCTTCTTTCTTGATAGAATTAAATCATGAGTTATTAAACTGGAAATTTTCCCGCCATTATCAAGAGATCGAGCAGACAGATCGCGGTCATACTTTCAATGACCGGAACGACTCGGGGTACAATGCAGGGATCGTGTCGTCCTTGGATGGTTAGTTCTTGGTGACATGATTGGTCTAAATTAACGGTTTGTTGGCTTTGGCCGATGGAAGAGGTGGGTTTGATAGCGACTCTCATGATTAATGGCATGCCGGTGGTTAAGCCTCCGATGACGCCACCATGGTGATTGGTAGAGGTTTTAATCGTTTGGTCTGTATCGAGATAATATGGATCATTATGTTGACTACCTCGCATTAAGCTCGCAGCAAATCCCGTTCCAAATTCAATGCCCCGAATAGCGGGGATTCCAAACATGGCATGAGCCAACTTGGCCTCGCAGGAATCATAGAGAGGTTGCCCTAAACCAACAGGGAGACCCGTGACCACTGTTTCTACTTGACCTCCGACTGAGTCCTTTTCTTCCTTGGCTGCTAAAATAGCGGCTTGCATGGCTAGGCCTTGGTCATCATTGAGAACAGGAAAGTTTTTCTCTTTAACTTGAGCAAGACTATCGAGATCGGGTTGGACAGGATCGATGGTTTGATCTTTGATGTCGGAAATTGCATAAATATGACTATTAATATGAATACCTTCTTCTATTAAAAGATTGTTGGCAAGACTACCAGCCATAACAATGGGGGCCGTCATCCGTCCAGAGAAGTGGCCTCCACCGCGAATGTCGTGGTGGCCTTGATACTTAACATAGGCAGGGTAATCAGCATGGGATGGACGAGGTAGATGATCATGTTGGGCATAGTCTTTTGATCGTTTATCATGATTGACAATTTCTAAGCAAATGGGAGCACCACAGGTTTTTCCGGCGACGATACCGGATTTGATCTCAAACAAGTCGCTCTCGCTTCGACGACTGGTCCAGGTTTGTTTGCCAGGACGACGTCGCTCTAGAGCTGATTGAATGGCTTGGTGCGGGAAATTGATGCCAGCTGGTAAGCCATCGATAATCACACCAATCGCTGCTGCATGAGATTGGCCATAGACGGTTAAACGGAAATTTTGGCCGATACTAAAGGACATGGTAGATACCTCCTAATTTTTTGAAATCTTGGAAAAAATGGGGATAAGACTTAGCCACGCATTCAGCATCATGGATGGTGACGGGGCCCTGAGCTAAAGAGCCCGCAATGGCAGCAGTCATGGCGATTCGGTGGTCTTGGTAACTATTGATTGCTCCGCCCTGTAGGGAGGAACCGCCTCTAATAAGAAAGCCTTGTGCTTCTGTTTCTACTTCGACTGACAAAGCGCGTAATAAAGCGAGAGTAGACTCGATCCGATCGCTTTCTTTGAGTCTGAGACGTTGGCCATTTAAGATACGAGTGGGTCTGGCTTGCCTAGCAGCGGCTAAGCTTAGAATAGGGATGGCGTCTGGCAGTTGACGGGCATCAATGGTTAATTCTTTGTTCTGGTTGGTTGGGTTAGGTTTAAAAGTTAGCCTGAGACCGCCTGATTTAGTATTTAAATCAGAGCCGGAGATTATGTGAGCCGGATTCTGATTTTCAAGCGCAAAATCGGAGGGGATTTGATGCCCCAATTCATGTAAATAAGTTAAAGCTTGTCGGTCTGCCTGTAAACTCCTTGTTGAAAGGTTGTTGATTTGAGCCCCTCCTACTAGAAAGAAGAGGGCATTTGACCAGTCGCCTTCAACTATATAGTGGCAAGCTTGATAACCTCCTCCAGGAATTTGATAGGTCCGACTTAAGGGGTGGTAATCGACTGTTTGACCAAATAGCTGCATAGAATGACGGGTCATTTCGACATAGGCAGCGGATTCTAGGGGTGATGTCAAGGTTAATTTGCTAGCTTGCTTAAGATTACCTAGTGCCAGCAATAAGCCAGAAACAAATTGAGAGGAAACATCACCAGTTAAATGATAGTGTCCAGCTGTTAATTGTCCTGAAATCCAAATCGATAAGTCTTCTTCTCTCCAGCTTAATCCATGAGCTTGGAAGAGTTGACGGTAAGGCAGATTCGTCCGTGTGATAAGACTACCTTGCCGAACAATCTCTATTTCTTGTTTGGATGTAATCTGGCTAGCAAGAATAGGCAGCAAGAATCGAAGGGTGGTGCCCGATTCTCCAACTAAGAAGGGCCCTTTTAAGGGGTTAACCCTAGGTTGGATTTGATAGGTTTGATTGTTATTTTGATGAATCACTTGGCACCCTAGTGCTTCTATGCAGGACAAACTAGCTTCTATGTCTTGCGAAAGTTGTCCAAGCTGCAGGGTAGTCCTTTGATCAGCTAGGGCAGCGAGCCAGATAGCTCGGTGGGCATCTGATTTGGAAGAGATAGCGGCTAGATTCCCATTAAGGGGATGGTTGTTAATTTGGATGTCCATTTATTTTCCTCTTCCTGCTTGAATCCAAGACATTAATTCAGAGGTCGGGATGGCCTCGCGAATACAGTGACCGATTTCGATAGGGATAATAAGGTGGATCTTTTGCCCCAAGCTCTTTTTATCGTGGGTCATGGCGTTTAGTAAGTCAAAGCTGTCTCCTACAAAATCATGGCTTAAACCATGTTGTTGGTAAACGGATTCTAAAAGCGGTTTCAAATCGGTGTGAGTCCATCCTAACTGGTAGCTCGCTTGTGCTATCCAACTCAAGCCAATCGCAACCGCTTCTCCATGGTGGATTTGGTGGTGGCTGACCGCTTCAATGGCATGGCCAAAAGTATGACCTAGGTTGAGAAATTGACGTTGACCTTGATCATAGGGATCCTGGGATACATAATGGTGTTTGATCTCTAAGGATCGGCGAATGATCGAGAAGTAGTCTAACTGGTCTTTGGAAACTTTTATTTGTTCGAATAGGTTTGGATCACAGAGTATGCCATATTTGATGACTTCTGCTAGGCCGTTATTTATCTGGCGATGGTCGAGTGTTTTAAGATAAGCTGGATCAATGTGAACCCATTGAGGTTGGTAAAAACTTCCAATTTGGTTCTTGTAGGTCGCAAAATTGAGACCGGTTTTTCCTCCAATAGCTGAATCCACCATGGCTAACAGAGTGGTTGGCACTTGGATAAAAGGAATTCCTCGAAGATAAGTAGAGGCAATGAAACCACCTAAATCTCCAATGACACCGCCGCCCCAAGCAATGAAACAGTCAGATCGGGTAAAATCTAAAACGGCCATTTTAGTGAGGACCTCTTGATAAGCGGACAAGGATTTTGATTCTTCACCTGCTGGCAGGGTATGCACATAGACTTGTTCAATGCTTTGAAGTTTCTCCAATTGTTCTGAATAAAGTTGTGCAACATGTTGATCAGTCAGAAGAAACTTTTTCCCGATCTGACGACTTAAACGATCAATTAAAGATGGAAAACTCTGTTCAGCAATATAAATGGGATAGGGAAAGTGATTAAATTGGATGTCCACTGGTTAGTCCTCCTCATCAAAAATAGGAGCTCTGATCGTTGTCAGAGCTCCCGCAAAAATAAGATAAACAGCGGAAGATAGAAGGCATCGCATGAATCATCATTTCGTTTTACAGCAACTTCCCATCTGTAAAAACTTTACGCACCTTCGATACTCTGTTTATAGTTCTTCTTCATTATAGGGGAAGGAATATGTTTGTCAATCGCTGTTTTAAAGGTTTAGTCGAAGAACAAGAAAAGAAGAAATTCAAGTTAGGCATTTTGGCGCTGAGGTAACTGTGATAAGATAGGTTTGCAAGTAGAACTGAGCTAATTTGTATTTGAAAATTGCTGAAGAAGGAGTTCCAGTTATGAAATGCCTAATAATCGATAACTATGATTCGTATACTTATAATCTCTATCAATTAATTGCTAAGGTTACACAAGAAATGCCTCTCGTTGTGAAGAATGATCAACTATCTTATGAGGATTTGTCCGACTTAGATTATGATGCCATTGTGATTTCTCCTGGACCGGGGCGACCAGAGAATCCTAAAGATTTTGGGCTATGTCGAGAAGTAATTGAGAAAAGTGATCGTCCCATCTTGGGGATTTGTTTGGGTCAACAAGGGCTCTATTATCTCAATGGTGGAACGATTGGCTTGGCACCTGAACCGATTCATGGTCGTTTGAGTGAAATCCAGCACCAAAATCGGGGGCTTTTTGCTGATATACCACAAAATTTTAAAGTAACTCGTTATCATTCTCTGATCTGTAAAGAAGAAGAGTTAGAGAATATTCAAGTAGATGCACGCACTTCTGATGGTTTGATTATGGGGATTTCTCATCGGGCTAAACCACATTATGCGGTCCAGTTTCATCCCGAATCGATTGCTTCTGAAGAAGGAGAAGCCATTATTCGGAATTTTATGCGGTTGGTAGTGGACAATCAGCTTGAGACGTTGCCACTTTATTATCAGCAACATGATTTTCGGGGCTCAGCACTTGCCATCTTTGATCAACTTAATCAGCAAAATCCACAAACGCATTGGCTTGATTCTAGCTTAGTAAGTCCAGGTTTGTCACGTTTTTCAATTATCGGTCAGGCGGGTCCTAAACGAGGGCATCGTTTGGAATATTCAGTCGAAGAGAATCGAGTGATGAAGAGGGTGGGTCTGGAATCTCAAACGGTGATTAATCAAGATATCTTGACCTATTTAGACCAACATCAGCCAAAATGGCCAGTTCATCCTGACTTGCCTTGTGATTTTCAATTAGGTTATGTCGGTTATTTGGGATATGAACTGAAGGCGCTGACTGAAGGGGTTAATCGCCATTCCTCATCTTATCCTGATGCTTTATTGGATTATATTGATCGGGCTGTGATCATTGATCATCAAGAAAACCAACTATACTATTTATCTTATTTTGATGACCGTGATTGGATGATGTCGATTCAGTTGGAGAAGAAAGTAGAAAGTTTAACTTACCAAGCGGAAGAGGAAATTAATCAATTACCTACGATTAGTTGGTCAATGAGTCATCAAGATTATCTGCAAGCTATTCACCAATGTCAGGACTGGATTCGTCAAGGTGAATCCTATGAAATTTGCTTGACAAATCGTTTAACGATACAGGGACATTTAGATCCTTACCGTTATTATCAATGTTTACGTCAATCCAGTCCTGGTCCTTATGCCGCCTTTTTACAGTTTAAGGAATTATCAGTAGCATGTTCTTCTATGGAAAAGTTTTTAACGCTTGATCGCAATCGGATGGTTCAAAGTAAGCCGATAAAAGGAACCGCCAGAAGGGGACAAACGGAGGCGGAAGATCAAAGGATCATTCAGGCGTTGGCTAACGAAGAGAAAACAATAGCCGAAAACTTAATGATTGTGGATTTATTAAGAAATGATTTAGGGAAAGTATGCCAAGTAGGATCCGTAACGGTTCCTCACTTAATGGTAGTGGAAACCTATTCGACTCTCCATCAATTAGTGACCACTATTCAAGGTGAATTGGAAACTGATCAGAGCCCTATTGATCTCTTCCGGGCTTGTTTCCCTGGAGGATCGATGACGGGAGCACCTAAATACCGGACGTTGGAATTAATTGATCAACTAGAAAGTCATGCACGCGGCATTTACTCCGGTACGATTGGTTACCTTGCTAATAATGGTTGTATGGATTTGAATATTGTGATTCGAACAGCTGTCATTGAAGAAGAGCAAGTAACGCTAGGAGTGGGGGGAGCGATTATTGCCCTTTCTGATCCTGAGGATGAGTTTCAAGAAACTTTGGTGAAGGCTCAGGGAGCTTTGAATGCTTTGAAACATTACTATCAATTGGATACTGACTTCCAATTTGATATCCATGGGTCTTAGCAAATGTTGCTATTTTACTGGTAAACTTATCTAGTGAAAACATAAGAGGATTGCTTAAGAAATAGACTGTTTACTTAGATAAATTATTTTCAACACCTTTCCGTTTGGGAAGGTGTTTTTGGTGATTAACAATTATTATTAGATCAAAAGAATGAAGGCATGAATTTAGTGGTTAGGAGATTTAACATCAACCTATTGACCATATCGGTCGATAAGAGTATAATGAAATTATAAACCGATTTGATCGATGAGCTTAAGAAAGGAAATGGGATGTACGAGAATTTTTATAAAATTGATGAAGACAAGCAACAACGAATAGTGGAAGCCGCCATGTTGGAATTTTCTAAATATGGTTATAAGAAAACTTCTACTGAACAAGTCGCAAAGGCGGCAGGGATCTCTAAGTCGATGATCTTCCATTATTTTGGCAGTAAGGCATTACTTTTTAACTTTTTGGTCGATTATACTTGTGATCTTCTCTTAGAACATTACGAGGATTTCCTGTCTCAGATTAGGGAATTGGATTATATCGAACGTTATCATTTAGCTTCTATGTACAAGCAGCAATCCTATAAAGAAAATCGAAATTTAACGGAATTTTCTTTGGTGCTCTTTTTATCACCAGATGAGGTTTCCTTAACGGAGGAGGTGGCTGAAAAATTTGCAAGATTGCAACAACTTCAAGTGGATTATGCCAAAGATATGCATGCTGAGAAGCAAGATAGCCGATTACGTAGGGATTTACCTAAGGAGGTCTCACTAAAATATATTAAGTGGATTATGGATGGTTATAGCCAAGAGTTAATAATGAGGTTGAAAAATCAAGATGTGACACAGATGGTATTTGACGATGATTGGAAGGATTTTGATCAAATTTTAGAAAATTTGAAGCGACTCTTTTATCGCAGTGAAGGAGATAATAATGAAGGATACAATTCTTGAATTAAATAATGTCAGAAAATCGTACGGTAATTTTCAAGCCTTAAAAGGGATCGATCTTACCTTGAATGCTTCAGAAATATTAGGCTTTATCGGTCCCAATGGTGCGGGAAAGACTACCACGATTAAAGTCATCCTAGGCATGATTAAAGCTCAAGGAACTAGTAGGGTCTTTGACTTAGACAGTTGGAAGGATGCTGTGGAGATTCATAAGTATCTATCGTATGTTCCAGGCGATGTTAATCTTTGGCCCAACTTGACAGGAGGCGAGGTGATTGATTTCTTCTTGATGTTAAAGAAGCAAAAGGACACCTCTTACAAGCATGAATTAATCAAACGATTCGACTTGGATCCTACCAAAAAATGTAAAACTTATTCGAAAGGAAATCGCCAAAAGGTGGCTTTAATTGCAGCCTTAAGTTCTGATGTGAGTTTATACATTTTTGACGAGCCTACTTCAGGATTGGATCCTTTAATGGAGACACTTTTTCAAGAGGAAGTAAGACAGTTGAAGGATCAAGGGAAATCGATTCTACTATCCTCTCACATTCTCTCAGAAGTGGAACAGCTTTGTGATACGATCAATATCATTAAAGAAGGCAAAATAATTGAGAAGGGCAACTTGCAAGATATGCGACACTTAAGCATGTCTAATATTAGAGTCTCCACGGAGAAAAACATTTCAGGCCTCGATCAAGTGGATTACATTAAAGATTATCGACTAATTGACGGTTACCATGAGTTTAAAATTGAAAATCACAAGATTGGAGAAGTGATCGCTCAACTGAGCCAATATGAGATTAAGTCTTTTGAATCACGTCTATCTACTTTAGAAGAATTATTTATGGGTTATTATGGAGAGGAGCATTAGGATGGCTAAAGCACTCAAAAATACTTTTGCTCTGGTCAAATTTATCTTTAAAACAGAGAGAATCGTCCTCCCTCTTTATTTGTTATCCATGACTGTTTTCTTGGTGGGCTTGTGGCCAGTCTTTGATGAAATGTTAGCTTCAGCATCTAATATGGAAGTCCTAATTGAAACTATGCGTAACCCAGCCATGATTTCTATGGTGGGGCCGGTCTTTGTTGAAGATACCTATACGACGGGTTCTATGTATGCTAACTATATGACAGTCTTCGCGGCGATTATGGTGGCCATTTGGAATATTCTGTTTATGGTGAAACACACCCGGCAGAATGAGGAGCAGGGGCGGTCAGAATTAGTTCGTTCTTTACCTGTCGGCAGGTATGCAAATGAGGTAGCGAGTTTGATCATTGCTTTTCTAGTCAATTTGGTCCTGGGACTTTTGATGATCATTGGTTTTAAAGTCCTTTCGCCAGATGCTTCCCTTAATAGTATTGTTAATTTATCTCTCTCGATTTTTGCTTTTGGTTTTTTGTTCGCTGTTATGACCTTATTGTTTGCCCAGCTAAGTAATACGGCCAGAATTGCAAGCTCTTTATCATTTTTGACCCTCTTAATTTTTTACTTGTTAAGAGCCATGGGAGATGTTTCGAAAGAAGTCCTTTCCTTGATTTCACCCCTTGGTTTGATCACTCGAACTGAAACTTTTGTGAATGACTATTATTGGCCTTTGCTAATATTGGCCTTTGAAATTATAGTGATCTTGATCTTGGCAATCTTTTTATTAAGTCGACGGGATTTGGATAGTGGACTTCTTAAAGAGCGACCAGGACGTAGAGGAATTAGTCCTTTCATCAAAGGGGTTCCGAGTTTTACTTTGAAGTTGTTAGCCGGTCAACTCGTGATTTGGGCCTTGGTGCTTTTAACTTTTTCAGCCATGTATGGGAGTACCCTTGGTGATTTAGAAGGGTATATCAATTCTTCGGAAATTGTCAAACAAATGCTGGTGGTGAATTCTGACTTTTCCTTAACGGAACAGTTTGTAGGATTGTTAGTGCTAATTATGTCGATGATTGCAACGATTCCTGTTATTAATTTTGTGAAGCGAATTTTAACAGAAGAACGTCATTTTCTGAGTGAGGAGATTTTAAATCAACCCGTTTCGCGCTACACTTATTTTGCTTCCTTCATTCTCGTTTCGGTCTTGGCAGCGATTGGCTATCAAGCCCTGGTGGCTACAGGATTTTGGCTAGTGGGCCGTCAAGTGATGGAAGATTTACCCGATTTAGAGGTTTTTATGGTTGCTTGTTTTAATTATTTGCCGGCTATTCTCGTAACACTGGGGCTTGCGATCTTTCTGATAGGCTGTCAGCCTCGTTTATCTTGGTTAGCCTATCTGTATTTGGGTTATTCTTTCATGGTCATCTATATTGGTCGTATGTTTGATCTTCCTGAATTCATGGAGAAATTAACACCTTTTGGTTTGCTTCCCAATTACCCTATTGATAAATTAGATTATGGGATGTTAGGGATATTGATGGGGATCTTTTTACTCCTGACGTATCTAGGTCTTAAATTCTATCGTCATCGCGATCTGAATTCTTAGTTTGAGAAGTGTTACCTCAATTGAGCGAAAGCATTTGCTTAATTGAGGTTTTTTGTGTCTTTTATTGTAGAATAGAAGAAAGATTAAAAGAGAATCTATTTTACGTGTAAGGATCGTCACTCGGGGAGGGATAGGCTTGAGAAGTGAAAAAGAAATAATGGACTTAACGATTCGAATCGCGATGGCTGATGATCGCATTGAGGGAGTGCTCTTGAATGGTTCCCGTGCTAATCCCAGAAGTCGTAAGGATCGCTTTCAAGATTATGATCTTGTCTATATTACGCGTTATGTCAACGAAATTGCCCAGGAAAAAGACTGGCCTCAACAATTTGGCGATGTATTAATCATGCAGACACCTGATAAACAACCAGGTTTAACCGATTATTCAGTTTTTGCTTTTTTGATGCAGTTCAAAGATTTAACGCGCATTGATTTGAGATTGATTCATCCTGAGGTTCTAACAGATCGATTAGATGATGCCTATTCGCAGGTCTTATTAGATAAACAGGGCTCTTATGGAGCATTTAACTTTAACCGTGAGTTAGAACTTTACCATACTTATATCGCGAGTGAAGAAGAGATCAAGCAATGGCTGAATGAAATTTTCTGGGTCAGTACGTATGTGGTAAAGGGAATTGCGCGGCAAGATCGTCTCTATGCTGAGTCCCTTTTAAGTCATGTATTGAGGAAAATGTTGATAGAGTTGATAAAGCAAGAACAATTAATTGATTTACACCGAGCGCACTATAATTTTGGTAAGTTTGACCAGGGGATTTTGGAACACTTAAAGGATCAGCAAACGTTTCTATCACTTTATGGTAATACGAGTTTACAGGAGATAGAAGAGCATTTAAGGATTATCATCGAGGAAAGTCATGGCATTGCTCAGCGACTGGCTTCCTATTATGGTTTTCACTATGATTCGTGTGAATATGAGGCGGCTAAGACCTATTTTAGCCAAGTGCTAGGTCCATTCGAATCCTGATTAAAAAATCTGTCAATAACAAGTACAAGCAACCTGCTAGGGAGGATCCATCGTGTCCTCCCTAGTTCTTATTTCTTGAATTGGGGAGCCAGTTCCTATAAATTGAGAGTGTCAAAATAATGAAAAAAGACAAAATTTTGATAGGTTTAGTAACCATTTTGAAAGGATTAAACGATATGAAAAATTTCGAGTGGCTAAAAGTCAGAAAATCATCCTGGTATTATCCGGCTATTTTCGGGATTTTGAGTGCTGCTTTGGCTGTTGGTCTTACGTTTTTTGATCATCAATTTGATGATGCAAATTTACCATCAGCTATTAAGCCTTTTTTTATTTCGGTTGAGCTGGCTGTTCAGATTCTCAATACTGTTGTGATTGTTTCATCTACAATATTAACCTTTACTTTCTCGACAACCATGGTGGTTCTGACTAATTTTTCTTCGCAATATTCTGAAAGTTTGGTCGAGAATTTCTTGGATAATACGGTGACCCTTAAAGCTTTCGGTATTTTTTTTGGGGGCTTTACTTATACGATTACCAGTCTTTTATTATTCGATATGAATATTGATAATGAAAAGGTCATTGTGGCGAGTGTTTGTATTGTCTACGTGCTCGTTGATTTGATTTATTTCAATGGCTTTATTCGAGCAGTGATCAATTATATTCAGCCCAATGGTTTAGTAATAAGGCTTCAACGGGAGGCGGAGGAACATTTAGATATCTATGAGCGTTCGATTGAGGGAAAAGAGATTTTGGATGAACCAGATTTACCTTCCGAACACTATGCTTATCAATATTCTGTGCTGGCTGATAAGGATGGTTATATTCAAGAGGTTGATGTCAAGAAGGTCTGTCAACGGGTGACAGAAGCAGAAAAATCAGCGATTTTCCATCATGTGGTAGGAGTCTTTATCACCTTAAATACCCCGATGTTTACGATCTTGTCCCATGAAGAGATCCCTTCAGAAGAGTTGGAACGATGGGAGCAAGACTTGTTAGCGTGTGTGTCGATTGGCTATATTCGAACTGGGCACCAGGATTTTTTCTTTTCAATCCAGAAGATTATGGATATTGGTATGAAGTCGATCACGTCAACTATTTATGCTCCCAATTCGACTTTATCTTCCATGAATGTGATCATGGTTCTTTTACGACGTATTGTCCAGTTTAAGGATGGCTATCTCATCGAAGGTGAGGATATTGATCGATCGTTTGTGGCCTTCAAGACCCTTGATTTCTCGGAAGTCATTCAGGATATTTATGATCCAGTCTTGAATTATGGCTTTGATAACGGGATTATTATTAAATATATCTTTCAATCATTGGAGACAATTAGCCAAGGAGCTTCGGAAGAGAACCGTGCCAAAGTTGTGAAATACGTAGAGAATATACAGAAGTATTTAGAAAAGCATAAGGAAGATCATGTAAATTATCATTACGAGAAGGATTATCAGCACTTTGTCGATAAAAATTGTTAATAAAATAATCTTTGAATCAATCAAGCAGGAGAAGTTCATTCTCCTGTTTTTTTGGTGGGCATGATTGATAGAGGATTTGGAACAAGACCATTGATCATAAGTTGCAGAATCGTTAACTCAATTTAAGGAATGTCAACGTTTCGGAACTATAGTTAATGAAATAGAAATTATATAATAGAATCAAATGTTAAAGCGTCTTAACGGGAAGTCTTAATGAGAAAGGTGCAGACATTTTGCTCTTGATGCGATTTGTATTGAGGGACAATCTAATAGAAAAGGGTGAAAAGAATGGTATTATGGTTATCTTTTGCAGTCGTGATGTTAGCTGGACTCTTTGCTTGGAAATACAACGAAGAAAAGAAAAATAAAAGATAGATTGTATTGGAAAGATCATTAAAAAATGGATTTTTAAAGGATTCAGTTTACGATGCAGATTTCATGTACTGAGTAGATGAAGAAGGAAAAGCTTTTGTTAGAAAAATGATTAATGAGAGGGATATCTATCTAGAGCACGAATGGCTACTGATTAGATTTGATTAGAGAAAAGATGCATAATAGATGAGAGAGAATATAGAAATTAAAATAATCAAGGATTGTTCAAGTTAAGGAGCGACTAGATGAATATTGGAGCAAATATCCATAAATATCGAATCATTCAAGGCTGCACGCAAGAAGACTTAGCCCAATACTTAAAACTCAATAAAGCGACTATCTCAAAATGGGAAAATAACCAGTCCTATCCCAATATTCAGTATTTAATGCCTTTGGCTAGTTTTTTTAATGTAAGTGTGGATGATTTGTTAGGGTTTGAGAAAATCTTAAGCCATGAGGAAAGGAATGAGTTGTTTCTCCGCCTTAAAGAACAGTTTTCAGTCGAGTTGGCAGAGGAACAACTAGCGGAAATTCAATCCTTATGTCAGACTTATGCGAGTGATGATAAGACTTTAATTATGCTCTTACAGTATATCGCTAATCAATATTCTCTCCAGGAAGATCCCCAATTGCTTGAGTGTTGCTTACATTGGACGGATCATATTATGGAGAATTCGTATGATCCTGTTAATTTGGAACTAGCAAGCAATTTTAAAGCGCTCTTTCTGTTCTATAAGCAAGACTATGACACAATTATTGAAAGTTTTAGTCCGGCTTCTTATAAATTAGGGATAGAAATTTTATTAGCTCAGAGTTTTGCTATCAAAGGACAATTAGACAAGGCAAAAGAAGTCCTTCAGGTTGAACTTTATCAGGAAATATCGCTGACTCTCTCTTCTCTGACTGTTATGATCCAATTGCGGGTAGGGGATGTTCAGCAAGCCATTCATTGTGGGCAAGAGATGATTTCTATCTTTGATATTAAATATTTGCATCCAACTTGTGCAGCTGATTTATTTTATGAGGCCGCTAAGTACTATATGGAAGTGGATGAAAGTGTAGCATTGAAGTTTTTAAATGATTATCTCGATTGTATCAGCAATTTTTTAGCTATTTTTGAATTACATGGGGATCAGTTCTTCGATGCGATTGATACATGGTTGGATAATATTCCATCTGGTAAAGAATCACCATTAAAGTATCCGCAAGTCCTCATGAATGTTCGCGCTAGCATTCAAGAGGAAGGTGTTTTTGCTAGCTTGGAGCAGTCAGCTGCATACGGCTCGATTCTTAAACGACTCGACCAATTTGAGCAAGTGTATGGCAATAAAGTTGATTAAAATCATTTCAAAAATAAATTTTGTTAAGAAATGGAAGCTGAGATCACTTATTATCAAATGTTTGGAGCTGAGAGGGTTCAATCGGAAAGCTTAAAAGCTGAGGAAGCATGTTAAACAACTCCTATGCTTTAGAGGTTATTGCAATAATTAGCTTTCAATGTTGTTAAAAAAGATTGAGGTTGTGACATAAGTGATTTATTTTTGAAAAAACGATTAATCCTTCGAATATTTCCCTCGCAAGAGACCACTCTACAAAAGAGTAGGCCAGTTCTTCAACTGGCCTACTCTTTTTCGGTCTAGATCTACAAGGCAGACTACGTCGATCTTCTTTCGTCTTGGAGTGTAAAAATTCGATGGTCGTTTGGCAAAAACATTAGGGGATATCACCCCTTAATGTGATTTTTAAGAACCAAAGATTCATGACTAATACTTAAAATTTTTGTTAGTTATATTTATACAAGAAGATCCAAAAGATATAGAATCAATAATGTATTTTAATGGAATTTTATTTATGTGAAATTACAAGAAAACGAACATTGACAGCGGTTTCAACGTATGGTATTTTTGAATTAAATAGTTTAGGAAGGAGGTGGAGTATGGAAAAGGCGATATTAAGTGAAAGCAGCTCACTGGTTTCTTTTGAACAAACTATCGAAGATTTAAAAGCATCTTTGCTAGAAGAAGGTGATGTAGAGATTTTTGAAGAGAAAGAAGCTGAACTTGGCTTTATGTTTTCAAAAGGCGGTGGAAGTAGATTGCGGCAAAGAATGTCATAGAATATTTGTAGAAAATATAAGCTTCTTTACTTCCATAGTTGAGTAAAGAAGTTTTTTTAGGAGCATGGATATGGCTGTTTTATATATTAATTCAAAAAAAGAAAAAGCATTTTTGTGGGATTATCTTAAAGGCTTAAAAAAAGAATTATCTATAAGTGAATGTAACGAAATAAAAAAGTTATTAACTTCAGATACTAATGAATATCGGTACTGTTATGAAAATGTTTTTAATGAAATTATTAAAGAAAAGGAAAATAGAAAAAGTATATTCACTATGTTTGATTCCGATGAAGTATTTTTGTCAGACATTATGTTAGAAAAAACAGAAGCAGAATATATATTTGTGGGATTTCCGTATGATTTAGGTGCGTCACAGTATCGTGGTAGTAAATTTGGCCCTTCAGTCTTAAGGTATAATAGTACATCTATTTTGGAAAATGAGACTTTAAGACGTAAAGGAATATTAGTGGGAGATCTAGGAGATCTAAAAGGAGAAGTGTTTAAAAGCAACGGCAAAGAATTTTATTATTTAATAAATGTAATAGAATATTTATTATGTAGTAATAAGTTTCCAATTATTTTAGGTGGAGATCATTCGATCAGCTATGCAACATTAATGGGGATGTGCGAATCAATAGAGGAATTTGGAATTATACATTTAGATGCACACCAGGACTATAGTGGAATTTCAAGAAATGATTGGGAAAGAGATTTAAATCATGCTAATTTTTTAGATTTTTTAGTGGAGCGCAAAGAGATAAAGAGCATTACTCAGTTAGGGATTAGAAATAATATCTTATCTGTATCTCATGCTAAAATAAATAGTTTTAGTGTAGAAGAAACGATATCAAATATTGATCAAATAATTGATAGTTTAGATAAAAGTATTCCGTATTTTATTACTTTTGATGTGGACTGTTTGTCGACTTCAATAATGCAATCAACAGGTACACCATTGCCTGGGGGATTTGAATTTCGAGAAATCTCAAGTGTTTTGATAAAAATTATTAATAATTTAAAAATTTTAGGTATTGATATAGTTGAGCTAAATGATAATCAGAAATTAGATGCTATGACAGTTAATCAACTTTTGATATTAATTTTATTAGAGAATAAAAGGTATAAAAATGAACATAGAATATATTAAAACTGATACTATATTAGAAACAGAAAAAATTAGTCTGAATTATATAAGGTTACATAGAGAAGATTTTAGAAAAAAAATTATCAAAGATAAATCGTATTGGGAAAGTTTATGGTATAAATCCCCTTCCAAAATAGCAAATAGTATTGAGGAACAAAATAAAATTTTGGGAGATAATTTTGTCTATGAACGTAATTTAAGATATCCTAACATAGAAAATTATTATGGTGAAACATTTGCTGTTCCTGATGGATTGACATATAAAGCTCTTTTATATAATTCAGGAATTGGAGCAATAGTCAATTCTATTAGAACATATATGGATGGATATTCTAGAAAGAAAATTCAAATACTTTGTTCTAGGGGCTATTTTGAAACTTTTTATTATATTTCAGGTCTACCTTATGTTTATGTTACAGAATTAGAAAATTATGATGTGCTAATTGATTATGATGTTTTGATTGTTGAACCTGTATTGTATTCTGAGAAAATGCAGAGTATTGATTACTTTCAGATAATGGATAAGTTCGTTTCAAATGATACGGTAAAAAAAATTAAAATGATTATAATTGATTGTACATTAACTACCCACTTACATTTAGATATAGATAGACTTTATGATTTTATGCGAGTTAACAAAGAAGTTATACTAGTTATAACAGAATCGTTATTAAAATTGCATCAGTTAGGATTGGAAATTAGTAGTGCTGGCTTAACTCAAATCATTTTTTCTGAAGCCGGAAAGTTTACTCAAAGTATGAAAAATTTTTTAGACAAATGCGAAAAAAACCGAGAGCTATATAGTATAAATTTAAGTTTAAATAATTTGAGAGGTATTTCACATCCTTTTATGTATAGCAATGAAGTTTTATCCATATACTCAAGTGCAATATTTAATAATAATGGATGGGTGGCACAAAGGTTAAATAGTGAAAAGTTTGAGGTTTTTCATCCAATTCTGGATGATTGGAACTATTTGTGGAGTGTATCGCCTATGATTATAATAAAATTAAAACCAGATAGAAAAGCACGCTATATTGAGGCTTTGAAATTTATTGAAAATAGAGTTTCGGAGATGAAAATAGAGTTTTATAATGGGGCGAGCTTTGGTTTCTTTGAATCAAGATATGAAATTATAAATTATTCAATAGAGAGAGATGAGTGGTTTTTAAAGTTGGCAATTGGGTTTAATAATAAAGATTTAGAGAAAATAATTGATATAATAAATAATTTGTGAGGTGATGAGGGGGTGAAATTTTCTAAAACATTATATCCTAGATATTCGGAAAAGTTAAGGGAAAAAATAATTGCTTTGGACACTAGTCCAGCTGTGATTTATGACAAGCAATTCATTACTGAAACTGTAAAAAATTTGCAAACTGATTTAAGAATTAATGAGAAAAATCAGCTTTTTTTTGCTATGAAAGCTAATCATAACACGGAAATCTTAAAAATATTCAAAGCATTAGGTTTAGGGATTGATATTGCAAGTGTCCAAGAATATAATTTAGCAAAGAAGATAGGGTTTAAAAGAATATCAGCAATGAATCCCACATTTACACAGAGCGATTTCTCAAAATTTGATGATGATACTTTGGTTGATATTGATTCTTTGTCTCAGCTTAAAAGATTTGTTAGTTTTCAAAAAAACAAGACTTTTGGGTTGAGAATCAAGACTGTAGGAGAATATTGTTCATTTGGAATCTCGTTAAGTGATCATTTGTTTAAATACATAAATGAAAATAGACTGCAGAGATATTTTAAAAGGATTCATTTCCATAATTCAAATCGAAGTTTAGTGGAATTACGTAAGCAACTAGAGATTGCGATAAATTTGATAGATAGATATCCTGCTATAGATACTATTAATCTAGGTGGAGATATTCTAGGCTTCTATAGATCAGGAAGACACGAATTTCTAAAAGAGTTATTTCGAATTAAAGCTGATCCTGTTTTAAGTAAAATTAATTTTATTTATGAACCAGGAGATGCACTAATTAAATATGGAGGTATGCTATTGACTTCAGTAATTGCAATTAAAAAGAATGCTGATGTTAACTATGCTTTTTTAGATTCATCTAAATGGATTTCTGGGCCGTGGCATATGGGGAGTCCAATAGTTTTAAATAACAAAACATTAGATGATTCTTTTCAGAAAAAATATTACTTTTTTGGAAATACTATGTTTTCTGGAGATACATATTTTGACGATCCAATTACTTTACCAGAATTATATGAAAACGATAGATTATTATTTCCAGAATATGGTGCCTATACTTTGTCGAATTATAGAGGATTCCATATGCTTCCAAAACCTACAGAATATATGTATATTGATGGGACACTATTGAAAATTTAATATTGGAGGATGGCTCAGTGATATTTTTAAATAAAGTGGTAAAAGCATACGTTGATACAGAAGAGCAAGCAAATAAACCGATTTGGAAGAGAATGTTTTTACCTAAAAGCAAAAAGAATGTGATCAAAGAATTATCTTTTGCTGTGAATCAGGGAGAAATCGTGGGATATATTGGAGAAAATGGTGCGGGTAAGTCCACTACGATTAAGATGATACTTGGAATTATTCCATCCGATTCAGGGGATATTTCTGTATTTAGAAAGAATCCATTTACTAATAGGAAAGAAAATGCGCAAAGAATTGGAGTATTATTTGGACAAAAATCGCATTTGTGGTGGGATTTACCCTTGATTGATTCCTTTAAGTTTCTTCAAAAAATTTACAGTAAAAATACTAAAGAAGATGATGAATGGATAGAATGGTTAATGAAAGAATTAGAAGTGGTAGACTATGCAAATGAACCTGTTAGAGAGCTGTCATTGGGACAGAGAATGAGAGGCGAATTTATTTGTGCGATGCTACATTCGCCTGAGTTAGTGATTTTAGATGAACCTACCATCGGATTGGATGTTAAAACCAAGCAAAAAATAATGGAAATTATTCTAAAAGTGAATCAAAGCAAAGGAACGACGTTTTTGATTACAAGTCACGACTTTCTTGAAATCGAAAAAGTATCCCATAAAATTATTCTTTTGAATGATGGCAAGAATGCATATCAAGGAAGTGTCTGTAATTATAAAGAAGAATACATCTACCTTAGAAAAGTGGTCCTTCATGATACAGTTGATGCCGATATTTCAATTGAGGGTCTTAAATTATTCACTCAAAATGTGTCCTCGTTAGAATATTATTTCGATGTAAGGGAAATTGCAGAAGAGGATGTATTGCGCCAAATTAAAAAGTCGAGACAAGATTTACAAATAGAAGTATCTGTTCTGACTTTTTCTGAAATTATGATTATCAAGGGCAAGGAGATGAAGAATGAATCATATAATGACTTACGCCTACTATCAATTCAAGGTGAATAGTAGATACAAAATGAATAATGTTTTTAGCGTTCTGAGTACTTTTGTTGCGGTTTTAGTCCAATATTATATTTGGAAATACGTTGAAAGGGTTGAAAACTTCAATACGAATGCGATAGCGATTTACATTTTATGTGCTTTAACCTTTTCATTAATTTTGCCGATTTTCTCTGCTGCTGATTTTATTTCGAGTAAGGTATTAAAAGGAGACATTATTAATTTTCTACACCGTCCCCAAAGTTTATTTTTTATTAATTTTGGGGTACAAATGGGAAATGTGGGTTATAAATTATTGTACCGACTCATTCCTGTCTGGCTATTATATCTAGTGTTTTTCCGTGAGAGTTTTACGGATTGGCAAGGACCCGACTCTTTATTAATCGTGCTTGTATCTGTTTTATTGAGTTGGATCTTAGCCTTCATTTTAGGCTATATGATTGGTTTGTTATCTACCGTTTTAATTAGTATCAATGGATTAAAAAGTCTGATGGCCGGTTTGCTGTTGTTCTTAGGTGGCAGTCTTTTACCGCTTAATTTGTATCCTGAATTTATTCAACGAATTGTAATATTGTCACCCTTTGCCTCAATTAGCTATTATCCGGTTGCGATGATAAGTGGTATAGCCTTTTTTGATCCTTTAACTTCAATTTTTGTTCAGTTAGCTTGGATCGGTGTCGCAAGTTTAATTTTATTCAGGATGTATCGCTATGTATCGAATAAACTGGATGTTATGGGAGGCTAACGATGATCAAAAAAATTAAGTTTCATTTATCTATCTATAAGTATTTCGTTAAGATGGATGTGAAAAGAATAGGGCTATATCCGGTTGATTTCGTGTTAGGAAATTTAGGCTTTTTTCTAGATACGATTTCTAACTTGTTTGTACTTTATATCATCATGTCGACAACAAAAGTTTTAGGTGAATTTAATGGGTATCAAATGTTGTTTTTCTATAGCTTTTTAATGTTGTCAGGAGCTTTGTTTGAAATGTTTTTTGTGACGGTCTTGGAAGTCCCGTATATGATTCATACGGGTGAGATGGATATCTTTTTGTTAAGACCTTTAAATATTTTGTTTCAATTTGTTGTGTTTGAATTGGATGAAGAGACTGTGTTTGAAGCGATATTTGCTGCGGGATTGCTCGCATTTGCAATTAGTCAAATGGAAAACACTTGGCATCTTGTATTTTTTATTAAATTGATCGGTTATTTAATATCGTCTGTGCTGGTGAGGTATGGAATATATTTGATGTTAAGTAGTCTATCTTTTTGGTGGATATCGACTGATGGGTTAAAAAGCATTTTGTGGGAAATATCTCAGCTTTCGAATTACCCCTTGTCCATTTATCCAATGCTATTAAAAGTTCTGTTAATTGTTGTACCATTTAGTTTCGTAGGCTATTTTCCCGTTAAGGATCTCTTATTTAGTCATAATTTATATACTATGGCTACTTTTGTTAATTTGTTTGTGGGAATCTTTGTTTTTTCGATTGTTTACTTGACAATTTGGAGATGGGGATTGAGTAAGTATAGAAGCGCAGGAGGCTAGCATCATTGTGGGTGATCTATCATTTTGCTTCGTGAATTTAATTAAATAGTATCTCATTTCGGATAGGTTGGACAAACCTCGTCAATGCTTTCTTACATTGATGGGTGTTTGTCTTTTTATGTTCTCAAGTAAAAGAAAGATGACTTTCTATTGGATATGTTTTACCTATTCTTATACAATTGGATGATTCACATATTTTTATCATTAGATTCTTAGTGAAAATCACCTTGATAACTTTAGTATGTCATTTACTAAAAGCCCTTTCTTATCTATAATAGAAGGTATTAATATGGGATGAAAGTAGGTTGGTATTGTGAAAAAAATCGTCAATTCTTTGTTGTTAGGAGTCATCTTAGCGGGGAATTTTGGGCTTGCACCTGTTTTAACAGCTGTTCAGGCTCAAGAAACTATTCCTGAGGCGTCGATTGAAACAACGGTGACGTCACCAGAGAACTCCGTCAGTATTCCGGAGGTCTCAACGACTATTGAGGTCGAGACAACGGTTGAGGAAACGACAGAAAGTGAATCAGATTCTCTTCCAGAAGCAGGTTCAGAGAGTTTTTCAAATGATGAGACCAGTTTGGAAGTCAGTGAAACAACAGTTGAAGATTCGATATCTTCAGCAGCGATGAATATAGAAGTCACAGAAACGACCGTGGCAGAACAAGACCTCGATGAGACGAGTCAAGCTTTAACCTTGGAAGACTACCGTCAGGCATCTGCTGTGGAATTAGCCCAAGCAATCCGTGAGGGGAGAACGACTCCGGAAGCTTTAATTGATTTTGCTTTTGAAATGATTGAAATGACTAATCCAGAATTAAATAATGTGATTAGTTTAAGAAAAGAAGCAGCTTTAGCAGAATTAGCAGCGATGACCGATCAAGGACAAGCTTTTTATGGAGTGCCAATCTTAGTGAAAGGTTTGGGACACTCGATTGAAGGAGGAAGCAATTCACTGGGAATCGGCTTTATGGAAGATCAGATTTCGCAGACAACTGGCAGATACGTAAAAGCTTTACAAGAAGCAGGCTTTATTGTGATTGGACAGACCTCATATCCTCAACTAGGCTGGATCAATGTGACGAATTCTGATCTTTATGGAGATACCCATAATCCTTGGTCTTTAGACCATAATCCGGGTGGGTCATCTGGAGGATCGGCTGCAGCCGTAGCCGTTGGTCAAGTTCCCGTCGCAACAACCAGTGATGCAGGGGGCTCAACACGAATTCCTGCTTCTTGGTCGAGCTTGATTGGACTTCATCCTTCACGCGGGATTTTGGAGGCGAACTCTGGTAGTTTGAGGAGCCAGACTAGTCACTTTGTCACGACCCAAACGATGGAAGACACCATTCAGCTTTTTGAGACCCTTCTAAAAGATCAGGCAGCTTCACAAGTGGGGCATGACTTGTTAAATCCGAGTCTCCCGATTGCCTATTCACTCAAAACACCAGCAGGAACGCCAATGGATCTGGAAGCAGAGGAAGCGGTGTTGAATGCAGTCGATTTCCTGAAAAATCAAGGCTATCAATTAGTCGAAGTCGATTATCCAATCGATGGCAAGAAAATGATGGAAAGCTATTACACCATTGCAGCGAGTGGGTCGGGGATTGCTAATTATCAAGCACAAAAGTTAATGGGTCGCAATCTGCAAGCGTCAGATGTGGAATTGTTAACGTGGGCGCTCTATCAAACGTCACAAGTTTTAGACCCAGAAGATGTGGATCAGGCTTGGGAATATGTGCGCTTCATGGAAAGGGAAATGGAGAGTTTTTACCAAAAGTTTCCGCTTTTTCTAACACCAACAACGGCTACTACAGCGCCAGAAGCAGATTATCTTCATATTCCTGAAGAACTGAAAGATACGATGCTCGATATGTCTCACTTATCAAAAGAAGAACGACTCGACTTGATTTACCAACAATGGTTACCTGCTTGGACTAAGACGCCTTTCACTCAATTAGCCAATTTAACCGGCACGCCAGCTCTTAGTCTACCCGCACATTTAGCAGATAATGGTTTACCTTTAGGGATTCAATTTGGAAGTGCCTTTGGGAATGATCGTTTACTCCTCCAGATGGGACAGCTATTTGAAGACCATGATTTATTGTATGCCTTCTATCGCAACCAAATAGAGGAAGTTTATCAATGGACGCCGTATGACGTACAATATGTTTATAATGATCAAGTAGAAGCAGGGCAAGAAAATGTCTTACAAATCGGCTCAGACGGATTGACAATTCAACAGATCATGAAATACTTTGCTGGAAATAATGTTTTAAGTGAAGACATTCAATCCGCATTATCGATTAGAGAAATGATTCCGATGATTATCGAGATTGGAACAAAACCTGTTGCCAGTCAACCGGTTGAAGAAGCTCCAATTCAGGAGGAGGTTCAGCCTGAAGTGGTTGATGCAGAAGAGGAGGAAAAGGGACTAATTCCTGTCCAAGAAACTTCAGCTGTCTCAGTCTTGCCTGAAACGGGAGAGCTTTCAAATCAAGCTCCTTATATTCTGATTCTGGTTTCATTAGGAACCTTCTTAATAGGGATTAATGATCGCAAGACCAAAGCTTAAGCTTTAATATAAAGATTTTGAAAATAAACAGTCTGTCTAGGGCTGTTTATTTTTTTGGAATGGGAAAAGAAATTTTAAAAATTAACCATTTTCTGAAGAATCAGAAAATGCACCAATTGTTTCCTTTGTTATTTTCCTCTAAAGAAATGTGGAATAAAAATATCCGTGATCTTTCCGGTGGAGAACAAAGAATGATTCTGTTTATTATAAGTCTTGCTAAAGAGGCAGACTTATATCTATTAGATGAACCTTTTACCAATATTTATCAATCATTGATCGTCTTTATGGAAGAAGCAATCGCTGAATTAGTTGCCCAAGATAAAATAGTGGTCTTGATCAGTCACGGACCTTTGACATTTCTTAAAACAAATGAGATTGAGATTCAATAAAAGGAAAATAATTTTTAATTTTTAACACACTTTATAAGGGGGAAGTTAATAATAGAAGACATACTAGTTGGGAACAATTATTTTATCATCTAACATTATTCAATGACAAAAGCATATTAATGTATTTTAGAAGCAGGTTGCTATATTCTATCTTATGAAAGGTTGAATACTTATTCAAGTGAATAAGCAAATTGTTAGCCTCAATAGAGACAAGCTGATTATGGTTAGTTTGATCAGTGAACAAAAGTTACAAATATTATGTCAAGGAGTGTTAGAATGACTAAAAAATTAACGGATACCATTATTTTACGTCACGGTGCACAATTAAAAAGCCGAATCGCGATGCCGCCGATGTTATCTTATTCCGGAAGTGCAGGAGGCTATGCCACGGAAGATACATTGAAGTATTATAGCGCTCGGTCCCAAGCAGCGAGTCTGTTAATTACGGAATATCATTATGTATCCGAAACGGGTGGGCCATGCTCTCAACTAGGATATCCTGAACAATTAGGGATTCAAGACGATCAGCACATTGAATCCATTCGATCCATTGCGAAGGCTTTGAAGAAAGATGGCAATAAAGCTATTCTTCAAATCCATCATGGTGGGCGTGAGGCTGGCATACGAGCAAGCAGAGGACAAGAAGTATTAGCCCCTAGTGCTATTGATTTTCCTTTTCTTAATTATTCATTACGTGAAATGACTCATGAAGAAATTGAAGAGATTATCAAAGACTTTGGACGAGCAACCAAACGGGCGATTGAGGTCGGATTTGATGGTGTTGAAATTCATGGCGCTAATCATTATTTAATTCAACAATTTTTCTCTGAAACCTCCAATGTTCGTCAAGATAAGTGGGGCGGAACGCTTGAAAAGCGCATGAACTTTGCTCTTGAAGTGATCAAAGAAGTTAAAAGAGTGATGACTGAATACGGACCTGAAGACTTTATCCTAGGTTATCGTTTGTCGCCAGAAGAAGTTCATGGCAATGTAGTCGGTTATCGCTTCCAAGAATCGAGCCAATTGATAGCAGAAGTGGCTAAATATGGATTGGATTATCTCAGTCTTTCTTTATGGGAGGGCTATGATTCTAAACCAGAAGGTTATGATCAATCTTATGGTCAGCTTTTTAAAGAAATTGTTGGTGATGAAACAATGATTATCGTGGTAGGATCAGTCTTTGATGAGAAGGCAGCTCAAGATGCGGTCGACAATCATACAGACATGATCGCAGTAGGGCGTGGAAGCTTGATCGATCCACTCTTTGGCCAAAAAATATTAGACGGAAAAGGTGAAACAATTGTGTCAGAGATTTCACCTGCACAAGTGAAGAATACTCATTGGACTACAGGACTTCATGAAGCATTTACTCGAAAAGATTCCCTAGGCTTGCCACCATTACCTGGACATGAAAGTATCTTAGCATTACATCAAGGACTCTACGATGATGAATAATTAGAAAGCCAGCCTATCAAGAAATGTGGGTTGGCTTTTTATTTTTTATAATTCAAGAGAGGTTTTTGAAGATTTAAATAATTAAACCACTTGACTATCACCTTACGTGACCCTTTATGCTAGAAATTAGGAACAAGGAGGTTTTTTTGATGACGAGGTCTTGATAGGTATTGCGGATACTTATGTAGATGATCCACGTTTTAGTGATTATTTTGATCGCTTTGGTAACGGTCAGTTAACAGCCTTTATTGCTCAAGCTGTTGAGGGATATTTGAGTTTAGACTAGTTTTATAAATGAGGAAGCACTTGAGTTTGTCAGTGTTTTCTCTTTTTATTTTGTTTTAAAAATGTAGAATTAAATCGCTTTGTTTTGTGGCTAATTTCCCATAAATAGGAAGAATTAAATTATTTATTGAAAATTATAATAGCATAAAAGTCTGTTAAGCCGCATAAAAAGTATCTACTTATCTCTAGGGAAAGAGTATTAATTAATAACGCTGATTGGTAAAAAATAATAATTATATTAAAATTAACGTTTAGAAATATGAATATTTTAAATTAAGATTAATTAATGATAGGGCATGAGAATGGGAAGGCTTTTTTCAAGGAGAGGGTTAGATGTTTGCCAATATTATAGAAGCTAATGAATTGGGCCAAAATTTTCGAGATTATATTGTAGTAGATATACGTAGGAGTGATCATTTTCTTGGTTATGAAAAACAAGGAGTCAAAGGGCATATTATGGGGGCAATTAATTTTCCTATAGAATGGATTCCCTATATAAATGTAGAGAAAAAATTAAGTTTTGCTCAACAAAAGGGAATTGATTTTACGAAAAAAATACTAATATATGACTCTGATAGAAATAGATTAAATCAATTCATAGAATATTTTTCGGAATATATTTCAATTGATATATTCTTTCGATTGAGCAATTTAAAGGAATATTATGATTTATATGCAGAAAATTTTTATATTTTTCCTGGATACCAATTTATAGTGAGTCCTGAATGGGTTATGGACCTCATTAATGAGGAAAGCCCGGATACTTATGATGGAAAAGGTTATTTAATTTTTGATGCAAATAGTATTGTTAATGATGGTGAAATTGAAGGAGAAGTTCATTCTTACTATCAACAGTTTGAGAATGAACATTTGCCTCAGGCAACATTACTTGATATTAGTCAAATAGAGGATGAGACCCTTCTAAATATTCGCTCTTTTGATGAAATTAAAAATTATATTGAATTTAAAGGAATATCTAAGGATATAACAGTTATTGTCTATTCTAATAGTATAACTGCCTCTTATAGAGCAGCCTTTATTTTATATTGGGCTGGTGTGGATAAAATAAGAATTCTTGATGGAGGAATTAAACTGTGGAAGCAATTAGGCTATCCTATAGAATCAGGTCCTAGTAAAGAAAATAAAAAAGGAGTCTTTGAAAGAGAGTTCCCTCTACATGATGACAAAGTGATTATAACAGGAAAAGAAATTTATGCAAAACAGCATAAATCAAAACTTAAATTGGTAAGTATTCGTGCTTGGGAAGAACATGTGGGTGATATCAGTGGTTATGAATTATTGGATTCACTGTCAGATGAAATAGTAGTAGGTGAACCGGAAGGGAGTATTTGGGGATATTGTGGAAGACGGATCAAAAAAATGGATGATTATTATTCGCCAGATGGTAGACTAAGGTCTCCGTATGAGATTGCTTCTATTTGGAAGAAACAAGGAATTAATCAAAATGATCCTATCGCATTCTATTGTGGTACAGGTTGGCGAGCATGTACCCCTTTATTTATGACTTTTATATTAGGTTGGGAACACACCTATCTTTATGATGGCTGCTGGATTGAATGGAGTCGGGATGACTCATTGCCAAACAGAGTTGAACCTTCGTGTAAATTGGTAAAACCAGATTCATATAATGATTATCAATAATAGAGAATAGATGGTGCAAATGGGAGAAATTAATATGATAACCGTAAATAATTTATCCAAAAACTATCATAATAAGAAAATTCTAGATCAAATATCATTTTCTGTTAAAAAGAAAGAAATATTCGGCATAATGGGCAATAGTGGTTCAGGGAAATCGACCTTATTACGATGTATTAATGGTTTGATTCCCTTTGAAGAGGGTCAAGTAGTGGTTAGTGGAACGGATATCTCAGCACTTAATAATCGGGAAATGAATGAGTTTAGATCTCATATTGGGATGATCTTTCAAAACTTTTCCTTAGTGGAAAGGTTAAATGTTTTTGAAAATATAGCCTTACCTTTGAAAATCAAAAAAATTTCGAAAAGTGTAATAAAAGAGAAAGTGGAAAGAATTACTCAACTCATTAACATTGAAGATAAATTATATGCGTATCCCCATCAATTATCAGGGGGGCAGAAGCAACGTGTTGCCATTGCGAGGGCTCTTGTGACTGAGCCAGAACTGATATTATCTGATGAGGCAACCTCTGCATTAGATCCTGAGACGACTGCATCTATTCTAACCTTATATGAGAAATTAAATCATGAATTAGGGGTTACATTTATGGTAGTATCGCATGAAATGAATGTTTTGAAATTAATTTCACATCGAGTTATGGAGATAAGAAATGGAAAGGCAATCAATTTAAGCGATCCGTTGACTCAATATAAGCAAAAGCGTCTCCTAAGTATGTCTAAAGAATGGCCGAACCAGCCTCGAATTCAACTATTATTATTTGTTGATTTAGAAGCACAATCTAATGTTATTAATCAATTAATTATTGAAGATAACAGTCTAATAGTAATGGCGACTCAATCTACTAAGTTTAAATATAAAACTTTAAGTGAATTTGAAATTGAGATTGCTTTTGAGCACTATCTTGATATCAAAAATATTTTAGAACTAAATCATATCGAATGGGCTGTTAACTATGAATAGTGAAATGTTATCTGAAATGTATGATCGGCTATCAAGCTTAATTTTACCTGCTACATGGGTGACTATAGAATTAGTAATGATTGTTGTTGTGATTGGGATGGTGGGAGCTTTGGCGGTAGGTCTAACTCTTTATTATTATGCACCCAATGGTTTGAAACCTCATCCAAGAATTTATTCAATGATCAGTTTATTTGTTAATCTTGTTCGGAGTATTCCTATTTTGATATTGATTATTGCTTTATCACCTGTAGTGAGAACCATTGTGGGCACTTCGATTGGTCCTAAGGCAGTCATTATTCCTTTGATATTAGCCTGTACCGCGAATATTGGTCGGTATTTGGAAAATTCATTTAGGTCAATTAATCCGCAAACGATTGAAGCCGCTCGATCTTATGGGGCAAGTGATTTAAATATTATAAAAGAAATAGTCATTAAAGAGTCTATTCCATCAATAATTTCGGCTACAACCATTGCGTTTGTTAATAATATTGCGGGTTCTACGATTGCTGGAGCCGTTGGAGGAGGTGGGATTGGATCTGTAGCGATTAATTATGGCTACCAAAGTTTTGATGATTTTATTTTATACAGTTCAGTAGTGATTTTGTTCTTTATGGTACAAATTGTTCAAACAATTGGAAATAAAATATATGATCATAGTATGAAAAAATAGGAGGAAATTTAGAATGAAAAATATGTGTAAAAATTTATTGTTATTGATTATGGCGGTTACGATGTTTGCTATGAGTACAGATGTGGCTTTTGCGAAAGAAACGATTAAAATTGGTACCGTTGGAACCTCAAGCCCCTTGGTCGAACACTTTAAAGAAGTGATGGAAGAAAAGGGAGAATATAAAGTTGAAGTTATCTCATTTGATGGAAATCATCTACCTGCTGTAGCGTTAAGTGAAGGTGAAATTGATGGTGTTATTGCTAATCATAAAGTTTGGTTAGAAACATTCAACCAAGAAAATAATGCAAAATTAGAAATGGTGGAACCATTTATTGCTTATGGACCTCAGGCACTCTATTCAGAAAAGCATGAAAAGATTGAAGATATTCCTGAAGAAGCTGTTATTGCGATTGCAGGTGATCCGGCCAATATGGAACGATCATTAATTTTATTAGAGGACATTGGATTAGTGACTTTAGGAGAAAAGAAAGGTGAATTTTATAATTTAGGAGATATTCAAGAAAATACTAAAAAAATTGAAATCTTGGAGACCGAAATAACAGCGACTGTTCGTAATATTAAGGATGTAGATGTAATCATCACACCGCCAATGATGCTACAACAAAATGATATGGACTTTGAAAATTATTTAGCAGTAGAACCTTCAGAGAGTGCTCAAAATTTTGCGATTGGGCTTATTGTCAATACAGAAGATGAAGAAAATTCTGAATGGTTAGATGCTGGCAAAGAAGTTGTTGGATCAAAAGAATATATGGATAAAGTAAAAGAGACCTATGGAGGAGCTTATTTTTATGACTTTAATGAGTAAAATTTGATCAGCTAAAAAAGGCTGTGATATAAAATTATTATTTTCTTTATCATTTCAATAGCTGCGAATGAAGATTAAGAACAGAGTATTATATTTTTTCAAAAACAATTTACTTATATCACAGCCTCTTTTTAATAATACATCGCAAGCCATTGCTTAATATGGAATGGTTAACTCAGAAATGGCTTTTTTAATAAATTCAAGAAGCAACCTTGATTCTTTGTGATGTTTATTTTCTTTTTTATAAAGGACATAATCAATGACTTGATTTTGACTAGAGACAACTTTTCGTTCAGTCAAATCATACATTTCAATAATTTGAGGGTGCGTGGCTGTCGTCCAAGTATAACTATTGTCAATATTAGAGACGAAATCTAAAAGAGTCCCTCTTTCATAGACATACACTTTATGTTTATGATTTTCTTTATCCATGCTATTTACTTCAAAGTCACCATGAATAATTTCGATAAATCCTTTTAAATCTTCCAAAAAAATATTTTTTTTGTAGGCGAGGGGATTCTTTTTGGATATTAAAATAACCCGTTGAGTTCGTTGTAATTCATACCATTCAATATTTCTGGCAGTCAGTTGATTGACAAAATGATTTTGATACATATCATCAAAACGGATAATTCCAATGTCAGAATTGGCGGTATAGATATTATTGATGACTTCCTGGTTCGTACACTCTGAAAAACGAACGGAAAGCGCAATGTTTTGTGCTCTAAGGTGGTTGATTAATGAACTGATAGCAATTGAAATATAGGAAGATCTCCTTGCAGATATTAATAACAATTCTAGTTTACTTGTCTCTCCAATAAACATTCTTTCGAATTCATCGTATTTTAATAGAATTTGTTGGGCTTGGTCAATGAATAACTGTCCCAAGTCAGTTAAAATGACACCATCATTTGTTCTTTGAAAAATATTGAATCCAATTTCTTGTTCAGTTTCCTTTAATACATTACTAAGATAGGGTTGAGAAATAAACAAATTATGAGCAGCTTTACTAATTGAACCTGTTTTAGATATTTCTATAATTCTTTTTAAATTGTCTACATTCATGGTTTTCTCTCCATATAGTTTTGACCTATGCCCCTTATCAATAATTCTAGCATACTCAGATCCAAAGAAACATGTTAAAATCCTATTAAATGAAAGCGCGTTCATTTTAAGGTGTTGTTAATTTTTGGGAATATTAAGGAGGTCAATTTATGGAAGGTCATCTTCACTTAGCAAATCATCCATTGATGTATTTAGGTTCATCAATTGGGATTATATTAGTTGTGATTCAAGGAACGTATATGTTGAGGAAAGCATTGAAAACAACCAAAGAGTTGAACATGGATAAAGAACGAGTGAAAAAAGGGATGAAAGTTGCAGCCATGAGTAGTATTGGGCCTGCGTTAGGAATTATGGGAAGTATACTCTCCCTAATTGTATCATTAGGTGCTCCGGTTGCAGCCTTAAGATTGGCTGTAATTGGAGGAACTAATTATGAGACGATGGCCGCGACTTTTGGGGCTAAGGCTGCAGGAGGAGAATTGGGGCCCGTAATGGATCCGACCGTATATGCCAATGCGCTTTGGACACCTGCTTTAGGGGTGTTGGGATGGCTGATCGTGACCTTTTTATTTGCTCATAGAATGGAAAAAATTAATGACGTTATGACCGGCGGAAGAAAAGAATTATTACCAGCAGTGAGCTTAGGGGCTATGTTAGGGGCCTTCGCTTATTTTGTGATGAACAATTCGGTTAATATTCAGATAAATCCTGCGCATGCAGCTGCTACCATTGGTGGGCTAGTCATTATGATTATTTGCCACTATATTGGGAAAAATATTGAGTGGATTGGATCCTGGTCACTCACCATTGCAATGTTTGGCGGAGCCTTTATTGGAATGTTCTTTGTATAGGAGGAAAAATAATGAACACATATGAAAAATTCACTAAAAATATCGTACCATTTGGAAGAATCTCTATATTACTTGGGATTATTGCGGTTTTAATTCCTCCTTTTATTATGACTTTTGTTTGGGGATATAATCCGGGATTATCAGCCATTATAGCAGGGGCAATTTCTCAAATTTCTGTTTCAGGAGCCTTCTATATTAGTGAACCGATTAGTTATTATCCGATTGTCGGAACCTCTGGACTATATATGACCAATTTATCTGGGAATGCTGTTAATATGAAAATTCCTGCAGCTGCTGTGGCGACGGAAGCTTCAGGATATAAAGCAGGAACTTCAGAAGGGCAATTAATGGGAACCATTGGTTTAGCCATGTCAATTTATGTAGCGGTTTTCTTTGTAATCTTCTCAACGATTTTAGGCCAGACCGTGGTGACCACTTTACCTGAAAATTTGTCCAAGTATTTTGAATTAATTATTCCTGGAATCTACGGAGGTATTTTTGGTCAGTATATGGTGAAATCTTATAAAACAGGAATTTTTGCCTTGTTAGTAGCAGGTTTAATGATTTTTATCGTCAAGTTTATTCCAGGGAATCCATCCTTTGTTATCACATTAACCTCTGTCTTCTCGACGATTTATTTTGCAAGAAGTCAGATGGTCAAAAATAATAAGTAGAGGAGATAATGATTATGAGAGAAAGAACTTTACAGATTCTGGAGGAAATGTTGTTGATCCACTCACCCAGTAAGCAAGAAAGTAAAATGACGGAATATATTATTCAATTTCTAGAAGAGTTAGAAGCGGAAATATATCTAGATCATAATCAAGCACAATATGGGGGAGATTCTCCCGTTGTGTTTGCCAAGATAAAGGGAAATATACCTGGAGAAGGTGTTACCTTAAACGGTCATACTGATGTGATTCAGCCAAATGAGAATCTAAATATTATAAAAGAAGAGAAGATCTGGAAGACGGATGGCACGACAACTCTTGGGGGAGATGACAAGGCAGGATTAGCAGCGATTCTATCTTCAATTGAGTATCTTAAGAAACATCATCTTGATCATCAAGATATTTACGTTATCATTACTCCGGGCGAAGAGCAAAGTATGTTAGGAGCTCGCCATATCGACTGGGAAAATGTTTATAAACACATTCAACCTGCTAAAAATATCATTGTAGTTGATAATGCTGGTAAGGCTGATAAAGTGGCTTATCAAGCTCCTACTTGTTATAAATTTTCTGTCACAATAAGAGGAATTAAAGCACATGCTGGGATCGAACCAGAAAAGGGAAAAAATGCGATTAAACTTGCTAGCCAAATCATTTCTGAAATGGACATCTTACGCATTGATGACTTCACAACAGCAAATATTTCAACGATTCATGCTGAATTTCCTAGCAATGTGGTGCCAGATGAATGTACCTTTACGGGTGAGATAAGATCTCATTCTCAAGAAAAAGTAGAAAATATTTTGTCGAATTTTGAAACAATTATTAAGAAATATGCGGATGATTATGAATTTAAGAATCACTGTGAATACCCTGAGTTAAGATCGCAAGATGAGTTAAAATTTGTGAATGAAATGATCGATGCTTATCAAGAAGTTGGAGTTAAAGCAGAAGATCAAATTATTGGTGGAGGATCGGATGCGAATTTCTTTGCGGGTGAAGGTTTTAATGCCGCGATCATTGGGGTTGGAATGCAAAAGGTCCATACCACAGAGGAATATTTAGAAATAGATGAGCTGATGAATACCACTCAAGCGCTCATTAAATTTCTAAGTGAATAGGTGCAAACGAATGGAAAAGGGTCAGATAGATGATTTATTTTTACTTGAACGAGAAATAATTTGCCATCGAAGAGAGTTACATCAGATACCAGAAATTGGCTTAGAGCTCCCTAAAACGATTGCCTACGTCAAAAACCACTTACGAACCTTGGGCCTGTCTGTTGAAGAATATATCAATGGCAATGGTTTAAGTGTGGTCATTGAAGGGGAAAAAGGTGGAAAAGAGAATGACAAGGTAATCGGATTAAGAGCCGATATGGATGGATTACCAATCGTGGAAAAAACGGGTTTAGCTTTTGCTTCGCATAATGACAATATGCATGCGTGCGGTCATGATGGACATACGGCAGTATTATTAGGGGTCGCTTCTTTTCTCAACCAGCATAGAGAATTATTTAAGGGAAAGATAAAGTTAATCTTTCAACCAGGAGAAGAATATCCTGGTGGAGCTTTACCCATGATTCAAGAGGGGGTTTTAGAACAACCGAAAGTGACACGAATGTTGGGGTTTCATATCGGTCATTTGGATACCAGCATCCCTCCTGGAAAAATCTCTTATAAAGAAGGCCCTATGATGGCCTCGATGGATCGTTTTGCTATAAAGGTGTGTGGCAAAGGATATCATGGTGCTTATCCAGAGAATGCTGATGATCCTATTATTGTAGCGAATCAAATTGTGGGGGCTATTCAGACGATAAAAAGTCGAAATATTAAAGCGAGTGAACCTGTGGTGATTTCTGTGACGCATGTTTCAGGGGGCTTTAATCAGAACGTGATTCCGGATGATGTTTTTATCGAAGGAACGGTTCGAGCGATTAGTGAGACCACTAGGCAATTTATTGAAAAAAGACTGCAAGAAATCTGTCGAGGAATGTCAATTGCTTTTGGGGTTGAATGCTGTTTAACTTATGATTACAAATATCCTGCCTTAGTAAATGATTCATCCGTTACCTTTGAAACGGTACAATCATTAACCCAATTTTGGGGGGAGTCTAAGATAGAACAAACGAAAGAGTGTATGATGGGAGGAGAGGATTTTGCCTTCTTTTCTCAGAATATTCCGAGTTGCTTTTTATTTATGGCAAATCCAAGAAGTATTAAGGGTCAATTTAATGGTCATCACCATGCCATGTTTGATTTTGATGAAGATGAATTAATAAATGTAGCTGCTTCATTTGTAGTAGCAGCCTTTGATTATTTAAATGCTTAGTTAATAACCACCTCCTTTAAAAAAGGAGGTGGTTGTTATTGATTAGATGAAGTTCAATAGAACGTCTGGTCTTTTTGAGCTCTCCCTTATCTTATCCAGCTTGACAGAGGCAAGCTTCGGAATGGATAGTGCCTATGTTTTCTAAAGCATAAAATAAAGATTTCCTATAGTTAATTATTCTTGGATTTCATCGCTTTCTACATCTACCTTATTACCTGCTTCATAGTTAAGACATCTCCTAAAGTTGCGTGAGGCCTTTCAAGTTTTGAAGAAAGAACTGCTTCTTGATTGATAGTAGGAGAAATTAAAAATATGGGATTTATTATCGAAGTCAAAAGCCGCGATAAGTATCTATGGCCCTACTATATTGTGCAAGTAGTGGTACTAGTACGGGGTCAGATAGAAATTATACTGTATTTATGCTGTAGTTACTTATGTGAAAGTCATCTTGTTAGCTTCTCTAAATAACGTACTTGTAAATAGGTAAAACCGCTGATTAGTAAACCTGCCCAACCAATCAACTTCATCCATTCCAATAAAGTAAGGGAAATATCAGGAAATTGATTATTCATTGCTAGACTGATATTAGCTGCTCCGAAGATATATTGGACTTCAACTAGTTTGTTTTGAGCGCAACCTAGATAGGTGACGATTCCAAAGATCAAAGAAAGTAGCACAGGGATTGAAAAATTCTTAATTTTTAACGAAAGATAAGATTGGAAAGACACTTGGACCAATGATAGTAAAGTGATGATGATCATCCAGAAACATAAACTAAAAGGAGGATTTTGCTCGAAAGACAAAAAACTTCCTACTAAGAAATAGAGACTAATGAAATAAATTTGAATGACAGTCAAAGCGCTCAGAGCCACTAACATTTTAGTCATTATGATTTTTTTATAAGAGTAAGCTGCAGTCAACAATAACTGGAGACCATTTCGTTTATGTTCATTATGCCAAATAAAAGCTGTGACGATCCCAATAATAAAGGGATAAAAGAATGCCCCATAGAATAGAAAGACTTGAGTCCATAAGCTTGCCCATTCTCGAGCAAGAACTTCTTTATTCGCAACATAATTAATTGTCCCATAACCCACAGAGAGAATAGGAAGGAGCGCTAAGGGAATCCATAGGAGTGAGCCTTTCAGTTTAGTTATTTCTATTTTGAAAAGAGACATATTATGCTTCCACCTCCACTTTTTGGCCTAATTGATAAAAGATGATTCCTAATATGATACTGGCTAGCAATGGGTATATATTGGGAGAAATTAAATGTTGAGTCAATTTGCCGTCAACAAAATTATGTTGGATTCTAATTAAGAAAGAATACCAAGAGTATGGAACAAAATACGTGAGCATTTTGGATATTAATGAAAACCCTATTCCTGATAATGCTCCAAATACAGCAATAGCCATTCCTAACATTGGATTTTCAAAGCGTAAAGCCAAGTAATAATGAACCGCACTTAAAGCGAAATTAATACCAATAAGGGAGAGGGCGTAGAATCCAAGATCTAACCATGGAATTGGAAGTTGAATTCCTAAGCTCTTACCCACAATGATTAGGGTTAACAATTGTAATAGGTATAGGGCGATTAATTTTTTCTGTATAAACCAAAATTTGATGTGAAAAACACGATTCAAGTCAATACCACTTGATTTGATAATTTTCCACATATTGTGTTTATTTTCTACTTGAACACATAAGGTGTATAGTGAAGCAATGACTAATGGTGCTAAAATTAACTGGAAGAAAGCGAAAGCATCCATTAAAGAGAACCAAATATGTTCAGACTCAACACCGTTTCCTAATATAGGAATACAGGCTCCCACATTTACTATTAAGATAATAACGGAGATGATAATGAACATCACACTCGAATATTTAGAACGCTCGAGTTGATTTAAATCAATATTCATCACTATTCACCTCCTGTTAAGGTTAAATCATGGGTAAATTCAATAAATAATTCTTCGAGGCTTTTATGTTCTTCATATATACGATAAACTTCAATATTAGCTGTTATTAAACGTTTGAGATAATCTGCAATTATTTGATCATTTACATAAGAAAACTTTAGTATGTTGTCCGTTATAATGGCATTTGGCATCGAGAGCAGGGAAGCGGCTAATTGATTATCTGACGTTTTCATAAGAATGGCTCGGCTTTGGTGCCGTTTGAAATCCTCGATGGTACCTTGATAAAGCATTTCTCCGTGCCCAATAATTCCAATTTGAGAGACCATTCGTTCAATTTCATCTAAGGCGTGGGAAGATACCATCACCGTCGCATCGTATTTATCCGGCAAATCACGGATCAGATGACGAATTTCTTCTTTTGCTTGGGGATCTAATCCATTAGTGGGCTCATCAAGAATTATAATAGGAGGACGGCCAATTAGCGCCATGGCGACTCCTAAGCGTTGTTTCATTCCTAAGGAATAATGTTTGATTTTCTTGTCTTTATGTTTTCCTAAACCGACTTCTTCTAAAGCACTATTTGCTTCTTCAATTGTTAACTTCTTCAATTGACTAACTATTTTCATATTTTCGAATCCGGTTAAATGTTCATAATAAGAGGGTGCTTCAATTAAAGAGCCTATTTGACTGACTATTTTTCTTCGATTCTTGTGTGAGAAAGGCTGCCCCTGGATGCTTACTTGACCACTACTAGCTTCTTGTAAGCCACAAATCATCTTCATAATGGTGGACTTTCCTGCTCCATTAGGACCAATCAAACCATAAATTTCTCTTTTATTGATGATTAATTCTGTAATATTGACGACGGGTTTCTTGTCATAAATTTTTGCGACTTCTTCAAATCTGATTATTTCTTTCATTATTATCACCTCAATTCCATCATAATGAATGAGCCTTAAGCCTCGATGATGTCTTCCTTAATTCTCCCTTAAATCATGACAATATCATCCGTCTCTTCTTATATGCATGATATAATGGACAGGAAAAGAGGTATTAAGATGTCTATTTATCAAAGAAAAATACTGATTGTAGAAGACCATGATGAAATTAGAATGTTAATTCAAAATATTTTGTTTGAAGCAGGTTTTCAGTCGCTGACTTTGGCTTCAAATTTTCAGATGGCCTTAGAATGTTTTGCACAAGATGCTTTTGATATAGTGATTCTCGATATTTTGTTACCGGATGGGAATGGGTTTGATTTATTAAAAGAAATAAGGCAAACGTCACGTTTGCCAGTGCTCTTTTTATCAGCTATTTCTGACCTACAGAAACAATATCGAGGTTTTGAATTAGGAGCCGATGATTATATTGTTAAACCTTTTCAAACAAAAGATTTGGTTTTGCGTGTCACCTCTATTTTGAAGAGGGCTTACCCCGATAATCAGGAGACCGTTCAATTAAGCACGAGTCTAATCGATTTTAGTCGAGCAGTGGTTGTGAGAAATTCTGAAACATATCCCTTAACAGCAAAAGAATATGCGATTCTCCGTGTATTACTCGACCAAAAAAATAAGATTGTCACCTTTGATAGTTTAATGGCGAAAGTATGGGGGCAAGCTTTTGATGGGTATAATAATTCGTTAATGGCACATATTAGTAAAATTCGTCAAAAGATTGAAAAAGATCCTTCGAATCCTAAACACCTGATGACTGTTAAGGGCTTAGGTTATAAATTAGAGGTATCAGATCATGACAATGTTTAAATTTTTTGCACGCCAGTTATTGATATATATTGCTGTAATAGTCGGTTTAACATTGCTAGGAATAGTGTTGTTTGTTGGCTATTTAGTTTTTTTTGAATATGAACAGAGTCAAAGTGAAACTTATCCTGATGCGGTTTTCAATGAATTAATAAACAATGATAATGAGTTTGTTTTAAACGATCAAAACAAAGCGCTTTTGGAATCAGAACAGATTTGGATGATGGAGCTAGATGATCAAGGAGACATTAGGCAATCCTATTTGTTACCTCAAAAGTTGAATCGCTCTTACTCTAATCGCGATATCGTGAGATTTACTCGCTGGTATTTAGAGGATTATCCTGTGTTTACCTTTCCAAGTGAGAAGAGTATTCTTGTTCTGGGCTATCCAAAACGTTCTTATGATAAACTGCCAGATAATTTTTATAAGTTTGATCTGATGCGTAGAATCTTTATAATGGCACTTATTCTCTTCTTGGGGATGTTAGCGATGATATTTATCATCTATTTTAGAGGACGTTTTCGTTTAAATGAAGAATTAAAACCAATCAATGAAGCGGTTCATTGTTTGAAGAATAATCAATTTGTTAAGTTGGATGTCCAAGGGAACTTCAGCGAAATCAAAGAAACCTTAAATCAAGCTTCAGAAACGATGCAGGAGAATCAAAAGGATCGAGATCATTGGATTCGTGGTGTTAGTCATGATTTACGGAATCCCTTGACGCTGATTATGGCGAATGTCCATCGTTTGGAGTGGTTGGAAGGATCAAAGAAAGAATTATCTCTCATTCAGTCTCAAGTGCAGCGAATGCAAGAAATTATTTCGAATCTCAATCTCATGTATCTTTTGGATAATCCAAGTGGACTCAAGAATCTGGATGAGATTTTGGTCGATCCCTTTATTCGTCAATGTCTAAGTGAGTTTATGAATACTTATTCCGACGTCGATATGGAGATAAATCTTGAAGAAACGAAAGCGACGATTTTGGGTATTCCTAGCTTACTTGAACGGGCCATTAATAATTTATTGTTGAATAGTATACAACATAATCAAGAAGTTCAGCTTAAAGTAAGTATAACTGCCAATGAAGAAGGTATTGTCTTGGTGGTGAGTGACAACGGAACGATTGAGCTTGGAATGATTGAAGAATTGAATACTAAAGAGAGTAACTATGCGGCTCATGGAATGGGGATTATCATTAGTAAGCAAATAATTAAATTGCATGGGGGGAAACTTCAATTTTCTTTCGGTGATCCAGGTTTGATCGCAAGTATTCAGTTGCCATTAGAAAAAGTTGAAGGAGAAGTATTTTAACGTGACGTTGAAGGTTGAAAAAAATATAAATTAGGAAAAGAGGTTACTTGTTGTCGGGATTGTCCGAGAATAAGTAGCCTATTTTTTAACCTGATTATGTGATTTTATCGAGAGACATCAAGCGAAGGGAATGACTAATCAAAAGAGTTTGTTTCGAAATATTGACAAGACAACATCATATTGAAAAATCTTTAACTTTTTCATTTACATAAAATTTACAGTAAATTAACAAGAAATTTACGCTGTATGTGTATAATTCATGTAAGTTCGTACAAAATCTTGTTTGGGGGGAATGAAAGATGAGAAAAGTTTTGACAAAAGTATTAGCTGGGATCTTAGGATTAAGCACATTAGCAGGTGGCTTGGGGGTTCAAACCGTAGCAGCTGAAGAGAAAGTGACCGTCAATTATTGGCATGTGAATGCGGATACTCAAGGCGGACAAACCGTCACAGAATTAGTAAAGAAATTTAATGAGTCGCAAGATACGATTGAGGTAGTCGCAACTTATAATCCAGATATGTATAAAGGATTAATGCAGAATATGCAGGCTGCGGTTGCGGGAGATAATACGCCAGATGTGGTTCAAATCGGATGGCAATTTGTTGATTATTTCTCTGAAAATTTTGATTATGTTGAACCACAGACTATTATCGATCAATTTGATTCAGAAAATGCTGATTATCTGGAAAAAACATTCTTACCCAACGTATTAGAGTTGGCCAAAAATAAAGAAGACTCTTTAGTAGGTTTACCATATTCGGTTTCCAATCCTGTGCTGTATTTGAACCGAGATCTTTTACGTGAAGCGGGCTTAGATGAAAATGGTCCCAAAACATGGGAAGAAGTAAAGGAATTCGCTGCAACGATTAAAGACAAAACAGGTAAGTATGGTTTCTATTTACAACAACCTGCTGATAACTGGGGGACGCAAGGTTTGTTAGAATCCAATGGCGCTAAATTTATCGAAGACGGTAAAGCGGCTTTTGCTTCGCAAGAAGGAATCGATGCTTATCAACTATGGGCGGATATGGTGTTAAAAGATGAGACAGCCGTTAATTTACCATGGGATCAAGGGGTTCAATCGTTTATCCAAGGGGAAATTGCGATGGTGTATACGACCATTGCTCAAAGAACTAATATTCAGTCCAATGCCAAATTTGATGTTGCGACCACGACTTCACCTGCCTTCGAAGGGAAAGAATCTCAAATTCCTGCGGGAGGTGCCATGTTAGTAATGACAGCACAAGATGAAAAAGTTCAGGAAGCGACTTGGGAATTCTTGAAATTCCTATATGAGAATGAGAATGTCTTAGCGTGGACAGAGGGGACAGGATATGTTCCTTCGACAAGTTCTGTAATGGATTCAGAAGAAATGATGAAATTTCTAGAAGAGAATCCAATGATGGAAGCTGCGATTAATCAAATGGACAAAGTGAATAAATGGGCTTCTTTCCCAGGAGATGCAGGTCTGGAAGCAGAACAATTATTATTAGATATGCGTGATTCAATCTTAACAGGTAGTGAAGAACCAGCTGATGCTTTACCGCGTGTTCAAGAAGAGATTAATAATTTACTACAATAATCCATTTAACAATCTTAATGAGAAAAGTTGTTGGTAAATATATCAACACTTTTCTTTTTGTTTAGTGAGAGTTTAGGAGAGTGTATTATGAAATTTTTGCATTTATCAGATACTCATTTTTCATTAGAGTATAAAGATCCAGAATTAAAAATGACCTTAATGGCCCAACGTCCTTTAACAGAAAAATTAGACATCATTCTTCAACAAGAAAATCTGCCATCGATTGATTTTATTATTGTCACAGGTGATTTGGTTCATGATGGAGTGGCAGAAGAATATCAAAAATTAAACGAGTTATTAAGGGATAAATTTCAGAATAAAACCATTTATTATACCTTAGGGAATCATGATGATAAGCAAGCTTTTTATGAAGGAATTTATTCTGAAGCAAAGTCAGACTGCTTAGATTATGACCAGGTTCTGGATGGTTTTCACTTTATCTTTTTAGATAGTTCGAAGCCTTATAGTCATAGTGGCATCCTTGAGGATCATCAAATTGAATGGTTAAAAGCATGTTTGGCTAAGAATGACCATCCCAAATTGATTTTTATGCATCATCCTGTGATTGGGGGGCATTATTTTGATCAATTTACATTTGAAGAGCCACTACCGTTCTTAGAAACGCTAAAACCTTATGACGTAAGGGGAGTCTTTACGGGGCATACGCATTCACCTGCTGTGAATTTTTATCATCAGGTGTGCCAATATACGAATTATGCCATGGCTTTTGGTTTGGAAAAAATGTCAGATTATTCGCAAGCTTTCTCGAATGTGAATGGCTATACCATGGTGGAGTATACAGAAGCTAGCGGTTTAACGATTGCTCCAAGAATGATTCAGCCTGACTATCAAATTTATAAAATAACGGATCCGGTTCAAATGAGTGATTTAAATAAGTCTTATGAGAAATAGGGAGGATCTTATGAAAATTAAGCAACAAAATAACTTTCAAAGTGTTCTCTATCTGTTACCGACGTTGGTCTTGTTTGGTGTTTTTATTGTTTGGCCATTGATTTACACCATTTATTTAAGTTTCTTTAGGTGGAATATGATTTCTGCTGATAAAGATTTTGTTGGGTTTGATAATTATATGAAATTATTCTCGAATCCCTTAACCAGTAAAATCATGTGGAATAGTGTGCAGTATATCCTTTGGATTGCTTTATTTGCCTTTGTGATTCCTTATATCTTGGCCTTTATTCTGGATCGCTTGGTTCCTCGTTTTATTGATTTCTACAAAGGGGCCTTGTTTGTACCCGCTGTAATGTCATTAGTCGTGGCCTCCATGTTATTTGCTTGGATTCTGAACCCCTTATCAGGACCTGTGGCTTTAATCTTGAGAAGTGTGGGCGTTGCTATGCCTTTCTGGTCCAATACAGATGGCTGGGTGATCTTTGTGATTGCTTTAGTCGTGATTTGGAAAGTGTTTGGCTATAATTTTATTCTGTTATATGCTGCCGTTTCTGGGATTGATCAAGAAATAATTGAATCGGCTAAGGTAGATAATATTTCCAATTTTCGTATTTTTACGCAAATGGTCCTTCCTTTATCCAGTGCGACCGGGATTTACGTCTTGATCATTTCGGTGGTTCAAGCCTTACAATATGTCTTTACTCCGATTTCTGTTCTAACACAGGGAGGACCGAATTACGGCAGCTCTAATATTATTTATGAATCCTATCGTTTAGGTTTTATTACTTTTAAAACGGGAGAATCGGCTGCTTTATCGGTGATTACGCTTTTGATCTGCGTGGTGTTATTGGTCATTGAATATGTCTTTGTGGAAAGAGGGGTCTATTATGAAAATTAAAGATGGAAAATCCAATGCATTTCACCTCTTATTTATAGGGATAATTATTCTATCGATCTATCCCATTATCTTTGGGATTAGTAATTCATTTAAGACGTTACAAGATGCATATAATTCGATTCTTAATTTAATCCCTCATCCTTTTACCTTTGAAAATTATCAATACTTAGCAGAAACTTTACCGATTGTTAAAATTACGCTCAATACTTTTATTGTAGCAAGTGTTACGACTTTCGTCAGGATGGTGACGTCCTATTTTGCTGCTTATGCGATTACTTTCTTTAAATTCTATGGTTACCGTCTATTATATTTTGCTTTGATTTCAACGATCTTCATCCCTTTCACAGTCACGATGATCCCTAACTATTTATTGATGTCAGAGTGGAATTTTTTGGACAGCAATTGGGGAGTCATCTTGCCACAATTGGCCGATGCAACCGGAATTTTCTTGTTGGTTCAGACCATGCGACAAATACCTAAGCCCATTATTGAGGCAGCTAAGCTCGATAATGTTTCTGATCTTGAGATTATTAGAGGCATTGTTTTTCCCATTACGCGCCATGCGGTGACATCAGTCAGTATTTGGTATTTCATTACGACTTGGAATGAATATGTTTGGCCGAAAATTATTCTAAGTTCGGTTGAACATTATACTTTGCCGATTGCTTTGCAAAATTTTATTTCGGCAGAAGGTGGGACGAATTTTACAGTAGCAATGGCAGTCACAGTGATTACGATTATTGTTCCGCTAAGTTTATATTTAATCTTTCAGCGATATATTATTGGAAGCTTTACCTCTTCCGGTATAAAATAAGGAGGGTAATTTATGGTAGGAATTGAATTGGAAGATGTTTCTAAATGTTATGGCTCAACAAAAGTAATTGATAAAATTAATCTAACGATTAAGGAAGGGGAGCGTGTCATCTTCTTAGGGCCTTCTGGATGTGGAAAGTCGACAACCTTACGCATGATTGCCGGTTTAGAAGAAGTAACTTCAGGTCATATTTATTTGGGCGGCAAAGAGGTCACGCCATTACCGAGCGGTCAAAGGGACATTGCCATGGTGTTTCAAAATTATGCCCTCTATCCAAATATGACCGTGCAAGATAATATTACCTTTGCTTTAAGGGCTAATAAAGTTGCTAAATCTGAAATACAAGAACGCTTGAATAGTGCTTTAGAAATGTTAGACTTGGTCAATTATCGAGATCGTTTACCTAAAGACCTTTCTGGAGGGCAGCGTCAGCGAGTAGCTTTGGCGCGAGCCTTGGTTAAGCGCTCAAAGTTTTTCTTACTAGATGAACCTCTGTCTAATTTAGATGTGGCGCTCCGCCAATCGGCGAGAAATCAACTGATTGAAATTCATGATCGCTATCAACAAACTTTTGTCTATGTGACTCACGATCAGGTAGAGGCGATGACGATGGGGCACCGAATTGTTTTAATGAATAAGGGTGAAATTCAAATGGTAGGAACACCTGATGAAGTATATAATCATCCTGCCAATGTTTTTACTGCTACTTTTATTGGTTCGCCTAAAATGAATATTCAAGAAGTATCCAGACAAGGGAACCTCATTACCGTTGGAAAGCAAGAATTACATTTAAGTTCTGAATGGGGGGAGCATCTTTCTCAATTTACGAGTCAAAACTTTTTACTAGGAATTCGACCGGAACATATTCATATTTATCGTGAGAAAGTTGATAATTCTTTTCTTGCGCATGTAAGTAAAACAGAAAACCTTGGCCCCAATTATGCGATTTATGTTGAAACAAATTCTACTCAATGGGTGGTGATTAGTGACATCCGTAATTGGCAGCCGGGAGAAGAATGCTACCTTACTTTTGAAATGGATAAGATTCATTTATTTGATGTTGAAAGTAAAGAGTCCATGGGCTATCCGTCATTTAGTTAAAATGTGGGTTTGATTGTGTGTGACCAAAACTAATGGATAAAAAGCCAAGCCGCAAGGAGTTTCCTTGCGGCTTGGCTTTTTAATTATAGATGGAGACGATCGGTCTCGAACCGACGACCTCAACACTGCCAGTGTTGCGCTCTCCCAACTGAGCTACGCCCCCGAATGAATCACGATTAATTTACTTTATCACAGTTTATCGCGTCTGTAAAGGTGTGGTTTCCAAAACTTAGAAATAATATTTTGTTTTTATAAAATTAAAAAGAAATAATATTTCAAAATAAACGAAAATTATGTTATACTATCTCTGAAAACACTTACAAAACAGGGAGGGATAGTGTGGAAGAAATTATATTTGAAATTATTGCGAATGGTGGGAATGCGAAGTCTTTAGCCTATGAGGCGATTATGGAGTCGGAAAATGGCCATTTTGAAAAGGCAGAAGCTTTGTTGAAAGAGGCAGATGAGTCTTTGAAACTAGCTCACAATACTCAGACTCAGCTTATCACGGATGAGGTCAATGGGAAGCATATCCAAGTATCGGTTCTATTTGTACATGCACAAGATCACTTGATGTCAGCGATTGAAGTTCGTTCTTTAGCCGAACGTTTTATTCATTTGAACCAACGCTTAGCCAAATTAGAAAATAGGGAGGAAAATTAGCATGAAAGTTATTTTAGTTTGTTCAGCAGGAATGTCGAGTGCGATTGCGGCTAAATCATTGAGAGAAGCTGCTACAAAAGAGGGGATTGCTATGGAAGTCCATGAGGCTTCGTCTCAAATGTTTGAAGAAATGGTGGCAAAAGGGAATTATCAACTTGCTCTAGTGGCTCCGCAGATTCGTCATCGTTTTGATACTTTAAAGCCGATTGCCGATCAAGCAGGGATGCCGATTTTACAAATCGCCCCCAAGGGCTACACCGGTATAGGTGGAAAATACTTGTTACAACAAATTAAAGATGAAGCCGGACAAGTGCTTGATCTGACATAGGAGGGATATTATGTTTGAAAAGCTGGCCGATTTTCTCGATCGGAAATTATCCACTCCCATGGCTAAAATGTCTGAACAACGACATTTGAGGGCCGTAAGAGATGGGATTGTTGCAACACTGCCGATTATTATCGTGGCATCGATGTTTATGGTGGTTGCCTTTCTTCCGGATTCGTTGCCAAATGACTGGGCTTTTGTTCAGTGGATTGCTAAATATCAAGATAAAATTTTATTACCTTATCGTGTTTCGATGTATATCATGACCTTGTATGCTGTCTTTGGAATCGGTCATTCTTTGGCAAAGTCTTACCAATTGGATCCTCTATCCGGTGGGATTTTGGCTGAATTAGCTTATCTTCTAACGATCGTTCCAACGATGGTACCGGAAGTGCCAGAATCAGTAACCCAATTAGCGAAGTCTAACCCTGAATTAGCAGAGTATATTGGGCAAGTTCCACTGGGTTTTCAATTACCGATGGCTAATTTGGGTGCGAAAGGAATGTTTATTGGGATTCTAACAGCTATCTTGGCGGTGGAAATTTATCGGATGACTGAAAGATCTGGTTTCAAGATTTCGATGCCTGAACAAGTTCCTGCTTCAATTGCGCGTTCTTTTGAGTCGTTAACACCCACTGCTATTATCTTGTTTATCGTGGCAGCTATTACCATGTGGTTAGAAGTGGATGTACATGAGATGATGACGACACTGGTCACGCCTTTAGTTTCAGCCTCTGATTCGCTTGTTTCAGTCTTATTGTTAACGTTTCTCAATTCTTTCTTTTGGGTCTTTGGGATTCATGGTGCCTCGATTGTGGGAAGTTTAGCTCGGCCAATTTGGTTGATGTTGTTTGATGGGAATACGGAAGCCTTAGCAGCAGGAGCGACGATTCCGCATGTGGCAGCTGAACCTTTTTATCAGTGGTTTATCTATATTGGTGGAGCAGGAGCCACTATTGGGTTAGCCCTTGCTTTGTTGATAACTAAATCGGAATATGGCAAAACATTAGGTAAAACAACGATTATTCCGGCCATCTTTAATATCAACGAACCTCTTATCTTTGGTGCACCGATTGTCTTAAATCCTGTTTTGATGATTCCGTTTATTGTAGCGCCAATTGTAAATGCACTGATTGCATGGTTTGCAACGTCAATGGGATTAATTAACCGGGTAGTTGCCTTGCCAGCTTGGACCTTGCCAGGACCGATTGGGGCCTTTTTGGCGACCGGTGCGGATTGGCGTGCTGCCGTATTGTCGATTATCTTAATTCTACTTTCAACGGCTATCTACTATCCATTTGTAAAGCTATATGATAAGAAGTTGTTATTAGAAGAGCAGGGTGAAGAAGTGGTCGAGGAAGCGAAAGAGCGGTAATGGTAACCGTCGATTAAGGAGGAAAGCATGCGTCAATTAGGAGTATCAATCTATCCCGAAAAATCTGAGATAGAAGTTATAAAAAAATATTTAGCTGAAGCTGCTGAATTAGGCTTTCGTCGTATTTTTTCATGTTTGTTGTCAGCGGAAGAAGAGAAAATGGCTATTATTGAGCGGTTTTCGCAGATCAATGATTATGCTCATCAGTTGGGTTATGAAGTCATCGTAGACGTCTCTCCAAAGGTATTTGATAAGTTAGAAATATCTTATCAGGATTTATCCTTCTTCCAAGCGATCGGTGCAGATGGTTTGCGTTTAGATATTGGGTATACGGGGATGGAAGAGTCTTTGATGACTTTTAATCCTGAAGGGTTAAAGATTGAAATTAATATGAGTAATGATGTTCATACCCTAGATACCATAATGGATTTTCAACCGGATCGTTATCATTTATTAGGTTGCCACAATTTCTATCCTCATCAGTACTCGGGATTAGGTTTGGATTTTTTCAAGCGGACGAGTCGTCGTTTTAGGCAATATGGTTTGCGAACAGCGGCTTTTGTGACGAGTCAGAATGAAGATACTTTTGGTCCATGGCCGGTGACAGATGGTCTTCCAACTTTGGAGCGTCACCGATATCTACCACTGGATGTTCAAATCAAGCATTTGATTGCGATGGATGAAATTGATGATATCATTATATCCAACTGTTTCCCATCAGATGATGAAATGGCTTCGCTTAAAGGATTAGATTTAAATATCGTCACGTTTGAGGTGGAAGTTCATCCAGAAATTCCTGAAGTTGAAGCGAAGATTTTGTTCGAAATGACTCATTTCAATCGAGGGGATGTAAGTGAATACTTCATTCGTTCTACTCAATCGAGGGTGATTTACAAAGATCATCATTTTGAAGTTTTTAATACGCCTGAGCTTATTCGTCGCGGAGATATTATCATTGAATCAAGTGAGTATGGCCATTATGCAGGTGAGATGCAGATTGCTTTGCAAGAAATGAAAAATTCCGGTCGCTCCAATGTGGTGGGATATATTCGTCCGGAAGAAATGTTTATTCTGGATCATATTAAGCCTTGGCAGAAGTTCCGCCTTAAGAAAAGTATTTAAACTTTGAGGGGGAAAAGCAAGTGAAATATATGATCGGAATTGATGCCGGTGGAACCTCAGTGAAAGGCAAGGCATTTGACAAGCAAGGGCAAGAGCTTTGGATATGTCAGGCAGGTTTTGGCAATCTGGTGATGGATTATCCTCGGGCTAAGACTCATCTTAAACAGGTTGTGGCTCAGATCCAAAAGGAATTAGGTCGTGAGAATTGCCAAGGCTTGGTCTTGGGTATTGCAGGTTTGGAAGCAAGTCCTCACCAGGAGGATTTAAAAGCGATGTTTGTCGGAGAATATCCCGTCTATTTATTGAATGATGGTCAGCTTGCTCTTTATGCGGCGCTTCAAGGAGAAGAGGGAATCTTAGCGATCGCAGGAACAGGTTCGATTGTGTTAGGATATTTTAACAACGAAATGACGAGAGTCGGTGGTTGGGGTCAGCTTTTAGGTGATGAAGGGTCGGCGTATAGTATCGGCATCCATTTATTAAAGTCAGTATTGAATCGTTATGATAAGGCTTGTCTTTATTCTCAATTAGAAGTGAGTCTCCTTGCAGAGAAAGTTTGGCAAGATGTTTTTGATTTGTCGAAGTGGGTTTATCAAGCGACTAAGGATCAGATTGCTGATTTAGCTCGTTTGGTTGCTGATCATGCAGACAAGGGAGATGCTCAAGCAGAAGCCTTGCTTTATCACGCAGGTTTGGAGATAGCCGAACAAATTATCGTTTTATTAAACCGTTATGAGATCACTTCGTCAGTAGATTTTAAAGTCTATTTAGCCGGGAGTTTAGTTCAGAAGAATGATCAAGTTTTTGAGAGTGTATGCCAACAGTTAGAAACTTATAACCCTCGGTTAAAAGTTCAGAGATTAGAAGAAGAGAATGTTAAAGGCGCTTATTATTATTTTGTACATAAAGAAAGAGAACAGATCTAGCGGGGTGAAGTATGGATAAGGAAACCGAAAAGCGAAATTGCGCTTCAATGAATTTAGATCAGATGTCTGTGCGGGAAATGATTCAATTAATGAATGAGGAAGACCAGTCGGTCATTGTCGCCATTCAACAAGTTTTGCCAAAAATTGAGCAGGTCATTGAAGCGGTGATTGCTACTTTTCAAGCCGGAGGACGTTTAATTTATGTTGGGGCTGGTACGAGTGGTCGTTTAGGGATTCTGGATGCAGTCGAGTGTGTCCCAACTTTTGATATTGAGCCGGGTCAGGTGATTGGCTTGATGGCGGGAGGAGACACGGCGATTAAGTCGGCAGTTGAAGGAGCAGAAGATTCCTTAACGTTAGCTCAAGAAGAGTTACAGGCGATCCAGTTATCGGAGCATGATTTTTTAATAGGTCTTTCAGCTTCGGGCTCGACTCCCTATGTAAAATCCGCCTTAGCTTATGCAAAGGAATGTGGAGTTAAGACAGCCAGTATTGCGAATAATCCTTCTTCAGATATTTCCGCTTTAGCAAATATTGCCATTGAAGTGGTGACAGGTCCAGAGGTTTTAACGGGCTCGACTCGGTTGAAGGCGGGAACAGCTCAGAAATTAGTCCTAAATATGATTTCGACGGCTAGTTTGATCAAAACGGGGAAGGCCTATCAGAACTTGATGATCGATGTTCAAGGGACGAATCAAAAATTGATCGATCGTTCTATACGGATTATTTCCGAAGCAACGGGTCTTTCGTATCGTCAAGCATCAGAAGCTTACGAATTGGCAGGATCAGTCAAGCTGGCGATTGTGATGGTCTTGGCCAAGGCTACGAAGGAAGAGGCAGAGGATTTATTGGTACAAAGCCAAGGATTTGTGCGTCAAGCTTTAGAGTTAGCGGATAAAAAGTAAAGAAATTGAAAGCAATAGAAATTAAGAGACGAGAGAGGGTGAAAGATGAGGAAGAATAAGATTTTAGCTTTAATTGAGAGTTTGAAAGATGACTTGCCGAAGGCTGAGGCTCGGGTAGCAGAGCAAATTGTGCAACAACCTCAAAAGATCATTCGGATGACAGCTGCTGAATTAGGTCAACTGGCCGATGCCTCTGCTGCAACGGTGATCCGGCTCACTAAGCGTCTTCAGGTGGAAAGTTTTACGGATTTAAAAATGCTAGTCATGAGTGATTTGGATGCAGAGACGACCGAAATTGATACAAGCATTCAAGCCGGAGAAAGTATTGAACAAGTTTCAGACAAAATTTATTGGAATTCGTTAACAGCCCTTGAAAGTACGCGCGCCATTTTGGATGAAGGGAGTATTTTAAAGGCGATCCAGGTAATTCATCAGTCAGATGTAATGTATGTTTTTGGGATTGGTGCTTCTAGCTTAGTTGCAGAGAATTTGGCGCAGAAATTCAATCGAGCTGGTAAAACGTGCTTAGCTTTGCAGGATGCTCATATTTTAATCGCAAGCATGATGGCTAATGACAAAAAGGCATGTTTTATTGCGGTTTCTAATTCAGGCGAGACTCATGAAGTGCTGAAAATTAATGAAATGGCTTTAGAACAGGGTTACTATTCGATTGCAGTGACGCAATTTGGTAGTTCTTCTCTGACCAAACAGGCAGAAATCAACCTACATCATGTTCGATCGGATGAAGCCAAAAATCGTAATGCTGCTACGACTTCGCTCCATGCTCAGTTCATGGTGGTTGATATTTTGTTTTACGCTTATCTTTCAAGTTATTATCAGGAAACGATGGACAAGTTATCATCAAGTCGGTCGGCCGTTCAGGATTATAATCGGAATGGGCAAATTGAAATAAAGTAAAGGCAGTCTGTGGACTGCTTTTTTTGATTAGGAGGGTGACTTGTCTGATCTAGTGGTGACGTGTAAGATAATGATAAGGAATCTTAAGGGAGTGATGGGATGTTCATTATTTTATTGCATTTAATTCAGCGTGCCTCTTTAATTGTGATTTTAGCTTACTTATTAATGACGACGGCTCCCTTACAGAAAGCAATGCTGACTCGCTATCAGGTTCGATCAAAATTAATCTTATTTTTAGTTTTGGGGATTTTCGCGATTATCTCCAATATGTTTGGGATTGTTGTTGAAAAAGGGCAAGTTCTCACGTCACCCCCGATTTGGGTGATCCCTGAGCAGGGCTCTTTGGCTAACTCACGGGTATTGGCTATCTCTGTTTCAGGCTTGGTTGGAGGCCCCTTGGTGGGACTTTCAGTAGGGCTGGTGACAGGACTTTTCCGGTATTTACAAGGCGGTTTGTCTCCTCATATTTATTTCATTTCTTCAGTTACCATCGGTTTTTTATCAGGTTTGTTTGGTCGGCAAGCAATCAAACGCCAAACTTTTCCGCAACCCTTTCAAGGATTTATTTGTGCTGCTACGATGGAGCTCTTGCAGATGGTGCTGATTTTAGTGCTGAGTCATGACAGTCAGGCTTCTTGGAATTTAGTCAAAATGATTATTATGCCGATGGTACTGGTGAATTCAATCGGAGCGGGACTTTTTCTATCGATCATTCAATTAAACCTTCGACAAGAAGTCTCGACTCGAGCGATTCAGACTCATCATGTTTTAGACTTAACCAATGCCACACTGTCATATTTTTCGGCTGGTTTAACGCAAGATTCTGCTCAAACCATTGCCCAATTGATCTATGATGCTGTCAATGTTTCTGCTATTTCAATTACGAACCAAGAGGAGGTTCTGGCTTATATTGGACAAGGAGCTGATCATCATCTGGTAGGGCAAGCGGTGACGACTGATTTAACGCTTGATACTCTGCAGTCAGGCCACGAACACTTGGCTCATAGTAAAGCTGAAATTGGTTGTCATCAAATCGACTGTCCTTTAACAGAAGGGATTATTGTCCCCCTACAAAACCATCATGAAACTTTAGGAACGTTGAAATTTTACTTTACTGAAGAGATTCAAATGACAGAAATAGAGGAACAATTGGCAGTCGGTTTGGGGCGCATTTTTTCGATGCAATTACGTTTGGGCTTAATTCAACAGCAGAAAGATTTATTGAAGCAGGCTGAATTGAAAAGTCTTCAGGCGCAGGTCAATCCTCATTTTTTCTTCAATGCCATTAATACGATTTCAGCGATCATGCGATTTGATACCGAGAAGGCTCGTCGTTTATTATTAAAATTAAGTGATTATTTTCGGGCTAGCTTGCAAGGGAATCAAGCCACTTTGATTAGTCTTGCTGAGGAACTAAAGCATGTTCAAGCTTATCTTGAAATTGAAGAAGCTCGATTTCCAGATCGTGTTCAGGTTGATTTTGAAATTGAAGAGGCTTGTCAGGATCTTGAATTACCCCCTTTTACCTTACAAATATTGATTGAAAATGCTATTCGTCATGCTTTTCCTCGTTCAGATCAGGCACAAGCTCAGATCCAAGTCAAAATCTACCAAGTGGATGAAGGGGTGCGAATAGAGGTGGAGGACAATGGCAAGGGAATTCCTGCTAATCTCTTGAGCATTTTAGGACAAGAACCGATTACATCGGAAAAAGGTTCTGGAACGGCTCTCTATAATTTAAGCCAAAGAATAAAAGGGCTTTATGAAATGGATCCAGCGATTAACATTACGAGTCAGGAACATCGTGGGAGCAAATTTTCTATTTTACTGCCTAATAAAAGGAGCGGACGTTGATGAAGTATTTATTAGTGGATGATGAGCACCTAGCGATTCAAGAACTAACCTATTTGATTCAAACCATTGAGCCTTCCATTCAAATTGAAAGTGCTCAGTCTATCAAAGAGGCCTTAGGAATTCTTTTGACCCAATCGATTGATGTTGCCTTCCTTGACATTCAAATGAATGATGAGTCGGGGATGGAGTTAGCCCAGCATTTACAAGCGATGGTGCATCCGCCGTTGATTGTATTTGCAACGGCATATGATGATTATGCGCTTCAAGCTTTTCAAGTGAATGCGGTGGATTATTTGGTGAAACCTTTTAAAGAAGAGGATGTTGACCGGATTATTCATAAGCTTCAACAACGGTTAAGTGAGAAGGGGGAAAAGCTAGGGGATGTTCAAGGCCAAGAAGCAATGCTTGCACTGAATACAGATGATCGAATTGTCATGTTGGAAATGAATCGGATTGAATTTTTGACGGCAGTAGCGGGTAGGGTTGAAGTACATACGGATCAAGCCATTTATCAAACGAGAGAAACCTTGAAAGCGCTCAAAGATAAATTACCAGACCCGCCTTTTATTCAAGTACATCGTTCCTATGTGATTAATCGGCATGCGATTCAAGAGATTCAACCTTGGTTTAATCAGACTTATCAATTGACGTTACAGAATGGATCCAAGGTGCCCGTTAGTCGATCACAGATGACTGAATTCAAGCGACAAATGGGAATTGATTGAAACGGATTGACATTCAGGTCAGTATGTTTGCATTTCAGCTGCGAAATGAAGCATTTCATCTCCAAAGCCTCTGGAAGAGGCTTTTTTTGTATATTATGAAGTCATTAAAAAGGAGATGATACCATGTTGAGTTTATTGGGAGGAATCGCTTTATTACTAGTAGGCTATTGGGTATATGGTCGTTATATAGAGAAGAATTTTCAGATTGAGCCTGATCGTCAAACACCGGCAGAAGTGTTGCGAGATGGGATGGATTTCGTTCCCATGCCTAAATGGAAAAACGCAATTATTGAGCTCTTGAATATTGCTGGAACAGGCCCGATTTTTGGTCCGATTATGGGAGCCTTGTATGGACCCATCGCCTATGTTTGGATTGTGTTAGGGTGTATCTTCGCAGGTGCAGTCCATGATTATATGATTGGAATGATTTCTCTACGAAATGATGGCGCCCACTTACCGGAATTGGCCTCAAAATACTTAGGCAGACCTGTGCGGCATGTGGTGAACATTTTTATCATGTTACTTTTAATGTTAGTTGGGACTGTTTTTGTGACTTCACCGGCAAGTCTCATCGCTGATATTACTCCTGATTTTATTGGAATGGGTTTAATTACTCTTTTGATTTTTGCTTATTATATCATTTCAACCTTTTTACCAATCGATAAGGCGATGGGGAAAGTTTATCCTTGGTTTGGTGCTATTTTAATCTTATCGACATTGGCTATGGGCATTGCCTTGATCTTTGGTGATCATCAGATTCCTAATGTGACATTGGCCAACTTAAAGAACGTTCATCCAGAAGGGACGCCGATTTTTCCCGCTTTATTCTTTACCATTTCTTGTGGGGCCATGTCAGGCTTCCATGCTACTCAGTCACCGATGGTAAGCCGAACGATTACGAATGAGCGAGAAGGACGTTTCACTTTCTATGGTATGATGATCGCTGAGGGTGTGATTGCGATGATTTGGGCGGCTGCTTCGATGTCACTCTTTGATGGGCAGACACTCGCAGAAATGATTAACAACGGAACGCCTTCACTTGTGGTGAACCAGGTATCGGTTATGCTGCTTGGCAATCTATTTGGGACAGCTGCGATCATGGGAGTCATTGTCCTTCCGATTTCGTCTGGCCTCTCTGCCTTCCGTAGTCTAAGAAATATTCTTGCGGATTATATTCATTTCAAACAAGATAAGTTGCGCAATGTATTGATCCTAACGTTACCGATTTTTGCAATTTCTTTTATTTTAACGCAAGTTGATTTCAATTTATTATGGCGTTACTTCAATTGGGCTAACCAAGTAACAGCGGTTATTGCGATGTTTGTAGCGACTCGTTACTTATTCCTGAAAAATCGTAATTATTGGGTGACTTTCATTCCAGGAGCTTTGATGTTGTATGCCTGTGTGGTTTATATCGCTAGCCAACCGATTGGTTTTAACCTAGGTTTGGGATGGCTAACGTATAGTCTTTCTCTCCTTGCTTCTCTAGCGATTTTAGCTGTGTTTATCCTTTCCGGACGGAAGCAAAAAGAAGCCTTAGATCCTTATTCATTTTTATTAAATGACCAATTACCGATTGGACAGTTGGCTGAAATGAAACAATAAGATGGCATTGACAAGATACAACTTCGTGTCTTGTCTTTTTTATTTGTCTTTTATGATCAGGATTAATGAAATCATTCGTCCATTAGGGTAAGATAGGAAAGTAAAGAGTCTGTAACTTAGGACTTTCGGGAGGGATCATATGTTAGATCAATATCAATTTCATCAAATGACACTGACTTGGTTAGAAGGGGCTAGTTTTCTAATGGATGGTGGGACCAACTATGGACCTGTTCCGCGGGCTGTCTGGGGACGATATTATCCTTATAATGATAATAATCAAATACCAGTCCTAGCGGATCCAATACTGATTCAATATCAAGATAAAAATTATCTGATCGATACGAGTATTGAGGTAGGCAAGCTTGATCAAAAAATGAAACGTAATTTGGGCATTGTGAGTCCAGCTAATCTAACGGGGAGTCTGAACGAGCTTAATCTTCGCCCTGAAGATATCGATGTGGTTCTGATGACTCATATGCATAATGATCATGCGAGCGGATTGACTTATATGGAAGCGGGTCAGCTTCAATCACGTTTCCCTCAGGCGAAAATTTATATGAGTCAGATTGAATGGGAGGAAGTACGAAATCCTAATGCGAGAACACGGAATACTTACCGTAAAGAAAATTGGGAAACCATTCAAGATCAAGTTGTAACCTTTGATAAAGAAATAGAGCTTGAAAAAGGGATTCGGATGGAGTTAACGGGCGGGCATTCGCGAGGGCATGCGATTGTTCGTCTTGAACAAGCAGGGGAGACCTTGATTCATCTCGCGGATCTTCTCTTAACTTGTACCCATACCAATCCACTCTGGGTCGGTGGGGTGGATGATTATCCAATGGATTCGATTGCGGCTAAGGAAAAGTTAATGCCAGAAGCTTTAAAAGGACATTATCGTTTTCTCTTTTATCACGATCCTTTCTATCGCATGATTGAGTATAGTGAGGATGGCAAAGCCATTATCGATGGTTTAAAATCTAGTCATACTTCACCCTTACCGATCACAGGGCACCAAGATAAGTTTCCACGTCGAATGACCTATTTTGCATAATGAAGGAGAGAATTATGATTCAAGAAATTGCAAAGAATATTTATACATTTAATGTTAGCTTACCCAACACGGCACTTAAGCAGTTAAACGTTTATGTGATTAAAGGGGAAGACCGCAATGTAATTTTTGATACGGGGTATAATTTACCAGAGTCTAAGACAGATTTACTGCAAGGAATTAAAGAATTAGGACTGGAAGTGAAGGATTTTGATCTAGTCCTTACGCATCTTCATTCTGATCATACAGGTTTGGCTTCCCTTTTTGAGGAGGCGGGTTGTAATATTTATGCAGGTAAGATAGATGGCGATTTGCTTAATCAGATGGCAACCGAAAGTTATTGGGATCATTTCTCTGACCGTCATGCCTATTATGCTACTGAGAAAGGCCAGTTTTCGAGAGAGGATAATCCTGGTTATGCTCTTCGACTTGGCCGAAAACTAGATTATATTGAACTGAAGATAGGAGAGCTTTTTCAGGTGGGAGAATATACCTTTAAAGTGATGGATTTGAAAGGACATACGCCGGGGCACATTGGTTTATATGATGCAGAGAACGGCCAAATTTTCTCAGCTGATACGGTTTTGGATCCGATCACGCCGAATATCACCTATTGGGGGGAAGACTACCCTAATATTCTAGGTTCTTATCTTGATACTTTAAGATCATTGATCCAATTGGATTTAAAAGTCATGTATGCGACTCATCGTAAAATAATTGATAATCCTCGTCAACGAATGGAGGATTTAATCCAGCATCATTATGAACGTTTACAGGAGATTCTAGATGCAATGAATCCAGAGGAATCCTATACGGTTGAAGATGTTTCAGCTAAGATCACTTGGCGGGTAAAGGTCAAATCTTGGTCTGATTTCCCGAAATCGCAGAAATTTTTTGCGACGGGTGAGACGATGAGCCATTTGGATTATTTAGTGCATTCAGGTCACGTTGAACAAAGGGTGGAAGATGAAACTTATTATTTCACAAAAGTGAAAGATCAATTATTCTAAACATTAAAAGTTCTCAAACGAAATGTTTGAGAACTTTTTTATATTTATAGTTTAGTATAGATATTATTGAAAACTTGCTCCCCAAAAATTAAGTTTATGAAGAGGTGTTCCAGGTATATAAATACCACCTATCGATACTCCAGCACCTATTGTTTTTAGTGTAGGACCACTTATCCAAACTCTAACACCCCACCAATAGACTTCTACTTTATCTACACCTTGATTAATTTCTTTAGCTGAATAAGTATCAAGATCTTCCTCTGAATCGCTTGAGTACCGTGTAATAGTAATTTGTTTATCCACTATCGATAATCTTTCGTTATCACTTAATTGATTAACCTAAGCTTAACGAAAAATAAATAGATTCAAATTTGTTTATAAATTTTTTAAATAAACTAAATTGCATTTTTAATAGAATAATTGTACATTCAAATTAAACTAATGAAAGAAGGGGTAAAATGAAATACAAATTATTAAACACTATCTTAACCCTCGTTGTTCTTTTAATTATTTTATATATCCCAGATGATTTAATATATATAAAATATATTGTTTCAATTATCTTTATTTTATGGATTTGGTTTGGAGAAAAAATCATCAAAAAACTTTAATGTTTTTCCCCAATGATATCAGCTAAAATATTATTTTATCTTAAGAAGTATGATTGTATTCTAGTGATTAAGAGCTACTAATCATTTTGAAGTATTCACTTTATTTTAGATAATATCCTATGAACTTAGTAAAATTTATAAAAAAATATTTTTTATAACTATAAGTGTTCACTAGTCTTCCTCATACTCATTAATTAATTTATACTTTTATAGTCAGAAAAAAGGGCTTAATATGTGATCGGATTTTGTCACATATCAAGCTCTTTTTATCTATAAGAGGGTTATTCTGCGCTTGTTTCTTCTTCGGCAGCTTCATTAGAGTTAGCGTCTGCTTCAGTAAACTGAATGCTGTAAATAAATTCTTCTGGTTTGTAGAAGTCAATAGCTTTACCATCTACTTCAGCATATGGATAACCGAAATTATTGATCGGTCCTGCTTCTTGCTCAGGGACTAACATTAATTCACGACCGGTTGAGAATCCCACACGGATGGGATCTAAGTTACCCCAATAGTAATCTTTCAGGGCAAGTGCTTCTTCGCTATCTTTGTCTAATTCATCATTCAGTACGGCTTTTAGAACGTCCGCAATATCGATTGCTACCCAGCCAGTTCCTGGTTGATAGTATTCTGCCCAGCAATGTTGCGCTGTTGTAACATCAGCTTCTGGGTCTTTACTTAAGCGAACCCCGAAGGTTTCACGGGCAGGAATTCCTACCGAACGTGCAAGGGCAATAAAGACAGAGTGAATATCAGTACATTTACCATCTAAATCAACAAGTAAGTTCTTAACATCGCCTAAACCACATCCCACGACATCATTGTCACGTTCCATATTGTCATAGATCCAGTCATAGATAGCTTGGGCTTTGTCCTTGACTGTTGTTTTACCTTCTATGATGCTTTCGGCTGTTTCCTTGACTTCACCATCAATCGGCATTAAAGAGTTACCTTGTAAGAATTCATCGAATTCAGCTGGATCAAAGTCTTCTTCCTCTTTGAAGTCAGGACGTAGTACCTCTTGACGTTCGACGTCAAAAGAGTAAGTTAAAGTACGATCAGTAGCTTCGGGTGACCATTCAACATAAAGGATTTGGTTGCCCTTATCATCTTCTGTGATTTCGCTCTTAGCATTCTCTTCGTCAAACGTCACTTTAATATTTGATATTTCTTGAAAGTCATCCGATTGAGCATAAGGGATCCAAAGACGTACCTCTTCTCCTTCGTGGTGTGATAGATCAAAGTCAACTGTAAAAGTTCCTGCCCGACTTTCTCCTGCGCTACTAGCTTCTTCAGCATGAGCTAGACCGGATCCAATAGGGGCTAATAAGCTTAGTCCCATGACAAGAGTAGAAAGGCGTTTCAATATTTTTCTCATTTCTTTTCCTCCAATGATAATAAATTTAACATGTTGATATTATCACATGCGCAAATCACCACCAAACGATGGAAAATGAAAGAAATGATTTATTTAATAAATTGCTAATAATAAAAGTGGATAGACTAGGCTTTGAAGAGGATCGAAACAGCAAGCAATATTATTTATAAGTTTTATCAATAAAAAACCCTTCTCTAAATAATTGAGAAGGGGATAAAACTATTCTTCAATCAAGCCTAAGATTAAGTCTTTATAGAGATCAGAGAATTTCAAATAGAAATCCTTCCATACATACTCATTGACCTTATGAGCCATTTTAGTTTCACCAGGTCCAAACATCATGAAGGGGAAGTCTGGTCCTTTATCACGTAACAAGTTCGAAGCATCTGTTACACCAGTTGATCCTTCAACAGTCACTTCTTTATCAAAGTATTTCTTAGCTAATTCTTTGGTTAAGTCAATCATTTTGGATTGGCCGGTTGTGAAGACAGAAGGGAGAGACATGGTGACTTCTACCTCGATTTTTGATTTTTTCTCTTCATTATATTTTTTGGCTAAGTCTTGGAAGATTTGGATGACTTCCTCATTATCAAATTCAGGAATGGTTCGGCAATTTATTTGGGCGACTGCTTTATCCGGGATCGAGTTGACTTGGCTTCCACCTTCAATGATGGTGGTCGACATAACTAAACGGTTGAGGATTTCATTGGTTCGAGGATCTGTATTGCAAATCTTATCGACTTCTAAGAGATATTCCATCAAAGGATTAATTGCGTTATATCCTTTTTCTGGCATGGAAGAGTGAGCCGCTTCTCCCAGAGAGGTGATTTTGAAGTTCAAGGATCCTTTATGTGAATAAATAATCACATCAACAGAAGGTTCTGCCACCCAAAGGTAGTCGACATCATCCATATAGCCTTCCTCATATAATTTCTTCGAACCAGCTGCTCCTACTTCTTCACCGGTTGTCGCCAAGAAGCGTAAGGTTCCATTAGTGAGAGCTTGGCTTTCTTTTAGTTCGATCATCGCGATGGCTAAGTTAAGCAGCCCTCCCTTCATATCATTGGTTCCTCGGCCGAAGAGTTTTCCGTCTTTTTCGACTAACTCAAAGGGATCTGTTTCCCATTCGTCAAGGTTACCTGGTGTCACCACATCCATGTGGCCAGAAATACCAATGACTGGGCTTCCTGATCCGATTTCAGCGACTAAGTTAACCCGCGTATCTGTGACGGGAATAATTTGTGATTCAATTCCATATTGGTTAAATAGATCTTTTAAATAGTTAGCCACTTCAATTTCATTTTCATTGACCGATTTCATGGCAATAATGTCCGTCAGTAGGTCTATCTTTTCTTGGTCGGTAAATTTTTTCATATTCATTCCTCCTTTAGGATAATCTTATTATAACGAGCAAGTTGATGACCATCAATTAATAAGATTAGTGATGGCTATAGAAAGTCTAAAAGATGACAAGACGAGGTCCTTTTAAGCGACATTCAATTGTCTTAACATAAAATTTACAATATCTGTAGAATATTTACATAAATTTTACGCTTAATTTATCTCTTATTAATAATAGAAGTCTAAACTGTTGAAGAGTGTTGTGAATTTTGTCATAGCCGAATAAATTCTTACGACCATCAAAAGGAAAGAAGGGCCATTTTATGAATAAAAAGCAATTATTTAAACAAGATTTTGTCCTTTATCAGTCGAGCCACCAGTCACACATTACTTACGAGTTCTACCTGCCAGCAGCTGTGGATCAGTTAGAGATACGTTTTACTTATGATCCCTTGGTAGAGTCTAACTATGATCATTTAATTCCTTGTTTTGAAAGAGAGGGTATTGCCAGAGATAAATTACAAAAAGGTGATGCTTTTCGTAATTTGTTGACTTTATCCGTCAATGATCCAGAGCGTTTTCGGGGGGCTCACCATTATTTTAATCAAGAGCAAGAAATTCGGATAGGCGAGCAGGAGGCTTCACTCGGTTTTGTAGAGGGGCCCTTGCTTGCTGGAAACTGGCAAGTGGTGATCTCTTGTCATGGATTATTCTCACCTGAGCTGAAGGGGAGTCTAGAGGTGGTGGGCTACTCAAAAGAGGATTGGCAAGTGAAGCGAGCGGAAGTATTAACAAAAGTAGTCTCAGGTCAACGTCAACGTGAGCGTCCCTTAAGTGATCGTTCGTGGACGTTTGCTAAGGCGGAATTACATGCACATACGATTCATTCTGATGCTGATCAGACGGCAGAGGAAATTATGACAGAAGCTCAAGCTCGAGCACTTGATTGGCTAGCGATTACTGACCATAATACGATCACAGCCATTGATGAAATACAAATCAATGATTATTATCAAACAGATGTCCAGCTCATTCCCGGTTTGGAATTTACCACTTTTTATGGTCATTTTCTTTTACATGGGCGTCCAGAATATCTTTTCCATAATTGGACGGAGGTTAATTTGGGAAATTTTGAGTCTTATATTGCGCAACTCAAAGACTGGCCAGTCAATATCACCATTGCCCATCCCTTTGATCAGGGAAATCCTTGGTGTACGGGCTGTCATTGGGACTATCAGGTGACGGACCTCTCGAATGTTGACGCGATTGAGGTATGGAATTCTCCTAATCCTCACTTATCCGAATCGAATAAGATGGCATATCAAGCGTGGACAGATTTGTTAGCACAAGGATATGAATTGAGCGGACATTGTGGTCAAGATTGGCATCGAGCTTCTCATCCTGATGAAAGGCTGGCCTACACTTACTTTTTGTTACCTAACCAGGCTAGTTTAGAGGAGGTCTTATCGGCTCACCGTCTCGGACGCTCATATGCAAGCTTACGACCTAATTTGGAAAAGATGGTAGTCAACGATTGCTACCAATTAGGAGATCGAATAAATCATGCTTCAACTTGGCAAGTCGACATTGTCCTTACTAAATTAGAAGAAGGAGACCAAATCTTTTTGAAGTCAGCCAAGGAGAATTTAAAAGTGTTTATTAGTGACAATGATAAATATGTGATCAATACCTCTGTGAAGATGGAAAGTTTTTCACTATTGAGACTTGAAATTCGCGATAAAAATAATTTTTTAATCATGTTTACTAATTCGATCTATCATCAGTAAGAAATCAGATAGCAAGAGCTTAGCCTGCACGAACCCGTGAGGTGAAAGCTCTTTTTTATTTTGTGTTTTATCAAAAAAATGTTTATTTACAAAATTCGATTAAAAATATTCTTTTTTCTAGTATAAGTTTATATGCCAATAATTTCCCAACTTTACTAAAACTTTACGCAAAATTTACATGTTATTTACAATCGCCTGTTAAGCTATATTTTGTCGAATGAGTAGACAAGAAATATGCTGAAGGAGGGACCATGTGTCGGGTATTGAATTACGTAATATATATAAAGATTACCTTCCTGGGATCCATGCCGTGACGAATCTCAATTTAACGATTGAAGATGGAGAATTTGTCGTATTTGTCGGGCCATCAGGCTGTGGGAAATCCACAACCTTGCGAATGATAGCAGGATTGGAAGATATTACAGCCGGTGAAATCTATATTGATGGGGAGAAAGTGAATCATATTCATCCCAAGGATCGAAATATTGCGATGGTGTTTCAGAATTATGCCCTTTATCCTCATATGACCGTAGCGGAAAATATGGGATTTGGTCTAAAAATGAAAAAGATGGGTCAGAGTGAGATCGATCAGCGGGTGGAAGAAGTAGCCAAGAGTATTGGGCTTGAAGATTTTTTGGAGAGGTTACCCAAAGAATTATCAGGAGGACAACGTCAAAGAGTCGCTCTCGGACGGGCCATTGCGCGTAAACCTAAAGTATTCTTAATGGATGAACCTCTTTCTAATTTGGATGCGAAATTGCGGGGACAAACGCGGGCCGAAATCATACAATTAACCCGTGATCTAGGCATTACGACTGTTTATGTGACGCATGACCAGGTGGAAGCCATGACGATGGCGGATCGAATCGTGATTATGAATAATGGCTTTATTCAGCAAGTAGGAAGTCCAAGAGAGCTGTATTTAGATCCGGATAATAAGTTTGTAGCTGGCTTTATGGGATCTCCTGCGATGAATTTTATCGAAGTTGAGATTACTCCTCAGGGACTCATGCGTGAGAATTGGGGGTTGCCCATTCCAGAAACGATTTTGGATGATTTAATCAATAAGGGGTATTTACACAAAACCATGACCCTCGGTATTCGTCCAGAAAATATTCACCTAGCTCGTGAAAGGGATCATTCAGAACAGAGTTATTCTTTCTCGAGTGAGATAAAATTAGCGGAAATGCTAGGAAGTGAGACCTTGGTTCACTTCGATATGGCTGGTCAGCCTATGGTTGCGAAGCTCTTTACCTTAGAAGCCTTTGATCGGGGACAAGCAGAAGATTGGGTGTTGGATTTTGACTATGTACACTTTTTTGATGGTGATACAGAACAAAGAGTCCTCTTGACACCTGCTAAACAGCCTGCTTCGATTTCGATATAGGGAGGGCTGAATTTGGAAAAAGAAAAAAATGTCTTTAAACTTTTTACTCGATATTCAGGCAAAGCGACAACAGAAATCAGTCATTCGGAAGATCCGAACTTTCGTCCTAATAAGCTTTCTTTTAAAGAAAGATGGCGCAAATATGGTGTCTTCTACTTAATGTTATTACCGGCTATTATTTTCTTTTTATTGTTCTCATATTGGCCGATGACAGGGATTGTTTTGGCTTTTCGAGAATTTAGTTTTACTTCTGGTATGTATGGTGATGAGTGGGCAGGTTTGGACTATTTTAAAGATTTTTTTGCGGATCGAGAAACAGGCATGTACCTTCGGAATACTCTGATCATTTCCTTGATTAAGTTGTTTCTCTACTTACCTTTTCCGATCTTATTAGCCTTGATGTTGAACGAAATTAAGCAAGCACGGTTACGAAGCCTCTATCAATCGATCTCATATTTACCTTATTTTATTTCTTGGGTGGTAGTTGTAGGGATTGTTAATCGTTTGTTAGCGCCTGATACGGGCCTAATCAATGTGCTTTTGCGCGATTTGAATCTATCGGATGGCTCTAAATTCTGGATGATGGATACGCAATTTTTCTATCCAGCTGTGTTTATGTCCTATTTATGGAAGAATATTGGCTGGGATTCTATTATTTATTTTGCTGCGATTATGGGAATTTCTCCTTCACTTTATGAGGCAGCAGCGATTGATGGGGCAAGCCGGTTGAAGCAAACCCGTTTTGTGACTTTGCCGGGAATCAGAGGCACGATCATGATATTATTTATCCTCTCTTTAGGAGGGATTTTGACGGCTGGCTTTGATCAAATTTATTTAATGCAAAATCCAGGTAATTACACCGTATCTGAAACCATTGATACCTATATTGTGAAGACAGGACTGGAGCAGGCTAAGTATGGACCTGCCACGGCAGTTGGCTTAATGCAAGGAGTGGCGGGCTTAGTCTTGACTGTGATAGCTAACAAAGTAGCTGATAAATATGGAGATAATGCCGTTTGGTAGTACTCAAAAAAATAAAAAAGGGGATAGAAAAATGTTAATGAAAAAAATGTTTCAAAAGGGGCTAGCATTGCTTGCAACTAGCTCAATGCTTTTATCAAGTGGGACACCGATGATTAGTGCCCAAGAAGAGTCTGATGCCTTTATTGCAGATCGTGAGATTACGGGCTTAGTCTTCCAGTCGGCAGGAGATGCTGGAGTAGATTCTATGTCACCAGAAATTGCTGAATATATTAAGAAGCGTACAGGTATTACATTAAAATTAGAAACTGTAACCAGTGAAGACTCTGTTCAGGCTTTAGCAGCTGGATTAGCAGCAGGTGATTTACCTGATTTTATTGCATTCTATTTAAATCATTCTGGCCGACCAGAATTTCCATTGTTATTACAAGCTTCTAATCAAGGCATGTTCCATGATATTGCTCCTATGTTGAAAGAGGGCACAACTTATAGCAAGTATTTCGAAGAAGGCTACCTTCCTCGTGATACGAAAGAGAATATTATGATGCGAGAAGATCAAGAAGGCGCGACTTACCTAGTGCATATGTCAATTGATCAAGAAGCCGCTGATCCAGGTACTAAACAAGTAGGGGGTCCTTATATCCGTCGTGACATTGCAGAAGATTTAGGAATTGATCCTCAAGAAATTAATACTACGGAACAACTACGCGACCTTTTAGAAAAGATTGCAGCAGGGGATTATAAAGATGATAATGGGAGTCCTGTCATGCCATTAGGCCCAACTGTCTGGGGTGGATCAGAACGTCCATTCATTTATAATGATTTGGTATGGCAAGGTGAAGGTGGCGAGAAGTTCTGGAAAGATGGCGAAGAAGTTAAACATGAATCCATGACGGATTATGCTGAGAAGCGTGTGGAATATGTTCATGGTTTGATGGAAGATGGTTTGATGCATCCAGAATTCTATACAATGGAAGAAACACGTGCAGCAGAAGGGGTTGTGAATGGTTCGTTTGCGATTACAGCTGATATGCATAGCTATCGTCCAGAAGTAGGCGATCTAAAATATGTTCCATTAGGTCCAATCAACCGTATAGATGGAAGTAATCACATGGTAATGCCATATAAATCCGGTTACGCAGGTTGGGCAGTTCCTTCTACAACTGAAAATCCAGAAGAGGTAGTGGCTTTTGCAGATTGGCTAGCAGGTCCAGAAGGGAAGTTACTCTACTTATATGGTTTAGAAGGAGTTCATTACGATTTAGACGAAGAAGGAAAGCCTGTTCCGAAGGAAGAATTAGTGAAACTTCAAGAAGAGAATCCAGAAGAAGCAAACAAAGAAGGATTCCGTGGAGTTCGTGCTTGGTGGGGAGAACACTTGGCTTATACGGATTTAAATAATTTGGAACAATTTGGTGAAGCGGCTTGGGGTGATAAAGTGCGTGGCGATGATTCCAATACAGCTGCTAAGAAAATTATAGAACTTTATGACTATGATAAGCGTTACGAAGAGAAAGAAGTTATTGATGGTTTATATGCTCGCGCTTATCTGAATGAGTATGAAGGTGAGGAAGGCGACCTGAATGCGGCATTAGATGGTTGGGAAGAAAGTGTCATTAAAGCTTATTACGCAACCTCTGAAGAAGAAGTAAAAGAAATTCTTGAAGCGGCACGTAAGGATCTAATCGATGCTGGAATTGAAGAATACTGTGATTTATTAGAGGAAAAAGAGGCAAATGGAGAAGTCATTTTCTATTAATCCATTTTAGAAATTGTCGTCGAACTAATAATGAGGATCATGAGACTAGCCTTGGCTAGTCTCTGCTATTTAGGAGGTATATCATGTCTGAAAGTATGCAGACAAGTAAATGGGCGCGTTTGGGCTTTCATGTTTGTCTCTTCTTATTATGTTTAGCAATTATTTTACCTTTCATGCATATTTTGGCTTTAGCCTTTAACTCAGGAAAAGATGCAGCGACAGGAGGAATTTGGTTCTGGCCCCGCGCTTTATCGTGGGAAAATTTCCAAGAAGTTTTTAAACAAGATAACTTAATAACCGGTTTAGGGATCTCTGTCTTTCGGACGGTTCTAGGAACCTTGTTAGGGGTTTTCTTAATGGCAATGTGTGCTTGGGCCTTAACAATTCCAGGTCTTCCTTTTTCGAGTCAAATTACTTTTTTTATTTTTTTTACTATGTTGTTTTCAGGGGGAACCATTCCTTATTATTTAGTCCTTAGTGAACTGAAGTTAACCAATTCTCTCTGGGTCTATATCTTGCCAAGTTTGTATTCGGTGACGAATATTCTCTTATTGAGATCTTCTTTCAAGCAACTTCCTATGTCAATTGTCGAAGCAGCTAGAATTGATGGAATGAGTGAATTTAAAATTTTTATGGATATTGTCTTACCTATGTCTAAACCGACGATTGCCACAGTTTCTTTGTTTACGGCGGTTGGACATTGGAATGATTGGTTTGCCGGATCTTTTTATGTTCGAAAAGCAGAATTGAAACCTTTGGCTACCATTTTACAAGAAATGTTGACTCGACAAGCAAATTTAGCGGATGTTCTATTGAAGGCTGGATCAGGTTCTTCAGCTTATCAGCAGTTAGATTCCGTGGAAATTACGGGTCAATCACTTCAGATGGCAACCATTATTGTAGTGATTTTACCTATTGTATTGATGTATCCCTTCATTCAGAAGTATTTTGTCAAAGGAATTACGATTGGTTCGGTGAAAGAATAATAGGAAAGAAACTTGCTTCCTTTTTTGAAGAATTGGGAAGGATGCAGGAAAGAGGGAGAGAGATTATGCAATTAAGATATCGTGCGGATGGGTCATTCAAGATTATACAATTTACGGATACGCATATTGGCAATATGCCATTCCATGATGATGACCACCGAACATTTAAGTTAATTGAAGATGCTTTAAATTATTTTGATGCGGATCTAATCATCCATACAGGTGATATTATCTGGTCGGAAGGGGTCAAAGATGTTTACCAAGTTTATCAGCAGACTTTAAAGGTTTTTGATCAGGCTAAAATTCCAATGGCTGTTACTTTTGGAAATCATGACAGTGAAGAAGTGATCACTCGATCTGACTTACGTTCGATTTTTGATCGAGAGGTTGAGAAGAAGGCAGATAAGAAACACTCTTTTATTGAAGATGATCGGGAGTGCTATTGTCTAGAGATTTTGGCGGCGGATTCAGATCAAGTGGAGAATGTCTTATATGTATTAGATTCAGGGGCGGCTAGTCCTTTGCCGATCGGGATTTATGATTGGAATCAACCTCAGCAAGTAGAATGGTTTAATCGGACTGCTAACCTCTATCGTAAAGGCGACCGAGTTAAACGAAATCTTGTTTTCCAGCATATTCCTGTGCCTGAATACTGGCAAGCCGCTCAGCATATTCTGGAAGGTGTGAATCATGAGACCAATGAGGCCATCTCTGCTCCTTATCTTAATACAGGCCTCTTTGCGAATATGTATTTAGATGGTGAAGTATGGGGGATGTTCGTGGGGCATGATCATGATAATAATTTTGAAGGCCTGCACCATGATTTGCATCTCGTTTATGGTAATGTCTCAGGTTACCAAACCTATGGTGATGAAGAACGAGGCGTTCGAATCATTGAATTGAATCAAGAGTTCCAAACGATTAAGACTTATCCGGTAAAAGTTCATGAGTTTACAAGTTAAAGCAATTCGCCAAGACTATTTGTCTTTATTGTGGCCCCTACTGGTGGAGCAAGTTTTTATGATGCTAATTGGGAATGTCAATGTCTACTTGTTTTCCCTATATAGTGATCAAGCGGTGGCGGCTATTGGAATTTCTGATCAGGTGCTGGTGATTGGAACGATGTTCATGGGTATTATTTCTCTGGGTTCGACAATTCTTTTTTTGCAAAATGCTGAAGAGCGTCGAAAGCTACAAGTTCAAGGGATTGCCCGTCAGACCTTATTTTTAAATCTGACCTTAGGTTTTATGATCATTATAACGACGAGTCTTTTTGCGGATCAGATTATGAAATGGATGAATACACCAGAGGATATTTATGATTTGGCGGTTCTTTATTTGAAAATCGTCTCCTACTCCTTGGTTTTTCAAGCGATTTCGACGTCCGTTTCCGCTTTATTACGTTCCTTTGGTAAGGTACAAGCTGCGATGTTGCTGTCGATTGCAACGACGCTCTTAGTGATTGCTGGGAATGCCTTGGTGGTTTTGGCTCCTTTCGGTTTGGTGACGAACACCTTGCTAGGAATTGCGGTGGCGACCGTGATGAGTCGGTTGATAGGGGCTATTTTATCGATTCTCTGTTTGCGCCACTTATTGCCAAACATTTGGCAAGGAATCTTCCGTCACCATCAAAGGGACTGGGCTTATGCCAAAGACATCTTAAAATTAGGAATACCTTCTGGCATGGAAAATGTTTCTTATAACTTTTCCCAAACCATTATTACTGCCATTATTGCTTCTCTCGGCTCAGTAGAAATTAGTGCTCGAATTTATACCACTGCCATCACTTCTATTGTCTTTACCCTTTCGGTAGCAGCTGGACAAGCAGGGCAGGTGATCATTGGAAGATTAATGCGCAAAAATTTATTTAAAGAAGTGAAGCGGTTCTCGCTTGAGAATCTTGCTTGTTTCATGGGCTTGGCTTTTGTTCTGAACCTGGGAATTGCTTTGGCGAGTAGCTGGATTCTAAACATTTTTACCTCCGATCCCAAGATTATTGGCTTGGTAACCAGTTTGCTCTGGATGAATGCGATCTATGATCCTTGTCGAGTAGGAAATGAAATTATTATTGCCAGTCTTAATGTGATGGGAGATGTTCGTTATCCTGTTGTAATGGCTTTGATTGTGACTTATTGTTTTACGATTCCAGCTGCATATTTGTTCGGCAAGGTGTGGCAAGTTGGCTTAATGGCGATTTGGATTGTCTTTATTCTTGATGAAGGATTGCGATTAGGATTGTTTATTCGGCGTTGGGTGCGAGGTGATTGGGCGCAACAGGCATTAAATTTCCAAAAGGGTGAAGCAGAATGAATTTAATGGAGAGTAAGTGGCAAAAAGCTTTTGCACAAATTTATTTGATGGTTCTCAGTCAACTATTGTGGATAGTGGGCTGTGTATTAGGACTTGGTGTGTTCGGTTGGTTACCCGCCTCTATCTTAGTGTTTAAACTCTGGGAAGAGGTGAAATCGGTGACAGATGTTATTCGTTTTCGTCCCTTTCATTTTTTCAAACAACACTACTTTATTTTATTGAAAAAATATGCGATCCCAAGTGGTTTGTTATCCTTGAGCATAGGGATCTTATTCATTAATATTATTTATTTTGGATCTTACGGAGGCGGTTTGAGGCTCATTGGGGTCGTCATGAGTCTATTAATTTTACGTTTACTTTTCCAAGTAAGTGGTTTATTTGCGTATTTATTGACTCATTTTGATGGATATTCTCAGCGTGATTACTGGCAAAATGCTTTTGCCTATAGTGTAGCGAGATTGGGAGAAGTTATCGTATGGGATGTGGTGATCTTTGCCTTGTTTTTGCTTATTTGGCAATGGGTTCCTGGATTGCTTGTATTGGTGGGAATGGGATTCCTCTTTGGAGCTTTTCATTTTTTCTATACTTGTTTGGTAGAGGGGAAAGATTTTAGTCGGCTTCGTTATTATTGGCGCCAGCAAGATTAAAGAGGAAGAGCGGTTGCTCTTCCTCTTTTGTATTAAGTCTTTAAAAATAAATTTATTCAGCCGGTTTTTCAGGAACTTCAATTTCACCATTGATAATTTGTTGTTTATAATCTTCAACGGCTTTTTTAACATCTTCTGCTAAATGTTCAGTTGTCAAATCAACGCCACCATCTGCAAGACCGAGTGTTTGAATACCCCCTTCGAATCCTTCTTTTGCTGTTTTGTCTGTAAAGGATTTAACGGATTCTCCGACTTGTTTAAGGGTAGAAGCGAGTGTTAAATGACGCTCTTCACCGTCGACTTCAACAAGCCCTTCAGCATCTTGGTCTAAGTCGACTCCAATGACAAATAGTTCACGAGATGGGTCGTTAGAGACTAAGTCTTTAGCTTCTGAGAAAATTCCTTGGCCAGTTCCACCTGATGCGTGATAGATGATGTCAACATTATCAGCATACATTGCGGCTGCTAATTGTTTACCTTTAGGAGCATCTGCAAAGTGTCCTGCATATTCTACCGAAATTTCAATATCTGGTTTAACGGTTTGAGCACCCGCAATAAAACCAGCTTCGAAGCGGTCAATTACTTCAGACTCAACGCCACCCACGAAACCGATATGGTCTGTCTTAGTCGTCATAGCGGCTGCGACTCCTGCTAAAAAGGCTGCTTCATTATCTTTGAAAGTAATGGAAGCGACATTTTCTTGTTCAACTACTGAGTCGATGATAACAAAGTTTTTGTCTGTATATTGTTGAGCGGCTTCATCGATTGCAGGTTGTAATTTATAACCAATCCCAAAGATCAAGTTAAAGCCACCTTGAACAGCTGTGTTAAGGTTTGTAACATAGTCAGAATCTGATTTGGATTCTAGGTAATCATAACCGCCGACCCCTTGTTCGACACTATTCTCTTCACCCCATGCTGATAAACCTTCCCAAGCAGATTGGTTGAAGGATTTATCATCCACACCTCCGACGTCTGTAATAATAACGGGTGAAACCGCATCTTGAGCTGCCACGGTTGCAGTGGGTAGAGTAGCAGCGAAGAGAGAAAGGGCTGCCATTGATAGGGAAACATATTTACGCATAAAATACCTCCATTATAGTTTGACTTAAATATACGCCGGATTTTCGAATAAAGCAAGCGTTTTCTGAAAGGGCGCACAATGATATATAATAGTCTATTTTGAAAGGTAATACAATAGAAAAAGCAACCATTTTAAAAATGGTTGCAAGATCCTTCTATTATTGATGGTAGGCTTGGGCAATTTGAGCCCCTACTTTAGCATTGTGATAGACCAGTTGAATATTGGTTTCTAATGAGCGTCCTTCAGTGAGTTCTACGATTTTAGCGAGTAAGAAAGGGGTGGAGTCTTTGCCGTGAACGCCTGCAGCTTTTTCTTCTGCAAGAGCTTGGTCAATGATTTGTGAGATTTCTTCATTGGGAATCTCATGTTCTGTTGGAATAGGGTTGGCAATCAACATTCCTCCTTGGAGTCCTAAAGCATCTGCAGCTTTCATGCGGTCAGCGATTTCTTGTGGACTATCAGCGCGGGAGGTTAATTTGAATTCTGATTGAGCAGAGTAAAAGGCTGGTAGGTAATCAGTTTGATAGCCGACAACGGGAACGCCTTTGGTTTCCAAATATTCTAGGGTTCTGGGTAGATCAAGTATAGCTTTGGCTCCGGCACATACGACAGTGACTGGTGTCATTCCTAATTCTTCCAAGTCAGCTGAAACATCCATATGTTCTTGGTAACCACGGTGTACGCCTCCGATTCCACCGGTAACAAAAACTTTGATTCCTGCTAGATGGGCTCCAATCATGGTTGTGGCAACCGTCGTTGCACCGATCTGTTTCTTAGCAATGACTTCTGATAAGTCGCGACGGGATACTTTCACAACATCTTTAGCGGTGGCTAAGAGTTGGAGATCTTCTTCTTCAAGACCGATTTTAAATTGACCGTTCATAATGGCGATTGTAGCAGGAACCGCTCCATGGTCGCGGATAATTTGTTCGACATTCTTAGCCATTTCAACATTTTGAGGATAAGGCATGCCGTGAGAAATAATGGTGGACTCTAAAGCGACTACTGGTTGCTGGTTGGCAAAGGCAGCTTGAACTTCTTGTGAGATAGATAATAATGGATGGGTCATTTATTTCACTCTTTCTTTTTGATTATTTTGATTCTGATAAAGTTGTTGTGCTTCATGCTCCAATTGTTGAGCGTTTAAATCTTTGCGGACGGTCGATGGAGATTGGACGGTTTGATAAGCATTGGCCATCCCTAGGTAGATGGCATCTTGTGGGGCATACCCTTTAGCTAGACCATAAATGATGCCGGCAGCGTAAGAGTCGCCTGCACCGGTGACATCCACGACTTTGGGATTGATAGGCGGTTGATAGAATTCCAATTGACCCTCTTGATTAGCATAGAGAGTCGTATCGGTTCCACGAGTCATGAGAATGTTCTCGACTCCGCGTTCTAACCATTGCTGAGCAAGTTGGATAAAATCTGCTTCATTTTTTACCTTTTGTTGGAAATAAGCTTCAGATTCATCCTGATTCACGATTAGCCAAGAAATTCCCTTGAGTTGATGAGGAAGGTGCTTCATTTTCGGGCCTGAAACGGGAATCATAATCAGAGGAATCTGATGGTTAGCAGCCAGTTGAATCAAAGTTTCTACTGCCTGTTTCTGTATGTTGAGATCTGCTACTAATAGTTTAGCAGTTTGTAGAATGGCTGTATATTCCTCGATCCAGTGATGGTCCATTGCTTCACAGATCGCCATATCTGCGAAAGCTACTTGCATTTGGCCCTGAGGATCCAAGATCGCCGTATAAGATGAGGTTACCGCCTCAGTGATCAGTTTGACATGATCAAATTTTACAAAAGCTTGGCTCTGTTCTTTGATCATCTGATAATCGGCATCATCTCCTGCTAAGGAGAGTAGGCTGACCGATTGTTCAAGTCGACCTAAGTTCTCGGCAATATTTCGTGCAACACCTCCTATAGTAACAGAAGAAGTAACCGGATTAGAAGTTGAGAGAATCAGCTCCTCTTCTAATTGATAAATTCGATCCACATTCATGGCCCCTATACAATAGATATCAGAGGTTGGATGAACAATATAAGCTCGTCCCTGAATATATTGTTTCTGGATCAGAGAAGAGATGATCCCAGCAACAGTGGATCGGCTGAGATTGAGTTGTTTAGCAATCACTGCTTGGCTGAGAAAGGGATCGTGGTTAATCTGGTTTAAAACCTTTCGTTCATTTTCACTGAGCAAGATAGAAGGACTCCTTTCATAAGGATGGTAACAAACAATTGTTCTTAAATAGAACATTTGTCTTGTTTCTATTATAACTTTTTTTAAATAGATCACAAGTTAAATTTTTTTTCAATATTAATTATAAAATATTCATTAAAAAGAACTTATTCTAACTTAATTTTTCGAAAAAGACTTGTTAAAAAATTGCAAGGTCGATATAATATCCTTGTAATGAAAACGGTTTATGTTCATCTTACGCGTGTGAAAGAAACAAAAGGCAGCAGAATAGGAGCAATGGGATGCAACAAGAAGAATTCATAATGGCAATCGATCAAGGAACCACTTCGTCACGGGCAGTTCTAATTGATCGCAAAGGGAAAGTTAGGGCTTCTTCGCAGAAGGAATTTCGTCAAATTTTCCCTCATTCAGGTTGGGTAGAGCAGGATGCTCATGAGATATGGCTTTCTGTTCAATCCGTCATGGCGAGCGCTTTTATTGAGGGAGGAATTCAACCGAAACAAGTCAAAGGCATTGGCATCACTAATCAACGAGAGACCACAGTGATCTGGGATCGGAAAACCGGACAACCGATCGCTCATGCGATTGTCTGGCAATCGCGTCAGTCAAATGATATTTGTGAAATTCTTAAGGCGCAAGGTCATGAGCAAATGATTCAGGCCAAGACAGGATTGCCGATCGATCCTTATTTCTCAGCTAGCAAAATTCGTTGGTTATTGGACCATATTCCAGGGGCTCAAGAACGTGCTGAACGAGGAGAACTTGCTTTTGGCACGATCGATAGCTGGTTGATATGGAAGTTATCAGGGGGAGAATTACATCTTACGGATTATTCGAATGCATCCCGAACGATGCTCTATAATATTGTAGATTTGGAATGGGATCGCGAGATACTAGAACTTTTAAATATTCCAGCCAGCCTTTTGCCTCAAGTTGTTTCGAACTCGGAAATTTATGGCTACACAACGGATGAACATTTCTTTGGTCATTGTATTCCCATTGCTGGGATTGCAGGAGATCAACAGGCTGCTTTAATAGGACAGCTGGCCTTTAATAAGGGACAAGTAAAATCCACTTATGGTACGGGGGCTTTTATTCTGATGAATTTAGGTCAAGATTGTCAACTATCTGAACAAGGTTTGACGACTTCGATTGCTTATAAATTACCGAATCAACCGGTGACTTATTGTCTCGAAGGATCAATCTTTGTCGCTGGGTCGGCAGTTCAATGGTTAAGGGATGGCTTAGGAATGTTATCGGATTCTGCTGAATCTGAAGTCTTAGCGAGACAATCGGGGGATCATAATGAAGTTTATTTGGTTCCAGCCTTTACGGGTTTAGGAGCACCCTACTGGGATCCTGATGCAAGAGGAGCTGTGTTTGGCTTAACTCGTGCTACGAACCGTGCCGATTTTGCTAAGGCTACCCTCCAATCCATTGCTTATCAAGTTCGGGATATTATTGAGTGGATGGAAGCTGAGACTGGAGTCCCCATTTCGAGTTTAAAGGTCGATGGGGGAGCAGCTCAGAATGAATATTTGATGCAGTTTCAAGCAGATATCATAGGAAGAAAAGTTTCCCGCCAAGCTAATCTCGAAACGACTGCTTTGGGAGTGGCATATCTCGCGGGTCTGGCGGTTGGTTATTGGGAGAATGTGGAAGAGATTCAGATCTTGATCGAAGAGACTGAAGATTTTCAACCACAGATGAATCAAGGTCAGAAGGAACAACTTTACCAAGGCTGGAAGCGAGCAGTCAGAGCGACACGAGTCTTTAGCCAAGACATAGACTAGGAGGTCAACATGAAATTTACTTATTTAAATCGTCAAAGTACTATTAAGTCTTTAAAAACTGAACAATTTGACTTGGTGATTATTGGGGGCGGTATTACGGGTGCAGGCTTAGCCATGCAAGCGGCAGCTTCTCATTTGAAAGTCGCCTTAATAGAAATGCAAGATTTCTCTCAAGGAACTTCTAGTCGATCCACAAAATTAGTTCACGGTGGCATTCGCTATTTGAAACAGTTTGATGTGGAAGTGGTAGCAGAGACGGTTGCTGAGCGAGCGATTATTCAGCAAATTGCCCCACATCTTCCCAAACCAGAAATGATGTTACTACCTATTTATGATGAAGAAGGCGCGACTTTTACTCTTTTTAGGTTAGGAGTGGCGATGGAATTGTATGATTCCTTAGCAGGAATTGATGAAACTTCTCCTTATGCTAATCGTATACTCTCGAAAGAAGAGGTTTTACAAATTCAACCCGATATTAGTCAAGAAGGCTTGTTAGGGGGAGGTTTGTATTTAGATTATACAAGCAAAGATAGTCGTTTAGTGATCGAAAATATTAAACAAGCTGTAAAGGATGGAGCCATTGCGGTACCCCGTCTAAAGGCAAAGGCCTTTAACTATGATACTAAAGGTCAAATTGCAAGTGTCGAAGTGGAAGATTTGCTGACGAATGATTGCTTCTCAATAGAGGGGAAAGTATTTGTCAATACTACCGGGCCATGGTCAGATCAGGTGCGTGAATGGGATTCATCCGATCAAAAGCCAGCACAGATGCGTCCCACAAAAGGAGTTCATTTAGTGGTAGACCGTTCGAAATTAGCTGTTTCTCAACCTACTTATTTCGATTCAGGACAAGAGGATGGCAGAATGGTTTTCGTAATCCCCCGAGAAGATAAAACATATTTTGGAACAACGGATACGGATTATGAAGGAGATTTAATGGATCCTAAGGTAGACCAATCAGATGTTGATTATTTATTAGGAGTGATTAATCATCGGTTCCCAGAAGCTACGCTTGAACAGGCAGATATTGAGTCTTCCTGGGCGGGACTTCGACCTCTAATTTCTTCTAATCATTCTTCAGATTATAATGGAGGAAATAATGGGAGCTTATCGAATGAACATTTTGATAACTTAGTGAGAAGCGTACAAGATTATGTAGTAGGTAAGAAAACACGTCAAGAAGTTGAGAGAACTGTTTTTGAAATGGAGCAACAACGGTCGGAAGCAATTCTATCCCCTTCTCAGATTTCGAGAGGATCGGATTTGTGGCTGTCACCCGCTGGTCTCATCACAGTCGCGGGAGGTAAACTGACGGATTATCGGAAGATGGCAGAGGGAGCGATGAAGGAGATCAAAAAATATTTTACTGATCTGGGTCGCCCGTTTGAATTAATAAATTCTAAAACATATCCTGTATCGGGAGGTTCCTTTAATCCCTACCAAGTCGAAGAATCGATGGAGCGTTTTGCGAAGATCGGCCGATTAAAAGGCTTAAGTCATGATGCTGCATTAGATTTGGCTTGGCTTTATGGATCGAATACGGAGAGAGTTTTAGATTATATAGAAGAAGCTAAAAATTATGCAGACCGATATAACTATCCACTTGAAACAGCTGTCAGCCTTATATATGCCATTGAGCATGAGGCGGTCTATACGATTAGCGACTATTTAACACGCCGTACCGCTTATTCTCTTTTTAATTGCCAAGAAGTCAATCAAATTTTAACAGGAGTAGCGAAGACACTTCAAGGAAAATTCCTCCTATCTAAAGAAGAGATGGAACAACAAATGGCTCAGTATGAACTTGAAAGATCGGAACAATCGCTTGGAAAACTTTAAACATACTATTTTATAACAGAACCCATTTGAAGGGTTCTGTTATTTGTTTATATAAATTTAATGATAATTAAAATAAAAATGTGAATAAAATTTGAAATTTTAATTAAAAAAATTTAAACCCATACCAAATGAAACGCTTTTGTTGAGCTGTTTGTAGCATTTATATTGGATGGGCGGATATTTTTGTTAGGAAAAACTTGAGCGTTTTGATGGCATATTTTTAAAACCTTGTGTATTATGAAACCATACTTAAGAAAAAGGAGAGATTTATTTTATGAAGAAGTCCTTAAAGAAATTAACTTTAGTAACAATTAGTGCATTAGCATTAGGTGCTGTCGCACCATCTGTCGTAACTTTCGCTCAAGAAGAAACAACTGTTGAGGAAACAGCAGTAGAAGAAGAAACTTCAGCAGAAGAAGAAATGTCAGAAGAATCAGCTTCAGAAGAAGAATCTTCAGAAGAAGCAACATCTGAAGCAAGTGAATTACAAACAGCTTTAGAAGATGCTGTTAAGAAATTTGAAGAAGAATATCCAGAAGTTGGAATTACAGAAATTGCTGTAGCTCCACTTGAAGAAGCAGAAGAATCATCAGAAGAAGAAACAACAGTTGCTGAAGGTGAAGAAGCAGCAGAAGAAGAAACAACTGTAGCTGAAGACGCAGCAGCAGAAGAAGAAGAAACAACAGTTGCGGAAGACGCGGCAGCTGAAGGTGAAGAAGCAGTTTCAGAAGTAGCTTCAGAAGTAGAAGAGTCTGCAGAAGAATTAGTAGATTCAGCTTCAGAAGAAGCAGAAGGTTTAATGGCAGACGAAGGAGCAGAGGCTTTCGAAATCGCGATTACTGGTTTAGACGCTGCATCTCAAGAAGAAGTAGCTGTATCTTATGATTCAACTACAGGTGAAGAAATTCCTGCTGAAGGTGAAGAATCAGCAATGGAAGAAGAAACAACTGTAGCTGAAGGTGAAGAAGCAGCAGTAGAAGAAGAAACAACAGTTGCTGAAGGCGAAGAAGCAGCAGTGGAAGAAGAAACAACTGTAGCTGAAGGCGAAGAAGCAGCAGTGGAAGAAGAAACAACTGTAGCTGAAGGTGAAGACGCAGCAACAATTGATTTTGCTTCATTAGCAGCATTTGATGAAATCAAAGCAGCAGCTGAAACAGAAGCAGGATTTGGTGAAGCACGTGAATTCACTTATACTATTAACGAAGAAACTCAATTACCAGAAGTTGAAGTTGTAGTTTATGAAAATGTTGAAATGCCTGAAGAAGGTCGTCAAGCGACAGTAGTACTTGATGCAACATCATTAGAAGTATTAGATATTTCAGGTGATGTAGAAGCTGGTGAAGCAGCAGAAGGTGAAGATACAACTGCAGCAGAAGGTGAAGACACAACTGCAGCAGAAGGTGAAGATACAACTGCAGCAGAAGGTGAAGATACAACTGCAGCAGAAGGTGAAGACACAACTGCAGAAGAAACAGTTGAAGAAACAACAGCTGCTGAATAATTTAAATTTTCGAATTTAATTTAACAGCTAAGCACATGCTTAGCTGTTTTTATTTTTGCTGTATATGCAAAATATTTGCAAAGAATATTAAAATATCTTATGATTTTGCTATTCTGTATGAGAAAGAGGGGAAAAGAATGTCAGAAAATACGAATAATCGAACTGTTTCACAAACTGAAATTAAAAAAGTGAATTCCTATGCCTGGGTCACTTATGCGATTTTAGCAGTGATTTATATGTTTGTTGCTTTCCATCGCAATAGTCCCGGGGTGATGCGAAATTCGCTTGAGGAGGCTTTTAACGCTAATGCTCAGCAGTTCGCCATGATAGGATCGAGTTTTTTCTATGCGTATCTAATCATGCAAGTGCCGGCTGGAATTTTAAATGATAAATTTGGTCCGAAAAAAATCGCTTTGATTTTCACCACAATTACGGCCATTGGATCCGTGCTGTTTGGGTTGGCGCAGTCATTAACGGTTGCGTATATTGCACGTTTTCTTGTTGGTTTTGGTGTATCAGTGATGTTTATTTCCTTGATTAAAATCCAAAACACTTGGTTCCCATCGAATAAGCAAGCTTTAATGGTAGGAATCACAGGAATCGCTGCTAACCTGGGGGCAATGTTTGCTCAAACGCCCTTGGTTTGGTTATCGAATACAATTGGTTGGAGAATGACTTTTATTGCGCTAGGAATTTTAACAGCTGTCTTTGTGGCGATGATTGCTTTTTTTGTGAAGGATAAGCCAGAAGACATCGGGCTTCCAAGTATGGCGGATATTGAGGGCCGTGAGGTCAACCGTCAACCGGTTAAGGTTACTACGGCTTTAAAATCTGTTTTATCGAATAAATACACTTGGATATCTGCGGTGGTTTTCTTTGGTCTTTATACAGGCTATATTATGTTATTGGGAACTTTTGGAACATCATTTGTGGTAGAACGTTATGGAGTGTCCGTTTCGCAAGCAGCTAACTATATGATTGTGGCTTCGATTGGAGCCTTGATTGCGGGGATTGTGATTGGTTCTATGTCAGACAAGATGAAGAATCGAAAATCAATGCTGATTATCTATACGATTCTTACAGTTCTTGCGTGGGCTATCTTTGTCTATGTTAAATTGCCTAATATGCTCTTAATCCCCTTATTATTTATTTTAGGTTTTGTGATGTCAGCATTTGCTTTGTGTTGGACGATTTCTAATGAAACCAATGATCCACGTTTTGGCGGCATTTCTTCTGCGGTCGTTAATACCATTGGTTATTCAGGTTCAGCTATTGCTCCTGTTATTATGGGGAATTTCATTGATCAAGACCCCACTTTTGCTGGCTATCAACGTGGTTTCTTAATTGTGATTATCCTGATTGCGGTAGGAGCCCTCGTTGCTTTCATCTTACCAGAAACTCATGCAAAAAATATTTCAGCAGAATTAAATACTAAATAAGGAAAAAACCACCGTTCTAGAATTGGACGGTGGTTTTTGTTTCTTCTAGGAATGTTTGAAGAGAGTCTGATAAGTATTCGGCATTTTCTACAATTTTTAATTTGGCATCTTGATAAGGAGCTGGATGTTGGTGGACATTGAGATAGAGAGCATACCATTGGTTATTGAGAGAGGCTTCGATATCATTGGTCCAGTCATCTCCAATATAGAGGATCTCTTCAGCTTGATAGCCTAAGCGTTCTGTTACTTTTTGGAAGATTTCATTGTCCGGCTTAGAGCAATTTAATTCTTCTGACACAAAAATACGCTTTTTAGAAAAATAGTTTTCTAATTGTAATTCTTGAATTTTAGGCCATTGACCTGAGCTAGCACCATTGGTTAAGACGAAAAGATCAAAGCCTTGAGCTTGTAGAGATTCCAACAAAGGACTAAGACCAGGTCTTAAGCTTAATTTACTTTTATAGTGGTTATAGAGATCTAGGAAGCGTTGGGCTGCTGGGCGGTCAATCTTGCACTCAAACGTATCAAAGGCATCGATCGTTCGTTGGAGCTGGTAATGTTCCTGTGAACAGTTGCCGTTTATGAAAGCTTGATAGTATTTCTTAGAATAATCTTGATAAACCGGATTGAACTCTTCAAAACAAATCTTGTGTTGAATATATTTTTTCATTTCTTCAAAGACTTGCTGATAGATAAGATTACGGTCGTACAGGGTATCATCCAAATCAAAACCAATTGCTTTAATCAATTTATTATCTCCTTTTCAAATCACTATTTGTCATCATAGCATATTTTGGCAGGAGGGTCATTCTCTTTTTGGACTATTTGAGCTAGACTTTTAGCTACTGACTTTATTATGATTGTTGATCAGGCTAATTTAAAAGCAACTTTTCTTAATGGAGAATGTGTTTATAGTTTGTAGACAAAAAGCTTTGAGACTTCTAAGGAAATCTCAAAGCTTTTTTATTTCTCTTGTAATTGCTTGAGGGTCAAGTCAATTAGTTTGTCAGCTAACCAGGTATTACGCACGAGAAGCGGGCCATGGAAGTAGGAACAGAAAGTGTTCAGGTAGTGAGCGCCTTCAGTTTGATCTTGGCCATTGTTGCCATAGCCGTTTAGAACTTTTCCGAATGGTTTTACTTGGGAACCTAGATGGGTCACGCCGTTGTGATTCTCGAAGCCGTATAGTTCTTGCTGGAAATATTCTGAATAAATTGTGACATCCCCTGTAAAGCGGTGATTAATTTGTCTTTCGGTATAATGGTCTAAGACGCCTAAGCCGGGGAGCTTTTCTCCTGCTGTGTTGACGTAATAATGGCCGAGTAGTTGGTAGCCTCCGCAGATAGCGAGCAGAACGCCTTTGTTTTCGATATAGGATTGGATGCCATCATGTATTTCATGAATTTGCTTGGAAATCACCTTTTGTTCATAGTCCTGACCTCCACCGAAAAAGACTAAATCATAAGCATCAGGATCAAAATGATCACCAATGGAAATAACTTGACTTTCTGTCTCGTAGCCTTTCTGTTTAGCAATGTATTGAAGCATTAATAGATTGCCATTATCTCCATAGGTATTGAGTAGATTGCCATAGAGATGACCAATCCTAATTCGTTTCATCTTATCCCTCCTTGATCGCTTTAAGATAGCCTGACTTGGTTAAAGCTTCTCTTAATTGAAGCATAGCCGTATAGGTTGCTAGGATGTGAACATGTTCCGTTTCAGACTGTTTAATCGTTTCTATCACATCAGATAAATCATCAACCTGTTTAATTTGTTCTGCTGGTAGGCCCGCAACTGTTAGACGTTTTGTCATTTCTTCGGCTTTAGATCCTGCAGTAATGGCGGCTTTAACAGGGAAGTTCTTTATTTGTTCAAAGTTCCCATCCCAAATCCAAGACACATCTGTGCCGTCAGCATACTGGTTATTGAGAATCGCCACTAGAGTAAAAGGTTCTGAATCTAAACCGATCAAGGACAAGACTTGATCTAATCCAACAGGATTTTTGACGAGATTTAAAAGGACTTTTTTACCGTTAATTTCAAAGCTTTCTTGGCGACCGAAGACTCTTTGAGCTTTCTCAAAGCCAGAACGGATTTGTTCAACGTTGAGTCCTAATTCTTTGGCAACTGAATATGCCGCTAAGGCATTATAGAGGTTATACTTTCCAGCAACAGGTAGATGGAAAGGGTGCCCATCAATTGTGAAATCAGAGTGAGTCAAAGCTTCTTCTTGGATCTCATCCACTTGGTAAGAGAGCGCAGGACGTTCAAATCCACATTCCGGACAATAGAAATGTCCTAAGTTGGCATAGGTTAATAAATGATAAGCTAACACATGGTCACATTTCGGACAAAGCAGACCATCCGTATTGTAATGAGGAACGACTTCACTGGCCTCCTCATGATTGAATCCGAAGTAGACTTCTTCGTTAGGTAGGTCAACCGAATGGAACATGGGTAGGTCACCGTTCGCAATGATTTTGGCGGTAGGTACTTTTCTTGCGGCATCTGTCATGAGCTGGTAAATGGTGTGAATTTCCCCGAATCGGTCTAGTTGGTCACGAAAGACATTAGTAAAGACAAAGTAATCCGGTGCTAAGGCTTCCACCACATGTTTTAATGAGCCTTCATCCACTTCAAGAACAGCAATCCCTTTTTCTCCTTGATGCATTTTAGGAGCATTGAGGAAAGTGGAAACAATTCCTTGACGCATGTTTGAGCCTGAAGGATTAGTTAGGACATAGGGGTAAGCTTCTTTTAAGGCTTCCACCGTTAAGGCTGTGGTTAAGGTTTTTCCGTTTGTTCCGGTGATCACTACCACTTGGTAATTTTGACTGAGTGTCGCTAAAATTTGGGGATCTAAGTTAAGGGCGAGTTTTCCTGGTAGGGAGGATCCGCCTTTGGTAAAGTTAGTTAAGAACCAGCGGCTTGCCTTACCAACGCTAATGGCTAATTGACTACGTAATGACATTCTTTCCACCTCGTTATGTATATCGCTATAAAAATCAAACTCTATTTTATCAGTCATTTCAAGGAATGAAAAGCAAGAATCACTTTTGACCCTCGCGACTCTATGATAGAATAGGCATAAAGGCTGATTAAACTGGATAGTTGACGCTGATTTGATTTTGCAATATTATTAATAGGTTGAAAGTAAATAAGAGTAAGGAGTCAGCACATGGCACAATTTTACTTTAAATATGGCGCAATGAATTCGGGCAAGTCGATTGAAATTATTAAAGTTGCCCATAATTATGAAGAGCAAAATAAGGCTGTTAAAATTTATACATCGGCTCTGGATAATCGGGAGGGAATTGGAACGGTTTCTTCAAGAACAGGCTTTAATCGAAGTGCAATTCCAGTAGAAGATAAGGATAATTTGTTTGAGATGATCGCAGCTTCTGCTCAAGAAGAAAAATTGTTTTGTATTCTAATCGATGAAGCACAATTTCTTAAAAAGCATCACATTATTGAATTGGCACGAGTGGTGGATGAATTGAACATACCGGTTATGGCCTTTGGCTTAAAAAATGATTTTACAAATGAATTGTTTGAGGGCTCTAAGTATTTACTCTTATATGCGGACAAGATTGAAGAGATTAAAACAATTTGTTGGTTTTGTCATAAGAAGGCTACGATGAATTTGCGTTTTTCAAATGGGAAACCAGTGTATGAAGGAGAACAAATTCAAATTGGAGGCAATGAAGCCTACTTACCAGTTTGCCGTCGTTGCTACCAGAAACCAGGTAAAATTGACTAAGGATAGATTGAAGTAGAGGAGATATGTATGTTTGAACAGTTAGATCATTTAATATTTCGTTTTGATGAAGTCATTGAATTAATGAGTGACCCAGAAGTTATTTCGGATTCCAACCGTTTGCGTGAATTATCGATTGAAGAGTCCGATTTACGACCAAAAGTAGAGAAGATCAAGCGTTATAAGCAAGTTGTAAGTGAAATAGAGGACACAGAAGAACTATTGGCTGAAAATCTTGATCCTGAAATGGCAGACCTAGCTAAAATTGAATTAGGCGATTTGAAATCTGAGAGAGAAAGTTTGGAAGATGAGATCAAATTGATGATGATTCCTGAAGATCCAAATGATGGTAAGAATATTATCATGGAAATTCGGGGAGCTGCAGGGGGCGATGAGGCTCAATTGTTTGCTGGCGATCTTCTAAATATGTATACCCGTTATGCTGAATCTCAAGGTTGGAAGGTTGAGGTAATGACCGCCAATATTACAGGTATTGGGGGTTACAAAGAAGTGACCATTATGATTACGGGACAGAAGGTTTATTCCAAATTGAAATTTGAGAATGGGGCACACCGTGTTCAACGCGTCCCTGAGACGGAGTCACAAGGTCGGGTTCATACTTCAACGGCTACGGTTGTCGTGATGCCAGAACAAGAAGAGCTTGATTTCGATTTAGATGAGAATGATATTCGTGTGGATATTTACCATGCTTCTGGAGCAGGGGGACAACATGTTAATAAGACCGCTTCGGCAGTCCGAATGACTCATGAACCTACAGGAATTGTGGTAGCGATGCAAGATGAGCGTTCCCAGTTAAAAAACCGTGAGAAAGCAATGAAAGTTTTGAGGACACGTGTTTATGATGCCTTGCAATCAGAGAAGCAAGAAGCTTTTGACTCTGAGCGTAAACTAGCAGTTGGAACAGGGGATCGTTCTGAACGGATTAGAACTTATAATTATCCGCAAAATCGAGTGACGGATCATCGGATTGGTTTAACGATTCAGCAATTAGATTCGATTATGCAAGGGAATATTCATGAGATCGTGGATGCTCTGGTATTATATGATCAAACGCAAAAATTGGAGGAGTTAAATGGCTCTCAAGGATAGGACAAATATCACTTTAAATGAAGCGCTTAGAGAGGCTTCATTTTTTTTGAATCAACATGATTGGGATGGCGATTTGGCTCGAAATTATTGGATGTACTTATTTGATTGGGATCTGACACAATTGGTTAGTCAGCTACACCAAATTCAGGATGAAGAACGAATTCAACGCTATCAGGATGCTCTTTTGCGTTTAATTAATCATGAGCCTATTCAGTATATTTCAGGTTATGCTTATTTTATGGGAGACCGTTATCAGGTGACGCCTGCCACTTTGATCCCACGTGAAGAAACCCAAGGTCTAGTTGAAAGGGCCTTGAAGGTTCTTGAAGATGGGGAAGCCTCTCAGAGAGTATTAGACATTGGAACGGGAACCGGCATTATTGCCATTGAATTGAAGAAAGCATTTCCTGAAATGGAAATATGGGCTTCTGATCTAAGTACTGAAGCTTTGCAAGTAGCGAAGGCGAATGCCGAAGCCCGTCACTTGGAAATTCGTTTTATTCAATCAGATCTTTTTCAAGAATTGGATCCAGAAAAGCAGTTTGATGTGATTGTTTCAAATCCACCCTATATTGGGGAAGAAGAATTAGATGTTATGGATATGAGTGTGAAGAAGTATGAACCGTCTATGGCTCTCTTTGCTGAACAGGATGGGCTTGCGATTTATCGGGGGATTGCTCAGGCATTACCTCAGTATTTAGCGGTGGACGGACAAGCCTTATTTGAGATTGGATATCGTCAAGGGTCCGCTTTGATTGAGCTATTTCAAAAGGCTTTACCTCAAGCAAAAATTTGGGTCGAACAAGATTATTTGGGTAAAGATCGTTATCTATGTGTCGACAGACGAAAGGAGTGGAAATAGAATGGAAACTATTATTTTTAATCGTGACGGAATTGATCGAGCTGCTCAATTGCTACAAGAGGGTGAGCTGGTCGCTTTTCCTACAGAAACGGTATATGGTTTAGGAGCTAGAGCCGATCAAGCAAGCGCTGTCGCAAAGGTTTTTGAAGCGAAGGGACGGCCAAGTGATAATCCCTTGATCGTTCATATTGCAGATCGCCAGCAGTTAGAGGAACTGGTGGAGGAAGTATCAGACCTAGCAATCCAATTAATGGATCACTTTTGGCCTGGGCCTTTGACGATTATTTTTCCTCTTAAGTCGGGTGCAGTTGCAGATAATGTGACAGGAGGGAAAACGACGGTCGCGATCCGTATGCCAAACAATGCATTGGCATTAGAGCTTATTCGGAAGACTCATTTGCCTTTAGTGGGACCTTCTGCTAATCTCTCGACGAAACCTTCGCCCACGAGTGTGGAGCATATCCTAGCTGATTTCAAGGGGTTGATTGCGGGTGTTTTGGCGGCTGAGACGGATTTGACAGAGATTGGGGTTGAATCAACTGTTGTTTATCCTCATGATGGACAAGTTGATATCTTGCGACCTGGGATGATTACGAAATCGATGATTGAAGAGTTAGGAATTTCAGCAAATTATCTATCTGAGGCGACGCAGTTGAGTCATTTAGAGGTTGCCTCGCCAGGAGTGAAATATTCTCATTATAGTCCTAAGCAACCTGTGGTCTATGTAGCATCTCCTTGGACAGTTCAAGAATGGCAAGAACATATTGGTGAAGTATCAGATAAAATTGGCCTTTTAGCAGGAGAAGATTTAGTGGAAAACTTATCTTCGCTGCCTCAAGTAGTGGCAACTTATTCTTGGGGAGAGGCGGAGGATATTCGGAATGCAACCAGAAACCTGTATGCCGGTCTGCGCTATTTGGAGCGAACTAATTGCGATAAAATCTATGTACAAGGATTAGAAAATAGTGAAAAAGCAAGCGCTTTTATAAATAGGGTTACGAAAGCGTCTTCAATTGTGCTATAATAACCATGCAACTTAGGTTGTATATAAAATATATTGTGGAGGTTATTTAGATGACAGAAATAAATGCAGAAGTTTTTGACTTGATTGAGAAGGAACGTCAACGCCAGACACATGGTATCGAGTTGATTGCTTCTGAAAACTTTGTTTCAGAGGACGTAATGAAAGTTCAAGGATCTGTTCTGACGAATAAATATGCAGAAGGTTATCCTGGTAAACGTTATTATGGTGGATGCGAATTTGTAGATGTATTGGAACAATTAGCCATTGATCGTGCCAAAGAATTATTTGGAGCGAAATATGTAAATGTTCAGCCGCATTCTGGCTCAAGTGCTAACTTAGCGGTTTACCGTGCTTTCTTAGAACCTGGTGATAAGGTATTAGGAATGGATCTTTCACAAGGGGGACACTTAACTCATGGATCTCCAGTCAACTTCTCAGGGCAATCTTACGATATGTATGCTTATGGAGTTGATCCAGAAACAGAACAAATCGACTATGATGCACTAGAAAAAACAGCGCGTGAAGTAAAACCAAAAATGATTATTGCTGGAGCGAGTGCTTATTCACGGATCATTGATTTTGAAAGAATTAGCAAAATCGCTCAAGAAGTTGGAGCAATTCTAATGGTAGATATGGCGCATATTGCTGGATTAGTAGCAGCTGGTTTACATCCAAATCCAATGCCATATGCAGACGTCGTAACCACTACTACACATAAGACTTTACGTGGTCCTCGTGGCGGAATGATCTTGACAGCTAAGGAAGAATATGCTAAAAAGTTAAATAGTGCCATTTTCCCTGGTATTCAAGGTGGTCCTTTAGAACATGTAATTGCTGCTAAAGCAGTTGCTTTTGGTGAAGCGCTTCAACCTGAATTCAAGGAATATGCAGCACAAGTGATTAAGAATGCACAAGCAATGGCTGATGTCTTTAATGAGAGTGATTTACGCGTGATTTCTGGTGGTACAGATAATCATGTCATGTTATTAGACTTATCTAAACTTGATATTTCTGGTAAATGGGCACAAGAGCGCTTAGAAGAAGTGGCAATCACCGTGAATAAGAATTCTATTCCAAATGATCAACGTTCATTTGTGGAAACATCTGGTATTCGTGTAGGTTCTCCAGCGATTACTTCACGCGGTATCAAGGAAGACCAAGCACGTGAAATTGCAGAAATTCTTGTTAAGGCACTACTGGCTGATGAATCAGAATTACCAGCTCTTCGTCAACAAGCAGAAGCCATTGTAGCAGACAAACCACTTAATGCTTATCACTAAAACTTAAGACTATTAGGAGGAAAAATAATGGCAAAATTGACGGTTGTAGACCACCCACTGATCCAGCATAAGTTAACAATTATTCGTGATAAAGATACCTCTACTAAGGTGTTTCGTGAAGTAACGAATGAAATTGCGATGTTAATGGCTTACGAAATCACACGTGATTTACCTTTAGAAGAAGTGGAAATTGAAACACCTCTCGTGAAAACGAGCCAAAAACAAATTGCCGGTAAGAAAATGGCGATTGTGCCGATTTTACGTGCCGGTTTAGGAATGGTTGACGGGATTACGAGTTTAGTACCTGCAGCGCGTGTGGGACATATTGGTTTATACCGTGAGCATGAGACATTAGAAATTGTGGAATATTTTGCAAAATTACCTCTTGATATTAGTGAAAGACAAGTTTTTGTTGTGGATCCAATGTTAGCGACGGGAGGGTCTGCTATTTCAGCTCTTACCCAGTTAACAGAAAAATATGGTGTAGATGTGAATCATATCACTTTTGTCTGCCTAGTTGCAGCACCTGAAGGGGTTAAAGCCTTACAAGAAGCTTTTCCAACTGTCGATATTTTTACAGCAGCTCTGGATGAACGTTTAGATGAGAATGGCTATATCCTACCAGGACTTGGTGATGCAGGAGACCGTATTTTTGGAACAAAATAGATGGATTTAGTAATAACATTGACCTACACATGGAAGTCGTTAAGACTTACCATGTGTAGTTTGCTTTAAGGAGGATCAGAATGAATTTTTCTAAGTTTTACCGTCGAACGCTTGAGGAGAGAAGGCAGATTCTATCAGACTTTCAAGCTAAGGATTTTCAGCCACCAATTTTGAGGGATGATCTTGCTAATCAGATGATCGAAAACTTTGTTTTCACCTATGATCTGCCTTTAGGCTTGGCCATGAATTTCCTTATTAATCAGCGTGAATATGTTGTTCCAATGGTAGTTGAAGAACCCAGTGTGGTTGCTGCTGCTTCGAATGGGGCTAAGTTTTTAGGGGATATTCAGGCGGAAATGGAACAAAAACAGCTGGAAGGTCAGATTATCTTGACGGGATTGAGGCATCAACAAGCCCAATTGTTACTTGATCAACATCAGGAGAAATGGATGGACATTGCCAGACAGGCATCTCAGAGTATGGTAAAGCGTGGAGGAGGTCCTCGTGGTATCCGCTTAGCAGAATTCTTAGGAGCGACTACGTCTTATTGTTCTTATTATATTGCTTTCGACCCCTGTGATGCGATGGGGGCTAACGCCTTGAATACGGTTTTGGAAGCCTTGAGTCCGGTCATCGAAGCGGATAGTCAAGGTCAAGTTTTGATGGCGATTTTATCTAATTATAGTCCCGATTCTCTCGTTAAGGTCAGAGCGGAAATGCCCATTTCTCGATTAGATTTATCGAATAAAAAAGCGGCGAAAATTGCTGATGCCATAACCCGGGCCAGCGAATATGCCCATTTAGATCCTTATCGAGCGGTGACTCATAATAAAGGAATTATGAATGGGGTGGATGCTGTTTTGCTCGCAACGGGGAATGATTGGCGAGCGGTAGAGGCGGGTCTGCATGCTTATGCGAGTAGAGAGGGATCTTATCAAGCGCTGAGTCAATGGACTCTATCAGAGGACCCACAACATTTAATTGGAGAAATGGTTTTACCGCTTCAAGTCGCAACAGTAGGAGGGACCCTGGGAATGCATCCAGGAGCTCAGTGGTCTTTAGAACTTTTGGGAGATCCAACCGGTAAGGAATTAGCAGAGATCATAGGAGCTGTCGGTTTGGCTCAGAATTTCTCTGCACTCAAAGCTTTGGTGACGGATGGCATTCAAAAAGGTCATATGGCTCTGCAAGCGCGCTCTTTGGCCATTCAAGTCGGAGCACGTTCTGAAGAAGTTGAGACTTTGGTCCAATTACTTCGACAGAAAAAAACATATAATCGAGATGTTGCAATAGAATTACTAGACAAAATCCGTCATTCATAAGATAATAGCATTTACGTTAAAGAAAGTTTCTGGGAGGTAAGAATGGAACAATTAGTTGGAATAGATCGTATTAATTTATATATTCCTCCTCAATATATTGAGATGGAGGAGCTAGCCAAAGCGAGAGGGGTAGATCCTGCAAAATTTACAATCGGAATTGGCCAAAATCAGATGGCTGTAACAGATGCCATGCAAGATATTGTGGTATTAGCGATTAATGCAGCAGCTCCCATTGTGAAAGATCAAGACCGTGAATTGATTGACCAGGTGATTGTCGCCACCGAATCGGCTTTTGATTATTCTAAGGCAGCTTCGACTTATGTTCATGAAGCGTTAAAGATTAATCCTTTTGCCAAATCGTATGAAGTAAAAGAGGCCTGTTATGCTGGAACAGCTGCTCTCCAGTCTGCAGCGGATTATGTGCGTTTGCGACCAGATCGTAAAGTTTTAGTGATTATGACGGATATTGCGCGTTATGGTCTAAATACAGGCGGAGAATCGACTCAAGGGGCTGGAGCAATTGCTATGTTAATTACAGCCAATCCGGCTATCTTAGCGATTGAGCAGGAAAGCATTGGTTTTACGAATAATCAGTTTGATTTTTGGCGTCCTCAATATGCAGATTATCCTATGGTAGAGGGACGATTTTCAACCCAATTATACAATCAAACCTTTATTGAGGTGATGGAAGAGGCTTCTCGTCGCTTGCCCGAAAGTGTAGGGTCTATAGAAGCTCTGGCCTTTCATTTACCTTTTACTAAGATGGGACGTAAGGCGATTAAGGCATATCGAGACCACTTAGTTGACAAAGAAGGTTCTCAAGTGATTCTATCTAAACTGGATCAATGGGAAGAACATTATGATGCGGGAACCATTTTTAGTCGTCATGTGGGAAATATCTATACAGGGTCCCTCTATCTGTGTCTCCTTTCGCTCTTGATTAACGATCGTAACTTATCAGCAGGAGATCATGTTGGTTTGTTCTCATATGGGTCAGGTGCAGTCGCGGAATTATTATTTGGTCAACTTCAACCAGGTTATCAAGATGCTATTGAAATTCGTGCCCTCCAGGATCTTTTTGGTGATCGTCAAAAATTGTCAATTCAAGAATATGAAGAAATCTATCAAGAAAAGCTAACACAATCAGATGAGAAGGTAGAGTATCCTGTGACCGTAGAAGCCGGACGCTTTTATTTAGCAGAAATTGATCACCATCGACGTTACTATCGTCAGGCGCCTCAATAAAAACTTGTCAATGATTTGTAAAAAAATCATTTAAATGTAATTGGACTGTTATAAAATCGTTTAAGTGTTGATAGATGACAAAGTGTCAAAGAAATATGACGCTTTGTCATCTGTTTTTTTGATATAATGATTTTACTTCATTTTTTTTTATGCTATGATGTAATAGAACTAGAAAGGTTGGATAGAATGCTAGCAATCGTAAATGGTATGGCAGTACTAATGATTCACATTCTATTTGTAACTGTTGCCTATTTTACTTTGTCAAAGGTCAATTGGCGCAAGTTTTTACATCCCAATCATCAAACGATGGACCGGATGCTTTGTCTCATTCTAAGCATTAGTGTGGGATATATGACTAGTTCATTCTTTATTACAATCATTGAAATTTTGCAACAAATTTTGTATGCAATCTTTCTCTAATCAAAGTGTGTCAGTTGACCGTCCGCTCCAAAACGGTTAACTCAAAAAGGGGATTAATTTAATAATGGAAGAGATAATTGTACAAGGTGGCAGCCGTTTGGAGGGTACAGTTCGTGTTGAGGGTGCAAAGAATGCTGTATTACCCATTCTAGCAGCTTCTATTTTAGCTTCTGAAGGTCAAACACATCTAAGTAATGTTCCAGTTTTATCTGATGTGTTTACAATGAATGAGCTTTTAACGAATATTAAGGTCACCACAAATTTTAATGAATTAACGAATGAAATGACATTGGATGCTAGCGGAAAAGTCTTAACGATGGCAGATTATGATTTTGTTAGTAAAATGCGTGCCTCAATTGTCGTAATGGGGCCTATGTTAGCTCGTTATGGCCATGCACGAGTAGCGATGCCTGGTGGATGTGCGATTGGAACACGTCCCATTGATTTACATTTAAAAGGCTTTAAGGCGCTTGGAGCTGAGATTACAACGACAGCGGGTTATGTTGAGGCAACAGCCGACCGTTTAGTGGGAACTGAAATTTACTTAGATTTCCCAAGTGTGGGAGCAACTGAAAATATTATGATGGCTGCTGTGATGGCAGAAGGAGTTACCATCCTTGAGAACGTTGCTCGTGAACCAGAGATTGTGGATCTAGCTGACTTCTTAAATGCAATGGGAGCAAAAATCTCAGGAGCAGGATCTGAAACGATTCGTATTGAAGGAGTCGATAAATTAATTGGAGTGACTTATTCCATTATTCCTGACCGAATTGAAGCTGGAACTTTTATGGTGGCTGCTGCTGTTACACAAGGTGACGTCGTGATTGAAGGAGCGATTGCTAAGCATAACAAGCCATTGATTAATAAGTTACAGGAAATGGGGACTATCTTTGAAATTTATGAAGATTCTGTCCGAGTGATAGGCCCTAGTCGTTTAAAGGCAACAGATATTAAGACAATGCCATATCCTGGATTCCCAACGGATATGCAAGCCCAAATGTCGATTGCGCAGTTGTTGGCAGATGGAGATTCCGCTTTAAATGAAACAGTTTTTGAGAATCGCTTCATGCATTTCGAAGAGTTACGTCGTATGAGTGCGCAATTTAAGATTGAGCGTCAAACGGTGGTGATGTACGGCCCTTCGGATTTGAGTGGTGCACAGGTGAAGGCTACTGACCTTCGAGCTGCTGCAGCCTTGATCATCGCAGGTCTTTGTGCCAAAGGATTGACGCGTGTGTCTGAACTGAAATATCTTGATCGTGGTTACTATCAGTTCCATGATAAATTGGCAGGTCTCGGTGCAAATATTGAACGGGTGAACATTCAACCGATTAAACCGCCTAAGCAAACAGCTCAAACAGCTGTATATGCTTAATTCCTAATAAAGGAACGGATCAACATGAGCAGAGATATCGGAATTGATTTAGGTACTGCGAATGTCTTAATCCATCTAAAAGGGCGGGGGATTATCTTTAATGAACCTGCAGTTGTTGCTGTTGACGCTAGAAGTCAAGAAGTAATCTCAGTTGGTCGTGAAGCTTATGAGATGCGAGGAAGAACGCCAGAATCGATTGAAGTTGTTCAACCCCTAAAAGGGGGAGTGATTTCTGATTATGACTTAACCGAAGCAATGTTGGTTTTGTTCTTTAAGCGTTTAAACATTCATCGAGGTTTACGGCGATTGAACGTTTTGATTTCAACGCCTACCAATATCAGTGAGATTGAACAGTTATCACTTTATGAGGCTGTTCAGAAAGTCTCGTCAGGCAGAGTTTTTATAGAACCCGAACCCTTGGTAGCTGCTGTGGGATCTGGTCTGGATGTGTTAGGTCCAGCTGGAAGCATGGTAGTTGATATCGGTGGAGGGACAACAGATATAGCGATTATGGCGAATGGAGAAATTCTGTTTGCCGATTCTATTAAGATCGCTGGTGATGATTTTGATGAGTCGATTGTCCAATATTTTAAGGATCATTATCAGTTACTCATTGGGATTCAATCAGCTGAAAAAGTTAAAAAGGCAGTTGCTTCGGCGATTAAGCAAGATCCCGCTCAGGCTAAAAATACGGAAGTAAAGGGTCGGGACCTTGTAACGGGTCTTCCCAAAGCTATAAATGTAAATTCCAATGACTTGCATGATGCTTTGGATGAGCAGATTAATCAAATTTCACGAGCCATACGTCGTGTGTTAGAACAAGCGCCACCTGAAATTACAGCAGATGTATATGATCGTGGTATTGTATTAACAGGTGGAGGTGCCTTGATTCAAGATTTGGATCAGATGTTGAGTGAATATTTGAAGGTGACCGTTGTGCCCGCTGATCAACCGATGAGTGCTGTAGCGATTGGAACGGGAATCATGTTAGAATGGATTACCAGTGGCAAATTAGACCGAACCCCACCGTCCAAGAAGCAGAAACGTCGCCGTTTTTGGACTAAATTTTGGCGTCGAATCTGGGGGAGTTAGATAGGAGTAGGAAGATATGACAGATACTGATTATTTAGAGTATCCCTTATTGAAGCAAATTTTGAAAAGTATAGGTAAGTTTATTCTTTTTTTAGTTTGTTTTATTCTCTTATTTATTTTAGGGCTTTTTATTGGATATGCTGTAATGGGTGGAGGACATTTTTGGGAAGTACTCAATCGTGACACTTGGATGCATATTTTTGATTTCTTGAAATAATTTACTTGAACCTGAACCACTTACATTTGTGAGTGGTTTTTTATTAGGTTCTATGTGCATTTCAGCATGAATTTGGTACACTATAAGTATTCTAAATGAGAGGAGGCAAGAATCATGCCAAGTGCCAATTTAACTTTTGCAGAAGTAGTAATGTATGGGATTGCCATCCTGATGGTTATCGTCATCAATCGCTATTTCCGATCTTATTTAAAATATTTTGAACATTGGCCCTTAAACTTGGCGATCATTTTGCTTCCTACTTGTCTGGTGCTGATTTATAATTTGGGTTGGATTATTTATGGACTAAACATTTTGCCTGTTATCATTCTTTTAACAGCTTTTGTGCTTGGTTTACAACTTTATTATTATATTCGGCAGGTTGAGGTTTTTTATTTTCAAGCTTATTATTTACCAGCATCGGAACTAGTTTTTATGATTTTTTCTACGTTTTTGGTGGGCTTATTGATGCTAAGAATTTGGTTATTGTTTAAATAGGGAAAATCCCCCATCTATCTCCCACTTTTATTTTGGAGTCTAAATCATTGATAGAATCGTTTTTTTGAAGCTATTGCCTTTTGGCAATAGCTTCTTTTTTATTGAAAATAGGTAAAAAAGTGGTGAAAAGTGGGAGAATGTGGTAATATAAACTTAACTTAGGAAAGGAGTGTGATTGTGTCGTGCTTATTGGTGAATATCAACATAATATAGACACTAAAGGCCGCTTAATCATGCCCGCTAAGTTTCGTCCTGATCTGGGTCAGCAATTTATTGTGACGCGAGGTTTGGATGGTTGTTTGTTTGGATACCCTAAGGAATCTTGGGAAAAAATTGAAGAGAAATTAAAACAGTTACCTTTAGCAAAAAAAGACGCTCGTAAGTTTACTCGTTTCTTCTATTCAGCTGCCACTGAGGTTGAAATTGATAAACAAGGGCGCATAAATTTACCTAAAAATCTTCTAGAGTTTGCAAAGATCGATAAGGAATGTCGTGTGATTGGCGTATCAGACCGGATCGAGATTTGGAGCAGCGAACTTTGGGATGATTTTGCAGACGATGCGGAAGAGAATTTTGAAGATATAGCAGAAGATATGATAGATTTTGGATTTTAGTGATCGCTTATCGGGGGTGAGTAAATGGTGTTTGAACATGAAACAGTTTTGTTGCGTGAAACGATTGAGGGACTCGATATTAATCCTAATGGGAAGTATGTAGATTGTACGTTGGGGGGAGCTGGACATGCTCGCTATTTACTGACCCAATTAGCACCTTTTGGTCATTTGTATGCTTTTGATCAAGATCAGTATGCAATTGAGAACGCTCAGAAAGTGCTTAAAGAAGCGCATGATGCAGGACAAGTAACCTTTATACAAGAGAATTTTCGTAATCTGGGACAAGCCTTAACAGAAGAAAATGTGAAATATGTAGATGGCATTTACTATGATTTAGGAGTGTCTTCTCCTCAACTGGATATTGCAGAGAGGGGTTTTTCTTATCAACAAGAAGCACGACTCGATATGCGGATGGACCAAAGACAGCAACTTGATGCTTACCAGGTTGTAAATCAATGGTCGTATGAGGATTTAGTCCGCATTATTTTTCGTTATGGTGAAGAGAAGTTTGCCAAGAGAATTGCTAGAAATATTGAGCAAAATCGCGAGAAAGCTCCAATTGAGACAACGACTCAGTTAGCAGAGATAGTGAAAGAAGCGATTCCAGCTGCCACTCGTCGAACGGGTGGACATCCTGCTAAAAGGACTTTTCAAGCAATTCGCATTGCAGTAAATGATGAATTAGGTGCTTTAGAAGAATCGCTTGAAGCGGGGTTGAAGCGATTAAAAGTAGGAGGCAGGATGGCAGTCATTACTTTCCATTCTTTAGAAGATCGGTTAGTGAAACAAATCTTTAAGCAAGTTTCGAGTTTGCCAGACTTACCTCCTAATTTACCGATTATCTCCAATGAACGTGCAGAGTATCAATTGGTCAATCGTAAGCCGATTATGGCTAGCGAAGAGGAATTAGAGCACAATAATCGTGCGCGATCAGCAAAGTTAAGAATTATCGAAAGACAGACAATTAAGGATTAGTGAAAGTGAGGGAGACAGTTGAACCAGAAACAGCAGTCCTACCAATCGCAATATTTTGAAAAATCAAGCTATCAGGGAAGAGTTTACGCTGATGAGGATGCCTATGATGGTTCGGCTGCTCGAGAGCTTTATCAGCCGCTTCCGAATCAGAAGATTTATGAAGAGCCGCAGATAGAAGCTCCTCGTCGTGCCTTATTTGGTAAAGGAGAAAAAATGTTGCTTGCAGGCTTTGGCTTGTTAATCTTAAGCTTGGTATTTGTTAATTTGTTTTTTCAATGGCAAAAACATCAAATGACGGTTTCTTTAAACGAATTTCAAGAAGCCCAGTCTGAATTAACTCAGGAATCAGATATCATGTTAAATGAAATCGCACAAAATTATGATTATGAACAAATCAAAGAAGTAGCAGAAGCAAATGGAATGGTACAAGATCGGAATCGGGTGAAGGATATCGCTCAATGATGAAAGATAAAAAAGAACAACAACGAATCGAATATTCAGTGCAAAATTTATTAGCCCTCTCAATTATTGTCATTATTATTGGAATTGTATTGGTGCTTCGTTTTGGTCAGTTAAGTCTCTTAAAAACCGTTAACAAAGTCGATTTAAGTAATTATCAGCATGAAATACCTGAAAATAGAAGTAGTATCGCTGAAGCAAGAAGGGGAAATATTTATGACCAGCACGGTCAGCCTATTGCCATGGATACTACTTCTTATTCTATGTATGCTGTTTTAGGGGGAGACTGGGCAGAAGGGGAAGTGGTTCAAGATATTGAACAAACGGCTACCGTGTTAGCCCGGTATATTGATCTATCTGAAGAGGAAATCCGAAAGCTTCTGTCTACAGAGGGGAGCGATCAGGTTGAATTTGGTCCAGCAGGATCACAATTAACTCCCAAGGTGAAGGAACAAATTGAAGCTGAAGGGTTGATAGGTATTCAGTTCAAAGGATCCACCCATCGGTATTATATTAATGATTATTTTGCGTCGCATTTAGTAGGATATGTCCAAGAAGTAAAGCGTGAATCAATTCTCCAACCAGCCTTTAAAGGAGAACTGGGAGTCGAGGCTACTTTTGATGACGTATTGTCAGGGACAAAAGACTTTGGTGAAAAAAAGAATCAGAAACAAGCCAGTCAAGGACAAGATATCTATTTGACCTTGGATACGCGCATTCAGAATATTCTTGAAGATGCGATGGAGAAAGTCAATCAGACTTATCAACCCAAAAATCTAGGGGCTTATTTGGTGGATGTCAAAACTGGTAAATTGATCGCAGCAGGTCAACGTCCTTCCTTTAACCTCAATACGCGGGAAGGTATTGATGATTTATGGTCGAACCTATTAGTAGAAACGGCCAATGAACCTGGCTCTACGATCAAAATCTTAACAATGGCATCGGCAGTAGAGCGCCAGGTGTTTGAACCAGGCGAGAAATTCATGTCTGGTAAAGTTGAGGTTTACGATCAGTTGGTAAGAGACTATAATTTATACGGTTGGGGAGAAATTACATTTGAAGAAGGCCTTGCCCGTTCAAGTAATGTGGGGATGGTTGAACTCGTCAATCGAATTGGTGATCAGGAATGGGTTCAACAATTAGAGAAATTTGGTTTTGGTCAGTCGACTAACAGCCTTTTAGCAAATGAAACAAGTGGATCACTTGATTTCTCGAACCCGGTATCACGAATTATGTCTGGCTTTGGTCAAGGATTTTCAGCGACGCCTATACAGTTGTTACAGGCCTTTACGACAATTGGTAATCATGGTGAAATGCTCAAAGTTCAATACATTGATCAGATAGGCAAGGGAGAGAATTCCTATCAAGTTCAAAGTATGGGGCAAGTCATTGATCCTAAAGCAGCTGATTATGTTTTGGATATTATGGTGGATACTGTCCATGAGCCTTATGGAACGGCTCAATCATTTAAATCGAATCAAGTCACAGTTGCAGCCAAAACAGGAACGGCTCAAATCGCGAATCCGGATGGTGCCGGTTATTTAACAGGAGAAAATGATTACTACCATTCAGTGGTGGCTTATTTTCCTGCAGAAGATCCACAATATTTATTTTATTTATTTTTGAAACAACCAACAGAGAATCATGGTAAAATAGGTTCGCAGATGATTGCTGAAATGTTCCATCCCGTGGTGGATGCAGTTATGATCAATCAATAGGAAGGTGAAGAAATGTTAGCGAAAGACTTAGTTGCCCCTCTCATTAATTATCAACTTAAGGGTGCCCCACTGGGGGATAAGGATATTACAGCGCTTAGTAATGATACGCGAAAAATTGAAAATGGGGGGGCTTTTATTGCGATTCGTGGCCAACGGTTTGATGGTCATTCTGCAATAGATGACTTATTGAAGTCAGATCTTAATCTTTTAGTAGTGGAGGAAGTGACAGAAGAACAGAGCCAGACGGCAAAAGAATTAGGAAAGTCAATCCTTCTTGTGGAATCAACTCATCGTGCTCAAGCGATCTTGGCTCATCAATTTTACCAGCAAGCTTCTAGTCAACTTGATTTAGTAGCGGTGACCGGTACAAATGGTAAGACAACTACTACGACCATGATTAGTGAGATTTTAGAAGAACTTGGACATCGAACAGGTTTGATTGGAACTATTCATTATAAGGTAGGAGAGGAAATTCTTCCGGCTGTCAATACGACACCCGATGCCCTGACTATGCACCGCTTATATGCTGATATGTTAGCAGCAGGCTGTCAAGATGCTGTGATTGAGGCCTCTTCGCATGCTCTTGCTTTAGGGCGACTCTGGTATTCTGATGTTGATTGTGCGATTTTTACTAATTTAACGCGGGAACATTTAGATTTCCATAAAACGATGGATCAATATGCCTACGCCAAAAGTCTTTTATTTGCTCAACTTGGTCAGTCCTTCCATGAAGGAAAAGCCAAGTTAGCGATTATTAATGAAGATGATGTTTATGCGGATATTATGATTCAGGCGAGTGGGGCGGCGCTTGCCACTTATAGCCTCATTAATCCACAAGCAACGCTCTATGCAAAAGATATTGATCATTTAGAATCTTCTCTAGCTTTCACCTTATCTTATCAGGAGGAAGAGTACCGAGTTGAAATTCCGATGCTTGGAACCTATAATGTAAAAAATTACATGGCAGCCTTTCTGTGTTTAACGCTCTATTATGGCTATTCACCGGAAGAAGTCATTGAAGCAACACGCAGTTTTCAAGGGGTTGCAGGCCGGATGCAAATTATTGATGAGGGTCAAGATTTTACCGCAGTGGTTGATTTTGCCCACACGCCGGATGCTTTACGGAGTGTTCTAACAGAATTGCGTCAAGGCAACCAGGGGCGCCTATTGGCCTTGTTTGGTCATTCCGGAGGTAATCGGGACAGTGCAGCCCGACCAGAATTAGGTGATATTCTCTTTGAATTAGCGGATGAAATTATTTTCACGGCAGATAATCCTCGTCATGAGCCCGTTGAGAAGATTGTAAATGAGATGGTCAGACACCACCAGGAGAAAAAATACAGCTTAGTAGAAGATCGACAGGCTGCTATTGAATTTGCCTTGAATCAGGCGCAAGCGGGAGATACCATTTTATTTGCTGGTAAAGGTGGCGAACTCTATCAAGTTTTAGGAGATGAGTATGTGCCTTATGATGAATTGGCAGTGGTTCGACAGGCACTGCAAAAGCTAAGGAGGGTAAGTCATGGAAGATAATTATATGGAATTGTTTTTAGCTTTTATCGGTTCATCAGTGCTCACCTTAATTTTAGTGCCGTTTTTTATTCAAGTCTTTATCAAAAAGAAAATTGGGCAGACCACTCGAGAAGAGGGACCAAGTTGGCATCAAGTGAAGACAGGAACTCCTACAATGGGGGGGACAGTTTTTGTTACAGTGAGTATTTTGGTGGTTCTATTAGCTGCTTTTCTCTTTAATTTAGTCGATGGAGCAGTTCTGACTATTGCTGCCACTTTAGCCTTATTTGGTGGGATTGGTTTTGTAGATGATTTTATTTCAGTCTTTCGTAAACAGAATGAAGGACTTACGGCCAAACAGAAGTTTTTAATTCAATTAATCTTTTCAGGAATAGCGGTATGGATCGGTTATCAATTTGGGCATTATTTTTCATTGCCTTTCTTTGTATGGGAGATTCAAAATATTCTTCTTGTGATTCTTTTCGCCTTCTTCTGGATTACTGGCTTTTCAAATGCGGTGAATTTAACTGATGGCCTAGACGGTCTAGCGACAGGGTTGAATATTATTGCTTATGGAGCGTATTTTATGATGGCTGTTCAACAAGAAGCAAAGGGCATTGCCTTAGCTTGTCTGGTAATCGTGGGTTCCCTCTTGGCCTTCTTGGTCTATAATCGGAAGCCAGCCAAAATCTTTATGGGGGATGTGGGGTCCCTTGCTTTAGGTGCTGGATTAGCGATTATTTCGATTCTACTGCATCATCCTTGGTCTCTTTTGGTGATTGGTTTAGTTTTTGTGGTGGAGACGGCGAGTGTGATTTTGCAAGTAACTTCCTTTAAAACAACTGGTAAGCGGATCTTTAAGATGAGTCCTATTCATCACCATTTTGAAATGAGTGGTTGGTCAGAAGAAAAAGTGGTAACCATTTTTTGGTTAGTAGGAATGCTTGCCAGCCTTGTCTATTTCATTCTATAATAGAGGATGTATGTAATAGATAGAGGAGCTAAAAGAATGACAAATCGATATCAAAATCAAAATGTTTTAGTATTGGGGTACGCTCTCACAGGGAAGAGTGTTGTCGATTACTTATTAAGAGAAAATGCGAATATTACGTTAAACGACCGAGGGGATCTTTCGCAAGACCCGTCGGTTGATTTACTATTAAAAGCAGGGGTTAAGGTGGTAGATGGGGGTCATCCAATTGAACTCTTGGAAGGCATTGATATGGTTGTTAAAAGCCCTGTTATTCCATATTCCATCGAAATAATTCAAGAAGCCATCCATCAAAAGATTCCCGTATATACGGATGTGGAGCTAGCTTACTTGCATAGCCAAGCTCCGATTATTGGGATTACAGGTTCGAATGGAAAAACCACTACCACTAGTTTAATTCAAGAGATATTAAACAAGGGAATTGAGGGACAAGCTTTTCTAGCTGGAAACATTGGAATTCCAAGCTTAGAAGTCGCTCAAATGGCGAGTGAAAATGATCGAATTGTAATGGAATTATCTAGTTTCCAATTAATGGGGATTGAAAACTTCCGACCCAAAATTGCGGTGTTTACAAATATTTACTCAGCTCATTTAGACTTTCATGGGTCGCGGGAGGAATATGTTCGAGCCAAGTTACAGTTGATAAAAAATTTAACTGCTGAAGACTACCTAGTTTATAATGCTGATCAGGAGGAATTAGTGGAGCTTCTAGCTGATTCACCCGCTATTAAATGTCCTTTTAGTCGGAAAGAATACCTTGAAAAGGGAGCTTGCTTAGCAAACCAAGGCCTCTACTATGATGGTGAACGAATTTTAGAGCAATCGTCGATTGCTATGCCAGGGGACCATAATATTGAGAATGTTTTAGCTGCTATGGCAGTTGCTAAGATTGAAGGAGTCGCTAACGATGACATTGAGCAAGTGGTGAGTCAATATCATGGCATGCCCCACCGAATTCAATATTTTGCGACTTATCAGGGAGTAAAATATTATAATGATTCTAAGGCGACGAATACAACGGCTACCATTACTGCGTTAAAAAGCTTTGAACAGGATCTAATCTATATTGGGGGTGGATTAGATCGTGGGAATGATTTTAAAGATTTAATCCCTTATTTGAAAACAGTGAAAGCAGCTTATCTATATGGTGAATCCAAAGAGAAGATGGCTCATGATTTTCAAGCAGCAGGTGTTCCCCGCATCGAAACAGTAGAAAATTTAGCAGAAGCCAGTCGGCGTGCGATCGAAATGAGTCAACCAGGACAGGTTGTTCTTTTCTCACCGGCTTGTGCTTCCTGGGATCAATATCAAAATTATGAAGTACGTGGACAAGAATTTATGGATCAAGTTCACGATTACTGCCGAGGGCTGGAATAGGAGGCCGTTATGAAGGAAATAAAAAGAATTATCCTATCAGGAGGAGGAACTGGAGGACATATCTATCCTGCTTTAGCCCTTTATCGAGCGCTAAAAGCTTCCTATCCTGATGTCGAGTGTTTATATATTGGGACAGAGCGTGGCTTAGAATCTACGATTGTGCCACGCCAAGGAATTCCTTTCCAAGCGATAGAAATTTCAGGGATTAAACGTTCTTTGACATTAGAAAATTTAAAAGTAGCGTGGCAAATGTTAACGGCTACTCGAAATGCCAAAAAATTAATTCGGGAGTTTGAACCCGATTTAGTATTAGGGACTGGGGGTTATGTTTGTGGACCTGTTCTTTTGGCAGCTTCTCAACTTAAGATTCCAACGATTATTCATGAGCAAAATTCTGTAGCGGGTATTACAAATAAATTTTTAGCACGGTCGGTAGATCGGATTGCCACTTGTTTTGAAGAAGTAAAGGATGATTTTGGAAAATTTTCAGATAAGGTTGTCCTGACAGGAAATCCTCGTGGACAAGAAGTGTTACAAACAGAAGCTTCTGGGAGTATCTTGTCAGAACAATTTGACTTAGATGATCAGCTAGCGACGGTTTTAATTTTTGGTGGATCGCGAGGAGCACCTGCCATTAATCAAGCTGGTTTAGAGGGGCTAACGCATTGGCAGGAACAAGACTATCAGATCATTTTGGCAACGGGTCAAAGTCATTATGATGATTTGGACAAAAAGTTGTTAGAACGTTATAATACTAGTTCCAATATTCGAATCGTTCCTTATATTGAGAACATGCCTGCAGTGTTTCAGTCCATTGATTTAGTAATGTGTCGATCAGGAGCAACAACTCTGACGGAGTTAACCGCTCTCGGATTACCAAGTATTTTAATTCCAAGCCCATATGTTACGAATAATCATCAAGAACAGAATGCGATGGCCTTGGTTCAAAGAGGGGCAGCTGAAATGATTCGGGAGTCTGAATTAAATGCTAATCTTCTCATTGAGAAAATCGAAGCTTTAATTCACGATCCAGCCAGTCTCGAGAGAATGCGTCAACAAGCTCAACAGATGGGGATAACGGATGCTTCACAACGTCTGATCCAGATGATGGAAGAATTAATTAATTAATGAAGAACATCTTGTAAAGAGAAGGGGGGAGAAAATGGCTAATTATCGTTTAGATGATCACTTGAGTCAACAGTACCGAACTAATCAACAGACAATTTCTGAACGGGATTCTCAGCCAGTCTCTGCTCCACTAGGTAATTACCGTATTGATAAGGGGGGACGTCTGGTTCTTCCGCCAAATCAGTTGTTAGAAGGTGATGAAAGCTTTGCGAGTCATTCGCGTAAAGTTTATCATCTTGATGACTATACACAAGCGAATGTTCAAGCTCCGATTCGCGGAGACCATCCTTTTTATGAGCATGACCGGAGTCTTCATCCAGCTCGTTCTTCAAATTATCGAATGGACTATGCGAATGATTATCAACTTTCTGATTATCCATCTGAAGAAGGTCAACCATGGCCCAATCATCTTCAAAATCATGTCCATCGTTGGACAAAGATGCATCGAAAACGTTCGTTTACAGCAGGGCTGCCTAAGGGGAAATGGAAGCTGCTATTTATTTATTTATTAATTTATAGTGCGATGGTTTGGGCCGGATGGCAAATTATGCCTTTTAATAAAGTCAATCAATTGGCGATTGTTGGGAATCGTTATCTATCCCCTGAAGCGATTTTACAAGGGATCAATATTTATCCGATGGACCGTGTAGAGGATGTTTTAGAGGAACGAAAGGCGATTGAAGATCATATTCTGGCTAATAATCCTTTAATAGAAGATGTCACGATTAGTCGTGAGCAGTGGAGTGCTTTGACTTTTACGATTGTGGAACATCAAGTCGTTGCACGTTACCAAAATGAAAATGGAACGTACGCCCTTTTAAGTAATGGGAGCTTCTCTGAAGGTGAGAGCAATTTAGAACAATTGGATCCAGAACGATTAGATACTTTACCAGTGGTGAAGGGTCAGTATCAGGAAGAAAAACTAGCCAAATTAGCAGAAAGTTTAAAACAAATTGATGATAATATTCTGAAAGAAATGGAGACCATTTATCCTGCGAAAGATCCAAGTAAGACAGGGCATATTCTGGTTCAAATGAAAGATGGAAACCAGATTCAAGCGGTTATTGCAACATTTGCTCAAAAGGTTAACTATTATCCTAATATTGTCAAACAATTAGAGGGAAGAAAAGGTATTATAGATATAGAAGTGGGAGCATATTTCACTCCTTATGAAGAAAATACTGATTCTGTTAAGCTTGATAATAATTAAGACAAGTACAGATTACGAAATGATAACAGAGACATTTTTTAATTTCCAAGAAAATTTCTTTGTGCTAATATTAGTGTAATGTATTGTGGAGTATCACAATAATTGTGGAAATGAAGGGGGTTCATCACCTTAATGAGGAATCAAGAAATAGTAGTCAGCCTTGATATTGGAACAACGTCCATCAAGGTTGTAGTTGCAGAATATATGAATGGACAAGTTAATATCATTGGTGTTGGGAATGAAAAGTCGCACGGCTTGAGTCGTGGAGTCATCGTCGATATTGATGAGACGGTCTTTTCAATTCAAAAAGCAATTGAACATGCGGAAAGAAAAGCGAATGTAAAGATTAATGAGGTAGTTGTCGGGGTACCAAGTAATAAACTTGCGATCGATGACTGCCATGGCATGATCGCAGTAGCGAGTGAGAACCGCGAGATCACATCGAAGGATGTAGATAATGTCATTTCTGCGGCAAAGGTTCGTTCTGTGCCACCAGAAAGAGAAGTAATCGCAATTCTTCCTGAAGAATTCATCGTGGATGGTTTTAGTGGTATTCGTGATCCGCGTGGGATGATCGGGGTACGTTTAGAATTATATGCACGTTTGTTAACAGGACCTCGGACGATTATCCATAATATAAGACGTTGTGTCGAGAAAGCTGGCTTGCAAATTGCTGAGTTTGTTTTACAACCTCAAGCGATTGCATCCGTTGCATTGAACCATGATGAGCGAGAATTTGGAACAGTCATTATTGATATGGGAGGCGGTCAAACGAGCGCTTCTATTATTTATGATAACCAATTAAAATATTCATTTGTAGATCAAGAAGGTGGCGATTATGTCACCAAGGATATTTCTGTTATTTTAAATACTTCACTTGATTCGGCTGAAAGGATTAAGCGTGAGTTTGGTTATGCGGTTTCGAGCCAGACTTCACCAGAAGAGTATTTCCCGGTGGAAACGGTTGGACGTAAAGAACCCGTTCGAGTAGACGAGCGTTATTTATCAGAAATCATTGAAGCCCGTTTGACTCAAATTTTTGAAACGATTCGAGAAGATTTACAAGCCATCGATGCGATGGACTTACCAGGTGGTTTTGTATTAACAGGAGGAGCTTCCTCTTTACCAGGTGTATTGGAATTGAGTCAGAAATATTTTGGTTCCCAAGTTCGTCAATATATTCCCGAGCAAATGGGAATGAGAAATCCGGTTTATACGACAAGTATGGGAATGGTCGAATATGTTGCTCAATTAGATGAAGTTCACCGCATTGCGCAGTCTACTTTCCGTTCACAACGAGCGCGTCATGCTGTTCAACCGGAAAGACCGATGCCGAATAGAGGACCTAACATTGAACCGAGTCGTCCTGCTAAAACAGAAGTAACTTATGATGGCGACTATTTTGAAAACAAAGATCCGCGAGATCGTAGTTATGGTCCAAGTATTACTAAAACAGAAGCCCCAGTCAGAAGAGAGAATAGTCAGTCAGGGCCATCTCAATCTAAAGGTCGTTTATTCCGTGAGAGTGAGATGCCAGCACAAGGACATGATGAATACTATCGTTATGATGCCAGCAATTCTTCAAATCAACCGCATTATGAAGAAGCAATGTACTATGAAGAGGATCAAACAACCGATCAAGAGGTAACCTACGAGGAAGTATATAGACCCAGTCAAGACTCAGGAATTACCAATAAAGTGCGGTCGTTTTTCCAAACGTTTTTTGATTAGAATGAAGGATCTGAATTTATTAGGAGGAATACATACATGGAATTATCGTTTGATTCAACAATGAATCCCGAGGGAGCCATTATTAAAGTCATTGGAGTAGGTGGAGCAGGTGGTAATGCGGTTAACCGTATGATTGCTGAAGATGTTAAGGGTGTTGAATTTATTGTCGCTAATACTGACACACAAGCTCTAAAAGACTCTCAAGCTGAGACCAAAATTCAATTAGGACCAAAAGTGACCAAAGGCCTAGGTGCAGGCTCTGTTCCGGAAATTGGAACACGTGCGGCCGAAGAATCTGAAGAACAAATTCGTCAAGTTCTAGAGGGATCAGACTTGGTGTTTGTAACAGCCGGAATGGGTGGTGGAACAGGGACAGGAGCTGCCCCTATTGTGGCTAAGATCGCTAAAGATATAGGAGCCTTAACGGTCGGAGTCGTGACACGTCCTTTTACTTTTGAAGGACCAAAGCGTGGGCGTTTTGCCGCAGAAGGTTTACAGAATTTAAAAGATGCGGTTGATACCCTAGTGGTTATTTCTAATAACCGTTTATTAGAAGTAGTGGATCGCAAAACTCCGATGCTAGAAGCCTTTAGTGAAGCTGATAATGTATTACGTCAAGGGGTTCAAGGGATCTCTGATTTAATTGTGTCGCCAGGATATATCAATTTGGACTTTGCGGATGTTAAGACGGTCATGAAAGACCAAGGAACAGCCTTGATGGGAATAGGATCAGCTTCAGGCGAGAACCGAACAGCAGAAGCAACGAAAAAAGCGATCTCTTCTCCATTATTAGAAGTATCGATTGATGGAGCAGAACATATCTTATTAAATGTAACGGGTGGACCAGACTTAAGCTTGTTTGAAGCTCAAGATGCAAGCGAAATTATTGCTTCTGCTTCTAGTGATGATGTCAATATCATCTTTGGTACTTCAATCAATGAGAGCCTAGGAGATGAAGTGGTCGTAACCGTCATAGCAACAGGGATTGATACTGAAAGAAATACCATTAATAAGCAACAAACGATTCGTCAACAACGTCCTAGCTTCTCACAGAATAATTCAGTTCATTATTCTGAACAACCTGCGAAGAAAGCGGCGCCTTCTAAGCAGAATACACCCCCTAACCCAGAACGTCAAATGAATGTGAAACCTGCTCAGCCACAGGCTGAACCAGAGCGTAATTTGTTTAGTGATTGGGATATTAAGCGGGAACAAATTACTCGTGATGTTGAAGAAGTAAATCCAAATGAAGTGAAGTCTGAGAGAACTTTTGAACGTCCTGAATCAGAAAGTAAAGTTCGTCAGAGCGATTCTGAAGACCATGATGAATTGGATACACCGCCATTCTTCCGTAAACGCAATCGTCACTAATCGAATTTTTAATTAAAAGAGGAAGCGAGATCGTTTCCTCTTTTCCAAATAGAACAGAAGGAATGATGGAGGCTTTATGAATTTATTTTCTTTATTGAAAGTTATTAATTATGCTTTTCAAATTTATCAGTGGTTACTGGTGATTTATGCTTTAATGTCATGGCTTCCAGGAGCTAGGGATTCTGCTTTAGGGCGCTTTATTGATAAAATGGTTAGCCCATACTTGGATATCTTTGATCGTCTGATCCCTCCCATTGGGCCAATATCGATTAATATTATCATTGCACTATTTGTTTTGAATTTGATCCAACGTGGTTTAATCACTTTGCTTTTAGCCTTGTTAGGATAATGAAATGAACTCAGATATTTATCAACATTATCGTAAAGAAGAAGCTCCTTTTATTGATCAAGTATATTCTTGGTTAGAGCAGGTTGAATCTACTTATGCTCCTTTGATTAGTAAGTTTCTGACGCCGCGTGAAGCCAGTATTATTGAGCAGATTGTGAACGGTCAAGATGAGGTAAAACTAATCTTAAAGGGTGGATATGAGGGCGCTGAACGGCAACGAGCCTTACTTTTTCCTTTATATTATCAATTTGAAGAAGCTGATTTACAATTAGCCTATCTGGAAGTAAAGTTTCCGGTAAAATTTGCCGAAATAACACATGGCAAGATTTTGGGAACTTTGTTGGGAACTGGTATTGAAAGAGATCGAATCGGTGATATTATAACTGATGGCAACGATTGGCAAATCATTGTAGATGCGACCATGGTTGAGTATCTAAAGGCTCAGGTAGATAAGATTGGGAATGTAGGAGTTCGTTTAATTGAAATCACTTCAGCTGATCTCTTAAGGTCGCAAGAAGAATGGGAAGTCATCAATGTGATCGCTTCTTCGTTGCGATTAGATACTCTCTTAGCTAAGATTTATCATATTTCAAGACAACGCGCAAAAGAAGCAATACAAGCTGGATTGGTTAAAGTAAATTTTATGCAAATGGAACGCACAGATGTTATGATAGGTGAAGAAGATATTGTTTCCTTACGGCGTTTTGGTCGTTTTCGTATACGAGCAATTGAAGGCATGACTAAGAAAGAGAATTATCGTTTGTCTGTCGAAGTATTAAAAGTATAATTTTAGATAGAAGGAAGGTCATATAAGATGGCAATTACACCAGATGAAATCTTGATGAAAGAATTTAATAATAAATTTAGAGGTTATGATCCCGAGCAAGTGAATGACTTTTTGGATATTGTGAGAGTCCAGCTTGAAAAGTCATTAGAAGAGAACCGAATATTATCGAAGGATTTATCGGATGCTAATGACAAGTTAGATTACTTTGGTCAATTACAAGAATCATTAAATTCTTCAATTATTATTGCCCAAGAAGCGGCAGATCGTTTGAAGCAGAATGCTCGTAAAGAAGCAGAGTTAATTCTTTATGAGGCAGAACGTGAGGCGGATCGATTAATTAAAGATGCTTCTGATCAATCGCATAAAATTTACGAAGAAACTGAAAACCTACGTCAATCGACTCAACGATATCGTGAGAAAATGCGTCAATTGATTCAAAATCAATTGGAGGTTGTCAATAATGAAGAATTTGAAGAATTATTCGAAGGTTCTGCCTTGACACCTGCTCAGGCTCAAAGTCCGGTGCAAGTGAATAATGTTAAAACTCAAGATAAAGTAGATGCATTAGTGGAACAAGCAGAAGCTGAAATGCAAGTAGGTTTTGATGCTATCCCAGAAGATAAGCATAATTACTTAGGTCAAACAGAGAAAATTACAGAAGAAGAAATTGTTTTTCCATCAAAGGCTGAGACAGAAGAGGAAGATTTAGATTTAACTCAAATTTTCACCAAAGAAAGTCTTGAATTTGAACGTCCAGCAGATGAAGAAAAATTTAATACTATCCCTTTAAGTCGTGAAGAACTTGAAGCCTATGAGCGTCATCAAAAAGAACAAGCCAATCAGCAAAATTCTTCAACATCACAAGAAGAAGCTTCCGATGAGGATTTATATGGCGAAACAATTCGCATTGACCTTCCGCGAGAAGAATAATATAATGTGATCAATCATTAAATATTACAGATAGAAACAAGGTCCTATTATGATATATACAGCGAGTTAGGCAAGGTGAGAGTCTAGCAATCCCTCATAATTGGATTATCCTTCTATCCTTACGGCTAGTGAACAATAGTAGCTAGTTCCGCTTCAATAGCGTTAACATGGAGAGAGAATAGTTACTGATGCTATTAAATTTGGGTGGTACCACGTTTAAACGTCCCTTCGTTGAGAAGGGGTGTTTTTTTATTTAAAAGGAGTGAGGAAATGAAATTAAAGGAAACCCTAAACTTAGGAAAAACAGACTTTGCGATGAAAGCTAATTTGCCTCAAAAAGAAGTCGATCTACAGGCTGAATGGGAAGCGGTTGATATATATCGTCAAATTCAAGACAAGAATGCGGAGTGTGAACCGTGGATCTTACATGATGGACCTCCTTATGCAAATGGGGATGTTCATATGGGGCATGCTTTAAACAAAATAAGTAAAGATTTTATTATACGTTACAAAGCGATGAGTGGTTTTCGAGCTCCTTATGTGCCGGGCTGGGATACACATGGTCTTCCGATTGAATCAGCCCTGCAAAAGAATGAAGGGATTAACCGGAAAGAACATTCGCAAGTTGAATTCCGTCAACTATGTGAAGAGTACGCTATTAAGCAAGTAGAAGGGCAAAAAGCCACCTTTAAAAGATTGGGTATAACGGGAGAATGGGATCACCCTTATTTAACGTTAGCTCCAGAATATGAGGCACAACAATTACGTATTTTTGGTCAGATGGCTGATAAGGGATATATTTATAAGGGAGCCAAACCTGTTTATTGGTCATGGTCTTCGGAATCGTCATTGGCAGAAGCAGAAGTAGAATATCAAGACGTTACTTCGCCTTCTATTTATGTAGCTTTTAAGGTTCGAGAGGGTAAAGGGGTTGTTCCTGCAGAGGCTGAATTTGTGATCTGGACGACGACCCCTTGGACTTTACCGGCTAATCTCGGTATTTCCGTCTTAGCAGATGCTCATTATGTTCAAGTGGCAGTAGAGGGACGTCATTTTATTGTAGCCGAAGATCTTTTAACAAATGTTGCAACAGCGATTGGATGGCAGGATTATGAGATAGAAGCTCATTACCAAGGGAAGCAATTTGATCGCTTAACTGCTCAACATCCTTTTTATGATCGTGAATCACTCTTAATGTTAGGAGACCATGTCACCTTGGAATCTGGTACGGGGCTGGTTCATACTGCGCCAGGTCACGGGGAAGATGACTATTGGATTGGACTGGAGTATGGTTTAGAAGTTCTATCACCAGTAGATAGTCGTGGGCATTTTACTGAGGAAGCTCCTGGTTTAGAAGGTGTATTTTATCTTAAAGGGCAGAAGCAAATTGTAGAGATCATTGAAGAAAATGGGGCCCTACTACATTATTCTGAATTCGTTCATTCCTATCCGCACGACTGGCGGACTAAGAAACCTGTGATCTATCGAGCTACTCCTCAATGGTTCGCTTCGATTGATAAGTTCCGTGATCAATTATTAGATAATGTTGAGAATGCTGTAACTTGGCATCATCCATCAGGACAGAGAAGAATCTATAATATGATCCGCGATCGTGGAGATTGGGTGATTTCACGGCAAAGAGTCTGGGGAGTTCCTTTACCGATTTTCTATGCTGAGAATGGAGAAGCCATCTTGACCTTAGAATTAGTGAATCATGTGGCAGACTTGGTAGAAACACATGGTTCAAATATCTGGTTTGAATGGGATGTAAAAGACTTATTGCCAGAAGACTATAGTCATCCTGGATCACCAAATGGTAACTTTACGAAAGAAATGGATATTATGGATGTATGGTTTGATTCTGGTACTTCTTATGCTGGAGTGCTTCAAACTCGGGATGATCTAGTCTTTCCTGCCGATATGTATCTAGAAGGTTCTGACCAGTATCGTGGCTGGTTTAACTCTTCCTTTACCACTTCAGTGGCTGTTTATGGCCATCCTCCTTATAAGGAAGTGTTGTCTCAAGGTTTTGTGAATGATGGAAAAGGTCAGAAAATGTCGAAATCAGTGGGGAATGTGATTGATCCTCGCAAAGTGATGGAGGACTTAGGGGCAGATATTATCCGACTATGGGTAGCTTCTGTGGATTATGAATCGGATGTGAGAGTGTCCAACGAAATCTTGAAGCAAATTTCAGAATCTTATCGGAAGATTCGTAACACAATTCGCTTTATGTTAGGCTTGGTTAATGATTATGATTCGAGTCAAGATCAAGTAGCATTGAGTGATTTAACTTCACTCGATCAGTATATGATGGCGGAATTTAACTTATTTAAAGCCGATATTCTTAAAGCTTATGATAGCTATGATTTTCCAACGCTTTATAAGCGGATCGTTAATTTTATTTCAACTGATTTGTCAGCTTTCTATTTAGATATTGCGAAAGATATTGTGTATATTGAAGCAGCGAATGATCCTAAGCGTCGTTCGATGCAGACCGTTGTTTATCAAATTCTACACGATCTGTTGATTTTATTGACGCCAATTTTACTTCATACGATGGAAGAGGCTTGGAAGTCTTTACCGAGTGTAGAAGGATTTATCCAATTGCAGTCAATGCCACAGGCTGAAGCGATTGAAGAATCTCAAGCCTTAGTGGATCAGTGGGCGGTTTTCTTTAAAGTTCAAACAGGTGTCAATAAAGCTTTGGAAGAAGCCAAGAATGATGAAGAGCTTGCGATTAAGAAGTCTTTCGAGGCAGCTGTTGATCTATATCTTACTGAGAAAGATATGACTGCTCTTCAAGCTTTATCAGATGATTTGGCTCAATTGATGATCGTGTCACAATTAGAAATGAAGCCTTTGGATCAAGCCGTTGAAGGAGCTCATCAGTTTGAAGATTATGCCGTCAAAATTCATCCTGCAGAAGGGCATGTGTGTGATCGTTGCCGAGCAGTGCGACCAGAAGTAGGAACAATTGAAGAGGCACCTGAATTATGCCAGCGTTGTCATTCTATTGTGAAAGAACATTTCCCAACCTATTTTATGGAAGCTGAATAGAGAGAAAAAGCCTAGCGATTTAATCGCTAGGCTTTTCATTATGAAGCGGAATCTTTGTCTGTGACTTGTTTCTTTTGTTCTTCGGAAATGGCGATCAGTCGCTCTCTTAATTGATTTTCCATCGATTCTAATTCAAGTTGAGCGGCCTGTCTCTGCATTCGACCATCGGCTTGAATTTGTAGTGTCGTTTCAATTGTTTCAATAAGGTCACTTTGGGTTTTTTGTAAAGTTTCCAAATCAATAATGCCGCGTTCAGTTTCACGTGCCGTATCAATAGTGGACTGTTTCAACATATCGGAGTTCTTACGTAAAAGATCATTGGTTGTTTCAGAAACCATGCGTTGGGAAGTTGCGGCATCTTGCTGACGTAAGAGGGCAAGTGCAATTGTGATCTGGTTCTCCCATAAAGGAATGGAAGTATGAATGGAGGCTTGGATCTTCTCAGCCAAAGATTGGTTGGTATTTTGAATCATACGAATTTGTGGTGCTTGCTGGATCGTCATTTGACGGGTTAAACGTAAATCATGTGTTCGCTTATCCAATCGGTCTAAGAATTGGTTCAGATCGTGAACTTCTTGAACATCCATTTGACTATTCGATTCTTGGGCTTTTTCAATCGCAGCAGGGATCGTTTCGGTTTGAAGTTCTTCTATTTTTAATTCACCTGCTGCTATATAGATATTCAGGGCTTCAAAGTAGTCTTTATTCTTTTGATAGAGTTGTTCTAACATCATATTATCATTTAACAATTCATTTTTTTCTCGATCAAGACGGATCACAACTTTATCTAACTGGTTACCAATTTTCTGATACTTCATCTGTGTTTCGGAGATTGAGGTCTTGACCTGTCCGAAAACTTTTTGGAAAATATTAGGTTTAGCAGTCAGTTCTTTGGGGTCGGATTCTTGTAAAGTGGTCATCAAGTCGGTTAAGACATTTCCGACTTCTCCAGTATCTTTTAATTGTACATTGTGGAGCATGGTATGAGAGAAATCACTTAATTTTTTTTGAGCTTTGGCTCCATAGGTAATCACTGCTGCGATATTATTCTCGTCAATTTGATCTGCTAATTTTTGCGCTTGAACTTTTCGATGTTCGGGTAGGCGATCAATGGTTCTTTCATTGGTGACTTTGCGTTGAGATAATAAAGAGGCTTTAGCTAAGTCACTTTGAAAGGTTGGACTCGCTTCTTTGTCTTGGTCTTGATCAAAAGGATCACTTAGTAGTTGATCAATTTCATCAAAACTAGGGGATTCTTGAGTGTTGAGTGAATCTTTTTTCTCTTCGGTCATGCTTATTCTCCTTTACTATCTTCTTGATTAATTTGGGCATCAATGGCATCAAAAGGATCGTCATCAAAATAGTCGGACATTAGGGAACTAGCAGGTGTCGTTTTTGTCCATGTGGTTTCTTCTTCTGAGTTTGATTGATCGCCTCGTTTAAGGGTACGATCGGCTAACTTGAGTCCATCTTCTAATTCCTGATAGGCTTCTTCATGGAAGGCGATATAGTCCTCCACAATTTCTTGGCTAATTTGATCAATAGTTTGAGCACTCTTTTCAAGAATGAGATAAGTCTGTTTATTCTTAGCCACATGAGCATTGATTTCGTTATATTTTTCTAAGAGATCATCTAGTTGCGGCAAGAGCGTTAATAAGAAGTTTGAAGCAGCTAGCTGACGCTGAGGCTCTTCGACAATATCTTTGAAATAATTCTGTGAGACTTTAACGACATTATGACGAATTTCAATGGCACGCATCTTAGCAGTCAGTTGGAAATTATGGTCGATACGATTGATATGGTCACGACTAATGGCCATTTGCTGACGGAAAGATTCGATTTCATGTTTGGATAGGCCAGCTTCTTGATAATGAGCCATTAGATTTCGTTTAGGTTTTTGCTTATAGTGAGCAATTGAAAAACTTGGGGCAGGATGTTGCCCTCTTTTAGAGATTAAGGCCAACGCCCCTACAATGGTGGAACATACGATAACCGCTCCTGAGATGGCATAGGTCATGGAGAACATATGAGCTAGATTGTTCCAATAGTGATGATAAGTAGGATCTTCGAGTGTAGCGACCATCGATAGCGTGATAATAAAGAAGAGCCCTAAATAATAGAAGAGCCAAATCCAAGACCGCTCTGATTGTTTTCTAATAAAATAGAAAATACTCGATAAGAAATAAGTTCCTACAATTACAGGTAAGGCTCCGCGACATAGAGAAGCGGTATAAGGTGGAAGAAAGAGTCCTTGAGTAAACAGAGCGGCCACTAACATTAAGAGAACAATTCCCACTGGTTTGTTGATCTGAGGACTAAAAATTTCTAAAAATGAAGTTGATTGCTTGGCAAATTGGTAAAATTGAATGAGGGCTTTTATAATGAAAGCGCCCATTACGATTAGATATACAGGTCCGATAAATGCGAACATAATGTTACCTCCTTTTTCTTATTCATAGAATAACATATGGGGGTCTATGGCTAATCAGACTTGAGGCCTATTCTTAAGATCGGGATAAAGATAGAATTATTTGCGAAATATTGGGGATAGGCTTGAAAGGGTTCTAAAGAGTCGATACAATTTGAACCAAGAGAGGGTGTGCTAGGATGCAAATTAATCCTGAAGGAATTAAATTTATCGATAAAAATCAGACAATTAAGCAAGATGAAGTTTTTGATGGAGCAATTATGCGGATTTATGCGAATACGATTAAGTTACCGAACGGGAGTGAAGTGGTTCGTGAGATGATCCATCACTTACCTGCGGTTGCCGTATTAGCCAAATTGGATGACGATCATCTGATCTTAGTTAAGCAGTATCGGCCGGCAGTGGCTCAGGATGTGTATGAGATTCCAGCAGGAATTATTGATATTGTAGAAGGAAAGCTGGAAGATCCCCTGATCGCTGCTCAGAGAGAGTTAGAAGAAGAAACAGGTTACCAAGCTAAATCATGGCGAGAGGGAGCAAGTTTTTACGTTTCACCTGGTTATTTAGATGAAAAGATTACTCTTTTTGAAGCGGAGGGTTTGTATCCAATCGAACAGCCACTTGAACAAGATCTGGATGAAGAAGTAGAAGGGATTAGTTTTAGCCGCCAAGAATTGATAGACTTAATGGAAAGCGGACAAATTATTGATTTAAAGACGCTCTATGCAATACAAGTATGGCTGAATCAGTCTTAGAAAAGGAGCTTTAAGCATGAAACTATTTAAAAGTCGAAGAAAAAAACGTCAAGATCAGTATCAGGAATATGTGAATTATCAGGAAAACAATGAGGAAGAAGTGGCATCAAATTTGTTTGAGAGTGAGGTTGAGGATACGATCGATTCAGAATCTAGTGATTCCTTCGAGGGGTACGAGCAAGAGGATAGGAGAGAAGCCTATTGGGAGGAAGATCATTATGGAACAGCTTATTTGCAGCAGGAAAGTCATGTCGATGAAATAGACGATTCGATTCTTGCGGATCCTGCTTCGATCGAACAAGAGGCTAGCGAACAGGCACCGCAGAGACGGGCTAAATATTCCGCTAAGATTGATCATTTTCTAAACAACGGTATTATCATTGTCGGGGCCCTTTTGGTCATGGTCTTGTTAATTGCTTTTTTAGCATAGAAGGAGGAAACAATGTATCAAAAAATCGGTGTGATTGGTGCGATGGAAGAAGAAATTCGTCTTCTTCGTCAGCAAATGCAAGAGGTTGTAGTGACAAACAAGTACCAATTTGTGTTTTATCAAGGGCAGTTGAACCAGCAGAATATTGTATTGGTTCAATCCGGAATTGGCAAAGTGAACGCCAGTCTCTCAGTTGCCTTATTGGTTGAGTTATTTAATGTAGACTTTGTGATTAATACGGGAACTGCTGGAGCAGTCGATCCTGGTTTAAAAGTGGGGGACTTGGTGATCGCTCAATCCCTCATTCATCATGATGTAGATGTAACAGCTTTTGGCTATAAGAAGGGGCAAATGGCCGGAATGCCGGAGCAATACTATCCGGACAGTCAGGCGATTCAGATCACTAAAGAAGTTGCTCGTCGTCAAGGTTTAGAACCCATTCTGGCTCAAATCGCTTCGGCAGATGAATTTGTTAATAATCAAGCTCGCATTGAAACGATTCGTAAAGAATTTCCGGTTGTTCGAGCAGTGGAAATGGAATCCGCGGCGATTGCTCAAGCCTGTCATGTGTTAGAAAAACCTTATCTGATTATTCGTTGTATTTCGGATTCAGCAGATGAAGAAGCGAACATGAACTTTGATGAATTCTTAGTATTGGCTGGAGGAATATCAGCTAAAATAGTGGTGGAACTCCTTGGAAAGTTATAATTATTAAAATAAAATTAAAATAGTTGACATTTATAGCTTTTTTTATTATCATATTCTTAATAAATCAACTTGTTGTTGTTGTGCTAGGCATGATGAGGCAAACACAGGAATCGAATGTTGAAAGAGACTTTGCGGTAGCTGGAAAGCAAGGCTTCATTCCCTGTCGACACACTCATTAAGCATAACCTAATGAGCGTTATGGTCGATATCCCATTCAGTCTACCCCTAGTAGACTGGCAGAGTTTATTATCGTGAGATAATATTACAAGAAGGTGGCACCACGTTAAAAACGTCCTTTAGTCGTTAAGACTAAGGGATTTTTTTATTAAAAAAAGTTGAAATGTTATAAAGAAGAGGGGAATAAGAATGAAGAAAGCATTAACGATAGTATTAGTAGTAGTGGGACTTAGTATCTTATTTGGACCAGGTTTACGCTCAAATTTAGCGGCGGAAATTCAGCCAGATGAGAAGGTCATAATTGGTTTTGATAGTACGTTTGCACCTTTTGGATTTAAAGATGAGCAAGGTAATCATGTTGGATTTGATCTTGATTTAGCGGAGGAGATTTTAGGGCGGATGGGAATGGAATATGAGTTTCAACCTATCGATTGGACAATGAAGGAGACAGAGTTGAAATCCGGACAGATTGATATGATCTGGAATGGTTATTCCGTTACACCTGAACGTCAAGAAGTGGTGACTTTTTCCGCTCCTTACATCCAGAATCGTCAAGTGATTATGACAAAGAGGGATTCGAACATTCAATCGAAAGCAGATTTAGCTGGGAAAGTAATTGCTACTCAAGAGCAATCCGCTTCTTATGAAGCAGTGATGAGAGAGTCTGACTTTGCAGCAAGTCTCGATGGAGGGGAACCAGTGACTTATGCAACTTTTGTGGAGGTGTTCTCAGAATTAGATAATGGTCGTGTCGAGGCGATTGTGGTTGACGAGTTATTGGCCCTCTACTATATTGAGCAGCAGGGAGAGAGTGATCAATATCGTACTTTAGATGATCACTTTGGAACGGAAGACTATGCGGTTGGGTTTAGACAAGACGACCAAGCCTTTGTTGAAAGCTTTAATAAGGTTCTGAAAGAAGTCATTGATGATGGGACAATGGAAGCCATTGAAGCAAAGTGGTTTGCTGGAATTGAAAAACCAAACCAAGCTAACTAGAAAGAAACGGGGAGAGAGTGGATGGATTTAGCAAGGATGTTACCCCCATTATTAGAGGGGCTTCAGACAACAATGTTGTTTTTTGCCTGGACGCTTGTGTTGAGTATTCCTTTGGGACTTGTGATATCTTTGATAGATTATTTTAGTCCGAAAGTGCTTCAACTCCTGATTCGTATGTATATTGTTGTGTTTAGGGGGACACCTCTTTTGTTACAAATGATGTTTGTTTACTATGGCCTACCTTTAGTGGGAATTAATTTTGATCGTTTTAATGCTGCACTTGTCACCTTGATTTTAAATTATGCTGCCTATTATGCTGAAATTTATCGAGGGGGCTTACAGTCAATTCCACAGGGACAATATGAAGCGCTCCAAGTTCTATCGATTCATCCTTGGTTAGGATTGAGAAAGGTGATTATTCCTCAAGTTCATCGGACGATTTTGCCGTCACTTGGGAATGAGATTATTTCTTTGATTAAAGATACTTCCTTAATTTATGTGCTAGGTTTGGAAGAGCTTTTAAAAGTAGGTCGAACTTTATCGAATCAAACAGCAAGTTTAATTCCTTTTGTTTATGTCGGATTCCTTTATCTGGGCATGACGGCCGTCGCGACTTGGGGACTAAGGCTCATTGAGAAACGTGTGGACTACACAAGAAGTAAGGAGGGATAAGATGTCATTACAAGTGAGTCAGCTAAGTAAGCAATTTGGGTCTGACCCTCTCATTGATCAGTTTGATTTAAAAATGGAACCAGGAGACATTACACTGATAATTGGAGCGTCTGGTTCAGGTAAGACCACTTTTCTAAGGATTTTAAATTACCTGGAATCGGCAGACCAAGGTGATATCTCCTTAGGTGGTTATGCTCTAATGAGAAAGGGGCATTACGCAAGTCCGAAAGAAATCAAAGCTTATCAGCAACAGTTGGGATTGGTTTTTCAAGATTTTCAACTTTTTCCTAATTTGACGGTTCTGGATAATTTATTGTTACCAGTTCAAGCAAGTGGTGGGGGAAATCAAGATTTAAACTGCAAGAAGGCTGAAGATTTATTACAAAAGATGGGTTTATCTGACAAGGTAGATTTTATGCCGGGCCAATTATCGGGTGGTCAAAAACAAAGGGTCGCTATTGCACGAGCGATGATGTTGGAGCCGATTTTATTGTGTTTTGACGAACCAACCTCGGCTTTGGATGCCCAGTCTGTACAGAAGATGGCCGACTTATTGACCCAATTAGCAGATCAAGGGATGATGATCTTAATTATTACGCATGATCCTCAGCTAGTTGAAGCCTTGCCTCGTCGCACTCATACAATTCATACCGAAACTTTTAAACCTTCTCATTAGATAAGATAGGCTTGACGAAAGCAGAATTACCTGTATAATAGACTAAGTGTAAAATAATGCAGCGTAGAAAAAGAAAGCGCGTCAACAGTTCACAGCTTAAGAGAGCGATACCAGTAACCGCGGCTGCAAAAGGTGAAGGTTGGACTGCACGCATTCGGTTTTCTAAACAGTTATTTTACTCCAATATAGATTTAAATGGAGGAATTTATTAATGTCACGTTATACAGGACCATCTTGGAAACAATCACGTCGTTTGGGAATTTCCCTAACAGAAACTGGAAAAGAATTAGCAAAACGTCCATTCCCACCAGGACAACATGGTAAAGGTCGTAAGAAATTATCTGAATATGCTATTCAAAAGAACGAAAAGCAAAAATTACGCTTCATGTATGGATTAAATGAGCGTCAATTCCATACTTTATTTAATAAAGCTGGTAAAATGAGTGAAGGTAAACACGGTGAGAACTTCATGATCTTATTAGAACGTCGCTTGGATAATCTTGTTTATCGTTTAGGTTTAGCGACTACTCGTCGTCAAGCTCGTCAATTAGTAAACCATGGTCATATTACGGTAGATGGCAAGCGTGTAGATATTCCATCATACTTAGTAGACCCAGGTCAAAAGATTTCTGTTCGTGAACGTTCACGTGATCTTTCAATCATCAAAGAAGCGATCGAGAATACTTTGACTCGTTTAGAATTTGTTAACTTTGATGCAGAGAAATTAGAAGGAACTTTAGTACGTTTACCTCTACGTAGTGAATTAAACGCTGAAGTGGATGAAGCCTTGGTCGTAGAATATTACAACAAATTAGGCTAATCTTAATGATCAACAAAATGATTGGATTGGGATTTACTCCCAGTCCTTTTTTGTCAATAAAGGGTCTGAATGCTTGAGAATGTCAACTTTCTATTAGATATTTACTTTCAAAGATAAGATGATAATGCTATAATAAAAGTTGATAATTTATTAAAATGGCCCTTTGTGGCTTAGATATGCAAAATCGGTAGAGGAGCGAGACAAGTATGAGTATAAAATTCACAGACATCTTATTCTTAATTGTTGTGATTGTACTCGTCGTGTATGGGTTGATTTATTTTTTCCGTACGCAGCGAAACAAGGAGATTAAAGAATTAGAACAACGTAAAGATGATATGATGTCCGTTTCGATCGCAGACCAGCTCTTTACTCTTAAGAATATGAATCTATCAGGGCAGACTAAGCGTAAATATGAAAGTTTAGTAGCAACTTGGCAGACAATTACAAATTTTCAGTTTACTGAAATTGAAGCGGCCTTAGTAGGTTCAGAACAGTTTGTTGAACAGATGAATTTAGTCAAGGCTAAGAATGCTTTGAATCAGGCCAGAGAAATTCTGGATGAAACGGAAATTCAAGTGCATAACTTACATGAAGAATTGACCGAATTGTTAGCAACTGAAGGTGATAACCAACAACGTTATGAAGGACTATTGGAACGATACCAAACTGCTCGTAAGAGTGTAATGAATCATTCCTTTGACTATGGTCCTGCTATCGAGACCCTAGAGAAAAACTTACAATATTTAGAATTAAATTTCACTAAATACAATGAATTTACGGCTAATGGGGACCACTTAGAAGGTCAAGATATATTAGATTCGATCGATACAGATTTAACGAGTTTGGAAGAAATTTTAGATAAAATTCCTGCGATGTATGAGAAGATTAAGCGTGAATATGAAGATTCGTTAGAGGACTTGCGTGATGGTTATGAGAAGATGCTAGCAAGTCGCTTTAATTTTGAAAATATTGATGTTCCAGAAGAAATAGAGAAGATTCAGGAACAATTGAATGATGCCAAGAATGAAATTAAGAATGCCGATTTAGCTGATGCTAAGACCTTAATGGATAAGGCAGAACGTGAGATTAATTCGCTTTATGATCAGATGGAATCTGAAATAGTGGCGAAAGAGTATGTGAACGGTCATATTAATCAGCTACGCGATCAAATAGAACGGGTAAACGAGAATAATCGATATGCAGGCATAGAAGTAGATCGTATTTCTCAATCTTATATCCTTCATAACAATGAACTCGAACAGGTAAATGACTTGACTGATCAAATTCGATTAGAATATCAAAAGTTTAAGGATCTTAATAAAGACATTGAACAGAACCATGCAGTCTTTACAAATATTGAATCAACTATGCGGAAAATTGAACGCAATGTGGAAGAAATCTCAGACAAACAGAACCAATTGGTGAAATCATTAGCCGGTTTGACAGGACGAGAGAAGGAAGCGAAATCTAATCTAGATCTTTATGAATTAGATTTGCGGAATTTAAAACGCAAGATTGAAAAAAATCATTTACCAGGTTTACCAGAAATATATTACCAGCAATTCTATAAAGTGACTGATGAAATCGAGAATCTTTCTCAACAATTAAATCGAGTTCGCGTAGATATGAACCAAATTGAAGAGACAGAATTGAAGTTACAGCAAGATCTCGATGACTTAGAAACGATGACAGAAGAATTGATTGATTCTGCAATGCTGACTGAATATATGATTCAACATTCCAATCGTTTTCGCTATGATTATCAAGAGATGGATCAAGCAATTAAGGAAGCTCAGTATTATTTTCATCAAGAATTTCGTTACAATGACGCCTTAGCAGTCATTGAGAAAGCTTTACGGCGTGTTGATCCTGATGCTCCAACTCAAGTTAGAAGGATGTATCATCAAGAGAAACAACACCGTATCTATTAGAGCGTAATCCGAATAGACCCTAAAAGTGATTTGGGTTCTGTTCGGATTTTTATGTCAAAAGAAAGTAAGAGTGCAATAGAGAATGGCGCCTCTTAGTGACGTCAATTAGGAAGGATATTATTTATGTTATACTTTGATCATTCGGCTACCACACAACCAAGTCAGCCAGTCTTGGATACGATGCTTCAAGTGGCTCAAAATTATTATGGCAATCCCTCAAGTGTACACCGACTTGGAGAAGAAGCTCGTAGACTTTTAGACCAGGCTCGTTCGCAAATAGCAGAATTATTGCATTTTGATAACCAGGAAATCTTCTTTACGAGTTCTGGCACAGAATCAAATAACTGGGTTCTTCAGAAAATTGTTAAAGCTCAGCAAGCCTATCATCCTCAGCGCAATCAAGTTCTTCTTTCAGCAGTAGAACACCCTTCTATTACGGCTCAAATTCCTCTTTTGCAACAAATGGGGATTGAAGTGCTAATGATCCCGGTAAGTGGTGAAGGGCAGATTGATATCGAAGCCTTTAAAAAACTGTTATCCGATCAAGTCCTGCTTGTTTCTACCATGGCTGTGAATAACGAAATAGGAGCGGTTCAACCTTTAGCGCAGATTGCAGATTGTTTGGCAGATTATAAGCAGATTTTATGGCATGTGGATGGGGTCCAGGCGATTGCATGTCAGATGGACTTGCTCCACCAAAAGCGCATGGATTTATTAACATTAACGAGTCACAAATTTCATTCTGTTCGTGGTTTAGGTCTTTTAGCGATTCGTAACCGAGTACCTAAGGCTGCTTTACTCCATGGCGGAGGCCAGGAATCAGGGTGGCGGTCATCTACTGAGAACTTACCGGCCATTGTGGCTACTGCTAAGGCTCTGCGTTTAGCATGGGAAGGGCAAAAACAAGCGAAACTTGCTTTAACTCAATATCGTCAACAAATTGTGACCCAGCTTGAAACGAATCACTGGCAAATTTTTGGGGGAGAAAAGACGAGTGCCCATATCATTTGTGCCGCGTTACCACCGCTGCCTGGCGAAGTGATTTTGCATGCATTCTCAAATCATGATGTGATGATTTCGACGAGTTCGGCTTGTTCGAGTCGTAAAGCGGGGCATCATCCGACCCTGCAGGCTATGGGAATTTCAGAGGCGATTGCTCAATCAGCTGTTCGAATTTCGATGTCTCAAATGACGAGTCAGGATCAAGTAGATCAATTATGTCAAGTGATTGATCAAGTGAGTCAGACTTTTAATCAAGATAAGAAAGGAGTTAAATAATGAAACAAATTATGATCCATTACGGGGAACTGTCGACGAAGGGACGTAACCGTAAAATGTTTCAAAATAAGATGGCCGAACATATTCGTTATAAGACCCGTGATATAGAGAAACTTAAGATTTTACCTCATCATGATTTTATGCATTTATTCTGGGAAGAAACTCCCTATGAGGTGATTATTGAAATACTTCAGTCCGTTCCAGGTATTCAACGCTTTGAGCCTGTTTATCCAGTTGAAAAGCATTTAGAGGCTATCCAAGCGAAGGCATTAGAACTCTTTCAATCGATAGAATTGGCGTCGGGAGATAGCTTCAAAGTAGTGGCGAAACGTTCTGATAAGAGTTTTGAATATGAGACGATTGAGATTCAACGTGAAGTAGGAGGTTATTTGTCCGATGCCTATCCGGACTTAATCGTCGATTTAAAACATCCAACTCATAAATTGGTCGTTTCGATCCAACAAGAATCAGCTTTTCTTAGTCTCCAATCCTATCCTGGTATGGCGGGGCTTCCTTATGGATCAAGTGGTAAGGGACTTTTAATGCTATCGGGTGGTTTCGACTCACCTATCGCAGGCTATGAAGTGATTAAAAGGGGAATGGCGCTGGAAATGGTTCACTTTGCCAGTCCTCCTTATACGAGTCCCCAAGCATTGGAAAAAGCCAAACGTTTAACGGCTGTTTTAGCTAAATATGGCACCTCTATGACCTTCCATGAAGTGCCTTTCGCGGAGATTCAACTCGCCATTCGCGACCATGTGCCTGATAATTTATCCATGACCGTGATGCGACGCATTATGTTACGGATTATGGAAATGTTATTGAAAGAGCGTAAAGCTATGGCTATTGTCAATGGAGAATCATTAGGACAAGTTGCTTCTCAGACACTACAGTCGATGAGTGTGATTAATGAAGTGACTCATTCTTTAATATTAAGACCTTTAATTACGGTTGATAAAAATGATATAATTGATTTGGCAGAAAAAATTGGAACCTATTCGATTTCCAATGAGCCTTTTGAAGATTGCTGCACAGTTTTTGCTCCTAAATCACCATGGACCAAGCCGCGTTTACATACGGTGAAAGAGTATGAAGCGCAAATGCCAATTGATGAATTAGTAAAGGATGCGGTGGCGAATATCAAGTCCAGTCAGATTGATGCCAACTATCAGAGTGAAGCCAGGGCAGCATTCGCGGATTTATTATAGTCGTTTGTCGCTTGAGTCATAATAGAAAGAGGAGTTAAAAATGTCAGAAATAAAAACTGTCAATACTGAAAAAGCACCTGCAGCTATTGGGCCATATTCACAAGCAAAAATTATCGGCGATTTAGTATTCTGTTCTGGTCAAATCCCAATTAATCCAGCTTCTGGTGAAGTGGAAGCAGAAGATGTAGTCGGGCAAACTAAACAAGTCATCGCTAATGTGGATGCTTTATTGTCTGCAGCAGGATCTTCAGTGGATAAAGTCATCAAAACGACGTGTTTCCTTGCTGATATGGGTGATTTTGCTACTTTTAATGAGATTTATGGTGAGTACTTTACAAGTAAGCCTGCACGTTCTGCAGTAGCAGTCAAGACATTACCTAAGAATGTTTTGGTAGAAATTGAAGTCATTGCCAGTCTATAGATTAGGATTGACCGCTCCGTTTTTAGGAGCGGTTTTTTTGTTGAGAAAGCTTTGAAAAGGCTGAAGGTTTTCTTCAAGTTAAAGGGAGACCATACATATTGTTTAAATCCTATCTTTAGCTCTGAACTCTCTTGCGTGATATACTGATGCTAAGATCAGATGAAAGGAAGATGACAATGGAAGTTAAATTTTTAGGAGAACCCATTAAAGTCAAAGGAAATCAAATTAAAGTTGGAGATAAGGCTCCAGATGCAATTCTACAGAATGGCGAAGGTGAAGAAGTACAACTTGCTGATATCTTGAAACAGGTGACGATTTTAAGCATTGTGCCGGATGTGACAACGGAAACTTGTCATTTACAGACTAAAAAATTTGCTGAATTGGCTAAAGAGGCAGCGTGGGACTTCTATACGGTCTCTCGTAACACACCCGTTCAATTTAAACAATGGAATGCGGATAATGAATCTGATATCAAGAGTTTAACCGACCACAAACAAGAATTTGGTGATAAATATGGTTTAGAAATTGAACTAAATGGTCATGATCATCTGACTCGTTCAGTCATCATTATTGATCAACAAGGAACGGTTCAATATACTCAATATGTTGAAGAAGTATCTGAACAGCCAAATTACGATGAGGTTATGAACGCGGTTAATCAACTTATTTAACCGGTTAAGAATAAATGGAAACCAGTGGCAGCGTCACTGGTTTTTTTGAAAGGAAGAAAAGAATGGCGGTAGATTTAGTCAAGGTTCAAGAATTTGCCCGAGCGATTCAGGAGAGTCATAAGATTGTCTTTTTTGGTGGGGCAGGCGTATCGACTGCTTCTGGAATTCCTGATTTTCGTTCTGCAGATGGCATTTTTCTTCAGGAAACGGGGACTCAATATTCAGCGGAGCAAATGATTTCACGGTCTTTTTATGAACAATTTCCCAGTCTCTTTTTTGATTTTTATTTTGATAAATTAGTTTATCCAGAAGTGGAACCTAGTTTATCACATAGCTTTTTAGTGGATCTCGAAAGAAAGGGGAAGGACGTCTCTGTTGTGACGCAAAATATTGATGGTCTCCATCAAAAAGCAGGGTCACAACAGGTTTATGAATTGCATGGATCGGTTTTAAACAATTATTGCAGTCAGTGTCACGCTTTCTATTCTTTGGAGGAGTTAGAGAAAGACCCAGAAGGGATTCCGCGGTGCCCTGTAGATGGCGCAATCGTGAAGCCAGATGTCGTGCTCTACGAGGAGCAGTTGGATCAAGCAACGATCATGATGGCGATACAAGCGATTAGTCAAGCAGAGATGATGATCATTGCAGGAACGTCCTTGAATGTTTACCCAGCCGCAAGCTTTATTCAATATTTTAAGGGACGATATTTAGTCGTTATTAATAAGACAAGCCTGCAAGTGATGTATCCGAATGTTTTGGTCTTCGAGCATCCGATTGAGGAAGTGTTTGCAGAAGTGGCGGATATTTTAAATTAAGAGGTTCTGCTTCAAGGGTGTCTTGTTTATCTGCATCAAACATGGTAAAATGATCCCAACTTAACCTAATAAACCGACTGTGAAGAGAAGAGTAGTTTGTCAAACTAATAGAGAGGGAATCAAGTGGTGAAAGTTCCTAGACAAATGAATGTAGCTTGGAGTTATGAAGCATGAGAAATGTAAATTAGTGCTTCACGGAGAGAAGAACTCTTCGTTACCAAATGAGAGGTTCACTTTCGAAGTGAATAAATATTAGGTGGTACCACGTAAATCACGTCCTATGCGCAGGCATAGGATTTTTTTATGGGTTAATTTGATAAAGGAGTGGTAAGATGAAGCGACAAGAAATGCCAACTAAGTACCAGCCCCAAGATGTTGAGGCAGGTAAATATCAAGAATGGTTAGAGAAAGGGGTCTTTGAACCCTCTGGTGATCCCGAGGCGGAGCCGTACTCAATTGTGATTCCGCCACCAAATGTTACCGGTAAACTGCACCTAGGTCATGCCTGGGATGTCACTTTACAGGATATGATTATTCGTTCTAAGCGAATGCAAGGTTATGACACCTTATGGCTACCTGGAATGGACCATGCAGGAATTGCCACCCAAGCGAAAGTAGAAGAGAGAATGCGTGAGGAAGATGGTATCAGTCGCCATGACCTAGGGCGTGAGAAGTTCTTAGCGAAAACTTGGGATTGGAAAGAAGAATATGCTTCAATTATCCGTCAACAATGGGCAAAAATGGGAATTTCGGTGGATTATCAGCGTGAGCGTTTCACTTTAGATGAAGGTTTAAATCAAGCGGTAAATAAAGTTTTTGTTGATCTTTATAACAAAGGGTTGATCTATCGTGGCGAATATATTATTAACTGGGATCCTAAAGCCCAAACCGCATTATCTGATATTGAAGTTATTCATAAGGATATTGAAGGAGCTTTCTATCATATCCATTATCCAATTGTGGGTTCAGAAGAAATGGTGGAGATTGCTACGACTCGACCGGAAACTATGCTGGGGGATACTGCGATTGCTGTTCATCCAGAAGATGAACGTTATCAACATTTAATAGGTCAGAAGGTTCTCTTGCCATTGGTAAATCGTGAAATTCCAATTGTGGCAGATGAATATGTAGATCGCGAATTTGGAACGGGCGTGGTTAAAATTACTCCGGCTCATGATCCAAATGACTTTGAAGTTGGAAATCGTCATGATTTACCTAGAGTGAATGTGATGAATAAAGACGCTACTATCAATCAAAATGGCGGTAAGTATCAAGGGATGGATCGTTTTGATGCGCGTAAATTGATCATTGAAGACCTTAAAGACTTAGGATACTTAGTGAAAATTGAAGAGATGATTCATAGTGTTGGACATTCTGAACGCTCTGATGCGGTAGTAGAACCTTATCTATCTACTCAATGGTTTGTTAAGATGGAAGAATTAGCAAAGCAAACGATTGAGAATCAAAGTACTGAGAATGCGGTAGAATTTTATCCTACTCGCTTCAATCAAACCTTTATGACTTGGATGGAAAATATACACGATTGGGTTATTTCACGTCAATTATGGTGGGGTCACCAAATTCCAGCCTGGTACCATAAGGAAACAGGTGAAATATATGTAGGAATTGAAGCTCCTGATAATGCAGAGGAATGGGAACGTGATTCGGATGTTTTAGACACTTGGTTTTCTTCTGCTTTATGGCCATTTACGACCATGGGTTGGCCAGAAGAAACGTCTGATTATGAGCGCTATTTTCCAACGGACACTCTTGTGACGGGTTATGATATCTTAACATTTTGGGTAAGTAGGATGATATTCCAGTCTTTAGAATTTACGGGTCAACGTCCTTTCAAGAACGTTTTACTTCATGGTTTAATTCGGGCTGAAGATGGCCGTAAGATGTCTAAGTCACTGGGAAATGGGATCGACCCGATGGATGTGATTGATGAATATGGGGTAGACTCTCTACGTTGGTTCTTATCGACGGGGTCCACGCCAGGTCAAGATGTTCGTTACTCTACTGAAAAGATGGGAGCGGCTTGGAATTTTATTAATAAGATTTGGAATGCTTCTCGTTATGTTTTAATGAATGTCGATGACTTAACTCTGGATAACTTAGCCATAGGAGACGATTTGACTTTGGCAGACCAATGGATTCTTTCTAAATTGCAGACGACTATTTCAGAAGTAAGCCGCCTTTTTGAGAAATTTGAATTTGGTGAAGCAGGTAAAATTTTATACCACTTTATTTGGAATGATTATTGTGATTGGTATATTGAAATGACCAAGGAACAATTACAAGATCAAACGGCTGAACATAAAACGACAAAATCTGTTTTGATTCATGTACTAGATCAATTCCTTCGTCTTTTACACCCGATTATGCCATTTGTAACGGAAGAAATTTGGCAGCAAATCGCTATGCCTGGTCAATCAATCGTAACGGCCGCTTATCCTCTGGTAGATTCTAACTATCAGAACCCTGATGCTGAGAAAGCTATGGAACAATTGATTGAAGTGATTACAGCCGTTCGTCAAATTCGTAATGAAATGAATACCCCATTATCAAAAGCTTTAGCAATTACGATTAAGGCTCACAATGAGGAAATAGTGGAGCGACTTGAAGCTAATCAAGCGTATATTAACCGCTTCTGTAATGCGTCTAGCTTAAGCATTGGAACGGAACCTCAAGTAGAAGAAGAAATGGTCATCCAAACTTTAGCTTTTGCACAAGTCATGATTCCTTTGGCAGGACTCGTTAAGATTGAAGATGAAATCAAACGACTCGAACAGGAAGCTGATAAATTAACGAAAGAAGTAGACCGAGTAGTCAAGAAATTAGCAAATGAGAAGTTTGTGGCCAAAGCACCTGCTGAAGTAGTAGAAGGGGAGCGTGCTAAACAAGTAGATTACCAACAACAATTAGCCGCTGTTCAGCAACGAATTATTGAATTAAAAGAATTGATATAATCATTTTCGTTTAGAAGGAGCAGTTTATGAAATTTACTAAGGTAGAAGAGGCAACAAATTGGCTATTAAGTCAGGTGAATCCAATCCCTCGACCTGATATGACTAAGATGTATCAAGCACTCGAATATGTGGGCAATCCTCATCGAGATTTGCCTGTTATTCATATTACAGGAACGAATGGGAAAGGATCGACCCTTGCTTACTTGAGAGACATGCTCTTGAGTCAAGGGGTAAAAGTAGGGACTTTTACTTCGCCTCATATCATGCGCTTTAATGAACGAATTGCTTTTAATGGTGAGAATATATCTGATCGGGACTTGATTCGTTTGACCAACCAATTAGTGGAATTAAATGAATACATGGAAGCAGAATCCGAATATGGCCGTTTAATTTATTTTGAATTATTTACGATTATGATGGCTCTTTATTTCCAAGAGAAAAAAGCAGAAATTTGTTTAATCGAAGCTGGCATTGGTGGGATGCAAGATTGTACAAATGTTCTGGATGGAGAAATAGCAGTTATAACCTCTATTGCCATGGATCATGCGGACATGTTGGGCGATAGTTTAGAAGCCATTGCCCTAGAAAAAGCAGGCATAATTAAAACCAGACGTCATGTGGTAACGGGCCAAATACAAGCTTCTCCCTTAGCGGTGATTGACAAATGGGCACAAGCAAGACGGGCTCAACATGACCGTTTTAATCACGAATTTTCTATTTCAGAGATTCAACGACAAGGAGCTCAGGGAACGTGCTTTAAATTTAGTAATCAGGAAGGTTTAGATTTAGATGTGACGATCTCGATGATTGGAGATCACCAGATCCGGAACGCAAGTCTAGCAATTCAGGTTTTTCATCAGTGGATGAACATGAGAGGGCAATCAATTGATTGGAGACTTGCCTTGAAAGCTATGAATGAGACCCAATGGCTAGGTCGGTTGGAACAAGTTCACCAAGCTCCCTATATTTATCTGGATGGGGCCCATAATCTGGAAGGGCTTGAGGCTTTAAAAGCAGTGGTTACTGAGTATTTGCAAGCGTATCACCTAACGGTCATTTATGGTGGGCTCAAAAAGAAAAATCAAGCAGAGCAAGTTCCTTTATTGTTAGATTTTGAAAGTCAGAAAATCTTTTTAACGTCATTTAAGCATTTTGAATCCATGCAAAAAGAGGATTTTGAAGAAATTCGATTCAGTTTAGATTCTGAGAAGGCTAAGAAAATGACTTACGTAAGCGATTGGCAGGAATGGTTGGATACTTATATTCATGACCATCAAGGACAAGAAGAAGCCTTGCTCTTGATCACAGGCTCTCTATACTTTGTTTCGGAAGCAAGAAATTATTTATTAAATTAAGAACAGAATAGCGCATCCTCCTTTAATATGGGTAATTATATTAAAGGGGGATTTTTGGTGGGTAAAAGTATAGTATCACAATTTCAAACCATTCCAAGGGAGGAGCTCCCACGTGAACGATTGCTTCAATATGGAGAAAAGAGTCTATCAAATCAAGAATTATTAGCCATTCTCTTTCGAACGGGGAGTCGTCATGAGAGTGTTTTGGAGCTAGCTCGCCGATTTTTACAGAAATTTGACCATCTGAATGCTATTAAGCGAGCTTCTATTGAAGAATATCAGTCAATCCAGGGGATTGGTCCTACGAAGGCGATTGAATTAAAGGCAGCCATTGAATTAGGAACTAGAATTTCATCGTCAACGATTCCTCGATATGGCCAATTGTCTTCAACCCAACAAGCCGGAGCATGGTTCGTACAAGAAATGAGTGATCTGCAACAAGAACATCTCATGGTGCTTTTTCTGACAAGTAAGAATGAAGTCATTCGTAAACAAACAATCTTTATGGGATCGGTCAATACTTCCGTGGCTCATCCTCGAGAAATCTTTAAGGAAGCGGTCAAATATCCAACTGCAAGAATGTTGATCGCTCACAATCATCCTTCAGGCAATTACGAGCCTTCGCCTGCAGATTGGGCCTTTACTAGGCGGATGATTGCCTGTGGTGAAATGATGGGAATTGAGCTTTTGGATCATTTAATAATTGGCGAAAATGCTTATTATAGTTTACGCGAAGAAAGTCGTATTTTTGATGAAATTTAGATTAAATTGAACTTATTTTAATAAAAGGGTTTGCTAAATATAAAGAACTTTGCTAGAATAAACTTATGTTTTTGTAAGCGGTATTATAGTTTGGAATTATCCACTTCGTACCAGTAACAGAAATATAAATTAGTATGTGCTAAGGCACGAGGAGGAAATTTGTAAATGGAACAAGGAACAGTTAAATGGTTTAATGAGTCTAAAGGGTTTGGTTTTATCGAGCGCGAAGGAGACTCAGATGTATTTGTACATTTCTCAGCAATCCAAGGTGATGGATTCAAGACTTTAGCTGAAGGTCAAGCAGTTAGCTTTGATGTAGAGGACGGCGCACGTGGACCTCAAGCTGCTAACGTTGAGAAAATCTCTTAATCATTGATTAAATAAATATTTAATAGCCAACCAAATTTTTGGTTGGTTTTTTTGTTGTATTAAAGCAAGTTTATTGTTAAATTATGAAGGCAAGTTAAATAAGAGTGGTAGTTTTTATGAGGCATTTTTGCTATAATTTATGGAGTTATTGTTTAGGTGAGGAGGAATAAAGATGGCAATTTTTGGAAAGCAGGCATTAGGAATTGATTTAGGAACTGCCAATACCATCATTTATATTGCCAATAAAGGAGTCGCATTACGAGAACCCTCCATTGTGGCTTTGCGCAAAGAAACGGGCGAAGTGGTCGCCTATGGTAAAGAAGCTTCAAAGTTAGTCGGGCGGACTTCTGATACGTATGAAACTCTTCATCCAATCCGAAATGGTGTAATTGCTAATTTTTCTTTGACCAAGCAGATGTTAGGACACTTTATTCAACAAGCGGTTAATCATTCTTTTGGGAAGCCAGAAGTTGTGATTTGTGCACCGAGTAAGATTTCAAAAGTAGAACGAAAAGCAATCATTGATGCCATCAAAGCCTTAGGAATCAATCGGGCAATGATTATTGAAGAGCCTTTTGCAGCAGCAGTTGGTGCTGAATTAGCGATTGAAGAACCACGAGGAAAGATGGTCGTTGATATAGGTGGAGGGACCACTGACATTGCCACTATTTCCTATGGTGAAATTGTGCACTCTTTGACTTTGATAGCAGGTGGAAATAGTATGAATGAAGGAATAGCGGCTCATGTTCGTCAAGAGCACCAATTGGTCATTGGAGACTATACCGCTGAAACCTTAAAAATGGTGATTGGAACGGCTATGCCAGAGCAAGGTGACTTAGAAGATCACTTAGTTGTTAAAGGTCGTAATGTCGCCCTGGGTGTTCCAGGTGATGCGAAGGTCTCATCTAAATTAGTCTTAGAAGCAATTGATGAAGTCATTAGTCAGATAATTGTCGGCATTAAGCAAGTGCTTGAGCAAACTCCGCCAGAATTATCAGCAGATATTATGGAAACAGGTATTGTATTGACAGGAGGAGGCTCGCTGCTTAAGCGAATGCCTAAAAGAATTGAAAAAGAAATCGGAGTGCCGGTAGTTTTAGCGGACTTACCTATGGATTGTGTCGCTATCGGTGCGGGCAAAATGATTAAAGAACTAGATCGTCAATCACGAATAATTGAGAAAAAATCTCGCCTATAGTAAGAAAGAGGGCTCGATATGTTTAATAATAAAAGATTAATTGGTATCCTTTTGGGTGCGATTGCAATAGTAAGTTTAATTTCCTATTCACTTTTTAATCGTACAAATAATATTGTCAAAAGTGCAGTCAACGAAACGGTTTCTTGGACGGGACGGGCTCTATCAGAACCAGTCAATGTTGTGGTGCGCTTTGTTAATTCGGTCGATGACTTGGTCAATACATTTGAAGAGAATGAGGCTCTAAAGTCTAAGATTGACCAAACTTATGAAATGCAGGTTCGAATTGCTGATTTGGAAACAGAGAATGGCAAGTTACGTCAAGAACTTAAATTATCTGAAACCCTATCAAATTTTTCGAGTTTACATGGTACTGTTATTTCCCGTAACCCTGATCAGTGGACTGAAACATTGATGATTAATGTTGGTTCTAAACAAGGTGTTGAAGAGAACATGGCGGTAATGGCGGGGAATGGTTTAATTGGACGAGTGATTGAAGTCAATCCGACTTCATCGAAGGTTCTCTTATTAACCTCTACTCAATCAGCGGATGGTATGGTTTCAGCTCGTATTCAAATTGATGAAGAAGAAGGAAACTCAGCGATCGGGATTATCAGTGACTACGATCCAGCCACTAAAGAATATGTGATGACTCAAGTGAGTCCTGATGCTAAAGTAAAGAAAGGCAATATGGTGATCACTTCTGGTTTGGGTGGCGTTATTCCTTCGACCCTATTAATTGGGGAAGTCACTTCTACCGAAATGGATGCTTATGGTCTTTTCCAGACAGTTCGAGTGAAGCCAGCTGGAGAAATGACGGATATTCGTTTTGTTACGGTGATCTTACGAGAGGGTGGAGAGAGTGAGTAGTATTTCAACAGGTAAGCTATATAGCCGAGAGCGAAATATAAAGGGGATTGTCCCACTAATCTTATTAATAGGCCTAGTCATTGATTCTGCTTTACCTGCAATGTTTCCTAATCAATTTATTGGGAATGAACAAACGATTGTGTCTCATTTGCTCGTCTATTTCATTGTTACCTTTGCTTTTTATTTGAGAAACTCTTATATATCGTTTTATAGCTTTATCTTTGGCTTATTACATGATTCTTACAACACTACTTTATTAGGATTTTATGCGATCGTTTATTTTCTAATTACCTGGTTAATTCTTTCCATTCGACGCTATTTCCCAAGAAATGCGATTGTTCATTTTATGCTATTTATTGTGATGGTGACGATTGTTGAATTTGTGACTTACTTTTTCTATTTAAAAGTAGGGATTGCCGAAGTAGACTTACAAAATTTTATTATTACTCGTCTAGGACCGACATTAATCTTTAATACGGCTTTGTCTTTCTTTATGTATTTACCGACACGAGGCCTCTTGCAATGGTTGGGTTATGACGATCATATTATTTTTTAATGGTGATACTCCTTCGGGAGTATTTTTTTATTTTATTTAGTAAGCGGATTCAAGACTTGTGGTATAATAAGCTTATTAAAATAAGGAGATGATCGAATGTCAGTAAAACTTGAGCTTGTAAAAGATGATTTATATCAAGCGGTAAACGGAGAATGGTTAGCGACGGCTGAAATACCTGCTGATAAATCAGCGGCTGGGGGCTTTTCTGAATTAGGAAAAGAAGTAGAAGAATTATTAATGGCAGATGCTGAGGGAATGGCAGAAGGAAGAATAGAAGTTGATGATCCCAGTCTGCAAGAGTTTATAAAATATTACCAACTTGCTCGAAATTTTGAGCAAAGGCAGAAAGCAGGGGTTCATGAAGCCAAAGACTTGTTAGATCAGATCCTAGCAGTTGAAAACTTTGACGAAATGGCAGAACTGCTTGCTTCAATAACTTTGCGTAGCCTTTCATCTCCTATTCCCATGTATGTAACCGCTGATATGAAAGATGCGGAACATTATGCCTTACATATCGATGTTCCCGAGCTAATTTTACCGGATGTTCCTTATTATCAGGAAGACCATCCGACTGGAACTAAATTGTTGGAATTATATGAGAAACAATCCATTGAATTATTGCAAGCGTATGGTTATGATTTAGACCAAGCTAAGAGGCATCTTCAAAATGCGATGGAACTGGATCAAGCTTGGTCCGCTTATCAGAAGACAAAAGAAGAATTAGCAGATTACACGAAACATTATCATTCACATACACCTGAAGAATTTAGAGCCTATAGTCAAAAAATTGACTTATTAGCAGTCGTTGAGAAGGTTGTGGGCCATATTCCAGAAAAAATTATTTTGGTTCAAGTGGACCTATATCAGCATTTTGATTCATTAATTGGGGAGACAGTGGACAAACTACGATCATGGATCTTAGTGAATGTCGCTAATGGGATCTCCGCTTACTTTACTGAAGATGTTCGACAAATTGGGAGTCAATTTCAATTGGCATTAACTGGTAATCCCGAAACGGATAGTCCAGAAAAAAGAGCCTATAATCAAGCGCGCATGATGTTCAATCAGCCTTTTGGTATTTATTATGGAGAAAAATACTTTGGGCCAGTCGCCAAAGCGGATGTTCATGAGATGGTCAGTAATATGATTCAAGTGTATAAAGAACGTTTAGATGCGAATACGTGGCTCAATCGTGAAACGATCGATAAGGCCATCACTAAACTTAATGTTATTGAAATAATGGTGGGGTACCCAGATCATTACCCTGAATTTTACCAGCAATTAAAAGTCGATTCTAATTTGTCTTATTTCCAGAATAGTCAACAATTGGTGCTCTATCATATTAAAGCCGATATGGAAACAGTGGGGCACAAGGTAGATCGAACAAAGTGGGAAATGCCAGCCGATATGGTCAACGCTTACTTTGATCCACAAGCGAATGTGATTTGTTTCCCAGCTGCTATTTTACAGCCACCTTTTTATAGCATTAAGCAATCACGTTCTGCTAACTATGGCGGAATTGGAGCGGTCATTGCACATGAAATTTCCCACGCTTTTGATAATAATGGAGCTAAAATTGATGAAAAAGGAAATTTAAATAACTGGTGGACAGAAGCAGATGAGGCCGCTTTTTCAGAAAAATCGCAAGCCATGATTGACCAATGGGATGGTCTTCCACATGCTGGGGGTCAAGTGAATGGAACACTGACTGTATCTGAAAATATTGCTGATGGAGGTGGTTTGACTGCTGCTTTAGAAGCACTGAAGAAGGAAGAAGAAATAGATCTTAAAGAATTCTTCTATAATTGGGCACGAATTTGGTGTATGAAGGCACGACCAGAATATGAAGAGCTATTACTTCAAATCGATGTTCATTCACCTGCTCTCTTAAGAGCCAATATGCAAGTGAAAAACATGGATGATTTCCATGAGGCGTTTGGAATTCAGGAAGAGGATGGAATGTGGTTGGCTCCAGAAGACCGGGTCATCATTTGGTAAACTTTTAAGAGCTTGCTAAGCAGGCTCTTTTTTGTTTGGAAATAGAAATAAAGATTGACCTTAGGAATAATCTTTGATAGAATACCAATGTTGTATTTGTGTAGCACCACAACTGCAACCGCTCATTCTTAAGTATAGAAGTGTTGATTAAACCACTTAAGTTGGCGAGTCTAAGTGTAGGTAATTACTGGTTACCGAAAATCTATTATATAGGAGGTGCTTGAATGTACGCAATTATCAAGACTGGCGGCAAACAAGTTAAAGTTGAAGAAGGACAATCGATCTTCGTTGAGAAGTTAGATGTTGCTGAAGGTGACAAAGTCACTTTTGATGAAGTAGTTCTAGTAGGTGGCGAAGGTGAAACTAAAGTTGGATCACCATTCGTATCAGGAGCTTCAGTTGAAGCAACTGTTGAGAAGCAAGGACGTGAGAAGAAAGTGGTTACTTTCAAATATCTACGTCGTAAAGATTCTCATCGCAAACAGGGACACCGTCAACCATATACTAAATTAGTCATCGATTCTATTAAAGCATAGACAATGATTCGTATTAAAGTTGAGATAGCAGACAAGGACATCGTTCAGGCAATTGAAGTGACGGGACATGCAGATTATGCGGAACATGGCCAAGATATTGTCTGTGCAGCAGTTTCTAGCCAAGTCATTTCGATTGAGAACTCATTATATCAACTGCTTCATATTCCCGTTAAGACGAAAGTCAATGAAAGCCAAGGTGGCTATCTAAAGATTGAACTTCCTGAGATTGAATCAAAGCAAGTTTCTCATGATGCTCAACTATTAATGAAGCATCTAATCTTTGCTTTAGAAGTCACTGCAGAAGCTTATCCAGAATATATCCAGATAAAACAAGTTAAATTATAGGAGGTGCAGGCAGATGTTGAAGTTAAACTTACAACTATTCGCAACTAAAAAAGGTGGAGGTTCTACTCAAAACGGTCGTGACTCGATTGCTAAGCGTTTAGGCGCTAAAGTTGGAGACGGCGAAGAAGTACATGGTGGAACAATTATTTACCGCCAACGTGGAACCAAAATCCACCCAGGAAATAATGTTGGACGTGGTGGCGATGATACATTATTCGCTAAAATTGATGGTGTTGTTAAATTTGAACGTAAAGGTAAAAAACTAAAACAAGTTTCAGTTTACCCAATTGCAGCTGAAGCATAATAACAAGTAAAAAAACCTCCTGCTCCGTGCAGGAGGTTTTTTAGTTGAATCATTTTAGAAAAATCTGTTGAGAAGTTAACAGCTTACTCGCTTGAACAAGTTTTTTTATTAGAAATCTTCTTCGTATAAAAGATAAGAAGCATAATTAGGATGAAAATTTATTTTTCCTAAATAGTCTTTTTGGCCTGTTTTAAGATTATATGCCAACAGATATTGTCTTTGATTTTGATTGATGAGTAATTGTAAACAGCCGTCTGAACTAATATGACGAATCAAGTAACGAGGCTCATTGTGTTTAGGTCTAGAGGATGAATCAATCAGGTCTTTTGATTTCAGGTTGATAAAATCATAAGAAGGTTCTATATGTTCTTCTATTAAAGAATAAGGAACGATTTGATTTTGTGTATTGAGAAAATAGAGACTCTCCTTACTGGCTGCAAAGAATTGATTTCCTTCGGGAAGATTGACCATCTTCCATTTTTCTTCTTCGAGATCAAAGTAAAGATATTCTAGCGTTTTTTTGTCTGGATCCTGCCTTTTTAATAAAGTAAAAGGGGCATCAGTCGAACTATTATGAGGGATGTTATTATACTTAATTGTTGTTTGGGATTCATTCGTCGAATAAAAGTTATGATACATATTATCAAGGGGAAAATATTGGTTGGATTGGTTAGATAGTAGCTTAAATTCAGCTTGTTGATCAAGATAATTTAATTTATAAATACTGGTATGGCTTAATTCTTGTTCACTTTCTTCATTTTTCAGACCAGTTTCAGAATAGTTTAACATTAAATAGATTTGTTGATCGACGATTTTTAGATCAATTATCCAATCGCTCGTTTCTTGGGAAGAAGAGATTGGTTTATTCGGAAGGGGAAGTGTTTTTTCAAATAGTTGATCATTGGCCTGATCAAAAAATTTTACTTCAACTTCTTCAACTTGGCGATCTTTAGATTGATGATTTACGATGTATGCCCAGAGATATAATGAATCTTGATGAAGAATATCTTCTGAATCTTGCAACGATTGTTGGATGTCAGAATCGAATGCTGATAAGTCAGGTAATGATGAATATTGTTCAAATGACCACTGATGATCAGTTGTTAGTATTTTATTTTGTTTGAGGATAGCAGGACGATTGGCAACAAATTCAGCCTCGGCGTTTAAAAGGCTTAAGCTGCCACTTTTATCAAATTCTTCCGGCATTTGGCCATGGATATCCTCGACTTCTGCTTGAATAGGTGGGTTCCATCCATAATAAGAGATTCCCATAAGTAAGAGAAATCCACAAAGGATGATGAATCGAATGAGCATTTGTTTTTGATAGCGCATAGAAATCCTCCTTAAATGTGTAGTTTTTTAATCATGAATTTTATACTGATAAATTGAGTGAGACATCCCATTCCTATTATCGAAATTGGAAGAACGAGATCATAATGATAGGTATTTGGAATAAGGCACCTGCTTATAAGCTGGGTGAAGGCGAAAAGGATGAAAAATAAGGTAAACACTAATGGAAGGGTGTAATACCAAGCATAGATTCTCTCTAATAAAATAGCTAAAAAAGCGATCGGGACGAGTGAAAACCAGGCTAATAAATAGATGAGACTATTTATGGGACTTTCATTGATAAAACTTGAAAATAACTGATGAAAGTTAAAAATTAAGTATAGAGGCATCTGAGCCTCTGATGAAGTAGAGACAAGCCCTTTAAACGCTAGATGAACTAGGTAAATAGAAAAGTAAACGACAGAAATTGTTAATAAATAATAATATAGTAAGGTTAATAATTTTGCCCAATAGAGATCGCTTTTACGGATGGGGGCAGAGAGCCATCGATTAATCATCTTTGCTTGGCCAAACCACTCTTGATACCAGATTTTGATAGTCAAGAGAATCATGGTGGTGATGCCGATGAAGATTCCAAGAGATAATAAGGAATTTAATAGAGTTAGGATGCTATTGTTGTCAGTGTTCCAATTTAAAAGAATGACTGAAAAGCCTATGATCAAATAAATAATCAAAGAAAAGACCCAAAGTGCCTGTAATCTTTTAATATTGAAATAGCATAATTTGATTATATTTTGCATGAATGTATCTCCTCTCTTACCCATTCAACTAATGATTGTCCTGTAGATGCTCTTAGATCTTCAAGATATTCTGAGCGTATAATTTTTCCATTTTCCATCATGAGGGCACGATCAATAAAAACTTCTACATCATATAATTCGTGAGTTGACACTAGGACTCCACATTGCTCTTGAATAAAATGGCCAAATAATTCGAGTGTTTTTTCTCGACTAAAAACATCAATGGCAGCGAAAGGTTCATCTAAGATGAGATAATCTGCATCAATTGATAGACCTAACATTAAATTTAATTTAGCTTGATTCCCTTTGGAAAGCTCTTTGATTTTTGTTTGGTTATCTAATTCAAAGAATTTCTGAATTTCTATTGCCCGTTTCTGGTTCCAATTAGGATAGAAATGCTGCATAAAATCTTTACATTCTTTGATGGTCATGGAAAAAGGTAGGTTGAGTGAGTCGTTGACGTGAACAATCCTTCCTTTGGATTTTTCGATAGGTACTTGATTAACAGTAATTTCTCCTTGATAGGGAATTAAACCAGCAAGACAGTTTATGAGTGTTGATTTACCAGCTCCATTATGGCCAATTAAGCCTGTGATTTCTCCTGGCTGAATTTGACAGTTGATGTCTGTGAGCACCTTCTTATTTTTAAAAGATTTGTTGAGTCCTTGGATATCAATCATGATGGCGTTCCTCCTTTGCTTCGTGATAGCGTGCTTGTATTTCATCCAAGACTTTCTGAATATCTATATCCATTGGCACAAGAGTTGTTACCAGAGAATGGATCGCAAGATCGATACTCTCTGATTTGAGTTCATTTATTAATTGTCTATCCTCAGTAATAGTGCTTGGGCGTTGTGGCAACGTGTTGATCATGCCTAATTCCTCCATTTCTTTAAAAGCTTTTTGGACGGTGTTGGGGTTTACTTTCCATTCGTCCGCTAACTGACGGCGTGAGGGCAGTTGGAATCCGGGAGGATATTCACCAATAACGATTTTTTGTTTAACGATTTCAACAATTTGCGTATAAATGGGAATATTGTTTACAAATTTCATGGCTTCACCTCTTTTTTTGTATTAATACCCTAGTACACATTTGTATTATATATATAAGACAGTTGGAAATCAAGCTCAAAAAAACTGCAAGTGAGACTTGCAGTTTAAGTAAATGTTTTTTCCATATAATAGGAATTTTGTTTAGGATGATTCCCGATTGTAAGGAGAGATCCCTCTAAAGATGAATAGGCTAAAGCATTCATAGGTTCGCATTGACAGTCTTGCAGGGAGGGGTTGGGGAGAAGTTGCCATTCAAGTGGGAATGATTGAACTTGGCCAGTTTGATTTTTAATCTTCAGGCTGATGACACTGGGATGCTTGGCGAGGAGATATTCCTGAAGACCTGCTTCCGTTAGGTTATCTTTAAGGAAGGCATGGGCTGTGACATAAGCTGGATCAGTGATTTTCGTATAATCGAGACTTAAATGATAGGTATGGATTTTATTTTCCATAATATCATAAGAAAAATCTTTGATGATGGGTGTTTTAAAAGTCAGTTCTTCTAAATCTTGGAAAATTAGACTAATGGATTGATTCATTAAGGACCTCCTATAAATTTGATGACTGTTGAAAATTAGTACTATTTTGACTAGAAAATATAATTTGAGCAATTTGTTCTCGGAAACGGTTAAACTATGGTACAATATTAATATAATAGAAATGATATGTAAAGAAAGAGGGACTAAAGAGCTTATTAACTTATCGTCAAGGTTAATTTCTTCCTTTTTTATCATATGTTGATAAGGTTGACCTCACTCTATTGTTGATGAAGTTTTTCTAGTTTGTTCGAGCATTTGAAGGGACATATTGGGGGTCTTTCTTTGGATGACACCAAAATTAAATATTTTTATTAAAAAATTGAAAAAATTTTGTCAACAATTTTGTAGTGGAGTTGCTAATTTTTGATCAGTTATTTAAATATTCAAAGGAGGTAGCGATGGAACTATTAACAGATAAATTGAAAGAGGTTTTGGCCTCGGTTCTACCCATAGTGGTGATCGTTCTTATTTTGTCATTCTTTTTTGTGGATGTTTCTCAAGATATGATGTTACGTTTTGTGATAGGGGCCATTCTTTTGATTCTAGGTCTCACCATTTTTCTTTTTGGAGTCGATGTCGGAATGGCTCCGATAGGGGAACATATGGGAGTTTTGGTGGCGGAATCAACGACGAGAAAGGTCGTTGCATTATTAAGTTTTATTCTTGGTTTTAGTGTGACAGTCGCAGAGCCTGATCTCTTGATATTGGGACAGCAAGTGTCGGATGCCTTTGGAGGCACTATTTCGACCTATTTAATTGTGTTCTTAGTATCGATTGGTGTCGGGATTATGATTGCATGGGGTGTAGTAAGGATTCTAGCTTCTTTCCCCATTAAATATTTCTTTCTAATTTTTTATGGAATTGCCCTGTGTTTAGGCTTATTCGCTTCAAATGATTTTATTGCGATTGCTTTTGATGCTTCAGGGGCAACAACCGGTGCCCTCACGACACCATTTATCCTTTCACTAGGTGCAGCTGTTTCTGCCCAAAAAGGGGGACGGATGGCGGAGGAAGACTCATTTGGTTTAGTAGGAGCTATGAGTGTTGGCCCGATTTTAGCCGTGATGTTATTGTCCATTTTGATGGGAAGCGATTTTCAGGGATCTGAAGCAGAGTATCTTTATACAGAAGGCATCATTCAGCCCTTTATTCAGGCGATTGGTCATACACTAGTGGAATCGGCTTTAGCCTTAGCTCCTTTGGTGATTTTCTTTTTCATTATGAATGCTTGGCGGTTGAAAATTAAAAAGTCAGGCTTAATGGATATTGTAAAAGGGGTTATCTACACAATGTTGGGCTTAGTTTTGTTTCTGATCGGAGTAAATCAAGGATTTCTGGATATGGGCCGTTTCTTAGGAACACACCTAGCTGAAAATTATTCGACTTGGTTGCCTTTGTTAGGCTTTATGATTGGGATGGTCGTGGTGTTAGCAGAGCCAGCGGTCCATGTTCTTGGAGATCAAGTGGAAGAAGTAACCGGTGGCTATATTAATAGTAAGCTTCTCTTAGGCGCTTTGTCGATAGGGGTCGGTTTGGCAGTAGGGGGATCCATTCTAAGGATCATGAATCCTTCTATTCAGATTTGGCACTATCTCTTGCCTGGATTTATTGTCGCAAATCTTTTATCATTCTTGGTAGACGATCTCTTTACAGGGATTGCTTTTGATGCGGGAGGGGTAGCTTCAGGCCCGATGACCGCCACCTTTATTCTGGCTTTCGCTCAAGGCGCAGCAGACTTTTTCCCGCAGGCAAATGTCGTGACCGATGGATTTGGAATTATTGCGACGGTTGCCATGGCTCCGGTGGTAATGATACAATTGCTGGGTCTGATCTTTAAACTTAAAGTCAAACGCGTCGGTTAGGAGGAGGTCATTTCATGAAAACAGTATTATTCATAGCAATTGTCAAGAAAGGGACAGCTTCCTTCTTTCTGGAAAAGGCACGGGAGGCAGGAGCGACGGGAGGAACCATTCTTCGAGCAGAAGGAACCATTTCCAGTCCTTTAACGAATCTATTAGGCCTGCACGATAGTAAAAGAGAAATGTTGATCATGTTAGTCAATCAGGACCATGAAGCAAGAATTCATCAGGTTTTGGCGGAAGAATGTCAGCTAGCCAAAAAAGGAAAAGGCGTGTTGTTCTCATTTGCTACAAGTAGTGTGTATGGCAGTCATCTATTAAATCATCCATTTGATAAGGAGGATCCTGATATGAGCGAATACCAATTAATTGCCACCATTGTGGACCGTGATTCTGGAGACGAAGTCGTCAAGGCTGCTCGGGAAGAAGGAGCAGGTGGTGCGACCATTCTACATGGACGAGGACTGGGAAGTGAGAAAGCATCAAAAATTTTTAATATTCAGATTGAACCAGAGAAAGAAATCGTGATCATGATTGTTGAATCTCAAAAAGTTCATGAAATTGTCCAACAAATTAATGAAGCAATGAATATTGATCGTCCTGGTAAAGGAATTATTTTCACCCTAGATGTTAATAATGCAACCGGTCTCTTCCAACAAAATTAATAATTATTAGAAACATCTCATAAGTGAGCGCTTACGAGATGTTTTTGCTTGAAAAAAGTAAATATTTTTTTCATTTCTAATAGACATTTAATATCTTTCCTATTATAATAGTGAAATCTAGGAGGGATTATTATGGAAGAAATGATGGAAGGTATTCACCAAGTGGTAAGCCAATTGAATGGTTGGTTATACTATCCCATTTTAATTATTTTATTATTATCTGTTGGACTTTATTTCACTATTCGGACTAAATTTATTCAAGTAACGCTGTTAAAGGAAACCTTTAAAGTGCTGACAGAGTCACCTGATCGGGCAGATGGGGTGTCTTCTTTCCAAGCTTTGATGGTCTCGACTGCTTCCCGTGTAGGAACGGGGAATATTGTGGGGGTTTCAGCGGCTATCTGTTTGGGAGGTTATGGAGCAGTCTTTTGGATGTGGATTGTTGCCATTATCGGTGGAGCTTCTGCCTTTATTGAATCGACTCTTGCTCAAATTTACAAGAAGCGAGATGAGGAGGGGGACTCTTATGGAGGACCCGCTTATTACATTGAAAATGGTTTAAAGAATCGTTTCGTCGCTATAATTTTTGCTTTATCAATTATTACTTGTTATGCGGTTGGCTTCAATATGCTGGCTTCTTATAATATTCAGAGTTCATTCTCCAGTTATGACTTTTATGATGCCGAATTAACGCCAATGTTGATTGGTGGATGCCTAGCCTTGTTGACCGGTATGGTGATCTTTGGTGGAGGCAAACGCATTATCAAAACGACAGAGAAAGTCGTACCTGTGATGGGTGTGATTTATGTTCTCGCTGCTGTTATCATGATAGTGATTAATTTCCGTCAAATGCCCCAAGTTTTTGAAAATATCTTCAGTGATGCTTTTAATTTTAAAGCCATTTTTGGTGGATTAGCGGGATCGAGTATGATGCACGGGATTAAGAGGGGACTGTATTCGAACGAAGCAGGGATTGGATCGGCGCCGAATGCTGCCGCCGCCGCAGATGTTTCTCACCCTGTTAAGCAAGGACTTGTTCAAATGTTCTCAGTATTTTTAGATACCATCATTATTTGTTCGGCCACTGCTTTTATGGGGCTTAGCTCTGGAGTTCAGCCAAGCGAAGCGTTATCGGGGGCTCCTTATATTCAGGAAGCCTTGTCGACTGTCTTTGGACCTTTTGGTTTTTATTTTATATCTTTATCATTGGTTTTATTTGGTTATACCACTTTAGTGGGGAATCTGTATTATGTTGATTCAAATATTGCTTATATATTTGGTAAAACACCTGGGAAAATGTTTCAATTGTTCTACCGCGCCTTGTGTGTGGGGTTGATTTTCTTTGGAGCGATTCAAGAACAAACATTCTTGTGGGATCTGGCTGATTTATTAATGGGCTTAATGGCCTTGATTAACCTGCCATCCATTCTCTTATTAGGACACCAAGCCTTAGCTGCTTTGAAAGATTATCTCCAACAAAGAAAAGCAGGAAATAATCCGATCTTTAAAGCTCAATCAATTGGAATGGATGATCAAGTGCTAGATTATTGGCAATAAGAATATATCCGCTATTCAAGACCCTTTTAAGAGGGTCTTTTTTTGAACCCTAAAAGGAATGATATATAAATATAACGATATTTATATATTTTTTCGATTTGCTAAGAACATGCTATAATAAAGTCATTACTAGATTAATAATATTGATCTTTTTAATTAAGGAGTGAAAATAATGGCAAAATTAAAAGGTGCATTTGGTGCAATTGTTGGAGCAGCAGGAGTTTATCTTCTAGCGAATACTTTATTCCCAGAGGAAACACAACGTTACAAAGAAAAAGCAGCACAATTGAGTAAAGAGGCCATGGATCAAGCTCATCAATACAAAGATCTAGCGGTGGAAAAAGGTCAAAACATGACAGAGGTGGCTAAATTAGCCTCTGAAGAAACAAAAGGATCTTTCTCAGGAGCCAGTGAAGACATAAAGTCTAGCTTAAACGATGCGAAGGAACAAGTTCTTTCATTAATTGAAAAGACTCAAAATCGTTTAAATGAAGACCATGGTGAGTATGATAAGAAAGAAATTATTGCTGAAGCGATTGCTGAGTTAAAAGACGAAGTTGGAAAATCTTTTGGAGATATTACATCTAATTTTTCTTCTCTAAAATCTGATTTAGAAGATACAACTGAAGCAACCATTCAATTGACTAAAGAAGAAGTAGGTAACGAATTAGACCAGCAAGACGAATTCGCTACAGACTATTAATTAAAAGTTAGGCCAGCAATCATTTCTTGATTGCTGGTTTTTTTGTTTGAAAAATAAAAAGTTGAGCTAGTGGCATTCATTTTATAGGAGACAAAACACTGTGATATTAACTTTTAATAATATTTGTTTAATTTTATAATATGATTATGTAATAGTCCTTTATCTTTTTAATTGAGTTGAATGGATTTAAAAACAGTAGTAGAATTTTTAAAAGAATTAAATATAATTAGAAAGCTGTATCTCACAAGGGAAAAGATTTTAGAAGGGTCTGGTCTAGAGCTTAAGTTGATTTTACCGAGAAAGGGATGACGTAGTGCAAAACAAATTAATCAGTAATAAGATTTGGAATAAAAAGATTTTTATATATGTAATTCAACTTGTTTTACTTGTTTATTTGTATAAACTAACAAATTTTAGTAAAGTTACTGATACCATAGTTTTTGTAGGGTTCTCGCTTTTGTTTTTGAAATCAATCGTACATTTTTTGACTAAAGAAGAAAACAGTAAATGATAAAATTAAGAATCAATATCTACTTAATTTAGAAAAATTAGTTTCCTTTTGTAGGCATTCTTTAAATTTTAGGTTTTTCATCAAAGAAAACGATAATGGTCTAATATATATTATGATGTGACTTCGAGTAAAGAAGACCAACAAATAAAGTAACAGAAAAATGTAGTCGATTAAATTTATTCCAACATAGATTCATGTTAATTCTAAAGATGAATTTAGTAGATTAAATGAGAAAAAGCAAGTTACTCATGGTAAAGGAAGCAATCAAAACTTAAGTATCAAAAGTCTCTGTTCTAAAAAAATTGAACAGGGGCTTATTTATTGCTAAAAAGCATTAAAATAAAAAGCTATTTTCTTGCTTAGTAAAGAAATGTCAAGTACTATCAAATATGATTAATTTTTTAAAAGGGGAGGTTGCTATGAAGTTTATATTGAAATATTTAAAGAAATTTCCCAAGGAAATTTTGGCCGTTGTTCTATCGACCATTGTCACTTGTCTTTCAATTTTAGGTATTCCCACTATGCTGGCCGAAATGATTGATAAGGCGATTGTGGTAAATCAAATTTCGAATGCTTGGCCTTATATTTGGGGGATCGTATTATTCACTGTACTAGGATTTATTTCACGATCTATTAGAATGTATATGGCGAGTCGAGTGGTGAATCAAATGACGATGGAAATTCGAAATGATGTTTATTCAAAAATGTTAAATTTATCGCATCATGAGTTCCAGGAGTTTGGGGTTCCCTCCCTGACGAATCGGATTACGAATGATGCTTTTGTTATTCTACAATTTACTGAAATGCTGTTGAAACAAGGAATGATGGGACCAGTCATGATTGTCTTTTCAGTTTTTATGATTATGAAGATTGCCCCAAATCTTGGCTTTAGGATTACTCCGGCCGTGTTTATGATTTTGGCTTTTGTCGTTATTATCGCGTTAACAACTAAACCCTTATCCGAGAAACAACAAAAATACTTAGATAAGCTCAATCGGATTTTGCGTGAATCGATTACAGGATTGAGAGTAATTCGTGCGTTTAATCGTGAAGCCTTTCAGAATAATCGGTTTATGGCAGTAAACCATCAATACCGGAAGACTTCAGGCAACTTATTCAAAATTATGGCTGCAGCCCCTTCTCTTTTTTATTTAGTGGTGAATGTGACGATGATCGCTATTATCTGGATGGGGGCTAAGATGATTGCGGTTGGTGAACTACAGGTTGGAACCTTATCAGCTTTTATCGAATACATATTCCAAGCTTTATTCTCCTTGGTTGTCTTTGCTAATATCTTTATGATGTATCCTCGAGCAGCGGTTTCAGCGAATCGCTTGGGTGATGTTCAGAAAGCTCCTATTACAGTTCAAAACCCTAAAAATCCAGTTAAAGAGGTAAAAGAAAGAGGAACTTTAGAATTTAAGCATGTTGACTTTGCCTATCCTGATGCAGATGAACCGGTTTTACGAGATATTTCCTTTAAATCACGCCCTGGCGAAACAGTTGCTTTTATTGGATCGACTGGTTCGGGCAAGTCAACGATTGTTAAATTGATTCCGCGTTTTTATGATGTTACCAGAGGGCAAATTTTGGTGGATGGCGTTGACGTTCGAGATTATGATCTGAGGGATTTGCGGAAGAAAATAGGGTTTACTCCCCAGAGTGCTCTGCTCTTCAAGGGAAAAATTGCTGATAACCTCCGGTATGGAAAGCATGATGCTGACACAGCAGATATGGATCATGCTACAGAAATATCTCAAGCTCGAGATTTTCTTTCTAAATTAGAAGAAGGTTATGATTCAGAACTGGCTGAGAAAGGTTCGAATCTATCAGGGGGCCAAAAACAGCGTCTGTCAATTGCGCGTTCCATTATAGAAGATCGTGAGATCTATATTTTTGATGATTCATTCTCAGCCCTCGATTATAAGACGGATGCGAAGGTGAGAGCAGCACTTAAGGAAGAGACGAAGGGAGCCACGACCATCATTGTGGCACAGAGAGTCGGAACGATTATGCATGCGGATCAAATTGTAGTGCTGGATCGGGGTCGAATTGATGCGATTGGGACTCATGAAGAGTTGTTAAGGAATTCAGATATTTACTACAAGATTGCTTCGTCACAATTGAGTGAGGAGGAATTAAAAATTGAAAAAGAATAGAATGTTTGTGATCCGTCGTCTGTGGCATTATATGAAGCCTTATAAACTACAGTTTTTTGGGGCGATGTTAGCAACGGTCATTATGATGGTTTCGAATGCTTTGGAACCTTATATTTTTGGTTTAGCTATTACAAGATTGACTGAAAATGTGGTAGATATGTCTCATAATGTGCCAGGGGCGGGAGTTGATTTTGCCTATATACGATATGTTTTGATTGTTTATGCAATTCGAGGGGTCTTTTTCTATGGATCTAGTTATTTGGGACAATTTTTTCTAACGAATGTTGTTCAGAATTCAATTTATGATTTAAGGAAAGATTTATCTGATAAAGTGAATCAATTACCGGTTTCTTACTTTGATTCAGAAGAAACCGGAGATATCCTTTCTAAGATGACCAATGATGTGGATTCAATTTCGAATGCTTTACAGCAAAGTTTCATACAATTGGTCAATGGCGTGCTAGGAATCAGCTTTGCGGTTGTCATGATGTTCTGGATTCATTGGAAGTTAGCCATTGTTCTCGTCCTGATTATGCCATTATCAATGTTTGTGGCTCGCTATATTTTGAAAAAATCACAGCCTGCCTTTAATGAACAGTCACATACCTTGGGACATTTGTTTGGTTTTGCTCAAGAGCAACTTTCAGGTTTTACGGAATTGAAAGTCTTTGGTATGCAAGATGAATCGATTGATGTTTTTATCGAACGGAATTTAAATTTACGAAATATTGGGTTTAAGGCAAGTTTTATTTCAGCGATGATGATGCCTTTTATGGTTTTGATTGCGAACTTGGGTTATCTGGCTGTGGCAATTGTAGGACTTTTCCAAGTTTTTGCTGGCGCATTAACTGTAGGGAACTTAATGGCCTTCATTTCCTATGTTTTTCAAGTGAATCAACCGATTCAAATGATTTCACAATTAACAGGTGTGATTCAGTCAGCTTTTTCAGCTTCTTATCGGGTATTTGACTTTTTAGATGAAGCAGAGGAAACTAATCGAGAGGTGATTCAAACACTTCCTGAGAAGGTCAGAGGAGAAGTGGAATTTCGAAATGTCCGTTTTGGTTATGATCCGGAAAAGCCACTCATGAAGGATATCTCTTTTAAAGTTGAGCCCGGAGAAACGGTGGCAGTGGTTGGCCCAACAGGAGCGGGTAAGACGACCCTAATTAATCTGTTAATGCGTTTCTATGAAATTAACAGTGGAGCAATTTTAATTGATGGAGTAGATATTCAAGATGTTTCTCGTAATGAATTACGGAAGCACTTTGGAATGGTGCTTCAGGATGCTTGGCTTTATACGGATACTATTATGGAGAATATCCGCTTTGGCGATTTAGAGGCTCAAGATTATCATGTTCAAGAGGCTGCTAAGATTGCGAATGTGGATCACTTTATTAAGACCCTACCGAATGGGTATCAGATGGAAATTAATGAGGAGGCGAATAACATTTCGCTCGGTCAGAAGCAGTTAATGACCATTGCCCGTGCTGTCCTTTCGGATCCAGATATCCTCATTCTGGATGAAGCAACATCATCCGTCGACACTCGCTTAGAGAAATTAATCCAAGAAGCTATGGATAAGGTGATGGAGGGCCGCACATCCTTTGTCATAGCCCACCGTTTATCGACAATTCGGAATGCCGATTTAATTCTAGTTATGCAAGATGGAAATATTATTGAAAAGGGGACTCATGATTCCCTACTAGCAGCAGAAGGATTCTATGCTGATCTCTATAATAGTCAATTTAATGAACATACCCCTGCTGATATTCATATGGAATACTAGTGTTTTGTGCTGCAAGTCTGATTGGCTTGCAGTTTTGTTATTAAAGTCATGTGAGCGGATGCAAAGATTTTGGGAATATTGTTTACGATTTCACTAATTACATGTTATAATTAACCCATATGATCAAAAAAGAAATGGGGAATTGTTCAATGTCAAAAACAATGGCGATTAATGCTGGTTCTTCTAGTTTGAAATTCCAAATTATTGAAATGCCAGAAGAAACAGTTATTTCTAAAGGTTTAGTAGAACGTATTGGTTTAGCTGAAGGAAATCTAGAAATTAAATATACAGATGCTGAAGGACAAAGCCAAAAATTCACTTTAACTGAAGAAATTGCAGATCATTCACGTGCAGTTGAATTGTTATTAAGTAACCTTTTAGAATTAGGGATCATCCAAGACTTTGAAGAAATCAAAGGGGTTGGCCACCGTGTTGTAGCAGGGGGAGAAATCTATAAGGAATCTACTTTAGTAAATGAAGAATTAATTAAAAATGTTGAAGATTTAGCAGAATTTGCACCCTTACATAATCCTGCTGAAGCAGTCGTAATGCGTGTCTTCCAAGAAAAATTACCTCATGCGACAATGGCTGCTGTTTTTGATACGTCATTCCACACTACCATGCCAGCTGAAAATTACTTATACAGCTTACCTTATGAATTTTACGAGAACTACTCAGTGCGTAAATATGGTGCGCACGGAACCAGCCATCAATTTGTAGCACACCGTGCGGCAGAAATCGTTGGCAAACCAATCGAAGACTTGCGTATTATTACTTGTCATTTAGGAAATGGCGCTTCGATTACAGCGGTTAAGAATGGTGAATCAATTGATACATCAATGGGATTCACTCCATTAGCTGGAGTTACAATGGGAACTCGTACGGGTGATATTGATGCATCTGTGATTCCATTTATTATGGAAAAAGAAGGCATTTCAGATATTAATGAAGTAATCAATATCTTCAATAAAAAATCAGGTTTATTAGGGCTTTCAGGCGTGTCTAGTGATATGCGTGATGTAGAAGAAGCAGCGGAAGCAGGTAATGAACGTGCACAAACTGCCTTAGATATTTTCTATAACCGCGTGATTAAATATGTGGGACAATACGTTGCGATTATGAACGGAGTGGACGTTGTTGTCTTCACAGCAGGAATTGGAGAAAACTCTAAAGAAACGCGCGAAATTGTAATGAAAAACTTTGAATACATGGGTGTTAAGATTGATTCAGAACGTAATAATACACGTGATGAAGCCATTATTTCAACCGATGATTCTACCGTAACGGTTATTAATATTCCAACGAACGAAGAAATTGCGATCGCTCGTGATGTAGAACGTTTAAAAGCTAACTAATTATTTGACTATAACGCCGTTCTCTATGAGAATGGCGCTTTTTTTATGAAGGGAATGAATTGGATGACTGAGAATGTTATTTTAGATGGTCCTGCAATTGATCGAACACTTAAGCGGATTGCGCATGAAATTGTAGAACGTAATCCTGAAGTGAAGGACATTATTTTAATTGGAATTAAGACACGCGGTATTTATTTAGCGGAGCGTTTGGCAGCTAAAATTAGTCAAATCGATGATAGTCAAGTAACAGTAGAAGAACTTGATATTTCTCTATATCGAGATGATTTAACCTATAAGCATGAGTCCCATAATCCTCAAGTGGTCCCTCCTCAGTTTAGTGAGTCTGTTCGGGATCGGATTGTTATTTTGGTTGATGATGTGCTATATACAGGAAGAACGATAAGAGCGGCTTTAGATGCTGTTCTGTCAACTGATCGTCCAGCCAAAATTCAACTTGCTATTCTGGTGGATCGCGGGCATCGTGAACTACCGATTCGTGCTGATTTTGTGGGCAAAAACATTCCAACAGCCACAGAAGAAAAAATAGCCGTCCGCTTAAAAGAAGCAGACGGAGCAGAAGAAGTTGTGATTGTTAGGGCTTAGAGTTTTGATCTTTGGCTTTTAACAATTGATAGACCATCAAGGCAAGAACTCCCATTAATAGGATTAAGCAGAATAGCCAGATGAGGCAAGCGGTTTTGAGTTGATAATAAATTAAAATGAAACCAAGTAAGGCCAAAAGGCAAAGGGTCATCGCAATAACGACCAAGATTCTGCTTGCTTCGAGAGCTAGAAATTTTTGTAGGGCTTTTCTAAAGCCGATTAAGTAAATGGCAAAAATAAGGAGCATGGAAGGTAGGGCGTAGAATAGAGCTTGAATCATAGGTGGGCACCTCTTTCTGTTAGGGTGAAATTAGTAATATACAAATCTTATAATAAAGAAAAAGGATTGGCAAATGCCAATCCTTTGAAATATATCCAGTGGTGCCGTCTCAATATAGCTAGGTTGAACCCGCTAGCAACAGGTGGGCTCCACATAAATTCTTCCTGGCTTCCACGTGCGATGGCTTGCCATTAGAATTTACTCATAGGATCCCAAAATAGATAATGTTCGGTCAACACACTGAATACTTCTCGAACACCTTAGATATATTTCCTATGGTCTTAGTATAGCATGCCTAAAGTGAATTGCAACTATTTTGTTCGAAAAATTGAAAACATTTACAATTCGATCAGAATAACGTTTAAGTTTTTGGCTTTTTTAGATTCTCATAAAAATTTGCGATAGCTGTTTCATATTTACCAGTAGGATCAGCCTGGAAGTAGTGACGGTCTTTGAGTTTATCGGGTAGGTATTGTTGCTGAACATAATGATAGGGGAAGTTGTGTGGATTTTGGTATCCCACACCTCGGCCTAATTGTTTTGCCCCTGAATAATGGCTATCTTTTAGATGATCGGGAACGGGACCAGTATTTCCAGCTTGAATGTCAGCCATAGCTTGGTTGATTGCACGATATGAGGTATTAGATTTAGGGCTCAAGGCAAGGTCTGTTACCGCAAAGGCTAAAGGGATTTTGGCTTCAGGTAAGCCTAACTTCTCAGCAGCTTCTACAGCAGCGACAGTTCTTTGAGTGGCCTGAGGGTTTCCAAAACCAATATCTTCATAGGCGATCACTAGCAGGCGACGGCAAGCAATGATGAGTTCTCCTGCTTCTAATAGAATGGCTAAGTAATAGAGGGCGGCATCCACATCAGAACCCCGAATGGATTTCTGCAAAGCAGAGATCACATCATAATGGGCATCGCCATCTTTATCATGTGTTAATCGTTTATGTTGCAGACATTCTGCTGCAATGTCAGCTGTAATAACAATTTGTCCTTCTTCGTTTTCTGGTGTAGACAGAACGGCTAATTCGAGTGCATTAAGGGCAGAACGAATATCTCCGTTAGTGACGGTTGAGAAATGGGTGAGAGTGGTGTCATCGATGGCTAGAGAATAGTTTCCTAAGCCTTGTTCTGGATCTTCAATGGCTCTTTGGAGGCCCAATTTAATTTGATCTGGCGTGAGAGGTTTCACTTCAAAGATTTGAGCACGCGAACGAATCGCTGGATTGATCGCAATATAGGGGTTCTCTGTCGTGGCTCCAATCAGGATAATTCTCCCATTCTCTAAGTGAGGGAGTAAATAATCCTGTTTCACTTTATTTAAACGGTGAATTTCATCTAAGAGAAGGATAACGGTTCCTGACATCTTGGCTTCGGCAACGACTACTTCTAAGTCTTTCTTGGCATCGGTCGCGGCATTGAGTTGGCGGAAGGCATATCGGGTAGTTCCTGCGATTGCTGCGGCAATACTTGTTTTGCCTGTGCCGGGAGGTCCATAGAGTATCATGGAAGAGAGTCGTTTAGCTTCAACCATACGGCGTATAATTTTACCGGGTCCCACTAGGTGCTCTTGCCCTAAAACTTGATCAATATGTGTCGGTCTCATTCGGAAAGCTAAGGGTTGCTGCATTTGAAAGCCTCCTTTATTAGTAAATGTATTGTAGCATATTCCCTCCCAGCTTTAAAAAGATGTCCGCTATTTTATTAAATTAAGATAAGTTTGCATACAAAAGTCTATAAATACGTTATAATGCAAGTGAGATTGTAAAGTAAGGAAGTTGGTTTAATGATATACTTAGATTATGCAGCGACAACCCCTGTTGATCCGCGAGTTCAAGCACTTATTAGTCAAAGTTTGACTGAAGATTTTGGAAATCCTTCTGCCACTTATCGAATTGGGAAAACATCTAAACATTTCTTAACAGTGGCTCGACGTGAGTTGAAAGAATGCTTAGGAGTGGGTGAAGAGGCTCAAGTTTATTTTACCTCTGGAGCAACGGAAGCCATTAATTGGGCCTTAATATCACAAGCTAAACGAGCGAAGGAATTAGGTTTAGGGAATCATATTGTGACGACAGCGATTGAACATTCAGCTGTAGATAAAACCTTGGCAAATCTAGAAACAGAAGGATTTGAAGTGACGCGGATTTATCCTGCTGCAGACCATCAATTTCATCTTTCGCAGTTTATCGAAGCAAGTCATGACCAGACTATCGGATGGACGGTGATGGCTGTTAATAATGAGCTAGGATCTCTTTTACCGATCCGAGCTCTCGGTCAATATGCGCAAGAGCGAAATATTTGGTTTCATGTTGACTCCACTCAAGCTGTTGGTTATATGGAAACGGATGCGAGTAGTCTGTGTTGCACTTCGTTTACTGGATCGGGTCATAAATTCTATGCCCCTAAGGGAATTGGTTTCTTAGTCTATCAACCATGGAATCCGGATATGATTTTACACCCCATGCTCCATGGAGGCGGACAGGAACATGCCATGCGTTCTGGAACGGAAAACATACCCTATATACGAGGAATGGTCGAAGCCGTAAAGCTTCTTACCCATGATGCTCATCAATTAGAACAGCATTTTGCTCATTTAACGAATTATTTTTTTGAAGAATTAGACAAAACCGGAATTGACTATCAACGGAATGGGGATATCCAACACCATAATCAGCGGATTCATAATATTTGGTTAAAGGGGTATCTCGCGAGCCAAGTGATTATTCAATTAGATTTAGAAGGTATTTATATTTCAGCCGGATCTGCCTGCTCAGCGGGGAGTGTGAAACCTAGCAAGGTTTTGAAAGCTTATTATCCAGAACAAGCAGACTTATGGGCTGAGAGTCTGAGAATTTCTTTTGGTAAAAATACTCAGACAGAAGAAATTGATCAATTAATAAAGGCATTAACAAAATTGAAGAAGAGGAGTGGATGATACATGGCATTTGCAGATCAGGCAACTTTGAGGGGGTTCAATCGAACGTTTAAGATCCATCCTGAATGTAAACCATATACCTTACGAGATAATGGCTTTCAGGAAACAAGAGGGGGCAACTATCTCTATAAACGAGAATTAGATTCAACACACCGAACAGGATTGGTCTTAAAGGTGACAGTGAATCACAATCTTCAGGGAATCAAAATATCAACTGTAAATAACAATGGTTTACAAGGGGTTAATGTTTTTAACTTAGCAAACAATGAAATGGTAATCGAGAAAATTAACTTTATCTTTGATGGATTTGTTGACCGCCAAGTCTTAGTTGAAGTATAATCAATTATACATTTGAATGATTTTTGAACGAACTTCTCTTAGAGGGCAAGTTCGTTTTTAAATTGAAGGTCTAAAGGAGGGAGAATGAAGATGCAACAAAAAGATAATGCGAATACTAGGGTTGTGATTGGAATGTCTGGTGGAGTAGACTCATCTGTTGCAGCCTTACTCTTAAAAGAACAAGGCTATGATGTGATTGGCTTATTTATGAAGAATTGGGATGACACAGATGAACAAGGGGTTTGTACAGCGACACAAGACTATGAAGATGTTGCCTTAGTGGCTGAGCAAATTGGAATCCCTTATTATTCAGTCAATTTTGAAAAACAATACTGGGACCGTGTATTTGAGTATTTCTTAAAAGAATACCAGAAGGGTAGGACGCCCAATCCCGATGTGATGTGCAATAAAGAAATTAAATTTAAGGCGTTCTTAGACTATGCGATGGATCTGGGAGCAGATTATGTGGCCATGGGGCACTATGCGCAAGTGGAGAAGGATGCGGATGGACAAGTTCATTTACTAAGAGGGGTTGATCAGAATAAGGATCAAACCTATTTCTTAAGTCAATTATCACAAGAACAATTACAAAAAGCCATGTTCCCGCTTGGACATTTTCAGAAAAGCCAAGTACGTGAAATAGCAGAGAAGGCAGGCCTTGCCACTGCTAAGAAAAAAGATTCTACCGGGGTTTGTTTTATTGGGGAGCGAAATTTCAATGAGTTTCTCTCTCATTATCTACCGAACAAACCTGGAAAAATGATGACGCTTGACGGACAAGTCAAGGGGGATCATATGGGATTAATGTACTACACCATTGGTCAACGACATGGTTTAGGCATTGGGGGGAGCAGTGGGAGTGATGGTTCCAATGATCCTTGGTTTGTGATTGGTAAAGATATGACGACTCAAACGCTGTATGTTGGACAAGGTTTTCATCATGAAAATCTATATTCTGACTATTTAGAAGCTTCTGATCTATCTTTTACCGGACCTCTACCCGATCAAAAGGAGTTTACTTGTACAGCCAAATTCCGTTACCGCCAGCAAGATATTCCGGTTAAAGTCTTTCTATCAGAAGATGGCCAGAAGGCGCGGGTAGAATTTGTCGATCCGGCTCGAGCGGTCACACCCGGTCAAGCGGTGGTCTTCTATCAAGGCGATGAATGCTTAGGAGGAGGCCTAATTGATGCTGCCTTTTCAGAGGGGAAACAGCGCCAATATGTCTAATTTAAAAGCACCAGCAGAGAGATCTTTGCTGGTTTTTTTGATTGGTGGGGATGATTCATTTAAACTTCATTCGAGCTTTGCTATAATAAATGATTAGAAAGTGGGTGAGAAGATGGAAGAAGAAATACTGGTTGGGACTGTGGATGCGATTTATTTTGAAAATGATAGTAATTTTTATAAGGTAATGCGCATTCTTGTAGATATGGATCAAACAGATCTGTTGGTAGCAGAAGAAATGGTGGTCACTGGCCAATTTGTATCCATTCATCTTGATACCCCTTATCAGTTCTTTGGTCAAATTACTAGCCATCCGAAGTATGGAGAACAATTTGCGGCAACCCGCTATCAACAATTGATTCCTAGTTCAGAACAAGGGTTAGTTGATTACCTTTCGAGTAAACGATTTAAAGGAATTGGTGATAAAACAGCCACGAAAATTGTCGAGACTTTAGGAGAAAAGGCTGTAGAAATGATTCTGAACGATGCGACAGCCTTAGATAAGGTGCCTGGTCTTTCTAGTAAGAATGCCTTGAATTTGCGCAACACCTTAATGCAGCAACAAGGTACGGAACGAATCTTTATTAAGTTAGGCGAGTGGGGGTTTGGACCTAAGATTTCAGACCGCATTTACAAAACTTATAAATCTCATACTCTGGATAAAATTCAAGAAAATCCTTACCAATTAGTGGATACAATTGAAGGGGTGGGATTCCGTAAGGCAGATCAGTTAGCGGAACAATTGGGAATTAGCCCTGATTCGATACATCGAATTGAATCTGCCCTCGTTATGGCCGTAGCGCAAGCGAGTCTAGATGAAGGGGATACCTATATAGAAATCAAAAGAGCCTTGCTTGCTTGTCGGGAACTTTTAGAAGCAAGTCGTCCTTACTTGATAGAGGACGAACTATTAGAGAAGGCTTTAGATTCAGCTTTGACGCATGAAAAGTTACTAGTGGTGGGAGAAGACTTAGTACTACCGTCTATTTTTTATGCGGAATATGGAACAAGTCAGAAGATTAAGCAATTTATGGATTATGAATTGGTAGAACGTTTCACAGAAGAAGAGATTGATGAGGCTCTTGAGGATGTGATGGCGTTGGTGAAAATTGCCTATGATGCTAATCAGCGTGCGGCGCTTAAATTAGCGATTCAATCGCCTATGTCGATTATTACAGGCGGGCCTGGGACTGGAAAAACAACACTCGTGAAAGGGATTATTTATCTTCATGCTATTCTGCATGGTTATGACTTTGCTGATTTACAACCCGATAATCGAGAGACTCCGATTCGTTTAGCCGCACCTACAGGCCGGGCAGCCAAACGATTGCAGGAATCGGCTCAGTTACCCGCCTCAACGATTCACCGTTTGATTGGCTATACACGTGACTCTGTAGTGAATGAATTCGAACCTCTCATTATTGAAGGTTCACTTTTAATTGTGGATGAAATGTCGATGGTTGACGTCTGGTTGATGAATTGGCTCATGCAAGCTATTCCCTATGAGATGCAGGTGGTGTTTGTAGGAGACAAGGATCAACTGCCTTCCGTTGGACCTGGCAAGGTCTTCAGTGACATGATTTCATCACAACAGATACCCACGGTGTCCTTGCAGAGAATTTATCGCCAAGCGGAGGGATCTTCGATTGTAAAATTGGCCCATCATATTCGTCAAGGGCAGTTGCCAGCAGACTTTTTAGAGAAGCAATCAGATCGATCCTTTATTCCGTGTAATAGCCAACAGATTCCACGAGCGATTTCTCAAATCGTTGCAGCTGCTGTTAAGAAAGGCTTTACGGGTCAGAATATGCAAGTTTTGGCTCCTATGTATAAAGGGCCTGCTGGAATTAATGTGATTAATGAAATCATGCAGGAAATGTTAAATCCTCCGCAACCTAAGCGACGAGAGATTAAACATTTTGACCGTATTTATCGAGTGGGTGATAAAGTTCTTCAGTTAGTCAATAATGCAGAAGAGGGTGTTTATAACGGGGATATTGGAAAGATTATCTCAATCTTTACAGCGAAGGAGACAGAATCGAAATCAGAAGAAGTGGTCGTCGCATTTGATGAGATTGAATTGACCTATAAGAAGAGCGAATTAGATCAGTTAACGCTCGCTTATTGCTGCTCGATCCATAAAGCACAGGGAACTGAATATGATTTAGTGATTTTACCCTTAGTGGATCTTTATTCAAGAATGCTTCGCCGCGATATTCTCTATACTGCCATTACTCGTGCAAGTCAATCGCTTGTGATGTTAGGGAATCCGGATAGTTTTAAAAAAGCTATTTCCCAGAAATTCCAACCACGGAAAACTAACTTAGAAGCCTTTCTACAATTACAATTCGAGAAACAGTCTACTTCTGAGACTGCAGATCAAAAAACGATCGAACAATCTGTAAATGCCAATATAGAAACTTTTCCCGCCCATGAATCTTCGCTTCAATTGAGGTCAGATACTATCTGGCAAATTGATCCGATGATTGGAATGGAAGGATTAAGTCCTTATGATTTTATGCCAAATAAATAAGCAACCTCCTAGATATAAAAAGGATAGTTGCTTATTTGTATTTGGTAGTGAATACAAGATTTAATCTGATTTTCACCATCTATTTGAGTGCGAAGCGGTTGGGTTGTCTTAATTTCGATTTTTTCTCCATCCAAGCGGCTAGTATAAGGGTAGCCAAGATGCTTTTGAGTGACGAGGATTTGCCAGAATAAACTAAGAATTCTCTTAGGCGTTAAATCATGAACAATAATACAACTCAAGAGAGATTCCTTAGTGAGGTCATTCGGGTACAAGCGAATTCCTCCTCCAAAAAAGGGGTGGTTAGTAGTCGTGATGAATCCACATTTATCGAAATGATGCTTTTGTCCATCCACCGTTATTTCAGCTTCGAAATATTTTAAATGTTTAATGCTTAGAAAAAGAGAAACAAGATAAGCTAAAGAGGTTAATTTTAAGCTAGCTAATTTCTCTTTTAATTTCATTTTTTGGACATTGTAAGAAACTTCTGCATCAAAACCATTTCCGATGGAATTAACGAAGGCGCCTTTTTCTTGATGAATGACTTGTTCATAGACACCAATTTTGATTTCGGTCGCTTCATGTTCAAAAAGCATTGACTTTACTATATCTGAAGTCGTCTTTCCTTTCTGGTAAGCTCGATGAAAGTCATTACCTGTCCCAACGCCAAAAAAACTTAGTGGAATTTTTATCCCTAGATTGACCAGTCCTGAAACGACTTCATGCAAGCTGCCATCTCCCCCAATAATGGCTAAACGATGTTTACTTGGATCAAAATATTTTTGAGCCAAATGAGTTGCGAGGGTGGTGGCATGACTTGCATATTGAGTTTCTTGGATTAAGTAAGGGATCCGATATTGATCGAGTTCGTCCCGAACCTCATTTAATATTTTAAGGCCTTTACCTTGGCCCGCTTCATGGTTACAAATGATGTACACTTTTTCGATCAATAAGACCCCTCCTAAATCACATATAAAAATATTATAGCATGGATTGTGGTATACTAGAATAATTAATTAACTTTAATAAATTACATTTTTAATAAACGATTGACCTAATTAGAGTAAATTGCTATATTATTAAGAGTAGAGGACATGTTGACGCAAGCCTAGAGAGATTATGGTTGGTGAAAATAATCAATGCGGAAGACGCTCCCTCATACCTTTCTAATTGAAAAATTAGCGTACTAGCTGGCGTTAACAGCCATAAGAGATATGACAATGAGTCGTTATAAGCAAGGTGGTACCGCGGTAAAGCGCCCTTGAGTATAACGGGTCTATTTTTTTATAAGGAGAATGGATATGCAAGCATTAACTGGTAATGAAATTCGTCAAAAATTTATTGATTTTTGGGCGGAGAAGAATCATGAAATTATTCCATCGGCATCTTTAATCCCCGTCAACGATCCAACGCTTCTCTGGATTAACTCGGGTGTAGCAGCTTTAAAAGCTTATATGGATGGAAGTGAAGTCCCAGAGAATCCAAAGATTGCGAATGCTCAAAAATGTATTCGAACTAATGATATTGAGAATGTGGGGGTGACAGCTCGTCATCATACTTTATTCGAAATGCTTGGGAATTGGTCTATTGGAGATTATTTCAAAGAAGAAGTGATCCCTTGGGCTTGGGAGTTTCTAACTTCTAAGGAATGGTTAGGCTTTGATAAGGAACGTCTCTATGTGACTTATCATCCTGAGGATCTTGAGACAAAGCAAATCTGGATGGAAAAATGTGGTCTCGCTGAGGATCACGTGATTGCGGAAGAAGGAAACTTTTGGGATATTGGGGCAGGACCTTGTGGCCCAGATACGGAAATTTTCTATGATCGTGGGGAAAGTTACCAAAATTTGGATGATTCTGATCCAGAAATGTACCCAGGTGGAGAGAACGAACGTTATCTAGAAATTTGGAATTTAGTTTTCTCTCAATACAACCACATGCCAGATGGGAGCTACCAACCGCTCCCTAACAAAAATGTGGATACTGGGATGGGACTAGAGCGAATGGCATCTGTTATTCAAGACACCCCAACAAATTTTGAAACAGATCTTTTCATGCCAATCATTGAACAAATTGAAACCTTAACTGATAAAAAATATGGCCAAGATCAGAAAATAAATACCTCATTCAAGGTGATTGCTGATCACATTAGAGCGGTGAGCTTTGCTATTTCTGATGGAGCCTTACCTTCTAACGAAGGACGTGGCTATATCCTTCGCCGTTTAATCCGTCGGGCTTTGATGCATGGACGTAAATTGGGAATTCATCGGACCTTTTTATCCGAATTAGTCCCTGTTATTGTTGAGATGATGGGGGAATTTTATCCTGAATTAAAAGAAAATGTTCAATTTGTTCAAGATATTCTACTTAAAGAAGAAGAAAGATTCCATGAAACCATTGAAGGTGGAGAAATGCAATTGAATCAGTTAATGGCAGACTTAAAAGCAGAAGAAAAGTCTGAAATTTCTGGTCATGCTGCCTTTCAATTATATGATACCTTTGGGTTCCCTCTAGAACTCACTCAAGAAATGGCCGAAGAAGAAGGTATGTTGGTGGATGTGGCAGGATTCGAGCAAGCCATGGAAGAACAGAGAGAACGGGCACGATCCGCTCGATCTGATGAAGGGTCAATGTCTGTTCAGTCCGCTACACTCCAATCGATTGACTATCAGTTTGACTTTGTGGGATACGACCAGTTGTCAACCAATGCCACTATTAAGCACATTGTTGTGGAAGATGAACTTACTTCTCAATTGAAGGCCAATTCGGAAGGCTATATATTCTTTAATCGTTCTCCTTTCTATGCAGAGATGGGAGGGCAAGTGGCTGATGAGGGTGGCATTTTTGATGGCGACCAAATGTTGGCTGAAATTCTCGATGTGAAGAAGGGCCCTCATGGTCAATTTATGCATAAGGTTAGAACGTTTGAAATGCCTTTAAATGAAGGACAGTCATATACCTTAACAGTGGATCGAAATTCGCGAATGAAGACGAATCAGAATCATACAGCTACGCATTTATTACACAAGGCTTTAAAAGATGTTTTAGGTGATCATGCTAATCAGGCGGGTTCGTATGTGGGACCTGATCGCTTGCGTTTTGATTTCTCTCATTTTGGTAAGATGGGCCACGAAGAATTGAAGCAAGTCGAAACTTATGTTAATTATATGATTGAGAATACCTTAGATGTTGAGATTCAAGAAATGCCAATTGATCAAGCAAAAGCAATGGGAGCCATGGCCTTGTTTGGTGAGAAATATGGTGATGTGGTTCGAGTTGTAAATATTGGGAATGAATCGATTGAGCTTTGCGGCGGAACCCATGTGACGAATACTAATGAGATCGCCACCTTTAAATTAATTTCTGAAACCGGAATTGGGGCAGGCATTCGTCGGATTGAAGCTCTAACTGGGCAAGCAGCGATTGCAGATTATCAAGAGAATGAAAGCATTCTTCATACCATTCAGCAACAATTAAAAGTGGCACAAAAAGATCAGCTCTTGCATAAGATTGAACAATTACAGGCTGAATTAAAAGAAAGCCACTCAGAAATTGATTCCTTAACTGCAAAAATTATGCAGAATGCTTCAGGTGAGATCTTCGAACAAGTACAAGAAGTGGGAGATTTAACCTATATAGCAGCCTCTGTTGAGAATCAAAATATGGATTCTTTACGATCATTAGGTGATACGTGGCAAGAAAAAGCTGCCTCCAACATTCTGGTTATTGCTACAGGGCAAGAAGATAAGGCAAACTTGTTAGTGTTAGTAGATGATGCAACGGTTGCTAAAGGGATTAAGGCAGGCGATTTAATCAAATCCTTAGCGGCTATGATTGGTGGTGGGGGTGGAGGACGCCCTCAAATGGCTCAAGCAGGAGGTAAGAATCCAGCAGGTATTCCACAAATGCTAGCAGCCGTGGCAGAAGAAATTGAGAAACTTGCATAAAATGAGCATATAGGGTACATTTTATGTTAGAATAATATTAGTTAAACGATCAAAGACATTGGGATCAGTCCTTTGGCTTTGAACAAGAAAGGTTCGGTGGACGCTTATATGCAATCATTAGATGAGACGATACTTTTTAAACTCGATGATCTAAACCAGCATACAGTTCGTGAAACGTTGGAAATGGTTTATCAAGCACTTGAAGAAAAGGGCTACGATCCAGTTAATCAAATCGTAGGTTACTTACTATCAGGAGATCCTGCTTATATTCCACGCCATAATGACGCTCGTAATTTAATTCGACGTCATGAAAGAGATGAAATTGTTGAGAAATTAGTTGAATATTATTTAACTAAGAAGGAGTCATAAGATGTCAATTGGCAAGCGGTCGATGGGGCTTGATGTAGGCTCTAAGACAGTCGGAGTAGCGGTCAGTGATTTAATGGGCTGGACTGCTCAAGGCATTGAAACAATTAAGATTGATGAAGAGAACAAGGACTTTGGTTATGATCGTGTTCAAGAGCTAGTTAAAGAGTACGATGTGGATACCATTGTCATTGGCTTACCTAAGAATATGAATAATTCAATTGGACCTCGAGCAGAAGCTTCCCTGCAATATGGTGAGGCTCTCCGTCCATTTATAGGCGATTGTGAAATTGTCTTTCAAGATGAACGTTTGACTACCTCTCAAGCAGAACGCATGTTAGTGGAGGAAGGAAATGTTTCTCGAAAGAAACGCAAAAAAGTCATCGATAAGCTTGCAGCTGTCATGATCTTACAAAATTATTTAAATATGAAAAAATAGGAGTAATAATATGACAAATCAACAAGATCACCATGAACATACTCATGAAGAAGAATTAAACTATATTACCGTTGTAGACGAAGAGGGAAATGAAGCTTTATATGAAGTTCTTTTCACTTTTGATTCTGAAGACTTTGGTAAGTCTTATGTCTTGATTTACCCAGCTGGAGTAAGCGAAGAAGAAGATGTTGAACTTCAAGCTTTTTCATTTGTTGAGAATGAGGATGGTACATCAGGAGATTTACAACCAATTGAAACAGAAGAAGAATGGGACATGATTGAAGAAGTCCTAAATACTTTTATTGAAGAAGAAGAAGATTAGTCTCCACGAATGGATCTTACTGTAAATCCTACTTAGTTTGGCTAAGTAGGATTTCTTTTGTTTGATTGATTTGTAAACAGCCTAGTATGGTCAAGAAAAGAATATTTTGCTATAATGCTAGCAAAATAGCTTCATTAGGAGGATTTATGAATAGAATAGATTGGGAAAAAATCCGAGAAGAGGCAAAGGAAAAAGAAACCAAACATGTGAAAGAAATTCTTTGGACTCGTCGGGTCATTAAATTATTAATGATATTTTTTATTTTATCAATTTTAATCTTAGCTATTTGGTTCTATCTCAAAATAGATCGAGCAATGAAACCAGTGGATGCAGATAATCAAAATCAAATTGAAGTCACGATTCCGATCGGATCCACGACTGATGATATCGCACAAGTGCTGCAAGAACAGAAATTGATCGATAATGCTAAGTTTTTTAGTCTTTATATGAAATTAAAGGGAGTCGATGATTTCCAGGCTGGTTACTATGACTTATCACCGAGCATGTCGGCAGATGAAATCTTAGTTGCCCTCGAAGCAGGGGGAGAACCAATTCAAGAAGATATTGATACGACCTTAACCATTGTGGAAGGAATGCAATTATCCGAAATAGCTGAGATGGTAGCTGAGAGTACACCGATTGAAGCGGATGAATTTATGGAAAAAGCTGATAACAAGGACTTTATTTCAGAAATGACAGAGAAATTCCCAAGTCTCTTGTCACCTCTAGCTGAGATCGAGGGTCTAAAACATCCACTTGAAGGTTATCTCTATCCAGCAACTTATGATTATATGGCTGGTATGTCAGTTGACGAGCTACTTGAGAAGATGATTGGAAAATCTAATATTGAGTACCAAAAACTCAAAGAAGATCTTAATAATACGGAATTTTCATATCATGAAATCCTGACTCTAGCTTCAATTATTGAACGAGAAGGGGTGACAGATGAAGACCGTTCTATGATTTCTGGTGTCTTCCTCAATCGTATTTATGCAGAAATGCCACTTCAAAGTGACATTACGGTTATCTATGCCTTAGGAGAACACAAGGAATTAGTCACTTATGAAGATACGGAAGTAGATTCACCTTATAATACTTATATGAATACAGGATTACCACCAGGACCGATCAATACACCGAGTATGTCCTCCATTACGGCAGCCATTTATCCAACGTATTCTGAATATTATTACTTTGTAGCAGATATGAATACTGGTGAAGTGTATTACTCGTCTACCATTGAAGAACACGATGCTTTAGTAGAAGAGTATGTTCAGCCATTCTTTGATGAGGCCTCACAAGAAGCAGAAGGAGAGGATGAGCAGCTCAATCAGCCTGCTAATCAGCCAGCTGAATTGCCAGAAGAAGAAGCTGAAGCGGTAGAATAATTGATAATTCATCGAAATAAGCTTGAAAGTTAGCTTAAGATGTGGTATTTTCTTAGGTATAGTTTTATTCAAGTTTTATTGGACTTAAAGTAATCGCCCTTCCAGGGGTGATTGCTTTCTTTTTAGTCTGTCTTAAGAACAAAAAAGGAGTGGAGTGATGGCCGGTAGACCTATTATCATCGGCGTGACGGGAGGATCTGGCTCAGGTAAATCCAGCGTAAGTAAAAGGATTTTATCTGAGTTTACTGAAATGTCAGTGCTAGTTCTAGCCCAAGATAATTATTACAAAGACCAGAGTCATATGCCTTTTGAAGAGCGGTTAAAGACAAATTATGATCATCCCTTTGCATTTGACAATGATCTCTATTATCAACAAATTCAACAGTTTATTAAAGGCGAGACCATTGAAGTTCCAGTATATGACTATACCCAACATAATCGAAGTCGTGAAGTGATAATCGAGCCTTCACGAGATGTGTTGATTTTGGAGGGGATCTTAATTTTTGAAGACAAACAGATTAGAGACCTTTGTGATATCAAGGTGTATGTTGATACGGAAGATGACATCCGTCTTGCTCGAAGGATTCAGCGAGATGTCGTGAAGAGAGGTCGGTCTGTAGAATCGGTTTTGAAGCAATATGTTGAGGTAGTTAAACCGATGCACCATCAATTTACGGAACCAACCAAACGCTATGCTGATATTATCGTCCCTGAAGGGGGACATAATTCAGTAGCGATTGACTTATTAACCACAAAAATTCATACAATATTACATTAATTATATTAAGGAGCATGTTTCATGGTAGAAAAGACTTTTCCAATGACATTAGAAGGTAAAGCGAAATTAGAAGCAGAATTAGAAGATTTAAAAGTAAATAAACGCAAGGAAATTATTGAACGCATTAAAGTAGCACGTTCATTTGGTGATTTATCAGAGAACTCTGAATACGAATCTGCAAAAGATGAACAGGCCTTTGTGGAAGGACGTATTTCAACACTTGAGAATATGATTCGCTTTGCTGAAATTATTGACGATAAAGATTTCGATGAAGATGAAGTGACATTGGGACGCAAGGTAACCTTTAAAGAATTACCTAATGGACCAGAAGAAGCTTATATCATTGTAGGTTCTGCAGAAGCAGACCCAATGGAATTCAAAATTTCAAATGATTCACCAATGGCTCAAGCAATTCTTGGTAAAAAAGTTGGCCAAGAAGCTACGATTGACACACCGGGTGGTTCTTTTGATGTTGAAATTTTAAAAGTAGAAAAAGCATAAAACAAAGATCTCACTAGAAAAAGACTAGGGGGATCTTTTTTAATAAGATTTAATCTTTAAAGTCCTTATAAACTGTGCGATAATAGTAAAAAATGCGCACGGAGGTGGAGTGGTGAAAGAATTTTGGAAGGAACGTATCTTTTACGTTTCAATTCTCTGTGGCTTTCTAATCTTAGTCGAACTCGTAACCGATTGGCGATTTCTGGGCTTATTTGGTGCAGGTTTCTTCCTGATGACAGCCAGTCTCTACGTTAAGAATTGTTGGCTGAATCGCCTGTGTCTTGGTTTTGGCCTCTTATTGGTGTTATTAACGATTATCTTGACCAAATCATTTTGGTTATTAACGCTCACTGTTTTCTTGGCTTTAATTATTTTTCAACGTGAAGATATTCATGAATTAGGTAACTTATCTGAAAGTATTCTCCATCCTTTGAGAGAAGAACCGGGCGAATATCATGGCATTAAATTGATTCAACCGCAGTCTAATCAGCGGACCATTCTAGAACATACCTCATTATTTGATTTGAGAGAGTCGAATCAGACCACATTTGAATGGGATGATATCAACATGGTCTATGTTGGAGGCAATTCCATTATTGATTTAGGGAACACAATTGTTCCAGCTGGACAACATACGGTCATGATTCGCAAATTGTTTGGACGTATTCGGTTGATTATTCCGCGAGATATCGGCCTCTCTTTAAATATTTCCTTAGTGACTGGAAGGGTTCTATTTGAATCCCAGGAATATCAGCTAACCATGGAGAATTTTAAATGGCGAAGTCCTGATTATCCAGATGCTAATCGCAAGCTGAGTTTGGTTGTGTCGAGTGTCATCGGGGATGTCGAGGTGATCATGCTATGAATCTTAAATTATGGTTGCGCCTCTTTATCAATCAGGTTCTAATCTCTTTAGGGATTATTGCCTTATTATTGATTGTTTTTAATACTCAGTTACCACAATTTGATCTTCTATCTCTCTATTACTTAAAGTTCTGGAATGTTCGTCTCTTCATTTGGGTGATTGCTTTAGTTCTCTCAATTTCGGCGATCTATACTTTACATATCTCTTTCTCTTTGAATAATGCTTATGAACTAATTCGGGCTAAGTTGAATTGGTTACTCTTAGGGAAGTACCACCATCCTATTTTTAGGCAGGAAATCGAAAAACGTTCCTGGTATGACAATGATTATATCGTTTCTCATGATATTAACCGTCTAAGAGGAAGGCTCTTAGATCTCACTGAAGATTTGCAAGAATTTACAGCGGCCCCAGTTTTTGTGGGGGAGGAAACGAAGGAAGAGATCATTGAGCTTGAGCGAAGTCGAATTGCTCGAGAATTACATGACTCAGTCAGTCAACAATTGTTTGCGGCGATGATGATGTTGTCGGCAGTGACTGAAAACTTTGAGGAAGGGGAAGACTGCAAGATTGGACCCGCCCTCAAGAAAGTGGAAGACGTGATTGGAAATGCTCAGACTGAAATGCGCGCCTTATTACTTCATCTGCGTCCAGTGGATCTACAAGGTAAATCGCTTAAGCAAGGTGTTCACCAGTTGTTAGTAGAGTTACAAGCGAAGATTCCCTTACAATTAACTTGGGAATTGGACGATCCGAAATTGGAATTTGGAATTGAGGACCATCTTTTTCGAATCATTCAAGAGGCAGTTTCGAATACGATGCGTCATGCCCGAGCTAATAAATTAGATGTTTATTTGCGTGAATCGACAGATTTTATCAATATTCGGATTGTTGATGATGGAATAGGCTTCGAGAGTCATAATACTCAGAAGGTCGGTTCTTATGGGTTGAAGAATATTCAAGAACGAGTGAAAGGAATGGGTGGCGTGGCTTCCTTCATTTCTTCACCTGGCCAAGGAACGGTTGTTGACATTAAAATTCCTTATAAACCGGTCAAAATAGTGGAAAAAGAAAAGGAGAAAATCAATGATTAAGGTGCTTTTGATAGATGATCACGAAATGGTTCGATTAGGAGTTTCTTCCTATTTAGAAATTCAAGAAGATATTCAAGTGGTGGGAGAAGCCAATAATGGCTTGATAGGCTATCACCGTGCATTAGAGTTACGTCCGGATGTTATCCTTATGGATTTAGTTATGGATACTATGGATGGAATCGAAGCAACTCAGAAAATCATGGCCGAATGGCCCGAAGCCAAAATAATCATTGTGACTTCTTTCTTAGATGACGAGAAAGTCTATCCAGCTTTAGAAGCAGGAGCTAAATCTTATATTCTGAAAACTTCCTCAGCCAAAGAAATTGCAGACGCAATTCGATCGACTTATCAGGGCGAATCAGTGATGCAGGAGGAAGTAACCCAGAAAATCATGGATCGTGATCATGAAGAAAGTCAATATCACCTTCATGATGATTTAACGAATCGAGAAAAGGAAGTCCTCCAACTTGTGGCCAAAGGATATTCAAATCAAGCCATTGCGGATGAACTCTTCATCACTCTCAAAACGGTTAAAACACACGTTTCCAACATTCTCTCTAAATTGGAAGTGGATGACCGAACTCAAGCCACGATTTATGCTTTCCAGCATCAACTGGTTGATTAAGCAACTTCCTCGAAAAGTACCGATTATTCGCGTATAATAGGGATATTGTAAGACAAAAGGAGGGAGTAGTTACTTAAGAGTAACTGCGTGCAAATGAAACTAGCAGTTGATCAAGCAGCAGCCAACTGGTTTAAAGAAGAAGTAGGCCTTCGTAAAGGGGCAGGAATTCGCTTCAAAACAAAAATCTATTCATCCAGTCCTCTCAATAAAGGATTTGGTCTCGCCATTGAACCGTCAGAACCAAGCGATCAACCCATAGCTGAATATACAGCGGATAATGGCATTTATTTCTTTATCGAAGAAAATGATCTATGGTTCTTCGATGGTCATGATCTCGAAGTGACGCTCGATGAACAAGGACAAGAACCCTATTATCATTATCTAAAAGATGGGGTAGCGATTAACTAAAAGGAGAATACCGTAATGTCAGCAAGCATGAGCTCTAGTTCATACAAAACTAAAAAGCTAGTCATCCTAAGTATCTTTATGGCCATCATTCTACTTCAGACCTGGGTGCCTTTTCTAGGGTATATTGCAATCCCACCTCTTAGCATTACCATTATTCATGTAACGGTGATTGTAGCAACCCTTTGGCTCGGAACCAAAGAGGGCGTCCTGATTGGGACTTTCTGGGGTATAAATAGTCTGATAAGAGCCTATTTAATGCCTACATCCCCAATGTATATCTATGTCTTTTCATCTCCTCTAGTCTCTGTATTACCTCGGATTCTGATGCCTTTAATTGTGGGCTGGTCGGCTCATGTGAAGTCTAAGCATATGACTGATCGTCTCCGCTATATGATCCATGGTGGATTAGGCTCCGTTCTTAATACAGTTCTAGTTCTAGGGGCGATTGCGGTTTTCAAGCGAGCGGAATACTTACAGATCCAAGGAGCTAGTCTCAGCAACCTCTGGAAAGTGCTGGGGGGCATTATCTTGATTAATGGGGTTCCTGAAATGATCTTCTCAATCATTGTGACACCTATTATCATGATGGCCCTGAGAAGAGCTAATCATCAATAAATAACTTTTAGAAAAGCTAGTGTTCCTTCAAAAGGAGGGCACTAGCTTTTTCTTTAATCATGAATAGGGAAAATTTTCAATATTTCAAACTAAAGTCTGACTGACCTTCTTTGACATAATGGGATCAAGGTGCTATAATACAAACATACCCAATTGGGGGTGTCATGGTTTCGACAGGTACTGTTCGAACCTTGGATGCGTCAGGTAGGTTGCGACTGCCTCAACAACGCTACAGTTAAATATAACTGCAAACAATCAAAACAATTTAGCTTTAGCTGCCTAAAAACAGCTTGCTAAGATCAGCCTAGCATCGCCCATGTGTTAGTTCCTGGTCTCAAATTAAGTGGGATACGCTCAAGCTTTCCGTCTGCAAGCTTGAGAAGAGATGATCAGACTCGCGAACACAAATGCCTGTTAGTCGGCTATGTGAAAGCTAAATTTTAGTAGACTCAACTATTGACGTAGATTCCTTGGTGACGAGGTATCTGGACAGGGGTTCGACTCCCCTCATCTCCATTATAAACCTTGTTATATCAACAAGGTAGTTGAACCTTTTTTAATAGAGTACCTAGCTTGATTTGGTAAGTTGAGTAATATGTTATAATATTGCTTGACAATAAAACTCTATTTTAGGAAGGTTATTTTTTTATCTAAGAAAAAAATGAAAAATTTATAATATTAAGTATGAGGTAAGATATAAGCTATAGCGAAAATAAAAAGCTTATTTTCTAAATTTATTAGAAAGTTGGAGGCAAAATGAATAAAGCAATATTTTGGGATTTATTAGGAACTCTAGGTGGAAATTCAAAGACGTTAATAAAGGATTTTGAATTTTTTGACCATTCTATTGAATCTTTGAAGAAGGCTAGAGAAAATGACTATTTAAATATCTTAGTTACGAATCAAAGTACTATTGGGCATGGAAAAATAGGATTAACTGAGTATGAAAATTATTTGGAGAAAATGAGAAAATTATTACATAATAACGATTGTGACTTTGATGAAGTTTATACTTGTCCTCATAGAAGAATAGATAATTGTGAGTGTAAAAAACCAAAAGTAAAGATGATAACTCAAGCAAAAGATAAATTTAATATTGATTTAGTCAGTTCATTTGTTATAGGAGATACTATAAAGAACGATATGTTATTAGCTAATAATGCTGGAATCAATGGTATTTTGGTATTAACAGGAGAAGGAAACGAAGAACTTTCAAATTTTCATAAAAACATTAATGAACCACATTTTTTTAGAATAGAGAAAGATGCCCTATCTGCAATAGAGTATATTTGTAAAGTTTCTAGAAGTTTATATAAAAATTAGGAGGCGTTAGTGGGAGAAGGTCCATTATATATTTGGAGTAAATGTGTTTGGAATTGATTTGTATTAAAGATGATGGTGAGTTAAATTAATTTCTAATAATGAGACAAAATAAAAGTACTTTTGTTTAATTTATATACTGATATGTCCCCCTTTACTGGATTAGTCCAGTAAAGGGGGATAAATTCTTATTTGGAATTAGGGAGGCTATTTATTTTGAAATGGGTAGAATTTATACCAAGGTTATTCTGGATTAAATAAAAGATAACTATTAAACATTGATATTATTTGTTCATATTTCAGATCATTAAAATCATCAATCTTTGCATGTTTCTTTGCTTGTCGTAGCTGATTTTTTGTAAATAAGTTTCGGTATTCATGATTTACCCATTTAGATACAAAATATTTATACTTCTGCCAATGCTTTTTTTCGATATCAGAAGGATGTCTTTTAAGCTGAATTAAAACACTATTCACTTTTGGTTTGGGATGAAAGTTATTCGCTGAAATATTTAATAATTTTTGAATATCAACTTGTGTTTGTAAAAGTAAACCTAACGTTCTATTGGTATCTTGTAATCGTTTATAAAAACCATATTCAACAACTAAAAACATCTCTGATGCTTGGATCTCAAACACAATTTTTTTAATGATTTTTGTACTAAGACTATAAGGAATGTTACCTACAATTTTATATGTGTCTTTTTTCGGAAAATTGAATAGTAATATATCAGATTTTAGTAGTGTGATTTTACTATTGTTTTGAAATTTCTTGGTCGAATATTCAAATAAACAATTATCTAATTCAATTGAATACACGTGGTGACACTTTTTTGCTATTTTTGATGTTAAATGTCCTTTTCCTGTTCCGAGTTCATATATAGTATCTAAAGAATTTAGATTAATTTGATTAATAATTTGATTAAGCATTTGTTGGTTGGTAAGGAAATTTTGAGAATATTTTATTTTTTTATACATGCAATCACTCCAAAAAGTGACTACATCGATAAATAAATATGTAGCTATATAATTAATCTGTAAACTTATTAAATATCTTTATCAAAATGGACGTCGTTAAAATTCTTTATTTATCTATCTGCGTAATCACTGTTTTATTTTTCTGAAAAACAGTAGATTTTTTATCCACATTACGCATTTGGAACTTCAACATGACAATCCTCCTCTCAGAATTACAAATTTTAAAAATTAATTAACTACGCTGAATAGTGTACTATAAATAATTATTAAAGACCATTCTTCGTTAACATCTTTTCCATGTTGTGATAGCATACCAATTTATATATTAATTTTTGAGAAATTTTTTTAAATATGGGATTTGTAGTTCAATAGTCATTTGATTGAAAGATTTAAATCATTTCTTTTCTAAAAAGTATCATGTGCAAGCTATACAACCTTAAAAATGAGTCCCATCCTTACTAGATTATTAACCTGAACCTCAGTTTGAGGTTGACAGTTGAATGGGTATTCAACTATAATATAGTTGAACAACCGGTCAACTATAAAAGGAGGAGAAGTATACTTATTTGAAACCATTTATGTAATTTTCTGTGAATTAAAATCAAAGATACTGGTTGATCAAGTAGGTAAGAAATGTCTGTTCTTAAAGATGATAATGTACTTAAATTCTTATTCAGACAATTAAATCTAGAAAGGGAGAACCATATGCAAACTCAAAAAAAGATTTTGATAGCGTTTCTACTGAATTTGTTTTTTGCAATTTTCGAATTTATCGGGGGAATTTTAACTGGGAGTGTAGCCATTATTTCCGATGCGGTGCACGATTTAGGCGATGCGATGAGTATTGGCTTATCATATTTTCTTGAAAGAAAGAGTAAGCAGCAGCCAGATGAACACTATACATATGGCTATTCTAGGTATTCGGTGTTAGGTGGCTTAATCACAACCGTCATCTTATTAGCGGGTTCAGTTTTTGTCATATTCAATGCTATTACACGCTTGGTTGATCCGGTAAAAATTGATTATGATGGGATGATGATCTTTGCGGTTATTGGGGTATTCGTGAATTTTACGGCCGCCTATACAACGAGGGGTGGGGATTCCATTAATCAAAAAGCTGTAAACTTGCATATGCTAGAAGACGTCTTAGGTTGGGCAGTAGTACTGGTGGGAGCTATTGTAATGCGAGTGACGAATTGGTATATTCTGGATCCTTTATTATCAATCGCAATCGCAATGTATATCTTTTACAATGCTTTTAAGAACTTGAAGCAAGTATTAGATCTATTTTTAGAAAAAACACCGGCAAATATTGAGATTAACCAACTGATCAAGTGTTTGAAAGCTCTTGAAGGGGTTGTAGATGTCCATCATGTCCACTTATGGAGCTTAGACGGTCAACATCATTATGCCACCATGCATATTGTGACTGAAAATCAAAATCCAGCCATGAAAAAAAGGGTAAAAGAAGAGCTATCAAAATTTGATATTGAGCACGTAACGATCGAATTTGAAAGCTCTCATGAACAGTGTTCTAATGTATCATGTACTGTTACTCATGAACTATCAGGTGGCCACCATCATCATTAGTAAAATTTTTATAAAAAATTTAAATTAAGTGCGGGGAATGTACGGAAAAGAACTTCACGATCGCTTAATATAAAAATGGAGAATGAAAGATGAGAAATCAACTGTTAGGAATCTTAATTTTGATGGTTTTTTATGGCTGTTATTTTGCTAAAATGATTCGTCAAAAGATCAAAGGCATTCAAACGGATCAAATCGGTAAAGGTAAGGAAGGCTATCCTAAAATGATTGAAATAACCATGCGGGTATTTACGGCTTTAGTGGTGATGATCGAATTGGTTAATATTTATTGTGCTTATTCGGCTCTGCCTGGTTGGGCAAGCAATATAGGGGCGATGATGGCGATAGCGGGCGATCTTATTTTTATAGTGTCAGTCGAGCATATGAAAGATAGTTGGCGAGCTGGCGTATCCGAAACGGATAAAACGGAACTCGTGACCGAAGGAATCTATCAATTTAGTCGTAATCCAGCTTTTGTAGGCTTCTATCTCGTTTATATCGGGATTTTGTTGATGTTTTATAGTAGACTATTATTAGTTGTGACATTATTTACTCTATTACTGTTTCATTGTCAAATTATACTAGTAGAAGAACCTTTTCTTATCAAGACGTTTGGCACAGCATACCTCGACTATCAAAAAAAGGTCAATCGGTATATCGGACGAAAAAATAGTCAGAAAGTTAACAACGAAGGGTTGAAACACGATCAAAGAGAATCAAACAGTGAGGTGGAAGATCATGTGTGAAGAATGTTACTCAACAGAAAGCAGAATAACTCCTCTCCTAAAGCCCTGTGATTGTCTGAGAAATCATACACAATATATTTGTGGCACATGCGGAAGATGTATTTGCATCGAAAAAGACTCCCATCGTGGTCTGCAAAGATGGCATTTTCCCTTTAAAACATTAGAAATTGCAAAGCTATATTTGAGGACAGCTGATTTCTCAATGAAAAAATCATGCGGGATTTATGAAATTGAAGACAAGAATGGAAGAATTTTCTACAAAATTTTCCCTGAACCAGAAGATTTAATCCAGTATTTGAATAAAAACAAGACTAAAAAATGTTCGCTTAAGAAGCCACTATTTACCGTTACAAATTATAAAGAGTACCCAAAGACTGAAATAAGAACTTTAACGAAGAGTGAAATGAACCGATATATGAGTGAACGATAAAGCAATGAATTTTTGAAAATGAAGATATAAAAAAATAAGATCTCCCAAAAGTTAAATTGAATGATTTAACTTTTGGGAGATCTTTGAATATCTTAAGAGTGTGATTGCTTTCTTTTATAGAATCCTTAAATTTTGATTCGTTTTTAATGGTTTTTTCGATACTTTCTACAATGTCCCTGTATTTAAAATAATTTTTAGCATAGAAGGCAATACATCCGACAAATAATATCACGGGCAGTAGACGCAAGATCCCAAAAGGTAATTCAAATAAAGCGGCTTTCCAAAACATTAGGCCTTTCATTTCCCAAATTTCTGGGTGAAATAAATAGATTTCCATTTGGTCAATAAATAAGAAATAATACATCACCGTGAATAGTGCCATAGATGCACTGTAATCTTTCATCCTTTTATAAAATTGTCCTTTTGAATAGAGATCAGAATTTAGTTTATTTAAATTGTCATCTTTTTCTTTGAGTTTCTGCCATATATGTATGTTTTGTACACATTTATCACCATCAACTAGCTGCCACCCATACTCATGGAAAATATTTAGATACTCTTCGTAGTCATTGTTACTAAAACAATCTTGGTAATCAACACGTGCAATATATTCTTGATCGGTTGGTTCAAAAACATAGGTTCCGAGTAAGGATTTACTAATAAGTTGGTAGCCTTGTTGCAGGATTGTATTTAACCATTCTTCTTCTTTAAGCGGGTCGAAAAATAATTTACATTTTTTCATAATGAGTCTCCTAATATAAATTGATGATATGCTCTAGACGTTGTTTTTCTATTTCTAATATCTCTTCTCCGAGGGGGGTTATTAGATACACTTTTTTTCTATTTTCCGTACCAACGTGTTCGATTAAGCCATTTTTCGATAGATTTTCGATCGCACCGTATAAGGTTCCTGGCGCTAAAATGACAGTATTATGACTGAGTCTTTGGATTTCTTGCATAACAGCATAGCCATGATTAGCTTTTCTTAAAACTAATAGTATATAGTGCATGGTCTCAGTTAAGGGTAAAAGTTTATGATTCATATCCACCTCCACTTGGTAAGTGAGTCAGTTGCACTGATCAGTCCAACTATTCAGTTCAACTTAATAAAAGTATACAATAAATTATTTTCTTTATCAATTATTATTCGCGATTCATGACAAGAATATTATTGAGACGATATAATCGATAAGGATAAAATAAGATAGCGCTTCTCACTTGATACTTTTGTTTGAGAATTTCCCAAAACAGTTAATCTGATAATTAAATACTAGGGATCGAATGCTAACTCTGGAAAATCAAATATCTGATCAAATCTACTAAGAAATGAAGGAGAATGGCAGAAGACAGACTGACTTTTCTCATCAGAAAAGCCATGGGTAAGCCAAAGCAGAGACCTAAGAGTAAAGTTGAAACTAAAATGTTGAGGGGATTCATCTGAGATAAGTGAAAATGGATAAGTGTATGAGGTAGAATCATAATGAGATAGGTAATGAATGATGCTTTCTTGCTACGAGGGGTGGTTTTTAGGACTTGAATCACCAAGGCATAGGGGATCAAGTGCATGAGAATTTCTTCAGTAATTCCTGGAATAGTAGCGAAACGGGATGCGGCTATTAGGTTATCTAAGGAAAAGAGGAAGTGGGGGGCATTCCCACCTATTAGGCTATGTAAGACAAAGTTGATAAAGGAAGTAATAGAAGCAAGCACCAGTGTAAGAGCAAGACCTTTCAAAGGGTGGTCGGAAATGAGTTGAATCTTTCCCTTATATTGACGATTAGTCGCCATAGCACCCAGGTAAGCAAGGAAGGTGATAAAGGCCACAAAATAATAGAAAGACATTTGAGGGGTAACGGCAAGGGCGGTTAATGAAGAGAAAAGTATGGCTTCAAAGAAGTCATTTCTAATCAATAAATCTTTATTCTTTATCAATAGATAGAGACTCACAATCAGAATGGCAAGATAGATAATTAAGGGAGACCAAGAAGGATTAAGTGATATGGCAAGGAAAGCAATGAATAGGCAAGCAGTAAGAAGCAACCATAATTTTGGGGTTTGAGAGCTGTCAGTGGTTTCCAATGATAAAATCTCCTTTTTTATTTGATTATAGCGCTTTTGATATATAAAACAATTAGACTTAAGTAGTATTTATTTTACCAATATTTATAAAACTTGTTTATAATAATTTTAAAGACACAAAATAACTAGGAGTAACAAATGAATTCAGTTCAAATTATTAAAGAAGTGATTGAATTAATAGAAGAAAATTCTGATGCGAATCTCGAATATTTTATGAAACATTTGCCCATTTCAAAAGTACATTTTCGCCGGGAATTTAAAAAATATACTGGAATCTCCTTTCAGAAATATGTTAATCAACGCAAGCTGGCTAATTCGCTTAGTTTATTGTTAAATACTAGAAAAAGAATCATCGATATCGCAATGGAATCAAATTTTAAATATGAACAATCTTTTATAAGAGCATTTAAAAATGAATTTGGTATTTCTCCTAATCAGTTTCGGAAAAATCCACGATGCTTGCGAATTACTTATAAAAACTTTCATGATCTAAAGTACATTGATCAATCCAGAATTTTGTGCCCAATTATTGAATTTATTCCATCGTTTTCTGTTTTTTATGAAAAAACATTCGAAGAGGTAAATGGGAATGCTACGGAAATTGCTTTTGATTTTGTAAAGAATTATTCATTTTTGATCGATAAACAAATCTCTTATTTTGGAATTACGACGGAAGAAGGATATACTCCCGCTTTTTATGGTTTAAAGAGTACCCCTCATTCATTAACTCAATTTAGATTACCAGCTGGGATCTATCTTAGCTTTTCCTATATAGGAAATCACACCTATCAATTTTTAAATAAAAAAAATAATATTGAGTTCATTAACAAATCTTCTTCATTTCTAAGTACTCTTGAGAAATGTGGTTACCGATTTCCGATGCATTATGAATTAGTTGAAAACAAGAATTGTACGTCTAATCAAACAATTCTAAATTGGAAATGGCCAATAGAGATTTATGATCATTTTGGTTAATTATTTTTTCTTTGATCATTTATGATAGTCTATGAGGTGATTAAATGAAAAAGATCTTTAAAATAATTTTAAAAATGCTTTTATCAATATTATTGATGGTGATGTTAGTTTTGATAGGTTCTTCAATTTATCATCATAAAGAAATCAGACATGATAAAGCGGAATATGCTGAGTTTTTGGAAAAAGACTTTAAAGCAATTGAAAGTAATTTTGGCAAATTTCGATACTTGGATATTGGAGAAGGTGAGGTTACATTAGTTTACCGTGGAGGGTTAACGACGCCTTCTTTTTCTCTTGATTTCTTACCATTAGCAAGAGAATTATCACAAAATTATCGTATTTTGATAATTGAACCGTTAGGCTATAATTTAAGTGATCAGCCTTCAGAAAAAAGAACTTTAGACCAGATAAATCGAGAATTTAATTCTGTTGTGAATTTGTTGGCTCAAAATGAAAAGATTGTGTTAATTAACCACTCAATTTCAGCCTTATATTCTTTAGATTATGTGAAGGAATACCCTGAAAATATTGTGGGAATCATCAATATTGATGGATCACGAGTAAGTATAGCAGACAAAGCACCGGAATCATCCAAACATCTCACTCCAATGTTGATAAATAAAGTAGGGTTTTTACGCTTGATTCTATCGAATCAAAAATTGACAGATTTTTATGGCTTTACGTATATGTTGGAGAGCATGAGTGACAAATATGATGAAGAACTAAAAAAACAAATTATAAATGTTAATAAATGGGCTTATTGGCAACAGTCGATGATCGGTTATCTTGAGGAAGCGAGTGTAAATACTTATCAAGTGAAAGATGAACATTATCCTAATGATATGCCTGTTTTATCTCTTGTTGCTTCAAAAACTTTGAGACAAGATTCTGATTGGATTGAGGGACAAAAGCAAGTATTCTCAAATACAGCTATTCAAGCAGTGAAAGTGGTAGATGGGGAACATTATTTACATCATACTTCAACTGATGAAGTATTAGCTGAAATAAATCGCTTTATGAGGGAGAATAGTCAAAGTTGATAAGTATTTTAAAGACGAGGAGAAAGAGGACCAATATGTATAATTGAAAGCTTATCCAGTTCTGAAGCAAATTTAATTCATACATATATAATCGAGAAATAAGAGATAAAGATGAATCCCTTTTGCATAGATTAATTTCTCTGCAAGGGGATTTTTGTAGTGTATGTTGTGACAGTCCTGTTTGTTTTTTGATATTTTGCATCATATAGAGGATATAAGGATAATGACTTGGATCGATAAGATGATAATGGGTCTGGCATCCATCTCTCGTTTAAGACTGCTTCCATTCTGTCGTAAAGTTTGGCTGAATGGATCAATTGATTATTGATTTAAACGTTAGTTTGACAAGATTTGTATCCCACTTTGATCGGTTAAGTCAATGCAGTTTTGATCATTATCTTTTGTTGCTTTTACTTTGAGCCTTGCATAAAAACCTTCTTACCAATCCAATGAAAGGTGTGATTTTAATTATAGATTTTATTCATAATAGTTACTTGAAATGAGGAGGATATTTTAATAGCCGAACATTTATTAATTAGTCATGATTGAAAGACTGAAATGCTTAGGCTATAGAACAGGTCTACGATAAGATAGAAGATGATGGAAAAGGGGGCGGAATGATGCGTTTTATTTTTGATATTGATGGGACCATTGCTTTTGATGGCTTAACCATTGAAGAATCAATTAAAGATTTGCTTTTAGAGTATGTCAAGTTGGGACATGAGATTGTATTTGCTTCGGCTCGTTCTTATCGAGATTGTCTTAAAATTTTGGGAGATCAGTTGAATAAACATTGTCTTGTAACGTTAAATGGTGGGGCGATCTATCGACAGGGGGAATGCCTCCAATCTTATCCTTTAGATGTTGAAACCTTCCAAAATTTATTGGAAATTTGTCATGACAATGAACTTGCTTATTTTGTGGATGATCCATTAAATTTTTCTACTTATTTATCAAATAAAATTCCTTTTATTCATTCAGTGGATCGTACAACGTCATCTAAAGAAATTAGCATTGAAGAGATGCTTCATCCTGTTAAAATGGTGATCTTTGTTGGGGATGATTCGAATGATGGGCTCGATGCAATCAAGTCATTGCAGCAGATCAGTAAAGTCGATCTTGCCTACCATGAACATGAAGGCTGTTTGTATATTAATCCACTGGGGGTCAATAAGGCGACTTCTTTAAAGGAAGTCTTTGGTGGAGAATATGTGGCCTTTGGAAATGATCAGAATGACATTGCCATGTTTCAATCAGCTAGAAAAGCGATACAAATTGGTAACTTTAAGCCTTTAATGGCTTTTGCTGACCAGATTATTGAACCAGGACCGGGTTTCTCTCAACGATTGAAGCAAGTGTTAGATCAAAGTATTGAAGAATTGATGGAATAAAAGCTGGAAATATGAAGAAGTGATTGAAAAGCTTGACTCTTTTGTGAAGTCTTCTAGAATCGCTTGTAATCGATCGCGCTTCTGAATAAGATAATTCTAGAAGCAAAATAAAACGAGTTGAGAAAGGATGCTATTATGAAGTGGATGTTATTTGATTCCGGTATAAAATATTTAATATCAGGATTAAGTTTATTAATGTTGAGTTCGATTGGGAGCTCCTTAGGAGGGCTTCAGATAGTGGAGGCGACAGATTCGCAAGAAGCAAGCTTTGCAGAATCAAGCCAGGAGTTCGTTCGTGATTCAAAGGTATTTAAGACAGTGGATGAGGCTTTGCAGTATGCACGAGATCATTTTGATTATGAGAAGCACCAACAATTCTATGTTCGTTGGGTGAAAGAGAATGAATATGCGATTGACTGGGAAATGAAGGGCGCCTCTTCAGAGGATGAAACTTCTGATACTTCGCAAGATGCTCCAAGCCATACAGAGTCTGCTTACCAAGTATCTGAGAAAGAGCTAGATAATGCGAGTTTCTATTTAGAAGGAATGAACATTCCGAACCGTATTGATTTTAATTTTAAAGATGGAACGGTGTTGTTGACTCGATATGATGAGGCGGCAGATAAGTATATCAATTTATCGACCTATAAGATGGAAGTAGAAGAGATTCCAACTGAGACGATTAAAGTTAATTTGGAGAATACACGTGAAGTTCAAGTCAATAGTAAAATTAAAATTGGCGACCATTTAGAGGGAGAACTTCAAAATTATGGCAATGTCGAGTACTATGCCTTCTATAATAAGCATGGCGGTATCTCAATTGCAACACCTAACTATGCAGGGAATGTAGAGGATGCTCAATCAGATATCATGCTAGAATACACTGAAAAACAATAGAAACGGATGAAGGGGAAATAAATTTATTTCCTCTTTTTTTAGGACTTTAGTCCATCTTGTGGACTCTATTTAATAGTAGTATACTTGATTAAGTAATATATTACCTACTAAGGAGGCGACATGGCATCATTTGAAAACCTTGAAGAAAGACTAAGAATATTTGCCAATCTTTTTCTCGTGTCAAATAAGTTACAGGTTACAATGGACAAGCGAAAGAGTGATATCACTTCAAAACAATGGTTTGTATTAGCAGCATTGACGTTTATGGATCAAGCACCGACTCTAAAAGAACTTTCTCAAGCGCTCGATTATTCACATCAAAATATTCGCCAATTGGTTAATAAATTAGAAGAGAAAAAGTATGTTCGGATTGAGAAAGATCAGGAAGATCAAAGGGCAATTCGTATTATGTTGACTGAAAAAGTCAAAGCTTGGGAACAGAGTCATCAAGAAGAAAATCAGGAATTTGTTGATGAAATGTTTAAAGGAATTTCGAAAAGTGATTTAAAAATTATCGATCAGACCCTCGAACAACTTAAGCAAAACTTAGGAGATTTGTATGAAACTATTTAAATTGGGGCTATTCAGTTTAGTGCTTGTGGGCTTATTTTTGTTCCTTTATTTTCAAAATATTAAAAGGCAAGTCCAATTGATTAAAATTAGTCCTGTTCAAATTTCTCAGTTAGAAGATGGACAGTACTATGGATCCTATCAAGTGGGCCCAGTTTATGTTGAAAGTCAAACTAGCATCCAAGCGGGTGAAATGACTGCGGTTGAAATCTTCCGACATGATAATGGATTAGGAGACGAAGCTGAAATAATAATTGATCAGATCATCGCAGAACAGAGTCTAGATGTTGATGTGATCAGTGGAGCAACCGCAAGTTCCAAAGCTATATTGAAATCCATTGAATCAGCCATAGAAGGAGCATCATAATGACAAAAATCGTCGTCTATTATTCAAAATATGGTTATACTGAAAAATACGCAAACTGGATTGCTGATACTCTAGCATGTCCTTGTGTCCCTTTAGATCAAGTAAGTCAAATTGATTTTTCAAAGATTAAGACTTTGATTTTGGGATCAAGCCTTTATGCGGGAACAATGAAGGGAAGCAAATTGCTCGATGAACACCTAGATAAAAATTTGATTGCTTTTTCAGTTGGCTTACGTTCTCCATCTGAAGCATATTTTACTGAAATCATTGAGAATAATTTCAGTAAAGAGGTAAGAGATAAAGTTCATTTTTATCAGTTTCAGGGAGGAATGAACTTTAAAGAATTGTCTTTTATCCATCGTTTATTAATGCGGGGGATAAAGAAATTTACGTTTGATAAAGTACCGGTGGCAGAACGGGATGAACAGTTTACTAAAATGCTCGACTGTTATTATGAGTCGTTTGATTTTTCAGATCGTTCTACTATTCAGCCACTGATCGAACAGGTCGATACTTTATAGTATTTGTTATTAAAGAGAGTCTATCTTTTGTTGTCATAAAAAAGATAGACTCTTTTAGTCTGGTTAATTTTTCTGGCATTACGTTATCATTTTGTTTATACTAGAGAATGTTTTGTAATGGAGAAGTATAGGAGGGTTCATTTATGGAAGTCTTTGATTATGAAGATATTCAATTAATTCCGAATAAGTCGATTGTCAATAGTCGTTCGGAGTGTAAGACAGAAGTTAAGTTAGGTCAGCATACTTTTAGGATTCCAGTGGTGCCAGCGAATATGCAAACGGTGATCAATGAAGAATTAGCGATTTGGTTGGCAGAGCATCAGTATTTCTATATTATGCATCGCTTTGATGAAGCGAGTCGATTACCTTTTATTAAGCAAATGAAAGAGCGAGGGTTGATCGCTTCCATTAGTTTAGGTATAAAGGAGAATGAGTATCACTTTGTGGATCAGATGCGTTCAGAAGGAGCCATTCCGGATTATATCACGATTGATGTTGCTCATGGGCATTCTGATAATGTCATCAAGATGATTCGCTATTTGAAATCGCAACTTCCGGAAGTCTTTCTAATTGTGGGGAACGTTGGAACACCAGAGGGCGTTCGAGAATTAGAGAATGCGGGTGCCGATGCTACTAAGGTTGGAATTGGGCCTGGTCGAGTATGTATTACCAAACTAAAAACTGGCTTTGGAACTGGAGGCTGGCAATTATCTGCTATCCGCATGTGCGCAAAAGCCGCAAGGAAACCTATCATTGCAGATGGAGGTATCCGTCACAATGGTGATATTGCGAAATCGATTCGTTTTGGTGCTAGCATGGTGATGATTGGTTCCTTATTAGCAGCTCATGAAGAAAGCCCAGGTGCTTCCAAAGAAATTGATGGAGTAATCTATAAGGAATATTTTGGCTCAGCTTCTGAATATCAAAAAGGTGAGCGCAAAAATATTGAAGGTAAGAAAGAAATGATTCCAGCTCGTGGTAAATTAGCAGATACCTTAATTGAAATGGAGCAAGATTTACAGTCCTCTATTTCTTATGCAGGTGGAAAGGATTTAGCCTCAATCCGTAAAGTGGATTACGTTATTGTCAAAAATAATATCTATAATGGCGATCGTTAGTTAAAAATAAAGCACATCTTGTATGAAAGAGCTTACAATGGTGTGCTTTTGGCGTATAATAAAAGCGAAGACCAAGTATAAAATACGTCAAGAGAGGAAATCATATATGGATAAAATATCATTAGCCAATTTGCCAACCCCCATTCAAAAAATGGATTACTGTAGTCTTTGCTATAATAAAAATATGTATATTAAACGAGATGATCTAACAGGACTTGAACTTTCCGGAAATAAAATTAGGAAGTTGGAATATGTTTTAGCGGATGCCATCCAAAGTCATCATGATACGATTATCACGGTGGGAGCTATTCAGTCCAATCATTGTCGAGCGACAGCGGCAGCTTGTGCTCGTCTAGGTTTGGATTGCCATCTGATATTAACTGAGAAAGAAAGTTATCATCATGAGGGGAATTATATGCTGGATTATTTATTGGGTGCGCATGTTCATTTAATTCCGACTGCAGGGGATCTGTTTCAAGAAATGGAAGCTTTAAAAGCAAAATTACACGATCAGGGAAGATATCCTTACTTGATTCCAGTGGGAGCTTCTAATCCAATCGGATCATTGGGATATCGTGAAGCTTATCAAGAAATTATTCAACAAGAAACAGCGCTCGGAATAACATTTGATACGATTGCTTTAGCAGTAGGATCTGGTGGTACATATGCAGGCTTATGGTATGAGAATAAGCAAGTAGCTGAACCCAAAAATATAGTTGGATTTTCGGTTAGTTCCTCTGCTGAAAAATTTACACAAGCTATCCAAGACATTGTGGTAGGAATGGACTACCAAGGTCAGGACTTTTCATCCATCCAAATTAATGATCATTACATTGGACAGGGCTACTCAATTGCGCAAGAATCTGAGATTGAATTTTATGTGGATATTATGCAGAATGAAGGAATTTTATTAGACCCTTGCTATTCGGGAAAAGCCTTTTATGGACTGGTAAATGAGATTAAGCACGGGCGTTTAGCCGAAGCTGAGAACATTTTATTTATTCATACGGGAGGAGTCTTTGGTTGGACAAAAGAGGATAAGGAATTAGCTAGTAAAATTGCCTATGAAAAAATAAATAATTTCTAACAGCGCTTTAAGCTGTGAACTATTAAAGAATCTAACTTAGTTTAGATTCTTTATTTTTTAATTAATCCAATTAATTCTCCAATAAAAGTTTGACTTTTTAAAATAATTATTATAAATTATGAATGAATTAAAAATAATGTTCATTCATAAAATTAGATTTACTCATTCAAATAAAAAAGGAAAGGAAAAAGTGAATAGTGAATAAGGTTGAAAGGTATTTAAATTTAGTGATTCTCTTTTCTGTTCCTTTTTATTTTTTAAATTTACTTGAGATCGAACCGCTTTTTCTGAATCTTCCCTTAAGCTTCATTGCCATTATTGTCCCTTGTCTATTAGCTGGGTATTTTATCTACCAAGAAGAGGGAATAGTGGGTGTTAAACAATGGTTGAAATCAACTTATCAATTTCCAACTTTTAGATTAATAGTTGTTTCAGTAATCATCATGCCGATCATTTTCAGTTTGGCTTTTATTTTTAAAAATGAATGTTTAGATTTATTTCATAGCGATCGACTAGCAAGGGAAAGTGGTATTATTTTTGTTTTATTTTGGGTAGGAGCAGTTATTGAAGAATTGGGCTGGACGGCCTATGCGACTAAAAAGATTCAAAATGAAGATAATATTTTCTCGACGGGTTTCCTAATCGGTCTTTATTGGGGGCTATGGCATTTATTTCCTTATTTAGCTCAAGAACGAACTCTTGTGGAGAGCCTTATTTTAATTCTAACGACGATCGGCTATCGAATCATTATGGGTTATTTATACTTTGCAAGTAACAAATTAACAATGACAGGAATTATCTTCCATACCATGATTAATTTTGTTCCGGAAGTTTTACCAGGAGGATATGACGCTTTTCATTATAATCATGTGCTTATTTTGGTTTGGCTAGTAGCCTTGTTGATGCATTATAAGCATGGAAAGAAGGAGAAGTTTCTATAATACATAAAATTTTAAAATATATTTATCTTTGTGTCACAATGATAAATTCTTCATGCTATAATCAAAACAAAAAGGGGTTTTTGAATGCGAGTCTTTATCAATAAGAATGATGTTTCAAAAGTTCAAGAAAAATATGGTCAAGAAAATGCTGTTGCTACTTTTACCCAATCCACAACTCCCTCTAATCAAAGACAACTTGCTGAAATGTTTATCATTGTATCAAATCCTCAGACTTTTGAAATTGTTAAGCTTAATCGTAAGCTTGAAGAGATTTCTCATGAATCGATTGCTAAAGACGAGATAGAAAATCTCAAAATTTCAGGCATGATTAACAAAAAAGTTACCTTTACGGTAAAACATCAAGACTATCGATTCTGGTTCAAACCAATTGTTATAGGATCCGGTAAGGAACAAAAAGAAATGATTAAAGAATTTGAAAATTGTTAATTATGATAAGAGCCCGAAGAAAGCTTTAATTCTTCGGTTTTTTTATGGTCGATTGAGCTTTATTTTGTGATCAGGCGATATTCTTGATCTTTCATGAAAAGAAGGTAATAATGAGGATAAGATGAGTGAAAAAGCTTACTATCATGAAATAGGAGTGTGGACGGAATGAAATTCTTTTTAGACACAGCCAATGTGGAAGAAATCAAACGTATTAATGATTTAGGTTTATGTGACGGAGTCACCACTAATCCAAGCTTGATCGCAAAGGAAGGGCGTCCATTTGAAGAAGTCATCAAAGAGATTGCAAGTATTGTGGAAGGCCCCGTTTCAGCCGAAGTAATTGGGCTTGACTATGATCAAATGGTTGAAGAAGCTCGACAAGTGGCTCAATGGGCCGATAATGTCGTTGTAAAAATTCCGATGACGGAGGCTGGACTTAAAGCGGTTAACACGCTCTCTAAAGAAGGGATCAAAACCAATGTCACTCTGATTTTTTCAGTAGCTCAAGGTTTGATGGCTGCTAAGGCGGGAGCGACTTATATCAGTCCTTTCATTGGTCGAATTGATGACATGGGGCAAGATGGAATGCATTTGATTGAAGAGTTGAGAATTGTTTTGGATAATTATGGTTTAGAGTCAGAAATAATTGCAGCGAGTGTTCGCCATATTGGTCATGCTGAAAATTCAGCTATCGCTGGAGCGCATATTGCTACCATTCCAGGTTCTTTATTCCCTAAATTATGGAGTCATCCGCTCACAGATAAGGGAATTGAAGGATTTTTGGCGGATTGGAAGAAGTTTGAAACAAACCCATAAGCAAACGAAGAAAGTCATGTTGATCAACATGACTTTTTAATTTGAGCATAAGCAGAAGTGTTGGGGAGTATTATTTATTTGTATAAATTATCAGGTTAAAATTTTTGTGTTTGAGTATTAAAAGGAATAAAATGATTACAAATACATGAGGAGGAAATTATATGACAATGAAAGCGGCAAGATGGCATGGCGCTAAAGATATAAGAGTGGAAGAAATTGAAATCCCTGAAGTGGGCGAAAAGCAAATCAAGATTGCGATCAAATACACAGGTATTTGTGGATCAGACTTGCATGAATACTTGGCAGGACCTATCTTTATTCCAGCTGAAAAGGAACATCCTTTATCAGGAGTTAAGGCTCCGCTCACTATGGGACATGAATTCTGTGGAGAGGTAGTGGAAGTAGGACAAGCCGTTACAAAAGTTAAAGTGGGAGATCGAGTAGCCATTGAACCGATTATTGCGGAGCATGGCTTAATCGGTGATTATAACCTTGATCCAAATCTGAATTTCGTTGGTTTAGGAGCAGATGGAGGTTTTGCTGAATTCTGTGTTTGTGATGGAGAGCTTGCTCACATTATTCCAGAAGGGCTTAGTTATGAGCAAGCAGCCCTAACAGAACCTTCTGCAGTGGCCTTATATGCTGTTCGTCAATCAGCATTAAAAGCGGGCGATACAGCAGCTGTATTTGGTTGTGGGCCCATCGGATTACTAGTCATTGAAGCCTTAAGAGCAGCTGGTGCTTCAAAAATTTATGCAATTGAGTTATCTCCAGAACGGCAAGCAATTGCCGAAGACTTAGGAGCGATTGTCGTTCGTCCGGAAGAAGGCGAAGAGATGGTTGCTGCGATTCAGAGAATGACCAATGGCGGTGTAGATGTATCATATGAAGTTACCGGAGTGCCGGTTGTTCTGAAGCAGGCTTTGGAATCCGTTCATAAAGCTGGAGAATGTATGGTTGTTTCGATTTGGGAACAAGAAGCTTCAATTCATCCTAATGAACTAGCAATTGGTGAAAAGACAATGAAAGGGATCATTGCCTATCGTCATATTTTCCCAAATGTCTTAGAGTTAATGGAAAAAGGCTATTTCCCAGCTGAAAAATTAGTCACTAAAAAAATTGTGATTGATGATATCGTAGAGCAGGGCTTTGAAGAACTTACCAAAGATAAGTCACAAGTCAAAATTCTTGTCTCGCCTAAATAAATCCAATTAAAGCTATAAAAGAACCAGAAGAGAATCTGGTTCTTTTTGTTTTGATTTGTTAGGGTTTATGATATTTTATTCGCTTGAATGGGTAGCGTGATCATAATAGAAAATTGATCCGTTTCTTCTCTAATTTCAACTTGTCCTTTCATTTTATCAATAGCTGTTTGAATAATCGCTAAACCTAAACCGCTATTATTGTTAGAGTGAGTAGAGTGTTCCTCAGATTGAATGATGATATCATTTGTGACTTTGAGTAGCGCGTAATCTTTAATAATTTGTAGTTCTAACACAATATTATTTCCATGGTGCTTGATAATGTTGTTTAGAATGTTGTCGTGAACGCGAACTAGTAATTGATAATTAGCTAGAATCCAAGCAGGATTTTCTGGGAGTTTCATTTCGAGCTGAATGTTCTGAGAGGTCAACAAATCATAGTAGCTAATGAGTTGTTGTTTGATGAATTCATTCCAATCGATGGGGGTGAGTTCATGACTGACCTCTAAATTGTTTAATTTCATATATAAGAATAAGTCATTAACCATATCGTTGAGATGGGCAAGTCGTTGATGAATAATTTCGAAGTATCGGGCTTGTTTGTCTGCGTCTTGATTCTCCTCCAATAATTGAATGAAACCCGAGAGACTGGTTAAGGGCGTTCGAATATCGTGAGATAAGTTGGTCATCAATTGTTTGGTTAGTTCATTATGTTTAATTAATTGAATTCTGAGTTGACGCTCCTTCTCAATGGTTTGATTAATGGATGTAATTAAATGGTCTAATTCCTGACTATGGATCTCCTGACTGATCATTTGATTGGTATACTCTTTTTTTTGAATTTCTTTCAATTCTTGATCGATATGTTGGACTTGTTTTCGATAGAGAAAGAGATAGATCAGTAGCATCAGAATGATAACGAGTAGGAAGTAAACCATTTAATCAGCTCCTTTGAAATTAATGGTCAAATTTGAAATCGATACGATAGACATACCAACGGTTAAAGAGATAGAGAAGGGTGAAAGCCGTTAGTCCAGTAAGGAGGGCTGGCAGGAACTGACCTTCGAAATCGTACCCCATGACTTGAAGTCGACTAGATAGGAATTGACCGACAATATCAATGTTTAGTAGTTTGCCAATTTGAGTGAGTAATTGAAGATGGACACCCATGGCAAAAAGTGAACTAATAATCATGGTTGTAACTTTGCTTTGAGAGAGCAGGATAGACGTAATATTTAAGAGCATAATCAGGATCGATAATAGAATATTTAAGGCGAGTTGACCTAATATGCCAGTGAATGAGATCGTTGACAAGAACTGTTCGGAAATAATTTCGGATACCAGTCCACCTAAGATTTGAAGGATAAAAAGACAAAGAGTAAGCACACTGGCCACGACAATTTTACTTGTGATCCATTTCCACTTAGCGCCTCCGATGGAGAGAATGTTCTTGAGATAGCCACTTGAGAAATCATTACTCACAAAAAGTCCAAAAAAGATGTAGCAAACAACCGAAGTGAGTGTAAAGGAATTTAGGATAAAGGGATCAAATCTCATCCCTTCTTTTAAAGCTTTTTGTTGCTGATTGTAAGTTTCCTCGTCGACGATTTCAATTTGGAAACCACTCCCTTCATTTTCTGCCGCTTTTTCGTTATTACGGGTTTGGGTTTGGTAGTATTGGTCATAGTCCATATTATATTGATTGTGATCCAGAGTAAGATTTAATCCTAATAAAGCAATAAAGAACAGAACTGATAGCCAAAAACCTTTCATACGAAACATTTTACGAAGATCAAATTTGATAAAATTAAGCATGGTGGACACCTCCAGTTAAATTGAGGAACATATCTTCTAGTGAAAAGCGCTCAAGGTAGAAGAGATCGAAGAGAATACCTGCTTGAATTAAGCCATGACTGATTAATTCAGGCTGATTTAAATGTTCAAAAATGTATAATTCATGAGGTGACACAACTTTAAAAGCTTGAAGTTGAAGTTGCTCCTCTAAATAAGCGACGATCGGATTTAAATCTTGCGCTTTCAAAATGATGCGATCACGGTTTTCACTTTCAAAATCATTCAGACATTCTTCTCTGAGTAATTTTCCTTCATGGATAATCCCTAATTTATTGATGAACTTCGAAAGTTCTCCTAAGATGTGGCTGGAAATGACAATCGTAATTTTTCTCTCTTGGTTTAGTTTTAAGATGGTTTCACGAAACTCTGCAATGCCCTGAGGATCCATTCCATTGGTAGGTTCATCAAGTAAGAGTACATCTGGATTACCAACCAGAGCGATCGCCAGACCTAGGCGTTGTTTCATTCCTAATGAAAAGTTTTTAACTTTTTTCTTTCCTGTGTGTGCTAGATTGACCAGTTCTAATAGAGAGTCAATATAACCGTTGAACTGGTAGCCAACCAGTTGACATTTCAAGGCTAAGTTTTGATAGGCAGTGAGGTCGGGATATAAGCCGGGCGCTTCGATGAGTGTTCCAATTCTAAGGTTTAAATTATCCCTTTTTGAGATTTCCTCACCTAGAACGGATAGTTTTCCTTCAGATGGTATAATTTGGCGATTAATAATTTTCATGAGGGTCGTTTTCCCCGCCCCATTTCTTCCAATTAAGCCATAAATATCTCCTTGAGCCACATTGACTGAGACTTGGTCGAGGGCTTTGACTTTTCCGTACTGCTTAGTTAAGTTAATTGTTTCAATCACATTCTGCATCTTTATCTCCTCCTTTAACTATACTATAGAAGATAGAAGTCAAAAGATCGCTAAGAAAAGTTAAAGAAATGGTAAAGAAGCTTTTAAAAGTTTATAAATGCTTAGGATGTATTCGAAAACCAATTCCCCAAACAGTTTCAATCCACTCTTCTTGACTAATGGCCAGAAGTTTCTTGCGAATATTACCAATGTGGACGTTAATTGTTTTATCTTCTCCTAGATAATCGGTTTCCCATGCGAGTTGGAAGAGTTCTTGCTTGGTAAAGATCTTTTGAGGATGCTTGATTAAGATGCTGAGGATTTTAAATTCTTGCGGTGTCAAATTGATTTCTTCTTGCTTAAAGCAGATACGGTGACTAGCAGGGTGGTATCGTAACTCACCGATGTGATAGCTTTCTTCTTTGACTTCTTTTGATTGAATAGACCGATGTTTAAGGCAGAGTTCCATCCTAGCAAGGAGCTCATCAAGGTTGAAGGGTTTATCGAGATAATCATCTGCTCCCGATCGGAGAAGTTGAATTTTTTCTTCCATTGAATTTTTGGCCGAAAGAATGAGGACAGGCGTTTGTGAATTGAGGGTGTGTTGTAATTCAGTTAGAACTTGACCTCCTGATTTTCCTGGTAGCATTAAGTCCAATAATATCAGATCAAAAGAATGCATATTGGCTAAGAGTAAAGCTTCTGTCCCTGAATAAGCACTCATGGTTGCGTAATGGTTGTTCTGTAAAAAATCAGTTAGCAGTTCTTGAATTTCCATACTATCTTCCACGATCAGGACCATGTTCATGGTTGAGGCTCCTTTCTATCGTCTTCATTAAACTTGATTATAGCATAGTGTTGAAGGTCAGAGCTGATTGATTTGTGTTTCAGATTATTATAATTCGGTCTCCTCACATCAAATACACAGCAAGATCAAAAAAAGCTCAATTTATATTCAAAATATTTGTATAAAATAATGGTATCATTAGACAAAGGAGGATAAAAATTACTGTTGTTTGGAGAGAGGACAGGATTAAATGTTCAATAAGAAAGTGAGGATATTATGAAAAAAATAGGAGCTTTACTCATTGTTGCCATTGTATTTTTTAGCAGTCATTTACCGATTTATGCCCAAGGTGAAGTAGCAGATGCTTGGACAGAACTTAGATCTAAGTCAAATAAGGAATTTCAATCTTTTAAACTCAAAGGTGAAGTGACGATCTCATCTGAATCACAAGGTAGAGAAAGTGAATTAGCTTTTATTGAGAGTGATATGATGGTGAGTGACGATCCACTTGGATTTCAAATTCTTCTTGATATTGTCTCTCCAATGGCTGGAGAACCGATCCAACTACAGATGTATGGAATGGATGGGGTAACTTATTCCTATAATAGTCAGGTAGACAAGTGGAGCCAAGAGGAATGGTCAATGTCGGATAAGGAAATACGGGAGCAAATCAATGAAGTTATTAACCCAGAAGATTCTGATACAGAAATTACTGAAGAACAATCTGCTTTCCAAGACAAATATTATAAATTAGAAGACGATGGAGATCATTATACTTTTACACTCAAAGAAGACATTGATGGTAAAGAATTTTATCAAGATTTCGATAAAGCTTATGATGTAGAGAGTATTTTAGATAAATCTTTTGAACAATCGGAAGATCAATTAGATGATAAGCAAAAAGATGAATATATCGAAAACGCTAAAAAAATATTTAATGAAGAAAGCTTCGCTAAATTTTTTGCTCTTAAACCTAAGTTAGAAGCGTCTTATGACAAAAAGACTGGACAACTAATGAATGTAGAACTAAGCATTGATGCAGATACTGAGTTGTTAAAAGATAGTATGCCTGAGGAACAGGCTCAATTTCTACCAGAGAAGCTTATGATTCAGGCCAGCTTCCAGATGTCAGAATATGGAGAAAACGTTGAAATTTCCGTGCCAAAAGAAGCGCTAGAATCGGTTAATACGGAAGAAGTTATCGAAGATGATGCCAGTAATGAATCTGAAAATTAAGCGATGTTAGAAAACATTCAATTTCATGGTGAAAAAACCTAGAACTTTAATTTTTTTATATTAAGCACATATGGAGCTCACAAAGATTAACTATAATAAAAGTATTAAAACGATTAAGGAGCGATTAATATGAAAAATTTTTTTAAAGTTTTAGGTAAGATCGTCTTAGGAATTCTTGCGGTGATTCTACTCTGGACCATCTTCGTCTATGGAATGCGATATTACAATGACCAAAAATACAAACCTCAAGATTATAATGCTGAAGATTATCCGGCTCCAACTGAATTATCACAATATAATCAAGAAATAGATGGGGTAGAAGTGGAACACATTGAAGGAGAATATCTTAATGGTTTCCATTTAAAACCAGAAAATAAAAAACATAAAGGGGTCGTGATTACTTTCGGTGGTTCAGAAGGAAGTCCTGGTTATTACACAGCAGAACCCTTGGCTAAAGAGGGGTACGAAGTTCTTTCCTTATTTTACTTTGGAATGGATAACCAACAAAAGGAATTAGTAGAAGTGCCTTTAGATTTCTTCGATGAAGTGCTGAATTATATTGATGAGAACGTCTCTGATAATGAAGACATTACCGTTGTAGGGGCTTCTAAAGGTGCTGAGCTATGCTTAAATTTAAGCACTCGTTATCCTGAAATTGATAATGTCGTGCTTTATGCGCCGACAGCCTGGAATTATATGGGCTTATCTTTTAAAGATTATTCCAACGTTAGATCTTCATGGACTTGGCAGGGAGAACCTTTACCCTTTATTAATTCGAATACAGCAGGGGGAATGACAGGGGTGAACTTAATGTTAGATTTCATCTTGAAGCGCCCTGTTCAATATCGTCCAGGCTACGAAACTGCAGCAGAAAAAGCAGATAATAAAGAGGAAGCTCGAATTAAAGTCGAAGAGAGTCAGGCTAATCTACTTATTTTTGCAGGAGCTAAAGATATGATGTGGCAAAGTGAAGTGTCTGCTCAGGCAATTGCAGACAAGCGACCTGATAAAACAGAGGTTCATGTTTTCGATCAGGCAGGACATCTCTTCCTTGGAGATTGGTATCAATATATGGGGGAAATTATCTTGGCGATGGGTGGCGATCCTAAGCATAATGAAGAAGCAGGAATGAAAAGTAATCAGGTTCTTTTTGAAAAATTAGCAGAGTGGCATTCATAAGGTAAAATTGAGCAAACCTACACATTAACTTAAACCATCGACCAGTTTTATCTGGCGATGGTTTTTATTTGATTCTCAAAAAATGAAGTAATCGGATTTACTTGCTACAGAGGTCTATTGTTTCACTATCGAGTAGACCTGCTTTCTCGATTTGTAAGCTGAGGGAGAGAAGTTTCTCTTCTTGGCCTTTACCCACAGCAAATTGCATGCCGATCGGCAGTCCGTTAGATAATTGATTCATGGGTAGGCTGATGGCGGGTTGACCGGTTAAATTCATTAATTGGGTGTAAGGAGTCCAAGCTAGACTTGCTTCAAACATCTCCCAAATGAGTTGAGCTTGTTGGTTAGAAGTGTAGTCTTCTGAATGTGCCAACTTATCTAATAACTCTTCCGCTAAGTTAAATTGCCCATGATGAGGGGCTGGTCCAGCAGTTGTGGGGCTAAGCCAACAGTCATATTGCTGATAAAAGCTTTCCATTTGAAAGGTTAAGTGATCCCAATAGGTTAAAGCCTGTGACATTTGATATCCTTTGATGTTCAGTCCAAATTGATAACTCGCCCAAGACATGGTTTCCATATCTGCATGACTGAGTGGCCGGCCTAAATTTTTCTCGATTTCAACCATCATCGCTGCTGTTTCGACTCCAGCATTAATTAGATAATATGATTCCATCAATTGGCGACCATCAATCGCTGGTTGATCTTCAATTAGCTCATGGCCCAAATCTTTTAACTGATCAACGGTTGCTAACAGTCGTTCTTTGACTTCTGTTGCAATCGGAAAGTTTTGAATGGATTCTATACTATACGCAATTTTAAAAGGTCGAGTGGGAGGAGTTAAATGATTGATGATCGTGGTATTCAAGTGAAAGGGAGCTTCTGGTTGATAACATTGCAGAGTATTATAGAGGATTAGAGTGTCTCGAATCGATTTTGTCAAAGCAAAATCAACTGAAGAACCCTGCCACCCGCGATAATTTTCAGGTCCAACGGGCATTCTTCCTCTGGATGGTTTTAAGCCGATGACTCCCGAGAAACTAGCCGGTATGCGAATAGAGCCACCTCCATCACTTGCGGTGACAATTGGAACAATGCCTGTTTTTAGGGCAGCCGCAGCGCCACCGCTAGAGCCTCCTGGATTGCGATTCAAATCAAGCGGCGAATTGACTCGTCCATGAAGTTGTGAATCAGAAATATTCTTGAAGCCAAATTCGGGTGTATTGGTTCGACCGACGATAATAAAACCGGCCTTGAGGATGGCTTTCGTAAAATTAGAATCTTGCCTCGCAATAACTTCTTTAAATAGCTTGGCGCCTCCGGTTGAGGGAAAACCAGCTTGGTTTTGCCCCAGATCTTTCAATAAAATGGGAACGCCATAGAAGGGAGGAAGAGCAGCTAGTTCAAGGTCTGAGCAATTCTTTATAGCTTGGTCGTATTCTTTAGCCACTTGTTTGGCATAGCTTTCTTGGATCGAAGTGATGGCATTTAGTTTTGGATTGATCTTAGCAATATTAGCTAGAGCTTGATGAACCAGTGCTGAGATCCCTCCGCGATTCTTTCGGATTTCTTCGGCATAGAAACAGGCATCTTCAGTAAATAACATATTGCAACCTCCTGAATGGTGTTGATCTAAAGATAACATAGGAAAGCAGAATTAACCATGCAGGATGTTGGGAAGAGTCCTAAGAATGAAGACTCTTTTATGTCTGTTTTCATGAACATTTTGGCCTCAAAAAAGAAAGAGGATCATGCTATACTGATAGAAACAAATTGCATTTTCATTCATTGCGGAGAAGGAGTCATAGTATGTCTCAGAATATATTGATTGTGGAAGATGATTTAACTTTGTTGAAAGGCTTGGAGATTGCGCTTCATGATGAGGGGCTTTTCTTTCAAACGGCTTCGACTCTTCAAAAGGCTCGAGTCATTCTTAATTATACAGATATTGATTTGCTTATCTTAGATGTAAATTTACCTGATGGTGATGGGTTGAATTTTTTGACAGAAATTCGTCAGACTCATAAGCAAATGGCTATTATCATGTTAACAGCTCGCGATTTGGAAATAGACATTGTGACGGGCTTGGAATTAGGTGCAAATGATTATATCACTAAGCCTTTTAGTTTGGCTGTTTTGAAAGCAAGGGTACATAATCAGCTAAGAACTCAGTTCCAAGCAGAGTCCCACATTTATCAATCAAGAAATTATTATTTTGATTTTGATCAATCGATTTTCCAAGTTTCAAATGAAATGATCTATTTATCAAAAACAGAAGAAAGGCTATTACGTTATCTTGTGGAGCATCGTAATAGCGTCCTGCAGCGAGATCAGTTAATTGATTATTTGTGGTTTGACTCGAACAAGGAATATATTGAGGAAAATTCATTATCAGTCGTTATCAAACGGCTTCGTAACAAGCTAGGAATAGAACATTCAATAAAAACAGTTTATGGAATTGGTTATCAATGGAAGGAGAAGTAATGATTCAATTCATAATTGGCGTTCTCCTCTTTCTTTTGGTCTTATTGTTATTTTTCTATTTTAAAGAGAAACACCGACAAAAATTGTTGTTTATGCATTTAGAAGACCTTCTAAGGCAGGCGAGGGATGGAGACTTTTCAGTGGAAAACTATGATGAGAGTCTATTATCGCGCTTTGAAGCAGATTTTAGTCAATATTTGAACGCAAAAGAAATAGAGGAACAGAAGATTGAAAATGAGCGAGACCAAATTAAAAATCTGATTTCAGATATTTCACACCAGACTAAAACACCGATTGCTAATTTGAGCTTATATAGTGAACTATTGGAAGAAGAGAATTTAACTGACCAAGCGCATGCATACAGCCAGTCTATTCGGCAACAAATAGATAAGTTAAACCATTTAATCCAGATGCTAGTGAAACTTTCAAGATTAGAATCAGGTATGATTCAGTTGAATGTTCAGCCTCATTCGGTCGCCAATTTATTAGATGATTTGGTGAATGATTTTAGTTTACAAGCTCATCATAAAGGGAAAACCATTGTGCAGGATTATACCGAAGATCAAGCTTTATTTGATTATAAATGGACCATGGAAGCAATGGGTAATCTGATTGATAATGCTCTGAAATATTCAACAGGACCCGATATAAGATTGACTTCTGAAAGTTTGGGGATGTTTGTCAGAATACAGGTGATCGATCAAGGACCGGGGATAGCAGAGAATGAAAGAAATTTGATTTTCCAACGTTTCTATCGTTCGAAGATGAGTCAGAATGAAGATGGTTTGGGAATCGGTTTGAATTTATCACGAGAGATCATTCGTTTACAGCACGGAGTGATTAAGGTGGATGAAACCCCAGCTGGGGGAAGTGTCTTTAATATTCTTTTGGTAAAGTCAGAATAATTCTTTCAAAATTGGAAGAATGTTCATCTTGCTTGTAAGAAGTATGAAAGATTAATTTGGCATACTGGAAGAGTAAGATGAATACGACTAAAGGAGAAAGACGAATGTTATTAACAGCAGAAAGCATTATGAAGACTTATCAACAAGGACAGGAAACAATGACGGCTTTAAAAGCCATTGATTTGCAGGTGAGGAGAGGAGAGTTTCTGGCTATTGTTGGAAGTTCGGGTTCAGGGAAGTCGACTTTATTACATATTTTAGGGGGGCTAGATCGACCTAGTTCTGGAAAGGTTTGGATCAATGGTCAAGACATTTTTCAGATGGATGATGATGCGCTAACTATTTTTCGACGTCGAGAGATTGGTTTTGTTTTTCAGGCTTATAATTTAGTGCCAGTCTTATCTGTGTATGAGAATATCGTGTTGCCGATTGAGTTGGATGGTCATCAAGCGGATGAACCTTATATTCATCTGATACTTAATGAATTAAAAATTAACCATTTGGTCGATCGTTTACCTAGTCAATTGTCTGGAGGTCAACAGCAAAGAGTAGCCATTGCGCGAGCACTTGCTACTAAGCCTTCTATCTTACTATGCGATGAACCGACGGGTAACTTGGATACGGCTTCTTCTCAAGATGTTCTTGGTCTTTTGAAAATAACAAGTCAAAAATTTGGTCAAACAATTCTGATGATTACCCATGACAATGAAATTGCCCAGCTATCTGATCGAATGATTCGAATCGAAGATGGTCAAATTCAGCAGGCAGATTAGGTGACCGCGATGAAAATAAATAACCATTCTACCATTTGGAAGTTAAGTTACAAGTCATTAATTCGATCTAAGAAAAGGAATAGAATCGCTATGCTAGCGATGATCTTAACCTGTGTGTTATTTACAACTCTTTTTACCATGGTCATTAACTTAAATTATAATTTACAAGCCCATCAATTTAAATTGGCTGGTGGCAATAGCCACGGTACGTATAAACAGTTGACGCGAGAACAAGTAGAGTCGATCAAAAAACACCCCTCTATCCAATCAGCGGGTGAGAGACTTTATATTGGACGATCTGATAAAGGAGTGTTCTCGAAAGTACCTGCTGAAGTGGCTTATTCATCAGAGGAATCGGCACGTTCAACATTTAGCTTTCCAATACAAGGCCGTCTACCCTTGAATGAAAATGAAGTGGCCTTAGATCGAGAAGTCCTTGAAAATTTAAATGTAGAGGTCAAGATTGGCGAAGAGATTCCATTAACTTTTCAAATGCATGATTTTATGAATCAGCCGATACAAACGATTAAAAAGAATTATAAATTGGTAGGGATTTCTGAATACAATGAATTGGCTTCTGTGCACGCCATACATTTGTCTCAAATAGAAGTTGAACAATTAATAAAAGAAGCAGAGAAGAAAGGGTTTAAAGATTTCTATTATGATTTAAACATTCAATTAAAATCTTCTCGTCACATTGAAGAGACAATGAAACAGATTCTTCATGATTTAGGTTATCAAAGTCAGGATTCAAAATTAAATAATTATCTTAAGATGGGGGTTAATTGGGCCTATACATCCGCTCAGATCGACTCCAAGGATCAATTACCGATTCTATTAATCTTTCTGCTTCTACTGGTAATTGTTCTCTCAACAGGTTATTTATTAATCAGTAATATCTTTCAAATATCCGTTCAAAATGATATTCGTTACTATGGATTATTAAAAACAATAGGTTTGACTAAAAGTCAGTTAAAAAAATTGTTAGTGATTCAAGCTATTTTATTATCTTTCGCCGCTATTCCTTTGGGGATTTTGATCGGATATGGACTGGGGATTGTTTTCTTACCTTATATTATTCGCCAGACGATCATTGAAAATCAGGTGACTCAAGCCGCTTTTTCACCCTGGATCGCGATTGCCGGAACACTTTTTACGATGATGACTGTCTTTTTATCTTGTTTGAAACCTGGCCGTATCGTTGGAAAGGTTTCTGCTATTGAAGCGGTGAGGTATCGGTCGGAAGCGAAAGTAAGAAGAACGATTAAGCAAAGAAAAGCTATCAATCTTGCACAAATGGGATTAGTTAATCTTCGCAGAAACTTATCCAAGTTTATTTTGGTAGTTCTTTCATTGACTTTATCCACGATTCTTTTATCTAGTTTAATGACCTTAACCTTTGGGTTTGACATGGATCGTTATCTAGAAAAACAGTTAAGTGGAGACTTTCTAGTGGCTAAAAATGATTATTTCAAATTAAATCATTTTTCTGATGATTTAAATTTGGAAGATGAATGGCTCAATAAGATACATTCAATGGGAGAAGGAATAATAGGTGGTTCTTCTTATACCTTGCTCCACAATCAAACTATTAAATGGATGGATGCAGAAACCTTAAAACGTCAATTAAGGGATCTTAGTCCAGAAGAGAAAGAAGCATTCCTATTAAATCATTATAAAAAGAATTCTGATTTTGGAGAAGTGGTTCAAATTCAAGGATTTGATCCCTTTTTATTAAATAAATTGGAAGTGATAGAAGGTGATCTTCAACCTCTGATCGATGGGCAGAAGAGGAAGATAGCGCTAGTATTAGAAACTGATGACTTTGGCCAAGTGATAGGGGAGGATTATCTTCCGATAGGCAGTCAAGTTGATCTCTCATATGCTCATCAAGTTTCTGCCATTGATCCTAGCACCCAAAAGGAAGTTAAGACTCAAGAGGGAAAAGGTCAACTAATGGTCAAAGAAGATCAACAAATAAGTTATGAGATTTGTGCACATGTTATCGTACCTTATTCTATTTCGTTGAGATATTCGATTGCTGGAAGTGATGCTTACATTCTTTCAACCGAACGTTTGAAGCAGGATAGTCAGCTTAATTTAACGCGTTTGTTTTATCTATTTGATAGTCATGATACTACTCTTGAAAGTCAAAATGAAGCTGAGCTTGAAAGCTTGACCGCTTCACCTGAATCCCTCCTACACTATCAGAGTAAACAAACGTTGCGCAAAGAATTCAATGCCTTTAGAAAAATGTTTATCTTAATAGGTGGAACACTTTGTTTCTTGATCGCTTTCATCGGAGTGATAAACTATATCAATTCCATGTTGACAAGTTTCATGACGAGAAGGCATGAATTAGCTAGTTTGAGGGCGATTGGCATGACGCGCTATCAAATGCAAAAATTATTGACCTATGAATCTATTTACTATACAGCAACGAGTTTATTATTATCCGTTTTATTTGTGACACTGCTGAATCCTTTATTAGGTCAAGTGTTGGAATCTGTTTTTTGGTTTTATTCCTATCAAAGGAATTTTGGAGCGATTTGGTTAATGGCCCCTTGTTTGATCTTACTCTCGTTCTTACTTCCATCTATAATCTGTCGCATCATTGAAAAGCAGACGATAGTGGAGCAGTTAGCTGAAACTTACTAAGTCAATAGACTGAATGTCCCTTTAGGGGGCATTTTTATTTGTAAAGGAGTTCTTTTCAATATTAAAATGATGCCTTTTATTATTACTTGTTTGTGAAATATGCTAGGCTTAGAGTAGGGGAAAACCCAAATTTGAAAAGTGGAGGCGATCGTCATGAATAGAGTTGTTAAGTGTCTCACTGCCTTGTTGTTGTCCCTGTTCCTGTTAAATGTGAAAATTGCCGCTGCCAATGACGTGATGCAACAATTGTCTGAAGCTGAAAATGGTCAAATAGAGTTTAAGTTCTTGAATGAAACGGAAGAACAAGTGACCTTACCTAATTTGCCGATTAGAGTAAGGTTGGAAAACATAGATACTTCGGAGCCCCAGGTGAGAATGATTTGGAATTTAGAAGATCCTAGTCAAGATGTGACCATTCCCATTGAAATTAAGGAAGTGGAGCCGACGTTGATTCCGACTTTACCGAATGGCGAGGAATATGAATCATCGGTGCAAATATCTTATACGGCTATGCCAGAACTTTATTATAATGGCGTTCTTCATTTGCTGACTTTACCAAGTCAAACGGGGCTCAATCTTCTCTTGCCCAATTTTGCTGGGAATGTTCCCGATGAGCAGAGGGATTATAATTTAATGATGACTGAAGTGGTGAATGATGCTTATGCACCGGATGGAATGAATGATAATGATTATTTACGTTTGGATAATGCTTTTAGAGAATGGGAAGCCGGAATGGGACAGAGTTATACCAACTTTTATCCCAATAGTGCTGAAGGCTTCGACCATGCAGGTCTTAGCTTGGAAGAATTGATGAATCAAATGACTATCCATCAAGAGAAAGTTAATCCAATGGAATCGGAAGAATATACGGTTCATGCCATTTATTCCAATGCAAACGATCCCCAAAAAGAAGAATTAGTGACTTATATTATGGTGGATTATTATGGAAAGCCTCAAGTTTTAGTGAGTCAAAATACTGATCCTTCTCAACCGATTGATTTTCAATTGACGAAGAATGCAGAACTGAGAGATCTCTTTGGGAAGTGGTATTATGGTGATGATCTTGCCCCAGAGACGACTGTCGAAACAAGTGAAGAGGTCGAAACAAGTGAAGAAGGAGGAGAATACACAGGAGTAGCCAATATGCTCCATAACCGTGATATGGCGTTTGATCCTGAAACAGCTGCTAGCTTTATTGAGGCAGTTTGGTTAGCTGATCGTCCTGGACATGAAATTGTGCTAGGAAATAATGAAATACCAGATGAGAATTCAACTAATCAATTAGTATTTGAAGAGAAGGCACCAGGATATTATTATCTCTATGAATCGGCTGGTTCGATTGGCGCAAGTCAGGACTTCTTCCTATACCAAGGACAAATTATAACGATCAGACGGAATAGCATGCCATTTACTTATGAAGTCTATGATGCTTCAACCTATGAACATTTAGGAAGCTATGAAATGACTGCTGAAGAGACGGAACAACTTCAACAAATGGATGGCGCTTCTTAAACAAATTCACCTTTAAATTATCTAACCCCGCTCTATTTAAAAGAAGAGCGGGGTTTAATGATGATTATGTTATTGAAGAAATGTGCTATAATAGCCAAAATAAAAGGCGAAGGTGATGAGATGGAAGAACTAAAATTAGTACCAGTTTCAAAAAATTTCCAAAATGAAATACTCGCTTATCAAGCAGAGTTTATGAAGCAGCGTGAGAAAGCCTATGGGTCTAATTCACTTATGAATTTCGATCAAATCGAAGATTGGTTTCTTTTTGTCGATAAGAATTCGAAGGCTCAGACCTGTCCAGAGGGAAGGGTTCCCTCGGATCAATATATGTGCCTGCGATTAGAAGACCAGACGATTGTGGGGATGATTAATTTACGGCATGAACTGACAAAAGACCTCCTAAAGGTGGGAGGCCATATTGGTTATTCGGTTCGACCAAGTGGGCGCCAAAAAGGCTATGCAAAATGGATGCTGATGAGTGCTTTGGCTAAAATGAAAGAAAAATCAATTAATAAAGTGTTGATCACCTGTGATGTTGATAATGAAGCGAGTAGACGTACGATTCTTGCTTGTGGTGGACAATTAGAAAATCGTGTCTATGATTCTTTAGATCAAGTTGAGGTGGAGCGCTATTGGATTAAGGTATTATGATCGCTTGATTCGGTAGTCTTCAAAATTCGTTTGCCCATTGGCAATTTCTTCTAAAATTTGAATGACTGCTTGCTCATTATTGTCACCAATTTGATAATTGCAAGATGGCAGTAAATCCGGATCCGCATTCGCCATGGCCATTGAGTAGTGAACATTCTCCATCATTGACTGGTCATTTAGACTATCACCAAAAGCCATTGATTCGTCAGCTTTAATCTCATAGTAGTCTTGCAGAATTTTAGCAGCCGTTCCTTTGCCACCTTCTTGGTGGTAGATATCCAACCATTGATCTCCAGCAGAAACACTGGTCAATTGAGTGAATTGTTGGGTCACCTCTTGGGAAATCCGCTTGATTTCTTCAAGGCTTAAGCCATGCGCGAAAATCTCAAGCATAATGATATCTTCATCAGCTGGAATTTGCTTGATTTCTTCAAGAGAAATTGCCTCTGGAAAGTAAAAATCAATCTCATTATTTTCAGGAACAAAATTTAAGATTTTATAATCATGTTGTTCAGTGATCGCAATCATAGAGAAAGGATACTGGTGATCGAGGATATATTGATGAACTTCTTCTAGTAAAGGACGATCAATGCTAAAAACATTAATAATTTGATGGATATTTTTGGTTAAATTGCCATTGGTAACAGCAAGATGCAAACGTTGGTAGCTAGCATGTGAGATTTCGCGTTTGACTAAGGCATCCGTATTACCTGTTGCGATGGTTACAATAACACCTTGATCGGTTAAAGTTTTAACCACTTGGTCAAAACGCTCTTGGTCATAAGTTTTTTGATCGTTAAAAAGCGTTCCATCCATATCAATCATAATTAATTTTATCATCATATACCTCCAATAATCGTATTGCTTATAATATAGCATAAATAGTGGTAGCTATAAATTAAAGCTGTTCTCCAAAAAAGAGAACAGCTTATTTTATGTTATTGATTTTCATATAAAGCTTTTACGATCGTCGCAGTGTAATAGTCGAGTCCCTCCAAGGATAAATGAATGTCATCTTCTCCATAATACTCTGGATGGTCGAGTGAAACACTGTGCCAATCAATTTCGTGGACGTTATCATATAGCTTTGTACACTCTTTAATCACTTCGTTGACTTCTTCTACATGCTCTACAGCAGAGTTCGTATTGACCAAATAGATTTCACGATCGCCTGCCATGTCGATGAGTTCGGTGAGACCTGGTAGGTCGTAGCCGGCATTGGTCCCAAGATTAATGATTAATGTCTCTTCAACTAACTCTTGATCGAGTAAGTCTTGGAATTCGTCATAAGAATCCCACACTTGTAGGCTGGTATAGCCATACGTTGACCCTTCTTGAAAGACCGTTTCAAAGACTGGCCCCGCAAGTTTGGCCAGAGAATCACCAAAGAGGGTAACGGGAAGCTCCACAGCATAAAGCATTTCTTCTTCTGATAAGAGTTCAACAATTTCAGGATCCATCGATTGAATGTATTCTAGTTTGGCCTCCTGATCATCAGATGGTTCTGATAAAGTTTCTCTCACTTTCTCTTCATCGGTCTGATCTTCTTTTTTATCTGCGGCGGCTGCTAATAATTGAAGGCTTATTTTTTGAGTCATCTCTCTTCCTAGATCTGTTTTAAATGTGTCGTCTACTAGAGAACCCGGGGAAGCTAACTGAATAAAATTTGTTTCCATTTCTTGGTCAAAAGCAAGCAATTCACTACGAAGGGCTTTGGCCTTTTGATCATGCGGGTAGTAGAGACTAAAGGGAGAGGGCTGAGTTTGATACATGCCGTATTCCAGTTCAAATAAAGCTAAGGATTTTTGATTATCAGCATAGCAAATTCCATAAATAAAAGTTCCAAGTAAGCCGAAATAGATGATGGATCGAGCTAGAAGTGCTGAGAATCTAGGTTTAGGTTTAAAGTGATTGATCAGATCTTGCCAATCCTGTTTGAAATTAAAGTCTGTACCAAATAAATAAGTCATCCGTTTAGATTCTATGAGATAAGAAAATAAGCTGGCGATCACGACAATAGCTAGAAAAGTGGCCCCTTTAAGTAAGCTTATTTTATCCTGGAAGTTTCTTAAATAGCTGAAACTATAGACAATAATCGGGTAATACCACAAATAAAAGCTATAAGATTTCTGACCTAACCAGGCCAAAAGGGGGTGACCGATTAAGTCCTCTACTAGGTTGAAGCGGTGGTTAGCTCCAATGATAAAAGCACTCGCCAGGACATTATAATAAGGCAACCAGAATTGATAGGTGATGGGTTCTTGATCACTGACATGGAAGATCAAGTAGACCATCATAACAAAAGAGCCTACACTCATCAGGAAGTAGATCCAGGAGGCTACAAAATAGCGATATTGGTTGATGGCTGCTTGGAGACTCGTGTTTAGGTAAGCGACAGCAATTCCGATCGCAAACGATGCAAAGCGGGTTTGGATCCCATAATAGACATTTGACGGATCTTGCCCGGGTTGATAATGCAGGTGGTTTAGATACAAAGTACAAGCAAAAACCAGTAGCCAAAAAATTCCCTTGATCTTATCGGAAGTTATCCAACGATCCCCTATCAGTATCACCGGAATGGCGATGATAAAGGATTGAATATAAATCGCGATATACCACAGATGTGTCATAGGAGAAGCGTTGGCCATATCCGTAAAGTATGAGCGTTCACTTGCCAATTGAAAAAAATTATTTAAAAAAGTTAGACTCGCAAGGATTTCTAACTGTAAAGATTTTAAAGCGATAGGATTAAGGATTAATAGTCCCACCACAATGAAGATTAAAAACCATAAGAGTGGAAACCAAACTCTACTGATCGTCTTATGAACATAGGAAGCCACTTCTTTTAAAGGTTGATTTCTCAGTTTATTGGTCAAGAAATAGCCCGATAAAACTAAAAAAGTATTAACCGTTAGGAAACCTCCTGGAATTACTTCGGGCCATAAGTGATAAAGTATTATTGATAAGATAGCAAATCCTTTAATGCCATCAAAAGCTTTGATTCGTATCATTCGGATCATCCTTTTATTAAGTTAAGAGTATATTATCATACATTTTTGAAAGTTTCAGAGGGAATATCGAATTTTTATCAAAAATTTCACATAAATTTAACGATCTTATAGATGGGGCGCATTTAAATTTGAGATCCACAAATAAAAAACACATGGATAGGTTATAATAAATTAAAATCAGGAAGTAGGTGATATCATGCAGGAGTATAGAATTTTATTCTTGGAAGATGAAGAAATGATTCGAGAAGTTTTAGCGGAATATCTCAAGATTGCTGGCTATCAAGTGACACAAGTGGGAGATGGACAGAAGGCGCTCGAAACTCTGCAGCAAGAAACGTTTGATTTTGCTATTTTAGATATTATGGTTCCGGGAATCACAGGTTTAGAAGTGCTTGAGTATATTTCCATTCATCATCCTGAATTGCCAGTGGTAATGCTCACCGCACTGGGTGATGAACAAACGCAGGTTGAAGCGTTTAATCGCTATGCAGATGATTATATCATTAAACCTGTTTCACCGATTATTTTATTGAAAAGAGTGGAAACCATTTTGAGGCGAGGGCACCATCTTGCAAGCTCACAAGATAGGGGCACTTCTAAGCAGCAAACGGGCCTTCAAATTGATGAATTAGCTTTTCGAGCTCTGTACAACGAACGTGACTTGGAACTGACCTTGTCCGAATTTTTAATTTTGCAAGTATTATTGCAGCATCCTAAGCAAGTATTCTCAAGAAATCAGTTGATAGATCACGTCTTTGGAACAGACTATATCTGTTCAGACCGAGTGATTGATACACATGTTAAAAATTTACGAAAAAAATTGCCGATCAATTGTATTCAAACGGTTATAGGAGTGGGCTATCGCTATGAGGTGGTTAATTGAATCTAAATCGAAAAACTTTTGTTTATAGTTTTGTTCTAACGGTGACACTTGTTTCAGCTATTTTAGCTTATTTAGTTTATTTATTACCTTCTCTCTATTTAGCGAATATGGTGCGTTCGAATACAGAAGCGAGTCAAAATTTTCATGAAGCTTATTTAGACCAGCGAAAGTTTCCTGTGGAAGCGGCACCGAATTTAAATGCTTCTTTGATCTTTACCAGTTCTAAAGATTCTAATGTGGTGGAGGTACTCTCTGCCTACGGAACAGCCAGTATTGAGCTGAAAAATAAAGAAATGCTGGATTTACTGAATTATGTTAAAGATAGTTCCTTTGAAGATCCAAATTTTAAAATTGATCAACGCTTTTCATCAAAAGAATATTGGCAGACGATAAGGGAAACGATTCAAAATGATTTCGATATTAATTTAAAAAGTAGTCAGCATGAATTTGATGAAAGCATGCATGATTCTAAAGTGGTTAAAGGGGATAATTATCATTTATTTATCGCTTCTGTCGAAGATCGAAAGAATGTTTATACTAATTCGTTGGGAGTGAGTCAAGAAGAAGGTGGAATTATTGTGACCTATATTCCTTTTTCTATTTCTAAGATTGATGATATTCAAGAGGTTGTGTTAAGAAGCTTACCGATGATTGTGTTAGGCTTGATTTTATTTACTGCTTTAGCAAGTCTCTATTTTACGCGTATGATTGTCAATCCTATCCAATCAGTTGTTAAACATACCGATAAGTTACGCCATAATCAATTAAAAGAGATGAGTCGCCTTGAATTGCATTCAAATGATGAGATTGAATCTTTAGCTGAAAGTATTGACGATATGTATCTGGAACTGCGCCAAACTTATCATCGTTTGGTAGATAAGCATCAAAAGCAAGAACTTTTCTTAAGAGCTTCCTCTCATCAATTAAAAACACCTGTGGCAGCTAGTTTGTTACTGGTAGAATCAATGATCGATGGGATTGGTAAATTTAAAGATCATGAACAATATTTACCTAAGGTTAAAGAACAGATTCAATCAATTCAACATCTTATTGATGATTTGTTGATAATCAATCGTCCATTGGATGCACAAAAAGAGGATTGGGTTGCAATCGATGAATTAGTAGAACAAGTCCTAGATTCCTATCAATTTCAAAAGGAGAGTAGTGATAAACAAATAGAGAAAGATCTTCTCTCTTTTCAATTAACTACTCAGGGGGACTATCTTTATAAACTCATTGATAATTTGATTGCGAATGCTTTTACGCATAGTCCGGAATGTAGCAAAATTGAGATTCAACTGCGCGAAAATTATTTGAAAATAGTGAATGCAGGACAAATTGACCCTAATTTATTGGAATCAATCTTTGAACCTTTTGTGACGACTCGTAACCATCTGACTTCTGGTGGACTCGGCTTATATATCGCAAATAAATATGCTCAAGCCCTCGATTATCGAATTGAAATTCGAAATATTGAGAACCAAGTTGAAACAACCTTATATTTTGCTTAATCCTCACAGGATCTCCATACAGGATCCACTTCATTTGATTATAGTGAAATTAAGCCAAAGGAGGAGTCGTATGATTACAATTGAACAGTTAAAAGTGAAATATGGGCAGGAGACAGTACTGAGAATTGATGAGCGAATTCAATTTGACGCAGGGCAACGAATTGGTATTATTGGAGGAAATGGTGCCGGAAAGACAACCTTAATTAATGCTATCTTAGGTTTGATTCCCTATGAAGGAAAAATTACACGAGAAGTTTCACCCAGTGAGATGGCGGTTCACCTTCAATTCAATGAGTTTGTGGATACGATGAAATGTAAGTATGTCATGGAAGCCATCCTCAATACTTCAATTAAGCAGAATCCAGAACTACGCGAATTGATTGAATATTTTGATATGGAAGACCAATTGAACAAAAAATATAAGCAGTTATCAGGAGGACAAAAGCAGCGCTTTACTTTGATTATGGTTCTCTTCCAAAAGTCGCCGTTTACCTTTTTTGATGAGGTGACTTCGGGGTTAGATTTCGAAACAAGACAAAGGTTAATCAAAAAAATTCAAAATTGGTATCAAGGTTCTTCTGATAGCTTCTGCATGGTTTCGCATTATTATGAAGAATTAGAGCACCTAGTGGACCAAATCGTATTGTTGGATCAAGGAAATCTGATTGCTTACGGAGATAAGGTTGCACTCTTTCAACAGTATTGTGGTCAGAAAGTGATGCTATTTGATCATAGTACAGAAAATGAGAAGATTGCTAAATCATTCAAGAAGATACTTGCACCAGATCACACGATTGCGATTTCGATTAACTCATTGGATGAAGAGAAATTATTATTGAACCAATTAATGGAGCATAATATTGATTATCGTCGGACTAGTCATGATATTGAATTAATGGTTATAAATGCTAAGGCTTCGTTTTATCGAGGAGGGGGTCAGAAACATGCAAGCTAATTTAATCAAGTATGAGGTCCGAAATATATTTGGAAATTTCTTTATTCCTTTGTTTGGAATTGCAATGCCAATTTTTATGGGAATATTGATCCCTAAAGGAATTGTAGGCCAAGTTCCGGAAGCTTTTCAAGATGAAGTGACTCTCTCGATTGTTTTGGGGATGAGCATTATGATTCCTATGTGTGTGGGACTGATTGGATATGCGGCTTCTTATGCCCAAGAGTTAGAGAAGAAAATTCCGTTACGTTTTAAATTATTTGGCGTTAGCAATCGGAAATTTATTGCAACGAAACTCATTGGACAAATGATTGTAGTGACCATCACTTTAGTCATTTATTTTATAACGATGCATTTTGTTCATGGTATTCGTCCAGCCAATTTAATGGGAACGCTCATTTACTTTTTGTTTATCTATTTCTTTACGATTTGTTTCTTGATGATTTCTCATGCGGTGGCAGATATGATCGGTAAGTTTGGCCCGACATATGCAGTGATTATGATTCTTTACTTCTTCTTACTCTTTATTAGTGGGAATATGGGCTTGCGATATGAAAATTTCCCCAAATTTTTACAGCGGATAGCAGATATGATTCCTTTAACGCATTTTAGTGGAGATTCTGCTAATATCTGGACGAATTCTTTATCAAATTATGGAGAACTGATACAAAGTTCGTTGACTCTGTTTATTATCGCATGTTTACTCCTTTTGTGGTCTACATTTAGAAAGAATAAGACTTATAATTAAATCAAAAAGCAACCGTCTTACCGGTTGCTTTTTGATTATTGTTCATTTCTTATCGAGTAAAATGGCGACCGCAGTCTTGGCATTTCATTTGTCGAGAAACGGTTGTTTTTTTATCAGTGATTGCATATTTCATCAACATGATAATTCCTATTGGTAGTAGAAAAAAAGTTCCGATGACAGGAATGAGGGCACCTGCAAAGATGAAATAGAGGCTGATTGTAAAGAGTGATTTATGAATCCGTTTTGTCTGATTAGAACCACAGTAAGGGCATTTCATAAGAAGTCTCCTTTCTACATGTATTGCTTTGTCTCATCATAATATATCTTTAGACAGGTCACAAAAATAATGCCCAAGATGAGATGGTTTGAAAGTCATTACCGTGCTATACTTTGAAACAACAGAAAAGGGGGAGAACGAATGATTACATTAAATCGAGGAGATAAAATTGCGGTTGTAAGCTTATCGAGTGGAATCCTAGGAGAAGCTTTTTGTCGTCATCAATTAAGCTTAGGTAAAGAACGTTTAGAAGCATATGGTTTTGAAGTGGTATACATGGATCATGCTTTAAAAGGGATGGATTATTTAAGCGCTCACCCAGAGAAGCGAGCTGAAGACCTATTGGAAGCTTTTGCTGATCCGACCATTAAAGGTGTTATCTGTGCAATTGGTGGTGATGATACCTTTAAATTAGCTCCTTATCTTTTAACTGCATCAGCGAAAGAAATAATTTATCAGCAGCCTAAATTTTTTATGGGATATTCAGATACTACTATCAATCATTTGCTTCTCTATAAATTAGGACTGCATTCTTTCTATGGGTTAAGCTATCTAACATGTTTTGCGGATTTGGGGCCTGATATCTTAGCGTATAGTCGACAATCATTTGAGAACATTCTCACGGAAGAACCCTTTGTTTATGAACCTAGTAATCTTTGGTATGAAGAAAGAGAAGACTTTTCTGAACAACAACTTGGCATAGCGAGACTAAGCCATTTAGACACAAAAGGGTATGAGTTACTTCAAGGACAAAGTAAATTTCAAGGTCATTTATTAGGTGGTTGCCTAGAAAGTCTTTACGATCTAATAGTAGGAGAGCGTTATCCAGAAGAAAAGGAGATCAACCAAAGGTACAATCTTTTTCCTGCTAAGGAAAATTGGCAAGGCGCCATTTTATTTCTTGAAACCTCGGAAGAAAGACCTCTACCATCTAAAGTGACAGAAATGTTATCTGTTCTAAATGCTGAAATAGATTTTGAACAATTGAGCGGTATCATTGTAGGTAAGCCACAAAATGAAATTTATTATCAAGAATATAAAACAATTTATCAGAGGATTGTTCCTGAGCACATACCGGTAGTCTATAATATCAACTTTGGCCATGCCTATCCAAAAATGCTCTTACAATATGGCGCTATAGCCCAAGTGAATACGGATCAACAAAGGATTGAAATTGAACGCTTATGATTTAAAGAAAACTCGACTAGAAATAGTCGGTTTTTTTGTGTATCAATAAAATTGGTAAATATTTTACTATTAATAAAATCGATAAGGGTTGATTATTATGAATTTCATTTCTAAATGCTCTCATGTTATTCTTATTTTAAAGTAAGCGTTTACTAAATATGAAATGAGGTTAAACTATGAATGATTTTATTATTTTATCACTAACTCTATTTATCGTAATAACTTGTTCGTATCTTGTTGTGAAAAAATATAATCCATTATTAATTTTTTTTATGGGTGGTATTATAATACATGTAATAATTTATGTCACAACTGGCTTTTCGCCAATGGAAAATGAATCGATGGGAAATATTGTTTTTGATATTTTTGGTATGATAACGAGTGAATTTAAAAATCAACTTGGTGGAGTTGGATCAAATTTGATGATAGTTGCGGGATATGCAACTTTAATGACTAGAATTGGAGCCTCGTCAAAGTTAGCAGAAGCTGCTACAAAGCCTTTGAAAAAAATAGATTCTCCGTATCTAATATTGGCTTTACTATATGTGATAGGAATCATATTGAAAATGATGATAACTTCTCATGCTGGCTTAGGACTATTGTTAATGGCTACCACTTTTCCCATCTTGACTAACTTAGGGATAAGTAAATTAAGTGCAGCTTCTACAATAATTTTATCTGGTTCATTAGATTGGGGACCAAATGATGGTGCTGTAATTTTTGCAGCGGATAATGTTACAGGTATAGAAGTGGGTTCTTATTTTATAAATTATCAAGTAATTCCAGCTGTTTTAAGTATTGTTGCAGTTGCCATTACAGTTTCTGTATATTTTAAATACCTTGATTCAAAAGAAAAAGTTAATGAAAAAATAGGGTCCTCATCAGCTCAAAATGAAACATTTGAACATTTACCCTTTATTTATGCGTTTCTTCCAGCTCTTCCATTAATTTTAGTTATTTTAGTTTCTATGCTTCCGAAGATGTCTTTAGATGTTTTTTCAGCGAATTTAATTGGGATTGTGGTTACTTTAGTTGTACAAACAATTAGATATAAAAAAGATATAGTTGCTTTATTAACAGAGGATTTGAAAGTTGTTTTTAATGCTATGGGAGAATCTTTTGCAAATATAGTAACTCTAATAGTGGCTGCTAGTGTTTTTGCCAAAGGTTTAATTCAATTAGGTGGTTTTAATATTATTGCCAATTATATTTCAAATTTAGGAGGTGCTCAACTTATTATCATTATTTCTTTTTCATTACTTTCTTTTTTAGCTGTCATAATATTAGGCAGTGGAAATGCTGGATGGTTTGCTTTTGGTCCTCTTGTTAATGATATAGCTCCGAAAGTAGGATTAGAAACTTATCAAATTGCTGTGCCTATGCAGCTTGCATCAGGAATGGGAAGAGGCTTATCACCTGTTGCTGCAGCAATGATTAGCGTAGCTGGTTTAGCGGAAATTGAATTAGAAGAGATAGTAAAGAGAAATTTTATTCCAATTATTGTTGGGTTAGTTGTTAATATTATAAGTTCATATATTATATTTGTTTTGTAAAATAAAAAAGGAGAGTTATTATGACAAATAAAATTAATTTTGACGAAGTTAATAATAGAAGAGGGTCTGATTGTAAAAAATTTAATCCTAACCTATATGATGAAACTGTTTTACCAATGTGGATTGCAGATACTGATTTTAAAGTTCCGAAAGAAGTGGCAGAAGTTGCTAATAATAGAAATGCTCATGAGTTATACGGTTATCCATATGAACTCCCAGAATTTAATGAATCCGTTAAAGGATGGATGAAAAGAAGACATGATTGGGAGATTGATAATTCACATGTTGAATTTGCTTTTGGCGTTGTTCCAGCTTGTATTTATCTTATACAAGAATTTACACAACCAGGAGATAATATTGTATTATTAACTCCCTTATATTCTCCATTACGTGAGGCAGTCGTCGATAATGGTAGAATATTATTGAATAGCAGCATGGAATATAAACAAGGAAATTATGAGATAAATTGGGAAGATTTTGAGGCGAAACTTAGCAATAGTAAAACAAGAATGTTAATTTTATGTAATCCACATAATCCAGGAGGGAAAGTTTTTACTAAGGATGAATTATTGAAAATTGGTAAATTATGTTTGGAAAACAACATATTAATTTTCTCAGATGAGATACATGCAGATATTATTTACGAAGATAACAAACATATTCCAATTGCTTCATTATCAAAAGAAATATCCGATATAACTGTTACAAGTTTGAATCCAGGAAAATCATTTAATGTAGCAGGTGTCCGGACTGCTGCAGTCATTATTTCAAATAAAAATATAATGACAAGATACATTCTTTCACGTAAAAGAAATAAGGCAATGGGAAGAACGGTTATGGGACAAAATGTATTTATTGCTTGTTATAAATACGGCGATGAATATATTGATCAAGAGGTTCAATATTTGGAAATGAATATGGAATTTGCTGTTAAATTTATTGAAGAAAATATTCCGGAATTAAAAGCATACAAGCAACAAGCAACCTATTTACTTTGGATAGATTGTAATGGACTCAACCTTTCGCAAGAAGAATTGATGGATTTATTTGAGAAAGAAGGGAAAATAGCTATGAATAGTGGTTTGTCCTTTGGGAAAGAAGGAAATGGTTTTGTCCGGTTGAATTTTGCTGTACCTCGACCAATTTTAGAAGAGGGATGTAATCGTTTATTGAGGGCAGTAGAGTATCATCGATCAAATTCATTGAATAATTAATCTTTATGAATTTAATCCATTTAAATTATTTTAAAGCAGTTTGTGAAAATGATAACAATGTTTCAAAAGCAGCTAAAAAACTATATGTCTCACAATCTACAATTTCAGCGTCATTAAAGAAATTAGAAGACACATTAGGAATTCAATTGTATGAAAGAACTAATAATAATACTTTAGAAATAACAAATGAAGGCAAAGCCATATTTCTAAAAACAATTCAAGTTTTGGAGCAATATGATGAATTACTAAGAACTGTTAGTGATTTGAAGCATGGAGAAAAGCACATTAGATTTGGGTTGCCTCCGATGTTAAGTGCAATGTATCTGCCAATGATGTATGAAATGATTGTTGAAAAAAATTTAGAAATACTATTATCTGTTTCTGAAGAATTGTCCCCTTTGTGTTTAAAAAGTATTAAAAATAAAAATATTGATTTTGCTTTGATTGCAGGTTTAGAAAATGAAAAATTTGGAGTCCCTTTTTTAAAAATATGTGAGACAAGTTTGCAGCTTTGTACTAAGTCATCTGATTTAAATGGTTGTGCGGCTCTTACAATGGAAGAGTTGTCAGATCATCCACTGATTATGCTTAAACAACCATCTTTTATCACTAGTTATTTTAATGATTTATTCGCAGAAAAAAAGTTGAAACCAAATATTGTTTTGGAGACAAACCATCTTACTTCTGCAATATATTTGATTAAAGAAAGGAAATTAAATTCTATTCTTTTCAAAGAAATTATTGAGAAAGAGCCAGAATTATTAGGAATACCTATTCAAGGAATTGAAAAAGTTTCTATCTATTTAGTATGGAATGAGGAATCACTATATTTTGATAAGTTGTTAGATTTCAAAAATAATTTAATTAATTTGTTGTCGAAAGAGTAATAATACAGTTATCTATAACGAGGCTGTGACATAAATCAGCCTAAAAATCGCCCTTAACGTTGTTACAACAGCGTTAAGGGCGATTTTGTGTTATAATGTTATTGGAAAATTAAAAAAACAAAAGGGCGGCAACCCTCTGTTTAAAATAATCCTCGAAAGGACTAACAAAATGTACCCTAACTATAACATAAACCAACTCACATTGGAACTCTCAACTCAATATTCACCTAAAGAAAATCACGTTGTTTGGGTTATTTATGAATTTGTAGAGTCGCTAAATCTTGATCATGTCTATACGTATGGACGCCCCAAAGAATATGATCCTTCTATGTTATTAAAGATATTATTATATGCATACTCACGCGGAATTTTCTCAAGCCGTGCGATCGAACAATTTGCTCAAGAAAATTTACCTGCAAGATGGCTGACTCAAGAAGCTGAACCAAGTTATCGAACCCTTTGTCGATTTCGTGTGTCTCAAGAACTGCGAACAATTCTAACGCAATCATTTGATGATTTTACGCATTTCCTCAAACAAGCAGGCTTTATAGATGATATCATCTTTATTGATGGCACAAAAATACTTGCAGATGCTAACAAATATAGTTTTGTTTGGAAAAAGAATACGATGCGTTATGAAGAATTGAATCGTCAACAGATTGTCACCTTAATCAATGACATCCATGAACACTTTCAACAAGCAGTGATTCCTGAGGATACTGATTTGACTTTGGATGAGTTAGAAGAAGTGCTGATACAGCTAGAAGTTCATCTTGAACAACTTGAAGCAGAGATTGCCCAAGAACCACGAATATCTCCCCATCCTAAGAAAAAATCCCATCGTAAATTAAAACGTTGCTTACGTCAATTGAGACAACGACAATTAAAGAAAAGAACCTGTATCTTACAAAAAGAACGATTTGGTGAGCGGAATTCTTATTCCAAAACGGATACGGATGCGACATTTATGCGGATGAAAGAAGACTCTATGAAAAACGGTCAATTGAAACCAGGATATAACCTTCAAGTTGCGACACGTGAAAAATTTTTCTTAGCTTATCAACTATTTCCCAATCCAACCGATACGCGAACCTTCATCCCTTTTCTACAAACGCATTCTAGCTTAGTCGAACAGACACAAGTCGTCGCAGCCGATGCAGGTTATGGTTCTGAAGCAAATTATCGTTATCTCGAAGATGTCCATCCTCAGTTGACGGCGATTATCCCTTACAACACCTATATCAAAGAACAAAGTAAACGGTGGCAGACAGATGACCAAAAAATAATGAATTGGGCGTATGTGGAATCAGATGACTATTACGTAGATCCTCAAGGTGTCCGCTTTAATTTTCATGCTTATCGAACGCGAACGGATAAATATGGCTTTGAGCGCCAGTTTACAGAATATGTGGCAGAAACAAAAACGATTGACCAAATGAATATTGAAGAAGCATTTACGGCGAAGGGATACAAACGTCGAATACAAGTAAATCCTGAATATGAATATTTTAAAGCAAAACAGCGACAATTGCTTTCAGATGACGTTTATGGTTCGATATATCATCAAAGAAAAATTGATGTCGAACCTGCATTTAGTCATCTGAAAGCCTGTTTGGGCTTCATTCGATTCCATGTACGAGGGATTGATCGTGTTAATAACGAGATTGGATTGGCTTTAATGGCATCCAATCTCAGAAGATGGGTATTCTTATTCACTTCTATAAAGAAAATCCAGAATTATGATTCATTACGAATCATAATTCTGGGTATTTTAGAGACTTATGTCACAGCCTCATATTTTATAAAATAAGGGTATAGAAGTTTGTGAATAAGTCTTGAAATTTGTGCTTTAAGTTTGCTCAAAATATTTTTATTTTTTTCGTAAAGGTGATCAAAACAAGGTTAAAGATTGAAGTTTTTGTGAAAAAAAGCCGTTTCATTTGAAGTGCTTAAAATTTTATATTACGATTAAATTACAAAAATAACTATTATATTTTTGTTTACATTTCAGTTGCTGAGAGTCGAATGCTGGTAACTGTGTTAATGAAAAAAAGAAAATGTTTCTAGTGCTCAACCGAAAGGATGAATAAACATGTTAAAGCAATTTTATAAAGGATTTGCTCCTTGGAAAAAAATGACTCTTATCGCTACTTCTGCCTTCGTTCTTGGAGGATTATCAGTGAATGCTCAGGAAAATCCTGACCAAGGAACAACGGATGAGAATACGGAACAAGAAAATGTTTCTAATGAATTGATTCGAGATGAAAAAACTTTTGAAACAATTGATGAAGCTTTAGAATATGGAAAGGCTAAATTTGATGAAAAAATTCACGTCGATTTCTTCGTAAATTGGGATGAAAATGGCTATTTTGTGATTGATTGGGAAATGAAAGCTGATGATCCTGAGAAGCCAGAAGATCCTGAAAATCCTGAGAACCCAGGAGATCCAGAAAAACCAGAAGACCCTGAAAACCCAGAAGACCCTGAAAACCCAGAAAATCCAGAGCAACCTGAACGTGAGACTTATGTCGTTCAGGCTGGCGACTCCCTATGGGTGATTGCCAACAAATTTGGTGTGAGTGTCAATGACTTGAAAGAATGGAATAACTTAGAATCTAACTTTATCCAAGTGGGTCAAGAATTAGTGATAGAAGCACCAGCGGATCCGGAAGACCCAGATAAGCCGGAGGATCCAGAAGGTCCTGAGAATCCAGAAGATCCAGAGCAACCCGAACGTGAGACTTATGTCGTTCAAGCAGGCGACTCCCTATGGGTGATTGCCAACAAATTTGGTGTGAGTGTCAATGACTTGAAAGAATGGAACAACTTAGAATCTAACTTTATCCAAGTGGGTCAAGAATTAGTGGTAGAAGCACCAGCGGATCCGGAAGAACCAGATAAGCCGGAGGATCCAGAGAAGCCAGAAGATCCAGAAGATCCAGAAGATCCTGAAGATCCTGAAGATCCAGAGCAACCCGAACGTGAGACTTATGTCGTTCAAGCAGGCGACTCTCTATGGGTCATTGCCAACAAGTTTGGTGTGAGTGTCAATGATTTGAAAGAATGGAACAAACTAGAATCTAACTTTATCCAAGTTGGGCAAGAATTAGTGGTAGAAGCACCAGCGGATCCGGAAGAACCAGATAAGCCGGAGGATCCTGAAAACCCAGAAGATCCAGAGCAACCCGAACGTGAGACTTATGTTGTTCAAGCAGGCGACTCCCTATGGGTCATTGCCAACAAGTTTGGTGTCAGCGTTAATGACTTGAAAGAATGGAATAACTTAGAATCTAACTTTATCCAAATTGGTCAAGAATTAATTGTAAGTCAAGTGTAGAACTAGATTGATATCTATTTAAATAAAGAAATAAGAAGCTCTCCTTTAAGTAAATGCTTAGAGGAGAGTTTTTGTGTACCAATAGTTATTAAGTATATAAATATATAAATTAATTGAGATTGGAAAAGAAAGATATCTAATTATATATTTTGAAATCTTCTTTAGAAAATGATTAAAATATTGAGCAAATAAATTAATTTTTATTTAAAAATTTTTAGGATAAAAAGTGACATACAGAATTATTGTTAAAAATTGAGCATTTTTTTAAAATAGATAAGTATGTTTATAAAAAAAAACTATATTAGCTTCCATTGTAGTAAGTATTTAAAATTGCTATCATTCTTTGAGGAGGCTTCAATTGATATGTCAATGAAAGGAATGGTAACGATTTTAAATAAAAATAATGGGTAATGGATTATTAATAATATTTTAAAGAATGCATCAGATGTTTATTTTAATTGGATATTAAATATATTACTATTTATAATCTCTCGAAGAGACATAGATATGATGAATAGTATTCAGACGAATTATGAGTTACTTATTTTATTAATTGTCTGGAAGTTTATATGTATCAACTGTTTATATAATAAGTTAATTTTTAGGAGGTCCATTATGAAAAAAAGGATATCATTTATAATTACATTAATGTTTACTATGTTTTTCTTTTTAGTAATCTGTTGTAACAAGACAATAAATGCATCAGATCAAGAAATAGAGAGCTCAGTAGAAAATACTAATGAAGAAGTAGTTAAGGAAGAAAATAATGAACTGGTTGAAGAACTTCCAGAGCTAAATATTGCGTGGGGAAATGACTTACATACAGTGAATCCACATTTGGTTTTCTTAAAGCCAGAGTTATTTGAAAATAATGATACATTCTTAAGGCCAATTACAGATAGTAGATTAGAGTTGGTTAAAGATGGAGAAGTTATTGCTTTTATAAATTTTATTTTAGGACCAAATGGTTCCGAGAATGTTACGATGATGTCTCAAGGTCATATTGATGCTGCATATTCATCAAGTACAGCTTTTATGACAGGAATTGATCAAGGGTTAGAATGTAGTATTCTGTGTCCAGTACAAAGTGGTGGAGTTGCGGTTGTTGCTGATATTGATGCTGAATATGATTCATTTGAAGAATTGGTAGAGTTTGCTAAAAATTCTGATAAACCAGTATTAGCAGGATATCATTCAGCTGTCAGTGCTCCAAGATTTGTTTTAGAATATGCACTGAGAGACGCTGGATTAAAAGTTTCAGAAGATACTTCTGATTATGAGGCTGATGTATTGATGAGTGATTTAAAAGGACTGAATAACCTTGTTCCATCTTTAAGTTCCAATCAAGTAGAAGTTTGGGCTGGTCCAATACCTAATCCTCAAAATGCCGAGGCTCAAGGTGTAGGAAAGATATTGGCTAAACTTGATGATCTACCTGGAGGCAAATGGGTAGATTTTCCATGTTGTACTTTTAATGTTCGTAATGACATTATTGAAAATTATCCTGAAGTTGTTCAGGCGCTTGTTCAAATTACTACTGATATTCAAACATATGCACAAAATAATAGAGAAGATACTGCTGAATTACTTTCAGATTTTGTTGGTTTAGATGTTGAAATATTAAATAAAAATGATACAACATACTCTACCACTCCTGATGACAACTTTAAGAATGGTATGAAAATTTATTATGACGCAATGTCTGAAATGGGGAAATTTACAAAAGATTTTAAAGATAAAGAATTTGATGAAGTAAAAGATCAAATCTTTGATTATTCATTTGTAGATAAAGTTCAATAATATTACTGTTAGACAAATACAATATTTGATTAAAGGTCGAATATTGTATTTGTCCTATACACTGAACACTTATTTTAGATATTGAGGTGAAAATTTGAACAGCAAAATGAAAAAAATAATACGGCTGATTTCTCCTTCGGTTGTTCTTCTTTTGTTTATCATTTTTTGGGAGGTTGTGGCAAGACAAGTTGGAAATAATGCGGTGCTTCCTAAGGTAACGACTGTCGCTGCACATTTTATAAATTTTAATGAAGAAATAATTGGAATAGGAACATTACCAAAAAATATAATTTATAGTTTGGTAAGAGTTTTTATAGGCTATATTTTGGCAATAATAGTGGGGCTACCTTTGGGAATTTTAATGGGATATTCACAGAGAGTGAATAGAATCTTGAATTTGACTATAAGTGTATTTAGACCTGTTCCTGCAATTGCTTGGAGGCCTTTGGTTTTAGGTTGGTTTGGAACGATGAGTATTGCTACGATTTCAGGTGTTCCTTATGGACCAACATATGCAATTGTAGATAATTTTAAGCTGTCAATGATATTTTTAATATTTTTAGGAGCTTTTTTTCCTATTTGGGGAGCGACTCTATTTGGCGTAAGTAATGTAAGACAAGTATTGATAGAAAGTTCGCAAGTATTAGGAGCATCGAATAAAGATATTTTTAGATATGTTTTATCTCCAGCTGCAGGACCTAATATTGTAAATGGATTAAAAAATGGATTAATTGCAGCATGGTCTTGTCTAGTTGCAGCTGAAATGTTGCCAGGGTCAATGAGTGGATTAGGATATTTGATTTCTCATGCTTATGAATTAACTAGGATGGATATAGTAATAGTTGGTATTATCTGTATTGGTAGTATAGGAGCTTTATTTGATATGATATTTACAAAAATCTCAGATAAATATTTCTCATGGCAAAAGTTAGTGAAGTGATAGTATGGAAAATATAATATTCGATATAAAAAAAGTAAAAAAATTTTTTAATGAGCATAAAGAAAATGAACTAGAAGTTATAAAGGATCTGAGTTTACAAGTTAAAGAAAATGAATTTTTATGTATAGTAGGTCCTTCAGGTTGTGGTAAATCGACACTTCTTAGAATCATGGCTGGACTTGAATCAGCAACTTCTGGAGAGGTTATTTATAGAGGGAAACGTCATACAAAACCAACCGCAGATATTGGAATGGTTTTTCAGAGTTATTCTTTAATGCCTTGGCTGAATGTAGAGGATAATATTGGTTTGGGTCTTAAATTTAAAAATATAAAAGAAAATAAGAAGAGAGCTATTGTGGACGAGTATTTAGAAATAATTGGTTTAGAAAAATTTAGAAAATCTGCACCACATGAATTATCAGGAGGAATGCAGCAACGAGTGGCAATTGCTCGCTCTTTAGCTAATAACCCTGATGTAATTTTAATGGATGAACCTTTTGGAGCATTGGATGCATATACTAGGATTCAATTACAGAAAGAATTATTAAGAATTTGGCAAGGTCATAAAAAGACAATTGTCTTTATAACGCATAGTGTTGATGAGGCTGTTTATTTAGCTGATAGAATAATTTTGCTAAACAAGAATGGTGGAGAAATTGCGGTGAATGTTGATGTGAATATTGAAAGAGTTAGGGATAGAACAAACCCCAAATATGTTGAACTCAATCAAAAGCTTTTAAATGCTCTTGAAGATTTGAATAAACCTAAATAAGCCTTAATAGATATTATGAGTATAAATATGAACAATTATTTAAAGGTAAATATTTCAAAAACTAATTAGGAAAATTTCTTGATAGAATTGATTTAATAGCAGAAAAGTGGAATCTCTATACTTACTCTAAAAAATAAGGTGGCTGGATAAATTAAAATATCCGCGGCCTTATTTTTTGTGGAATAATCATCAGTCTAATATGCAAATAAACAATATTACTCCTATACAAAATTTTTAATTAAAGAGGTCAATAGATAAAAAGAGCAATCATAGAAAAATTAAGGAGATATGCATAAGTTTAGAGAAAGCTATTTAAATTAAGTAAGAACATTTATTAATTATTTAAATATATCATTTAATTGAGAATAAACAATAAAGCTATTCAGATAATCTCAGACTATTCATCTAGATATTGTAAGGGTAATATTTCTAAACAACTATTTATCTAATTTATCAATCCTTGGTATTTTATAGAAAAAATCAGACTTCTCAAAATAAAAGATCAAAAAATGAATTTTATTAGAATAATGCATAATTATATAAAAAAACTCAATCATACCAACTATTGTAGCCAGTATACAAACTTGGTATTCTCCTCTGTGGAGGTGTCGACAATTAGGATAAAGGAAAGTTTAGAAAAAGTAACGCATGACCAAGTCCTTAATAGGGAGGATTTAATTAATTTACTGGAGCTTGAATATCATTCACAAGATGCTCAATTGCTTATAGAAAAAGCACGAGAAATAGCACAAAACAAATGTTTGAATAGGGGGAAAGTTTGGGGAGCAATTGGTTTAGATTATATGACCTGTGCAATGAATTGTAATTATTGTTCCTTGGCTAAGGCTTGGAATAACGATCCAAACGTGGCTGTCCTTTCGGATCAGGAAATATTAAACTTTGTTGATGTATATAACCAAATGGGTATTGATTGGTTATTTATCAGAACATCGGAGTTCTATCAGTTTGATCGTCTAATTGAACAATTAAAAATGATACGAGAAAGACTATCGTCTCGAATTATGCTAGGGGTCAATACTGGCGATGCTAATTCTAGCAAAACTGAACAGCTTAAAGCAGCGGGAGTTGAAATGGTTTATCATGCAATTCGTTTGAGGGAAGGTGTAGACACTAATTTTGCAATTGGGCGTCGACGTCAAACGCAGAAAACAATTAAGACATCTGGCTTATTGCTTTCTCAATACCTTGAGCCTATTGGTCCTGAACATAGTTCAGAGGAAATAGCTGATCGGATGATTGACATTATTGATATGGGAACAGATTTAACTGGAATAATGCCTCGAATTCCAGTAGAAAATACACCTAAATATGAATACGGACAAATTTCTGAAGAAAAATTAGCAATCATAACAGCTGTTTTTAGAATTTATGGACAAGAACAAATCAAAGATTTGATCATTCATCCTGCCAGTGAATTAGCTATGCAAGCTGGCGCAAACTCGCTTGTGGTAGATGTGGGAGCCATTCCTCGTTCAAGAGGAATGGAATACAATGCCTGGAACGGACAAGATGTGAACAAAGCAACATCACTTTTAAAAAAATATCAGTATAAGATTGGAGCATAAAATGAAAATAAGAAATTTAATGTTAGCTATGATTACAACTCTTCTGTTGAATTCGATTCAACCTTTAGTGCATGCAGAAAATTATTCAGTTGGAACTTGGAAAACAGCTCAAACGATTCAACCCTTTAATTATGGTGAGGGTGTTGAAGTGAAGCCTTTTACTAACCCAGGCGATATGAAGACAGCCCTTTTATCAGAAGATTTGGATTTTACAGGAACAACTTGGGTCACCGCTATAATGGCATATGCCAATGGAGAACCGATTAAAGTGGTGGCGAGTATGACCGAAAAATGTTCTGCACTTGTTGTGGGGCAAGAGAGTGGAATTGAGAAAGTTGAGGACTTAAAGGGTAAAACAATTGCCTATGTTCCGGGAACCATGCATCATTTATTATTATTAGAGACACTGGATCGTGCGGGCTTATCTCCAGAGAAGGATGTGAGCTTAGTTAATATTGATTTTTTTGATATGGGACAAGCTCTAGCTTCAGGCTCTATTGATGCTTTCCTAAGTGGGGAACCTTATCCAAGTATGGCTGAAATTGATGGATATGGGAAAGTTTTAGAATACCCATATTATGAAGAAAGTTATGGATTTCTAAATGCGGCAATGATCACAACCGATAAAGAAATAAAAGAAAACCCTGACAAAATTCAAGCATTAGTCAATATGCATGTAGAATCAACAAAAGACTTAATGGAAAATAAAGAGAAGTGGGTTGAGATGGCCGCAGAATTTGGAACGGAAGAGAATTATATTGAGAAATCGACTGAAAATATTGATTTATCGTGGGATATTAGTGAGGAACAAATTTCTCAATTGGAGTACTTGGCTCAAAGAATGCATGAATTAGGTATGATTGAAACAGTTCCAGAGATTTCAGAAATGCTGGATTTAACTTTCTTAGAGAAAGTAAGTTAGAGCTTGTATGAAACCAAAGGATCGCTTTAATTTATCTCATTATCTTTTAGCCCTGGTGTTCTTTTTAATATGGTTAGTTTTCCCGGTCTTATTTGATATACCTGAATATTTAATTCCTAATTTGATGAATGTTTTGCAAACGTTTTTAGATTTTTTATTTGGAGTGGATCAACAGAAGTATTCAGGTGAATTTTGGATTCATGCGGGCTATTCCATTCAAAGGGTTGTAATAGGGTTTATTATAGCCTCTTCATCAGGGGTTATTTTAGGCGTGTTATCAGGATATTTTACCCCTTTTTTTCAGATAGTGGATCCTTTCATCCAAATGCTTCGCTCTATTCCTGGAATTGGTTGGCTTCCTTTGGCCATTGTCTGGTTTGGAGTAGGGACTCAAACGACCTTGTTTTTAATTTCTTTAGTGGCTTTTTTCCCTGTTTATATTAATACGGTTTCGGCCGTTAGATTAGTTCCACAGAATCTAATTAACGTAGGTAAGGTGATGAGAGTATCGAATTGTGAACTGTTATGGACGATCATTCTGCCTTCCGCTTTACCCGGCATTTTTACGGGCATTAGAATTTGTATGGGACTATGCTGGTCATTTTTAGTTTTGGGCGAGATGACAGGTGTCAATTGGGGGTTAGGTGCGATTTTAATGAATGCTAGGATGCTAGGGAGTTTGGATATGGTTGTGATTTGTATGATTTGTATTGCGGTTTTAGGAAAATTATTTGATTTTTTCTTAACGCTAATCTATAAGGCGGTGAGAAAACATGCATACTAGTCACTTATTAGAGATTAAGCAGTTGAGTTTTGGCTATGGATGCCAGTCAACGGATACCTTAACCATTCAAAATTTTTCATTAAATGTCAATAAGGGTGAAATAGTCGGGATTGTAGGTCAAAGTGGTTGTGGTAAGACGACCCTGCTCAATTTAATCGCAGGCCTTATCTTGTCTTCGGAACAGAGTATCCTTATTAATGGACGGCCGCCAAAGGAGAATCATCAAATCGCCTATGTTTTTCAGTCACCTGCTTTATTTGACTGGTTAACAGTGCGTGGGAATATTGAGTATGGTGTTCGGCGAAGAAAGCTTGCTCCTTCTATTATTCGGCAAGAGGCAGATCGTTTATTACATGCAACCAATTTATGGGCTTATGCTGATGCATATCCTCAAGATCTTTCCGGTGGAATGCAACAAAGAGTAGCATTAGCTCGAGCCTTAATTGTAAAACCAGATTTACTCTTAATGGACGAACCTTTCTCAGCCTTAGACTATCAGACACGCTCTGAAATGCAAGAGTTGGTGTTAGAGTTGTGGAAGGACTATCAACCGGCTATTATGATTGTTTCCCATGATATAGATGAAATGATATATCTAGCTGATAAAATTGTAGTACTTCAAAAAACAGCTGACCTAAGTGACAAATGTTTTGAAATTCCTTTCCAGCGGCCAAGAGATTTTGAAGCAATCATGAAATTGCCCCTTTTTAATCAGATTAAGCAAAGGATTCGTCGTTCTATTCTACAATAATTAATGATTAAGGCTATTGATTTACTTGATTTGGCTGGGAAATCATCTTTTATCCACCAAACTAAGCGCTTGTGAGCGCATAAAACCCTCTATTAAATTTTCGCCACTTCTATTAAGAAAGTGGCGTTTGTTATGTATAGTTATGACATCTGTCAATTGTGTGGTTATTTAATGATGTTATGATGGAATTAGAGTATGTGAAGGGGGACTGTTTATGAATTCTGTCTGGTTGATTTTAATGAAAGTTTTTGTAGCAATTTTCGTTATATTGTTGTTTTGTAAAATACGTCCTTGGTGGAAAAAAATGGCTTGCCTATTAGTATCCCTAGCTTTTATTCTACTGGCTGGTTTTCACTATATGTTTCCTGATTATCCATCGATTGAAACGACTGGAAAGCAGAAAGTCATGACTGAAACGGTTTACTTCTCTCATGAAACTGAATTTCCTGATTTAGCAACGGAAGGAAAGAAACGAGAGATACCGGTCAAGGTTTGGTTACCAGAAGGTAAAGACGATGAAAAATTACCACTAATTATTTATTCTCATGGTTCGTTTGGGATACCTGAAGCAAATGAAAGTTTATTTAATGAATTGGCTTCGCATGGTTATGCAGTAATGAGTCTTGCTCATCCTCATCATTCTTTCTCAACGCAATTATCTAATGGAGAATCCGTGACTGTTGATTGGAATTTTCTTCAAGAAGTGATGGCATCACAGGGATCTGAAGATTTACCTAAAGTACTGAATAATTTGAGGAAATGGGTTGCGATCAGAGTAGAAGATTTAAATTTTATAGTAGATTGCTTGCAAGATGAAAGCCAAAATAATGAAATGAGCCAATTTTTCGATCAAGAAGCTATCCTATTAGCGGGCCATTCGTTAGGTGGTTCTGCTGCGCTTCAAGTCGGTCGGGAAAGATCCAAGGATTTTAAAGCAGTGATTTCATTAGAGGCTCCTTTTATCGGAGATATTATGGATGTTGAAGGTGATCATTATACTTTTATAGCGGAGGAGTATCCATTGCCAATCTTACATTTCTATTCAGATGCTATTTGGGATAAAATCGAAGATACTACAACCTATACAGCCAATGCTAACTTGCTTGAAAAGGACTCTAATAAATTTGTGAATGTGTATCTCCCTGGTAGCGGCCATCTTGGTTTAACAGATTTACGTTTATTCTCTCCACTTTTGACCAATTTAATGGATGGAAGATTAAATACTAAACCAACTGAAGATAATTTAAAACGAATTAACGAGGAAACGTTAAGATTTTTAGATCAATTAGCCTTGAATGATTAGGATAAAAGATAAGAGAGCACATTAGTGATTACAAATGAATACTTGAACGAAGTTTTGAAGCTGAAAAGAGCACCCATTAATGAAAAGTATTATTAAATCAATAGCCAAGTATCTTTAAATAGATACTTGGCTATTTAGATAGTTGAAGGATCCATAATAGGCCGATGCTTATCGAAGCAAGAGGTAGTAGATAATGGCTCATCATATCAAATATTTTTTGCAAACTTTGATAAAGTTTATCGAGATATTGATTGAAAAGAACAGATGCTATATACAATAGATAGAGAGGCCAGTTGAAAATGATAATATTATATAGTAAAAGCAGAAGGATAAAAGTGACATTTGAAAGCTCTAGGCTGGTTAAGTAAGCCAAATAGGCAAGATAAGGTGCGGCTGTAGGCAATTCAGCTGCACAAGCAATAATTCCGATCAGAAATAATTTCTTCTTACTTAAGAAACCATTAAATGTATTGTTTTCTTCTGCTAAGATTAATTTATTGGATTTAGACTGGAATAAACGCTGATATAGACGGACTCCACCGTAATAAATAAAACCTATGGCGAGAAGTGCTTGTCCCGCCCACCATAAGTAGGGAAGGTTTGCTTGAAACGTGTTAATCGATTTGGAAAATAATTCAGCAAAACCATAGTAGAACATTAAACCAAATATAAAATTGGTCACTTCAATGCCTGCAATATAGAAGAGAATATGATGTTGGTTGGATGTTTTGGATTGAATAAGTAGTTGTTGAGCAATAGCGACTGGATTCATTCCATCTGTGACGCCTGCAATAATGGTAATCATTAAAAGTTGCATTAACACTTCACCTTTCTACTTAAAAGGATGTTCCTTTGTACGATTTCAAAGTACAAAGAAAACATCCAGCGAATTCTAATAAACAATTATATACTCTAACAAAAATATTTTAGGGGGAAAATGGTGGGTTTTAGGCTTTTAGAGCGCGTAAACTATTGAGAACCGCTAGAATAGTGACACCCACATCTGCAATGATTGCTTCCCACATATTCGATAGTCCGAAAGTAGCGAGGATTAGAAAGAATAATTTAATTCCAAGAGCTAGGTAAATATTTTGTTTAGCAATGTGGAGGGTTTTGCGAGCAATTCGGATGGCATGGGGCAATTTGTTTAAAGAATCATTCATAATCACAATATCGGCTGATTCAATGGCTGCGTCTGAACCTAAAGCTCCCATGGCGATGCCAATATCTGCCCGAGCCAGAACAGGAGCATCATTTATCCCGTCTCCAACGAAAGCGAAGCGTTTATGGGTTCTTTCTCCTTGCTGTAAAATATTTTCAAAGCGATGAACTTTCTCATGTGGAAGCAGTTGACCAATAGCTTGAGAAATATCTAATTGTTGGGCAATGTCGTCTACCCTTTCTTGTCGATCACCCGAGAGGAGGATATGTTCCATGATGCCTAATTTTTTTAATTCTTGAATCGCAAGACCAGTATCGGGCTTTAATTGGTCAGAAATATGGACAGTGGCTAATAAATCGGTTTGATTTGCCAAGTAGACAATCGTAGTCTGCGAGGCTGGGAAAGTGAGGGGGATATTTAATTCCTCAATCAGTTGACGGTTTCCAGCGTAATATTCAATGCCATCCACTTGACCTTTAATTCCTTTACCACTTATTTCTTCTAAATTTGTTAAACGACTAGTACTAGGTTGTTTGCCATATGCATCAACAATTGAGAGTGCAATTGGATGGTTACTGTGCTGCTCTAAATGAGCTAAGATTTCAAGGGCTGTTTCTTCTGTCATATTATATGTATCAATCTTATCGATTGAGAATTTTCCTTGGGTTAAGGTGCCTGTTTTATCGTAAATTATGCTAGAGATTTTGTTTAACTCTTCTAAATAATTTCCACCTTTGACGAGAATCCCTTGACTTGCGGCAGCTCCGATTCCACTATAGAAACTTAAAGGTACCGAAATAACGAGGGCACAGGGGCAAGAAATGACAAGAAATTGCAAAGCCCGGTATAGCCAGTCGCTCCAACTCGCATCTTGAAATAAAAGTGGAGGAAACAGGGCTAAAATTAAGGCCAAAATCACAACAACAGGCGTATAATATTTGGCAAAGCGCGTAATAAACTTTTCAGTGGTAGCTTTTTGGGCAGAAGCACTCTCCACTAGCTCAATAATTTTACTCACTGTCGAATCTTCATATCTTTGTTGAACCTCTATAATGATGGGGCGCGTTAGATTGATGACACCACTATGGATAGGGTCACCCGTTTCGATTGTCACTGGGAGCGATTCTCCGGTCAGAGCAGAACTATCAATCGTCGTGTCTCCTTCAATAACTTTCCCATCTAAAGGTACTTTTTCTCCAGCTTTGACTAAAATGGAGGCACCAATTTTGACATCCTGAGGATCCATTTTGACCCATTCTTGCTCAGACCGAATCCAAGCATGTTCTGGATGAATATCCATTAAATCAGCAATCGATTGACGCGATTGATTAACAGCTTTTTGTTGAAACCACTCACCAATTTGATAGAAGAGCATAACAGCGACGGCTTCCGCATACTCTCCAATGGCAAAGGCTCCAAGTGTGGCGATTGTCATTAAGAAATGTTCGTCAAACCATTGTCCTTCTTTAATTTGCAGGATTGTTTTCCCTAAGATCTCATAAGAGATGATGATATAGATCACCAAATAATATAAGAGAGAAAAACGATTTTCAAAAGTGAATAAGAAACCAAGGATAAATAAGAGTAAACACATGATAATTCTTAAAGAAAGGTGATTCTTTTTTGTTTGAGTAGGCTGAGGATGGTGCTGTTCAAGGTTTTGTACTTGAACGCCATTTTCTATGGAATCGACAATTGCTTGAATTTGATTCGGTTCAATTTCCTTATTTGGACTTTCAAAAGTTAAAAGTGCTTGAGAAAAATTGAGGTGTACATTTTGAACTTCACTGAGTTGACTGACTTTCTGTTCAATCTTTTTCGCACAATTGGCACATCCCAATCCGTTTAATCGATATTTAAATTTCATGGTCAGGGCCTCCTTCTTGGGCATGCTGTAGACTAATTGTAATAATATCTTTGACATGTTGATCAGCGATTGAGTAGAAGACCACGCGTCCTTCCTTGCGTTTTTTAACAAGATTGGCTTGGCGTAAATATTTTAATTGGTGTGAAACAGCTGACTTATTCATTTCTAATAAATAACAGAGATCACAGACGCACAGTTCATGTTGAATGAGGAACCAAAGAATTTTGAAACGCGTTTTATCACTAATGGCTTTATAGATGGCTAGTAATTCATTCATCACCTCAGGCGTTAAGTTATTGGCTTCAGCAATTTGGACCGCTTCGGGATGTATGAGTTCATCTTGGCAAGACAAGGAATCCCCTCCTTATAGTTGAGTGTTTATTCAACTATAACTTTAGCAGAATGAGAGAGACTTGACAACCTAAAAATCCCCCACTTATTGAAGTAGGGGAATGAGTGAAAGCTAGCTAGAATTAAGTAGTAATTACATTTTAAATTGATAAAAAACAATAAACTTAAAATAGGCACATTCATTAAGCATTTTGATTGTCTTATGAAATGAAAGGGTGCATCATCAGGCTCAAGATGATAAAAAACAATTCTCTGTTATAGGAAAAAATTAGCGTCTAGGGGTGGTGCGACGCTTTCTCTCTTCTTCTTCTCGTCCAAAATGGCTGGTAAAAAGACTGAGAATAATTGCCATTAAGATAGCTGTTAGATAGCCTTCAATATGAATTCCATCGATTAAAGAATCTGCTAAAGTAATCATGGCGGCATTAATTAATAAGTTGAAAAGACCTAACGTTAATAAGTTTAAGGCGCAACCAGCAAATCTGAATAAATTACCAATGGTTGCATTAAAAACACCCAGCCAAATCGCAAACCACAAAGCAGACCAAACACTTGTAACGGTTACATTAGGAAGTATATAGCCGAGCACAAATGTTATAGCGGTTGTCACAAATAAATTTATCATAAAATCAGCCTCCTTCGTGTTTATTATAGCATATAAAGTAAGCGTATTCGCTTTTAATCATATGATAACTGTGCGATAATTGATAAATCAAAGACACAGGAGGAAGAAAATGTCATTCTCAAAAATTGAAAATCGTGAATTAACAGATATCCAATCACAAGCCCATCTTTATCGTCATGATGAAACGGGTGCCCAGGTCTTGTTTTTACAAAATGAAGATAAAAATAAGGCTTTTACTATTGGCTTCAAGACGCCACCCTATGATGATAATGGTATTGCTCATATTCTCGAACATTCTGTTCTGAATGGTTCTGAGAAATTCCCCTCAAAAGAACCCTTTGTTGAAATTGTAAAAGGATCGATGAGTACTTTTATTAATGCTATGACTTTCGCGGATAAGACGATTTATCCGGTAGCTTCAACTAATAACCAGGATTTCAAGAATCTTGTAAGTGTCTATTTAGATGCTGTGTTTGAACCTAATTTTCGTCGTAACCCACAAATATTAGCTCAAGAAGGCTGGCACTATCACCTTGAAAATGGGGAGGATGATTTGATCTATAAAGGGGTCGTTTATAACGAAATGAAGGGAGCGACAGCCTCTCCTGAAGATCAAATTTATTTCAATATTACAAAAAATTTATATGCTGATTCTATCTATCAGTATGAATCTGGAGGTCTTCCATCTGCGATTCCAAGTCTTACTCAAGATGCTTTTGTGGATTTCTTCCAACGTTATTACCATCCAAGCAATTCTTTTACCGTTGTGTATGGTGATATAGAAATTGAGAGTATTTTTGAGCAATTAGAGGAGTATTTTGAAGGCAAGGGCGCTTTTGCAGAGACGGTAGAATTATCTTTTGAGAAACAATTGCCAGAAAAACATGACTATGAATGTACATACTCTATTACCGAAGGGGATGATCCAACGGATAAAGATTATCTTGCATTAGCTTGGCACGTCTCAAATGCAGGCGACCTTCTGGATAATAATGGTTTAGAAGTATTAGAAGAGATTTTATTTGGAAATCAACAGTCTCCTCTTAAGAAGGCTCTTTTAGAAGCAGAGATAGGAGGCGATATTAATGGAGGGGTAGATCATCCTGGCTATCCGAACATGTTTGTCATCACAGCTAAATATTCTAGTGCGGATAAGATGAGTCGGTTTAAAGAAGTAGTTCGGGAAACTTTAACACAATTAGTCGAAGAAGGCATTGATCCGGAATTAGTAAAGGCCTCTATTAATAAAATGGCCTTCGAAATGAAAGAAAATGTTATTTCTGAATCAAATCCGCGTGGAGTGATTTACGCGATTTCAGCTTATCGTACTTGGTTATATGATGAAGACCCTTATGCAGCGTTTGAATTCTCTAAATATCTCAATCAATTAGAGTCATTGGCCAAGGATGGGTATTTTGAAAAATTAATACAGGAAAAATTATTAAACAATGAGGATTATGTTGCTCTTACTTTGATCGCTGAACCGGGCAAGAATGATCGATTAGAAGCTGATCTTCATAAGGAGTTACAAGACTTTAAGGCTCGTTTGACTGAGGAGGAAATTGAGCTTTTAGTGAATGATACACAAAGTTTAATCAATCGCCAAGAGTCCCCCGATAAGGCAGAAGATTTAGCCAAAATTCCTTTGCTTCAAAAAGAAGACCTGACGACTGAAGTAGAGCAGTTACCTTTAGAAGTTCAATCACTAGCTCCTGATTGCGGACGATTTTATGTGGCAAATCAGTTTACTTCTGGCATTGATTATGTTGATTTATATTGGAACATTGAAGATTTTACGATGGATCAATATAGTGCTCTATCATTGTTCGGTCATTTATTAGGCAAATTAGCCACTGAACAATATGGGGTCGACCAACTCCAGCGTAAAATTGACCTCTATACAGGTGGGATTAAAGCCGGCATCAAAACTTTTAAAGATAAAAACAATCAGATTAAGCCTTATTTTGTTATTTCAGGTAAAGCGTTAGAAGGTTCACTTGAGGAACTAATAGGACTGATGCATGAAATTATGACGGCTAGTTTATTCAATAATCAAAAAGATATTCTAAGAGTTATACATAAATTAATTTCAAACTTTGAGATGACTGTTGCTTATGGGGCTCATAGCTTGGCAAGTAATCGTGCTTTGAGTCATTGGAAAGCCGAAATGAAGTTGAATGAGATGATCGCAGGGATTGATTTTTTCAATTATTTAAAAGAAGAAAGAAAGAAGATCCAAACGCAAGAAGTTTCTTCTTTATCTGAAACGCTAGAAAGCTTAAAGCAACGCTTGCTTAATCAAAGACGTTTGAATGTTTTCTATACGGGTGATGCTAAGCGGAGTGAACAAATCAAAAAAAATGTGCTTCAATTATTTGAATCTTTACCTCAATCTGTTCTTGGAAGTAAGGCAGAATATCAGGCAGGGCAGCGGCAAAATGAAGCCTTTATGACGGCGCAGGATGTCAATTATGTTGGCTTGGCAAGTGATGCGGAAGATAAATTGGCCTACAATGGTCATTCGATTGTCTTGGCAAATGAAATCCGTTATGGTTACCTCTGGAATGAAGTACGGGTAAAAGGGGGAGCGTATGGGGCCATGTATCGTCATTCTCGGACGGGTCAATTAAGTTTTGCTTCATATCGCGATCCTAATATTGCGAAAACAATCGAAACGTACCAAGCGACACCAGAATTTATTCAGCAATTAGACTTGAGTGAGACAGAGCTTTTAAAAGATATTATAGGAAGTCTGTCCCCCTTAGAACAACCCCGTTCTGCTCGCGATAAGGGAATTACAGCGTTGACCATGCATTTAGTGGGATTAACAAGAGAAGATCTTGTGCGAGATAAAGAAGAAATTATTGCAACCACAGTAAACGATTTGACTTCGTTTGCGCCAGACTTTAGTCAGTTGTTAGAAGAGACGAGTCTAGCGGTGATTGGAAATAAAGCACAAATTGATCGAGAAAAGGATCGGTTTGATGTGATTTACGAATTGTATTAAAGACTATTTTGATGGCAGATAATCTTGAATGAAAGTATAAAAGATCCTTTCATTAGGCTATCAGTAAAATAAAAAACGAAGCGCCAATCACTGGCGCTTCGTTTTTTTAGTGTGAATGTGGAAGGTGTGATTTTCTTTTGGAAGAAGCAATGTTTTTAAGCTAAGTTTTGAGGGTTGCCTTCAAGATAGGCATAGGTATTTTCAAACACAATTTGGGCCCTTTTTTCCATGGCTTGATCCGTTAAATAGCCAATATGAGGAGTTAGAAGGGTGTTTTTCGCTTTTAATAGCGGATAGTCTTCGGGTAGAGGAGGTTCCATATCATAGACATCAATGCCGGCTCCTGCAATTTCTTCTGAATTAAGCGCATCTGCCAGTGCTTGGTTATCGACAATGGGTCCTCGAGCACAGTTGATGAAGAGAGCATCTTCTTTCATCAATTTGAAGCTTTCGGCATTAAACATGCCTTTTGTTTCTTCATTTAATGGGAGATGGAGAGAAAGAATGTCACTCTCTTTTAGCACTTCTTCCAATGACAGAAATGACATCCCGAGTTGGAGCGCTTCGGGTGATTCAGAATGACTATGTCCGATTAACTTTGCTCCGAAAGCATTAAACAAGCGAGCAGTTTCAAGTCCGATTTTTCCAACCCCAACAATCCCAACTGTTTTTCCTTTGATTTCTTGTCCTTGGATCGCTCCTGGGAAGGAGGTTGTTGTTCTAACATCTTGATCCCCTTGCTTAATTTGTCGCATTAAACTAAGAGACAGGCCGATTACTAATTCAGCCACTGCTGTATTGGAATAACCGGCGGCATTTGAAACTGAGATTCCTTTTTCTTTCGCTAGTTCGAGAGGAATGTGGTCTAAACCAGTAAAAGCAACATTGAGATATTGAGTTTGGTCAAGTTTTTCGACTACACTTTCAGGCAGAGGATTATTCGCTAACATAACAATTTCTGCCCCTTGGCACCGGTCTAGAAGTTCATCTGGATCACTTGTTTTTTCTGGATAATAAACAAATTCATGTCCTGCTTTGATTAAGGGCTCTGCTAATTGGTGAATTCGTTCTTCTGGAATTCTTAAATTTTCAATTAAAGCAATTTTCATTTTATAATCAACTCCTCATGTCATTTAGTTTTACCATAGACAAGTTTTTGAGAGAATGCAAATATTAATCTTTTTATTTACAAATATATTATTTACAAATAGATATAAAAAGTGTACATTGTAAATAGATAAAATTTTAGGAGAAAGGAGTCGGTCAATATGATCAAGTTATTATTATTATCTAACTCAATCAATATGAAACGAACTCCTTCTATACACAGTGCGATTTTAAGCTAGGACAGGACTATGTCTCTAATCTTAATTTTTTAATGCGCTTATATAAGGGAGACCTTATGTAAGCGCATTTTTGTGTGCACTTTTATAGAAGGTAATAAAAGAAAAGAGAGGATATTATGTTAAAAGCATTTGCGCAGTTTATAGCAAAACATAAACTTGCCTATTTTATAGGTGGCTTGTTAGCCATTCTATCAGGTTTGCTCGGGATCGTTCCTAACTATATGATTCAATTATTTGTGGATACGATCGTTAACCAGCAACTGACTGTTCAATTATTAGGGAAATTATTATTATTATTTATACTGACCGCCCTTTTTATTTATATAGTAGATGTAATGTGGCTAATTATCCTTTTTGGAAAATCTGCCTTGTTTACGAAAGAAATTCGCCAAACACTTTTTAGAAGGCTGACTTATTTAAAAATGCCTTTTTATGAGAAGTATCGTTCTGGGGATTTAATTACGCGAATGACTTCAGATGTAGATGCTCTGGGCGATACTTTGGCATATGGTTTCTTGATTTTAGTATCAGATGGAACCTGGATGGTTAGTGTTTTAACCGTGATGTTCATTATGATCTCATGGAAATTGACACTCATTAGTATTGTGCCATTATTGATTTTTGGTGTGTTGGTCTATTTTCTTGGAATGGAAGTCGATCGTCGTTATGAGAAAAGCCGAGATGCAGTAGCACAGCTATCGAATGAAGTCTTGGAGGTAGTGGAAGGTGTGCGAGTGATGAGAGCTTATGGCAAGAAAGAACTAGAACAAGTTCACTTTCAAAAACGGACGAGAGAAGTCATGGAAAAGTTTAATCGCATGACCCACTTAAATGGCTTATGGGGTCCTCTCGCTAATGTTTTTACTGGATTATCGACTGCCCTTGGTTTAGGGCTAGGAGCCTATTATGTTGATAAAGGGCAAATTTCAATTGGTCAATTAATTTCTTTTCAAATTTATTTAGGAATGTTAAACGGTGCAATCTGGGGAATGGCTGATTTAGTAGCGATCTATCAGCAAGGAAAAGTTTCCTATCGTAAAATTGCCGAACTTCGAGATGCAGATGATCAGGTTGAAGAATCAGGTTCTCTCATGATTCGAAATATTGAAGAAATTGAATTTAATAATTATGAATTTTCTTATCCAGCCGCTACTTGTCCTGTTGTTAAGGGCTTAACTTTCAAGTTGAAAGCAGGTCAAACGTTAGGAATAGTAGGTAAAACGGGGGCAGGTAAGTCTACTTTGATTCGGCAGTTGCTGAGGCAATATCCCGTAAAAGATCCGAATTCGATTAAGATTAATGGCATCCCAATTACGGAGTATGATCGGAAATCATTAGCTCGTTTAATTGGCTATGTACCCCAAGACCATGTGTTATTCTCACGCAGTGTAAGGGATAATATTTTATTTGGTAAAGAAGAGGCTCTTGAGGAAGATCTAGCACAAGCCATTGAAACGGCAGACTTTAACAAAGATATTGACCGTATGGCCAAAGGACTCGAAACCTTAATTGGAGAGAAGGGTGTTGCTATCTCTGGGGGGCAAAAGCAAAGAGTCTCGATGGCTAGAGCCTTAATTAGAGAACCAGAACTTTTAATTTTAGATGATTCCTTATCGGCAGTTGATGCAAAAACAGAAAGAGCCATTATAAAGAATATTCAAAGTGCTCGCACAGGTAAAACGAATATTATTATTACTCACCGCTTATCTGCGATTGCGCATGCAGATCAAGTGTTAGTGTTAGATAAAGGACAAATCATTGAAAGAGGGACACCTCAGGAACTTCTGAAGACTCAAGGATGGTACTACGAACAATATATCAGCCAACAGATAGAGGAGGGGGTATAATGAAGACTTTTAAGCGTCTTTTGTCGTATTTAAAATTTGCTAAAGGAAGATTTTTATTAGGAGTTCTATCGTTAGTGTTGTCTGCTTCATTATCGGTATTTGCTCCGATTGTTGGGAAACAATTAATTGATTATGTTGCGAACCAAGTAGCTCATGAACAATGGGTGGATCAACAGAAATTAATCTATTTCTTTGTTCTGTATATTGTGATTATTTTGCTGAGTGCTATTTTTTCTTATGTGGCTTATATTATCATGTCAACTGTCGCCAATGATTTAAGCAAAATGATTAGAGATCAGGCTCATGAACATATGCAAGTTTTACCTGTTTCATATTTTGATGATAAACCAGCAGGTAAAATCTCAGCACGAATTGTTAATGATACGGAAGTATTAAGACAATCTTTTTATCAAAATTTTTGCAACCAGATGCTGATTAATTTAATGATAGTTATCGGAATCTATATTGCTTTGATTGCCGTCAATTATAAAATTGGTCTTACTTTCTTACTGCTTATTCCGATATTTGTGGTTTGGCAATTGGTTTATATGCGCAGGATCACACCGGTGAATACGCGTTGGCGAGAAACTGTATCAGAATTAAATAGTCAGATAGCGGAAGCAATTCAAGGCGTTACGATTGTTCAAGCATTTGGTAGAGAAGAAATGTTGGATAAAGAATTCGAAATGACCAATGAAGAATGGTATCAAACACGTCGTCAAGCGCAAAGATTAGATGCAGGATTAACTTGGTCTTTATCTGAGTTTTTGAAAAATCTCGGTATTTTACTAGTCCTTGCGTATTTAGGAAGTCAGTATACTGGAGGGGTGCTCGGAATATCGGTCGGGACGTTGTATGTTCTGATTAATTACATCTCACGTTTATTTGATCCTATTACTCAAATTGTACGGTTAATGACAATGCTTCAACAATCTTTAGTGGCAGGTAGTCGAGTGTTTGAATTAATTGATTTTCCAGCTGAGGAGGATGTCGAGGCAGAAATGCGAATGACCCAAGGAGCAGTTGAATTTAAGGATGTTTCTTTTGCTTATCAGGGAGATCAAAAGGTACTACAAAACATTAATTTAAAAGTAGAACCTGGTCAAACCATTGGCTTAGTGGGGCATACGGGTTCAGGTAAGTCTTCGATTATTAATTTACTCTTTCGTTTTTATGATCCTCAAGAGGGGCAAATTGTGATTGATGGTCAGAATATTCAAGAATATTCAAGGGAAAGTGTTCGGGCGGACATGGGAATTGTACTTCAAGAACCCTATCTTTTTTCTGGAACGATTGCATCTAATATTAGTATGAATGATCCATCCATTACAGAAGAACAAATCAAGAAAGCCATTAAACTAGTGGGGGCTGATCCTCTAATAGATAAATTAGCGAAGGGAATTCATGAAGTAGTGGTGGAAAAGGGACAATCACTTTCTTCTGGAGAAAGGCAGCTAGTTTCTTTTGCTAGAACTTTAGCCGCTGATCCTAAAATCTTGATTTTAGATGAAGCGACCTCTCATATTGATACTGAAACAGAAGCGATCATTCAGAGAGCCATGCAAGTTTTGCAGGAAGGCCGAACAACATTTATGATTGCGCACCGACTATCCACTATTCAACATGCAGATTGTATAATCCTTTTGGAAAAGGGACGAATTGTTGAGCAGGGAAGTCACGAGGAATTAATGGCACTGGATGGACAATACGCTGAAATGTATCAGCTACAAGCAACAGTCTCATAATCCTTATCTAACTCATGATCAAAGAGTTCTTTTCAAATGATGAAGCGCCCCTTAAATCTGGATATGGATTTAAGGGGCGCTTCGTGAAAGAACTCTTTTATAAAGGTTAGTCCTCAATAAAATGATCGACTTTATTAATGGCATTCAAACGAAATTGTCCTTGACGATATTCAACGATCGAGAGAGAACAGTTGAGTAAAGGTTCGCCTTCTTCATAGTCCGCCACTAGCCCATGAATTAGATTTCGAATCGTCCAGCCGTGTGATACAATAAGAATTTTTTGATCAGTACCTGCATGCTTGTTGAGTAAGATTAGCAAACCAGTTTCAATCCGATTCCAAAAGTCAACATAGTTTTCTGCATGATGATAAGGATCAAGATGTTTAATGATTTTTAAAAGGGTAGGCATCTCAACTTCTGCTTGACTAGTATATCCGCTCGCTAATAAGTGAGATTCTACCTTGTCAAAAAGTTCTGAAGAAGGAAGGCCTTCAAAAGAACCGAAACTGACTTCTCTTAATTCTGGCATGGCCTTGATCTTACCTTCATAGGAATGCTTGGTTTGACTTAGAACGTGGTGAAGGGTTTCTTGTGTTCTTTGTAAATCGCTGGTATAGATAGCATCGAAATGGATATCCGCAATCCCACGGCCACTTGCTTTTGCTTGCTCAATTCCTTTAGGTGTTAAGGGAGAATTGGACCAACCTTGCACTCGACCATAATGGTTAAAAAAAGTTTCTCCATGTCGCATTAAATAGAATGTAACGCCTTTCGTCATATCGCACCTCCGTTATTAATATTTAATTATACTATTAATAGAGTACGGTGTCTAAGGGAGGATCGGGTAAAAGGTTTATTGATAGAGATTCTTTTATTAATTTTCTTTATTTTCGATTCTTATAAAGCCATTTTCAAGGAGGGTTTTTTCAAGTGTATGGGCTTTGTCATCACTTAAGGTCAGGATCGGAAGTGATTGAATCATTCCCTGTAGACTTACTTTTCCTTTAAAAGTAAAGAGTAGGCTTTGGTTACTAAATTCTATTTGAAACTTATCTTGCTTGGGAATGAGTCTTTTGATTTTATTCTCAAATGTTTTTTTCTCTTTTAAGAATCCTTTTTTATCGCTCAAAGAAATTGAATCATTTAAAACATATTCTACTTTGAGATTTTCGACTGTATCTTCTTGAGAAATATCATAGCTCACATAAACTTTATGATCATTTGTTTTTTTCAAGAGTGAAACCTCTGGTGAACTTGTGAAGGCAAATAGAAATAATACTAATAAAGATAAAAATATTGTTCTTTTCATAAATATCTCCTTTCCTTTGTATATTTAATTATAATGATAGTGATCGTTTCCCTCAAGAAGAAATAATTATTTCAATTTACCTAGATTAAACTTTGTCTCCTACATATCTGTTGAGCAGAATTTTGCTGATGAATTATAAAATTGGCCTTATGTTTTTAGAAGATCATTATGTTATACTCTGAGGTAATAAATATGAAACTTTTTTATTGATGAATCAAAAATTTTAATGCTTATAGACTCTATTAATATGCTTGGCATGAAAGTAGGGATATGGTAACCTATAGAAGTTATTAAGAGAGAGGAGAAAATTGATGGAAACGAGTTACTCGGAAAGCCAACCTAAAAGACTTTCTCGCTTGATCAAAACCTTTCAATTGAATTCTAAGCAATTACAATTTGGCTCTTATGCTGCTGAGTTATCTTTTTATATTATTTGGGCTGTGGTTCCTATTTTGCTTGCCTTTGCGAATGTCGCCGCAATTTTGCCTATTAATCAAGAAGAAATTGTGGGAGTTTTGGGCATGGCTTTTCCAGATGAGGTTGGAAAAGTTTTGATTCCCATTATTACCAGTTATTTAGAGAATACCTCGGCAGGTGCCTTGTCTTTGGGGTTATTAATTTCTTTGTGGCCGGCTTCTAATGTCTTTAATACAGTCCAAAGAGTTCTGAATACTATCTATAAAGCCAAACCTCGCTCAAATATTATGCTTCAAAGGTTATTTGGGTATATTTTTACTCTCATGATCGCAATTGTAGCGGGTGCTTTATCCATTATTATTATTTTTGGTGAGCATGTTTTAGAATTTATTGAGGAATGGTGGCATCTTGAGTTATCTTTAATTTTAGGTTTCTTGCAACAAAGTTGGATTATTGCTGTATTAGGCTTATTCATCTTGTTAGTCTTGATGTATGCTTTTATGCCAAATGTAAAATGGCCAATTAAATATGCTATTCCTGGGGCTGTTTTTGCGATGTTAGGTTTTGCATTAATTTCTCAATTATTTAGCTTATACCTTTCTCTCACCAGTAGCCAAGTGAATAGTAACTCTGCCATTGGAGTATTAATCGTGGTCCTAATTTGGCTCTATTTCAATTGTATGGTCATTGCCATTGGTGGATATGTCAATGTCTTCTATCATGATTATAAAACAAAGACCTATGCAGAACTTTTAGATATTTCACTTGAATTTAAAACTTGGCAAAAACAATCTGAACATTTTATGCCAAGTCTTGTGACCGAGCAACATTTAAAAGGGCGAATTTATAAAGAAAGAGCCAGGAAATTAAAGGGGGAAGATCAAGTCCATGAGTGTGAATAAGCGACTTGCTAATTATTCCGATAATCGGATTGATTATGGAATTATTTTAACGGTATTAATTTTATGTTTACTTGGAATTGTCATTGTCTATGCAACTACAGCGGGCATTCAGAATCAGGGGATGATGCCAACTTTACAACAAGCCCTGTGGTATGCAGTAGGGGCTTTAGTCGTTATTATTGTGATGCAATTTGATAGTGAGCAATACTGGAAACTATCGATGATTCTCTATGGCGTTGGTTTATTGCTACTCTTTCTCGTCTTACTTTTTCACGATAGGGAGACGGCTGCTTTAACGGGGGCTAAATCATGGTTTTCTATTGGGCCTTTATCTTTTCAGCCATCAGAATTAATGAAACCAGCATTAATTATTTTCTTATCAAGGATTATTACCACTCATAATAATCAGACGACTAATCGTAACTTAAAAACCGATGTAGTCTTGATTGGGAAAGTTTTAGCTGCTGCAATGCCAGTTTTTATTTTAGTTCAATTACAGAATGACTTAGGGACTAACTTGGTTATGTTATCGATCGTAGCAGGGGTAATTCTTTTATCAGGTGTTTCTTGGAAAATCTTACTTCCTGCCTTCCTATTTGCCGTAATCTTTGGAGGCGGCTTGATTGTCTTGGCGGCCTATTTCCCAGATATTCTATTAAAAATTGGTTTTAAACCTTACCAATTAAGCCGGGTCACAACTTGGCTCAATCCATTTGAAGATACGAGTGGAGATGGATACCAATTAGTCCAGTCAATTTTAGCAATTGGATCCGGTCAATTAACAGGTAAAGGATTTGGTGTAACGGAAGTTCCTGTTCCGGTTCGGGAGTCTGACTTTATCTTTACCACGATTGGCGAAAATTTTGGCTTTGTAGGAGCTTCATTTATTCTGGTAGTGTATTTTATTTTAATTTATCAGATGGTTCAGACATGCTTTGAAACGCAAAATGAGTATTATACTTATATTGCGGCAGGAGTTATTTCCATGATCTTATTCCACGTACTGGAAAACGTAGGGATGACGATTGGACTATTACCTATTACAGGGGTTCCATTGCCATTTATCTCACAAGGTGGTTCCGCCATTATCTCCAACATGATAGGTGTGGGCTTAATCCTTTCAATGCGGTATCATCACCGATCCTACATGTTTTCTAATGAAGATTCTTTTAGCTTTCAATAAAATAAACCTGTTCCCTCTAAAGGGAGCAGGTTTATTTTTTATTAATGGAAATTTTTTATGAAGATCTTTTACGGGTAATGATTTTATTTTTGTTGTCAAAAAAAGCAGAAATAATTTTGGGCCTCCATTTTTCTCTTCCCAATTAACTTAATGGTAAATGGATAGTTATTTCATTACAAAAAGCAATTGATCATTTGATTTTTAATATGATAGAATAGAAGAGACACAGATAGAAAACGCTTTCTAAAAATGGTGTTTATACAGTATGTTAAATTATACGTGGTGAATGAAATGAAGTGGTAAGAGGTCAGAATAATTATTGAACAATCGAGATTTTCCTATATAAACAGCCAATAAATTCACAAATTATTCTCTACTGTGATCTTTAAATAATTGTTTGTAATGAGATGGAGTTGCTTATGAAAATATTAAAATATATTAAAACCAATGTGCTCATTTATTTCTTAATAGGGATGTTTTTAAATAGTGGCTTGTCTCTTATTAAACCTCTCTTACTAGAGCGTTTGTTAGTCATTCAAGAAGATCAGTTGACTTTAGACATGGTTCTGTCCTTTATATTATATGGTTTTTGTTTGCATTTGATTTTCTATAGCACGATGCTGCTTGCCAATTTTGTGAGTAATAATTTACAACGTCATTTGCAATTACGATTGAAAAATCAACTATTCAGAAAATTGTTTTTAGAAGATGCTTTTATTGATGATGAGAAGGTTTCGATTGTCACTCAAGAAATGGAGTTATTGTACGATCAATTCTTTCTTCCTTTAGATCTGATTATTGGAAAAAGTTTTATCCTTTTCACGACGATTGTTTTTATTCTGTGGCAAAACCTTTGGCTAGGACTGTTTTTTGTCGCTTTTTCTCTGTTACGGCCCTTGCCACAATGGTTGATGAATAGTCGTTTGAATAATAGCGGAGCTGCTTTTTCAAAAAATCAAAAGAATTTCCATCTATCTGTGGGTGATTTTTTTAGAGGGGCAGATACTTTTTATTTCTATGGTGTAGCTAGAGAAAAAATGTCCATGCTTGAGAAATACAATGAGGACTATGAAAATGCGCGTTGGAGAAATGAATGGACCAACAATATTGTTTTTTTCTTTAATGGTCCGATCGAATTTTTTAGTCAGGTGTTGCCGTTAGCGCTAGGTTTGGTGATGCAAGAACGAGGGGCTGAATTAACAACAGCTGGCTTGATTGCCATGTACATTGCCACTATGAATATAAATGGACCACTCCAATCTATTATGTATAGTGTTTCTGATATTCAACGTTCAGGTGTGGTAAGAGAAAGAATCTTTTCGATATTGGAAGACTCTAGTGTAGAATATTCTTACCATACAGTTGATAACGTTTCGGAATTAGTCTTGGAAAATGTATCAAAAAATATTGGAGAACGAATCCTTTTTCAAAATTTATCACTAAATTTGTCTCAGCCAAGTAAAGTTTTAATAAAAGGAGCTAGTGGTACTGGGAAATCTACTCTCTTACGAATCATTGCCGGAAAAATACGTCCTGATACGGGACGTCTCTACGTGCGCACTAGCAAAGGAGAAGAGTTCTCCCAATTTCAAGGAAATATCGCCTATATTTCACAGCATCCATTCTTCACTCATGGCACGATTCGAGATAATTTAACTTTTGGGCAAGAGTTTTCAGATAAGCAATTGTTATACTATTTGGATCAAGTTGGCTTGACTGGTGAAATTCCTTCTATCTTGGACTATCACCTGATAAATAACGGTGAAAATATTTCAGGAGGGCAGCGACTCCGATTAGAACTGGTACGTTGTTTGCTTCGAGAGAAGGACATTGTACTGGCAGATGAAATAACGGCTGCTTTAGATAGGGAAAATGCAAAACGTGTTCGTCAATTACTTTCCAGTCTTCCTATTATTCTAGTGGAAGTGGCTCATCATATCGATTCAGAAATGCACTATGACCAAATGATCAATTTGAAAGATTACAGGTAGGTTTTTAAAATCTATTTTTCTTAATAAATCAGTAAATTTTATGGTAAGAACACTATTAAATAAAATTTATAAAACTTAAAAGCGGCTTTTTTTGCTGTTAGCAAAAGTTTTTGAATTTCATTTAATAATATATAAAAATTTTATCATGACGAAAAATAAATAGAAATAAAATCAATAGGGGAAGGTGGATAGATGGTAGATTAAATGGAAGTAGTTATTAGGAGGTTTTACATTAATGGCTGCTGATAATAAAGGGAACCCTTTTAACCATTTCTGGTTTTTGGGGTTCCTTTCTTCTGAGGGTGATCTTTTATTGGTTCGCTTCACGTGCTTTTAAAGATCGGTTGATGAAGTTTTTGAAGATAGATCGACTTGCTTGATTAATATCATACGTTAGTTCAGGATGCCATTGTACGGCTATAATATTCTGGCTGCCATCCTCTGATTCGACCGCTTCAATTAAACGGTCTGGTGACCAGGCAGAGGCTTTTAAACCTTTTCCGAGCTCTTTAATCGCTTGATGGTGAATAGTATTGACATAGTCGCCCGTTTTCATGAGCTGGCCAAGCGAGGAATCAGGATCAACAGAAACAGAATGGGTGACAAAATGAACCTCGGCTTTTTGTACATGTTGGACCGTTACATTAGGGGCGAGACTAAGGTCTTGATACAGACTTCCTCCTAGTACGATATTGATGATTTGCATCCCTCGACAAATACCTAGGATGGGTTTTTGACTGTTAAGAAATTGTTCGACTAACTCAATTTCATGCTCATCCCGATTGGGAGAGATGGAGCCTAACCGAAGATCAGGTTCTTCATTATAGAAGATAGGGCTAACATCTTGACCGCCCGTTAGAACAAGCCCATCTACGATTTCTAAGTATTCTGAAAGGTTTTCGTCTCGAATTAATGGTATAATAATGGGGATTCCTCCAGCAGCCTTGATAGCTTTGACGAAATCATGAGGAATATAAGATACAGTAAAAGGTGCATAGCGGTCATCATTTTGGATATCAGTTAAGTTACCAGTTATCCCGATAATAGGGCGCACGGAATCAGTCCTTTCTTTGTTTAACATGGTGATTATTATTATACAGAAGATTCTTTTAGATTGTAAGTTCCCTACCTTGAATCGTCAAAAGTGGGTAGCTAATATGCTTGTAAAGAAAGAAGTGGTAAGTTGGAATTTCAAAAAGCAATTCAAGCGGTTCATCGAGGAGAGTTATTTCCCGTGTATATCTTGCAAGGAAGTGAAACTTTTCTTATCAATGAATTTCGTCAGAGTCTAGCGAGTGCTGTTGAAAAAGCAGCAGGAGAATTAGATTTAACCACGATTGATGTGGAAGAATCAGGTTGGGATCCAGTGCTAGATGAGGCGGAAATGTATTCTTTTTTTGTTGATCAACGATTGATTATTGCTGATCACATTGATTTTATTTGTAGTCAACCGAGTCAAAAATTAACAGACTCTCAACAGACAAGGTTACTTGAATATCTGGATAATCCTAATCCTGCTAGTCATTTATTGTTGGTAATCCCACATGATCAGATTGATAAACGGCGAAAATTAACAAAAGCTTTGATTCAAAAAGGACAATTTGTCGATACAACCCCTCTTGGAGAGAAAGAAGTTTATCAATATATTCAATCTTATATCCAGGGCGAAGAGCTTAAGATTAGTAGAGAGGCAGTTCAAGAGCTACTGATTCGAACCGGTTATCAACTCAGTCAGACAATTGCTGAAATTCAGAAACTCAAACAATTTGCAGTAGATGGAAATTCGATTACAATTGAAGTAGTTCGAACTTTAGTGACTCGGAGTTTAGAATCGGATGTCTTCGAATTAACGAATGCTGTTTTGGCTAAGGATGCGAGTCGTGCGATTCAAATTTATCGTGACTTGATTCTGATGAAACATGAACCCATTCAATTGCATGCGTTAATTGTTTCTCAATTTCGATTGTTTATTCAAGTTAAATTAATGCAAAGACAAGGATTGATGCAAGGAGATATTGCTCAGGTATTATCGGTTCATCCATACCGAGTCAAGCTGGCAATGCAAGCGAGCCGGAGTATGGATTTGCAGGAATTAGCGATTCTATACGATTCTCTAATTGAAGCGGATTTTCGAATGAAGATAGGGATCGGACAGAAGGAAACGTATTTTTATTTAATTTTGACTAAGATTCTTCAATTATAAAAAAATTAATAAAAGAGGTGCACGATGTCAGAAATTAAAATTGGAGTAATGGGAGATCCCCAGCTACTCAATGAAGTAGTCCATGATGTTAATTCGCAAGATGACATGGAATTAGTAGCAGTTTTCTCTCAGGAAGAAGCGGAAACAACTGTGGGTTATACTCAACCTGTTAAGAAGGAAAGACTGGAGAAGATTTCAGAGTACAGTGATCAGATTGATGTTCTCATTATTTGTTCAGGAGCGACAACAGATACCTATAAGCAAACGCTAGAATACAGTCAATACTTTAATGTTGTAGAATCTTATTTACCTATGATCAAGCTACCTATTCATTTAGAAAGAGTGGATCGGGTGGCACGTGAACACGATAAACTTGCGATTTTAGCATTAGATTGGGCTCCTGGTTTCTTTAGCTTAAATCGTCTTTTAGCTGAAGCGGTACTTCCTCAAGGTGAAACCTACCAATTTACAGGGAGAAGTGTTAGTCAAGGACATTCAGAAACCTTACGTCGAGTTAAAGGAGTCGCTGATGCAGTTCAATATACTTTACCAGCTGAAGAAGCTTTAGAAAGTGTGCGTAAGGGAGAAGCTCCTGAAATATCGATTGGTCAACAACAATCGCGTGAAGCTTTTGTCGTCCTTGAAGAAGGGGCTGATCCAGAGCAAGTTAGAGCAGCCATCCAGCAGTTACCAGATTATTTCTCATCCAATGCAACTGAAGTGCATTTTATTAGTCAAGAAGAAATGGCCCAAGAGCATCAGGGGAATTCTCAGGCGGGTACATTGATTCGGACAGGAAAATATGAAAAGGGCAAAGGTCATTTACTGGAATTTCAATTAAATTTAGAAGCGAAACCGATTTTTACGGCTTCGGTTTTGGTGGCTTATGCCCGTGCAGCTTATCGATTATCTGTTAAAGGGGAGAAAGGTGCTAGGACTATTTTAGATATCCCAGTATCTGAGATCGCACCTTATGATCGTGAGTGGTTAATTGAAAATTTCTTATAAATTAAAATTCGCCTTCAATTTATGAGGGCGTTTTTTATCAAAAAAAAGAAGCCCCTCTAGGAACTTCTGGCTGTTTATTATTTAGCTGATGCTACTAATTTAGCTAAACGTGATTTGTCACGAGAAGCCTTATTGTGATGAATTAAACCTTTACTTGCAGCTGAGTCAATTGCTTTAACCGCTTCTTGGTATAATGCTTGTGCATCGCCTTCTCCTGTTTCAACTGCTTGGCGAACTTTCTTGATTGAAGTACGTAAAGCAGTTACTTGAGTACGTTTACGGCTTGTGATTTTTTCTGTTTGACGAGCGCGTTTCATTGCTGATGTTGTATTGGCCATCGATGGTCACCCCTTTTCAAATAAGAATAGCTAAGCTCGGAAACTTAGTCAACATGAAACATTATACATAAGTCCAATCAATCTTGCAATAAAAAGTTTTTGCTTCCATCGATGGTAACACACAAAAGTTGACTATCCTAAAATCTTCTATTAAATTAAGGAAGTCGATAAATAAAGGAGGATCCCTGTTTGAAAAATAATAAATTTAAAGTTGTGGCCCCTTATGAACCTGCAGGCGATCAACCCCAAGCTATTCAACAATTAGTGGAGGGGATTCAGCAAGGTGAAGATGAACAAGTTTTGCTTGGAGCAACTGGAACGGGGAAAACTTATACAGTGGCGAAGGTGATTGAATCTGTCAATAAACCGACCCTAGTTCTAGCTCATAATAAGACCTTAGCAGGACAATTATATTCTGAATTGTTAGAATTTTTCCCTAATAATGCAGTAGAATACTTTGTTTCCTATTATGATTATTATCAACCGGAGGCTTATGTTCCAGCAAGTGATACCTATATTGAGAAAGAGTCGAGTGTTAATGATGAGATTGATAAGCTCCGCCATTCTGCCTCATCCGCTTTATTAGAGCGGAATGATGTGATCGTGGTCGCTTCAGTTTCATGCATTTATGGATTGGTAGATCCAGAAATGTACCGTGAACATGTTCTTTCTTTGCGTCAAGGGCAGGAAATTTCTCGTGATGAAGTGGTTACTCGTTTGGTCGATATGCAATTTGTTCGCAATGATATTGATTTCCAACGAGGAACTTTTAGGGTTAGAGGAGATGTGCTGGAAATTTTTCTAGCTTCTCGTGATAAGGAAGTTATCCGTGTAGAATTTTTTGGTGATGAAATTGATCGGATACGTGAAGTAGACGTTTTAACAGGAGAAATTAAAAACGATGTGGATCATTTTCCAATTTATCCTGCGACTCACTTTGTGGCCAATCAAGATCAGGTGTTGCGAGCGGTTGAATCAATACGGATTGAACTTGAAGAACGGTTAGAAGAACTTAGGGCACAAAACAAACTCCTCGAAGCCCAGCGCTTAGAACAGCGTACTAACTATGATATTGAAATGCTTCTGGAAATGGGCTATTGTTCAGGGATTGAGAATTACTCGCGTCACATGGATGGAAGGGCGCCAGGAGAAGCTCCCTATACCTTACTTGATTTCTTTCCCGAAGATTATCTCATTGTAGCGGACGAATCGCATATTACCATGCCCCAAATTCGAGGAATGTACAATGGAGACCGAGCTCGTAAAGAACAATTAGTAGAGTATGGTTTTAGACTTCCTTCAGCGGTTGATAACCGGCCCCTAAGATTAGAAGAATTTGAACAACATGTTAATCAAATTATTTATATATCTGCAACTCCCGGTCCTTATGAAATGGAGAGAGTGGGAGGAAAAGTGGCGGAACAAATTATTCGTCCAACAGGCTTACTTGATCCAAAGATAGAAGTTCGTCCTATCCAAGGTCAAATTGATGATTTAGTCTCTGAAATCAATAAAAGAGTGGAACGCAATGAAAGAGTCTTTATTACCACTTTAACTAAAAAAATGTCGGAAGACTTAACGGATTACTTAAAAGAGCTAGATATTAAAGTGAAGTATCTTCATTCTGATATCGTGACTTTAGAAAGAACAGAAATTATTCGTGATTTACGTTTAGGTATTTTTGATGTATTAGTAGGGATCAACCTTTTACGAGAAGGCTTAGATGTGCCTGAGGTTTCTTTAGTGGCTATTCTAGATGCGGATAAAGAAGGATTCCTAAGGTCAGAAAGATCGTTGGTGCAAACGATTGGACGAGCTGCTCGTAATGAGAACGGTTATGTCATTATGTATGCTGATCAAATTACAGGTTCGATGGATCGAGCCATTAAGGAGACCGAGCGGCGGCGTCAGATTCAGATGGCCTATAACAAAGAACATGGTATTACACCTAAAACAATCAAAAAAGAGGTTCGTGATCTCATACGGATTACTCATGATGTTCAAACCGAAGAAGAGGAGGAGAACATTCTTCTTCAATTTAAAAAGCTTTCTCGCCTTCAAAGAGAAGAAGAGCTTGAACGTTTGTCATTGCAAATGAAATCCTATGCTAAAGAAATGAACTTTGAGGCTGCAGCTCAAACGCGAGATATTATTATGGAATTAAAAGCCCACTTTGGGATGAAATAATAAGAAACTTAAAATAGATGATTAAAGCCATTGTATTCTTTTGAGTAATCGCATACAATGGAACGGTATCAATAAAACAGAGTAGATATTTTACGTCAAGTGCTTCTAGATGGGATGTAGCTAGGAGACGAAGTGGGGATACAACCATGCGTTAGAATATCGCCTCCGCTGTTTATTTGCGGCGGCACTCTATTTTTAGAGTGCTCTTTTTACATACAAATAGAGTGATCATCCCGATGGAGGATAAAATGTTAACAGTGATAGAAAAAAATCAGGCGCATTTTAATTTCAATGGTCAAACCATTCAACACGGCGATCCCACCATCATTTGTGGAATCGTAAATGTGACCCCAGATTCTTTCTCAGATGGTGGGATGTGGTTTGAAACCCAAAAAGCAATAGATCGAGCAAAAGAGCTTATTAATCAGGGATGTCGAATGATTGACGTTGGAGGTGAATCTACTCGACCTGGTTCGACCTACGTTGATATTGAAGAAGAGATTAAGCGGGTTGTTCCTGTCATTCGAGCGATAAAAAAAGAAACCGATGCAATTGTTTCAGTTGATACATGGAAATCTGAAGTCGCTAAGGCTGCGATTGATGCAGGAGCAGATATTGTCAATGATATTACCGGGTTGTTGGGAGATCCACGTATGGCTTCAGTAATAGCACCAAGTCAAGCAGGAGCAGTGGTGATGATTAATCCTGTTATTGTTCGACCTAATCATCCTTCTGCTAAGGTGTTTCCTCAATTTGGTGCTGAGGGAGTTTTTACCCAGAATGAATTAGAACGATTTGCTGAAATGGATGAAATTGAACTTATGGAAGCTTATTTTAAAAAGTCCTTTGAATATGCAGAAGCGGCAGGACTATCTCGGGATCGTCTTATTTTAGATCCTGGTATAGGCTTTGGTTTAACCAAGAAAGAAAACTTTAACTTAGTTAAGCATGCTCAATTAATTCATCAATGGGGATATACGTGTTTTCTAGGAGTTTCAAGAAAAAGATTTATCCAAAATACCTTAGCAGATGCCGGATATAATATAGATACTAAGACTGAGGAAGGCTTTTCATTGCGAGATGAGGCTTCAGCTGCTCTAACAGCAGTTGCTTCTTTTATGGGAGTTGAAGTGGTAAGAGTACATGTTGGAACAGAACATCACATCGCCAGTCTCATTGGTAATAATATTCGTATGGCAGAAACACTTGAAGATATTAATTATGGCGCTTATAAGGCTAAGTAGGTGGAAAAATGTTTAAAATAAAATTAAATAATATGCTCTTTCATTCTTATATCGGTGTGTTTCCAGAAGAAAAAAAATTAGGCCAAAATATTGCCATTGATTTAACGGTTAAGATTAAATCGTCTGTGACGAGAGATGACATCGATGAAACGGTTTCTTATGCTGTTTTCTATGATAAGATCGCTGAGTATATTAAAGAAAGTCGGGCTGATTTAATTGAAACAATGGCCTTCGAAATCATCGATCTTATTAAGCAGGCAAGTCCTGATAAAATAGAAAGTGTTAAAGTTAATTTGCGTAAATTGCAAGTCCCTATTGATGGGATTCTTGATTCAGCAGAAGTGGAGATGGAGGCATAAAGGTGGAACATTCGGTCTATTTGAGTCTTGGTTCCAATCTAGGGGATCGCTTTGAGAACCTAAGTCAGGGACAGCAACGCCTAGCAGCTCATCCTCAAATTGTAGTACAAAAAGTTTCGGCGTATTATCAAACCTCACCAGTGGGTGGAGTCGTTCAAGATGATTTTATTAATCAAGCTATGCTAATTCAGACGTCACTTTCAGGTGAGGAACTTTTGGATTATATTCATGAAATTGAAGCGGAACTTTTGAGAAAACGCGTGATTATTTGGGGGCCACGCACCTTAGATATCGATATTTTATTTTACGATGAACTGGAGAGCGATCATCCCGATCTTACCTTACCACATCCAGAAGTTTTTAATCGCTTATTTGTTTTAATCCCTTTACAAGAAATAATGGAAAAAGATTTTATCCATACTGAAGCTATTACAGAAGCCATTGCAAAGTTAGAAGCAACAACTGATCAAAGAATAGAAAGAGTAGATAAGAATGACAGAATTAAACCTTAATCGAATTGAAGAATTAGTCCGTGAAATTTTAATTGAAATAGGAGAAGATCCTGACCGTGAAGGCCTAGTTGAAACACCGAAACGTGTCGCGAAAGCTTTAAAAGAAATGACCGCTTCGACCTGTAAGACTGAATTTACAGAAGGAAAAATGTTTCCCACAGAAACCAGCCAAGCTAGTCAAATGGTCTCTGTAAATAATATCCCATTTTATTCAATGTGTGAGCACCATATGTTACCTTTCTTTGGAACGGTCAATGTTGGTTACCTGCCTCAAGAAGGAAAAATCATTGGTCTATCAAAAATCCCACGTTTAGTGGACTATGTTTCTAAAAAATTAAATGTGCAGGAAAATATTACACGCAATGTCGCAGATATCTTGATGGAGATTACGAACGCAAGAGGGGTAGCGGTTGTGGTGGATGCCCGTCATATGTGTGTTGAAATGCGTGGTGTCGCGAAAACTAATTCTGTCACAAGAACAACTTATTTTTTAGGTGCTTTTAACGATGATGTCCAATTGAGAAATGAATTCTTACAATCTTTACCGAAGGTGATTCATTAATGGCATCTGATTTATCGGCAAACGTTCCGAATATTTTATATGGTGAGGGAGACCGAATCACCTTACTGAAGCGTCTTTTAAAAGAATTGGGTCAACCTGATCAAGCTTTTAAAATTATTCACATTGCAGGTACAAATGGTAAAGGCTCTACTTCAACCATGATCTCGGCCTTGTTAAAATTACATTATGATAGAATTGGTCTCTTCACTAGCCCGCATTTATATACTGAAAGAGAATCGATTGTGGTAAATCATGAAATGATAGCAAGCACAACTTTCTATAGCTGTCTGGAACAAGTTTATCAGGCAGCCTTAACGATGGGCCTTCAACCTGAAGAAGATTTGTCACAATTTGAAACAACATTTCTAGTGGCCATGGTCTACTTTGCTAATCGTGTCTGTGATTATGTTGTGATAGAATGCGGTCTAGGGGGAGCATTAGATGCTACGAATGCGATTGGTGATTCGGAATATGCCATTGTGACCAAGATAGGGTTAGATCACCTCAATCTGTTGGGAGATAATTTAGAAGCAATCGCTCATACAAAAGCAGGAATTATTCGTCCCCAGCGAACGGTTGTATTAGCTCCTTTTCAAAGAGAGGGAGTCGAAACCATTATTAGGAACAAAACAGAATCACAAGCAAGCACCTTTATTCGAGTTGAAGAAGATTTTATCATGAAAGATGAGTCCGGAACTTATTATATTAATGATCCAGCTTATAAAGATTTTTCGATTCAACTCGGCTTAAAGGGAACGTACCAACAAGAAAATTTAGCAACTGTAATGGCATGGTACCTTACTTGGTTAAAACAAAATAATAGGACTTTTCAGATAACAAATATCAATAAAGCTTTGGAAAACCTTAGTTTACCAGGCCGATTTGAGTGGATTCAAAATGATCCTGCTATTATTCTTGATGCAGCCCACAATGTGGATGCGATCGAAGAATTTATTACAAGTTTAAAAGAGGAGTTTGGCCAGCAAAAAGTGACCCTTATCTGTGGCTTCTTAAAAGATAAAGATGTTCCGAGAATTGTAGAAAGACTTGTGACTCTCAATGCCGATTTTATATTAACGCAAGTAGATCATCCCGATCGTTATATGCCGATTGAGCAACTTCAAGCTTTATTTGAAGCTTATGCTGTTCCATTTCAAACTCATGTTGAACCTCGTGAGGCTTTAGAACAAAGTCTTAAAGACCAGCAGACCCCATTGCTTATTGTCGGTTCTTTCTATTTAATTAAAGTTGTAAGGAGTGACTTGCTTGGTAAAGCTTAAGGAGCTTTTGTTAGAATCAATTGATCAGATACAGAGGCAAAACTATCCATGGATGGATCACAAAATTTTAGAGACAAGTTTAAGTAAAGTGGAGAAGCTATCAGAGAGTGAACTTACAGATCGGACCAGTCCTTTTCACCTGTCTGCTTCTGCTTTTGTCTTGAAAGGGGATCGTGCTTTTTTTATCCAGCATCCCTATTTAAACAGATTGTTATTACCTGCTGGTCATGTTGAAGCAGGGGAGTTTCCTGTTGAAACGGCCAAGCGAGAATTCTATGAAGAGACAGGCTTCTCTATTGCGTCTGGAACCCAAGAAAGACTCATTGACCTTCGTCTTTTTGACATTCCTGCGAATCCTATCAAGGGGGAAGGCAGTCATCTTCATCTTGACTTGCGCTATTACTTTAGTTGTCTAGAAAAGAAGCAATCGCCAGCGGAACTCAAGTGGTACTTATTGGAGAAAGAACAAGCGCCAGAAGAATTTCAGGTTTATTACGCTTTAAATAATGAATAATTTAATCTTGCTTTAGAAGAACGATTGCAGTATAATAATTTGGTAATCTTTCAGTTGACGTCTTTGACTGATTGGGATTATATGACCCTTGCTCAGATTGACGAATCACCAACGTTATTCTTAGCCAGTGGCCGAATTAAAAATGAAAGAGGTGGAAAACATGGCAATTTCACAAGAACGTAAAAATGAAATCATTAAAGAGTTTGCTCAACACGAAGGCGATACAGGTTCTGTTGAAGTACAGGTAGCAGTTTTAACTGAAGATATTAACTCTTTAAATGAGCATATTAAAACGCATAAAAAAGACTTTCATTCATACCGTGGATTGATGAAAAAGATTGGTCACCGTCGTAATTTGTTAGCGTATTTGCGTAATAAAGACGTGACGCGTTATCGTAACTTGATCCAACGTTTGGGATTACGTCGTTAATAATCATTGAGGAAAGGATAGCTTTTAGCTATCCTTTTTGTTATATTACTAATAGCCTTGTTTGGAGTCGTACTACTATACAAACATGAGTTGCTCGCGCTTGTGAGCAATTGATTTTTGTTTAGTGGTACTCCAGACGGAAATTAAATAAAGGAGTCTACAGAATGACAAATAAACAAGTCTTTGAAACAAGTTGGGGAGGACGTCCCTTGATCGTTGAGATTGGGCAATTAGCTAAACAGGCTAATGGTTCAGTTCTTGTTCGGTATGGAGATACAGTCGTCTTGACAGCAGCTGTTGCATCAAAAAATGCATCTGGGATGGATTTTTTCCCTTTGACGGTTCACTATATTGAGAAAATGTATGCCGTTGGAAAAGTACCAGGTGGATTTATTAAAAGAGAAGGTCGTCCATCTGAAAACGCAACGCTTACTGCACGTTTAATTGACCGTCCGATTCGACCAATGTTCCCTGATGGCGTTCGAAATGAAATTCAAATAACTAATACTGTGTTATCGGTTGAGCAAGATTGTTCCCCCGAAATGGCTGCGATGTTTGGCTCTTCATTAGCAATTGCTATCTCCGACATTCCTTTTGATGGACCGATTGCTGGGGTAGATGTGGGACGAATTAACGGCGAATTATTGATTAATCCTACTCCTTCTCAAAAAGAAGAGTCTGACATTGATTTAACCGTTGCCGGGACTGCTCATGCGATCAATATGGTGGAGTCATCAGCAAAAGAAGTTGATGAAGCAGCAATGTTAGAAGCCTTACTATTTGGTCACCAAGCGATTAAAGAATTAGTGGCTTTTCAGAATGAAATTGTGGCTGCAGTTGGTAAAGATAAATTTGAATTTGAATTAGTCTCTATTGATGAAAATATCCAGCAGCAAGTTCAAGCTTTATATAAAGAACGTATGGTACAAGCGATTCAAACGCCAGAAAAGAAAGCTCGTGAAGAAGCGGTAAATGCTTTGATGGAAGAGGCAGTTGTCTTCTTTACTGAGAAAATGTTGGATGATCCGGATCACGAGGATAAAGTAAAAGATGTTCATAAAGCTCTTCATGAATTAGAAAAGGATGAAGTGCGACGTCTCATTACACATGAACGTATTCGACCAGATGGTCGTCAAATTGATGAGATTCGCTCATTAGAATCAGTTGCCGGACTACTCCCTCGAACACATGGTTCTGGTCTCTTTACACGGGGGCAGACACAAGCGCTATCAATTGCGACATTAGCTCCTTTGAGCGAACATCAAATTATTGATGGACTTGGGACTGAAGAAGATAAGCGTTTTATTCATCACTATAATTTTCCTAATTTTTCAGTTGGAGAAACAGGAAGAGTTGGAAGTCCTGGACGCCGAGAAATTGGGCACGGAGCATTAGGTGAACGAGCGCTAGCTCAAGTGATTCCGTCTGAAGAAGAATTCCCATATATGATTCGATTGGTTGCTGAAGTGTTAGAATCGAATGGTTCATCCTCACAAGCTTCTATTTGTGCTGGAACCTTAGCTTTAATGGATGCAGGTGTCCCTATTAAGGCTCCCGTTGCAGGTATTGCGATGGGCTTAGTGATGGATGGAGAAAATTACACCGTTCTAACGGATATTCAAGGTTTGGAAGACCATCTTGGAGATATGGACTTTAAAGTAGCAGGAACTGAAAAAGGAATAACCGCTCTACAAATGGATATCAAAATTCAAGGAATCACTGAAGCGATTCTTCAAGAGGCCTTAGAACAAGCTCAAAAAGCTCGTTTAGAAATTCTGAATAATATCACTTCAGAATTACCTGAACCACGAAAAGAGCTAAGTCCATTTGCACCTAAGATTGATATGATTCAAATTGATCCAGAGAAAATTAAAGTGGTGATTGGTAAAGGCGGCGAAACGATTAACTCAATTATTGAGGAAACAGGGGTTAAAATTGACATTACGCAAGATGGAAATGTAAGTATTGCATCTGCTGATCAAGCAATGATTGATCGAGCAAAAGCAATTGTAGAATCCCTAGTGGCTGAAGTAGAATCTGGCCAAACATATGAAGGAACAATTATTCGAATTGAAAGCTATGGGGCTTTTGTGGAAGTGTTACCAGGCAAGAGTGGTTTATTACATATTTCTCAAATTGATCATCGTCGCATTGAAAAAGTGGATGATGTCTTTGATCTAGGGGATAAGGTAACCGTTAAAGTAACAGGAATTGATGAGCGAGGACGAATTGACTTATCACGCAAAGTCTTGATGCAAAAACCAGAATAATTCAAAAGCCTATTGCAGATTCAGTCTGTGATAGGCTTTTTTCTATAAAGTTACAAATTTTCATTCGGGTAAGAGTGTGTTATAATTTAAAAAGGTGTGCCGTCTAATGGTGGCAAACAAGTCTGCTTAGCAGATTCAGTTATAAATATATTGAAGAGGTGTTACATGAGTAATATTAACATTATTCCACTTGGCGGCGTTCGCGAAGAAGGAAAAAATATGTACATTGTGGAGATCAATCAAGCCATCTTTGTCTTGGATTGTGGCTTATTATTTCCTGAGGATGATTTATTAGGAATTGATATGGTGATTCCTGATTTTACATACTTAGAAGAAAATGCGGACAGAGTAGTAGGAATTTTTCTTTCCCATGGACATGCAGATGCGGTGGGGGCCTTGCCTTATTTATTGAATAAAATTAATGCTCCCGTCTTTGGAACGCATTTAACGATTGAGTTGGCCAGTATCTCAGCCAGAAAACAAGGACTAGAAGATCGAATTGAAAATTTCTTTGAAATTGACTCTGAAACTGAGATTGAGTTTGATGAGGTTACTGTTTCTTTCTTTAGAACAACTCATACCATTCCTGATTCAGTAGGGATCGTTCTGGAAACTTCAGAGGGCTCAATTGTTTATACGGGCGATTTCCGTTTCGATCCAAGCGCTTCTAAATTTTACCAAACAGATTTTGGTCGTTTAACGGACATTGGGGAAGGAAATGTGATTGCTCTACTAAGTGATTCTGCTGCAGCAGAGTCTCCAGTTGAAAATGTGAGTGATCTAATGATTTCTGAAGAAATTACTGAAGTTTTTCGAAATGCTAAGGGTCGTGTAATCGTTGGTACTATAGGATCAAATATAGCTCGTATTCAGCAGGTGCTAGAAGCTGCTTATCAATCTAAGCGAACGATTTTTATTCCGAGTGATGAGTTATATGAGATTGTGGATGTCGCGATTCAATTAGATAAAATAAATATTCCAAGTCGTGATGTAATTGGTTCTTTCAAAAAAGTGGACAGTTTTAAAGATAACCAAGTCGTTATTCTGGCGACAGGAGATGTTGGAGAACCTATTAAAACCATTCAAGCTATGGCTCAAGGAAACCATCCCTCTGTTCGAATTAAGGAACATGATACGGTTTATATTGCCACGACACCTTCTGTCTCAATGGAGACGAGTGTGGCAAGGACTAAAGATATGATTTATAAAGCTGGGGCAAGTGTCTTAAGTGTGACAGATCACCATAAAACTTCTGGTCATGCCACGCCTAATGATTTGAAGTTAATGTTAAACTTTATCAAACCGCAATATCTGATTCCTATTAACGGAGAGTACCGCATGCTAAAGGCTCATGCTGATCTTGCTACTCAAGTTGGAATGAAGCCAGACCAGGTTGTTATTCTGTCCTTAGGGGATGTATTAGAGTATAAAAATGGAAAAATGGCACTGAGCGGTCAAGTAGATGCTGGTGATGTGTTAGTAGATGGAATTGGTGTAGGAGATATTGGAAATGTGGTGCTTCGTGATCGGAGAGTCTTAAGTGAAGATGGAATTTTTGTTGTAGTGGCAACCATCTCTAGAAGATTGAAGAAGATTTTGGTAGGACCACAGATTACTTCAAGAGGATTTGTATTTATGAAAACTTCCACGGATCTTATTGAAGCTTGTTCTGATATAACCTTGGATGTTTTAGATGAGCATCTTGCTTCGGATGATTTTGACTGGGGTGAATTAAAAGGCGATTTAAGAGAGAAAATTGGCAAGTTCCTATTTAAGGAAACCAAAAGACGGCCTGTTGTTTTACCGATCATCATGGAGGCTTCGAACTATCAGGCGAAGAAAGACTAGAGGTGAAATATGAATAAACGTTTATGGCGCTTAATGTTGGACTTGGCTTTGGCGTTGATATTATGCTTTGGAGGACATTTGCTGACGAATTACGCGATCAATTCGATGGGCGGTATCATCCCACATATTGGGCTGGTAGCCTTAGTATGGTTTGCTTTAAGATACGGATGGGCCTCTGGTGTGCTTGCCGGAGCCTTAGCGGGTATTATAATAGGGGTCTTCGATTATGGGATACGTGATTGGTGGGACGTGGTCTTATTATCAATCATACCTCATTTATCTGTGGGCCTTGCAGGACTATTTGCTAAATATACCCAAAAGACTCTAAACAATCATCGTTATTCCTCCACCTATCTAAATATTGTCACAGCCAGTTTAATGACGAGTCTATCGTTTTATCTTTTAAGATACCTTGCTATTCCATTGGCTCTTGGAAATAAGAGTGAGCTTCCAGTAAATGAATTGAATTTTTGGTTGTCATGGATAACTACCAGTGCGCTCTGCGCCGTCTTGCTTATCATTGCAGGTCGGATGAATCATGCTTTCCTTATTCCGAAAAGAACACGATTTTTATCACGTAAAGAAACTTCATCTTTATTAAATGATTAGTAAAATCCCCCCCTAACTTATTTTCAAGTTAGGGGGGATTAACCCTCAATTTGGGGATCAGATCTTGAGGGACAGATGTCTCGCATAGTTATGCAATCAAATTATGCGTGATGGCAGTCACATTAATAATTTGATTAAGCTCTAAATAGAAAGCAGATTCAGCAGATCGAACTTTGATAAAAGAATCAGCTTGAATAGGTGAATCAATGATAACTTCTATTTGAGCCATCTGCAAACAGTTTTGCTGATCATAATATTCAAATAAAATATTAACAGGTAATTGGGAGAGATAGTGGCTATCTAGAATAATTTCAAGTTCTTTTTGTGAAGACATGGGAATATCTTCTTGAACGAGTGGAGCCGGTTGGATAAAAGGGCTAAACAAGTCATTTGCTACATTCTGTAGCCATTGATTAGAGAAAGGATTCTTAATAGGTAATTCCACTGGTAAACATCTCCTTAGTTAATATCACTTACGAACATCTGTTTGTAAATACAGTATACGAACAAATTTTCGTTTTGTCAACACAAAAGCGAACGAATTTTCGTTTTTTTGGTATGTTTTTTTATTTTTTATCATCTTTCAGAATTTAGCTAAATATGATAAGATAACAGATATAATTAGATGGAGGTAAGGCATGTCCACTCAAAGAGGTTTGTTAATTATTTTATCCGGACCATCAGGTGTTGGAAAAGGTACTGTAAGAGAAGCTGTATTTGACAATGAAAATTGCAATTATATTTATTCGGTATCTGCAACTACTCGTTCCAGCCGACCTGGTGAAGTAAATGGGGAAGATTATTTCTTTATAAGTAGGGAAGAATTTGAAAATTTAATTGAAAAGGATGCCTTATTAGAGTATGCAGAATATGTGGGGAATTATTACGGAACTCCACTAGCATATATTGAAGAGAATTTACAGGCTGGTCGTGATGTCTTTCTAGAAATAGAGGTTCAAGGTGCTAGAAAAGTTCGTGAAAGGATGCCGGAAGGCATCTTCATATTTCTTGCTCCACCTAGTTTTAAAGAATTGGAAACGCGACTTACAGATCGTGGCACAGATAGCCAAGCTGTGATCATGGAAAGAATGGAAAGAGCGCGTGAAGAGATTGAAATGATGAAGGATTACGATTATGTAGTGGTAAATGATTATGTTCCTAACGCTGTTAGCAAAATTAATGCTATAATAGAGTGTGAACATTTAAAAGTTGAGCGAATTGTGGATCGGATTCAACAAGATATTCAAGATTATTTCGTAGAAGGAGCTGAATCACGATGATGTTATACCCGTCTATTGACGATTTATTGGAGAAAGAATCATCAAAATATTCATTAATTATTCTTGCAAGTAAACGTGCAAAAGAAATGCATGAATATAAAATTATGCAATTGGAAGATTATGAAGCTGTTAAGCCTGTAGGTAAAGCGCTTGAAGAAGTTGTTTCAGGGGTTCTATCTATCAAAGACTAATTGCAAAACTTAGCACTACTATGAGTCATTGGATTAATGAATGATGTCATAGTAGTTTTTTAGTTTGGAGGTTTAAATGGTAATAGAAGTAATAGTTGATATTCCAAGTGCTCAGGTTAATCGAACGTTTGATTATGGAGTTGCTGAGGAAGATCAAGCAATCATTCAACTTGGAATGCGCGTTCAAGTACCTTTTGGCAATCGAACATTGCTTGCTTTTGTCGTGAAAATTAAAGAGAAAAGTGATTATTCGGGAAAATTGAAAGAAATTACAGGTCTTTTGGATTATCAATCCTATCTAAGTGCTGAATTGGTAGAACTTTCTGAATATTTAGCGAATTATTTGCATGCTTTTCGAATTACAGTTCTTCAAGCGATGTTACCGAGTATGTTGAAAGTGAAATATGACTCGGTCGTTATTGTTTTAGATGCGGTAAAATTAGCGGCAGAATTAAATGTTGATCCTGAAAAGGTGACAAGTGATGAACTTGAACGAAATTGGTTAGAAAATCAAATCAGCCGGAATAAAATCCAACGTTTGATTAAAGAGCAATTGATTGAAATTGAGTATCGAATTTATGATCAAACAACGGTTAGAAAAGTTAAATATGTTTCTCCGTCTTATTCCGCTGAAGAACTTCAACGCATTTTGATCGAACTAGACAAAAGGAGTCATAAACAAGCTCAATTATTAACTTATCTCATCGAACAGCCTTTAGATCATGCCATCGAACTGAAAACTTTAGCAGAGCTATCGAATGTGAGTGTCGCCACTATAAAAAATGCTATCAAAAAAGGTTGGATGACACTTGAGGAAAAAGAAGAGTACCGCAAACCTTATCAAGTGAGTCACTTTGCTCAGACTGAAGCCCAAAAGTTACTCCCTATGCAAGAAGAAGCATTCAAAGAAGTTCTATTGGCTATTCAACATGAGAAGTCCCAGACCTTTCTATTGGAAGGTGTAACAGGATCTGGAAAAACCGAAGTTTACTTACAATTAATGGAAGAAACCTTAAAGAAAGGCCAAACTTCTATTTTACTGGTGCCAGAGATTTCCCTTACACCCCAGATGGTTCAACGGGTTATTGGTCGCTTTGGTCAAAGAGTGGCGGTTCTGCATTCAGGTCTAAGTATTAGCGAGAAGTATGATGAATGGAGAAGGATTATTAGAGGAGAAGCTCCCATTGTGGTGGGGGCAAGATCCTCAATCTTTGCACCGCTGAAAAATTTAGGTTTAATTATTATCGATGAAGAGCATGAAACGAGCTATAAACAAGCTGACAATCCACGCTATCATGCGCGAGATGTAGCTGTTTGGCGATCAGAACACCATTCATGTCCCTTAGTTCTGGGATCAGCGACCCCCTCACTAGAATCGAGAGCAAGAGCAGAAGTCGGTCATTACCAATTACTTAGCATGCCCGAAAGAATAAACCAACGTCCCTTACCTCCTGTGGAAATAGTAGACATGACTCAGACGGTTGTTTACCAACAACATTTAGAATTTTCTCCTTTGTTAGAAACGAAAATAAGAGAAAAAATAGCCAAGAAGGAGCAAGTCGTTCTTCTACTTAATCGCAGAGGGTATGCCTCCTATTTATTATGTCGTTCGTGCGGATATGTGCTTCAATGTCCACGTTGTGATATTTCGTTGACCTATCATAAGTTTGATCATCAAATGAAATGCCACTATTGTGATTATCAATGTACGGTTCCTCTCCATTGTCCTCAATGCGATAGTCAACATATGAGAAGTCAAGGCTTGGGAACACAAAAGGTTGCAGAAACAATTGAAGAGCTTTTTCCAGGAACACCCGTGATTCGAATGGACAATGATACTACCAAACGTAAAGGCTCCCATGCCAAATTACTCAAAGCATTTTCCGAACAAGAAGGAGCCATTCTACTAGGAACGCAAATGATTGCTAAAGGGCTTGATTACGAGAAAGTTACATTGGTGGGTGTGATTAATGCAGACACAGGTCTGAATATTCCTGACTTTAGAGCGGCTGAGCGATCTTTTCAACTACTCACTCAAGTGGCGGGGCGAACAGGGCGTGGTAAATATTCCGGTGAGGTGATTATTCAAACCTATAATCCCGATCATTACGTTATGAAGTTAGTGCAGCAACATGATTATGAGCAATTTTTTTATTATGAAATGAAACGTCGTCATATGGGCCAATATCCACCTTATTATTTTACAACTCTTATTCGTGCCAGTTCAAAAAATCGAAGTAAGGCTCAAGCAGCAATTTATCAAATCAAACAAAAACTGTTCCAAACGAGTCAGATTTCTGAGGAAGAAGTACTTATCTTGGGACCATCTGTTGCTGGAATTGAAAGGATTAATGATTATTATCAATTCCAATTAATGCTAAAATATAAAAACCGACAAGTTATTCAAAGCGATTTAAATCAAATCTTACAAGAGGCTCAAGAAACTTTAAAAGAGGGAATCTTTATTCAAATTGATCATGAGCCACAATATTTTATTTAGGAAGTGAAAATATGAAAAAGATTATCTTTATGGGGACACCTAAATTTGCTGCCACGATCTTAGAGGGTCTGATCAAGATTGTGGATTATGACATAGTGGCTGTGGTGACACAACCGGACCGTCCAGTTGGCAGGAAACGTCTCTTAACACCACCTCCTGTTAAAGAAATGGCATTAGAACATAACTTGCTTGTCCTCCAGCCTGAGCAATTGAAAGAGTCAAATGAACTGGATGAGCTGATGAAGATTGAAGCAGATATCATTGTGACAGCTGCTTATGGACAAAAGATTCCCATTGAATTATTGAATCGACCTGAGTATGGGGCAGTGAATGTTCATGCTTCGCTTTTGCCGAAATATCGTGGGGGAGCCCCCATTCATTATGCTATCTGGCAAGGGCAAGAAGAGACCGGAGTGACCATTATGCAAATGTCAGAAGAAATGGATGCAGGAGCGATTTATAAGCAAGCCCCATTACCGATTAATGATCAAGATGATGTAGGGATTCTCTTTGGAAAACTCGCAATTATGGGACGGGAACTTTTATTAGATACTTTACCTAGAATTTTTGATCATCAGCTTCAGGCTTATGATCAACCATTAGACCAAGTGACGTATGCACCAACGATAAAAAAAGAGGAAGAAGAACTAAATTGGCAAGAAACTGCTTATGAAATAGATCGACATATTCGAGCATTTAGACCATTTCCAACTACTTATACCCTTTATGAAGGGCAAAGAGTCAAGATTTGGCAAGCCTATCCCCTTCAAAGAATAGGTGAGTTAAGCTTATTGGCTGATCAAAAACCTGGCACGATTATCGGATCGGATGAGGAATCTTTCTATGTCCAATGTGGGCAAGGGACTGTTCTTAAAGTGACAGAGTATCAAGCCAGTGGTAAAAAGAGAATGCCGGTTAAAAACTTTATGAAGGGAAGCCCGATTGAACAAATGTTAGGGAATACTTTTCATTTAAAAGGAAATGATTATGAAAATAAAAAATAAAAGTAAACGATTATTAAAAAATAATCTGCGCTGGGATATGCTGATCCTTTTAGATCAGATTGATCATCATGGCGAGTACTCTAATCATGTGATTGATCAATTTATGGTTGAAAGCCCAAAAAGTTTACAAGATCGAAATTTGATTGTAAAAGTAGTCTATGGTTCTGTGCAAAGAAGAATGACTTTAGACTATTATTTGAAGGACTTGCTTGAGGATAAAACAGTAGAAGACTGGATTCAGTCTCTATTAAGGCTTTCCGTTTATCAGTTAGTCTATTTAGACCGAATCCCTGAGCATGCCGTGGTGCATGAAGCGGTTGAAATAGCAAAAATTAATGGTCATCAAGGCTTAGCAAAATTTGTCAATGCGATATTAAGGCAATTCTTACGTAAGAAATTACCGTCATTTGATCAGATAACTGATCTTTATGAAAGATTATCCATTAAATACTCGATCCAAAAATGGATGGTGGAATATTTTAGTCAATTTCTAGAACTTGAGCAATTAGAAGAATTTTTATCTAGTTTAAATAATCAATCTTACCTTTCGGCTCGTCTCACCCTCCCAAAAGAGCAGAGGGAAGAGTTGGTTCAAGCTTTAATGGAAGAAGGATTTCAAGTAGAAAAAAGTTCAGTTGCTCCAGAAGGAATTCGTTCTACAAATAGAAATTTAATTCATTCAACAGCTTTTCAACAAGGAAAATTGACCATCCAAGATGAGTCCTCTATGCTAGTTGCTCCTTTGGGCTTAATTCAAGGAGATGAAGAAGTTTTGGATGCTTGTGCAGCACCTGGAGGAAAAGCTACTCATATTGCATCTTTGTTAAGTGAGGGACATTTAACTGCTTTAGACATATCAGCAAGAAAATTAAAAATTTTAGCAGATCATGCTGAGCGAATGGGCTTATCGGATAGGATTAGCTTGAAAGCAATGGATGCTTTAAAATTTGAAGGACTTTCTCAAAAGCTTTTTGATGTGATATACTTAGATGCACCATGTTCAGGGTTAGGTTTAATGCGTCGAAAGCCTGAGATTAAATATGTAAAGACAATGGCAGATATTCAATCTTTATCCAGGATTCAAAGTGATTTATTAAATCACCTTTCAACATTGTTAAAACCTGGAGGTTATTTGATATATTCTACTTGTACCCTTAGTGTGGAAGAAAATGAAAATAAAATAGAATCATTTGTTGAGGAGCATACCCATTTTGAAGTTGATGAAATCAACCCAGAAGAAATCCTTGATGATTCACTAATTACAGATAAAGGTTATATACGGATATGGCCTCATGATCATGGGACAGATGGTTTCTTTATCTGTCGACTTAAGAAAATTCAATAATTAATGAGGTGAATTATGGATATTACAGTGCATTCAAGTATTGGTCAAAGAAGAAGTTCCAATCAAGATTATGCAGATTATTTTTATTCACAGAACCAACAAGTCCTACTTGTATTATGTGATGGAGTAGGTGGAAATTTAGCCGGAGATGTTGCAAGTCGCAAAACGACCGAGTTCATCGGACGAAAATTTGAGCAAATTGATTTAGAATTTGACCGAAAGGCGATGGAAGAATGGCTAAGAATGATTATCGAAGAGGTAAATGATTATATTCTAGCAGAATCCAATAAGGATAGTGATTATGGTGGAATGGGAACGACCTTAGTATTAGCAAGTATTGTGAATGACGAAGTGATCATTGCCCATGTCGGTGATTCAAGGGCATATGCATATAATGAAGGGAATTTAGAACAATTAACGGAAGATCATTCCCTAGTCAATGAGCTTATCAAATCTGGAGAAATCACACCAGAAGAGGGCTTACAGCATCCTCGTCGGAACGTGGTGACGCAATCGATTGGGAGTCCTAGTCGTCCAGAACCAGAAATCAATTATCTTGCAAGTGATCAAATAGAAATTTTATTACTTTGTTCGGATGGTTTAAGTAATATGATCTCGGATGAAGAAATAACTCAGATTATTCAAGAACATAAAGAAATTAAAAAAATAGGAACCGTTCTCATTGATGCTGCTAATCATGCTGGAGGACTTGACAATATTACAATTATCCTTGTGCGAAACCTGACTCATGCTGATGAGAAAGGGGGACAAGCGTAATGATAGAAATTGGAGATAAATTATCAGATCGTTATGTCTTGAACTCTTTAATTGGGCAAGGAGGAATGGCTAATGTTTTCCTTGCCCATGATTTAATCTTAGATCGGAAAGTGGCAGTCAAAGTTTTACGTTATGACTTCCAAGAGAATCAAGATGCAATCAAGAGATTTCAAAGGGAAGCTATCTCAGCTAGCCAGCTTCTTCATCCTAACATTGTAGAAGTTTATGATGTGGATGAGCATGAAAATCAACAGTATATCGTAATGGAATATGTTGAGGGACAGGACTTAAAATCTTTTATTAAAGAAAATGCCCCGGTTTCATTAGAATTAGTCGTTGCGATCATGTGTCAAATTGTGGCTGGAATTGGAGTTGCTCACCGTAACCGAATTATTCATCGAGATATAAAGCCTCAGAATGTCATGATTACAAAAGATAATATTGTTAAAATTACCGACTTCGGTATTGCCGTTGCCTTGTCTGATACGTCGATTACTCAGACTAATACCCTGCTAGGTTCCGTTCATTATTTGTCACCAGAACAGGCTCGCGGATCTAGTGCGGCGACTAAATCTGATATCTATGCAATGGGTGTTGTACTATATGAATTAATTACAGGAAAGGTTCCACATGATGGAGAATCAGCCGTTTCAATCGCTTTGAAGCATTTCCAAGAGCCCTTTCCAAGAATTCGTGAAAAATTGGACTATGTTCCCCAAAGTCTTGAAAATGTCGTTTTACGTGCCACTGCTAAACAACCACAGGATCGCTATAAATCAGCGCAAGATATGTTCAATGATCTATCAACTTGTCTAAGTAGTAACCGTATCAATGAACAGACTTTTAATCCTAAGAGTCAAGGAGACGAATCAGAGCAATTTAGTTCTATTCAACCCTTATCACAAGCAGAAAAAATCTTAGCAGAACAAGTTGAGGCACCCGAGCCCTTAAATGAAGAGTTATATCCTAGTTTTGATCAGCCAAATAAAGTTAAATTCCCTAGCCGGGGTCGAATTATGAGGATTTTATTCTTCTCCTTAATCTCAATCCTTTTAGGATTAGCGATCTTTTTTGCTTATCAATTCATTACGGGCAGTGTGAATGTCCCAGATTTAGCTGAGATGGATCAATCTCAAGCTGAAAAAGTTTTGTCAGAGAATGATCTGTCGATTGGTAAAACAGAGGTTGTTTTTGATGAATCAATTCCTCGTGGACAAATTATTGAAACAGATCCAAAAGCGGGAGAACGCGTGGATCGAAATAGTTCTGTTCAGCTGAAGTTAAGTGATGGCAAGCCACGAGTTAAGATAGGTGATTACGTTGACAAAGAATATGAACCCGTTAGGCGAGATCTGATTGATGCAGGTTTCATTGTGGACCTTCGTTATCTAGCTTCTAGTCAGGAAGAATCGGGCAAAATTCTCGAACAAAATCTTGAACCAGGGGAAGAAGTTGTCCCTGAAGATACGACGATTACGCTTGTTATTGGTTCCTACGTAGAAGATACGACCATGCAGGATTTTTATAATCTTTCAATTGAAATGGTGCACAAGTTTGCCGATACTTATGGCTTATACGTAGAAGAAACCTATGAATACCATTCCTTCATACCAGAAGGACAAATCATTGAGCAAGAACCTCTTTCGGGTTCACCTATTATCAATGGGGATACCATTAAAGTGACCGTCTCACAAGGAAAAGAGGAAACAGACGTCGTAGCAGCAATCGAAACGGTTTATCTTGAATATGTTCCTAAATATGCTGAAAATGACTTTGATGAAGAGAAACCTTTGCCAAACTTAATTCAAGTTCAAATTGGGGATGAACGTAATAATATTAATGAAGTTGCCAGAGAATTTGAGATCACAGAATCTGAGGAATTACAGTTAACCCTTTATATTCCAACAGATGGAACCGGACAATATCGGATCCTTCGTGATGGCGAGGTTATAGCTGAAAGTTCAGAAGTTTATCCCGCAACGGAAGAATAAAAAAAAGAAAGCACATAGAGACTGGTTGATCATTAGATTCTATGTGCTTTTATTGTTTGAAATGATATGCTTAGAGAGAAGGAGTCAGAAAGAGAATAAAAGGAGGGACATATGTCAGATAATAAACAAGAATATACTGTATTAACGGGAATTATCTATCAATCCATAAGTGGTTTCTACTATGTTTGGAGCGAGAATCATTCTTATGCTACTAAACCAAGAGGAAATTTTCGTCATTTGCAAATGAAGCCCTTAGTAGGAGACTATGTTAAATTTGAATTAGATGAAGAAGACTCTCAATCGATTGGGCGATTAATTGAAATTTTACCCAGACAGAATGAACTAAAGCGACCAAATGTGGCCAATGTTGATTATGCCTTAGTGGTAACTTCTTTGACTGAGCCAGAATTTTCTTATAATTTATTAGATTATTTTCTAGTTTCGGTGGAGTCTCATCAGATCGAACCTCTCATTGTTCTCAGTAAATATGACTTACTTTGTCAGCAGTTAGGAAATCAGAAGGCGCAAGAGAGATTAGAAGAAATTAAGGCTCTCTACCATTCGATTGGTTATCAAGTCTATGAAATTGATCAGAGTTCAGATCGCTTGGATACACTTAAGAATGCTATTACTGAAGGGACCTATGTCGTAATGGGGCAATCTGGTGTAGGTAAATCAACATTGCTCAACCAATTAATTCCGACCGCCTTGATTAATACAGCAGAAATTAGTGACTCACTTAATCGTGGGAAACATACGACCCGTGAAGTCACTTTATATCGGTACCATGAAGGTCTATTAGCTGATACACCAGGTTTTTCATCAGTTGATTTTGACCAAATCCAAAATGAAGAACTTGCGAATGCTTTTCCTGAGATTAGAGAGGCCAGTTATAATTGTCGTTTTCGGTCATGTATGCATGTCAATGAACCTCATTGCCAAGTAAAAAAAGAAGTAGATAACGGAAACATTGCCTTGTCTCGTTATCGTAATTATCTTCAAATTTTCGAAAAAATTGAACAAAGAAAACCAAAATATTAATAAAGGAGAATCATTATGAAAATTGCCCCATCGATGTTGAGTGCGGATTTTAATCGTTTAGCTGAAGATATTCGGATCGTAGAAGAAGGAGGAGCAGATTATTTACATCTGGATTTAATGGATGGACAATTTGTTCCTAATATTTCATATGGACCTATGATTTATGCTGGGCTACGTTCTCAAAGTCAATTAGTCTTTGATTGCCATATGATGGTGACTGAACCAGAGCGATATTTTGAGATGGTTGTGAAGGCGGGTGCAGATATTATAACAATTCATGTGGAATCAACCTTGCATATTCATTCTGCTATTCAGAAAATAAAAGAATTGGGTTGTAAAGCTGGGCTTGCAGTCAATCCTGGTACCTCAGTGGATACAATGATTCCACTTTTAGATATGATCGATTTGGCTCTTGTAATGAGTGTCAATCCTGGTTTTGGAGGACAGAAATTTATTCATTCTAGTCTTGATAAAATAAAACAATTAGCCGATTGGCGTCAAACAAATTCATCCTATCATTATGAAATCGAAGTGGATGGGGGCGTCAATGAGGAAACGGGTCAACTCTGTCTAGAAGCAGGGGCCGATGTACTTGTAGCGGGCTCTTATATCTTTAAACAAGCAGATCGAAAGGCAGCAATTGCCTCGTTAAGAGGAAAGTAATGGAAGTAATGATTATTTGTGGGGGAGCTCAGCCTCCTTATAAGCAAAAAATTTCAGCCTTAAAAGAACTTGATGATGCTTCTGTGTTAATCGGTGTGGATCGGGGCGCTTTATATTTAGTGGATCAAGGTTTTCAACTTGACCATGCAGTAGGCGATTTTGACTCAGTAGATGAGCAGGAATTATTAAGAATACGAGAAAACGCTAGCTATTTTTATCAAACTTCTCCAATTAAAGATGATACGGATATGGAATTAGCTTTATCAGTGGCCCTATCAATAGAGAGTAGTCAGGAAGTTGAATATTTTATTTTTGGAGGGACGGCAAGTGATGGACGTCTGGATCATCTCGTGGCTAATTTATGGATGATTCATCAGCCCAGATATCAAAGTTTAGTGAATCGATTAACTTTTTTTGATCGAGATCGCTTGATTAGAATTTTAGGGCCAGGCCAGCATCTGTTAGAGAATCAAAATGATTGTGTTTATCTTTCGATTATCTCAGCAACACCGGTTAAAGCGCTTGAAATTGTAGGGGCGAAGTATGAACTATCTGCTACAGACTTTGCTTATCCACGTGCTTTAATTAGTAATGAATTTGTGTCTCATAATCATGAGGTACAACTTTCGTTTAAAGAGGGAATTGTCTTTGTTATTTTGGAAAAGAATAAATAAATAAAAAAACGTCAGCCTGGCTGACGTTTTTTTTAAGCGCGTTCTACTTTACCTGATTTTAAGGCACGAGCAGATACCCAAACTTTTTTAGGCTTTCCATCGATCATTACGCGTACTTTTTGTAAGTTTGCACCAAAACGACGTTTTGATTTATGCATTGAGTGAGAACGAGCGTTTCCTGAAACAGCTTTGCGTCCTGAAAAATAACATTCTTTAGCCATATTTTTGCCTCCTTTTCCTTGTAGTAAGTTATAATACTACATTTCATACCAAACTAATTTATCATAATTAGCTATTTGAATCAAGAGAATTTTATGAAGTTCAACTATTGACAGGATGTCTAACAAATCGAATAATAAATAATATAGATGCCTAATTTGGCATTTTATGCTAAACTATTAAAGATACTAAGAAGGAGGAGTCACTATGGCAATTAATATCCAAACGCCTAATGGCGAGATTACCTTAACTAATGAAGTGATTGCAACTATTGTTGGGGCAGCCGTTACGGATAATTATGGTGTGGTGGGAATGGTGAGTAAACACTTTTTCCGAGACAATCTTACAGAAATTCTAAAAAAAGAGAACTACTCCAAGGGTGTACTCATTTCTCAAGATGGGGATAATGTCACTGTTGATATTCATATTGTTGTATCTTATGGCACTAAAATTTCAGTGATTTGCCAGAATATTCAGCAAGCCGTAAAATATAATGTTGAGCAATTATTAGGGTTTGAATTATCATTTGTAAATGTTCATGTACAAGGAGTAACAATCGATTAAGATTGTGTTAGGAGGCAAAGAGTGGAACTTAAAATAATGAAGTCATCTGAATTTAAACAGATGTTTAATGCGGGAGCAGAGCGTTTAGCTGCTAATGTTGATTTAGTCAATTCTTTAAATGTGTTTCCTGTGCCTGATGGGGACACTGGGACAAATATGAATATGTCGTTCCAATCAGGCGTTGAGAAAATGCGATCTAATTCGAGCCTGCATGTGGGTGAGTTAGCAGGATCGGTTGCGAAAGGTCTTTTAATGGGAGCAAGGGGGAATTCTGGTGTAATCCTCTCTCAAATTTTCCGAGGTTTTTCTCAAGCCATTAAAGATGAAGAAAATTTAGATGGTACTGCTTTTGCTCAAGCCTTCATGGGCGGGGTAGAGTCAGCTTATAAAGCGGTCATGAAACCAGTTGAAGGAACGATCCTTACAGTAGCTAGAGAGTCCGCTATCCGAGGAGAAAAGAAAGCACAAAAAACGGATGATATCATCGAGATCATGCGCTCTATCGTGAGAGGTGCTCAAGAGTCTTTAGACAAAACTCCTGATTTACTGCCAGTATTGAAACAAGTGGGAGTAGTGGATTCTGGTGGAAAAGGTTTACTATGTATTTATGAAGGCTTTTTGGCTGCTTTAACGGGTGAAGTGATTGAAGATGAGAAAGACACTTCAAACGACTCACAACATGCCCATGCAATTTTTGATGAAATGAATGAACACCCTATGTCAATGGAGGACATTACTTTCGGTTTCTGTACTGAAATTATGGTACGTATTGGCCAAGGAGAGGGACTTAAAAAGACCTTTGATTATGAAGAATTTCGTCATACTTTGGATCAAAAAGGGGATTCTCTATTAGTAGTGGCAGATGATGAAATTGTCAAAGTTCACATTCATACTGAAAATCCAGGTGAAATTATGCAACTGGGCCAAGAGTTTGGTGAATTGATCAAAATTAAAGTTGATAATATGCGAGAGCAAGTACGAGCTCTTGAGGGACAAGAAGAAGCGATTCAGTCTAAACAGGCAAAGAGTCATCATACGAAGGAGTATGCTATTATTGGGGTAGCTTCTGGTCAAGGACTGATTGAATTGTTTGAGTCAATCGGGGTTGACTATGTGATTGCGGGGGGACAGACAATGAATCCTTCCACTGAAGACTTTATAAAAGCGATTGAAACAGTTAATGCTCATAATATTATTCTTCTGCCAAATAACAAAAATATTGTGATGGCTGCCGAACAAGCTGCTGAAGTAAGTGAGGTTCCAACTAAAGTTGTTCCTACTCGTTCTATCAACCAAGGAATTGCTGCAATGTTAATGTTTAATCCGGAACAGAATATTGACGAGAATCAAATCGCTATGACAGAATATATTGCTACGGTGTCTTCAGGCCAAATTACTCATGCCATTCGAGATACTGAAATTGATGGCTTAACCATTAAAGAAAATGATTTTATGGGAATTTTAGATGGAGATATTGTGTATGCAGATCCAAGTCTTGAAACGGTCCTTTCAGATCTCATCAAACGAATGTTAGAAGATGATTCAGAACTTGTAACCATCATTATCGGTGAAAATGGTGAGGAAGAAGTAGCGAATTCAGTTGCTGAAGCACTAAGCTTAGAAAACTCTGATCTTGAATTTGAATTTATTCAGGGAGATCAACCGGTTTATAATTATTTTGTAACGGTTGACTAGTCTGAATGATACGATAATTCACCACTATTATTAGTGGTGAATTATTTTATAATTAAGGAGGTGAGAGCTTGAGTCACACACAAGATTGGAATGCAACGATTAATCATTTGAAAGGCGTCGGACCCAAAACAGCCACTTTATTTCAAAGTATAGGAATCTACACGATTAGAGATCTGATGTTTCATTTTCCTTTTCGCTTTGAAGACTTACAAGCTCGAGAACTTAATTCACTATTGGATCAAGAGAAAGTGGCCTTGGTTGGCAAAGTGATTACGGACCCAACTGTTTCCTATTTTGGTAGAAAAAAAAGTCGTTTGTCTTTTAAAATGGCAGTTGATTCCTATCATATTATTCAAGTGACATTCTTTAACCAGCCCTATTTAAAAAAACACATCCAAGCGGGTCAAATGCGAGCGATTTATGGCAAGTGGCAAGAAGCATCGCAACAGTTAATGGGGACTAAATTAATTAATCAGACAGCGGGGGAAGATTTCTCCCCCATTTATCGTAGTACGCAATCTTTAAAGCAAGGGCAAATCGTTAAGGCGATTCATCAAGCCTTTGAAGACTACAGCGCTTCAATTGAAGAAATAATTCCTAATTATTTGAATCAAAGATTTCATCTAATACCGTTACAACAAGCTTTAAAAGCCATGCACTTCCCATCAAATTCTGAAGAGCAAGAAGCAGCTAAAAAGAAAATTATTTTCCAAGATTTTTTCCTCTATCAATGGAAGTTACAATCCGCTCGTTATCAACGTCAGCATCTTAGGGGGCAAAAGATTGATTACCCTGTAGACGAGCTACGTCAAGCGATTAAAATTATTCCTTTTGAGCTAACGGCTGCACAGAAGAAAGCTGTGAATGAGATTTGTGTTGATTTGTTGTCCACTTATCCGATGAAACGTTTACTACAAGGAGATGTGGGAAGCGGTAAAACTCTAGTTGCTTTTATTACCATGTTAGCTGTGGTTCAAGCTGGCTTTCAAACAGCTTTAATGGTTCCAACTGAAATTTTAGCTCAACAGCATTATCAATCTTTTAATCGTTATTTTGAAGCAGTAGGCTTTCATGCCGAACTTTTAACCTCTGATATGAATCGGGAGCTCAAAAAAACTACAATTGAAGGATTAGCAAGTGGTCGTATTCGGATTGTAATAGGGACTCATGCTCTCATCCAGGATTATGTCAAGTTCAAGAACTTAGCTTATATTGTGATTGATGAGCAGCATCGGTTTGGCGTAGGGCAGCGGCAAGAATTGTTAGAAAAAGCTAATGCTAACCATTTAGCTAATATTTTACAAATGACTGCAACGCCGATCCCAAGAAGTCTAGCACAGACACTGTATGCCGATATGTCAGTTTCTACTATTGATGAACTGCCGGGTGGGCGTCAAGCCATTTCGACAGTTGCCGTTAAAGAAGATGAAATTGATCATGTATATGATCGAATTGAGAAAGAAATCAGTCTGGGTCATCAAGTATATTATGTGCTTCCGCTTATCGAAGCATCAGAGTACCTCGGCGAAGTCGAAAATGTGCAAAATATTGTTTCAGTTCTGAGTAAAAAATTTCCAGCCGTTCAGGTGGCTCCTTTGCACGGGCAAATGAATAAAGAAGAACAAAAAATAGTCATGGAGCAATTCAAAGAGCAGCAAATTCAGATTTTAGTAGCGACCACGATGGTGGAAGTGGGAGTGGACGTTCCCAATGCAACCGTTATGGTGATCCAATCAGCAGAACGATTTGGGCTTGCTCAATTACACCAATTACGGGGGCGAGTCGGACGGAGTCATTTAGCTTCTTATTGTTTTTTGATTGCTAATCCCACGACCCAGCAGGGAAAAGAACGGATTGAACAAATGGTTAAAAGTCAAAATGGTTTTGACTTGTCAGAAGCAGATTTAAAAATTCGAGGAATGGGTGACTTGTTAGGAAGAAGCCAGAGTGGTATCCCAATGTTTCAAGTAGGAAATCCACTTGAATTCCCGGAGATTATGCAAGCGGCTTATCAAGCGGTTCAAGAAATATTTACTCAAAAAAATATAATAACAAATGAAGAAAGACAAAAATTAATCGAATATGCTGAAAAGCAGCCAATTGAAGTTTAAATGAGGAGGAATAATATGATTAAACTAGCAATAGATGCTATGGGTGGCGACAATGCTCCCCAATCAGTTGTGGAAGGGGTTAATAAGGCTCTTCAAGAATTTGAAGATCTAGAAATCCATTTATTCGGAGATACAGAGGCAATTAAAACTTATTTAAAAGATAATGACCGCGTAAAAATAACTGAAACAACCGAAATCATTACCGGCGAAGATGAACCTGTTAAAGCCATACGCTCTAAAAAAGATTCCTCAATGGTAGTGGCGGCGCGTTCCGTAAGAGAAGGAAAGACGGATGTCTTGTTGTCTGCAGGTAACACTGGGGCCCTTTTAAGTGCGGGGCTTTTAATCGTCGGCCGAATTAAAGGAATTGACCGACCAGGTTTAATGCCAATTATTCCAACTGTTAATCCGGATTCTCCCCAATTTATTTTAATGGATGCAGGAGCAAATGCAGATTCTAAAGCAATTCAACTTCACCAACATGCCATCCTTGCGAATTATTATGCTCAGAATGTTTTGGGGATTCAAAAACCTCGAATCGGTTTACTTAATAATGGAACTGAAGAAGGCAAGGGTGATGATTTGCGTAAAGAAGCATTCGACTTATTAAACAATGATCCCTCGATCCACTTTATTGGCAATGTAGAAGCCAAAGAATTATTAACAGGCTCTCTGGATATTGCAATCACTGATGGTTTTACTGGAAATGCCATCCTAAAAACGTTAGAAGGAACGGCAAAAAATATTTTTAAAGTTTTAAAAGATTCTCTCATGAATTCTGGGGTTAAGACTAAATTAGGGGCTCTTTTGGTTAAATCTTCTTTGAAAAGTATGGCAGAGAAATTTGATGATACTAAACAGGGAGGAGCGGTGCTTCTCGGGGTAAAACACCCTGTTATTAAAGCACATGGTTCTTCAGATTCAGAAGCAATTTATAATGCGATTCGCCAGGCAAGACAAATTGTCGATTCAAAAGCAGTCGAAAAAATGAAAGAATATTTTAATCAAGATTAAAATAATGATAGACACATTAGAATTTTATAGGTAAAATCAAAGTAATGTTAATATATGAAGGAGGTAATAAAATGTCCAATAAACAGGAAATATTTGAAAATGTAAAAACTTTAATCGTAGACCGTTTTGGAGTGGCTGAAGATTCCGTAACAGAAGAAATGACTTTTGAAGATCTAGGTGCAGATTCACTCGATATTGTTGAATTTGTGATGGAGTTAGAAGACCAATATAGCATTGAATTCGAAGATGAAAAAATCGAAAAATTAAATAATATTAAAGATGCTGTCGATTATATTGACCAATTAAAAAACAATCAATAATCGTATGACATCAATTATTTAATTAGGAGGATTAGAATGGATTCGAAGAATGTTTTATTAGAAGTAAAAGACCTACACACTGGTTTCCGGATCAAGGATAACTACTTTGATGCGGTGGACGGTGTTTCTTTTACCTTATCAAGGAATGAAAAATTAGCAATCGTCGGGGAATCAGGTTGTGGTAAATCGACACTTGCGACGGCTATTATTGGCCTACATAATCGTAAAAACACCAAAATTACGGGCGAAATTATCTATAATGATGATAATTTAGTAGAATATAGCGAAGTAGATTATAACAAAATTCGTGGTAATGACATTGGAATGATCTTTCAAGATCCTTTAGCTTCATTGAACCCTTTAATGACGATAGGAGCTCAAATCGAAGAAGCCCTATATTATCATACTAAATTAAACAAGGAGCAAAGGAAGCATCGAGTGATTGAGTTGCTCGATCAAGTAGGAATTACTTATCCAGAAAGAATGGCTAAGCAATATCCACATGAGTTATCAGGAGGAATGAGACAGCGGGTGATTATTGCCATTGCTTTATCTTGTAAACCGCCGATTATCATTGCGGATGAACCGACAACCGCTCTAGATGTCACCATACAAGCGCAAATTTTAGACTTATTAAATGAAATTCAAGATGAAACCGAATCAGGTATTATTTTAATTACACATGATTTAGGAGTCGTAGCAGAAACGGCCGATCGAGTAGCGGTGATGTATGCAGGCCAGTTTGTTGAGATCGGACCTGTTCAGGAGATTTTTAATAACCCTAAACATCCTTATACACGTTCATTATTGAAGTCGATTCCTCAATCAAATGATGTAGTAGATGAAGAAGGAGAACTTCATGTTATTCAAGGTGTGGTTCCGCCTCTTACTCGCTTACCTCGACAGGGTTGTCGTTTTAAAGAACGGATCCCTTGGATTGATGAGTCTGCTCATGAGACGAATCCGCAATTGCATGAAGTGGGGCCGGATCATTTCGTTCGTTGTACCTGTCACGAACATTTCTTTTTCCCAGAGGAGGTTGAATAATGTCTGAATTCTTAACGATTGAAAATTTAAAAGTACACTATCCCATTCGTTCAGGGTTCTTCAACCGAATAACTGATCATGTTTATGCTGTGGATGGAGTCAATCTGAGCTTTGAATCTGGCAAAACTTATGGATTGGTAGGAGAATCAGGATCTGGTAAATCAACGATTGGTAAGGCAATTATTGGTTTAGAAAAGTTGACTGAAGGAAGAATCATCTATGAAGGACAAGATGTTTCGAATTCTGCGACAAGCCGTCGTTCTGAGTATCGTCGGAATGTTCAAATGATTTTTCAAGATTCTCTATCATCATTTAACCCTAAGAAACGAATCATCGATATTTTGGCAGAGCCAATGCGGAACTTTAGTAATATGACTTCTGATGAGGAAAAACGCAAATCGATTGAATTACTAGAAATTGTAGGTTTAACCGAAGAGGCCCTGCATAAATATCCACACGAGTTTTCAGGTGGACAGAGACAAAGAATCGGAGTAGCGCGAGCGGTGGCACTTAATCCAAAATTGGTGATTGCTGATGAGCCGGTTTCTGCTTTGGACTTATCTGTTCAAGCTCAAGTCCTAAACTTTATGCAACGAATTCAAGATGAATTTGGTGTTTCTTATTTATTTATTTCGCATGATTTAGGTGTTGTAAAGCATATGTCCGATGAGATTGCTATTATGTATCATGGTCGTTTCACAGAGTATGGAACGAATCAAGAAATTTATTCTAATCCTTTACATATTTATACGCGGCGTCTGCTTTCTGCAATTCCACAGGTTGATCCGAATAATCGTGAACAGAATAAGATTAATCGCTTACGTGTTGAAAAAGAATACCGTGAAGAAGCTAGCCAATATTTTGATGGTGAGGGTAAAGTATATGATCTTCAAAAAGTGAATGAAGATCATTATGTCGCTTTAAAAGATATTCCAACACCTGTTGAAGGAGGTATTCGATAAAATGTGGAAAACAATTCTACGCCGGATCATCTTAATGATCCCGCAAATTTTTATATTAAGTATCATTGTTTTTGTTCTAGGAGCGCTTATGCCTGGGGATGCTTTAACAGGGATGTTGGATCCTAATCTTGATCCTGCTCAAATAGAAGCTATGCGTGAGCAACTTGGTTTGAATAAGTCTTGGCCTCAACGGTACATTGATTGGATTACAGGAATTCTAAATGGAGATTGGGGACGTTCTTGGCATCATCGTCAGCCTGTGATGTCGATTATTGGCCAGCGAATTAGTCCCACGATTCAGCTTTCTCTGTTAACTGTCATTTTATCTTATCTTATTGCTTTACCTTTAGGTTTATTAGCAGGACGTTATAATGAATCATTCTTTGATAAGGCAGTTAACTTATACAACTTTATTTCTTATGCCATCCCTTCTTTTGTGCTAGGGTTATTTTTAATTTGGATTTTTGGATATACATTGGGCTGGTTCCCAACAACTGGGACAGTTTCACCAGGCTTAACGCCGGGAACAATGGAATTTGCCATGTCTCGGCTTTATCACATGATTCTACCGGCTATCACGTTGGCATTGTTGAGTACCACGGGAACCATTCAATATCTTAGAACGGGTGTCATTGATGCTAAGAGTGAAGATTATGTAAGAACCGCTAAGGCTAAAGGGGTTCCTGACTCCGTTATTTATCGTAAACATATCTTTAGAAATTCTATTCTACCAATCGCAGCTTTCTTCGGCTTCACTATTACCGGTTTAATTGGAGGATCTGTTTTTATTGAGAATGTCTTTACTTATCCAGGTATGGGGAAATTGTTTGTCGAATCAATTAGTTTACGTGATTTTTCTGTAATGCTTGCGATTACTTTAATTTCAGGCTTTATGACACTAATGGGGTCTTTATTATCAGATATTATTATGATCTTCGTTGACCCACGAATCAGAATAAAATAGGAGGGATAAGATGGCAGAAAATAATCCACAACAAGTTATTAAAGAAGCAGCCTTAGAAGAACAAATTGAAGCTTCTACTCCTCCTATGGGGTGGGAAGTCATTCGACGTGAATTTGCCAAAGATAAATTAGCAATCTTTTCCTTGGTCTTAATTCTATTGATTGTTCTAGTAGCAATCTTTGCACCATTATTTATAGATCAAACTGCAGCCAATACAGTTGATATTTTTAATCGTTATACACCACCCGGAGAGAAAGGCTATATCTTGGGATCGGATGAATCAGGTAGAGACGTCTTACAACAGTTAGTCTTAGGAACCCGCAATTCTCTTCTTATTGCCTGGGCTGTGACGATTATCACCGCTGTGATAGGAACCATCATCGGCTTAGCAGCTGGCTATTATGGAGGATTGGTAGATGATATGATTATGCGTGTGGTAGACTTCTTGTTAGTCTTACCAACGATCATGATCATTATTGCGGTTGTTACTATTGTTAGAAGTTTTAATCCATGGACGCTGATTATCATCATTTCTCTCTTAGGCTGGATGGGACAAACTCGATTGGTTAGAACAGCCTCTTTAAGCGAGGGGTCAAAAGACTATATTCATGCTTCTAAGACCATGGGAACAAGGGATTGGAAGATTATGCTAGGTTCACTTCTGCCCAATCTTTCTTCTCTCATGATTACAAACTTAACCTTGTCTTTCGCTGGAAACATCGGGCTTGAAACAGGGCTTTCTTACTTAGGATTTGGCTTGCCAGTAGGAACACCGTCTCTTGGAACCTTGATTGGTTATGCGAATTCGCCGGATATTATTGAGAATAAGACTTGGGTATGGTTACCGGCCGCCTTATTAGTCTTAATCATGATGTTGGCGATTAATTACATCGGACAAGCTTTCCAACGAATTGCCGATTCTAAACAAAGAAGAGGTTAATAATTAACAGTTCAAAATAGTGATAGTCTTCTATCACTATTTTTATATAAAAATAAGATTTAGATAAGTTGAAAATGAAATTATAATTAAAGATTCTCTTGCATTTCTCACACAATTCCTATATTATAGGGACATAATAAAATAATAATTGGAGGGATTCTCTTGAATAAAAAAATTAGAAAAGTTTTTGCGGCTTTTGCCTCGGCCCTAACTTTATCCGCTCTCTTGGCACAAGCAAGTCCAGCTGTCTTTGCACAAGAAGAAGAAAAACCTCAGGCTCCTGAATTTGAAAGTACTGTGACGCATGAAGGGGAGAAAATTGAAGGTGGAACTTTAAATTATGCCCTAGTCTCTGATACAGCCTTTGCGGGAGTATTAAATAATATGCTGTATTCTGGTCAACCCGATTCAGAAGTTATTAACTTTTTCAACCCGGGTCTGTTTGGTTATGATGAGAACTTTCAGTATGATGATGAAGGCTTTGGTCAAGTAGAACTTGATCAAGAAAACAAGCAAGTAACGATTACAATCCCAGAAGGGGAAAAATGGGATGATGGGGAAGATATTACGATTGATGATGTCATTTTTCCTTATTATGTAATTGGTCATCCTGATTATACTGGGATTCGTTACGGTGTAGACTTTGAGAACGTTGAAGGTATGGAAGAATACCATAATGGTGAAGCGGATGAGATTTCAGGTCTTGAACGTGTTGATGATTATACACTGAAAGTAACTTATAAAGAATTCCCGAACTCCATGATCCAAGCAGGGGGCGGAATTTCGCATTATATTGAGCCAGAACATGTCTTATCTGAAATACCGGTGGCTGAATTAGAAGATTCCGAAGCAGTAAGAACAAAACCAGTTGGTTTTGGTCCTTTCAAGGTTGAGTCAATTACGCCAGGTGAGTCTGTTACTTTTGCTGTTAATGAGTATTACTATAAAGATCGTCCAGCTGTAGACAAAGTTCAATTAAAAGTCGTGAATCCAACGTCAATTGTAGCAGAATTAAAAGCTGGTAATATTGATATTGCTCAATTAGCCTCCTCAGAATATGAGACCTTTGCGGATGCAAGTAACTTCTCAGTCATTGGAAGAATTACTAACTCTTACAGTTATATTGGTTTCAAGATGGGGAAATGGGATGCTGAAAAAGAGGAAGTCGTTTATGATCCTGAGTTAGCAACTTCTAATAAAGCCTTGCGTCAAGCCATGGCTAAGGCCTTAGATTTACCGGCCGTTTCAGAGAATTTCTACTATGGTATTCAACAACAGGCCCAATCACATATTACCCCTAACTTTACGGAATACATTTCGGATGAAGTCAAAGGTTATGAATATGACCCTGAAGGGGCCAAAAAATTATTAGCAGATGCTGGCTTTGAAGATAAAGATGGTGATGGTTTTGTGGAAGATCCGAAGGGTCAGCCTTTAACTTTAAATTATGCGACCATGTCAGGTAACTCTACTAATGAATCCATTGCTCAATATTACATTCAGGCCTGGAATGCGATTGGCCTCAATGTACAATTATTAGATGGTCAGTTGATTGAGTTTAACTCATTCTATGAGCGAATCCAAAATGATGATCCTGAAGTCCATGTCTATGGAGCTGCATGGGGCATGGGTGGAGATCCAAATCCAACTAATCTCTATGGTCCAGAAGCTGAATTCAACTTCCCGCGCTGGCAAACAGAAGAGCATAATGAAATTTTAGATCGTCTGAATTCAGATGATTCATTCGACGATGAATTCCGTGCTCAAGCGTATGCGGATTGGCAAAAGATGATGATGGATGAACTGCCAACTTATCCAACCTTCTGGCAATATGACTTATTCGCAGTGAATAAACGCGTGTCAACTTATGATGTTGCAATTGGAAACGATCTCCAGTGGTCAGACATCTATTTAACATCAGAACAGCCCGTTAAAGAATAATAAACAACTTATGCGTAAAGCATCTCCTTTGTAGGAGGTGCTTTTTTAGTCTGGAGAAGATAGACTACACTTTGCCTTTGAGTAAATGCTTTTCTTTTGGTAAAATCAACGTATGTCAATAAGGGGAAGATGTCGAATGAAACCATTAATAAATTATTTAAAGGGAGACTTACAAGTAAAGATTGAAGACCAAGGACTAATTCAGCAAGCTTTTAATCATACTTCTTATGTAAACGAGAAAGCTCATAAAGATTCGCTATCAAATGAACGCTTAGAATTTTTGGGAGATGCCGTCTTGGAACTAGTTGTTAGTCAATACCTTTACCATACTTATCCTAAGCAAGCAGAAGGTCATTTGACCCGGATGCGTGCCCAATTAGTCAGAGAACCTTCGTTAGCTTACCTTGCTCGTCAGGTCTCCTTTGACCAATATTTAAAGTTGGGTAAGGGAGAAGCTGAGTCAGGTGGAAGACAAAGAGAGTCGATTCTTTCTGATTGTTTTGAAGCTTTTTTGGGAGCTCTTTATATCGATCAAGGAATAGAAGCTGTTAAGTCATTCTTAACCCCCATCCTCTTAGCTCCACATCAAACGATCTTAGAAATAACCAGTCAAGACTATAAGACAAAATTTCAAGAGTTGGTGCAACAAAAAGGAGCCGTTCAGATTGAGTATCGACTATTAAAACAAGAAGGTCCTCCCCATAGTCAAGTCTTTACTGCGGGTTTATTTGTAGAGAATCAACTTCAAGCGCAAGGAAAAGGCAAAAGTAAAAAAGAAGCAGAAATGCAAGCCGCTAGAGAGGCACTTAATGCCTATGATAATGGAGGGAAACCTTAGTGTATTTAGAAAAAGTAGAAATGACAGGTTTCAAATCGTTTGCAGATAAGACGGTGATTACCTTCGATCGGGGCTTAACAGCGGTAGTAGGGCCGAATGGAAGTGGTAAATCCAATTTATCAGAAGCAATCCGCTGGGTATTGGGTGAACAATCGGCTAAAAGCTTGCGAGGAAATAAAATGGAAGATGTTATTTTCAATGGATCGCAAGAAAGAAAGCCTGTGAATGTGGCAAAAGTGACCCTAGTTTTGAATAATGAAGATCATTATTTTAATTATGATCGTAAACAAGTGACCATCACGCGTCAATATAACCGTAAAGGTGAAAGTACCTATTTAATTAATAATGAAGTCGTACGTTTGAAGGATGTAACGGATTTACTATTAGATACAGGTATCGGCAAAAATTCCTTTGCCATGATCTCACAAGGGAAAGTGGAATCAATCTTTTTGAGTAAACCGGAAGAAAGACGGGGAATTTTCGAAGAAGCAGCAGGTGTTCAGAAATATCAGCATCGTAAGCAGGAAGCTCAACGTAAATTATCACGCTCACAAGAGCATTTAAACCGTGTGAAGGACATTCTGTTTGAGCTTGAAGGACAAATTGCGCCTTTAAAGGAGCAACGAGAAACGGCTCTGATTTATCAAGAGAAAATTCAATTACTCCAGGAACATGAGATCGCTTATTATACTTATCAAATCGACCAAAGCAAAAAAGTCTGGCAAAAAGCTCAAGAAGACTTAGGGACAGTTCAAGAACAGTTACAAAAATTAAACCAAGAACAAAATGATCATCATCAGCAGTTAACACACAGTCAAGAGGAACTTGATCAACTAAATGATCAACTTGATCGACTGGTTGAAACCGTTCAGCAAGATAGCCAAACCATTGAGCGTCAACGTGGTGAATATCATGTTATTCAACAAAAAATAGAGTATGCGACGCAATCCAGTAAAGAGCGGGAGAAGAGTCAAGCAAACTGGCAGGAGAAGATTGCGACTAATCAGTACGAATTAGAACAAGTACAGCAACAAGGAAAGGTAATCACAGACAATATTCAACAAGTAGAAACGACCCTTCATCAATCAAAAGAGCAAATTCAAGCTCTAAGTGAAATGAATCCAGAAGCGTTAGAAGAACTAAGAGCAGACATGATTGAAGAGTACCGTCAAGAAAGCAATGTAAAAAATCAACTGCAACAAATGGAAGAAACCATTCAGAATTATCATAAGAAAAGCCAAAACTTTCAGGACCAAATCGATCGAATCGATGCTCAACTACAAGAAATAAACCCTGAAAGACTAGAAAAACAAAATGAGATATCTAGATTGGAAACTGACTTGACGCTTTTGCAAAAGGAGTCTCAACAAAGTCAAAATCAATTGGAAGTTATCATTGAACAAAAAAAGCAGCTCCAAAAGCAGATTTATCAAGAAGAACATCCTTTAAGAATCTTAGAATCAAAATATCACTCCCTTGAACAAATGCGTAATGATTATTCAGGCTATTATCAAGGCGTTAGAGCAGTGATGAATCACCGCCAGTCGTTAAGGGGCATTGATGGAACGGTAGCCGATCTTATACAAGTTGATTCAGAGTTTCAGACTGCGATTGATATAGCTTTAGGTGCAGGCTTACAGAATATTATTGTAGAAGATGATCAAGCAGCTAAAGAGGCAATTCAATATTTACGACAAGAAGGTGCAGGCCGAGCTACTTTTCTTCCAAGAAGCAATATTAAAGGTCGATTTTTACGTCAAGATCACTTAGAAGTACTTAGATCACATCCTAGCTATTTAGGCATCGCTTCTGAACGAGTGGCTGTGTCTGAAAAATACCAATCGGTCATTCAGCAATTATTAGGAACGACAGCCATTGTAGAGGACCTTCACACGGCACAATTATTGGCCAAACAAGTTCACCAGCAAGTGAAAATCGTGACCTTGCAAGGTGATGTCATCATGCCAGGAGGAGCCGTCACGGGGGGACGGGTTCAAAAGAAACAACCCTCAATGTTAGCTCGCCAGAATCAACTCGATCAAGTAAAAAAAGAACTAGAGGAAGCTCAGGCTCATTATCAAGTTTTAGTTCAAAAGCATCAAGAGATCGAAATTCAAGTATCGCAGGCTGAAGAAGTGGCTTTTCAAAATAATCAGAAAGTTCAAAATACTTACCAATTTTTGACAAATTTGAGGGCTCAATATCAAGAATTAGACCAACGCTATCAGCAATTAACCCAACAAAAATTAATACTAGAAGATGATCTTCATCAATTAACAGATAACTTTCAAGAGAGTCAGCAAAATTTTAAAGAGGCACAAGACAAATTGGCTCACATTCAAGAAAAAATAGCCTCACTTAATGAAACAATTAAGCATTATCAATTGAATCAAACGGATCGCGACCAGCAAGTTCTTGCGTTGCAAGAACAATATAATGAAGCGAGGACGCAGTTAGCTGTTTTAAAACTAGAATTAAAACAAAACCATTCAAAAGAAGAAGAACTTTGTGATGACATCTATCGATTGCAATCCAACATTGAGAACAATCAAAGCCAAGAAATCAATAAACGAGAAGAGTTAGAGGCATTGCAGGCTGAAGGCACGATGATTCAGCAGAATTTATCTGAACTCGAACAAGTATTAACGAAAAACCAAGTTCAACTAGAAGAAGCCAGACAAATTCGTCAAACCCTCAATGATACGATCCGCCAAACCCAAGCTAAGAATCGTGATTTTGAGGCAAAATTACAAGATCTCTATCAAAAGGAAGGCAAACTAGAAGCAAAAGTTGAAAAATATGGTAGCTTAATTGATCAGTACTTGTCCTATCTTAGTGAAAATTATCAATTGTCTTATGAGGCTGCCGTAAAAGCTAGTCAACCTGGAGATGAAGTTCCTAATCGTCAAAATCTAATCAAGCAATTGCGTCAAGAAATTGATCGTTTGGGACCAATTAATATCGCTGCAATTGAAGATTATCAGTTATTACATGATCGGTTTGTTCATTTAAAAGAACAAGAAACAGATTTACTAGAGGCAATGGCCCAGCTCAATCAAACGATTGACGAAATGGATGAGGAAGTTTCCACTCGTTTTAAAGAGGCTTTTCAAGCTATAAATGTTCAATTCCAAAAGACTTTTGTTCGTTTGTTTGGAGGGGGAAGAGCACAACTGGAATTAACTGATCCATCGGATTTATTAACCACTGGCGTGGATATTACTGCCCAACCGCCTGGTAAACGCAAACAAAATCTAGCCTTGCTCTCAGGTGGCGAAAGAGCTTTAACCGCAATTGCGCTACTTTTTGCGATCCTTGAAACAAAGGCCGTTCCTTTTGTAGTGCTAGATGAGGTTGAAGCGGCTCTTGATGATGCTAATGTTTATCGTTATGGTGAATATATCCATAACTTTACTGAAAAGACCCAATTTATTGTCATTACCCATCGAAAAGGAACCATGGAGTATGCAGATGTCTTATATGGTGTTACAATGGAACAAACAGGTATTTCAAAACTCGCTTCTGTTCAATTAAAAGAAGCTCAAGGAATTACTGAATAGGAGAAGTTATAAGCAGCATAATATAGGCAAAAGTATGGGATATTATAAATAAAAAGCTTTGAGATTATTTGGTTTCAAAGCTTTTTACTTGATTTTTAGTGGAAGCGTAACCAAAAATGACTGGACTTATTCCTTTTATAAAGCTAATATAGACCTTGAAAATTTAAAGAAGTAGAAATAAGGGATTATAAACACTTAAATTTTTGTAAAAGAGCTAATTCCTTTAGGTAACGTATATAATATTAAATATGAAATGAGGTTAATATTTTGGAAAAAATTGTAAAACAAGTAATGTTCATTGAAGAAATTGAACAATTAAAGACAATAACAAGATTTAATAGAACGTTAGATGAAAGATTTGAAAATAGTGCAGAACATTCGTGGCAAGCTGCGTTGGCTTCCATTATTTTTCAGAAATATTACCCTAAAAAGTTAGATATGGGAAAGGTCATGTTAATGTTATTAATACATGATTTAGGCGAGATACATGCTGGTGACACTTGGGTTTTTGATGCGAATCAAAAGATACATTCACATGATAAAGAATTGAAGTCGCTGGAACAAACATTGAGTTTACTTCCCAGTGATCAACATCTAAATATAAAAAGGATTTGGTTAGAATTTGAAAAAGGCGACAGCAATGAGGCAAGGTATGCACGAGTGATTGATGCCCTAATACCACTCATCAATCATCTATCCGTTTCAGAGCCAAATTACAATCCTGATAATATTCCTGCACAATTAGTATTAGAAAAGAAAAATTTCATTAAAGAAGAATCTGAAGAATTGTGGAAGCTAGTCCAAGAATTAGTGAAATTGAGTGTAGAAAAAGGGCTCTATTTACAGAATTAAGATGATTTTATAAGGTATGAATCTTGAAGCGTTAACTCCTTACATATATAGAGACTCGTGAGAAGAAGTATTAAAAAAATCAATTTTCAAAAAATAGGAGATATAGTAATGAATGAATTAGTGGTTAGATTTTCCATTAAGAGTGAAATAGACTATAAAACTACAATTGAATATTTGAATGATAAATATGAACATAAAAAGGGAAAGTAGATAAGTTGATAAATATTTTAAAGAGCATGGAAAAGAGAATGAAGAGGTTGTTATTGGAAGTTTTATCTATCGATTACGTTGGGAAAATAATACTCTTCTAGGCAGTTTTACTAGAAAAGAGACCATGTAACCAAGAATTTGGAATGAAGTGAATAAAAACAATTAGATTTTGTAAAAGATATTTTAGCTACCGGTTTTACAAAGGTTTTGACCATTGATAAATATAGAAAAACTTACGGTGATAGAAATAAGACAAGAACTATAAATGTTGACAAAATTGAAAAATTGGGTTTTTTGCGAAATTGAAATCTTAGATGATTATTCTGAAGAAGATTATTAAACTTTTTATAATGAGATGAAAAAAGTTTTCATTTATTGAGTCAGAAATCGAAACAAGAGGATATGTACAGTTAATGTTAGAAAAAATGAAACCAGTAGATAAGAATCCCTAAACTAAGATAAACAAGCTTTCATCAACTACAGAAGCAGGATTTACATGAGTTAAATAAAAAAGTGGCGTGTCTGAAATGGCACGGTTTTTTTAATCTATATTTTAATTCATCTATGGTATAATGACGAAAGAGAATCTAAGGGGCAAATTTGCTCTTAAAGGTATAAAGGATGAATAGGATGATTAAGTTAATAGCCACTGATTTGGATGGAACTTTATTAAATGAAAAGAAGCAACTAACCAAAAATAATTTACAAGCTTTGCATTATGCTCACGAGAAAGGGATTAAAATCGTTGTATGTACGGGGCGTCCCTATTTAGCAACTCATTTTCTGATTGATGAAATTGGGCTGAAAAGTGAGGAAGATTATTTAATTGTCTTTAATGGTGCTCAAGTAAGACGTTCGATAGATGGACGGATTGTTGTCGAGAATAGTTTGACCCATGCAGACATGCTGATCTGGTATCAAGAGACAGCAAGATTAGATTTACCGATAAATGTTATTGATAGCGAGTGGGTCTATGAACCCTTGTCCTATCCGGAAGGATACGAAAGCTTTTATGCGAGCAAGTTGACGGCGGCTCCAAGCACAGTGAAAGATTATGCAAGTTTTTCAGAAGAACATCAGTTTTTAAAATTTGTCATTACCGTGGATGAGGAACATTTAGCAAATCAAATCCCTAAAATGAATCCAGAACTAAAATCGCGTTATAGTATCTCACGTTCACACCCATTTCAACTCGAAATTATGAAAAAATCAGTTGACAAGGGGAGAGCCTTAAAACAATTGGGCGATCACCTAGGGATTCGGATGGAAGAAATGATGACGATCGGTGATCAGATGAATGATGAGAGTATGATTAAGATGGCAGGAACAGGGGTTGCGATGGGGAATGCCGTCCCAGCAATTAAAGAAATGGCTCAATTTGTCACGAAAAGTCATATAGAAGATGGCGTGGCTCATGCTATTTATCATTATATTAAATAAGAAGGGGTGATAATATGGGATTATTTGATCGCATTAAACGTGCCTTTACCGGCGAAGATAAAGTCGTTAAGGACCAAATAGAAGAAAAAGAGGAACAAATTGTCTTTGAGAAATATGATCGAGGCATGGAAAAAACGCGAAAATCTTTTTCAGATAAAATTTCTGATCTGTTTACAGGATGGCGTGAAGTTGACGAAGATTTTTATGATGATTTAGAAGAAGTTCTGATCGGTGCCGATGTTGGATTTCAAATGACTTTGGCCTTAACTGATGCGATTCGTGATGCAGTAGAGGAACAAAATGTTCATAAACCAGAAGATGTTAAGCGGGTAATGTTGGAAGAGATGGTAGCTATTTATGAGAAAGATGGTCAAGCAAGTGTTGATTTAATCGAAAATCCAAATGGCCCAACGGTTGTTCTTTTTGTTGGGGTTAATGGCGTTGGAAAAACAACCTCAGTTGGTAAAATAGCTTATAATCTTAAGCAATCTGGGCACAAGGTGTTAATGGCTGCTGCTGACACTTTTAGAGCGGGAGCAGTTGAGCAGTTGAATGTTTGGGGGGAAAGATTAGATATTCCTGTCGTAACAGGGATTGATCAAGGCGATCCAGCCTCCGTTGTGTTTGACGCCGTGAAGAAGGCAAATGCCGAAAATTATGACTATCTCTTGGTCGACACGGCAGGGCGTTTACAAACAAAAGTTCATTTGATGGCAGAATTAGCTAAAATTAAACGTATTATTGAAAGAGAAAATCCAAATGGTATTCAAGAGGTACTTTTAGTATTAGATGCAACTACTGGACAGAATGCCTTGACTCAAGCCAAACAATTTAATGAAGCAACGGAAATTACGGGCCTCGTTCTGACTAAATTAGATGGCACCGCAAAAGGGGGCGTTATCCTATCCATACGTCACGAATTAGATATTCCAGTTAAATATATTGGATTAGGTGAACAAGCAAGTGATTTACAAGTGTTTGATGCGGAGAAATATATGTATACATTAATTCGCGATCTATTAGAAAATGTATAAATTATTTATCTTCCTTGTATCCTATTGAGGTTTTTTTATGATAAGATACAGAATATACCGTCAAATAGCTTTGTTTATGCTATAATATTTTAGAAATGACAAAAAGGGAGTAGCTGGCATGAGTGAATTAGGTACACGTTTACGTGAAGCCCGCGTAAATAAGGGATATACATTAAATACTTTACAACAAATGACAAAAATTCAAAAAAAATATTTACAAGCGATTGAAGAGGGTCATTATGATGAAGTCCCTGGCACATTTTATGTTAGGGCTTTTGTTAAGCAATATGCAGATATGGTAGGACTTGATGGTGACCAATTATTAAAGGATTATGCAAATGAATTAGAAGTTCAAAATGATCCTTCCTCTGAAGCGAGCTTGATAGAAGAGAAGGAAGAGGAATTACCGAGTCGATTGGAAACACGACACTCAGGTGAGGATAAAAATCGTTTGGAGATGATTTTATCTTATATTCCACTTTTTATTTTGACAGGGATTATTATCCTCATTATTCTGATATTGTTCTTTGCGATTCAAGATTTGCAGAAAGAGAAACAAAAAGAAACTGCGCAAGTTCGACCTACGACTAGTATTGTGGAGTCAGTAGAGCCTTCTTCCAGTCTTGAGATAGACAATGAGAGCGAAAAGGAAGAAGCAGATGAAGCTGAAAGTAATGAGGATACAACTGAAACCACTGAAGAATCGACAGAAACAGATAAAAATCAGATAAAAGTGGGCGACCAGTTAATTACGCAGAAATCTGAAGAAGGCAGTGAAAAGACTTATCAACTTGAAGGCAATTTAGACAAGTATAAGTTTGGAGCTGAAGCTGAATCATTTGTATGGTTAGGGATTTATGAAGATGGCGCAATGGTGGTGGATCAAACGATTCCAGCTGGTGAAAGTTTTGAATACCAAGCAAATGCAGGCGTTCAAGAAATTCGATTAGAATTTGGTTATCCTGAAGGGGGAGCCTTCACTGTTAATGGCAAGAAGATAGAAGTAGATCCCGCTGTTCCTTCCTCTGTTCTTTTCTTAGTCGGTTCGGATGCCGATGAAGCGGCCAACTCGACAGAATCACTTGATGTTGAGGGACTAAGTGATGAAAGCAGTACTGAGACGACAGAAGCGGTTGGAGATTAGACCTATGAATATTGCGAATCGCTTGACTGTATTTAGAATCATTATGATTCCGATTTTTGTTGGAATTTTAACCTTTAATTTTGAAATGGGCCAGATAAATTGGTTGGGGACCCAAGTATCTACCTTACATTTTATTGCAGGGCTCATTTTTGCTATTGCTTCTATTACTGATTATTTAGATGGTTATTTAGCCCGCAAGTATCATTTGGTCACTGCCTTTGGTATTTTTGCTGACCCTATGGCTGATAAGCTCTTAGTCTTAGCTGCTCTTATTATGCTAGTAGAAATGGGTGAAATTGCAGCTTGGATGGCGATTATTATCATCAGTCGAGAATTATTAGTAACGGGTTTACGAGTACTTCTTGCTCGTCATGATGGGAAAGTTTTAGCAGCTGCTTGGCCTGGTAAGATCAAGACCTTTACTCAAATGTTTGCTATTTTATTCTTTTTTTGGAATGATATGGCTTTTACGTGGCTTCCTTTTTCATTAGCAGAGCTTTTAATGTTTATTTGCTTAATTTTCACCCTGTATTCGGGAGTCGAATATTTCTATAAAGCACGTCATGTGTTAATCGATGAACTATAAGTGACGAAGACAAGGCATCAATATGCCTTGCCTTTTTATATTTACAAGCGCATTTAGATGATATTGGGTTATCTATAGGGGAGGTTAATATGAAAGCTGAAATCATCAGCGTTGGAACTGAATTGTTACGGGGAGAAATCACGAATACTAATAGTAAAATTTTGGCTAGTTTTCTACTCGATTTAGGAATTGAAGGAAACTACCAGCAGGTGGTAATCGATAAGGCATCCTCTATTAAGGAAGCTTTAACAATTGCAATAAAGCGAGCGGATCTTATTATCCTTTCAGGCGGACTCGGCCCCACCCCAGATGATATAACAAAGGAAGTGGTGGCCGAATTTTTGTCTACTCATCTTGTTTTGGATGAAGAACAGTGGAACTATATTCAACACTATTTTGTGTCGCAAGGCAGAAATCAGACTCCTACCGACCGCAGGCAAGCTCTCTATTTTGAAGGGGGAGTTCCATTTAGGACCCAAGATGGCTTAGCATGTGGAACGGCTTATAAGAATGAAAATTCGCAATATTTCATTTGCTTACCTGGGCCACCTGCTGAATTATCAGCTATGCTCCATCAAACTATCAAACCTTATTTATTATCAGAATTATCAAATCTTCCCATTATTCAGACGGTGAATCTTAACTTCTCAGGAATTGGCGAAGCCCAATTGGCTTATCAGATAGAAGATATTATGTCCGACTATAACCCGTCAATAATTGCTATCTATTCGAAACCCATGCAAATTAGAGTGAGAGTCACGACGAAAAGTAATAATGCTTTGCAGGCTCAGACATTAAGCCAAGAGATAGCCGACCGAATTCTCGCTAAATTAGATCCCTATTTTATCGGTTATGGTGAAAATCAAACAATTGAAACTTATATTATAGAAGCTTTAACCAAGAGGGGGCAAACACTTGGTATCTCTGAAAGTCTAACAGGAGGTCAAGTATCAGCTGCCTTAACAGAGATTCCCGGTGCCTCAAAAGTGATTCGTGGAGCTCTAGTAACTTATCAAGAGCAAAGCAAAATTGACCTGTTAAAGATAGATCCCCAAGTCCTACAACGCTATTCTGTGTATAGTAAAGAATGCGCCTTTGAGATGGCGAAAGCCACTCAAAGCTTATTACAAACAGATTATAGTCTTTCATTGACTGGGGTAGCGGGACCTGGTTCAGATCAGGGACATCCTGCTGGTCAAGTATTTGTAACGGTTTGTGGACCACTTGGCACTATTAGTAGTCGAGAGTATCAAATTCCTCCCAGAGGGAGACATTATGTGAGAGAATTAGCAAGAAAATATGCTTTGCAACAGGTAAAAGATATGTTAGAATTAAAATCGAACAAAGGTTCGTTTATCTCTTGAAAAAATTAGATAGGATTGATAGAATAAGAGAGGTTAAGAATGGAGGAAAAATATGGTAGATGAGAATCGTAAAAAAGCATTAGATCAAGCATTAAAAGGAATTGAAAAGAATTTTGGTAAGGGTGCTATTATGCGCCTAGGTGATCAGACACATCGAGATATTGAAACCATTCCGTCTGGGTCTTTAGCTTTGGATGTAGCCCTAGGAATTGGAGGCTATCCACGGGGAAGAATTATTGAATGCTACGGACCTGAATCATCAGGTAAAACAACTGTTGCTTTGCATGCAATAGCCTCTGTTCAAAAGCAGGGAGGGTTAGCAGCCTTTATTGATGCAGAGCATGCTTTAGATCCTCAATATGCTGCCAAATTAGGAGTCGATATTGATGAGCTTTTACTTTCGCAACCTGACACAGGAGAGCAAGGATTAGAAATTGCGGATGCGCTTGTGTCTTCAGGAGCGATTGATATCGTGGTAGTCGATTCAGTGGCAGCTCTTGTACCACGAGCTGAAATTGAAGGTGAGATGGGTGACTCTCATATCGGATTACAGGCTCGGTTGATGTCACAAGCAATGCGAAAACTATCAGGGTCAATTAATAAAACTAAAACGATTGCCTTTTTTATTAATCAAATTCGTGAAAAGGTTGGGGTCATGTTCGGTAATCCAGAAACAACCCCTGGGGGAAGAGCGTTAAAGTTTTATTCTTCGATTAGAATGGAAGTAAGAAGAACTGAAACCTTAAAGCAAGCAGGACAAGCCTATGGTAATCGTACAAGAGTGAAAATTGTAAAAAATAAAATGGCTCCTCCTTTTAAAGAAGCGATGGTAGACATTGTCTATGGTGTTGGCATCTCTCAAACGGGTGAGTTAGTGGATATGGCGGCAGATGTTGATATTATTAATAAAGCTGGTTCTTGGTATTCTTATAAGGACGAACGAATTGGTCAAGGACGAGAAAATGCTAAACAATTCTTAGATGATAATCCTTCTATTCGCCAAGAAATTGAAACACAAGTTCGTGAACATTATCAGATTGGTAGTAAAGAAGAAGATCATACTGAAACACAGTTAAACAGCGCAGCTGAGCAATTAACAATTGAAGAAGAATAATTTTACGGAACTATCAATCATCTTGATAGTTCTTTTTATAAGCATTTAGATAGATTAATAAAGGAAACTGGTGGATTCATTTGACACTTACTCTGATTAAAAGTATTATTATAATGTGGAAAACCACAATTTTATGTTCTAACTTTTAACATGAAAAATAAAATATAATAGATACGGAGGTGATTCTCTTGGACATGGGTATGTCACTCGCCTTCGCTATCGTTGCTTTAATTGCAGGTGTTGCGATTGGATATTTTCTTAAGAAAAAAGCTGATGAAAAGTCGTTAGCTGGAGCAAAATCAAATGCTGAAGCTATAATAGATGATGCCATCAATCAAGCTCAAAACTTGAAACGTGAAGCGCTTTTTGAAGCGAAGGAAGAGAATATTAAATATCGTAATGAGATTGAACAAGAGCTCAAAGACCGTCGTCAAGAGGCTACGAGATTTGAAAATCGTTTGATCCAAAAAGAAGAAAACCTGGAAAAGAAGAGTAATTTACTCGATAATCGTGAGGCATTATTGGAAACAAAAGAATCTGACTATTTAAAGCGTAAGGAAGAAATTGATGTTAATAAAGAGGAAATCGAAACTTTATTAGCTCAGCAAAAAGAAGAGTTAGAAAAAGTTGCCATGATGTCACGTGACGATGCCAAAGAAATTATTTTGAAAGAAACTGAAGAAACTCTTTCAAATGAAATTGCTGTTATGGTTAGAGATGCTGATCAGAAAGCAAGAGATGAAGCAGATCGCAATGCGAAAAGTGTCATTTTACAAGCTATCCAGCGAAGTGCAACGGACTTAGTGACTGAAAATTCTGTTACCGTTGTTCACCTACCCAATGATGATATGAAGGGACGAATTATCGGACGAGAAGGTCGAAATATTCGTACTTTAGAAAGTCTAACAGGAATCGATTTGATAGTAGATGATACGCCGGAAACGGTAGTATTAAGTGGTTTTGATCCAATTAGACGTGAGATTGCTCGAATTGCACTTGAAAAATTAATTCAAGATGGTAGAATTCACCCAGCCAGAATAGAAGAAATGGTTGAAAGAGCCCGCAAAGAGATGGATGAAAAAGTAAGAGAAGTTGGAGAAGAAGCCGTATTTGATGTCGGTGTTCATTCAATGCATCCAGACCTCATTAAAATATTAGGCCGACTCGCTTATCGGACCTCTTATGGGCAGAACGTCTTAAAACATTCAGTAGAAGTTGCTAAATTAGCCGGTGTGATGGCTGGAGAGCTCAATGAGGATGTAGCGCTTGCTAAGAGAGCAGGTTTATTGCATGACATTGGTAAAGCTCTTGACCAAGAAATAGAAGGTTCACACGTTGAGATTGGTGCAGAAATAGCCAACCGTTATAAAGAAAATGAAACTGTTATTAATGCTATTGCTTCCCACCATGGCGATACAAAACCAACTTCAATTATTTCAGAATTAGTCGCTGCGGCTGATGCTTTATCTGCTGCTCGACCTGGTGCCAGAAGTGAATCACTTGAAAACTATATTCGCCGTTTGCAACAACTTGAAGAAATTGCCAATGACTATGATGGTGTCTCACAATCCTACGCTATTCAAGCTGGACGTGAAGTACGAGTCATAGTAGCACCAGATAAGATTAATGATGCTAAGGCAGTGGTATTAGCTCGAGATGTTAAGAAACGCATTGAAAATGAAATGAAATATCCAGGCAATATTAAAGTGACGGTTATTCGCGAAATTAGAGCCGTAGAGTACGCTAAATAAAAGTTGACACAACTCCCTCGGAGTTGTGTTTTTATATGAATGCTATTTATTATATTTTTTGTTAAAATACATATATTAGTAAGAATAATTATCTTTTTGAAACAACTTAAATCAAACGAAAGAGGCATATATGAAACTAATATTTATTGGGGATATTGTTGGAGAAAACGGTCAGAACGCCATAGTGGAATTTTTACCCCAAATTAAGCAAGAGTTTCGTCCACAATTAACAATCGCTAACGCTGAGAATATCTCAGATGGTAGAGGCATTCACCAAAAGCATTACAAATGGCTTTTAAATCAAGGAATTGATGTGATCACGCTAGGAAACCATGCCTTTGATAACCGCAATATTTTTGAATTTATCCACAATGCAAAATGTTTGGTGCGTCCCATTAACTTGCCTGAATCAACTCCTGGTCATGGTGTACATTATGTAAAAATCAATCATTTAGAGATTGCTGTTTTAAATGTACTCGGGACCGCCTTTATGAACATCGGAATCAATGCTTTTGTCTATTTGGATACATTAATTGATCAGATAAGAAAAAGGACACCTCATATTTTTATTGACTTTCATGCTGAGTCAACAAGTGAAAAACAAGCCTTTGCTCATTGGCTAGATGGAAAAGTATCGGCAGTAGTAGGTACCCACACTCATGTTCAAACAAATGATGGTCATATTTTAAATAAAGGTACAGCCTATTTGACGGATGTTGGGATGACAGGTTCAGCGGATTCGATTATTGGCTTTAATAAACAAACGGTCATTCATCGTTTTCTAACACAGCTTCCTAGCCGAATGGAGGTTGAAGTCAAAGGACCTAGATTATTAAGCGCTGTTTTCTTGGAATTAGATGATCAAACTGGAAAAGCTTTAAAAATAGTGCCGATATTAAAGGTGAATCGATAGATTATGAGATAATTGGATAGGATGATAGAAATGGCGAAAGCTAAGAACAATGATACCCCTATGATGCAGCAATATCATTCCTTAAAAGAAAAATATCAGGATGCCATCCTCTTTTTTCGTTTAGGAGACTTTTATGAAATGTTTTTTGAAGATGCTCTGGAAGCATCCAGGATACTCGAAATCACTTTAACTTCTCGCAATAAAAAGGCAGAGAAGCCTGTTCCTATGTGTGGAGTTCCTTATCATTCAGCCACAGAATATATTAAACGTTTAGTTCAAGCCGGACATAAAGTAGCGGTCTGTGAACAAATGGAAGATCCAAGATTAACCAAAGGAATGGTGAAACGAGATGTGGTCCAAGTGATCACACCCGGGACCATCATGGAGGATACTGCTTTAGAGCAGAAGGAAAACAACTTTCTTGCAACCATTATAAAGGCAGAAGGTATTTATTTTTTAATCTATCTTGATATTTCAACTGGTCAGAGCCGTTTAACTCATACGGAAGATTGGACCCAATTCCTGAGTGAAATTCAGACGATTAAACCAAGTGAATTGGTTTATAATCCGGAAACTTTTAATGGTTTCACAGCAGAAGAAATAAATCGAATGATGGACCAAGTGAATGTTTATATCACTCATTATATTTATCATGCAGATGATATGTCTGTCATGCTTGATTTAGAAGAAGCCAATGAAGTAGAAATGGAACTCATACAATACTTATCAGCTTATCTTTATTCCGTTCAGAAGCAAAAGCTCGATCATATGCAGACTGTTGAGCGTTATGAATTAAATCAATACCTTCAAATGAATCAATACACTAAGACTCAGCTTGAGTTAACAGAATCCTTGCGAACCCAAAAAAGAAAAGGATCTTTACTATGGCTAATGGATCGAACTCAAACAGCCATGGGAGGACGAATGCTTCATCAATGGCTGGACAAACCTCTGTTAAAAGAAAAAGCCTTGAAAAGCCGTCATCAGAAAGTAGCTTCATTAATTGATCACTATTTTGAGAGGGTAGAAGTCTCAGCAACCTTAAAGAAAATATATGACTTAGAGCGTTTAGTAACAAAAATATCAATGCAGACCGTCAATGCTCGTGAGATCGATCAGTTAAGGGAATCTTTAGGACAGCTTCCTCGTATTAATTTTTACCTACGACAAATCAATGAGTCTGGTAAAGATAATAGTCAGCCTACCTTTGAAAAATTAGAGGAGTTTGACTCTTTATTAGAATTGATCAATCAAGTTTTAGTGGATGAACCTCCCATTTCAGTTACAGAAGGACGCCTAATCAGAACAGGCTATAATCTCGAACTTGATCAGTATCGAGATGCTTTAGATAATGGGGAACAGTGGTTACTAAAATTACAGCAAGAGGAAAGAAGTAAAACCGGATTAAAAACGTTAAAAATTGGGTTTAATAAAGTTTTTGGTTATTATATTGAAATTAGTCGAAATCAAGCGGAGTTACTTAAGGATGATCGATATATTCGTAAACAGACACTCGCCAATAATGAACGTTTCATCACGGAAGAATTAAAAGAAATTGAGAATACAATTCTAGGTGCACAAGAAAAGGCAACTCAATTAGAATACCAATTGTTTGTTGAATTAAGGAATAAAATTAATGTTTATGGCAGTTCTTTGCAGCTGCTAGCACAAAAAATTGCGGAATTAGATGTCCTCTGTAATTTTGCTAATTTAAGTGAAGAAGAAGCTTACGTGCAGGCAGAAATTTCAAAAGATCCAAAAAGTTTTTGTTTGATTGAAAATCGACACCCTGTTCTTGAAAAATTAATTGGGAAAGATAAATTTGTTGCGAATGATTTCATCGTACAAGACGGTCAGTTTGTTCTGTTATTAACGGGACCCAATATGTCTGGAAAATCCACTTACATGCGGCAAATAGCTTATAGTGTCATTCTTAATCAGATTGGTTGCTTTGTTCCTGCAAAACAAGCCTCCCTACCATTAGTCGATCAAATCTTCACTCGCATTGGATCTTCGGATGACTTGTCGAGTGGTCAATCAACTTTTATGGTGGAAATGCTTGAAACTAATTATGCTCTACAGAATGCAACTCAAAGAAGTTTAATTTTATTTGATGAAATTGGTAGGGGAACTGCTACATTTGATGGAATTGCATTAGCAGAAGCCATCCTTTACCATATCAGTCAAGAAGTAAAAGCCGTTACCATTTTTTCAACTCATTATCATGAGTTAACAGACTTAGACCAAGCACTAGATGCTGTGCGAAATATTCATGTCGGTGCGGTTGAGGAGGATGGCAATTTAGTTTTTCTCTATAAAATTTTGGAAGGGCCTGCCGATAAATCGTATGGAATTCACGTTGCTCAATTGGCAGGCTTACCCTCTTTATTAATTGAACGTAGCCGTGAGGTGCTTCATGAATTAGAATCGAACGCTAAGCACTTACGCCAACCTCGCTCTAAGCAATTATCCCTCTTTGAAAAAGAAAAAGAAGAGGAAGTGATGCCTTTGCCTTCATTATCGATGGTTGAAGAGGAAATAGTCGAGTTAAATATTAGTCAATTAACTCCTTTAGAAGCTTTGAATCTTTTAGCTGAACTACAAAAGAAACTTAACTAAGAAATGATAGAATTTCCTATGCATTTAAATAGAAAAGAGGTGAAGCAATGGGGAAAATTAAGCAAATGGATCGTTCTCTCGCTAACCAAATTGCTGCGGGTGAAGTAGTCGAACGCCCCGCTTCTGTGGTTAAAGAATTAGTTGAGAATGCAATTGATGCGAATGCACATCATATACAAGTGGAAGTAAAAGAAGCAGGTATCCAACAAATTAAAGTGATAGATGATGGAGTTGGGATGAACAAAGATGATTTACACATGACCTATCTCCCTCATGCCACTAGTAAAATTTACTCAGTCCATGATCTCTTTCAAATCCAATCGTTAGGCTTTAGGGGAGAGGCATTAGCTTCTATAGCGTCGGTCGCCAAAGTACGAATTGAATCGAGCTTGTCTCGTGGACAATATGTTAATCAAGGCTATTATATTGAAGTAGAAAACTCTAAATTGATCCAGAGCGGAACTTGTCCCCCAAGAGGTGGGACAATTGTTCAAGTTGACTCACTTTTTTATAACACGCCAGCTCGTTTGAAACATCTGGCAAGCTTAAAAACCGAAATGCGACATATTATTACGATTATGCAAGATTTGGCACTGGCCTATCCTGAAATAGCTTTTGTTCTAAAATCTGAAGAGCAGACAGTGGTTCAAACAATAGGAAATGGTGATCTAAGACAGACCATTGCTAATTTATATCAGCCGTATTTAGCCCGAGAACTATTAAAAATCAAACAAGCTAATGATGAATTTGAAATTTGGGGTTATATTTCACCCCCTCAGCAAACGCGCACAAGCCGTCACTACATTCATTGGATGGTGAATGGACGTGTGGTCAAAAGCCCTCGTCTTAGTAATGTTCTGTTAAGCGCTTATGGCAAACAATTGATGATAGGTCGCTTTCCTTTATCATTTATCCATATCCAACTGGATCCACGATTAGTAGATGTCAATGTGCATCCAACAAAGCAGACGATTCGTCTAAGTAAAGAAGAAGACTTATCACTCTTGTTAACACAAGCAATAGAAACGACGCTCAAACAACATCGAACGGTCCCTGAAGCCGGTGAAACTCTTTTTAAACGAAAAGGATATAACCCAAAAGACCAGTCACTTGTTTTAGATTACCAGTTTGCCCCTGAAGTGGGGCGGACGATTCCTCATACAGAATTTAACAAAGAAATTATTTGCGAAGAAGTAGAAAATGTTCAGATACCCACCCCTGCTCCTAGCATACAAGAATCAACTGATGAAGAGATAGAAATAGCTGGAGCTCAAATAGATTCCAACAAATCAAGACCAGAATTAAAAAAAGAAACAGCGGGAATCGATTTTGCTTCTTTGCGATATGTTGGACAGATACATGGAACTTATTTAATAGCGGAAAGCTTGACAGGATTTTTTCTCATTGATCAACACGCTGCTCAAGAACGCCTTCGTTACGAGCAATTGATGAAGAATCATCCCGAAACCCTTAATCAACAGCAACTACTTGTGCCAAAACTTTTTGAATTTGACCAGAACCTTTCAGTCCTTGTTGAAGAACACGCCGAGAAACTTCAGGAATTAGGGATTTTTTTACAGGCTTTCGGTCCGAAAAGTTATCAACTTGAAGCTTATCCTGTATGGATAGAAGCAGATGAATTGGATCGACTAATACCTGATATTATTGAGAAACTTAAACAGCAACCGCACTTATCGATTAATGAAATGAGAGAAGCAAGTATCATCATGCAATCTTGCCGAGGCGCCATTAAAGCTAATCAATATTTAACAAAAGAAGAAGCGATCCAATTAATCCATGATATGCAATTTTTAGAAGATCCTTATCATTGCCCACATGGACGTCCTGTGTTCGTCGAATTTGACCAAAAAACGCTTGAAAAATTATTTAAACGAATTCAAGATAGTCATCAAGGAGGAAGAATTTATGAGTAAAGAAAAATACAATCAACAAATTAAACAATTAAACGATATTCAATATAAAGTCACACAAGAAGAAGCAACAGAACGACCATTTACAGGAGAATATGACAACTTTTATGAAAAAGGTATTTATGTGGATATCGTGAGCGGGGAGCCTCTATTCTCAAGTGCTACAAAATATGATGCAGGATGCGGTTGGCCTTCATTCACTCAACCAATCAATGCTGATTCGATTTCTGAACATGAAGATCGCAAATTATTTGTTCCACGGACAGAAGTTCGCTCAAGAGAAGCAGACTCTCATTTAGGCCATGTATTCCCTGATGGACCGAAAGACCAAGGAGGATTAAGATATTGCATTAACTCTGCTTCCTTAAAATTCATTCCTTATGAAGAAATGGATCAAGCAGGCTATGGTGACTATAAGCAGTGGGTAGAATAGTATGTATCAGTATATTACAGGAACAATCCAACAGATTACTCCCACTTACTTAATTATTGACAATACCCAGATCGGCTATCAAATATGGTGTGCCAATCCCTTTCGTTGGCAAGAACAGCTAGGCGAATGTGTTACCATTTATTTAGAGTTAGTGGTACGAGAAGATTCGATGCTCTTATATGGCTTTAAAAATCAAGAAGAAAAAGATCTTTTTCTTCAATTAAATCGTGTATCCGGCATTGGGCCTAAGAGCGCTTTGTCTATATTAGCATTGGATGATCATGAAGGACTTGTAGCAGCAATTGAAAATGCAGATGCTAAATACTTAATGAAATTTCCTGGTGTAGGTAAAAAAACCGCTCAACAAATGATTCTAGACCTTCAGGGAAAAATTGCGCTTGATGTAACAGAAATCAAGCAAGAGACGATTTCTTCGGATATTGAAGAAGTCACAGCAGCTTTAGTAGGCTTAGGTTATTCCCAAAGGGAGATTAATAAAGTGAAACCACTCATTGAACAAGAATCTTTTACTAATACACAGGAAGCCTTGAGTTTTGCTTTTAAAATGCTAATAAAATAAGGCGGAACAGTTAGACACTGTCTAGATAAGGAGAGATGGAATTGGATAATGAACGCATTTTATCGAGTGATTCACAAGAGGGTGACTTGACAGACTTTTTATCCTTGCGTCCTCGTTTCCTAAGAGAATATATTGGGCAGCAAAAGGTCAAAAATGAATTAGACATTTATATTAAAGCTGCGCTTAAAAGAGAAGAAGCTCTCGATCATGTTCTTTTATATGGCCCCCCTGGATTAGGAAAAACGACTTTAGCTCTAGTGATTGCTAATGAATTGGATGTTCAAATCAAAACAAGTTCAGGACCTGCTATTGAGCGTCCAGGAGACTTATTGGCGATTCTAAATGAGTTGAACGCTGGAGATATTCTATTTATTGATGAAATTCATCGTCTCCCAAGAATCGTAGAAGAAGTCCTTTATTCTGCGATGGAAGACTATTATGTAGATATTGTCGTCGGTCAGGGTGCGACTTCGCAACCCATTCATTTTGAATTACCTCCTTTTACTTTAATTGGAGCGACAACTCGTGCAGGAATGCTAAGCCAACCTCTTAGAGATCGGTTTGGAATCATGGCACATATGCAGTACTATCAAGAGGCTGATCTAAATGAAATTGTGAAACGTTCTGCTCAAGTATTTGGAGTAGATATTCATCCAGATGCTTCTTATGAAATTGCCTTAAGAAGCCGGGGGACACCTCGGGTGGCTAATCGCATTTTAAGAAGGGTAAGAGATTTTGCCCAGGTGAATGATGGTGATGGGAATATTGGCTTTCAGCATGCACAAAAGGCTTTAGAAACTCTTGAGATTGATAAATATGGACTTGATGCATTGGATAGACGCTTGCTTCAAACCATGATCGACTATTATAATGGTGGCCCAGTAGGCATTGCTACTATTGCAGTGAACATTGGCGAAGATGTTGTAACGGTAGAAGATATGTACGAGCCTTATTTACTGCAGACAGGGTTTATTCAACGAACCTCTCGAGGAAGAAAAGTAACCTCACTCGCTTATCAACATTTAGGTTATCCGACACCAAAGGAATAAAAGAATAGAGAGAAGAAAAAATGACTTTAACAACAAAAGATTTTGATTATTTACTACCTGAGCACTTGATTGCTCAAACACCACTTGAAGATCGATCCGCTTCAAAATTATTAGTATTGGATCGTACCTCAAATGAAATGATTGATACTGACTTCAAACATGTACTAGATTATTTTAAACCAGGAGATGCTTTAGTGGTCAATGAAACGCGTGTGATTCCAGCAAGAATTTTTGGAATCAAAGCGGATACTGGTGCACATGTGGAAATCTTATTACTTAATAATACAGTGAGGAATTGTTGGGAGTGTCTTGTTAAGCCTGGCAAGCGTGTTCATATTGGGACAGTTTTACATTTTGGTGAAGATGCTCGATTAAAAGGCGAAATTATTGAAAGTCTTGATCATGGGGGCAGAATCATTGAATTTACATATGAAGGAGTCTTCCTTGAGGTATTAGAATCACTAGGGGAAATGCCTTTACCCCCTTATATTAAGGAACGTCTAGAAGATCCAGACCGCTACCAAACAGTATACGCCAAAGAGAATGGTTCTGCTGCAGCTCCCACAGCAGGCCTGCATTTCACTCCAGAACTAATGAAGGCTGCAAAAGACAAAGGAATTGAAATTATTCCTATTCTACTTCATGTTGGTCTCGGAACTTTCCGACCTGTTTCAGTCGATAATCTTGAGGAACATAATATGCATTCTGAGTTTTATCAGGTTAGTCAAGATGCAGCCGCCCGTATTGAACAAGTCAAAGCCCGACAAGGAAAAATTATTGCAGTAGGAACAACTTCTGTGCGAACATTGGAAACCGTTGCCCAAAATAACAAGGGGAAAATTGTCGCTTCCTCAGGATGGACGGATATTTTTATTAAACCGGGCGACTCTTTTTTAGCCGTAGATCATCTGATTACCAACTTTCATTTACCTCAGTCAACTCTAGTAATGCTTGTATCGGCTTTTTATGAGCGAGAAGAAATTTTGAAAGCTTATCAACACGCTGTTGAGAAGGAATACCGTTTCTTTAGCTTTGGAGATGCTATGCTGATTCTATAATTCAGAAAAGAGGGAAGTAAGTGCTATTTAATATTCGAAGTGCTTATTCTTTATTACAATCTACTATCTCAATAGAAGATTATGTTCGTGTAGCCAAGGAACGAGGCTATCAAGCTGTAGGGCTTGCGGATGTGAATGTTCTATATGGAGCCTTAGATTTCTATAAGCGATGCCGTCAAGAAGGTCTGAAACCTATGGTTGGCATGACCTTATTTATGCCAGGTTTTGTGGATCAAAGTAAAAATTTTCCCCTAATAGTCTACTGTATGAACTATCAGGGGTATTTATCTTTGATTCAACTTTCAAAAGCCATTCTTCAAGAGTCAATTTCAGTAAAAAAAGTGAAGGAAATTCTATTTACAGGTCGTAATCATTTATTAATGATTAGTGGAGGACGCTCAGGAGAACTAGAACAAGCGCTAATATATGAAGATTATGAACGTGCTCAAGAAGTATTGCGTCAATGGAAAAAAATCTTTAAAAAAGAAAACATCTATTTAGGCTTATCGATTTATCCTTTCAATGAATTTGAATGTAAGCAAATGATGCATTTTTCTAAGGATTTTTCTTTGCCGATTGTTTCTAATCAATTAGTAGAGTGCCTAGAAAGTGAAGAAGCATTTAGCTTAAAAATTCTACAAGCAATCGATCGGAATGAAGTTTTAGATGATTCCATTTTTAGTTATCGGGGGGCGCACTATCTTTATCCCAAATCTGACTTAGAGCAAATGTATATCGAACAAGGATTAACTCCTATCTTGGAAAATAGCCAAGAATTAAAGAATCGGATTCAGCTAGAACTTCCGCTGGAACAATCGCTTTTACCGAAATTTCCTGTCACTCACCATAAAAATTCATTAGAACTACTGAAAGAATTGACACACCAAGCTTTAATTGAACGCAAAAAAGATCAAAATCCTGACTATCTAGAAAGACTTACCCATGAATTAGAGATTATCAGTAGTATGGACTTTATTGATTATTTTCTGATTGTTTGGGAAATTATGGACTATTGTCACAATAACGGTATTAGAACGGGACCCGGTAGAGGGTCTGCAGCTGGTTCATTAGTAGCTTTTCTATTAAATATTACGCTAGTAGATCCGATTGAATACGGCTTGCTTTTTGAGCGTTTTTTAAATCCTGAGCGGCATAATATGCCAGATATCGATATTGATATTCCAGATGATAAACGTGATCAAGTCTTGCTTTATATTGAGAAACGATATGGTCATCAGCAAGTCGCTCAAATGATTACTTTTGGAAGCTTTGGAGCCAAGCAATCGATTCGGGATACACTTAGAGTCTTAGGGAAAGGAAAAGCCATTCAAGATCGGTGGTCAAAAGCAATTCCCAATGAAGTTTCGATTAGTTTGGAGACTGCTTATCAAAAATCATCAACTTTACGCCAAATATTGAATGAAAATCAACAAAATCAACAAATTTTCTTAGCTGCTAAAACGATCGAAGGTTTGCCACGTCATACCTCAACACATGCATCTGGGGTGGTGATTGCAGACCAAGATCTTAGTCAATGGATTCCTATCATTGAACGTCCTAACCAATTGCAAATCACACAATTTGCGATGGAAGATGTGGAAAGTGTTGGACTGCTAAAAATGGATTTCCTCGGTTTGCGAAATTTGCAATTACTTGATGATATTCTCAACAATATTCGTATTCATCGCAAGGAAAATCTGAATATTAATCAAATCGATATGAATAATCGAGCAACCCTTCAACTTTTTCAAAAAGCAGATACAGCTGGAGTCTTTCAGTTTGAATCACCAGGAATTCGTCAAGTATTAAAAAAATTAAAGCCTGAATCATTTGAAGATATCATTGCTGTTAACGCTCTGTATCGACCTGGCCCTATGCAACAAATCGATCATTTTATCGCAAGAAAACATGGCAAAGAAAAAATAATCTACCTCCATCCAGCCTTAGAACCGATTTTAGATAAAACCTATGGCATTATCGTTTATCAAGAACAAGTGATGAAAATTTGCCAAGAATTAGCGAATTTTAGTTTGGGACAAGCAGATTTATTACGCCGAGCAATGGGAAAAAAAGACATCGCGATTATGAATAAAGAAAAAGAGCATTTTATTGCTGGAGCGCTTTCTAATAATATACCAGAAGAAATAGCTGTTAAAATCTACGATTACATCTATCAATTTGCTAATTATGGTTTTAATCGAGCCCATGCAGCTGTTTATTCAACTTTAGCCTATCAACTTGCTTATCTAAAGTGCCATTATCCTTTAGAATTTTACTTATCTCTCTTGAATCAAGGCCGATCTCTGCATCAATCGAATGATGATTATGTGCGAGCAGCTAAAAACAAACTAGGAAAATTTCTACCTGTAAATATCAACAAATCGGCTGGCCAATTTACTATTGAAAATCAGAAGATTAGAATTGGTCTAATGGCAGTTAAAGGTTTACGCCATGATTTTTGCCAAGCGATTTTAAGCGATAGAAGTTTAGCTGGTCCTTATAGCGATTATCAAAACTTCTTAAATCGGCTACCTAAGAAATTTTTAAAAGAAAATTTAATTCAATTACTTATTAAGTCAGGCGCTCTAGATGTATTTGGCTATTCAAGATCTACCTTATCGGAGAATCTTGATCACTTAATACAATTTCGCATCTTTTCGGGGAATAATCTCAATCTCCTTGAAGAAATTGAACCCAAAATAGAACACTCAAAAGAATGGCCTTACAGTGAAAAACTTCAAGGTGAACGAGAAGTACTTGGTTTCCAATTAGCAGGTCATCCGATTGATGAATATTTAAATTTAATCAAAAACGATGGAACTTGGTCACAAATTGAAGAGATTTTGCTAATGGAAAAGGGGAAAAAAATAAAACTATTAGCTTTTATTGTCAGCCAAAAAGTTATTGAGACAAAAAACCAAGAACTTATGGCGTTTGTAACCGTTAATGATGGTCAACAAGATATTTCATTGGTTTTATTTCCAGCAATTTATCGTCGCTATCAAAATGCAATTTTTAACGAAGGGGTCGTTGCAATTGAGGGAAAAATCGATTTTGATCGACAAAAACAAAAACAAATCATTGTTCAAAGGGTTCAAGCTGCTGATCAATTAAATTTAAATAAAGATTCTAACCACATACAATCCCCCCATAAACTCTATATTCGTTTATTAAATCAAGACACTCAACAAATCGAAGCATTAAAAACACTTGCTCTAGAAAATCCTGGTCCTTTAGAGATTTTCTTAGTAGATCCCCAGCGTAATGCTTGGCAATTAGATCCACAGTATAATATTTCTGCTGCCAAACGAATTATTCAACGATTATATGAAATCTTTGGAAATGACAATGTTTTTTTGAAGTAAATCATTTAACGATTGTTTCTAGCAACCCAAAATCATTACTTAGCCATTTTTTATCCTTCTTATCATTAAAATGACATAGTGAATAAAAGATGATAAACTATAGCTAGATGTTTAAAGTAGATAATAGGAATTTATGAGGTGAATGTATGAGACGGTTAGCAGTCTTGACAAGTGGTGGAGATGCACCTGGAATGAATGCTGCAATACGTGCGGTTGTCGAAGAGGGCTTGCACCATGAAATTGAAGTAATGGGTGTACAGCATGGTTTTAAAGGTTTAGTAGAAGGCGAATATATCAAATTAGGTGTTGCCGATGTTACGCATGCAATCCGTCGAGGAGGGACTATTCTTTATTCAGCTCGCTATCCAGAATTTAAAGAGGAAGCCGTACAAAAGCAAGCCATTAAAAAAATGGAAGAGAATGGAATTGAAGGACTCATTGTGATTGGAGGAGACGGGTCATTTGCAGGAGCTCTTTCTTTAACCAAATTAGGTTTTCCAGCAGTCGGAATTCCAGGAACAATTGACAACGATATTCCAGGAACAGAATATACAATTGGCTTTGATTCTGCAATGACAGCGGCCACCATTGCGATCGACAATATTACTGATACAGCCGCTTCACATAATCGAACTTTTGTCGTCGAAGTGATGGGACGTAACGCTGGGGACATTGCCATATGGGCAGGTGTTGGAACGGGTGCAGATGCCATTATTATTCCTGAAGAAGAATTCTTTATGGGGGATATTGTTCGACGTGTCAGAGCTTCACGCCAACACGGTAAAGATTATTCAATCATCGTTTTAGCAGAAGGTGTCATGGGGGTAGAAGACTTCATAAAAGAATACAAAAAAGAAGCGCCCGAACAAAGTGTTCGTGGAGTGAACTTATCCCATATCCAAAGAGGAGGAAATCCTACTGGAAGAGATCGTGTTTTCGCAACCTTGATGGGAGCCAAAGCAGTAGATCTTATTTTACATGGACAATCGGGAATTTACGTTGGAATTATTGGTGAAGAGCTCGCTGTGTTTGATATTGTTGAAACTCTAGAAAAAGTTAAACATAAAGTCCGTGACGACCTTTATGAGTTAAACCGCTCGCTAACCGACCGTTATTAAGAAGTAAGGGAGATATTTTAATGAAGAAAACAAAAATAGTATGTACTTTAGGTCCCGCAACCACTGAAAAAGATATTATTGTCCAATTGCTAAAAGCCGGAATGAATGTTGGGCGTTTTAATTTTTCTCATGGTAACCATGAAGAGCACTTAGTGCGCTTTAATAATTTTAAAGAAGCAAGAGAAGAAGCGGGTGTGGTCGCTGCCATACTATTGGATACGAAAGGCCCGGAAATTAGAACTCACACTATGGAGAACGATGCCATCACTTTAGAAAAAGGAAAACAAGTTCGAATTGCGATGGAAGAAGTCGTGGGAACGCCTGACAAATTCTCTGTAAGTTATGACCATTTAATCCATGATGTTAATGAAGGCTCTCATATTTTAATTGATGACGGACTAGTAGATCTAAAAGTTATAGAAATTGATCACGAAAACAATGAAATTGTAACTGAAGTGCTTAATACAGGAATATTAAAAACAAAAAAAGGAGTCAATGTTCCTGGCGCATCCTTAAATCTTCCAGGGATCACTGAAAAAGATGAATCAGATATTCGATTTGGTTGTCAACATGGAATCGACTTTATTGCGGCATCATTTGTTAGACGACCAAGTGATGTTTTAGAAATTCGTGCAGTTCTTGAAGAAGAGGGTAAGACCAATGTGAAAATCATTGCTAAAATTGAAAATCATGAAGGTGTCCAAAATATCGATGACATCATTGATGTATCAGACGGTATCATGGTTGCTCGTGGAGATTTAGGAGTGGAAGTCCCCACTGAGGATGTTCCTTTAATTCAAAAAATGATTATTAAGAAGTGTAATCGTGCGGGGAAACCTGTAGTTACCGCGACGCAAATGTTAGATTCCATGCAAAGAAACCCACGCCCCACTCGTGCAGAAGCAGGAGATGTGGCGAATGCTATTTTTGATGGAACAGATGCTGTCATGCTTTCAGGAGAAACAGCTTCTGGAGATTATCCTGTCGAGGCAGTTCAAATGATGGCCCAAATAGCCATTCGAACGGAAGAACAATTACACGGACAAGATGCCTTTACATTAAAAGCTTTCGATAAGAAAGATTTGACGGAAGCTATTGGACAAGCTGTAGGTCATACGGCTAGGAATTTGGGTATTCAAACGATTGTTGCAGCAACTTCTTCTGGTCATACGGCAAGAATGATTGCAAAATATCGTCCTTCAGCTAATATCTTGGCAGCGACTTTTGACGAAGAAGTACAAAGATCCTTATCAATCGTTTGGGGGGTTCAGCCTTTTGTAATTGGTGTTCCAACTTCAACAGATGAAATGTTAGACTCAGCTTCTCAAATGGCGGTTCAACAAGGTTTTGCCAATGAAGGAGATTTAATTCTTATAACCGCAGGTGTACCAGTCGGCGAATCTGGAACTACAAACATTATGAAGATCCAACTTATTGGAACCAAATTGACTTCAGGTCAAGGTGTTGGTAACGGGAACTTTATTGGTAAAGCTGTTATTACGACTAACGCAGAAGAAGCGAATGAATTAGTAGGGCTAGGCTCCGTCTTAGTAACTAACGAAACGGATAGAGACTTTGGTCCAGCGCTTGAGAAAGCAGGTGCCATTGTTTGTGAAAGTGGCGGAATTACTTCACACGCTGCTTTAATTGGTCTAGAACGGGGCATTCCGGTTATTGTAGCAGCAGAAGGCGCCATGGAGGCCATTCAGTCAAACGAACTTATCACCGTTGACGCTCGCAGAGGTCTTGTCTATCGAGGTGCAACCGTCAGCATTTAATTCACCACCCCTTATAATACGAGCAAGTTATAAAGACTTGTTCGTATTTTCTTTGTTTTTTGAACTATGGTAAAATAAAAGCTACTACAGGTACAATAAGAGGAGAAAAAAATAGTGCAATATGGAGAAATAATTACAGCAAAAATTACAGATGAAAATGCCACCCATTACTTTGTACAAAAAAATGGACAAACTTTTGCATTAGCCAAAGATCAAACTGATGGAGAACACTATCAATTAGAAGAAGAAATTGAAGGTCTCATTTATGAGGACATGGATCACCGCCCAGTTATTCAGATCAACTTACCAGATATTCGACCTGGTTTTTTTGGTTGGGGAACCATCACACAGGTTAGAAAAGATTTGGGTGTTTTTGTGGATATTGGTTTATACAATAAAGATATCGTGGTCTCCTTAGATGATTTGCCCGATGATCGATCACATTGGCCACAAAAAGCAGATTGTTTGTATCTGACAATAATGGTTGACCAAAAAAATCGTTTCTGGGGACAAATCGCTAACTATGAAGAAATTGCTAAACTTTTCAAACCAGCTCCTCAACGACTTATGAATCAAGATGTTGAAGCAAGAATTTTTCAATTGAAATTAGCTGGTGCACAATTGATCACTAAAGAAGGATATCGCGCCTTTGTTCATGAAAGTGAATGGATCCTCCCACCACGACTAGGACAGAAAGTTCAAGCCAGAGTAACCAAAGTTCATCCAGATGGTTCGCTCAACCTTTCATTAAAACCTCGTGCCCATGAGGCGATAGAGGATGATGCCACCATGTTGTTACGTTTGCTAGATAAAAGTCCAAACCATTTCTTACCCCTACATGACAAATCAGATCCAGAAGTCATTAAATCTTATTTGGGGATTAGTAAAGGACAATTCAAACGCGCGGTCGGTTCTTTGCTAAAAGATAAAAAAATTCGTCAGGAAAAAGAGAAGGGGCTTTACTTAATAGACAAGGATGATCTAAGTGAAACTCGATGAAATAGTAGAAGGTTTCGAACGCTATTTACTAATCGATCAAGGAAAATCGACTAATACTGTGGCCTCCTATCGGTTAGATATCCGGAAGTTTCTTAAATTTATCCATGAAAAAAAAATAGTCGACATACAAGAAGTTGATTATCACTTTATTCAGGCATATCTCGCCGATTTAAAAAAACAAGCTTATGCTAGTTCTTCAACATCACGAATGCTATCTACCCTCAGACAATTTTTTCTTTTCTTGCTAAAAGAAGGTCTAATTGAACAAAATCCCATGCAATTAATCCAAGGACCAAAACAAGAAAAAAACTTGCCTCATAGCTTAACCATGGAGCAGGTGGATCAAATTCTCAACGCACCAGATCTTACAAGTTTGATCGGAATCAGAGATCGTGCAATATTAGAAGTGATGTATGCTACTGGTTTAAGAGTAAGCGAGTTAACTCAATTGAAAATAGCTGATTTACATCTTGATTTAGGTTTTATCCAAACTATTGGCAAAGGAAATAAAGAACGAATTATCCCATTGGGTGACGAGGCAGTATTCTGGATTAAAGAGTATTTGCAGGATGTTCGTCCAGTTTTTGCTGCCAAAAAAACAGCCATTCAAACGCCTATCTTATTTTTAACAGAGAGAGGAAAGTTTTTTACTCGTCAGGGCATCTGGAAAAATCTAAAAAAATATGTTCAAGTGGCAGGATTAAATCAATCAGTCTCTCCCCATATGTTGAGGCATTCTTTTGCGACTCATCTATTAGAAAATGGGGCTGATTTAAGAATGGTTCAAGAATTGTTAGGACATTCAGATATCTCCACAACTCAAATATATACTCATATCTCTAAACACCGTTTACAAGAAGTTTATCGAAAGAACTTTCCTAGAGCTTAGCAAGGAGGAAAATATGACATTTAAAAGAATACATTTATTGGTTATGGATTCAGTAGGGATTGGTGAAGCAAATGATGCAGAGCATTTTGGTGATAGTGGAGCTCATACCTTGGGACATATTGCAGAATCGATGGAGCTCACCTTACCAAATTTAGAAGCAATGGGATTAGGCAATATTGAAGTCATAAAAGGCATCAAACCAGTCGATTCTCCCATTGCATATTGGACTAAATTAGCTGAGAAATCAGCTGGAAAAGATACGATGACGGGGCATTGGGAAATTATGGGACTCATCATCGATCGCTCATTTCGTGTTTTTCCAAACGGTTTTCCTGCGGAACTGATTCATAGAATCGAAGATTTCTCAGGGCGAAAAGTTATAGCGAATCGACCTGCTTCAGGAACTGAAATTATTGAAGAATTAGGTCAGCATCATGTAGAGACAGGGAGTTTGATCGTTTATACTTCAGCAGACTCTGTCTTGCAAATAGCAGCACACGAAGAAATCGTTCCTTTAGAGGAACTTTATCGAATTTGTGAATATGCACGAGACATTACGCGAGATGAGCCGTATATGATTGGTCGGATTATCGCCCGTCCATTTGTAGGTCAGGCACCGAATTATACTCGCACGAGTAATCGACATGACTATGCCCTAGATCCTTTTGGTAAAACTTGTTTAGACTTTCTAAAAGAAGCTCATTATGATGTGATTGCTATCGGTAAAATCAATGACATTTTTAATGGTGCAGGTATTACGCAATCCATTCGCACAAAAAGTAACATGGATGGCGTGGATCAATTGTTATCTGTGATGAAGCAAGATTTTAATGGCATTTCATTCACGAACTTAGTGGATTTCGATGCAGTATATGGGCATAGAAGAAATCCACTAGGGTATGGGCAAGCTTTACAAGCATTTGATGAAAGGATTCCTGAAATAATAAATAAAATGCAGGAAAATGATCTATTACTTATTACTGCTGATCATGGAAATGATCCAACTTTTCCAGGAACAGACCATACGCGAGAATTCGTTCCACTATTGGCCTATTCAAAAAGTTTTACTCATACAAAAGAGTTAAATGCTGAATCTTTCAGTGATATTGCCGCAAGTATTTCAGATCATTTTAATACCAAAAGTACTGGAAATGGTCAATCTTTTATGGATCAATTAGTATAGGAGAAATTAAATGTATACGAACACATTAACTTATTTGCGAGAACATGGGGTACAGTCACCTGATATCGGTCTAATTTTAGGGTCTGGTTTAGGAGACATGGTCGAAGAAATGACCAATGCTATTAAGATTAAATATGAAGATATCCCTGATTTCCCAACTTCTACGGTCGAGGGGCATGAAGGGCGGCTTGTCTACGGTGAATTAGCTGGTAAGAAGGTTATCGCTCTGCAAGGACGCTTCCATTATTATGAAGGTTATGATCTTGAAACGGTCACTTATCCTATTCGAATTTTCAACCAATTAGGAGTTAAAACTCTTATTCTGACGAATGCGGCTGGGGGAGTTAATGAAGAGTTTAAGCCTGGGGATTTAATGGTCATTACGGATCATCTCAATTTAACAGGGGAGAATCCTTTAATTGGCTCTAATAAGCCAGAAGGGCCTCGATTTGTTGATATGTCGCAGACCTATAGTCATCAGGGACAAACACTGTTATATCAAGCTGCATCAGAACTTGGCTATCACTTACAAAAAGGGGTCTATACCTGGTTCACAGGTCCCTCTTATGAAACACCGGCTGAAATCCGAGCAGTGAGAACACTCGGTGGAGATGCTGTTGGCATGTCTACGGTTCCCGAAGCAATTGTGGGACGCCATTGTGAAATGGAAATCATTGGAATTTCTTGTATTACAAATTATGCAGCCGGAATGCAAGAACATTTAAATCATGAAGAAGTTGTAACAATATCTCAAATCGTTAAACCAAAATTCAAAGCTTTATTAAACAAATTGATTGAAAAGATAGGAAATGAAGCAAATTTAGGATAAAAGTTGAAATTTATTCTCTGAAATGTTACGATCACACAAGAAATCAATTGGTAACATTGGGGGTAGCTTATATGCTATTAAGCTCTACTAATAAAAATGAAAAAATTGTGCTCGGTTTACTTTGTCTGACTTGTAAAGATGATGACACAATGACTGAAGCTTCTGAAATATTAGATTACTACCGTAATCATGAGGATATGGAATTATTCTTATATAAAGATCCTGATACCGATAATTATGTCGGTCTAATGGGAATTGAACACCGCCGCTATGTCACAGAAAATGAGAAGCTAAGTGAACCGAATGAAATCGAAACTATCTTAGTGAATCGCATTTCAGTTATTCCATCATTTCTAGATGAAGGTGTTGAGTATGAAATGTATAAAGAATTACGGATCCTTTTTCCAAATGCTCAGATTGTTGGCGTTATCCAAAATCATACACAAGATTTAATTGCTGAATTAGCAGCAGAGTTTCGTGCAGAAGAAGATTCAGAAAATGAAAGTGTGGTCCATACGTGACTCAAACAGACAATATGGAATTAAACCTTAATTTAACGGCCTTTCAAGGGCCGTTTGATTTACTTCTACATTTAATTAAGCGCATGGAAATTGATATAAATGATATTCCAATGCGGGAAATTACCCAGCAATATTTAAAGTATATTCAATCGATGTCTCAACTAAATCTTGATGTTATTGGTGATTATTTAGTCATGGCTGCAAGCCTGCTTGAGATCAAAAGTCGTTTGTTAATTCCAATTGAGCCTGAACAAATGGATGATGACGAATTCAATGAAGACCCTCGTAAAGTTTTAGTCCAGCAACTTTTAATCTATCAACAATTTCAGAATGTAGCAGATGCTTTAGAAGAGAAACAAGACCAACGCTCCAAAATTTATTCAAAGACTCCCAGTGATCTTTCACACTACCAATCCTTTGTCCCTCTTGAAGAAGGGGAACTTACTTTATCAGATCTTTCTCATTCGATGTTACAAGTGTTGCAAAGAGAATTGGAACGTATCCCAAAAGAGCGAAAAATTAAGCATGATCAGGTATCGGTTACTGAAAAAATACACGAAATTCGGCAATCTTTCCAAAAAATTCCACTAGGAGAGAAACTTGAATTCAACGATTTGTTAAGCAATCCTAGTCGTCCAGAGATCATTGCTACTTTTATGGCCTTACTTGAGTTGGTTAGAAAACAAGAACTAATTTTCCAACAAACACATAATCTAGGTAACATCTATATCAAATATGGACAAGGAGTGAAGCCAGATGATTCGTAAATTAGCAGCCATTCTATTCGTTGCAGGAGAAGAAGGTGTCAATTTCCAAGATCTTGTAACCGTCTTAGAAGAAGATCCCGAATTAATCCGTGAATCTCTTAAGGAATTAGCCCATCATTATCGTTCAGATACTTTTTCCCCCATTGAATTGGTCCAATTTGGCGAGCGCTACCACTTGACGACCCAACCTGATTTAGAAAAAGTTGTAGAGCAGTTTGCTCAGTCTTCCCTCCAACAAAAGCTCACTCGTGCTGCAATTGAGACACTTGCTATCGTTGCGTATCGACAACCTATAACTCGAATGACTGTGGATGAAATTAGAGGTGTCTCCTCACAAGCCATGCTTCACAAATTACTTGGAAGAGATCTCATCAAAGAAATAGGACATTTAGATGCCCCAGGACGACCGATCCTATATGGGGTGACCGATTATTTTTTAAATTATTTTGGACTGACGAGTTTGGATGATTTGCCTCCTATTGAAGAATTAGCCTTAAATACTCAGACAGCAACTGAAGAATTATTTACAAGAAAGAAATGGGAAATTGACTCAACAGAAACTTTGTAAGGAGGGTGAGAACCAATGGAAAGATTACAAAAAGTAATGGCCCATGCGGGAGTTGCCAGTCGTCGAAAGTGTGAAGAAATCATCTTGGAAGGAAGGGTAAAAGTCAATGGCCAGACGATTACTGAGCTAGGAGCGAAAGTAAATCAAACAGATTTAGTTGAAGTTGATAATATTCCCATCTATCGTGAAGAACCACGGTACCTTTTATTATATAAACCGAAAAATTATATCTCTGCAGTGGCTGATGACAAAAATAGACCCGTTGTGACAGATTTAATCAGGGGAATTGACGAAAGAATTTATCCTATCGGTCGTTTAGACTTTGATACAACAGGTCTTCTGTTATTAACCAATGATGGGGATTTCGCTAATTTAATGATGCATCCTAAATTTCAAGTTGAAAAGATCTATATTGCAAAAGTTCAAAACATTCCAACTCGGGCTAGTTTGAATCAATTAGAAAAAGGAGTCATCATTGATGGCAAGAAAACGTCTAAAGCTCGAGCAAAACTTCTATCTTCCAATGAAAAAAATCAAACGGCTATTTTGGAGCTAAGTATTCGCGAAGGATGGAATCATCAAGTAAAGAAAATGTTTGATGCTATTGGCCATCCTGTTATGAAACTTAAACGAGAACGATTTTCATTTCTTGATTTAAAAGGGTTAGAGGCTGGAATGTGGCGTGAATTAACCGCTTTTGAAGTGGATAAATTGAGAAAAATGGCTCAAGGTTCATCTCTTGACATTTGAAAAACACAATGCTATTATACTCTATAATAAAATAATATATAAACGTCTTCGGGGCAGGGTGAAATTCCCGACCGGCGGTATAGTCCGCGACCTTGAGTATTCTCAAGTTGATCTGGTGAAATTCCAGTACCGACAGTAAAGTCTGGATGGTAGAAGCGGATAGCGTATTCATTATTGAAAAGTACGTTTTTTCCACGCTCATTATTTCAGTTCCGAGATAAAGAGGGTGGCTTTTCTCTGTACGCTAACTTACTCCATGAGACGTATAAAGGAGAAAGTATAATGAAAAAGAAAAAATTAACTCAGATGGTGTTGTTAGCAATTTTGGGAGCATGGGCGATTGTTTTAAGAATGTTTGATTTTCCAATTTTGCCTTTTGCTCCTTTCTTAAAAGTTGATTTAAGTGATTTAATGGTTCTAATCGGTATGTTAATAGCTGGCCCTAATGGTATTATTGCGGTGGCTGGAGTCCGCGATGGTCTTAATTACTTACTGAAAGGTGGAGAAGCCGGAATTCCAATCGGAAGCATGATGAGTTTTATCGCAAGTCTTTGTATGTTTTTACCTACTCATTTCATTTTAAGCCGTGCCAAAAATTTTGCTTCCAGACACATTTATCTTCTAATGACACTCAGTCTAGTTGTCAGCCTAACCATTTCAATGGCGGTCTTAAATTACTACATTACTTTACCAATTTACGTTAATGTTATGCATTTCCCAATTGAAAATTTTTTGAATTATGTTCTAACACTTATTGTTCCTTTCAATTTAATTAAAGGCCTCATACTTGCAGTCGGTCAAATACTCATTATCAAACTAGTGGCACCTGCAATATACAAAAAGGGTATGTTGAATAGTGCTTATTTATCTGAAATTTATTTTGAACATCAGCAACTCTTCAATCAATAAATATATTCGATTCAATACTTGTTGTGAGTGGGTTATCGAAAGATTTTGTTTGATTAAGAAATAGAGTTTGCTATAATGTAATAAATTAGGTATATTAACAAAAGGTTTTTGAATAAAACTAATCTAAGATTCTAGTGAACTAGTGGTTAAACATATTGAATACTAGTCTGTAGGAGGATACATAATGGCAAACGATAATGAAAAAATTAGACCAAAAACTCACCATGAATCACCAAATGGTGAAGATCTTAAATCAAAAAAATTCTCAGCTCCTTGGAATAAGAAGTTTGGAGAAGATGAAAACTTTAAAAATAGACAATACTCACGTTCTTCTCGTAACCAACCTGCTAAAGAGGCCACAACTTTATCGCAAGTATTATTATTTGTTCTAATTGTTGCTTTACTGGCTCCTTTCATCCTTTATGCTGTAGTTGATTCACAAAGAGATAAACAAATTGTAGAAGATCGCACTGCTGAACAAGTACGCATGAGCAAACAAGCTCAAGAGAATACTGAAGACGAATCAAAAGAAAAAGAAAAATCTTCAGAATCTGCAACTGAAGAAGAATCAAAAGATGAATCTGACTCAGTTTCCACTCGTAAAATTGAATCTGAAGAGTCTGAAGATACTACAGATCAACGCGAAACAACAACTGCACAAGAACCAACACCAACTCCTGAACCTGAGCCAGAACCAACACCGACACCTGAACCAGAGACTGAACCAAGTTCTACCTACCATACTGTAGGAGGTAGTGAATCATGGTGGTCTATTTCACAAGCATATGGTGTTGATGTATACGAATTAGCTGCGGCTAATGGTGCAAGTATTGATACACCCATTCATCCAGGAACGCAAATAATTATTCCGTAATAATAATAGATAAACACATTTAGCTTCGGTTAAATGTGTTTTTTATGAAAGGAAGTTCAAATGTTAACGATTGCTATCGATGGCCCAGCAGCATCTGGAAAATCTACCGTTGCCAAAATTATTGCTCAACAGCTAGGGATCATTTACTTAGATACCGGAGCTATGTACAGAGCCATAACATTGGCATGTATTCAACAAGAAATTGATTTGAATAATGATACATTTATTCACCAAGTAGTAAAAGAAACTCAAATTGATTTTACAAACACAGCCAATGGCCAAATGGTTCTGATGAACATGCAAGATGTAACAGCCCAGATCCGTTCTGAAGAAGTAAATCGATTTGTGTCTAAGGTATCAGCGGTCCCTCTTGTTAGAAAAGAGCTAGTCAGCCGCCAACAAACCATTGCTCATCAACATAGTGTGATCATGGATGGCAGAGACATCGGAACGGTTGTTTTACCAAATGCTGACTATAAATTTTTCCTTATTGCTTCAAGTCGAGAACGTGCCAAAAGACGCTATGAGGAAAATCAAACTAAAGGTTTAACTGATCAGACTTTAGATGAAATTGAAAAAGATATTATTAGAAGAGATCAGTATGATATGAACCGTGAAATAAGTCCCTTAAGAAAGGCAAAAGATGCAATCGAAGTGGATACCTCTAATATGACGATCAATCAGGTGGTCAAACACTTATTGTCATTTATTGCAAAAGAATAATTTTATAAACAAAAGCTAATATTTCGTGTCTTATGCTAGACGTGGCACTGTTTTTTTGGTATGATTAATGTTAGAGTGCTTGGGTATAAATTCCCTTGCAACAATTTTTTTAGGTAACGCTTAGGAGGAACGGGAAGAATGTCAGAGTTTTTAGAGAATAATGAGATGAATGAAGAAGTTGAAGCTACTGAGGTAGAAGAAACTAAAGTTGAAAATGGGGAAGTTGAAGCTGAAGATACAGTGGAAACGGTAGCAGAAGAAGCAGCTGAGGAAACGATTGAAACGGTAGCAAGTGAGGAAACCGAAGAAGTTCATGAGGTAACTGATTCTGATTCAATGACAACAATGGCAGATGCTTTAGACAGTGTTTTAGAAATTAAAAAAGGCGATACTGTAACAGCCGATGTTTTAGCTTTTGATGAAGATAATCAAGTTCGAGTTGCGATCAAAAACAGTGGCGGTTTAGAAGGAGTTATTCCTTTAAAAGAATTAGCAGCTACTCGTGTTGAAGACCCATCTGAAGTTGTAAGTATTGGGGACGAAATTGAATTGGTCGTTTTAAAACCTATCAAGGATAAAGAAAACGGGAACTTCTTATTATCTAAAACACAACTTGAAGCTAAAAAAGTATGGGCAGATATTAAAGAAATCGCTGAACGTGGTGAAACAATTGAAGCGCCTGTAAAGGAAATTGTAAAAGGTGGATTAGTAGTGGATGCAGGAGTTCGTGGATTCGTTCCTGCTTCTATGGTTGAAGACTATTTTGTAGATGATTTTTCACCTTATAAAGGTCAAACTTTAGAATTCAAAATTGTCGAAATTGATGCGGATGAGAACCGCTTAATTCTTTCTCATAAGGAAATTGCTCGCGAAAAACGTGAAGCTGAACGTACAGAACGTATGGGGCAATTGGAAGAAGATTCAATCATTGAAGGTAAAGTAGCTCGTCTAACTAATTTTGGAGCCTTTATTGACTTAGGTGGGGTAGATGGACTTGTACATATTAGCCGTATTGCTCATGAGCATGTAAAACATCCAAGTGATAAATTAACAGTTGGAGAGGTTATTAACGTTAAAGTCTTATCTGTAGATGAAGAAGAAGGCCGTATTTCATTATCGATTAAGGATACATTAGCCGGCCCTTGGGACGATATTGAGGAGAAAGCTCCTGAAGGATCTGTTCATAAAGGAATCGTTAAACGTTTAACTAACTTTGGAGCTTTTGTTGAAGTTTTCCCAGGTGTTGAAGGTTTAGTTCATATTTCTCAAATTGCACATGAACATATTGCAACTCCTGAAGATCGTCTAACAGAAGGTCAAGAAGTAGATGTGAAAGTTCTTTCTGCTGATCCTGAAGCACAAAGATTATCTCTTTCAATCAAAACTTTGCTAGAAAAGCCAGAAGGTTTTGAAGAAAAACAAGACGAAATTTCACGTCCAACTAACGACCCACATACTCGCAAGCCTAAGCAAAATAATCGCAATACCCAATCTCGTTCTCAAGCGAAAAACCATAACCAATCCTCTAAAAATACTTCAAGCTCAATCAATGATTCTGCAAGTGAAGGAAGCTTTACCTTAGGAGATATGTTAGGTAGCGACGCTTTTAAAAACTTACAAGAAGATACTGAAAACTAATTCATAATCTCATGTACTTTTTAATCCAATTGTTCTCCCTCTATCACTGTTATTCAGTCTTATTGGGATGGCAATTGGGTTTTATTATTATTAATTTTTTTTGGAGGTGACAGAATGGATTTACCTATAGTGGCGATTGTTGGCAGACCTAATGTCGGAAAATCAACACTCTTCAATCGTTTAGTGGGGGATCGTCTATCGATTGTGGCAGATTACGAAGGCGTCACACGCGATCGGATCTATGCTAATGCTGAATGGTTGGGCAAAGAATTTCGACTTATCGATACGGGTGGCATTGATATGTCAGATGAACCCTTAATGAAACAAATCAAATACCAAGCAGAAATTGCAATGGAAGAAGCTGATGTGATTATTTTCATGGTATCTAGTCGTGAAGGACTGACAGATGCTGATGAGGCAATTGCCTATTACTTGCACCGAACAGATAAACCTGTAGTTGTAGCTGTGAATAAGGCAGATAACCCTGAGCAAAGAACACAGTCTTATGAATTTTATTCCTTAGGACACGGTGATCCTTATCCTATTTCCGGAACCCATGGAACTGGCACAGGAGATTTATTAGACCAAGTTATTCAATTCTTTCCTGATGAAGCGGGAGAAACAGATGGACAAGAAAGGATTAAATTTTCTTTTATTGGACGCCCCAATGTTGGCAAATCAAGTTTAGTAAATGCCATGCTTGAAGAAGAACGAGTCATTGTTTCAAACATTGAAGGAACGACTCGAGAAGCAGTTGACACTGAATTTATAAGTCAAGATGGTCGACCTTTTACAATGATTGATACAGCAGGTATCCGTAAAAGAGGAAAAGTATACGAAAATACCGAAAAATATTCCGTTATGCGCGCATTATCAGCGATTGATCGTTCAGATATTGTTTGTCTTGTATTAGACGCAGAAACAGGTATTATTGAGCAAGATAAAAAAGTAGCTGGCTATGCTTTTGAAGCTAATAAAGGAATCGTCATCTTGGTAAATAAGTGGGACGCTATTGACAAGACGGATAAACAATTCGAAAAATTCACTGATCAAATCAGACAAGAATTTCAATACTTATCTTTTGCTCCAATCCTTTTTGTATCAGCAAAAACGGGACAAAGACTAGAAAAATTACCAAGTATCTTGGAAGAAATTTATGAAAATCGCCATCGTCGTATTCAATCTTCTGTACTAAATGATGTCTTGATGGATGCAATTGCAATGAATCCAACCCCGACAGACAAAGGAAGAAGATTAAAAATTTATTATATGACCCAAGTAGCTGTCAATCCTCCAACATTTGTCGTTTTTGTCAACGACCCTGAATTAATGCATTTTTCTTATGCACGATTCCTTGAAAATAAAATGAGAGAATCATTCTATTTCGATGGTACTCCTTTAAAATTATTAATTCGAGAAAGAAGTTAAATTTTTAAAAAAACGTCTAAAAACAAGTGGATATCGTTGTCTTATAGCCAATGTTATGTTATTCTAATTAGGAAATAATCATTCAATGATTAATTTTCAATAATGCTTTTTAAAGGCATAATTATAAGGAGGATGTACTAATGGCAAATAAAGCAGAATTAGTAGAACGTGTTGCAAGCAAAACAAACTTAACTAAGAAAGATGTTACAGCTACTGTTGAAGCATTATTCGAATCTGTTCAAGAGTTTTTATCTGAAGGTGAAAAGGTTCAAGTAATTGGTTTTGGAACTTTTGAAGTTCGTGACCGTGCAGCTCGTAAAGGTCGTAACCCTCAAACAGGTGAAGAAATCGAAATTTCAGCAACTAAAGTTCCTGGATTTAAAGCTGGTAAAGCTTTAAAAGATGCTGTTAAGTAATGATTTTCACTGGCGCTCTATTGAGCGTCTTTTTTATTTTAATTAATTTTGTTGTAAACTGTTGATCATGTTATAATAGCATTGAGGTGTAAGAATGACCGATATATCTGAGATTATTTATGAAATAGAATCTTTTTCTGAAATTTCTGATCAAGTAGCTATGCTTGAACAAGTAGTTAATCAAGCATTGATAACCGAAGAAGATAAGGAACAGCTTCTTTTATACTTTGCCAAACAATGGGGAAAATTAGGCTATCGAGATCTACAAATTCATTATCTAGTTCAAGCATATCATCAGCATGCTAAGGCAAACACTGCTTATCAAATTGCTAAATCTTTTTTAGAATTAAACGCTATTTCTGAAGCAAAAAATTGGTTCCAGCAAATTGATACATCGGATTATGATTATGACATCTGGTTACTAGCCGCTGAACTTTCAAAAGAAGAATTCCAAATTAAACAAGCTCTCAAAATCTATCAAAGCCTAATACAAAAAGTGCCCGAAAAGTATCAAGGTTATGAAAAATTGGCTGAACTTTATGACCACCAGAAAATTTCTGAAAAGGCTATTTACTATTACGAAATATTGTTAGATTATTTCGGACAAGAAGATCCTAATTTAATTAGAAAATGGCGAACTCATCTATTAACTTTATATACCACTGAAGAAATAATTGATTTTCAAAAAATCGAAAAATTTATTCAAAATAATGAAACAATTACCATGTCAGCTGATGATCAGTATCTATTAGCCTATGCATTCTATTCAGGCAAGCAATTTCATAAGGCCATTCAAGCTGGAGAAAAAGCAATTCAAATGAATCCTGATCATTTAGAAGCAGGATTTTTGCTTTTAGAGCTTTATGCTACCATTTCGGATCCACAAAATTTTAAAAGAATTCTTCAATTTTTAACTAAAGCAATCCCAATCTACGATGATTCTATTAAGGAATGTTTAGAATGGGCTGAATACATGAAGCTCTATACAGCAGACTTTATTGATGCGATTACTGCTTACTTAGCACTTGAGGATGATCCATCTATCCGTTATCAGATCATTAAATCGATCTTGGAATATCATCTTCAAACCAATCAGCTCCAAGCTGCTAAAGATGTATTAGAAACTTATCAGGATGAATTCACACATATGCCCAATTTTACTTATTTAAAAGGTCGTTTTTATTTCGCAAGTAAAAACTACTCTTTAGCGATCAAATTCTTTGAGAATGCTTTAGATGCTTTGGCTGAAGAGGAAGATTTAATGGACTATTTATTTAAAGCCTATCAGGCTTTGGGATTAGAACATAAAGCACAAGAATTATCTGAACAATATCCTAATTCTTTATCTCATGAACAATAAGTTATTGCTTAAATAGCAAACCATAAAAAGGGGAAGACCATGGAAAGTGACACAAGAAAAGCCGATTTTATTAAATGGTTATTATCAACTTATCCCTATTTAAATTATGAGATCAATGCGTTTTTTAAATACCTACTTTATAATCAATCCGTCCTAAAATTTATCGAATTTTCGGACCATGTTGAATATGCACCCAGAGGAATTTGGATTTCTTTGCAGCCCGATACAGAGCCATTTTTTAAATACTATAAAGATCAATATACTTATCAATCGATTGAACAGGCTTTCCATGACTTTCGATTAAATGTAATGCGACATAAGTTAACCTTTTTTCTTGAAATAGAGGTTAGTGATTATTTCTTAAAAGCTTCGCATCTAAATGTATTTCAAGAAAATCCTTATGTTCCCTTATATATGACGGATTTAAAAAAACTTGATCAAGAAACTTTGTCAATTAGTAAAGAAGCCTTTCGTCGTTATCTCATGAATGAAATTGACCATGCATTGGATCAAGGTAAATTTAGCCATTTAGATCAAATGGCACATACATTAGAAAAGTTGATGGAGTGAGTCTGTGATTATCGATATTTCAAACAAAAAATTTCAAGATGCCATACCTGTATTAACAACAATTGAGTCTCATGGTTATGAGGCTTATTTTGTTGGTGGTTGTGTGAGAGATAGTATACTCAATAAAGAAGTTAATGATATTGACATTGCGACTTCAGCTTTTCCAAGTGAAATTCAAGAAATATTCCCAAAACATTTTGATGTTGGTGTTGAACATGGTACGATCGTGGTTCTACATCAAGGCAATGATTACGAAATCACCACTTTTCGTACAGAATCGACATATACAGATTTTAGAAGGCCTGATCATGTTGATTTTGTTAGAAGTCTTGAAGAAGATACATTACGAAGAGATTTCACCATGAATGCCATGGCAATCGATGCAAAAGGGAAGGTGTATGATTTTCATCAAGGACTATTAGATATTCAGCAAAAATCGATTCGAGCAGTAGGAAAAGCGGAAGAACGTTTTCAAGAAGATGCTCTTAGAATGATTAGGGGGATACGATTTGCAAGCCAATTAGGTTTTGACATTGAATCTCAAACTTTATCAGCTATTCGAAAATTAGCAGCAAACTTGGAAAAAATCTCTGTAGAAAGAGTTCGAATTGAAATGGATAAATTGTTAAAAGGTGTCTATCTTAAAGAGATGTTACCCACTATTTATCATAGTGGCTTATTACAATATTTACCTCTTGCTGACGAAGCGGTTTATTATCGAGCAATTCAAACCATTAGTCACCAAACAGAACATGTTCCAGTTAAAGATTCTGTCATGATGTGGGCCTTGCTAATGATCGAGATGGAAATTCATCATTTGGATCAAATTCAATCTTTTTTAAAGGGATGGACACATTCTAAACAATTTATACGAAAGGTTCATGAATTTATAGAACTTTATTTTCTTTATCAGACCAAAAGTCTCACCTCCATTCACTTATATCCTTTCAATCAAGAAAGTATCAATAGGATTTCAGAATTCTTAAAGTATAATTCGGATCCAAACTCTGCACAAAAAATTCAAAATCTTTATAAAACATTACCGATCCATCATCGCAAAGAACTTCATATAAATGGACAAATGATAATGGAGCATTTACAAGTTCAAAAGGGGGGACCATGGGTAGGAGAACTCTTATCCTTCCTTGAAGAATCTGTCATTAAAGGAGAAATTGAAAACGCTCAGCCCGTACTTATTCAACTAGCAACAAAATACTACCAGGATAAAATTAATCACAAATAGAAAGGGGGAATAGTATGAAATATGCAGTGGTAGATTTAGAATCAACCGGTCCTAATATTGGAGATGGTGACCGCATTGTTCAAATTGGTGCTGTTATCGTTGAAAATAATCATATTATTGCCCAACATGAAATGCTCATTAATCCTGAATGTCCGCTTCCTCCCCATATTCATAAATTGACTGGAATTGAGGAGCAAGAACTAAAAACAGCTCCTACTTTTTTATCAGTCGCAGGGCTTTGGTATGAAAGATTAAAAGACTGTATCTTTATAGCGCATAATCTAGCACATGATTTAAAATTTATGCAAGCTCATTTTGAAGAAGCAGGCTATAAATATAATCCTATGGCCATCGATACTGTTAGTTTAAGCAAATGCTTATTTCCACAATCACAAGGCTTCAACTTAATTGATTTAGGTAATTATTTAAATTTAGATTATAAAAATGCTCATCAGGCACTTGCGGATGCTAATGTCACGACCCAGTTATTGAACAAAATTGCTGAAAAAATAACGCAATTAAACCGAGAAACATTTAAAAAACTTGCAAAAATAGCCACTTATTTTACTCACCAAGAGGTCTTATTATTTGAAATCACTCAATCATTTTTAATCGAAGATTATTCTCAATCAACTAACGATCGGAGTCATGCCCTAACAGCTTGCAAAGATGTCAAAGTAATTAATTTCGAACTCATTCAACAAAAAAACTTAACCTTTTCCCATTTGATTATAGAAGGACATAAAAGACCAATTAGTCAGCTGTTCAAACATCAATTCTATCGCGAAATATTTACCCATCAACAAGAAGCCTGTTTGTCTTTTTCATCAACTAAATTATTGTATAAATGGTTAACTGAAATGAAAGATTTTCCGTTATCTGAGTTTCAAATTATCCTACCCAAAAAATATTATCTCAATTTAGCAGATTTTGATAATTATTGTCAAAAAATTGACTATCAGCAATTAAATCAACATGAATTGATCGTTCTTGGATCATGTTGGGTTTGGCTAAGTGAAACAGAATCAGGTATCCTTTCCGAATTAAATCATGAAATTAATATTCAAGAGCAAATAGACAAAATGTTAGAAGTGATTGATTATAGTTCGAAGCACTATTTTTATGAAAAAGCTCTTCAAGATATCAAACAAAATCACTTAATATTAACAATTAATCCTTTTTTATCTTATTTAAGTCGGTTAAGTCCTGATTCTGTTAGACCCTTTAATTTAAAGAAATATCATTTAATTGTAGATAATTTAAGTGAGTTAAATCGCCAAGAAAGTTTTCATAATCAAATTTTTACTAATTTAAGTCAGTCATTGGTCCAAATTCAACAGTTAATTGATTTTGATCATCAAAATATTCCTCAACAAAACCGAAATAACTCTATTTATCAACAGTTAGTTAGTTTCAGATCACTATTCAGAGAATTAATAGATAAAATTGAACAAAATTTTATTTCTCAATCTCCATGGACAGACCGTCAACAAAGAAAAGAATTTTACCTAAAAGATTCTTCCAAAATTTTATCCGAAGTTTTATCAATTATTGAAAAATTAATCAAAAATAACGGTTTAAATAATGCTATAATTGAGAAGTACTTTCCTAAAAATATGCAAGCTAAATTAATTCATCTTCAAAATAGTATAAAAAATTTGGAATATTTACTCATCGTCAGTCAAAAGAAAGATAGAGGGTATTATTCTGTAAAAATGGAACAATACCAGAATCATTTTTATCATATTCATCTCTTCTGGACTCCTATCCGCCATTCTAGTCAAATGTCTGAACTGTTTGATCATTTTAATAAAGTACTCTTATTTAGCCCTGGGGATACATTCTATAAACAAACGATTGGAAGCTATCATCAATTAGGCCTGCATTCCTTTAAATACTATCAATTGAATCAAGAAAAGGATCTATTACAAGTTCAAATTCCGGCTGCATACCTAGAAAGTAAAGATCAAATGATCGATTCTTTTGGCTTCCAAATAGAAAAGCTCGGAATATTACTTAATGAACAGTTCCCATTAACGAGTAAACTTAATTTGATTATCGTTAATAATCGTCAGCAAGCAATTGACTGTTATGCTAGTTTGAGACATTCGATAGACGCAGCAGATCAAATCCGAATTTTAAGTCAACATGTTTCGGGGAGTTTAAATAAAATAAAACGCTATGTCATTGAAGGCGATTCTTCGATTGTTATTATTCAATGGCAATCTCTTCTAAACCACAACTGGTATATTGAAGACTGTTCAACAAGCTTTTATTGGATGAATTTACCTTTCCAATCCTTGAAAAAATCCAGTATACAGGCACAAGCAGAAGTTTTAAAAATCAATGAGGATCAAATTTTTGACCAACTCCTTTTACCACATATGCTGAATGATTTAAGCGTTGGAATACAATATCTCAGGGATTATTTCAACATTCAGCAAGCCTTTCTAATGGATGATCGTGTTTTTACAAAATATTATTCAAAAGATATTCGTCAAAGACTTGATGAATCGATACAGTTTAATTTACAATATGATTTATGATTTAAGGAAATATAAAGGAGTGATGATCCCGTGAAACGCCGTACCGTTTCTATTCTAACCTTGATTCTATTGATCATCATGATTGCATTGTTATCAGTTTTTATGGGAAGCCAAGCAGATTTAAATAGAGCTGAAGAAGAATTGGTAGCCTTAGTGGAGTATGATTATCAGGTTAAGGCAATTAATGACTTTTATTGGACGACCACTGATCGCTCATACTTTAGTTTAGACTTTCAAGATGAGAAAGATCAACAAATATATGCAATTGTAGCTCGAGAGGGTGGAGATATTGAGTATTATCAAGGTGATGAGATAATTACTGAAATGGATGCTAAATCGATCACTGCCAGTGCGATAGAAAATCCAAATATTATTCAAACGCGCTTAGGTAAATATCAACAGAAGCCAATTTGGGAAATGACGATCAAAAATAGCAATCAAACCATCACCTATTATGTAATTGATGCAATAACAGGTGAATGGGTTCAAACAATTTCAAATATTTAGAGAGGAAGAACATAACAATGGAAATAATTAGTATGCGTCAAGCTGAGGATTTTTTAGATCAAGAAGTGATTGTAAAAGCGTGGATAACCAACAAGCGCTCTTCTGGTAAAATCGCCTTTTTACAATTGAGAGATGGACAAGTTTACTTTCAAGGGATTGTGCTAAAAAATGAAGTAGGTGAGGAGGTATTTGAACTCGTTAAAACGCTTGGGCAAGAATCAAGTGTAGAACTTCAAGGAATTGTTCAAGCAGACGATCGTTCAAATCTTGGTTATGAATTATTGATAAAATCAATCAAAATAATAGGTGAGAGCCATGAGTATCCAATCACACCTAAAGAACATGGGACAGACTTCTTAATGGATCATCGCCACTTATGGCTACGTTCTAGCAAGCAGCATGCTATTATGCAAGTGAGAAATGAAATTATTCGTGCAACTTATCAATTCTTTAATGACCGATCTTTTATAAAAATTGATCCTCCTATTTTAACAGGGTCAGCACCTGAAGGAACAACAGAATTATTCCATACTAAATATTTCGACGAGGATGCTTATCTTTCGCAGTCTGGACAATTATATATGGAAGCAGCCGCAATGGCTTTTGGAAATGTTTTCTCGTTTGGACCTACATTTAGAGCAGAAAAATCAAAAACACGTCGTCACTTGATTGAATTTTGGATGATGGAGCCTGAAATGGCCTACACTGATCATGAAGCTAGTCTAAAAGTTCAAGAAGAGTATGTTGCATTTCTTGTAAGATCAGTAATTGATAATTGTCGACTTGCTTTAGAAACACTAGAACGTGATATTAACCAATTAGAGAAATATTGCCAATTACCTTATCCAAGAATTGAATACACAGATGCTGTTAAATTACTTCAAGATAATGGGTTTGATGATATTGAATGGGGAGAAGATTTTGGTTCTCCGCATGAAACATTTATTGCTAATCAAAATGACCAACCCGTCTTTATCATTAATTGGCCTAAATCAATTAAACCTTTTTATATGAAGATTAATCCTGATAATCCTGAAACAGTTCTATGTGCGGATATGATTGCTCCTGAAGGCTATGGAGAAATCATAGGAGGATCTCAAAGAATTGATGACTATCAGACCTTGGCAGAAAATATTCATAAGTATGGATTAGATCCCGAAGTTTATGCTTGGTACTTAGATTTACGTCAATATGGAAGTGTGCCTCATTCTGGATTTGGTTTAGGACTTGAACGTGCGGTTGCATGGATTGCTGGTATTGAACATATCCGAGAAGCCTCACCATTCCCACGCTTGTTAAATCGTCTCTATCCATAAATTTCAACTAGAAGGGAGGACATATGGGAACGTCAATTTATGATTGGATGAAAACAGGTTATACGATCGTACCCAATGTATTTATCAAGCATTTCGCTAAACTAAAACTTAATTCAGATGAGTTTGTGGTGATTGTTTATTTATTACAACATCTCAATCAAAGTCAGCCTGTGTCTACAATCGTGAGCATCGCTGATCAACTTGGATGGGAAAGTGATCAGCTATATGCGACTTTAAATTCGTTAATGGATAAAAATTACTTAAACATAGAATTAGTCCCAAATAAAGAAGGCAAACAAACAGATCATTATACTTTAAGACCTTTATTTGAATCATTAGATGCAGATCTTAATAGTCAAAAAGAGAAAAGCCAGGAAGTTGTTTCGAAACCAACTATCTCTACCCACATAAGTCAAGAAAAGGAACTTAAACAGTTAATCTCTTTATTTGAAAAAGAATTTGGCAGAGTTCTCTCTAATCTAGAATTAGAGACCATTAACACATGGGTTCACCAAGATCACTATCCAATTGAATTGATTACTGCAGCACTAAAAGAAGCCATATTAAGGCAGGCCTATAATCTTAAATATATTGACCGTATTCTTTTAAACTGGCAAAATCAGAATATCAAAACAGTAGAAGAGGCTCAAATAGCGAGCCAAAACTTTCAAAAAAAACAAAATCAGCAATCCGATTCATCCCAATCCACCTTTCAAAAAATTGATATCCCCATTATTGATTGGGATAAACGTTAAAAGCAGACCTTCCATAAAGAAGGTCTGCTTTTTAATTAGATTCTTTATTTTTAAAAATTGATCATGGATTAGGATTATTAATTAAATTTTCTACACTAGTTTGTGGGATCGTTGATTCTATAGGATCTGTCGTTGAACTAGAATCCGGATCTTCTACTGAAGTTGTACTTGTTTCTTCAGTAGAAGTTGTAGAATCGAGACTAGTAGTATTAGGTTCATTTGCTTCAGTAGACAAATCAAAGGTAATAATCAATGTATCTGAAGATACAGAACCATCCACAATTTTTAAACCTAATTCGTAATAACCAGGTGCTGGTGCAGATACTCTATAAGAAGTATCTTTTCCTGAATAAATTAATGTTCCATTCAGAGTTAATTCAAAATGAGCAGTTGAATTATCAGGTAAAGCCTGCCAATTGCTCACAATTTCTTGGGTCACCTGATCATAACTAGCATCAAAGCCTTTCGGAGCTTCAATAGCACGGTAATTATCTGACACTTGTGCAGGTTGACTTCCTTTTATAAAGAGTTCTTTAGAACGTAAGTCTTTTGGTGTACTTGCACTAGGTTTCTTAATCGGATCTGTGTATTTTTCGATTTCAGCTTGTTCAACAGAGTCAGGCATTTTCCAATCAGTTTTAGGAACATCTTTCATCAGAAAGCTCATCATTTCATGATAAATCTCTTGTGGAATACGTGTTTCTTCTAATGAAAGATAATTTCCTGCTTCCAGAGGATTATCATAACCAACCCAACTCGTCACCGCAAATTGTGGACTAATTCCAGCATACCAACCATCTGGTGCAGCATAAGTCGAAGAATCTATTCCAAGCTGTGCTAATTGATCTTTTGTATAATTTGTTGTTCCTGTTTTTCCTGCATGGTGAAGACCATTAATATCCGCAGCTGCTGCAAAATCACCTGGAACTCCTTTTAATATATCTATCAACATATAGGCTGTAGAATCTTTCATTGCTTGACGTTCTTCAGCTTTAAACTCTTGAACCGTCCCCGCTTGAGTAACAACTTTATTGACTGTATACGGTTGCTGATAGACCCCGTAATTAGCAATCGTTGCATAGGCTGCTGAAAGTTGAATTGGAGTCATTTCGCCCCCAATAGCATTTGATTCAACTAATTCTCTTTGGTCATTATTCATCAGATTGATATCCATCTTTTGTAAGAAAGAATAAGCTTTATCTAAACCAACTTTTTGTAACATTTTTAAAGCAGGAATATTTCGGGAACCTGATAATGCCTCACGTATTGTCTGTTTACCTTTATAATCAAAATCATAATTATAGATTTCATCACCATTTGTATATTGATATTCTTCATCGACAACTAACTGTCCAGTAGAATAGTTTAAATATTCGATGGCAGGGCCATAAGCACTAAGTGGCTTAATGGTCGATCCTACACTTCGATTCAGGGTGGATGCTCGGTTAAGTCCCATCGCAACTTCTTGATTACGCCCTCCCAGTAGGGCATAGAGTTGTCCGGTATCAACATCAATGATTGAAACTGCTGTTTGCATTGTATCGTTAGGGAAAATTTGACCATGTTTGTTATGGACTGTTTCATAAAGATGCTTTTGAGCATTCATATCAATATTCGTATAGACCTCTAGACCATCCGTAAAAATATTAAGATTCATTTTATCTTGTACTTCTTGCGCTACATTATCTAAGTAGGCATCAATGATTAAATCGGTTTCTGAAACTGTGTCTTCATTTAAGGGTTGTAACATATCTGCTATGGGGGTGTTCACAGCAGACTCATATTCTTCTTCATTAATCATCTTACGGTTTAGCATCACGTCTAAGACTAAATCTCGTCTTTCCTTAGCATTTTCTGGAAAAGCATATGGATCATTTTGAGAAGGAGCTTGAGGAAGTCCAGCTAATAAGGCAGCTTCCGCCAAATTAATTTCATTTAGTTCTTTACCAAAGAAAGTCTTAGCAGCTGTTTTTGCACCGTATACATTATTTGAATAAAAAAGTTTGTTCAGATACAACGCTAAAATTTCATCTTTATCATACTCCTGTTCAATACCGAGAGAAAGCCAAGCCTCTTGAGCTTTTCTTTCTAATGTTTGATCTTCAAAATCAGTTGAGAACACCGATAACTTTACCAATTGTTGTGTAATGGTAGAGCCACCTTGTTGAATATTCCCAGCCTGCAAGTTTGCAAAAGCGGCTCCTAAGATTCGGATGGGATCCACACCATTATGCTTAAAAAATCTCGCATCTTCTATTGCTAAAACTGCATCAGAAAGAAGAGAAGGGATCTCCTCTGCAGACATTAAATCACGATTTTGTCCACCTAGAGATTTAATCAGTTGACCTTCACGATCAAATATTTTTGAAGAAACCTGTCCTCGAAGATCCTCTTTACTAATTTCTGGAGCTGACATCGCATAATATGTAAATAATCCGCCTCCAGCTAGCAATAGTAAGGTACCCAATCCAATCATGAAAATGATGATTCGTTTAATCCAACGCTTTTTATTTGGTTTCTGACTTCGTTTTTTATACTGATTTCTTTCAACTCGACTTCCTGTTACCATCGTCAAAATCCTCTCCTAAGTTACTCATACTAAATCCTTATTAGTTTTACCCACTATTGTTGATCTAAGAACTTATCCAGAGCTTGTATATAATCAATAGGTGGGAAAATTCCTTGCGAACATACAAAAGCATTTTGTTCAATAAATTCATAAGGAATACTTTGTTTTTGGAAATGATCCAAATAATATTGCAAAAGCTTAAAAGGCAATAAATAAACAGTTTGATTACTTCGAAACGAAATTAAAAGAAAAACGACTCCCCCGTGTTGATAACAATCATGCATATGCTTTAGTTGGTGATCATGTAAGTTCGATAAGGGAAAAGAAGTTTTATTTTTTGTTTCTTTTGTTTCAAAGTCAATATATAAGCCTTTGTAAATGCCATTATAATCAGTAGTCGAAGCATTACGATAGTAAGCCTCTGTAATTTTTGCAGCAGATCTTTTCGGATAATCTACTTTAACGACTTGAATGGGTGTAGGCTTTTTGTGAATAACAGCAATTTGATGCTTAAGATAATATAAATTACTTTGATTAATTTTGTCTTCAAAAGACATCCCTCGACTACTATAATTTGTTGCAGAAGAGTAGGGATTCCTTCGTTTTTTATGGGGGCCTTGCCCAGCTGGATAATTAATCATCGGTTCACCCCTTTGAGTATTTTACATTATACCTAAGAAATGTAAAATAAAACAGTTAAAATGTTTTTAAGCCTCTTAATACTAGTCTTAATTTAGCAAATCCTCATGAATATTATAAGAATTTATTTAGAAGAATGAAAATAGGTTTACAAACACCAATTATTTAGCTAAAATGAATAGGTATGTAAATTATATACTAGTCTTGGAGGAAAGATTTTTATGACAACAAAATTTGAAAAAACTTCAACTAACGAAGGAATCTTAACTTTTGAAATTCCAGTTGAAGATGTGAATAAAGGACTGGATACAGCCTATAAAAAAGTACGTAAAAATATCTCTGTCCCTGGTTTCCGTAAAGGAAAAGTGCCTCGTCAAATCTTCAATAATGTATATGGAGAAGCTTCGCTATATGAGGAAGTTTTAAACATATTATTACCAGATGCTTATCAAAAAGCAGTAGAATCTGAAGATTTAGATGTAGTGACTCAACCTGAAATTGATATTGTTTCAATGGAAAAAGGGCAGCCATGGGTATTGACAGCTAAAGTTGTTCTTAAACCAGAAGTTAAACTTGGAGAATATAAAGGTTTGACGGTTGAAAAGCAAGACCGTGAAGTTAAAGAAGAAGAAATCAATGAAAGAATTGAAATGACTCGTCAACAACTTGCTGAATTAGTCGTAAAAGAGGACCCAGCTGTTGAAGGTGATACTGTTATTATTGATTATGAAGGATTCAAAGATGGGGAACCTTTCGAAGGTGGAAAAGGAGAAAATCATTCACTGGAATTAGGCTCAGGCTCTTTTATACCAGGATTTGAAGAACAACTTATTGGTGCCAAACCTGGAGATGACCTAGAAGTAAATGTAACCTTCCCTGAAGAATATCACGCAGAAGATTTAGCTGGAGCAGACGCGACTTTCAAAGTTCATGTTCATGAAGTGAAAGCTAAGGAATTACCAGAATTAGACGATGAATTTGCTAAAGATGCCGATGAAGAAGTAGAATCTTTTGAAGAATATCAAAACAAAATTAAAGTTCAATTAACAGAAGAAAAAGAATCACAAGCCAAAGAGATGGTAGAAGATCTAGCGCTTCGTCAAGCAGTAGATAACGCTGAAGTGGTAGAGTTACCAGACGAAATGGTTCAAGATGAAATCAAACGCCAAATGGATCACTTCTTAAATAATTTAAAACGTCAAGGTATCAATGAAGACCTTTACTACCAAATTTCTGGTACAAGTCGCGAAGATTTACAAAATCAATTCTCTGAGGAAGCAGAACTTCGTACAAAGACTAATTTAGTATTAGAAGCGATTGTTGAAGCAGAACAAATTGATGTAAATGAAGAGGAAATTAAACAAGAAGTAGAAACTCTTGCTGGTCAATACGGAATGAAATCGGACCAGGTTCGTCAATATGTAACAGAAGAAATGCTAAAATCTGATATTCGCTTGAAGAAAGCAATGAGCTTAATTGTTGACTCAGTTGAAGAAAAATAAGATAATTAATTCAGAAGATTAAATGATATATAAAAGAGGGATTGCAATAGTCGAACGGTATGTGAGTCGTATTGCATCCCTTTTTAGTATTATCCATTTCTAGATAACTCTCTAGAATAGAAGGAGGTATTATGGCAAAAACAACTAAGATGAATGACTATTTTTGCTCATTTTGTGGTAAATCGCAAGATGAAGTCAATAAAATTATAGCTGGACCGGATGTCTATATATGTGATGAATGTGTTGATCTATGCAAATCGATTATTGAAGAAGAGAAACGATTCGAGTCCCAGCAAGGACCTATTAAAGTGCTACGTCCACAAGAAATAGCTGATCAATTAAACCAATATGTTATTGGGCAAGAAGAAGCTAAAAGGGCACTTTCGGTTGCAGTATACAATCATTATAAGCGAATTAATTTTGAAACTGATCAAGAAGATGATGTTGAATTACAAAAATCAAATATTTGTATTATCGGTCCTACGGGTTCAGGTAAGACCTATTTAGCGCAAAGTCTAGCAAGAATTATTAATGTTCCTTTCGCAATAGCGGATGCTACCACCTTAACAGAGGCTGGATATGTAGGGGAGGATGTAGAGAACATTCTCTTAAAGCTTGTTCAAGCAGCTGATTATGACATTGATCGAGCAGAAAAGGGCATCATTTATATTGATGAAATAGATAAAATATCAAGAAAATCAGAAAATACATCCATTACACGTGATGTATCCGGTGAAGGCGTCCAACAAGCCCTTCTAAAAATTCTAGAAGGGACAGAAGCCAATATTCCTCCAAAAGGAGGGCGCAAACATCCTAACCAAGAATTTATTAAAATGGATACGAGTCAAATATTATTTATTGTAGGCGGTGCATTTGACGGGATTGAAACCATTATTAAGGAAAGGTTAGGAGCGAAAGTAATTGGTTTCGGAGCTGATTCGCATAACCATTATCAAAAAGACAACATTATGCAACTAGCTACACCTGAAGACCTATTAAAATTTGGTCTAATCCCTGAATTTATTGGACGTTTACCTGTATTAACTGTTCTCAATCAATTGACAGAATCAGATTTGATTCGCATTTTAACAGAACCTAAAAATGCTCTGGTTAAACAATATCAACGTTTATTAGACATGGAAGAGGTTGACCTTGAATTTGAAGAAGAAGCGTTACACTCGATTGCTCACAAGGCCTTAGAACGAGAAATAGGAGCCCGAGGGCTTCGTTCAATTTTAGAGAGTGTTATGCTTGATATTATGTTTGAAGTCCCACAAAGGGAAGATATTAAACGAATTATCATAACGAATGATTTAGTCGAAGGTACAGGAGAAGCACTTTATTATGATGAAGAGAATTTAAAAATTTCATAATAAGACAGGAGATCAATATGCAGATTAAACATGCTAACTTAGTGATTTCTGCTGTTAATCCTGAACAGTATCCCCAGGATTCTATACCAGAAATCGCTTTAGCTGGCCGCTCGAATGTTGGAAAGTCAAGTTTTATTAATAAAATGATTCAACGTAAAACACTCGCAAGAACTTCTAGCCAACCAGGCAAAACGCAGACACTCAACTTTTATAATATTGATAACCGTTTTCGCTTTGTTGATGTGCCAGGCTATGGCTATGCTAGAGTCTCTAAAAGGGACCGTGAAAAGTGGAATAAAATGAATGCCACCTATTTACAGAAACGAAATAATATTGAGCTATTATTATTGTTAATGGATATTCGTCATGAACCAACTCAATTGGACAAAGAAATGTACCTTTTTGCTGAAGACTTAGATTTACCTTTTGCAATTTGTCTGACAAAATTAGATAAGATCAAAAAAAGTCAATTAAATAAACACTTATCCTTCTATACAAAAGCGCTAGAACTTCCAAGCACTGATGCCTTATTTCCTGTTTCTGCTGAAACAGGAGAAGGCTGTGAGGAAATATGGGAAATCATTAATTCTATTGTTTAAATGTAGAATAGGAGCAAAATATGATCAATAAAATTAAGTCGACCTATAGCCGGGATGAATTTTCTTGGATTCTCCAAGACTGGGCCAATTCTGCATATTCTTTGATGATTACAACAGCCGTTTTTCCAATTCTATACAAGGAAATAGCAAATAAAGCTGAAATGACAGATGCTAATTCAACAGCTTATTTGGGTTACGTCAATGCGGCTGTAACGATAGCTGTCGCTCTAATGGCACCATTATTAGGAAGTCTAGCGGATTTCCCTGGCCTAAGAAAAAAGATGTTTACCATTGCGACCATGGCGGGCGTTCTTTCTGTCTTGTCGATGGCCTTTATTAGTTATTCTTGGCAATTATTACTTGCTTTATACTTAATTTCGGCCATAGGCTTCGGAGCCGCTAATATTTTTTATGATGCTTCTCTAATGGATGTTACTTCAAAAGAGCGTTTCGATTTAGTTTCATCTGCAGGCTTTGGCTTTGGCTATATTGGGAGTGTCATTCCTTTCTTAATCTTTATGATCTTTCAATTTGGAAAACTACTTCCCACTGATTTGAATATAAAATTAGCCTTTATCCTCACAGCAATTTGGTGGTTTGTATTTACGATTCCTTATTGGAGAAATGTCAAACAATCTAGCTTTCAAAAAGGAATGAACAATGAAAAGCAGGGCGATATCATCCGATCTAGTTGGCAATCAGTTAAAGTGACGATACAGGAGATCCGAAAATATCATCTGGTTCTTATCTTCCTATTAGCCTATTTCTTTTATATCGATGGCGTTGGCACCATTATAAAAATGGCTACGTCTGTTGGAACAGATCTGGGCTTAAGTCCTACCGAATTAATCATCATGCTCCTAATTGTTCAGGTTGTGGCTTTTCCCTGTACACTTTTATATGGCGTATTAGCTAAACGTTATTCAGCTAGTAAGATGCTATTTGTTGGGATTTTTACTTATATTATAATTTGCGTAATGGCTTTACGACTATCAACTTTTAAAGATTTTATTATGCTAGCCATTCTAGTTGGAACCGCTCAAGGTGGAATTCAATCGCTTAGTCGATCTTACTTTGCTAATTTAATACCCGATCAGAAAAGCAACCAATTTTTCGGTTTTTATAATATTTTTGGGAAGTTTTCTTCCGTACTAGGAACTACCACCTTGGCAATTGTCTCCCAGTTAACAGGCGATTCACTCAAAGGATTATTTGCTATTATCGGGCAATTTATCTTAGGGGCTGGCTTGCTTTGGATGGTACAAAGTAAACGAACAAAATCAAAAAACAATCCAGTGTCCAGGTAAGGAAGTGGCATCATGAGTCGAATCCCAAACGAGCTTATTGACGAAATTAGAAATAAAGTAAATATCGTAGATGTCATTAGCCAATATGTTAATTTAGATAAGAGGGGACAAGGCTATACAGCCTCTTGTCCTTTTCATGAAGACCGTAACCCTTCTTTTTCAATCCATACGGGTAAACAAATTTATAAATGCTTTTCGTGTGGGCGCGGAGGAAATGTTTTTAGTTTTATCCAAGAAATAGAAGGAATTTCTTTTGTTGAAGCAGTCAAAAAAGTAGCAGAATTTGCTAATATTTCAATCGATAGCCAGTATTTTAGTCAAACTTACGAATCACAACTAACTCCTAAGCAAAAATCTTTATATTTAATCCATGAAAAGGTTGCAGAATTCTATCATTATTATTTAACTGCCACCAAAAATGGTCAACAAGCTTATGATTATCTTAGAAATCGGCGCCTTTCTGAAAACACTATCAAGGCATTTGGTTTAGGTTTAGCCCCAGCAAATTCTAAACTTTTATTAAGTTTTTTAGAATCAGAATCCTTTAGTCAAGATGACCTACTGGCTTCAGGTGTTTTTTATTTAGATGAAAAACAGGAGCTTTTAGTCGATCGTTTTCGTGATCGTTTAATTTTTCCATTGAGATCGAGTACCGGCAGCGTCTTAGGTTTTTCTGGTCGAATTTATCTTGAAGGTGACCAGCGTAAAGCTAAATATGTCAATTCACCAGAAACTGAAATATTCCACAAAAGTCGCTTATTATATAATATAGATTTAGCTCGACCACATATTCGTAAGCTTAATCAAGCTCTAGTATGCGAAGGCTTTATGGATGTTATTGCTTTGCATGATGCTGGATATCAACATGCGGCTGCCACGATGGGAACGAGTCTCACCAAAGAGCATCTTGATTATTTGACTAAACTATCTAATGAAATTATCTTTGTGTTTGATGGCGATCATGCGGGACAAAAGGCTACTGACTCAGCCTTTCGTTTAGCAGAGCCTTTTCAACACACTCAATTTAAATCTATTACCATCCCCCAAGCGATGGACCCTGATGAATGGATAGCATTTAAAGGGAAAGAATCTTTTCAACAGCTAATTAATCAAGCGGTACCAGCTTATACTTTTAGGAAAAATTTTATTAAGCAACAGTATAATTTAAAAGATAAGCAAGAACTAGCAAGTTATATTGAAGAACTGCTTAAATTAATTAGCAAGATTCAATCTTCTATTGAACAAGAATTATATTTAGCGGAACTCTCTCAAGAATATCAAATTGATGAGCAAATCTTAAAAGAACAATTGACACGAATTAAAGCAAGAGAAAAAAATTATGCGAAACCTCAAGCTGTTACGAATGATCTATCAGTAGAGCACACTTTATCTGAAGAAAGTTCCTTATCCATTACATCTCAAAAAGCCTATCAAAGCGAAAAGCTCTGGTTAGGACAACTCATATTTTACCCACAAGCTTGGCATTATGTTGAAAATATGCAAGAAATGCCGATTCTCTACCATCAATTTGCTCAAAAAGCTTTTATGGAACTTTTCGAATATTATTATGCAGGAAATCAATTGCCATTAACGGGAATTGTTGGTAATATAAAAGATACGCAATTAAACAGTTATTTGTCGGGACTCATGTGGGAATTTGAAGATCTTGGTTATCATGACCAAATTATGGAAGACTGTTTAGCCGCAATTAATGAAGCATTTATCCTTGAAGAAATCAGTGAATTAAAACAACAAATGAGAACCTTTATCTTAGAACATGACCAAGAAAAAATAGCCATGATCGTTAATAAAATTATTGTACTTGAACGTCAATTGAAATTAAAACAATAGGGGGCCTTTCAAATGACAGAAAAAAAAGACCGAACAAAGCTTAAAGATGAGAACAAAGAACTACGCCTCTCACTAGAAGCTGCAACACAAGAGCTAATCACTGAAAAAAAATTAGTTGGACAAATTCATTATGATCTTTTAACAGACAAAATAGCGGTCCCTTATGGACTGGATGCCGATGGAATTGATAAATTAATTCAAAAAATTGAAGACCAAGGCATCTCTGTAGTAGGGGATGATGGTGGACCTACTAAGCAACAAATGGTCCGTGCAGAAGATATTCCAGTTGAAGAAATTTTAACAGCTTCACAAAAGGCAGCGGCCTCAAAAATTAAGGTAGCCGATCCTGTCAGAATGTACCTAAAAGAAATTGGACGTGTCGACTTATTAACGGCAGAGGAAGAAGTTAATCTAGCCGTTCGAATTATTGAAGGAGATGAGATTGCTAAACAAGAATTAGCTGAGGCTAACTTACGTTTAGTCGTTTCAATTGCTAAAAGATATGTAGGGAGAGGAATGCAATTTCTGGACCTTATCCAAGAAGGAAATATGGGATTAATGAAAGCTGTTGAAAAATTTGACCATACCAAAGGATTTAAATTTTCAACTTATGCGACTTGGTGGATTCGTCAGGCGATTACAAGAGCCATTGCAGACCAAGCCCGCACCATTCGTATTCCTGTCCATATGGTTGAAACAATCAATAAATTAGTCAGAGTTCAGCGTCAACTATTACAAGACTTAGGTCGCGAACCAACTCCTGAAGAAATTGGGGCAGAAATGGATCTCCCAACAGAAAAAGTTCGCGATATCCTAAAAATTGCCCAAGAACCTGTTTCGTTAGAAACACCAATTGGTGAAGAAGATGATTCTCATCTAGGCGATTTTATTGAAGATGATGGAGCATTAAGTCCCGAAGACTATACATCTTCAGCCTTATTACGTGAACAATTAGAAGATGTACTGGATACATTAACAGACCGGGAAGAGAATGTGCTTCGACTTAGATTTGGTCTCGACGATGGAAATATTCGAACCTTAGAACAAGTGGGAAAAGTATTTGGAGTCACTCGCGAACGTATTCGTCAAATTGAAGCAAAAGCACTTCGAAAATTAAGACATCCAAGTCGATCTAAACAATTAAAAGATTTTTTGGAATAAAGCAAAAAACAAAGACGCCCAGTACACATCTAGTGCTAGGCGTCTTTACTCATTAAGCTTTCAACATTTGGTAACGAACGCGATAACCGTCTCTCGTCCAATCTACAAACCAATTTTCATGAATCGATGGATTAAAATATTTTTTTGCTTGTTTTATTGCTTCATCTAAGCTCAAATAGTAGTTTTTCTGTATATCCATTTCTGGATTTTTTTCTTTCTCTTTATTGTCTTCATTTGCATTTGTATGGAATTTTTTGACTAAAAGTTTTTGATTCGGATGGATGAGATCACTGCTTAGATTGTTCAAGCGTTTTAATTCAGACACAGTGGTATTGAATTTACGTGCAATGATACCTAAGCTTTCTCCAGCTCGAACAATGTAATAATTGTCTTGTGGCTTGGGCTTTGTGGTTTCTTCTTGTCCTGGTGTTTCTTGATTATCACTTGGTGAAGGTATTTTTAAAGTCTGATTCGGATGGATGAGATCACTGCTTAGATTGTTCAAGCGTTTTAATTCAGACACAGTGGTATTGAATTTACGTGCAATGATACCTAAGCTTTCTCCAGCTCGAACAATGTAATAATTATCCTGGGGCTTGGGATTTGTGGTTTCTTCTTGTCCTGGTGTTTCTTGATTATCACTTGGTGAAGGTATTTTTAAAGTCTGATTCGGATGAATGAGATCACTACTTAGATTGTTCAAGCGTTTTAATTCGGACACAGTGGTATTGAATTTACGTGCAATGATACCTAAGCTTTCTCCAGCTCGAACAATGTAATAATTATCCTGGGGCTTGGGATTTGTGGTTTCTTCTTGTCCTGGTGTTTCTTGATTATCACTTGGTGAAGGTATTTTTAAAGTCTGATTCGGATGAATGAGATCACTACTTAGATTGTTCAAGCGTTTTAATTCGGACACAGTGGTATTGAATTTACGTGCAATGATACCTAAGCTTTCTCCAGCTCGAACAATGTAATAATTATCCTGGGGCTTGGGATTTGTGGTTTCTTCTTGTCCTGGTGTTTCTTGATTATCACTTGGTGAAGGTATTTTTAAAGTCTGATTCGGATGGATGAGATCACTGCTTAGATTGTTCAAGCGTTTTAATTCGGACACAGTGGTATTGAATTTACGTGCAATGATACCTAAGCTTTCTCCAGCTCGAACAATGTAATAATTATCCTGGGGCTTGGGATTTGTGGTTTCTTCTTGTCTTGGTGTTTCTTTATTATCACTTGGTGAAGGTATTTTTAAAGTCTGATTCGGATGAATGAGATCACTACTTAGATTGTTCAAGCGTTTTAATTCGGATACAGTAGTGTTGAACTTACGTGCGATGATACCTAAGCTTTCTCCGGCCTTTACTGTATAATCATCATGACGACTGTCATCTTCGGTCGGTGAGGGAAGGGGAGCCTCTGCACTTTCTGGGTCAACTGTTTCAGGAATCCGTATAATTTGACCCGGATGTATTAAGTCATTAGCTAAGCCATTTAGTCGCATTAATTCCATTATAGTCGTATGATATTTTCGCGAAATAATCCCTAAACTTTCACCAGCTTTCACGACATGTGAGTGATAATTTTTTAAAGATGCTACTTGGTTATACGCTTCGTTTATATTTCTTTGAGAGGAAGCATCAGATTCTAATTTTTCTGTTTCATCTAAAACATTTTCTGACGTTTCAGGAATATTTCCCTCAACCTCAATTTCAGTCAATGATTGATTGTTGGAAGGGATGATCAACTCTTGATTTAGAAAAACAGTAGACGAGGTTAAAAAATTTGAATTTTTTAGTTCTTCGATGGACACACCATAGCGTTGCGAGATATTGTATAGGGTATCTCCCTCTTTAACATGATAAAGAGTTTGGGCCTCAACCAATTTGTGATTTAGCATCATTGAAGCAGTTGCAACTAAAGGGATGATTACTTGTTTCATAGATAATTTTTTCATAGAATTCTTCCTCTCTTTTATTTCTTATTTTTCATTACTTAAATCTTACAACTATTACATTTATATTACAATAACAAAACAATGAATATTTTGTGAATTCTTTTCATCATTGTTTATACCGATAAGAATGCAAACTATCAGTGTTATTTCGATTAATATCTTTGTAACAAAAAAGAGAGAGTAACAAAATAAAAAAAGCCCTTTTTAGGACTTTTATATCACAAATCAGCTTTTAAACACTTAGAAAAGCAATTCAACTATCTTTAGCATCATTATAAAATTTTAGAAATTAACTTTGAGAGGGCCATAAGAATTCTTCAATTTCATGGCTATTTTTTAAAATATTTATATGAAATACTTAACTCATTTGTTAATGCTGGGATAAATCCAATATAAAATCAAAAGTTCCTTTCGGTGCTTTAAATAAGAGTTCAAGATGATAAATAAATGATTCCATTCTTCTCTTTTGATTAGTTTGTGACGAACCTAGAGCATGGTTATCAATCACACCATTTACATATGCTACTATTAATTCACAGGCTTCATATGGATAGGGTGTTTCCATCATACCTAACTCAATACCATCTTGAATCACCCTTAATAAAATAGAAGGTAATTCTGACAGAATAGAATGACTAATTTTTTCATGCATTAAAGCGTTTTGAGGCTGATGAATATAATCAAAAAGCTGATTATCTTGAGCATTAAGACTAGCTATCACCTGAGCTAACCTCTGAGTAACCGGTATAGAAGAGTCTTGTGCAATTTGACGAGCTCGATCAAAACTTTTCTGACAAAATTGCTCAATAATCGAATCTAAAATATCTTCCTTTGATTTGAAATGATGGTATAGGGTCCCTCGTGCAATTCCAACTTCTTTTACAATATCATTGGTTGAAACGGTATCATATCCTTTTTTTTCAAACAATTCAAACGCAATGTCTAATATTTCTTGTTTGCGACTCATGTTATCCCTCCATTAAAAAAACCGACAAGTTGTCAATGTTTTATATTACCATCAAAACTTCCTAATAGTCAATCTTTTCTATCCAACCTTCGTTGTTATTAAAGACTAATCCTATAGTTATCATGAGAAAAAATTATTCTATTCGTTAAGAAGTTCGAATTTTATAAAGAGTGTCATTTAAATTTTTAGACTATCAATTCCAAATATTCACACATTGACTTAACAAGACTCCATTGTCTAGTATATAATAAAAGAGTAGAAAGGGAATTATTTATGAATATTGATAAATTATCAGATAGGCTTCAAAATGTAGCAAATTTTATCCTTCAGTTTAGTGAAAGCCCTCGACGTTTAGTCGATATAGGAAGTGACCATGCGTACTTACCATGCTATTTAGCGCAAAAAAGACAGATTGATTGGGCAATAGCAGGAGAGATTGCAGATGGTCCTCTACAAGCAGCTAAAACACAAATACAAGCTCACCAACTTAATACTATGGTTGAAGCAAGAAAAGGGGATGGATTTGAAGTCATACAATCTACAGATCAAATCAACGTTGCATCGATATGTGGAATGGGTGGCAATTTAATTACTAACATTCTTGAAGAAGGAAGGCAAAGAAACATCTTACCTTCCACTTTAGTTTTACAGGCAAATAATGGAATGGAAAGGCTAAGAAAATGGTTAAATAATCATTCTTATGCCATTCTAGCAGAAGACATCGTTCTTGAAAAAGATCAATTCTATGAAATGTTAGTCGCTAAAAAACAAAACGAAGTGAAAACTCTTAATCAAAAAGACTTTGTCTTTGGCAGCCATCATCTTCAGTGTCCCAGCAATCTTTTTTATCAAAAATGGCGACAAGAACTAAGTCACCAAGTCCATGTTTTAAACCAATTAATGACCAATATTGATACCACTACTAATCCTAAACGTCATGCAAAAATTAAAGAAACTCAGATAAGAATCGCAATGATTCAGGAGGTGCTTAATAATGAAAGCCACTAAGCTAGTAGACTTAATTAAACTTCTTGACCATTGGTACCCACTTAGTTTAGCAGAAGACGGAGATCCAAGTGGATTACACTTTGGTGATCCGCAACATGTCATACAAAAAGTTTTAGTCGCACTTGATATGCGTCCACAAACTGTAGAGGAAGCTAGAAAACGACAAGCAGATACTTTGCTAGTCCATCATCCACCCATCTATCGTCCTATTAAGCGATTTGATTACAACGATCCACAAGTAAATATGTATCGTCAAGCTATTCAATTAGATCTGAATGTCTTTGCGATGCATACCAATTATGACTTTGCGGCGGGAGGAATGAATGATTGTTTAGCACAAGCACTATCACTCCAAAACATTTGTGATTTGCATGCTTTTGAAGATTCTCAATCCGTCCCGGGAAGAATCGGCTTGTTGCCTAACCCCTTAAATAGATCGGCCTTGATCGATTATCTAAAGATTAACCTTGAATGCTCGAATCTTACACTCATTGAGAAAAAACCTAAAAAAGCCTATCAAAAAATAGCAATTATTGGTGGGGCAGGAGCAAGTATGATCAAAACAATCGATAAAGCTCAGCCTGATATTTTCATCACGGGAGATATTGACTATCATGCTGGTCACGACCTATATGAACGACCTTACTTGTCCGTTGATGCCGGTCATTATATTGAACATCTCTTTATTAAATATGAAACAAACAAATTAAATCAGTATGTTAAAACTGAGGGGTGGAACCTAGAATTTATGGCAAGTCAAGTCTCTACGGATCCATTTGAGTATGTCTAAAATTATTGAAAGAGGGTCACAACATGAAATTCTTTAACGAAACTAGAGATCGTTTGATTAAATACGCTAAAATCAATACACGATCTGATGAAAAATCAACTACTATTCCTTCAACTGAAAGACAATTCGATTTACTAAATCTTTTAGTCTCAGAATTAAAATCAATTGGGATGCAAGAGGTCGTCTTAAATCATGACAATGCTTTTGTGACTGCCACCTTACCAGCTAATATTGAAGGCGCCCCAGCAATCGGGTTTATTGCCCATGTCGATACGGCGGATTTTAATTCTGAAAATGTTCAACCACAAATTCATACCTATTATAATGGCAAAGAAATCCGCTTGAATGAAGAAATAATAATGAGTCCAGAAGATTTTTCTAGTCTCAATGCTTATATAGGGCAGACCCTAATCACAACAGATGGGACTACTCTTTTAGGTGCAGATGACAAAGCTGGGATTGCTGAAATTATGACAGCACTGGAATTTTTAATCCAACATCCTGAAATTAAGCACGGTAAAGTCAGGGTAGCCTTTGGACCAGATGAAGAAATTGGCAGAGGTGCTGATCACTTCGATGCTGAAGATTTTGGAGTTGATTTTGCTTATACAATGGATGGAGGACCTGTGGGAGAACTCGAATATGAATCGTTTAATGCTGCTCAGGCTATTCTCACCATTCAGGGTAAAAATATTCACCCAGGCACTGCTAAAGGCAAAATGATTAATGCGATCACTTTAGCTAATCAATTTATCTCTTCATTACCAGCAGACGAGGTTCCTGAAAAAACAGAAGGGCGTCAAGGTTTCTATCATGTATTAGAAATAAAGGGAACCGTTGATGAAGCAAGCTTACAATTAATTATTCGCGATTTTGATCGAGAAGAATTTGAAAACAGAAAACAATCCATTCAACAAATTGTCAATGAAATTAACCAACAGTATTCACAAGATCCCATTCAACTTCAACTCAATGATCAATATTATAATATGGCAGAGATCATTGAAAAAGATATGACACCCGTTAATCTAGCTCAAAAAGCGATGGAAGATTTGAATATTGAAGTCGACATTAAACCGATACGTGGTGGGACTGATGGATCAAAAATCTCTTTTATGGGTATTCCAACACCTAATATTTTTGCTGGTGGAGAAAATATGCACGGACGTTATGAATATATCGCAGTCGAATCTATGGTCAAAGCAACAGAAGTCATCATCAAAATTATCGAACTTAATGGTCAATAATTATCACCAGTTTAGTTCCTTTATTTAACTTCTAGTTAAGTGGGGGAACTTTTCGTATTTTGGCTATATTGGAGGAAATATGAGCATTCAAATTATTACAGGAGATTTAAAATATAATAAGAAAGAACCGATCATTGATCATCTATTAGATATTCTTGAAAAAGATCCCACTAGCAAAATTTTTTATATTGTTCCTGAACATTTAAAATTTAATATGGAAGAATACACCTTAGCCCAGATTCGGAAGAGATATCAACGATCTGATGCTAGTTTATTCAACTTTCAAGTAGCAAGTTTTTCTCGTTTAAAATGGTTTTTAGTCAATCATAAATCTGATCAGGACACTCTTAGTGATCTCGGTTTAACCATGATTGTAAGACAAGTTCTCAACCAATATCAACATAAATTACACGTTTATCGAAAGCAAGTGAATTATCAAAGCTTTGCAGAAACCATTATGGAATTGTTCAAAGAATTTATCGAAGGAAATATTTCACCTGAAGATATTACTGACTTCTCTTTCCAAGAGGATCTCTTGACTTTAGCCACACAAGCAGATCAAATGGAGGGACAGCGTTTAGCTGAAATAAAATTTCTGTATCAAGCTTTCTTAGACCACTTACAAGAATTAGAGATTAATAATTATAAAATGATTCAAAACTTGATCCATTTTTTTCAAACAGAAAAGTTAGAAAAACACTATTTTGTGATTGATCATTACTATTATTTTTCCAGTCAAGAATTGCAAATACTATTAGCAATGGCTCAAGCTTCCGAGAAAATATGGATAACCTTACCGATCACCCAACAACAACTTAAAAGTTACCAAGATGTGACGCTTAATAAAGTGGCTTTTCAAACCTATGCACAAATTAAAGAATTGAGTCAACTTTTAAACATTCCATTCGATGCTCCATGGGAAATCAATGCCTGCACTTTCAAATATCAGCCACAAATCCAACACATAGCGGATAAATTTTCCGAATATCAACATCATTATGAAGTATCAACCCATGAAAAATCACATAACGATTGGGCAGAAAGACATTATTTTTATGAATTTGATAGCATTCAAACAGAACTTCGTTATGTATCTAATAAAATTCATCAACTAGTAGTCGAAGAAGGCTATCGTTATAAGGATATTCAAGTATTTACTCGCAATATGGAGCGTTACCAATCGCTGGTAGATCCAATTTTTAAAATGAATAACATTCCTTATTTCTTTGACCACGAAAAAACAATGATGGATCATCCTTTTTTCGATTGGGTCATTAAATTAATTCAACTCGAAAAGTATAATTGGCGAATCCCTGACATCATAGGAATTTTGAAATCACCTTTATTTATCCCTCCTAAAATACGACAAATTGAAGACGCTGATCAACGGCTAGAAGCTCTTAAAAATTATGAACAAGTTATTTTTAGCTTTGAAAATATGCTGATAGAAAATGGCTATGAAGGTTATCGTTTTTATCATCTAAACTTTGAATGGAGTCGACTTTTTGATCCTATTAACTCTTTGTCTGACAAGAATGATACGCCTTCAAGTGAACCTTTAGAACAAATGCTTGAAATTAGGCAATGGATGATTTCCGAGATCCACGATCCCTTAATAAAATTGAAGAAGGTTTATTTAGGTTCTGACTTTGTCACTAAATTTTACAGATTGATTCAAGAGTCTGGAATCAAAGACCAATTGGAAACATTAAGAAATGAATGTCTCGAACAAGGGCTAGTGGGAGAGGCACGACAGCATGAACAAGTATGGCAAGTTTTTACTGATACTTTAGATGAGTTTGCAAAAGTATTTTCAAATGATCAGATCACCTATGAATTGTTTACCGATATCCTAACAGCTGGATTTAAAGCAGCTACTTATCACATTATTCCACCAACACTTGATCAAGTAGCCTTTACTAATATAGTGAGCCCTCAAATTCAACCCAACAAAATTGCTTTTATCATCGGTATGGATCGATCATCTTTACCTCAAAAGATCGAAAATAACCCCATATTAACACGTGAAAATCGTCAATCTATTCAAAGCAATTTATTAGCTCACCAATTTCTAGTGGATAAGGAAAGGCAACAAGGAAGTTTAGAAACGCTTTTAGCCTATCAAATTTTATTATTAGCAACCGATCAGCTTCATTTTTCCTATGCAATTAATTTAGAAGATCGTCTAGAGAATTGGTCTCCTTTCATCAAGCAGATTATCAGAATTGGTCACTTCAAAACACTCTCTTTAGATGCCAATTATGATATCAGACTCGAAGGGGAAGCTCGGTTCATCAATAATTTTGGAAATCACTCAAGCTTTTTAACTACTTTACTGCAGAGCACAAGAAAAATATATGAAAGCAAAGCTGAAGTTCCACTTGAGCTTGCAGGCTTGATCCAGCTAGTTGATAACCAAACTAATAAACCTTATCATCGAAATTTATCTGAAATTCTAAAGCTAGCCATTCGTTTTGATGGGCTTCCAGAAAACATAACAACTGATACTGCGCTTAAACTTTATGGTCAAAATTTAAATTTATCAGTGTCGCGTATCGAGCAATTTTTTCAAGATCCTTATTCTCATTTTCTTTTATATGGTCTTAAACTTAAAGAACGTAAACGATATGAAATAGATTTTGCTACTACTGGAGAATTTTTTCACCAAGCATTAGATTACTTTTCAAAATATTTAAAAGCAAATAATCTCTTAGCCTATCAATTAAATGACTCTAAAATCCATCAAGCTATTCAAAAAGTTCTAACTGGAGTTAAACAGAATCCTGATTTTGAGATTTATCAGCAACAAGGCCATACCTATGCGATTTTTCAACAAATCGAAAAAAGATTATCTCATTTTATTCGTTTTTCGATCGAACAGCAAAAATTAATTCGCAATCAACCATTAATTTCTGAAGCTATTTTTGGGATGCCAGGTAAAGACTCACTACCAGGGCTCATTTATCCATTACCTTCAGGCGGAAAATTAATAATCCGAGGGAAAATCGACCGAATTGATGAGATCAATTATTTTGATAACCAATACCTCCAAATTATTGATTATAAATCATCAAATAAGAAATTCAGCCTAGTAGATGCCTATTATGGCATGGATTTACAGATCCTAACCTATTTAGCAGTGGGATTGAGACATTATCCAGACCACCAACCACTAGGAGCATTTTACCAACCTATTATTCAATCTTTTGATAAAGCAAATGGCTTCTTCTTAGAAAGTAATTCTGAACACATTACTGAATTACAATTAAATAATAATAAATTAAATGGATTTATTACCATAGAAGCAGACTATTTAAAAGAACTTGAGTTAGGAGCAAGTGAATCTAATAAAAGTTTAGTTTATCCAGTTCAATATAAAAAAGAAGGCTTCTATGCCTCCAGTCCCACATTTAATTCAGAAGAATTGGAAGTATTAGTCCAGTATACTCATCTAATGTTCAAAGAAGCAGCAGCTCAAATTCAGCAGGGTGAAATTCATCTTGCGCCATTTGAAGATCATCCTTATACCACCTCAATCAATGAGCCATTTCGTGTTATCACTGGCTTCGATGCGAGTCAAAATTATCATTATTATCGACATAAAACTATTTCTTCTGATCAAGCTATTGAAGCAATGAAAGCTAAATTGATCGAAAATGGATTACTAGAAAAGGAGGAGGACATTGAAAGAAAGTAATATTCCTATCAAACCTGCTAATAGTAAATTTAATGATGAACAGTGGCAAGCGATTCACCACACTGGAAACAATATTCTCATAGCAGCTTCTGCTGGTTCTGGTAAAACAACCGTCCTAATTGAAAGAATCATGAACCATCTACAAACACAATATACACAATTAGAAAATTTATTAGTGGTGACATTTACTGAAGCTGCCGCTAACGAAATGAAAGAAAGAATGGAAGTTCGTCTTAAGAAAGCGATCAATAATAGCAATGATACCCATCATAGAGCCGTCTTGCTTGAGCAACTTAATCAATTACCGAGTGCTCAAATCCGAACCTTACATTCCTTTTGTCTCCAAGTCATTCAAAAATTTTTCTACCTTTTAGATTTAAATCCGGACCAGCACTTGATAACTGATAATAGTCAAATGGAGCTCATTTATACAAATGTTTGGAAGCAACTCATTGAACAGATTTATGAAGAAAAAATTGAAGATTTAACCATATCAGATTACCAAGATCTTCTATCCTGCTTTTCAAATGGCAGAGAAGATCAGGGGTTAAGACAGCTAATATTAGAAATATATCATTTTGCTTTATCTAATCCTGAACCTCAACTTTGGATCGACAAAATAACAAAAGAACATTTTGAACTTGGTGATTTCTGGACCTCCCAGTTATATAAAAACAGCATACAAAAACAACTCGCATCTTCATTAAATATAGCCTATCAGAGCCTTGTTTCAGCTAATGATATCCTATTAACTTGTTCACAGGCTTGTTTTGAAAAGTATCACACACTTTTAAATACCGAACTCGAAATCACTCAAGAATTATTCGAACTGCTAAAGAATCAAGACATGGCTTTATTTATTGATCAGATTCAGAGCATTAATTTTAAACGCTGGCCCTCAAACCGAGCAAAAGCTCTGGAAGAAGATCTAGAAATGATCGAAGAAATGAAAAACTTACGTGACAACAGTAAACTATACTTACAAAATATCCAAAAATTATTTCCATTTCCATACCAAGATAGTGAACAAATTGAAACTAGTCTGTTTCCTATTTTACAAAGGCTCAAAAAGATTATAAGTATTTTTCATGAGCAATTACTGGCTTACAAACGTAAAGAAAATTTAATCGATTATACGGACTTAGAACATATCACGTTAGATATCCTTGCTCCCTACCATCCTGAAGAAGGGCAACGCATTCCAAGTCCAGCAGCTCTGTACTATCAAGACCTCTTTACTGAAGTGCTTGTTGATGAATATCAAGATATCAACGAAATTCAAGCATCCATTCTCTCATGGTTGTCCCGAGAGAAAGATTCAAAACGAGCCGGCAATTTATTTATGGTAGGGGATGTCAAACAATCAATTTACGGTTTTAGAATGGCCGAACCTTCACTTTTTCTAGAAAAATATGAACTCTATCAGCACAGTAATCAGGGAGATTTAATCATTTTAGATAAAAATTACCGTTCTAGAAATGAAGTGCTAAATTTTGTCAATTATTTATTTGAACGATTAATGAATAAAGATTTTGGAGAAATGGATTATGGCCCTAAAGAAGCTTTAAAATATGGTAATTCTGAATTTGAAAATAATTCATCAGAGCAAAGCTATCATTTAGAACTGCTGCTTTATGACAAATCAGAATCACACGATGATAAAGAGGAAAACATTCCTAACTCTTATTCCATCAAAAAGAGCCTTGAAGCAGAAGCCATGATAATCGCCCAAGACATCCAAAAAAAAATAGAAACTAACTATCTTATCTATGATAAAGACACGCAAAACTATCGTCCAATCACTTTCAAGGATATTGTGATTTTAAGCGCCACTAGATCAGCTTTTAGTCCTTTACAAACTGCCTTCGACTACTATCAAATTCCCTTTGTTTCACAAGCGATCGAAAGATATTTTCAGCGCCAAGAAATCCAATTGTTGCTTGCACTTTTACGGATTATTGACAATCCTATTCAAGACATTCCATTAGTGGCTGTTTTAAGATCATTTTTTGTTGGTTTATCAGATGAAGAGCTAAGTCATATTAGGATTCATCAACCTAATGGAGATTTTTATCATGCCACGATCAATTTTTTGGAAGCCTATGAATCTGGCAATTATCAGGCAGAAACTGACCTTTATCATAAGCTATATCATTTTAAAGAAAGGGTAGACAAGTGGCGCCAATATGCGAGAAAACATGCGATAGATGAAGTCGTTTGGCTTATTTATCAAGAAACGGCTTTTTTAGATTATGTTGGAGGTTTAGATAATGGAATTCAAAGACAAGCTAATCTCCATGCTTTCTATCAAAAAGCCCGTAACTTAGCCGCCCATAACCAAGAAAGTAAAAATATTGCTGGTTTTATTGAGTATATTGATCAATTAATCAAACAAGAAAAAGATTTAGCAGAACCGATCATTTTAGATGATAACCAAAATGCTGTAAGGGCCATGACAATTCATGCGTCAAAAGGAAGCGAGTTTCCATTGGTTTACCTCATCAATACCGGCCGTAACTTTAAACGCCGTCAGGGAGTTCAAGCCATCATCCCTACCAAACATTATGGTATTGGTGTTAATTATTACAATACGAACTATCAAATTGAATATCCTTCTATTAGCAAAAAAGCACGTCAAATCTTAAAAGAAAAACAAAACCAAGCCGAGCAAATGCGCTTATTATACGTTGCATTAACAAGAAGTGAGCAGAAGATAATCATCGTCGCAACTATTGACTCGAGAGAAAAATGGGAAAATATGATGGACCAAACAAAAAAAGAAACCGATCCAGATGAATTACTCATTAATTTAGCCCATCGGTCTTCCAGTGATAATTATCTTACTTGGATTGGGCAAGCTTTATCTCTCTATCAGCGAAAACTGCCAGCAATCGCTCAATTAGAAGATGAAAGTTTTTCGATTCAATTTTTTAGCATTAATGATATCAATGATGGTTTAATAATTAATAGAGAAGAGACATCTGATCCAGATAAGTGGCTAGAAAAATTACTAACTTCTAAACAAGATAATAAAAGCCTTCAGCATCCAATTATCAAACGTTTACGAAAGCTTCAACATGCTCAATATCCTTATCAATTTGCGAGTCAAACCGCCTCTTATCAATCTGTTTCTGAATTAAAACGCTTATATGAGGAACCACATCATCAAGCATTATCATTTTATCAAGATAGGTCTAAAGGGGAGACACAACAGTCAGAATCTTACCAAGGAATCCAGGCAGTTCGTTATACTCAAAACACATTTGAAGATCCAAGCTTCTTGCAAGAAAAACGATATGATGCAGCTAAAATCGGGATTTTAAATCACTATTTCATGCAAGAACTAGATTTTGGCCGATTTAACCATGTCAGTCAAGAAAATTATTTAAAAGTTTTAAAAGAAGAAATTAAGAGAATGATTACTGAGGGGAAAATAACAGATAAAGATTGTCAATTTATTCAACTTGAGAAGATCGTGACTTTTCTCATTGATCCTCTCGGTCAAACTGTCATACAAAATGCTCCCCATCTGTTTCGAGAACAAGCTTTTTCATATTTAATTAAAGCTACTGATATTTTTACACATATTGGAGATCATCTTTCTCTTGAGGAAGATTCAGTCTTAATTCATGGTGTCATTGATAACTACTTTATCATTGAAAATCAAGGATTTATCTTAATCGATTTTAAAACAGACCGTTATCGTCAATATGCGAATAAGAGCAAAGCAGAACAAATCGAAGGGTTAAAGAATAAATATCGATATCAATTATCTCTTTATAATCAAGCTTTACAGAGTCATTTGCAACTTCCCAATTTGGGAACTTATATTGTTGCCATTGATTACCAAGAAGTCGTCAAAATAGAAGAATTAGTTCATTTCAAATAAAAAAAGACTTTCCACTTCAAAAGTGGAAAGTTTTTTTGCTAATAATAGAACTCATTTCCTGTAATTTCAGGGGCATAATCAACGCCTTCTGTATAAAAGCCTCCTGCATTCCAAAGCAGAAATTCATGAATTCCATACTCATGTAAAGCAACAATCTGTTCTTGGACTTGTTGAGCGCCATACTCTTGATAAGTACCAGGATCCAATCCCGAATCTGTAAAATCTTGTAGCCAAGGACGACTAGTTGCCGGGTTGGTCACCTTAGATAGTAATTCTTTTTCGGTATACATATATTGATCGACAACTTCATATGGGAACAAATCAGGCGACTCTAGACCAAAAAAGCCATAATCCCAGTGAGAAGGGTAGATCATAGAGGATATCACATCCACACGCTCTGCCATTTGTGAGAAGTTCTGACCAATCCCTCGTACATCGGCTGCATCTCCCGCAATAGCCGTATAACCAAAAACATCGGCTGAAACATCGGCTCCAAAAGGAGCGATTCTTTCATTGGCATATTCTAGGAAATCATTAATCGCATAGACGCGTTCCTGACCAAATAGCTCTGGATCATCCGTCACATAGGCTTCATAATCACCTAAGTTGTATTCCAATGTATCTGAAAAAGTTTCAAAACCTTCCGGAAAACGGATATAGTCAAATTGAATTTCTTTAAATCCCATCTTAGCAGCCTCAATCGCCACTGCAACATTATAATCCCATACTTCTTGCATAAAAGGATTAATGAATTGAGCACCATTACCATCTTGCCAGATTTCACCATCTTCAGCTGATTTAAAAGAGTATTCTGGATGAGAAGTAGATAATAGGTTGTCCTTAAAGGTAACAATCCGAGCAATCGGATAAATCTGTCGTTCTTCTAAATCTTTTAATATTTTCTTGAAATCAACCAAAGCGATCGAATTTTCATTTACCAACTTGTTATCAGAGTCAACATCAGAAACAATTTGCCCAAGGTCATCTTTAAAATCAATGACCATGGCATTTAAAGCGGTTTGATCGACATAGTCAAGCAATTGTTGATAGTACTCAGGATCTTCTAAAACAGAGGCGGGGACATAAACCCCTTTTACCCCTTCCTCAGGATAAGGAATGTTGACCCCCGAATCATAAAAGAGGGCTGGAGGAAGCTCCTCAGGTGCCGTTAAGAGGGGGGTATTATGAATATTTAAGCCTTCATATTGATTGGCTTCTCCTTGGTTAACCCGATTATTGAATGCTACAATCTCTTCATCACTATAATCCATTTCTACCGTCGGCAAGTCATAAGTTTCAACTGTTTCTTCTTTTTCTGCCTTAAGATTACAAGCAGATAATAAGAATAAAGTAAATAATAAAATTATTCCTTTATAGGATTGTTTTTTCAAAAAAACACCACTTTCACTATCGATTATTTATCAGTCAGATTCACAAGATAAACTTTTAAATTAACAAGTAAAACGTTTAAAGATTCAAAGTGACCTAAAACAGCATCTAAATTGATATTATTTTCAATGGCTAAATCATTGATATTATCAAATACCCCAAAGAAGGATTCATGATTAATCTCAGGATTGGCTACAGATTTAAAGGTGTCAGCTTCTACTTTTAAATTCTCTTGATAATTACTAACATATAATTCAAGGTCCTCACATAAGGCCTGAATATATTCAATCACTTTCTGGGTTTGTTCATCGGGTAAATCTTTGTGCTCAGGTATTTGATTTAGCTCTTCAATTAATTCCAATAAGTCTTGACGGCTACTATCAATATCAGTTAAAAGTTGCTCTCTTTCTTGAATATTTCCAATTACAGGATTGGTGTCTTTAGCAAAAGCCGACAGATCATCACTTTCTTTCAGTGTCTCTTCAAAATCTGCTTGTAAGTCAGATTCTTGATTCTGAACTTCACTAATCTTACCGATAATATTGGTGACATTTTCTTGGATCAAACCGATTGTTCTGCTAGCGCGCTCGATCGAATTGCCACAGCCGCTTAGTAGTATTAAGGTTATTCCAAGAAGGATTAATTTCTTATTTTTCATCTGTTCTCCTTAATCGCTATAGATGATTTATCTAAATTGATATTAATAACGAGTATAGTATATAATAAGAAGTATTATAAACACAAATATTATAGCAAACTATTACTAATTTAGACAAGGAGTAGACAATGATCTTTGCCTTTTTAACCGTTTTTTTTATCCTTTTGGCTGATCAAAGCTTAAAATATTGGATATTAACAAACTTCGATCTCTATGAACAGAAAGAAGCCCTTTCTGGTGTGTTCTCATGGTTCTATATTCAAAACAAAGGAGCAGGATGGGGGATACTGGATGGAAAAATTCCATTCCTTGTGGTGATCTCTCTACTAGTTAGCGGTTATCTTCTATACCTTATCATTCGAAATCGTCACCAGAAACCACTAGTCCAACTTGCTTATGGACTCCTATTAGGTGGTGCTCTCGGTAATTTGATTGATCGCTTACGAATAGGATACGTGGTCGATATGTTTAAACTAGAATTTATAAATTTCCCTATTTTTAATATAGCGGATCTGGCCCTGGCTCTAGGCATAATACTTTTACTATTAATAGTATTATTTGATAATGATGTAGAGGAGTTATTATAAATGAATAGCACCATTGAAATTCAATTACAAAATAAAGAATCAGATGGGGGAAGGTTGGATAAAGTTCTTCAGTCCTATTTAGAAGACATGAGCCGTTCCTCTATTCAAAAATTGATCAAGGACCAGCAGATAACGGTAAATGGAAAAATAGAAAAAGCCAATTATAAATTAATAGGCAATGAAGTCATCCAAGTTAACATGATAGAAGAAGAGGCAGAAGTTATTCAATTAATTCCTGAAAAAATGGTATTAGATATTCAATATGAAGATGATGCTATTCTTGTTATCAATAAACCAGCTGGAATAGTCGTTCATCCTTCCAAAGGACACCCAAAAGGAACACTTGTGAATGGTCTTTATGCCTATTTAAAGGATAATTTATCAAGCGATCATACTAATATTAGACCAGGGATCGTTCATCGAATTGATAAAGATACATCTGGTTTATTAGTAGTAGCTAAGCATGACCTGGCTCATGCTGAATTAGCCAAACAATTAGAAAATCATACTATGGGACGAACCTATTATGCACTCGTCAATGGTGTAATAAAAGAAGAGTCAGGACATATTGAAATGCCAGTCAAAAGAGATCCTTCTAATCGTTTACGCTGGCACGTAGATGAAAATGGAAAAGAAGCGATTACTGATTTTGAAGTCCTTAAGAGATGGCCAAGCGCCAGCCTTGTTAAAGTAAAGTTAAAAACTGGCCGAACGCACCAAATTAGAATCCATATGGAGGCAATTGGACATCCTATTATTGGAGATCCAGTATATCGTCGTCATTTACAACATATGACTGGTGAATTTACTCAATTAAAAGAAGGTCAATTACTCCACGCTAAAGAGTTACAACTCTATCATCCAACGCGTCAGGAAGCAATGAAATTCACTAGTCCACTTCCCGAGCGGATGCTAAAAATTATTAATCAATTAGATAATCGCTAATAGAAAGTTGGGGAAAGAATTGTCCGAAATCAATCAAAAAATATTAGCCAAAATACAAAATTTACTTTCTCTTGCAGAAGATGGCGGAAATGACGAAGAAAGCCAAACGGCTCTTTTAATGGCACAAAAATTAATGTTGAAACATCGAATATCTCAAGACAATCTTTCAGATACCGTTCAAGAAGAAATTGTTCTTAAATCTCTCTCCGTATACAAGCGTTTATATTGGTGGGAAAAATCTTTAATTAGAATCATTGCTGATAACTTTAGATGTATGTTCTATATCCAGAGCAATCGCTTACCTCATCAAAATTCTGTTCAAAGAAAAATTGTTCTTATGGGGTATCCAGAAGATGTTGAACTTGCTTACGAAATGTTTCATCTAGCAGCAGATACAATGAAATATTACTCTAAAATACATATCCAGCAACTCAATGAAGTAGAGATGAGAAATCCTGACAAAGCTAACCTTCGTAAATCTTATTATCAAGGCTTTATGGATGGCCTCAAAGAAAAATTTAACCTACAAATGCAAGCAATGAGACAAGAAAATGAAAAGTATGCTCTAATCATTAAAACACCAAAAGAGGTTGAAGATAAATTTCATCAAGAAATAACAGGAAGACTTTCTTTTAGTCAGCCAAAATTAAATCGAGAAAATCATGCTTATCATGATGGTTTTGAAAAAGGTAAAAATGTCAACTTAAATCAACATCAACTCAATGATTAATCAAAGTAAAATTTGATTGAATCTGTTATACTTTACTCAATAATGGAAAGGGTAGGTGGAGAAAAATGCCTGAAGAATATCGCAAGAAAGAAGCCAGACGCCTTTTAACCGAAATGACTCAACTCTATGAAGATGTAAAAGAAAAAGGCGACCAATATTACTCTGTCTTTGCCAAAGAAGTTAGTAGAGCAAGCTTTAAAGAGAGTGCCCATAATTTAAGTTACTATCTCGCATTAAGAAACTATGATTTACGTAAACTACAAGCTGAACTCGTTCCATTAGGAATCTCTTCACTTGGAAGGCTAGAAAATAAAACAATCGGAACACTTCAATCGGTCATACACTCTCTCGCTTCTATATCAGAAACCGAAACAGAATTTCCTCGACCTGATCTCAATGCTTTCACTCGTGGAGATCACCAACTTGATCGCAACGTCTTTACGATTCTCGGTGAGAAAACACAGGGAAGAAACACATTGATTATGGTGACGATGCCAAGCGAAGCAGCAAATGATCGTCAACTCGTAAAAAATCTGATTGACTCTGGAATGAATATTGCTCGAATAAACTGTGCTCATGATAATCCAGAAATTTGGTCACAAATCATTCAAAACATCAAATCCGTAGCGGCTGATCAAGCAAAAGATATCCGGATCTTAATGGATATTGCCGGTCCCAAAATACGAACAGAGTGGATATTCACCCAATATAAAAATCCAAAAGTTCAAAAAAATGATGAAATTCTTTTAACAGGTAACTTTGATAGACTTCCCCTTAACTTTCCAGGAAAAGTCGTGATTGGTAGCGATATCCAGCCAATTTACCAAGCTTTATCAATTGGTGATCCTGTCTTGATTGACGATGGTTCAGTCGAATGTGAAGTGATTGAAATAGAAGAAAATCAGGCTCTACTGAAAGTAACCAAAGCAAAGGGATCGGGTGTACGACTTAAAGCAGAAAAAGGACTAAATTTTCCACAGACTCATTTTGACATCGATATTATTTCCGATAAAGATCATGAAGATATTGCCTTTGCTTGTGAGCATGCTGATGTTGTTGGATGTTCCTTCGTTCGAACACCAAAGGATATTCAAGACATTCAAAAAAGAATCGATGAAGTTCTGGGAGAATATGCTGAAGACATGCCCATTTTAGCCAAAATTGAAACGGTCCAAGCTGTCGAGAATTTAGCTGAGATCATTTATGCTGCTGCAGGCAGAAATCCATTTGCCATTATGATCGCACGGGGAGATTTAGCGGTTGAGACCGGTTATATTCGATTAGCTGAACTTCAACAGGAAATTATGTGGATTGCAGAAGCAGCTGATGTTCCTGTCGTTTGGGGAACAGAGGTCCTGGCTAATCTAGTAAAATCTGGAATTCCAACAAGGGCCGAAGTCACCGACGCTGCTGAAGGAGCAAGGGCCGACTGTGTCATGTTAAACAAAGGAAACTATATCGTAGAAGCGGTTAAAATGCTAAACCAAATCTTCAAACGTATGCGTCAACATCAATATAAAAAGACCCCTAAACTAAGGGCCTTAAACATAGCGGATCTTTCTACCGAAACGGATCAATAATTTAGATTTCGTCGGTACAAAGATATAACTGAGGATAATCTGAACATTTAGGATTCCGCGGATGGCAAACCCGCCGACCAAAAATAATGAGTGATTGATGTGCCTGTGTCCAGCGTTCTGGAGGCAAGACTTCCATCACTCTTTCTTCAACTTGCCGAACACTTGCCCCCGGATCCACAATATTATGATGTAAGCAAATTCGATGAATATGGGTATCCACAGCAAAAGCAGGGATCCCAAAACCTACACTCAACACAACATTTGTAGTTTTACGACCAACACCTGCTAGTGCTTCTAACTCTTTTCGAGTATTTGGAACCTTGCCTCCATGTCTTTCAACTAATTGTTGTGCACAATTATATAAATACTTAGCCTTATTACGATAAAGTCCAATAGTTTTTAAATAAGGCATAATTTCTTCAGGGCTAACACTTGTGAGAGATTGAGGATCAGGAAAACGTTCAAATAGAGCAGGTGTTACTTTGTTTACCGCAACATCTGTTGTTTGGGCGCTCAGCATCACCGCTACTAACAATTCAAAATGATTAGAAAAATTTAATTCAGGTTTAGCATCCGGAAAAATTGCAATTATTTCCTCTAAAACTTTTCGAGCACATTCTGTCGTTAACATCTAAAAATCCTTTCTAATGGGAGCATCTCAATGTATATCTTAGCTTTAAAAATTGAAATAAAAATCTATCTTTCCAACTCATTAAAAGATAAACGAAAAATCATAAAAAAAATCACTCATCACATCCGACATCGCTTTCCTATTACCGTTTCAGAAATAGATCATCTCGATCTATTAAACTACAGTACGATTGGGATTGCAATGGTCGGCAATGATAAAGTCTACCTTGATCAGGTTAAACAAAAAGTCATAAATGAATTAGATCAATTCTTTGAATTTGAAATCATTGAAATCACCAATTATTTAGAACTTTATTAACCCAAACAAATATATTCAATTTTAACATTTATGAAGTAAAATGTCATTTAGATTAGATCTACAAAACTTTATTAAAATAGTGTAAGATAAAACCATTCCATAAGTATTTAGCCAGAAATAATGATCATCCAAAATATAAAATTTGTCTTCCTGAGGAAGTATGCGGCGAAATATAAATGAAACGAAGAATAAACTAGAGGAGAATCAGTATGAACAAAATTAAAAAAGTCTTAATTGCTAATCGTGGAGAGATAGCAATCCGTATAATTAGAGCTTGTAAGGAATTAAATCTCTCAACGGTCGCAATATTCTCCAAAGAAGATCTTGGCACACTTCATCGCCAAAAAGCGGATGAATCATACTTGATAGGAGAAGAGCTAGACCCAACTCAAGCCTATCTCGATATAGAGGGCATTATTGAGCTGGCAAAAGAAAAAAATGTTGATGCCATTCACCCAGGCTATGGTTTCCTAAGTGAGAACCAAACTTTTGCAAAACGTTGCCAAGAAGAAGGGATTATTTTTATTGGCCCTGATATTAAACATCTCAACATGTTTGGTAATAAAACCTCAGCCCGAGAAACAGCTATTCAAGCGGGAATCCCTGTAGTTCCAGGATCAGATGGAGAAATCACTTGCATAGAAGAAGCAGAAGCTTTTGCTGAAGAACACGGTTATCCAATCATTTTAAAAGCCGTTTCGGGTGGTGGAGGAAAGGGAATGCGTATTGTTGAGAACCATCCTCAACTTCTCGATGCTTATGAGCGCGTTAAGTCCGAAGCAAAAAAATCTTTTGCAAATGAAGCGCTCTATGTCGAAAAATATATTGCTAATCCTAAGCACATCGAAGTACAAATTATCGGTGATCACTACGGCAATGTCATTCATTTATATGAACGCGATTGTTCCATCCAGAGAAGACATCAAAAAGTAGTAGAAGTGGCACCTTCTTTTAATCTACCAGAAAATATGAGACAAAAATTAACAGATGCTTCTCTTCATTTGATGAAAAATATTCAATATGTCAATGCAGGAACTGTTGAATTTTTAGTAACAGAGGATAACTTTTATTTTATTGAGGTTAATCCTAGAGTCCAGGTAGAACATACGATTACTGAATTAGTCACAGGCATTGATATTGTAAAATCGCAAATTCTGATTGCAGATGGAGAATCTTTATATGACGAAGTCCTTGATTTTCCAAGTCAGGAAGAGATTCCATTAAATGGTTATGCCATTCAGTGCCGAATTACCACAGAAGACCCTTTAAATAATTTTGCACCAGATTCAGGAAACATTACAGGCTATCAATCGCCAGGTGGCTATGGCGTTCGTCTTGATGCAGGGGACGCCTTCACAGGAGCCAAAATATCACCTTATTATGATTCTCTTCTCGTTAAGATCTCTACCTATTCCGCTAGTCCTAAAGGCGCAATTGATAAGATGAGAAGAGCTCTAAGTGAGACAAAAGTAAGAGGCTTAAAAACTAATCTACTTTTCCTACAAAATATCATGTTTCATGAGGATTTTATTACTGGAGAATATTCCACCAACTTTATTGATACAAGGCCAGAGTTATTTGAAATTATTCCTTCTCGCGATAGAGGGTCAAAACTGCTCAATTATATCGGAAATGTGACGGTCAACGGTTTCCCAGGAATCGCAAATGAAATGAAGCCTGATTTTGCTCAGAGAATTAAACTTAAATCATACTCAAAGCTTCTTAGCAAAGATTCTTTTAAATCTCTATTAGAAAACCAAGGGCCAACTGCTGTTATTGAACAAATTTTACAAGAAAAAAATGTTCTACTAACAGATACAACCCTCCGAGATGCTCATCAATCTCTGATTTCTACCAGATTAAGAACCACTGATATGCTAGGTGCTACTGCTTATATGAATACTGAACTTAGCGATTATTTTTCATTTGAAATGTGGGGCGGGGCCACCTTTGATGTTGCCTATAATTTCTTAAAAGAAAGTCCTTGGGATCGGTTAACTCGCATCCGTCAAACAATGCCTGATAGTTTATTGCAGATGTTATTCAGAGCTTCGAATGCAGTTGGCTATTCGAATTATCCTGATAATGTTGTGCAACGCTTCATTCATGAATCCGCCAAACAAGGGATAGATGTTTTCCGAATTTTTGATTCTTTAAATTGGCTAGAAGCTATGAAAGTCTCAATCGATGCAGCTTTAGAAACAGGTAAATTAGTAGAAGGAACCATTTGTTATACCGGAGATATTTTAGATCCTAATCGCTCTCAAATATATACTTTAGACTACTATGTCCAGCTTGCTAAAAAAATTGAAGCTTTAGGTGTCCATCTCTTAGCCATTAAAGATATGTCTGGAATTCTAAAACCTGAAGCAGCCTTCCAACTCATTAAAGCTTTAAAATCTGAAATAAATATCCCCATTCACTTGCATACACATGATACATCTGGCAATGCTATTGCAATGTATTCTAGAGCTATAGATGCAGGGGTCGATATTGTCGATGTCGCAAATGAAGCTTTTTCTGGACTAACGAGTCAACCGAACGCTTCTTCATTATTTGTGACAAGACAGGGAACTGACCGACAAATTTTGACCAATATAAAAGCTAATGAAAAATTAGCAGACTATTGGAAAGTTACGCGTTCCTATTATCAGCCATTTGAATCAAAATTAAAATCCCCTTGGCCTTCTGTCTACGAATATGAAATGCCAGGTGGACAGTACACCAACTTCCAATTTCAAGCCTCATCACTCGGATTAGGTGAACGCTTTGAAGAAGTTTTGGATATGTATAAACGAGTAAACCAACTATTAGGCGACATCACCAAAGTTACTCCTTCTTCGAAAGTAGTAGGAGATCTTGCCTTATTCATGGTTCAAAATGATTTGGATGAAGAAAGTGTCATTAGTCAAGGTCACCACTTAGATTTTCCGGCATCTGTGGTTGAATTTATGCGAGGAGATATTGGTCAACCGCCTGCTGGAATGAATTCAGCGCTTCAAAAAGTAGTTTTGAAGCAGGAGGAAGCTTATACGATTAGACCGGGAGAACTCCTAGAAGATTATGATTTTGAAAAGGTTTCGAAGCATTTAAATTCAACCTCATATGTCCCGGTTCCAGGTACTATAGAATTATCTTATGCCCTCTATCCGAAGGTGGTTCAACAATTTATTGATTTTGTTGAAAATAATGGCTTAATATGGAATCTTTCTACGCCTATCTTTTTCTATGGTATGGCGATTAATGAAACTATTGCTTATGAATTAGAACCAGGAAAAACATTAGTTATCGAACTAATCAATATTGGTCCAACAAAAGCTGATGGGTATAAAACCGTACATTTTGAAATAAATGGACTCAACTATCGCACTGAGATCCCAGACCTTTCTTTTGAAGGGAAAATGACGGTAAATCCTAAGGCTGATAAAGGAAACCCTCATCACATTGCTGCGTCAATGCCTGGCTCAGTGGCAGCAGTCACTGTAAAAGTGGGGGATAACGTCGAACAAAACCAAGTTTTATTGGTTACTGAAGCAATGAAAATGGAAAATTCAATCCAAGCGCCTAAAAAAGGAAAAATCAAGGCAATTTATGCAGAAGTTGGAGCACAAGTTGCTGGGGGAGACCTTCTAATTGAACTCGAAAACTAAAAAAATAGGCTAAGACTGCACAGTCTTAGCTTATTTTTATTTATTTACTATATATAACACCTATTAAAACCACAGTGATTAATATAGAAAAAAGCGAAGAAGCAAGAAAAATCGATTTTTGAGTTTTGTGCCTAAAAAACTGAATAGCAAAAAAAGCTCCTATCCCTCCAAAGAGGAGAGTTATGGTCAATAAATGCTTTTCACTTAAACGCCAAGCTTGCAATTTTGCCTGTCGCTTGTCATAACCATAATTTAAAAAAACAATAAAATTCCAAAGCCCTAATGCTATTAATAAAAAATGATTCATACAATAAATCCTTTCCGTAGAGTCTTTTTATTTTAGCATAATCTTCACAAGAAAGAGTTACACTTTTCAAAATAACGCTTTCAAAGGAAGTTAAAAAAGTGTATATTGTGAATATAATACTGAAAGGATAGATAGAATGAAAAAAATTTCGAGAACGCATGGTCTAGTTTTAGCTGCCATCTTTGCTGCCATTACTACTATTTTTACCATGCTAGTCAGAATTCCAATTCCAAATGGTCAAGGCTATTTAAATATTGGTGATGGGATTTTAATGACCGCTTCTTTATTATTTGGTCCCTTTATTGGATTTGGAGTAGGTGGAATTGGCTCTGCATTAGCAGATATTTTATCAGGCTATGCAATGTATGCACCTTTTACATTTGCAGTCAAAGGAATAGAGGCTTTTTTAGCAGGCTACCTTTTTCACAAATGCCATATTAAATGGATGGCTACACTTATTGCAGGGATTGTCATGGCAGGAGGATACTTTGCTACCGACTTTCTTTTATATGATTTAGGAGCTGCTAGCGTAGGGCTACCCATGAATATTGGACAAGGAGTACTAGGAAGTTTAATGGCTAGTCTACTCTATCCCATTTTAAATAAAATGATCCCACAGATAAAGCCAGCATAATTCAAATTATTCAACCACTCGATTCTCTCACAGAATAGAGTGGTTTTTAGAGAAGCTCTGCCCCCAGGCAATTCTTGAAATGCTCTAATGCCCATAAATGTCCTTGTGAATTAAATGAAGTCACACAATTCTTAAATATCTTAATCGAATAACCCAAATTATAGGCATCAATAGCGGTATGCAAGACACAAATATCCGTACAAACACCCAAAAGATAAAGCTCTTCAATTTTTCTTTCCCTTAATTTCAAATGCAAATCTGTTCCCGCAAAAGCTGAATAACGAGTTTTATTTAGGTAATAAACATTTTCCTTCTCTTTGATGCTTTGATAATAATCTTCTAAACCGGAATATAGTTGATGACCTTTAGTCCCTAACAAGTTATGTGGAGGGAAGAGGCGACTTTCAGGATGGAAAGGGTCATCCTTCTGATGAGTATCAATCGCAAAGACTAAGTATTCTCCCTCTTCTACAAATTGTTTTGTCTTATCCATTATCTGGTCAAAAATAGCGATGGCATTAGGCCCTGCAGTAAGAGCTCCGTTCTCAGCAACAAAATCATGCGTATAATCCACATGAATTAACGCCTTTTTCATTATCATTACCTCCTTAATATATTGAATCTATTATATCTAAAAAATCGATTATGCAAAATATTTCTGCTTCGATTTAAACTAGGGTATAATAACATTAACTAAATTTAAAGGAGAGATAGAGTATGGATACAACAACAATTTTAATAATCTTGGCTATTATTGCTATATTAGCCATAATTCTTTTCACCAGTCGAAGCAAAAATAAAGACACTAATATTACTCCTCATGTCACAGATGAACATTATGAAGATGGTTTAGGTGTTCGCCATGTAAATGCAAGTACTGCTTCTTCAACAAACGCTTTAAATCAAGAAGAAAGTGATGAAGTTCAAATTATGAACGAAGGTCAAGCCGCTCAAAAAGTGCAACATAATGAAGACCATCAAGCTGACTTATCAAGAGAAGATGTAAAATTTACAACTTTTGATCATCATAAGGAAACGGATGAAGAAGATATATTTGAACAAAATAATAAAGATAATTTAAATGATCATTCTGACGTAAGAGAGGTTGAAACAGATTCAGAAACTATTCAAGAAGATGATTTAGATGATCATTCATCCGTAAAAATAGTTGAAGCTGAGAATGAGACTGATCCTACAATGAACATGGAAGAGCAAACATTCAACAGCACTTCCCCCGTACAAAATCAAGATTTACAAACGGTAACTTATGAAGACTTAATTAACAGTCCAAATGGAATGGCAGGTAGCCAGGTTACTTTAACGGGACAACTTGCTTCATTCTTTACTGAAGACTTAGGTGTCGAAGGAGCAACAGCTTTAGGCTCATTGAATGCAGATGAAAATGATCGAACAAAACTAGTTGCCTTAAAATTTATTAATCATGATCATTTTAACCTTCAATCAGGAGACCAAGTAAAACTTACAGGTAAAATGGACGGTCTTAAAGTATCAAATAAAAATGTTGTACCAGCTCTAACCGTTGAACAAGTTGAAAAAATTTAAATTGTCAAAAATAGTTGACTTTTCATTTTTTTGACAGTATCATATAAATATGAGTAAAACAAGTTAATATATCTGAACAAGCGGTGAATTTAATTCATGCAGCCGGGTTCCTAATATTGGAACAGCAGAGATGTGGGAGCACACCTGTGAGACAGTAGTTTATCTATCTGTCTTTGGTGTGCTCCTTTTTTTGTTTTCTCGAATAATTTTTAGGAGGAATATTCATGTTACAACATCTATTCAAAAGTCGAGAAGGGCAATTTTTTATTGTTGGGACAGTCTTTTTAATCGGTGGATTTATTCTCTTAAATCTTCATCCTGTACTCTCGCAATTTGCCTTTTATCTTTCCATTATTTTTCTTGGGTATTTTGCTGCTAAAGATGCACTGCTTGAAACTATACAAAATGGCAAATTAAACGTCGATTTACTAATGATCTTATCCGCTTTAGGTGCCGTATTAATCCAATATGAATCAGAAGGGGCGATGCTACTGTTAATTTTTGCAGGCGCAGAAGTATTAGAAGATTACGCCACTAACAAATCCAGTAAAGCTATTTCTGAATTAATGGGACAAGTTCCCAATACTGCTCAATTACTAAATGAAGAAGGAGAGATCATTGAAATCGCTACGGATGAGCTCGTTATCGGCAATACTGTTGTCGTTGCCAAAGGTTCTTCTATTCCAATAGACGGTATTGTCGATCGTCAGGTATTAATTAACGAAGCTGCTTTAACCGGAGAATCTCTTCCCGTAGAAAAGGATTCAGGACAAGAAGTATTTGCTGGGACCCTCAACCTCGGTGATGCCTTCCATTTAGAGGTGAACAAAACAAGCAGTGAGACTATCTTTTCAAATATTATTCGCATGGTGGAAGAAGCCCAAACTCGTCCTTCCAAAATCGCCAACTTTATTGAACGGTTTGAATCGCGCTATGCTCTAGGCGTTATTATTATTGTCCCGCTCTTTATAGCAAGTCTATATTTTCTATTAAACTACAGCTTCCAAGAAGCTTTTTATCGAGGAATGGTGCTATTAACGGTAGCAAGTCCATGTGCTTTAGTTGCTTCGGCAACTCCAGCAACCCTGAGTGCTATTTCAAATGGTGCCAAAAATGGCGTCCTAGTAAAAGGTGGGGCCGCTATGGAAGCCCTTAATACCATGGATCTTCTCTTTTCTGATAAAACAGGCACTCTTACAAAAGGTGAATTCTCTGTTGTAGATTATCAATTAGAAGACAGTATTCTAGAAGAGGTCGTTTTTATGGAACAACAATCTTCGCATCCAATCGCAACTGCTATTGTCGATCATTTCTCTCACTTAAATTTGAGTCAGATTGATCGCAATCAACCTGTAGAAGAAATAGCAGGTTCTGGTATTCAAAAAGGAAACATCCGAGTTGGAAAACCTTCTATTTTTGCTAATCTTTCTAATATTCACGACTATACTGACAAAATAGAAACAGCTTATACTACCATACTTGTGGCGAATGACCGAAAAATATTGGGCTATCTCTCTCTAGCAGATCAAATCCGCCCCCAAGCTATCCACGCTGTATCTAATTTTCAACAGTCAGGTGTTGAAATGTACCTCATTACCGGTGACAATGAAAAGGTTGCAGCCGATGTTGCCCAACAACTTGGCATCAAACGCTATCAAGCAGCTTGCTTACCCGAAGATAAGATTAATTTGGTAAAAGAAAAACAAAATGATCATAAAACCGTAGGTATGATAGGAGATGGGATTAACGATGCTCCTGCTCTTGCTAATGCTGATATTGGAATTGCGATGGGATCTGGATCATCAGTGGCAATGGAATCAGCAGATATCGTAATTGTGAAAAATGATCTCTCAAAATTATTTTACTCTTATGAATTAAGTCATAAGCTTAATCAAATTATCAAGCAAAACATTGTGTTTGCAGTTGGTGTGATCATTCTCTTAATTATTTTGAATTTAATGGGAATCTTGGATTTACCAGCGGGGGTTATTTTTCATGAAGGATCTACCATCTTAGTCATTTTAAATGGTTTAAGATTACTTAAACAGCATCATGTCCCAGAAGCAAACTAGTATTTTTTATAAATCATAAGCTAGACCCTCAAACAAAAGATAATCTTGCATGCAATTATGACTCAAATATATTACAATCATGATTGGAATATATTAAAGGAGCTTAAAAATGTTTGCTATATTTAAAAAATTAGCATGGTTTTTCAAATTACGATGGAAATCCTACGCTTTTGCAATCGGTGGCTTGACAGCGTGTGCAATCTTATCTGCTATCATTCCACTAATGATTGGTTCTGTTGTCGATCAAATGAGTAAGGGGACCTTAACAGGAAAAAGTTTATGGATCCATAGTATAGGGTTATTAGCTATTGGACTTCTAATGTATGCTCTTCGCTATATGTGGCGTAGTCATCTCTTTACTAATTCTACAATTTTAGAATCCATTATGCGTAATCGACTTTATCACCACTTTACCCAGATGGACCAAAATTTTTATAATCAATATCGAACTGGCGATTTAATGGCACATGCTACAAATGATTTAGCCGCCTTGCGTTTTGTTGCTGGTGGCGGAATTTTAACTTTGACTGATGCACTTTCTATTACGGTTGTAACTTTATTTTCCATGATCGTATTAATTGATTGGAAATTAACGATTACTACTATTTTGCCTTTTCCTCTCTTAATCATCGTGGCTCGCTATTTAGGCAAATGGATCAATATATTTTTCCGCGAATCCCTCGAGTCCTTCTCTCAAATGAATGATCATGTCCAAGAGAGTATTGCTGGGATGAAAGTTATTAAAGCATTTGGAGAAGAAAAAGACAATTATCAAGATTTTATTACCACAACAGAAAATGTCATTACTAAAAATCGAAAAGTTCATCTTATGAACTCTGCTTATACGCCTATTATCGATTGGATAACAGGACTTTCTTATGTTCTTACTATATTTTTTGGTTCTTACTTTGTAGCCCAAAACCGTATCAGTCTAGGGGAGTTAATTGCCTATTTTTCTTATCTTGGCAATATGACCTGGCCGTTGCTTGCAGTAGGGCGACTTGTTAATACAATGGAAAGAGGTAACGCTTCTTATGATCGAGTAACAGAATTGTTATCAACTAAAGCAATGATCACTAGCCCCTCTAACGGAATCTCCTCGCTTCCATTCCATGATATAGGAATTGATATTAAAGAATTTAGATATCCTACTTCTACAACTACCGCCTTAAATAATATTCAATTGCATATTAAATCAGGAGAGACACTAGGAATTGTGGGTAAAACGGGCTCTGGTAAATCAACCCTCCTCAACTTATTAGTTCGTCACTTTGATGTTAACCAAGGTCAAATTCTCTATGATAACGTTCCACTGGAAACTATCGACCTAGATTATCTTCATGAGCATGTCGGTTATATTGCTCAAAATAATTTGTTGTTTTCATCGACAATTAAAGATAATGTTCGTTTTGGACAACCTAAAATGACGCAAGAGAAATTAGAAGAATATACTCGATTAGCACACATTCATCAAGATATCCTCGATTTACCAGATGGATATGGCACTTACGTGGGTGAAAGAGGAGTGAGCTTATCAGGAGGCCAAAAACAACGAATTTCAATCGCTAGAACACTTGCACTTGAACCTGACATCCTATTAATGGATGATGCACTTTCTGCAGTAGATGCGCGAACAGAGCAAATTATCTTATCTAACTTAAAAGAAAAACGCCAAAAGGGGATAACCATTATTGCAACTCATCGTGTTTCATCTGTCATGGAAGCCCAAGAAATAATTGTCTTAGATCAGGGTCGCATCATCGAAAGAGGAAACCATAATGAACTCATGGCAATAAACGGTTGGTATGCAAATATGTACACGCAACAACAACTAGAAGAAAAATTAGCAGGAGGAGGGGAGTCGCATGAATAAAATCCATAAACAAACCTCCTTTTCTTTCCTAGAACAATTTAGTCTTCTAGCTTACTTATTCTCATTCGCCAAGAAACAGTGGTGGCGTTTTACTATTTCAATTTTAGCCATGTTGGCAGCCTCTAGTATTGCTGCTTATCTACCCATCATTATCCAGCGCTATCTTGACAACCTACTCGTCACAAATTCAGCCACATATAAAGTTACCTTACAAGTAGCTTTGACCTATCTTGGATTGTTAATCGTGAGAATGATACTCGTTTATATCAAGGATTTCTATTTTTTTATGGCCTCAGAATACACAGTAGCTCAAATTAGAAATCGTATATATCAGAAGCTTGGAGGGCTCAGTCTAAATTATTTCACTCTCACACCTAATGGCGAAGTAGTCTCGCGAGTTACAAATGATACAGAAACCATCAAAGAATTCTGGAATGTCTTTTTGACCTTTTTTGATGGATTTATCAACGCTGTAACAGTCGGAATTGCCATGTTCTCCTTAAATTCACAAATTTCTTGGGCATTTATGGCCTTTTTGCCCCTTATTTTTGCTTTAATTTACTTTTATCAAAAAATTTCAACCATTGTTTATCGCAAAATGCGGTCAGCATTAGGACAAGTCAATGCGAGGTTGAGTGAATCAACTACTGGAATGTGGCTTATCCAACAATTTAACCAAACCGAACGAATGAAACAAGAATTTGATGAAGTCAATCAAGATTATGTAACAGCCAGAATTGATATGTTCAAGATGAATGCCTTATGTTTGATGCCTGCTGTTAATCTAATTGAACAAATTGTATTAGTTCTTGTCATTATCATTTTTGGACGACAATTACTCAAAGGAATGGACCTGGATATTGGGATTATCTACGCCTTTACTTCTTATTCAAAATCTTTCTTTAACCCTATTGGAAGTATGCTCGATTCACTGTCAATTTATCAAGACGGTTTAGTGGCTGCCTCCCGAGGTAGAGATTTACTTGCTAATCCTGATCTCATTCCAACCCAATCAAGCAAACAATTAAATTATGAAATACAAGGAAAATTAGCAATTGATAACGTCAGCTTTTCCTATGATGGCATTCATAATGTCATAAGAGACATCTCAGTAAGAGCTGATCAAGGGCAAATGATTGCTTTAGTAGGTCATACTGGATCAGGTAAATCAACTATTATTAATCTTCTAATGCGCTTTTATGAATACGAAAAAGGGACCATTTCATATGATGATGTATCAATAAAAGATTTTAAGATTGAGCGTCTGAGGAAAGATATTGCGCTGGTTCAACAAGACGCTTTTATGTTCTATGGAAATTTTTACGATAATATTCGCCTTCATGGACAATATTCAGACGAAGAGGTTATAAAGGCGGCTAAATTCACAGGGGCCGATTCCTTTATTCGAGAATTACCGAGAGGTTATGATACCATAGTCAGTGAAGGAGGAGACTCTTTATCAGCAGGGCAAAAACAATTACTCAATATTGCACGTTCAGTCATTCGTCAACCCAACATCTTAATATTAGATGAAGCAACCGCAAATATTGATACAGAAAGCGAACAATATATACAAAACAGTCTTGAAAAAATTCGAGAACAATCTACTTTAATCGTTATTGCCCATCGTTTGTCTACGATTAAGAATGCTGATCAAATCTATGTTTTACACAAAGGAAAAATTATCGAACAGGGCAAACACCAAGAGCTCATTAAGCAAGAAGGCACTTATTATGATATGTACCGTTTACAGTCACTTCAACAAAATTAAAATGACATTTGTCTTAACTTATCTTTTTAGTATATAATTGTTATAATAAAACAAAACAGATTAAATGGGGTAAAAGCATGCAAAGAATCACTAATTTATTTTTTATACCAGCCGATGAATTTTATGAACAAGAAAAGAGTCCAATTTTTGCAGGGTTTTTATGCTTAATTGCGGGCATTTTTGGCTATCATCGCTTATATGTGAAACATGATCTTCGATTTTTATTAATCCTACTGCTCACAGGTATCTTTTTTTATCTAGGATTCACCAAAACTTGGATCTATTTAATTGGCTGGTGTCTATGGTTTGCTATGCAATCACTTGTTTATTTTATTATGAACTTTACCAAACCCAAACGTAAAGAAGTACAACATCGAACAATTGATTTCAGTGGCTCTAACCAGAATATAAAACTAGAAGATCTTCAACCAATCGAAAATAATAATACAAGTGATGATACTTTCTTACACAATACAGTAGGCATTAAAGATTTGAAGCCACTCCATCTTGAAGAATCAGATGATCCTCAACCTTTTGAAAGTGAAATAACTGAAGAAGCTGAAACCCAACATCAAAATATGGATGAAAATCAAACGATTGAAAAAGGCAATCTTACTTTAACTGATCAAGAGGTAAGAGACCTAAAACTTTATCCTACACATATCTCTGCCATCAATGCGATTAATGTGCCAAACATTGATTTATGGAAAAACACTACTACCCGTAGTGATATGTTCACGCACTACAAAGAAATGATCAATATCATAGGTTCTGATTTGGCATCTGATGAAGAGCTTTTAAGTAATAGTCAATATGCTTATCTCGTCGAATTTTTCCAGAAGCAAGAAATTAATGGTCCGATGAAACTGGCTTTACAATCGATCGCAAATCTATGTGAGAATTTGATTCTGAACCAAATAGTCGATGATGGACAACTCTCTACTTCTAATGACCTTATGATTTTAGATACTTTACTTCCTGCTTCAAGTATTCAAAAGTTAACAAATTATTACGTAGAAAATTCATAAAGATTTAAACAACCAGAAACAATTGTTCTGGTTGTTTCTTCTTATAATGGGGAAGATGCGTTTTACTAGCGCTTTCAAATTTATTATTGTATTCTTAACCTATCAAACTTTAGGAGATGAGAATATGGCATTATTTGATAATGTAAACTTAATGGAATTATTGTTATCTGGTTCTCAAGTACAAAGTAATAAAAATTTAGCAGATAAAGCAGGACTAGATATGGCTGATTTCGGAAGAATTGCTGCCGTTGGATTACCTGCGATCCTTTCTGCTATTAACAAAAACAATCAATCAGATAGGGGATTAGAATCCTTTGACCAGGCTCTTAACAAACATGAAGATGTTAAACAATATGATTCACTTGATCAATTAACTCAAAATGTCGATCCTCAAGATGGAGATAAAATTTTAGGCCACGTTTTTGCTGATAAGCAAACCAACATCATTGATCGCATTGCAGATACGCTTGGCTTAACGCCAGAAGCTGTAAAACGTGCTTTAATTGTAATTGCTCCCTTAGTATTAAAATATTTAGCAGATCGTAAGGATACAAAACAATTAGATAGAGACGGAATCCAGAAAGAAACTAAGAATTCAGTCGAAGAAATCAACTCTTCTTTACGTAACTATCAAAAGAAAGCACCAAGTAATGAGGGTGGAAGTATTCTAGATTCTATCTTTGGTCAAAATCAAGCGCAATCCTCAAACACACAACAAAATTCAAATGGTGGTCTTTTAGATAATATTTTAGATTTATTAAAATAATCACATCCTAAACAAAACATAGCCCTGAAGACTAAATAGTCTTTAGGGCTTTTATTCATACCGCCGATAATATGACTTCCACATTTATCAGATTTGATCATTAAAATTCATATTAATTGAATTCCTAAGAATAATTATGAGATGATACTTATAGAGTAATCAACGAAAATAAAAAGGAGTACACCCATGACCATTAAATCTAAAGCGGCAGTTGCCTTTGAAGCAGGAAAACCATTATCCATTGTAGAAATTGATGTTGAGGAACCTAAAGAACATGAAGTCCTTGTTAAGATCGATTTCACCTCAGTCTGTCACACCGATGTTTATACCTTATCAGGAAATGACCCCTCAGGAAAATTCCCCTGTATTTTAGGTCATGAAGCCACTGGTACAGTCGTGCAAGTCGGAGAAAGCGTCTCATCAGTCAAAGTAGGGGATAAAGTAGTTCCTCTGTGGAAGCCTGAATGTGGCGAATGTGACTATTGCAAAAAAGGCTTAAACTTCTGTTCTGCCATTTCAGAAACTCAAGGGCAAGGTCTTATGCCAGATGGAACCAGTCGTTTCTCTTATAATGGTGAGATCATTTATCACTTTATGGGAACATCTACATTTTCTGAATATACCGTATTAGCCGATATTTCCGTTGCAAAAATACCAGAAGGGGCAGAAGAAGATAAAGTTGCTCTACTAGGCTGTGGTGTAACAACCGGACTGGGTGCCGTTAAAAATGATGCTCAATTTGAGGAAGGATCCACTGCAGCAGTTTTTGGAGTCGGAACGCTCGGTTTAGCTTCCATTCAAATGTTAAAGACTCTAAATGCTTCTCGAATCATAGCGATTGACATCTTCGATGAAAAACAAACGATTGCGGAAGAATTTGGAGCAACGGATTTCATCAATTCACAAAAGATCGATCAACCTATCCAAGATTACATTATTGAAATGACTAATGGTGGCGTTGATTACTCCTTTGTATGTGTCGGCGATACTGATACCATGAATGCAGGTCTCGAATGCACCCACAAAGGCTGGGGACTTTCCGTGATTATGGGAGTAGCATCAGGTCAAGAAAAAATTGCAACACGTCCCTTCCAACTTATTACAGGTAGAACTTGGAAAGGATCCTCATTTGGTGGAGTAACAGGAAAAACTGGCTTACCTGAACTGATAAAAGAACATATGGCAGGAAAAATTGACTTAGATCCTTTCATTACACATAGAATGACCATTGATGAGATTAATACAGCGATCGACTTGCAAACACAAGGTAAATCTCTACGCGATATTATTACTTTTGCATAGGAGGACAACATGCCAATGATAGAATTATTGGAAGACGTCAAAGTTCATGGCGGATTTCAAAAACGATACCAACATGATTCAAAAGTTTTAGAATGTCCCATGACCTTTTCTCTCTTTTTGCCCGATAATCCTCAAAATGAAGCCCTTCCTCTTACTTGGTGGCTTTCAGGATTAACCTGTAATGATCAAAATTTTTCTACTAAGGCAGCATTCCAAGAACATGCTAATTACTATAAAATGGCCATCGCTATTCCTGACACTTCACCAAGAGGAGAATCCATCGCTGATTCTAATGAATGGGATTTGGGACAAGGTGCTGGGTTTTACTTAAATGCAAGTCAAGAACCATGGAAACACCATTATCAAATGTATGATTATATATTAGAAGAACTTTCAAAATTAGTCATTGATTTACTGCCAAACTTTAACCAGCAAGAAGCCATCATGGGGCACTCAATGGGAGGGTTTGGAGCGTTAATGATCGGATTAAAAAATCCCGAACGCTTTAAATCAATCTCTGCTTTTGCTCCTATCTCTAATCCAAGCCAAGTGCCGTGGGGACGCAAAGCTTTTACTGCTTATCTTGGAGAAGAATCATGGGATGAATGGGATCCAGTTTATTTAATTAAACAATCCACCGCTACAACTCCGATCCTCATTACACAAGGCGGGGCGGATAATTTCTATCCCGAACAACTTCATGAAGAAACATTTATTCACGCCGCCAAGCAGTCAAAACATCCTATCCAATATAAATATGAAGAAGGCTATGATCATTCTTACTATATGATCCAAACTTTTATTAAAGAACATTTAAGTTTCCATCACAAATACTTATAAGAAGAACAAGCTCTTCCCAACTATGAACGGGAAGAGCTTTCAATTAAAAGAAAAAGGAGGATTGTCATGAAATTAGGAATCCATGACCTCTTACCCCTTAGTGAAGGGGAAACAACACAAGAACGTTATCAAAAAACAATCAAGATGGTTCAGGCTTTAGAAGAAATAGGCTATGATCGCTATTGGGCCTCAGAACATCATGGTATGTCATCTGTTGCCAGCTCATCACCTGAAATTTTACTGGCCTATTTGGCAGCAATAACAGATCGGATCCGACTCGGAACAGGTGGCACCATGATTGTGAATTATTCTCCTTTGAAGATTGCAGAAGTATTTAAGACCTTAACCCTCTTAGCGCCTGACCGAATTGACCTTGGGATTGGAAGAGCCCCTGGAACCGATCACAATGGGATGATGGCTTTATCTCAAGGTAACCCGATTAATTTTGATCATTTATTTGAAAAATCTCAAATTATTTTGGACTATCTAACAGATAAAAAGCCACCCGCATTTTACCAATACACCAAGGCAATTCCTGAAAAAACAAGAACCTTTGCTCAGCCTTGGATGCTGGGTTCTTCAGGCCAATCAGCCATTAAAACGGGTGAAATGGGATTAGGTTATTCTTTTGCTAAATTTTTTGGAGTAGCGACAGACCCTGAAGTCTTTCAAGCTTATCGTGATCATTTTACAGTGAGTGAATTCTTTCAAGAACCGAGCGTAATGGTTTCTTATCTTATTATCTTAGCAGAAAGTGAAAAAGAGGCGAATTATCTAGCAAAACCAGCTGAAATAGCTAATCTTAAAAATCCGACAATTCAACTGATGAAATTAGAAGATGCAAAAGATATTACTTTTACTTCGGAGCAACATAACATGTTAAAAGAAAAGTATGATCGACGCTTTCTTATTAAAGGAACACCTCAACAAGTAGAAAGCATTCTAAGCGAAGAAATTGAACAACTTGGCATAGACGAAATAATGGCTTACATGCCAATCCCTGACCAAGAGGCTCGCATTCATTCATATAAATTACTGTATGAAATTTTCAACTAAATATTAAATAAACTGCATCTTAACAAGGTTTCATAAATAGGTCTCAAGCATGAGGGCGAATAAAATACCACCTGTTATAATGTTCTTATAGTCGTTAGAATATCTTAAAAAGGAAGTGTTTTTATGAAAACTAAACAATTAAAACTAAGCTTAGGTGATAAATTACCTTTATTCTTTAAATCAATCTTTAAATCTGAAACGCCTTTATTAGCTCGACTATTAATTCTTTTTACTTTTGCATATGTTATTTTACCAACTGATATGTTACCGGAAATCCTTGGTCCTTTGGGACTAATTGATGATGCTCTGCTTATCCCTTTAATGGCAAATATAGTCGTTAATATGCTACCAAAAGAGATGATTCAAAAAGAAATGGAACCTAAATTAGTCAATTAATTTTTAAAAAACGGGGATGAATTTCCTCGTTTTTTTATTATGCACTTAATGGATGATGAATAACACTTTCTATTAAAACGCTTATCATCTATAATGAGCAAAGGTGATGATATGTATAAATTATTCGTTTCAGATGTTGATGATACACTTCTAGATCACAACAAACAATTTGGTAAAAACTTTGATCTCTTTCTTCAAACTCTCCAAAATCATAATATTTATTTTACGATTGCAACTGGAAGATCAGGACAAGCTATTCAACCCATTATTGACCAACTTCAACTAAAGTTACCTTATGCAACAAGTAATGGGGCTGCAATCATGCAAGAAGGTAAAGTAATTGAGTCCTTTACAATTAAAATTGAACCCTTAAAAGAAATAATTACACAAGCACACGAAATGGGAATAACCGTTATTTATGCCATTAACGGTCAAGAATACGCTTTATCTGAAAGTCCATTTATCCTAAAAGAGCGAAAACAAAATTTTACCCATCAAATTATTCAACCTCTAACTGAACAGGATTGGAAAACATTAGAAGTCGATAAAATATTACTAGTAGATGATGATCCAACCACAGGATTAGAAAGATTATTGAACCTTTCTCAACAATTAGAGGAAGAATATGATTATCTGACTTTCTCAGATTGGGCCATGGATATCATTGGTAAAAATGTTAATAAAGGACGAGCTCTCGCCTGGATTGCAGATTATCTGAATGTTCCCATGGAAGCAACTATTGCAGCAGGGGATAATCATAATGATATTGCGTTATTAAGAGCAGCAGGAAAAGGAATTGCTGTTCAAAATGCGCTTAGTGAAGCTAAGGCTGTTGCTGATATTATTGCGAAACAAAAATATTGTGACGGTGTTATTGAAGAAGTTCAGAAGTTGATAAAAAATAAAACAAGCGCAACTATATTTTAGCGCTTACATCCACTATAATATGCATATAGAGGAGGATGGAAATGAAGTATTTAAATTTAATCGAAGATTTAACAAATGCTAAAGGAGCACCTGGATTTGAAGATGACGTAATCAAAGTGATTACACAGTATAAGAACAATTACCAACTGCAAGTAGACCACTTAAAGAATGCCTACTTAAATCTTGACCAAATAGATTCAACAAAACCTACTTTAATGCTAGATTCTCATACAGATGAAGTTGCTTTTATGGTTAAAGCAATTGATAGCAGGGGATTAATATTGATTCAACCATTAGGAGGATGGCTCCCTACACATATTTCTGCTCAACATTACTTAGTACGAGATAGTGAAGGAGACTACCACCATGGTATCTGTACAAGCAAACCTATACACTTTATGACCGCTGAAGAAAGACAAAAACCTTTGACGATTCAAGACTTAAAAATTGATATAGGGGCTTGTTCAAGAGAAGAAGTGATACAAGAATTTAAAATTGAAGTAGGTCAACCCATTATTCCAGCCACTCAATTTATCTATCATTCAAAAAACCAGACAATGTTAGCAAAAGCATTTGATAATCGCATTGGGGTTGCAGTGTCTCTTGCTGTCATGAATGAATTAGCTGATAAAATACAAGACCTTCCATATAATTTAGTGGCTGCTTTTGCAGCACAAGAAGAAGTAGGCTTAAGGGGAGCTAAAGTGACCAGTCAACTCGTAAAGCCAAATTTGGCAATCGTTTTTGAAGGAACACCTTCTGATGATTTTACTGGCGATGAGTTCACCGAACAGGCTCGAATGAACATGGGGCCTCAATTACGCTATTTGGATAATTCCTATATTGCAAATGAATGGCTACTTAAACGTTTTAAACTATTAGCATCTAAACATGAAATTCCTCTTCAACATGCCGTCAGAGAAGGGGGATCAACCAATGCTGGCTCTATCCATCTTTCAAATTTAGGAGTACCCACTGCTACTTTAGGCACTCCCACTCGATATGCTCATACAAATTTATCATTCTGTTCTTACAGAGATTTTCAAAACACTGTAAAACTAGCCAAAGTATTTTTGGAATCTTTATCTGAAGAAGATTTCAATGATTTTAAAGTTAAAACGTTTTAATCATCCTAAAGACAAGTCAGGAAACTGACCTGTCTTTTTTTATGAAAATTTCTTGTTCAAACGTCGACTCACGATAACTGCAATGATCGCTTTACCAATATCGCCTGGAATAAAAGGAAACATTGCTAAGGACAAAATCTGCATCATTCCTAAATTTTTATCCAAATAAATATTTAAGATAACTGCCATATAAATAAGTCCAATAATATAAATTAAACAGCTAGCAAGTCCCACATTAATAACAAGAGGAATTGTTAATTCTCTAAGCCGAGCCAATAAATACCCACTTATGGGAAATGATAAAAGAAAGCCAAATGAAGGGGATAAAACGGAAGAAAAACCTCCACTAAATCCTGCAAATACCGGCAGTCCAACTAAACCTAAAACTAGATAAAGAACTAGACTCACAAATGCTTCTCGTTTATTTAGTGTTAATCCAATAATTAACACTACTAACGTTTGTAAAGTAATGGGAACGGGGCCAATTGGAATAGTAAGCTGACTTGCTACTGTTAAAAGAGCAATAGCAATTGCGATTCGTGTAATCTCTTGTGTTTTCATAGTATCTCCTTTCAATAATAATTATAGTTTATCCATCTCCCTCTGATTGTCAACCTATTTTTAAAATAGGTTGACAATAGTGAGCTTTTTTTAAGTCAATTTATAACATGTATGATAAATTATAGAAGTAAATTGTAGGCAGAATTTTTAAGATTCTAGGAGGTCTTTAACATGACAAGTGATTGGATAATGATTTCTGCTGGTCATTTTATTATGGGAAGTGACGAACAAGAGGGCTTTAAAACAGATAAAGAGGGCAAAGCGATAGAAGTTTCTATTGATCATTCTTTTGAAATTTGTAATCACACGGTTACTAATCAAGAATTTTTAGACTTCTATTTAGCGACAGCTTATATCACTGATGCTGAAAAAGAGGGGAGCTCCTTAGTTTTCAGCTCATTATTAGATCCAAAAGTAAAACAAAAAAGTATACCGCTTAACCATGCTAATTGGTGGTATCTTGTAGAAGATGCTAATTGGAGAAAACCATACGGACCCGATTCAAAGATTGAAAATATACTTGATCACCCAGTTGTACATATTTCACGGAATGATGCGATTGAGTATTGTTTATGGAAAAACTATCGCCTTCCAAGTGAAGCTGAATGGGAATATGCTGCTAGGGGAGGATTGGAAGGTAAAAAATACCCCTGGGGAAATGAACTAACCCCTGAAGGTAAACATTTCGCTAACATATGGCAGGGATCTTTCCCTGACAAAAATACTCTAGAAGATGGTTACCTTGCAACTGCACCTGCGATTTCATTTCCACCCAATCATTTTGGACTTTACAATATGTCAGGAAACGTATGGGAGTGGTGTAGTAATCCTGAAAGAATTGACTTAACAACCTTTAATCAACAAACAGGATCCGAGATTTGGAAAGAACACTGTAAATACAGTCAAGAACCTTATGCCTTAAAAGGTGGATCATTTCTCTGTCATCATTCTTATTGCAATCGTTATAGGGTAGCAGGACGAAATGGAAATACTGCCAACTCTTCAACTTGTCATACCGGCTTTAGATGTGTAAAAGACATAACGGAGGCTAAAAATGACTGATACTAATCAACACCAAACAACCAAACACCCTAGCAGTTACGACTTAGCATTAGAAAGAACCAATTTAGCAGAAATCAGATCCGATTTGGCAAGAAACCGTACCCTACAAGCGGCAGAAAGAACGTATGCAGCTTGGATTCGGACCGGCTTCTCAATGGCAGGTGTTGGCTGGTCGTTAGGAGGATTATTAAGAGATTCTACCGATAGAAGCTTAGCTCTTTTATTAGGTGGAGGACTCATCTTATTAGGGATCCTCTGTTTTATCTATGCTTGGTTTGGCTTTAGACAAGTTTATCGTTATATCAATCATATCCACCGTCAAGATAAAGACGAAGAAGATTTCTTGGGCCATTTAAATCTAATCACAGTCACGATTTTAACAGTAAGTTTAGTCATTATTTTTATTATTGGCTACACCTACTTATTATTCTAGAAGAAAGAGAGTAAAGATATGAAAAACAAAATAGATCCGGAAAATAATTTAGAAACGTTTGAAAAGACTCCACCTAATAATCCAGATGGAATCAATATTTCAGATGCCTACCTTAAGGGAGTAGGCACAGAGGATGCTCAAAAAGCAAAAATTGAACGGATTCTAAATGCTGATAAAGAAATATCCCATGATAAGCAAGGTCTATTAGCCGATATAATGGCTTCCCTCGTTAACGGGATTTCAAATGTTCCAGATGGCCTTGCAACCTCTCTCATGGTAGGAGTGAATCCCATCCATGGCCTCTACGCTTCTATTTTTGGACCGAGCGTTGGGTCATGCTTCACCTCTTCACAGCTAATGCTGATCTCTGCAACCGTTGCATCAGCAGTTTTTGCCGGTGATGTAGTTGAAAATATACCAGAGCCTGAACGACTAAGCGCTTTATTTACTTTAGTCTTTCTAACAGGCATCGCCATGTTACTCTTTGGATTATTAAAATTTGGCAAACTAATGAAATACATTTCTTATCCCGTCATCCGTGGCTTTATGTATGGGGTCGGTCTATTACTAATCGTTGGACAGTTTTCAGGTTTAGTTGGATATACTCCACACGCTTCTAATAGTGTGCTTGGTTTCCTAGAAACGTTAATGAAAGTCAATGAATGGAACTTCATCGCCTTAGTCACAGCACTCATCACCATGGCAACAATGTTGTTCCTTAGAAAAACACCTGCTAAATTATTTTCATCTGCCTTGGCCCTTGTAGCTGGGACACTTTTTGTCTTTTTGGGAAATTTTGAATCGGTAGAAATTGTCAAAGACATTAGTGAGATTCCCAAAGGACTCCCCCAACTATCTCTACCTAACCTTAGTATTATTACACCCAATATCATCGGATCGGCTGTCATGCTTGCTGCTATTTCAGCTATTCAAGGAGTAGGAGTAAGTCAAATGGCTGAAAATCCAGATAATTCTGAGATTAGTCCTTCTCGAGATATGATTGCACAGGGAGTTGCTAATATTAGTTCGGGGCTCTTTTCTGGGATTCCAGTTGGAGCATCAATTGGATCTACCGCCTTAAATATGACATTAAATGCACAAAGTAGAATCGCTGGTGTTATGGCAGGTTTATGGATGCTTGCGATTGTTTTAATTTTTGGCGATATTGTCGAACAAATTCCAATGCCAGCCCTCACATCCCTCATCATGATTGCGGGGTATGGAGCGGTTAACATTAAAGATTCTATTTCCATTTTAAAAAGTGGTTGGTCTGCGATTCTTGGTTTTACCGTCACTTTACTTTGTGTTCTATTTATTAATATTCCTACTGCCTTTGCCGTTGGGATTCTACTTTCAATTTTGTTTTACTTCATTTCTTCTGCAAGTGACATCGAGGTCAAAGAATTAATTCCTTTAAATAATTCTTATCAGGTTGCTGAGGTTCCAACCACCTTATCCTCAAATAAAGTTTTATTACTAAATGTTGAAGGAAGCTTATTTTTTGCAGGAGCTCAGACTTTCAAAGAACGCTTACCAGATATAGGACAAGCCCAAAATCCTGTTGTCATTATACGCATGAGAAATCAAAATCAAATGGGCGCTACGCTCATTGAAATTCTTGATAATTATGCTGAAGATCTTCAAGCTGTTGGAGGAAAACTTTATTTAACAGGCCTTGATAATAATCAGATAAAATATTTAAAAGCTTCAGGTAAGTTACTTCCCGATGATGAAGCAGTCTTGTTCCCTGAAACAGATATCATCGGCGAATCTACTAAAAAAGCACTAGAACATGCAAATATATGGGTGAATCAAAACAAGAATTTTAATAGTCAATCTAACTATTCCTCAAAATAAGCATAATCATAGTGTGAGACTGGTGTTTTATATATAATAATATTATTACAACATAACACAGGAGGTTTAGTCATGTCTAAGAGAAAAAATATCATCTTATTTTTTGCTGATGATCTTGGAATTGGAGATGTATCAGCTTTTAATTCAGAAGCCAAATTTGAAACCAAAAATATTGATCGTTTAGCTGAGAAAGGAATGCGTTTTACCGATTCACACGCTACTTCAGCAGTCTGTACCCCTTCTCGCTATGGTCTCTTAACAGGGAGATATAACTGGCGCTCGAAATTAAAAAGTTATGTTATTCCAGGTGACGCCGAAAGCTTAATCGAAAAAGATCGACGAACGCTCGCTCAATTACTGAAAGATCATGGCTACAATACAGCAGCCGTAGGAAAATGGCATTTAGGACTAGACTGGGAACTGAAAGAAGAGAAGGATTATGATTATTTTGGTGTCAGTGAAGAATTAGCTGAAGATAAAAATGCAGAATTTCAAAAAGGACGCTTTGATAACTTTGGTAACAATACCGGTGAAGCCTATGTTAGAGGTTTGGATATTGATTACAGTAAACCGATTAAATTTGGTCCCAACCAACTTGGTTTTGATTACTTCTACGGCACACCAGCCTCTCTTGATCAGGGGCCATTTGTTATCATTGAAAACGATCGAGTCTTAGATCCTCCCGTGAATGTCATGGGAAATGCTAATATCAGTCGTGTTGCAGATAACACACAAAAAACATGGGAATTAGGAGTCGCTTCTCCCGAAGTAAGTCCTTATCATATTCCCGATCAAATGCAATCAAAATTTATGGAAATCCTTGAAGATTTTGTGGAAGAAAAAGATCCTTTCTTTATGTATTATCCTAATCACTTAGTTCATGGTCCAATCATCCCACAGGAACGATTCCAAGGAAAGTCTGGCATTGGAGATTATGGTGATTTTGTTCTTCAGCTAGATTCTTATGTTGGCGAAATTGTCGATTATTTAGAAGCCAGAGATGAATTTGATAATACAATTTTTATTTTTACCTCTGATAATGGAGTCTCAAGTATTGTGGATCTAGAAGAGTTAAGAAACAAGGGACATGATTCTTCCAATGGACTTAGAGGGCATAAAATGCACATCTGGGAAGGAGGGCATCGTGAACCCACGATTGTCTGCTACCCAGAAATGATTCAAGGAGGCCAAATTTCCAATCACATGATCTCTCATTCTGATATCTTTAAAACGATTGCTGACTTACTTGATGCTAATACTGCTGATGATGAGGCTGAAGACTCAATCTCGAACTTATCGCTTTGGCAAGGAGAAGATAAACCTGTCCGAGAAGATATTATTCACTCTTCCATTAATGGTGGCTTTTCAATTAGACGTGACTTCTGGAAACTAATATTTGTAACCGATGGTGGCATGTCGATTGATTATGAGAGAAACAAAGAGAGTTATAAAGAAACATTCTACCCATCTGAACTCTATGATCTTCGAGATGATATTAGTGAAAGTCACAATGTCATTGAAGAACATCCGGAAATTGTCAAAACATTAAGTGAAAGCTTAACTCGATATATTAAAGAAGGACGTTCTACAGAAGGTGTTCTCCAAACCAACCAGCCTGACAAACCAACAGGGGATTGGGAGCAAATAGTTTGGATGGATGGTTATGAAGAATATATTGAACAACTGAATGCGCAAAACCCTACTGAGTAATCTGCTTTGTGCAAAATCTATTGGCTTAGATTTTGCACTTTTTTATTGAAGGAGGACACATGTCATATATTTACTATCTATTAGCAGTTATAATGGTTTATCTGGGAGGCAAACTAGTCCAGAAAGTTAATTTACCCGCTATTTTAGGCTGGCTCCTTGTAGGAATCATCGTGGGGCCTTATGTCACCAATATTTTAAGTCAAGAAATCATCAATCAAGAATGGTATCAAGTTTTAATGATTTTTGTTCAAGTCTTTGTTGGAATGATGTTAGGGAAGAACATTGATTTTAATAGAATGAAAAAATCCGGTAAACAAATGATTACCCTGTCTCTTTCTGAAATCTTTATTACATTTATCGTCGTTTCAATCGCTTTTGGTATACTTTTTACAATCAGAGGCTTCCCACTTATACTTGCACTCGTAATAGGGGCCGTGGCTACAGCAACCGCGCCTGCCCCTCCAATTTCAGTTACTAAAGAATATGACACAGAAGGGCCTGTTACTAGGACTGTCATATCTTTAACTATTTTTAACGCTGTTTTTGTGACGACTTTATTTTTTACAGGATCAGCGATTTTACAATCCACACTACTTGAGACATCTACTTCAATTATTACTCAGCTATTAACGATGCTCATTATTCCAATCATTTATGGAGCTGTAATGGGAATGATCACCGCTAAAGTTTTAAAAGATGATTATCCACCACAGCGTAATTTATTACTCTATATCATTGCAATAGTTCTCACTATTTGCATAGCTATCTTTATAGATCAAACTCTTTACAAGGAGCCAGCTATGATGTTTCTAATGATGGGGATTGCTTTTAAAACAAGCTTTGTCAATTCGATGGATGATAATATTAAGACTGATTTAAGCAAGGTAGAAGGGCGGTTACATGAAATAGCGCTACTTTTACTGATCATTAATCTTTGCGCTCCTCTAAATCCCAATGCATTAATAAACGCAGGAGTAGGGGCCGTGCTTTACACACTTATACGGATGTTAGGTAAGTGGTTAGGCGGATATATTCCAGGAAAAATCATGAACTTAGACCAAAATGTCAGCAAATACATTGGTATTACAATGTTTTCTCATGCTGGACAAGGGCTTGTCTTCGCTGGAGTAGGAGCCAAAATCGTTTCATTCCTTAATCCTGCATATGGTGACTATATCATGACCATCATTCCAGCTGCCGCGATTATTACAGAAATAATTGGAATTTTATTATCCAAAAAAGTGTATGAATGGTCCGGGGAAATGGAAGTAGAATATGACCATGACGAACAAGAAACCTTTATTGATGAACACTCCATCTATAGATACTACGATCGATACGAAAAATATTTCGATAAATAATTTTTTTACATCTCTTCAAATAGAAGAGATTTTTTATGTTCAAAATCAAAATTTTATCTTCGTTTGCTTAGATTTTCTGTTAAAATGGTCTGTATGGAAGAAAGGAGTCATCATCTATGCAAACAATTGGTTTTGATAATGAAAAATACCTACAAGAACAGTCAAAATATATCTACCAAAGACTAGAAAACATCGACAAACTTTATCTTGAATTTGGAGGTAAACTCATAGGTGACAAACATGCGAAACGAGTTTTACCAGGTTATGATGAAGACGTTAAACTAACCTTACTCACCAAAATGAAAGATCGAGCTGAAATTATCATTTGTATTTATTCTGAAGATATCGAGCATAACAAAATGCGTGGTGACTACGGTATTACTTATGATCAAGAAGTTTTACGACTAATTGATGAATACAATGACTTAGAAATCCAAGTCAATAGTGTTCTTTTAACCCGATTTAACGGGCAAAAAAATGCCACAATCTTCAAAACAAATTTGGAAAATAGAGGCATCAAAGTTTATACGCATGAAGCAATTGCGGGTTATCCTACTGATGTTGAAGTCCTTTTCTCAGAAAATGGCTTTGCTAAAAATCCATACATTGAAACAAATAAGCCTTTAATTATTGTCACTGGGCCTGGAGCAGGTTCAGGTAAATTGGCAACTTGTTTAAATCAACTTTATCATGAACATAATCAGGGAATCAAAGCTTCTTATGCTAAATTTGAAACATTTCCTGTATGGAATTTACCCCTTAAACATCCTGTCAATGTTGCTTATGAAGCAGCCACCGTCGATTTAAACGATATCAACGTACTAGACTCCTACCACATTGAAGCCTACAATGAAATGGCTGTCAATTATAATCGAGATATGCAGATGTTCCCTGTAATTCGCCGTATCCTGTCCAATACATCAACGAATGATAAACTCTATCAATCTCCTACTGATATGGGCGTTAACTGTATTAAAGCCGGAATTATTGATAACCAAGTAGTAGAAGATGCAGCGAAACAAGAAATTATTCGTCGATATTATCAAGTCGAAAATGATTTTAAAGTAGGAATTATCGAAGAATCGGTTCGATCTAAAATGCATGTCATCATGGAAGAAAGTGATTTAAAGCCAGAGAATCGAATTCCAGTCCAAGAAGCTCATCAATATGCTGAAGAAGTCATTAATCGTACTAATTGTCCTGAACCAAGTGCAGTAATCGCTCTCCAACTTCACACCGGTAAGGTGGTGACTGGTAGAACCACCCAATTAATGGATGCTCCTGGCGCTGCTATTATGAATGCTTTAAAAGAACTAGCCGGAATAAGCGATCAAATAGATCTTTTAGCTCCAATGATCCTTGAAACCATCCAAAAATTAAAAGCAGATGCCCTTCAAAGTAAGCATCCCATTCTGACACTAAACGAGTTATTAATTGCCTTAGCGATATCAGCTGTCACAAACCCTACCGCTGAACTTGCTTATAAAAAACTTAATCAGTTAAGAGAAACTCAAGCTCATTCCACTGTTATTTTAACTCAAGACACAAAAAAACAACTTCAACAATTAGGCATTGAAACGACGTGCGATTCAGTCTTCGCATCTAGTCGCTTAAGCTAACTTATTTGACCATTAGATATATTCTAGTGGTCTTTTTTTTAATATTATCAAGTCATTCTACATATTCCGTGAGTTTTATAAACTTTCTCTGCTATACTGTAAATACCAAATAATCAAAATTTCAAAAGAAAAGGTGAGGTCAATGAACTGGATAAGTAAGCAATTCAATCAACTTACATTAGAGGAACTATATGAAATACTATTTTTAAGATGCAATATTTTTATTGTGGAACAAAACTGCCCATACCTAGATATTGACCACCATGATCAAGAATCGACTCATTTATTTTTGAAAAATGAAGAAAACATAATCGCCTATTGCAGAATACTACCCCCAAGTATCTCTTACGAAGAGGCTTCCATTGGTAGAGTAGTAGTAGATAATAATTTTCGTGGCTCTGGACACGCTAGAATACTAATGAAAAAAGCAATTGATTATATTTTTAACGAAATGAATTTGAATGAAATAAAAATATCAGGCCAAACATACTTGGTTAAATTTTATGAGAGTCTAGGATTTAAGCGTGTAAGTGAACCTTATTTAGAAGATAATATTGAGCACGTGGATTTATACTTAAATAAATCTAAGAGAGAAAAGGTGAGAGATGAAATCTAGCCAGAAGAATTATTCTCATAAGTGGAAATATTTCACAGTCCCTCTTTTCTTTTTATTAGCTTTATTATTGGCCATATTTTTCTTAACCAAATATTTTAAAAATCATCAGCTAGTGTCGTCAACCAATCAATCAGAAGCTGTGTCTACTGCAACTAACAGTCAAACTGAAGCAGCCATAGTGAGTGAAACAACTATTGAACAACTTCCATTAGAAAATGAATTTCTTTTTGAGGGGCTTGATAAGAAAGAGCAAAGTGAACCTTATGTTCCAACTGAGAATAAAATTACTCTGCGTTCTGTAGGAGATATCCTCATTCATGACCGCGTAAGTTTTATGGCAGATACTCAATCAGAAATTTATCAGAATAAGAAAGTAAAAATGCTTGATGAAGGCTTTGATTCAGACGCCTTTAATGAAGAGTTAGATTATGATTTTGCTCCCATGCTTGCCTACATCAAGCCTTATATAGAATATGCAGATATTTCGGTTGCTAATATGGAGGTCATTGCTGGTCATCCCACAATTCCTGTGTCAGGCTACCCATCCTTCAATGCCCCTCAAGAAATTCTTCCCGCCCTCAAAGATATTGGAATAGACATTCTATCTAATGCTACTAACCATACACTAGATTGGTCAAGTGAGGGAGTACAGGCATCATTAAGTAATATGAATGAATATGGTCTGATGTATTATGGAAGTTTTGATTCATGGGAAGATTATCAAACGCCTCGGATCATCGATAAAAATGGGATTAAATTAGGTTTCCTAGCTTATTCATATGGAACCAATGGAATTCCAGTTCCAGTAGGTGAAGAATATTTAGTTAACTTAATTGATTTACCAGTTATGCTCAAAGAAGTTGAGCAATTACAAAAAGAAGTAGATGCCGTTATTGTTTCCTTACAATTAGGCGGAGAATACGATACACTCCCCAATGACGAACAATTCTATATCTATCAAGCACTCAGCGACGCCGGTGTAAAACTCATCTTAGGCGGACATCCTCACTGTCTCCAACCCTATGATTGGTACAACGAGGGCCAAACCTTTGCTATTTATTCCCAAGCAAGTTTTCTAACAGGGCAAAGAGAATTAGATAACAAATTAGGTGGAATTACTGAAATTAGTTTTGTAAGAAATGAGCAAGGAGAAATTGTCCTAGAGAATCCTAAATTTATGCCTGTTTTTAGTTTAGGGGTAGAAAATGAAAAAATGTATCAAACAGTGCCCTTAGCTGATTTTGACTTTCAAGAGATCCCTGATGGTCAGTTATGGTGGGATACAAGCAAAGAACGAATGGAATACTATACTGAGGAAGTCGATTTTGTTAGCCATCTAGAAACAAACTCTAGCCATGAAGCGAAAGCTACTTTCCAGTAAAATTGTTGATAAACATTATCGTTATTTTTTAATCTATATGCAATCATAAATAATAATAAGGAGACGATTCCGTGCAACTAAAAGAGATTGGAACGATTCATAGCCCATACACTTGTCAAAAAAACACTCCTAAACAAGGAAGGGAATCGAATGAAATCCTAGAAATTGAAATTTATCCTGAATATCAGGATGGTTGCTTGGGATTAGAAAAAGGGCAAAAAATTGTAGTCATCTACTGGGGAGATCGTGCAGATCGCACTATCCTGCAGAATAAGAAAAGGGGAGTGAGACCGATAACAGGAATCTTTAATTCTCGATCACCGCACCGGTCCAACCCTTTAGCTATCAATCAATGCACAATTATTGAACTCAATGATAATCTTATAAAAGTAACAGGACTTGATGCGTTTGATCGTTCTCCACTTCTTGATATCAAATCTACACTCAAAAATTAAACTTATTCTGATAGTTTTATTCTGATATAAAGATTTTATGATAAATATATGAAAGAACTTTTACTATTTTTTAATGTAAAAGTTTACATAGCCCATATTTGTTATATAATTAAAGTAAATAAAAAAGGAGGCGTTATCATGTTTAAAAATGTTATCGTTCGTATCCCGTCAAAAACAGTAGTGGAAGGAATCACTAGTGCAGATGAAGGCAAGCCAATCTATGAAAAGGCCCTAGTTCAACATGAAAACTATGTCATGGCTTTAACTAAAGCAGGCGTTGAAGTAACTGTATTAGAACCAAAAGAAGAGTTTCCTGACTCTTGTTTCGTTGAAGATGTCGCTCTATGTACCAAGCATTGTGCTATTATAACTAGACCTGGTGCTGAAAGTCGTCGCTTAGAAGCAGAGCTACCTGACATGAAAGAAGCTCTATCAAAATTCTATGATAATATTGAACAAATAAAAGAACCTGGAACAATTGAAGCAGGCGATATTATGATGGTTGGAGATCATTTCTATATCGGACTTTCTGATCGTACTAATGAAGAAGGTGCAAAGCAAATGATCACTATCCTCGAGAAGTATGGTCTCTCTGGTGAAACGGTTGAATTATCAGAAATGCTCCATTTAAAAACAGGTGTTAACTATATTGAAAATAACAATATGCTTGCCGTTGGGGAATTCCTCACTAAAGAAGATTTCCAAAAATATAATTTAATCGAAGTACCAGAAGAAGAAGCTTATGGTGCAAACTGCATTTGGGTCAATGATTATGTAATTGTTCCTGAAGGTTATCCAACTGTTCAGGCTGAAATTGAAAAATTAGGTTATAAAGTTTTAGTAGTAGATACCTCCGAATATCGGAAAATCGATGGTGGTCTTAGCTGCCTATCACTTCGTTTTTAAACTAAACTAAATAGATCAGGAGAAAGAAAATGGAAGAAGATCAGTCACAAAGAACACTCGGCGTAGTACCTCTGACACTTTTTGCAATTGGGACAACCTTAGCGAGTGGAGTTTTCAGTTTATCTGGTGACTTTGCTGCCTCCGGAGCGCATACCTTGGCCGTATTGATCGGATGGGGTATTTGTGGTGTAGGAATGCTGGCTTTAACGATGTGCTTTTTCAACTTGAGTGTGGTGAAGCCAGAACTAACAAGTGGGATTTATACCTATGCAAGAGAAGGATTTGGTGAATTTTTAGGATTCAATTCAGCCTGGGGCTATTGGATGAGTGCCTTACTAGCACAAATATCGTTCATTTCATTATTATTCGCTGCTTTAGGAAATTTTTTCTCACTATTTGGTGATGGTTCAAATTTTGCCTCTCTAATCGTCTCTTCAATCATCATATGGGGATTATCCTACCTTGTATACCGAGGAGTCAATGAAGCGGTTCTGATTAATGCCATCGTGGTGTCAGCCAAGATACTTCCTATTCTGGTAATGTTAGGAGCCATCATGATGGCAGGAGCCTTCAGTCCAGAAACCTTTATGACCCATTTCAAAGGAGTAGAAGGCGGCTTAAGTCTTTTTGAACAAATTAAAGGAACTGTCTATACGACTGTTTGGATTTTTATCGGAATTGAAGGAGCTGTCGTATTATCTGGACGAGGCAAAAATACTAAAGTATCCGGGACTGCGACAATTTTATCTTTTGTTTCACTATTTATTTTATACCTCATTCTATCAGTCTTGAGTATGGGAGTCATGCCACAAGAACAACTGGCTGAACTCGCAAATCCACCTATGGCAGGTATATTAAAAGCAGTGGTCGGACAATGGGGTGCTAATCTTGTAAACTTAGCAGTTGTCATTTCTTTAGGAGGCGCCATGTTCACTTATACCATTCTATGTGTTGACAGTGCTTATGGTCCTGCAAAACACGGTGCTTTTCCTCAAATATTCGCTAAACTTAACAAACACGAAGCTCCCACTTGGTCAATCATCGCCTCTACAGTGTTTATTCAAATCTTTCTCATCATCCTGTATTTTAATGAATCAACTTATCAAGCCATGTATGCCATGTCTACCAGTGCGATTATGGTTCCGTATGTATTCTCAGCTTTCTATTATATGAAACTGATGATTCAAGGGAAAGGAACCGTTGGAACAATGAATAGAACCATCTCTTGGGTAATTGCAATAGTAGGATCAATTTATGGTTTCTGGTTACTCTACGCAAGTGGACTAACCTATATCTTAGTCTCAATGATGTTATATGCACCAGGCATCATTTTCTATGTCATTAATCGAAAAGAAAAGAAACTAAAACTCTTTAATAATTCGATTGACCTGTTCCTCTGCATTGCATTACTTGTAGCGGCAGGGGTCGCAGTATATCTAACACTAAACGGGACTTTACAATTTTTCTAACTTGATAGTGATTAATTAATTTAAATTCAATCAAAAAAGGGCGAATCTTTCGCTCTTTTTTATATAAGAACACAGTCATACATATTATAAGGAGATTCATTCATGAAGAAAATAATTATAATTGGTTGTCCAGGAAGTGGTAAGAGCACTTTTTCTCGAGCCTTACACCAAATAACAGGTCTTCCTCTTTATCATTTGGATATGTTAAATTGGAAGACTGATCGTACAACTGTTGAAAAATCTGTATTTCACGAAAAGCTAAGACAGACCATGCTAAAAGATGAGTGGATCATTGAAGGTAATTACGGCTCTACAATAGAACGACGTTTACAAGTCTGCGATACAGTATTCTTTCTAGACTATCCCGTAGATACTTGTTTGAAGGGCATCGAAGAAAGAAAAGGAAAAAAGCGAAGTGACTTGCCTTGGATAGAGACTTCCGATAATACTGATAAAGAATTTGAAAATTTTATTAAAAATTATCATACAGAAAGTAGACCGGACGTCATCCAACTATTAAACAAATACAGCCATAAGCAAGTACATATATTCTCCAATCGGGAGCAAGGCGATAAATATTTAGACCAGCTATCAAAGAATAATCAATCAAAAAAAGAAGACATTTGAACTGCATCGAGTATTTAGCAAAAAACATTATTACCATACTCATAATACATCATATTATGAACGTAGATTAATAAAACTTGAAAAACAATATCAAAAGATGTATTAAGCTAGTATTGGATAAATACTGAACTTTAATAATAGAATACCTTCCTTAAATGTTCTCTTTTATACTTATATAAATAATTATATAATTACTTTAAAACATTTACAGATCCAGACTACTAATATACTTAACAAAAATACCATTCGAAGAAAAATTACTGAAAAACAGACAAAATTTAAAGGTAAAAAAGGAGTTTGTTTTGGAAAAAATATTAATAAAAAAACTAAATCAAGAAAATTTCTTGATTACACAAGAAGAATTAAACTATATGTTGACTAATATCGGCAATAAAGATCCAAAAATTCGCGATCATTTAATTTATTCACTGATTGCAAAAGGCTTAGATAATAACTGTTTTTCCATTGAACAATCTAAATATATATTAAGTTATATACATGATCAAAATCTAATATCAAATAAATATAATAAAGATACCCTTGATTCCGAATTAACCAGGAGCTTTAGTGCATTAATATTAGCCCTATTATTACATAGCGATAATGACACAGATTCAGCATATTACAATTTGATTGAAATGAATGATAAATTGGAGATCTTTAGTAAAGCAATCACCGCTCTAACTGAAGAGAAATGTTTCAAAGGGTATGACAGTCACTATGGATGGATCCATTCAATTGCCCATTTATCAGAATTATTGCTGAGTATAGTCAAACATTCTTCTTATACAGGAGTCCTTAATAAGAATCTACTAGACGCAATCTATCATTGTTTAATCAGCCAATCAGAAGTATTTGGCGACGGTGAAGAAAAACGGTTAGCTCTAGTGATTTTATCATTAATAAAGCATGGAAAACTTAAAGAACATGAGTTAGAAACTTTCTGTAGTAAACTAGCAGATTATTATAATACAATGAATTCAGAAGAAGTGAGTAAATATAGAAGTAAAGACAATGTTGCAAACATGTTTAACTATATTTCTCAATTTTTAGATACAGAAAAACACAGTTACTTGATAAAATTTATCCAAGAATTTAATGGCATTTATCAACAATACTCGTATTGCTAATAATCTAAAAACATTATCCATTTATTAAAATCGATAATAAATTGAAGGAGTAAGGACATGATTACTGATAGTTTTGATATAGATACCGAACCAATGTTTACTTTAAAAGATTTTTATGGAGAACAAAATCATTTTGTTGAAAAGTGCTTCATTGTTATTTCTAAAGAAATACATGATTATTTACTGAATGAATTCAGCTGTGAAATTATAGGCTATATTGGAGCAGCGAATGGGAAGACGCCTATTTTTATGACTAAGTATGAAGGCATAAATTTTGCCTTTTATTTAACACAAATTGGCTCGGCATTGGCTTCTGGAAGTTGTGCAGAAGCGAACTGGATTACTGGGGCCAACAAATTTATTATGTGCGGATCTTGTGGTAGTTTAAATAAATCAATAACAAATGGAAAGTATATTGTACCGACAGAAGCATATAGAGGTGAAGGTGCTTCCTACTATTATGCAAAAGCATCTGATTATATTCGGATAACCAATAGTCAAGAAGTCATTTCTTTCTTCGAAAATGAAAATATCCCCTATGTCAAAGGCAAAGTATGGACAACAGATTCTATGCTAAGAGAAACAAGAGGATTAATAAATAGAAGAAAAGAAGAAGGATGTATTGCGGTAGAAATGGAGCTCGCAGGAGTACAAGCTGTGTGTGATTTTTACCATTTTGATTTGTATAACTTTTTAGAAGCAGGTGATGTTTTAGAAGAAAGCGGCTATGAACTAGAGGAACTACATCGAGCAAATCATCATTTAGGAAAATTATTTATCGGATTAAAATTACTGAAAATAATTTGAAAATCTTCAGGAAAAAGAATCAAAAACAATGTAACACCTATAAAGAAATAAGTGGTGAAGACTTTGAATTTTACTGCTATTTTTAATAAGAAAATCTGGTAACTGTTCAATTTATTCCAATAGAGAAAAAGAATGAATGCAATTAAAAACTGTCATATAAGAAATTTTTCATTTTCTATTTGTATCGATGATTAAATCAATCAAAAAAAGAGAGGAGATCCAAAACTTTAATATGAGTTTACATAATATACATTATCTTATTTTTATAGGGTTTTATATGTGCTAAATGTAAATAATGAATTTCCAACAAAACTTTTGTAATAAGAAATGCATTGAAGTTTAAGCCAATAATAATGGGATTATTTCTAGTCACTATATACAGCTTCAATATACTATCTGCGCATTTATTTGCCTAACAATTCTTTAACCTGCTATTTTAATATGAAATTTACTGAAAATACTTTTTTAAAAAATTCCCTTCTTAATCAAATAAGATAGGGAGATTTTATGATTTTTTAAATTCAATGACTACTAATTCTGGTGGATTATAAAAACGCGGAACATTAGGAATTTCACGACTCAAACCTCGGCTTACAATCAATTTAAAATGTTTTAAGTCATAAATACCTTGAGTATACTTAGGGAACAAGCCTTGTCCAGGGGCCATTAAACCATTTTCAAGTATATATGGGATGCGCCATTGACCACCATGAGCATGTCCAGAAAATACATAATCGACATCTAATCGTTGATAATCTTTAATTCTTTCAGGTCGATGAGCCAATAAGAAAGTCAATTGTTCAGAGTCATAGTGCTCAAGATCCTCTATTTGTTGCCAATAGTCAGCATAAACATTTGGATCATCCAAGCCCATTAAAGATATCGTTTGACCATTCACTATCATTTCGTCTCTTTTACCTGCTAATAATTTGATTCCAAAACTTGACAACTTCTTTTCAATGAATTCTACTTGTTTACTAGCGATCTCATGATTTCCCGTAACATAATAAGTAGGATAAGACTTTGCTATGTATTCAACCGTTCGAAATCCCACTTCCATCGGTAAACGATCATCTATAATATCCCCAGATAATAAAACAATATCAGGAGATGCCTCCTCTATCTTCGATAAAATTTCTTTCTGATCTTCCCCAAATCGGTTACTATGTAAATCCGTAACCAATAACACTTCAAAATCTTCTTCCACTTTAGAGTCAACAACTTGATAATAAGTCATAGTCAATTGATTGTTTAAGCCCAAAATAATAAAGATTATTAAAGAAACGGCAAAAAAAATCAATAAGATTACACTCAAATTATGATTTCCCATCCAAACATCCTTACTCTAATACTTTTATATTAATGTTCATATAAATAATTTAACTATCTCTTTTTTGATATTAGCCCTCAAATTAGATCATTTTCTATGCTAAAATCTGTTGAATATTAAGCTTACATCTTCTATCCAAAGGATTCAAGAAATTTTTAATATTCCTATGGCATCATGGAAGAGATAAACTGATCCCCATCAAATATGACAACCGATTACTAAAATATAACACCCACCTTTCTCGATTTTCTCTTTGACTTACCAAGCATGAAGTTCTGTTAATTATTGAAAATATTAATGACCCATAAAAAAAGGTTCAAACTAACGTTTGAACCTTAAAAGTTTACTTAATTATCCCATAACATGTTGATATTTTTCTGACTCTTGATCAAATTTTCTTTCAACATAAGAACAGGTTGTTGTTATTTTTTTATTTTCTTTTTCTGCTTTTTTTACCATTTGATCCAACAATTTTCCTGCTAGACCCTGCCCTTGAAATTCTTTGTTCGTAAATGTATGGGTCACATGAATCCTATTATGATCATCATGATTCTCATAAATCATTTGGCCCATTTCTTGTCCCGCTTCATTTACAACATATATTCTCTTATCATCGTCTTTAAATTCCATCATTACACCACCTCTTTTCTTTTATTAGTTTAATCATAACTTAAAAATTATCTAACCACACACATAATGCTCAATCGATGATTTTGAATATGTAAATATTAAAAATTAACTGATATACTATTCTTAATATTATAGGAGGATAATCTATGAAAAAATCAGCATGCTTTATCATTATTTTCATCCTAACAACTTTGTCACTATGGATTTGTATTCCTATCAACGCTGAAAATAATATTTCATATTCAATTGATCAAGTTGATATTGAGGTCACATTACACGACGATGGTTCTGCTACCTTCATACAGGACTATACTTATCAGATAGATCATATAAACGGTGCCTATCTATGGATCGATATCTCCAGTGCCAAAAATTCAAATATTCAACATAAAATACTAAATGAAACGATTTATACCTATACCTCTGGTAATACAAACAAACAAGAAGTATCAAATGAACCAACAACTTCAGGAGCAAATGTTCCCTACTATCTTCATGAAAGAGATGGTAGTCTGCATTCTTATCAAATTTTTATGCCTTCTGATAATGAAACACGTCATTTTGTTATTGAATATACTGTAGATAACATCATTACCAATTATAATGACACAGCTGAATTCAATTGGAAAGTTCTTGGTGATAGGGTTGAATCTCCAGTTGATGTAACCGGGAAAATTTTTTTGCCCGATAATATTAAAAACACAGACAAATTTAAAGCATGGGCGTTTGGTTCCCCACAAGGAAAACTAGAACTAATCACTCATCAGGATGAATCCTCTATCCAATTTGTAATAGAGAAAAATCCTCCTAAAAATTTCATCGAAATTTATGCTTTATTTCCTAGTGAATTAGTACCGAAGAATCAGAATTTTTCTCAATCAAATACTTCTTTTGATCAACTTTCCAATCAAATGACAAAAAAAGTAGCAAAATATAACCGCAATAACACACTAAAAAGATTGATTTATCAAATTTCGGCAAAATTATGCTTATATATACCAGCCATCTTCCCTATTCTTGGTTTTTTCAAACACTTCAGAAGGAGAAGACAACTTAGCTCCCAACCTCAAACTGTTCCTAATTACCTCTACTCCCCTCCTTCAAATATTCATCCAGCTCTATTAGGGATGTATTTAAAGTACTATAATACCCAACAAATGGGAGCAAGTAGAATTGAAATTGTAGCAGGCACATTAGAATTAGCGAGAAAAAAAGCAATTGAAATCAAACAAGTTAAAAAAAGCCGTTGGGAATACAAGACATATATTACTGCCTATCAAAATAAAGAAGATCAGCTAGAAATTTTTGAGCTTCCTTTATATGATTTTTACTATCAAGCAAACCATGAAAATCCTCTGGCTTTAAACCAATATCGAGATTATTATCAAGAAAATAACGAATTTTATACAGATAAAGTCCAAAATATTAATGATTATGAACAAGAACTAATAAAGGAAGTAGAAAAATTTTTACCAAAGATTGAAGCTCCCAACCGCTTTATTCTTACTGGGTGTCTTCTTCAATTTAGTAATTGGTTACCTTTAATTGTAATGATCGGTACATCAAAAGATAAATTTTTTACTGATGGGTTAACAAAAGAATTTATCCTTGTCTGGCCGATTATAACCCTCATTAGTTATTTAGTTCAGCGTTATGCCAAAAAACATCCTCTGGTAAATGATAGAGATGCAAATACATACCAGGAGTGGATGGCTTTTAAACGTATGTTATCAGATATTGGTAACATGAATATTAGAGAAATCGCAAGCATCCCTTTATGGGAAACCTACTTAATTTATGCCTATGTTCTAGGTGAGGGGGAAAAAGTCGCTAAAGAATTGAATCACTTTTATCAAACTGAAAATAATAGTGATACTCATCATACAATACTCACCCACAATTTCTCTGATTTAAATTCTATCGAGAAAAACATCGCTCATGCTAGTAATACCCATTTCAGCTCTGAATCTGATCGGGATTCAGGTTATGGGGGTGGTTTCTTTGATGGTACCTCAGATGGCGGTGGGGGTGGTGGCGCAGGTGCATTTTAACAAAAACTCAGAGAGCTAAAGCTCTCTGAGTTTCACTTATTTTGTAGCTGGATATTTTTCTTTCAAATAATTTATATTGAACTTTATCATTTCTTTCAAGACTCCAATGTCAATGTCCGATAATTTATTAATATACAAACAAGATTTGCCATGTGTAAATTTACCTAATTTTTCCATAAAAGGAGCCATCTCATTTGTATAAGGAATTAGTAGATATAATGATATTTTATGTCCTTTTCCTGGTGCAAAACCCGTTAAAGGAGCAGAACCACTATGACCAGACTTATATTGATAATCATATTTTCCAAAACCTATGATCGATGCCCCCCACATCTTTGCAGGGTAACCACTCACCTTTTCGAAAATTTCAAGTAGTTGGAGAGAATCTTCCCTCTTACGTTCCCTCTCAATTCGTTCAATAAATTCAAGAACATTTTGTTCATTTTCTTTCATTTTAGCTTCATATACCATCTACTTATCTCCTTTAATGATGATTTCCTGTCTGATAACACCATTCAGTTATTTTTTTAATTAAATCGTAATCAATTGTTTGATCATATGGAAATTTAATCGCTCCTTTTGTCGTTACATATGATTCTAATTGATGATCAAATTTTTCTATTGCTTCAGCTCCCGTGTATAAGTTGAAATACTTCTTATGGGCTGCAAAATGCATGATATTACGGTCTTCCCAATAAGACGGCATCCCCCATTTAATTCCAGACTCTGCATTTAATAACACTTCACGAATAACGCTATCAACTTTTTGTAAAATAGGCTGTATTTCTACCTCTTGAATCCGAATATAAGCTGAAATAGTCTTAGCCCTTCCCAAACAATGGTGTTTCACTTCTGATAGTTCTTCTCCACATTTTTCACAGAACGTCATTTCAAATCACCTCAATTTTAATTCTACCTACTTCGAAATAAAAATAATAGTAAATTCAATTTGTAATTTATTAATTTGCAAGTTATACTAGTTTTATTAAAATTCGATGATAGGAAGTGCCGATTATGAAAAACAAACTCACTTTTAAACAAACTTTGACAATAGGGTCTTTATTATTTGGCCTCTTCTTCGGTGCGGGAAATGTCATTTTTCCATTACAAATTGGACAAGATGCCGGAAATAAATTGTTTATAGCAGGATTAGGTTTTCTGCTCACAGCAACTGGATTCCCTTTATTAGCTGTTAATGCTCAGGGTGTTACCCAAAAGAATGATCTACTAGATCTTAGCCAATCAATTCATCCAAAATTTGGTTGGATTTTTACTTTACTTCTTTACCTTACCATTGGGCCTCTCTTTGCAATTCCTCGCTTGGCAAGCGTTTCTTTTCAAATTGGTATTTTACCATGGATTTCTAAAGACAATGAATCGATTTGGTTAGCTATCTTTTCAATTATTTTCTTTGCAATTATTCATTATTACTCTTTAAAACCTGGAAAAATAATTGATATTATTGGAAAAGTTATGAATCCACTATTTTTAATTATCATTGCTATTTTATTTTTAGTAGCCATTACTCATCCATTAGGAACACCAAACAATTTACCCGCTCTTAATAATTATCAAAATCATGCTTTCATGCAAGGTTTTACAGATGGCTATCAAACCATGGATGCCATTGCTGGACTGGCGTTTGGAATCATCGTTGTTCGAACGATCAAATCTTATCAAATTAATAATCCAAAAGAAATATCATTATCTGTTTTAAAATCTGGTATCATTTCGAGTCTCATGATGGCAATTGTCTATATTGCCTTAATTTACTTAGGTGCAATGCAAAGACATAAATTCTCACTTAGTGAGAATGGTGGCGATATATTGACTCATCTAATTTTTCATTATTTTGGTAATTGGGGAGGGTTTGTTCTCCTATTAACCATTACATTAGCTTGTTTTAAGACCGGGATTGGCTTAGTAACAGCTTGTGCTGAAATGGCAGAGCAACTTTTTCCAAAGACAGCTTCATACAAACAATGGGTCTCTGGTCTATGCATCACTGCATTTTTAGTCGCAAACCTAGGTCTAAATAGTATTATTTCACTCAGTTTACCCGTTTTGAATATTCTCTATCCCTATACCATAACCTTGATTGTGCTCGCAAATATTTCCCCTCTATTCCGACACAAATCAATCGTTTATTTAACCGCCTTTTCGATGATCGCGCTTTATCAAATACTCGATCAATTCCTTATTCATTTTAATCCTAATTTAATTAAAGCTTGGCCACTATATAGTGCAAATCTGGGGTGGCTACTTCCTGCAATTATTGGAGCAAGTTTTGGTTTTATTATTTATCGAACACACTCTAGACTTGCTAATCTTTAAAAGACATACTAAAATAATATAGATTAAAGAAGTGCATTGGGAAGGATGTGAGGACAATACGACTGCTTTATAAAAAAATATTCAAATTAGCTAGTCTTGCTGGACAAATCCTTCTAGAGTCAAATGCAGAAGAATATCGTGTGGAAGATACAACCTTAAGAATTATGCAAACTTCTGGACTTGACCAACCTTCCTCATTTTCGAATGCGACAGGTCTTTTTCTATCCTTAACCGATTCTGAATATACGGAATACAACTTTTCGGATGTAGTCCGTATCAACCATCGTGCAAATAATATTCAAAAAATTGTCCAAGTAAATGAAATTTCAAGACGCTATGTATCAAATGAAATTGATGTCGATGAGGCCTATAAATTATTAAAAGAAATTAAAAACCAGCCCAATTACAGACTGGTTCACTATACAAATATTCTCTTAATCATTTGCTTTGTTATCTTATTTGGTGGTAATGCCAATGATATCCTCGTTTCTATTTTAGTAGGCGGACTCATTATTTTACTGGCTTATACCCGGCAATTTATCTATTATACTAACTTTTCCTTTACCATGTTAGCCACTGCTGTGGGAACTATTTTTATTCTTTTTCTAGATGGTAAATTCCCAAATGAGCTCCATCATCATATCTTACTCAGTGCAATGATTATGCCTTTCTATCCCGCAACCTCAATGACAAATTCTATGAGGGATCTGTTAAAAGGCAATAATCTAGCTGGCATCATTAAAGCTTTAGATGCCCTAATGAATATTATAAGTATCGCTCTTGGTTTCGGTATTGGAATCATCCTTAGTCGAACCTTAGTTCTATATTTACTTTAAAAAAATCACTTTGAATTCTTTCAAAGTGATTTTTTATTGAATCATCCATAAATGAATCAGATACAGTAACAATAGATGAAGTGGATAAGCCCAATAATAGAGTTTTGAATTAATCTTTCCTCGATCACCATTATAGTAAAAAATAAAAACTGCACTTAAAAATACAAAGATTGAATAAAATTCAAATAGAAAAGCTGGAATAATGGATAACGCTTCTTTTGTTCTATTTCCATATGCATAAAACATTATGAAAGCTGCTATAATTCCATAAAAAGAGTAATCGAATTGAAAAAAATAGCTTATCGTGGCTATCACAATAGTTCCAGCTAAAATTTTTATCCATTCCCCTCTACACTTATCCAAGAAATAAAACAAAAACAAAATCGCTATCAATTCAAAGAAAATATTTTGATGACTCCAATTAAATATCTCACCATTTAACAACAAATCAAAAGGGATTTCAGAAACCAATGCCAAAATTAATAGCCTTTGAAAATATTTTTTAAGATTACTCGTATGAAAGTATCCCTCGATCATCAAATAAATATAAAGTGGGAAGGCAATACGTCCAATCATTCTCATCCAATTATACCATTGTTCGGCAATCAGCAAAAAATTTTCTGAGTATTTATACGATTGCATAAAAATTGTGTTTTGGATGATCGCAACAGCTGTATGATCAATAATCATTGTTATTAATGCAATTCTTTTTAAGCTTGCCCCTGTCATTATTTTTGATATATATTGATACATCTTCTTTGCCCCTGCTCCTTAAGTATCCACAGCATAAAAAATAAATTTCCACTTATCTCCACTGCTGATTAAGCAAATAATTCATTCGCCAAAGTTTTAGCAATTTTATAAACATTTTCTTTATTTCGACCTAATTCTAAGCTGACAACCTCTTTGCTTGATGCAGCAATATAAAGTTTAAGTTCAGAATCAAGGTCATTTATTCCGGCGGTTTCAATTGAAAAACGACTAATTGAATAGTATGGAATGCTTTGCATAACCTTTTTGGCACCCGTTCCTTGAACATCTACCATAATTAATCGCTTATTTGTAAAAATAACCAGATCTCGAACTAATTTAAAGCTTATTTCTAATTTTTCATTATCAGCAAGGATTTCCTTAACAGCACTTTCAACTTTTTGGTTATCAATTTGTCCTGCATTTCCCAAAAGACGATCAAATAGTGACATCTTTTTCCCTCCTATTTAGATAGTAATAAGTTTTCTTCTCTATTATATAAATCCTATTCCCATTTTTATAGCCCAATTTTCACTTTTTTAGAGATTCGATCGTATTTTTAAAGATTGACCAAATGGGTGTTTCCGGAGGAGAAAGGTGAAAAGTCATCCAATCTTTTTTTGTAGGATGAGTCATCCCTAATTCAAAAGCCCAAAGAGCGATTTGTTGTCCATATTTATTTTGATTGGATCCATACTTTTGATCTCCCCACAAACTAGCATCAATATTGGCGAACTGAACACGAATTTGATGCGAACGACCCGTTTCTAGATTTATTTTGACCAATGATAAAGGGCCATGTTCTTCATGCAAGATTGTTTCGAGCACTTCATAATTTAAAACAGCTTTTTTAGCTTGAGCATGGTCAGAGTCTACAATATAAACTTGATTTTGAATTCGATCTTTATACAAATAATGAGTTAAAGTACCTTTTTTAATAAGATGCTGGCTTCGTACAATGGCTAAATAACCTCGTTCGATAGCCTGTCGTCTTAATTGATCAGATAATCGACTAGCCGCCTTAGATGTCCGAGCAAAAACAACAATTCCCCCTACTGGACGGTCCAGTCGATGTACTAAACCTAAATAAACCTTTCCTGGCTTATTGTATTTTTTCTTTATATATTGTTTAGCCATGCTCAGTAAATCCTGGTCTTGACTATTATCGGCTTGGATCGGAACATTCACTGGTTTTTCAATGATCAGAAGATGGTTATCTTCATAAATCACATTCATTTCTCTCTCTCCTCTTTAATGAATTCCTTTTATTCTCTATAAAAAAAGAGCCGCTATAAAGCAGCGGTTCTTAAATTAACTAAGCAGGTTTATTAATTGTTTGTTCCTTATTTTCAATATTATCGGGACCAACTTCCAACTCACTTTTAATTATTTTTAAATTCTCCTGTAAAGATTCTTCCGTGATTTGGTCGTAATAAATACCATCAATTTCAGTTCCTTCCCCCTGAAACTGATTAAAATCTATCTGTGGATTCAAATCTCGGTGCTCAAGCGCTAAACTTCCTAAATCAACTAATGATAAATTAGTATCTAAATAATGCTCAATTTGAGTAGCCATCGACAAAACGTCTTTTATTCCGGAAGCATTCGCTAAACCAGAATTAACAATTCCCAATAAGATTTGTCGTTGTCTCTCTTGGCGTGCATAATCGCCACCAGAAGTATATCTCTCTCTAGCATATGCCAAAGCCTGATCACCATTTACATGAGTTTGTTGTCCTTCAACAAAACTATATCCCCCAATATCAAAACTAGATGGCGGAACTACATCTACACCACCCACCGCATCTACAATATCGGCTAAGCCTTTCATATCAACACAGACATGATATGGGATCTCAATGCCTAACCATGACTGCACAGTTTCTCGAGAAAGGTCCGCCCCTCCAAAAGCATAAGCATGATTAATTTTATCCATTCCATGACCCGGAATATCCACATAAGCATCTCGTGGAATAGAAGTAACCACTACTTTTTCAGTACTAGGGTTCACTGTCGCTACCATCAAAACATCTGACCGACCTCGATCAGTTCTTCCCTTATCCCCAGTATCTATGCCCATCAATAACATCGCAAAAGGCTCTTTAAAGTTTGCTGCCTCTACTCTCATTGACTGACCAAAAAATAGAATGCTAAAGAAACATATAAGTGCTATTTTGATTAAAATTCGCTTCACATTACTCTTCCTCTCTAAATAAACACTGTTATTATAGCGCTTTTATTCAAATTTGCCTAGGCTCAAAATAAATCTTCATAATTTAACCATAGTATATTCTAAAATCCTTTCATTTAAACTCTATTGTCTTGCGAACCTTAATTAAATAACATAGAATGAATAAAAACACCAAATAAGGTTAAGGGGGATTTTATGAAAGTCAGAAAAGCTGTTATTCCTGCGGCTGGACTAGGAACACGTTTTTTACCAGCCACCAAAGCAATGCCTAAAGAAATGTTGCCTATTGTAAACAAACCGACGATTCAATTCATTGTCGAAGAAGCCATTAATTCTGGTATAGAAGACATTCTCATTGTCACTGGACGAAGCAAACGCCCTATTGAAAACCATTTTGACGCTAATGAAGAGCTTGAAGCTGCTTTAGAAGCTAAAGGAAAAGAAGAATTGTTGGCTACAGTTAAAGATCTCAATAAGATCAATCTATTCTTCACCCGACAATCCTATCCTAAAGGATTAGGCCACGCGGTTCTCCAAGCTAAAAATTTTGTAGGGAACGAACCCTTCGTCGTGATGCTAGGCGATGACTTGATGGTAGATCAAATTCCACTAACCAAGCAGTTAATGAACAATTATGAACAGACCCATGCTTCAACTCTAGCAGTTATGCCTGTTCCCAAAGAAGAAACCTCAAAATACGGAGTGATTGACCCTGAAAGAGAATTTTCAGAAGGTGTCTATAATGTCAGACGTTTTGTTGAAAAGCCTCAACCAGAAGTCGCTCCTTCAAATTTGGCCATTATTGGACGTTACCTCTTAACACCTGAAATTTTTTCTTTGTTAGAAACGCAGGAACCAGGTGCAGGGAATGAGATCCAACTAACAGATGCCATTGATCGTTTAAATCAAATTCAACGGGTTTTTGCACTTGAATTCAATGGTAAACGCTATGATGTAGGGAATAAATTTGGCTATATGCAAACAATCATTGAATATGGGCTAACCTTACCTGAGATGAAAAAAAACTTGATCCAATTTATTAAAGAAACGGCTCAAAACTTATAATAGGAGGCTAAATATGACACATTTTCCCAAAGTAACCAAGGCTGTCATTCCTGCAGCAGGATTGGGTACTCGTTTTCTTCCTGCTACCAAAGCAGTCGCCAAAGAAATTTTGCCGATTATTGATGTACCTGCGATCCAATTTATTGTTGAAGAAGCATTAACAGCTGGTATCAAGGATATCCTGATCATTACAGGTAAAGGCAAGCAAGAAATAGAGGACCATTTTGATGCCAATTTTTCTTTGGAAAAAAATCTGAAATCCAAAGGAAAAGATAAATTATTGGAACTTGCAACCAAAACTTCTGATTTAAATATTCATTACACTCGACAACAATACCCTAAGGGTCTAGGAGATGCTGTTCTGCATGCCCAAACATTTGTAGGAGAAGATCCATTCCTCCTCCTCTTAGGGGATGATATTACTCGAGGAGAAAACCTCTCACAAAGTCTGATCAATCTTTATGCCGAATATGGTAAAACTACCATTGCAGGAGTACGAGTGAATGAAGATAAAGCCAAACGCTATGGCATGCTTGATATTGAAACAACTAATCAAGATCATATTTTTAATATCAAAGGGTTAATCGAGAAACCTCAAGGTGAAGCTCCCTCAAACTTGGCAGCAGCTGGCCGTTATATCCTAAAACCAGAAATATTTCCTATTCTCGAATCTTTAAAACCAGGTAGTACAGGCGAAATTGAATTGACGGATGCCTTAATTGACTATAATCAAAATCATGAAATTCTTGCCTATGAATACCCAGGTGAATGGTATGAAGTAGGAGAAGCCTATGGGATGTTGATCGCTTCTATTATTTTCGCACTTGACCACCCAGAAGTAAAAGATGAATTTATCCCTTATATTAAAAAATTGGCTGAATCTTTATAAATAATATTCTTAATTACAATAAGTTTGCTAAAGTGGACCACGATGATAACCCTTTAGCAAGCTTTTTTTGTATAATTTGAGAAATATTTTTTTTTGAATTATAGTAGTATGTGGCCCTCAACGCTGAATATGGCGTAAATTCTGTCGATTGAAAGTATCTAAACCAAACTTTCAGTTATAAAATTTGAATTTTCCAAAAAAAAGCGTAAAATAAGCCCATAATCAATTGAAAGAAGGAATGTAAATGGAAGAAACGCCGCTTATCCGCTTTTTTGGCTTATCTTTCAATTTTAATACCCTGATCTCAACAATCATTGTGGTATTAATTGTGTTAGCCATCTGTCTATGGACTAGCCGTCAGTTGTCACTAGATCGCCCTTCCAAAGCACAAGTTTTAATGGAATATATTATTGAATTTGTAGAAGGAATTTGTGATTCAACATTAGGCCAACATCAACCGATCTATGTTATTTTGGGTCTCACCTTTCTGATGTTTATTTTTGTCTCTAATCTGATCGGTCTCCCCTTTTTATTAGTGTCAGAACACTATTCATTTTGGCGAAGTCCCACTGCTGATCCCATCGTAACAGTTAGTCTTGCCGTGATTTCTATTCTCTCCGGCCATATTCTTGGAATTAAAACTAATGGATTAGGCGGACACTTAAAGCAATTTTATGCCTCACCCAACATCTTAAAGGCACCCATTCAGATTTTGGAAGAAACAATCAACACTACCACACTAGCCCTCCGTTTATACGGTAATATTTTTGCGGGGGAAGTGTTATTAGGATTAATTGCCTCTTTTGCTATGGTTTGGTTTCCAATCACATGGGGAGCAGCTTTACCCTTACAACTCATTTGGCAAGGTTTTTCTGTTTTTATTGGTGCGATCCAAGCTTATATTTTTACAACTTTAACAATGGTTTATTTATCACACAAAATTTCACATTAAAATTAGAGGAGTGTTATATCTATGAATACATTAGCTGCTGCACTAGCTGTCGGAATTGCTGCCTTTGGTGCTTCAATCGGTAACGGTATGGTTATTTCAAAAACAATTGAATCGATCTCACGTCAACCAGAATTAGATTCTCAATTAAGAACACTGATGTTTTTAGGAGTCGGTCTTATCGAAGCCATTCCAATTATGGCAGTTGTTATCGCATTTATTCTTATTTTTAGTTAAAAGTTTACAGAGAAGGAGTGTCCCCATTGAACATAAACCTAATTCTGGGTGAAGCTCTATTAACTATTATTGCATTCTCTACCCTCCTAATTATCATTTATAAATTTGCTTGGAAACCTTTTAATGAGACTTTAGAAGCTCGACAAACAAAAATAAGCAATGATTGGGATGCAGCAGAAAATGCAAAAAAGGTTAATCAAGAAGCGCAAGCTCAAATTGAAGAAAAATTGAAATTAGCCCATTTAGAAGCTGAACAGATTACACGTCAAGCCCATATTGACGCTACTCACCTTCATGACTCCATGCTAGCAGAAACCCGCCAAGAACAAGCAAGAATGATACATGCGACTGAAGAGGATCTTAAAATTCAGCGCCAACAATTTGCAGTAGATATGCAAGAATCACTCGTTCATATGGCATCTGCTATGGCTGAAAAAATTTTACAACGCGAAATTAAACCAGAAGATCATCAAAATATGATTAAAAGCTTTATTCAAAGAATGGAGGAATTAGATGAACAAATCTAAAATCCCAACCCTATTCGATATTGAATCACAAGCACTCGGAGCTGGTCGCCAGGTTAGTTATGAAGATGATTTATTACTTAAAATATTAGGTATATCACCAGAAAATGATGAAAACGGCGAAGATCCCAGCGAAGAACTTACTGGTGAAAAATTATTTATATCAAGTGCCGTTCCTCTAAACGAATCAGATAAAATCCGAATCGCAAAACAATTTATGCGTATTACCGGCTTATCAATTAAATCACTGATCACAATTGTTGACCCTACTCTTGTTATTGGAGTTCGTCTGATTAGTGAAAGATTTTATTACGAACTTTCTGGTCAAGAAATTCTTCGAAACTTACGTGACCAAATCGAAGTTCCAGAAATTGAAGAGGTGTCCAAATGACCCTAGATAAAAAATTTACACAAGATGTTATTCAACAAATAAAAGACTTTAAAATTGAAGACGCTGTTGAAGAAGTGGGAACTGTTTCTTACGTTGGAGATGGAATTGCTTTTTCTTCTGGCTTAGACAAAGCAATGTATGGCGAAATGGTTGAATTTGATGACGGGACAATCGGAATGGTTCAAAACCTTGAAGAAGATCAAGTTGGAATTATTATTTTTGGATCCTATCATCAAATTCATGAAGGTGATCTTATTCGACGACTGAATCGAACTATGGAAGTACCTGTTGGAACTCAATTATTAGGACGAGTCGTAGATGCGCTTGGCCGCCCCATTGATGATAAAGGACCCATTAATAATGAAAAATTTCGCCCTATTGAAATAGAGGCACCAGGAATTATGGAAAGAGAATCCGTTAATGAACCCTTACAAACTGGAATTAAGGCAATAGATTCCCTCGTTCCCATTGGTCGAGGACAACGTGAACTCATCATTGGCGATCGTAAAACAGGTAAAACAGCTCTTGCAATTGACACTATATTAAATCAGAAAGATCAAGACGTTATTTGTTTCTATGTGGCAATTGGCCAAAAAGAGTCAACAGTTAAAAACATTGTTCAAACTCTACAAAATCATGATGCACTAAAATATTCTGTTGTGATGACGGCTTCTGCTTCCAAACCTGCCCCCCTACTTTTTGTTGCTCCCTATGCAGCAACAGCAATGGCAGAAGAATTTATGTATCAAGGTAAAGATGTTTTGATAATTTATGATGACTTATCTAAACAAGCTGCAGCTTATCGTGAAATGTCACTCTTGTTAAAAAGACCACCTGGCCGAGAAGCCTATCCAGGAGATATTTTCTATCTACATTCTCGTTTACTTGAACGGTCAGCCAAATTATCAAAAGAGCTAGGCGGAGGTTCTATTACCTCACTTCCAATTGTAGAAACTCAGGCTGGAGATATCTCAGCATATATACCAACCAATGTCATTTCTATTACAGATGGGCAAATCTTTCTCCAGAGTGATCTCTTCTTCTCTGGTGTTCGGCCAGCTATCAATGCAGGCTTATCAGTTTCACGTGTAGGTGGAGCAGCCCAGCTGAAAGCTATGAAACAAGTATCAGGGACACTGAGGCTAGATCTCGCCTCTTATCGGGAATTAGAAGCTTTTACTTCTTTCGGATCTGATATTGATGAAATGACAGCCAGACAACTAAGACGAGGACGAAAAATTGTTGAAATACTTAAACAACCCTTGCATCGACCATTAAGAGCAGGAGTTCAAATTATAACTTTCTATGCCCTTGGACATGGTTTCTTTGATGATATTCCACTAAATCTTATTTCAAAATATGAGCAACAATTAACTGAATTTTTATCCATTAACTATTCTCAAATTTTAAAAGATTTAGAATCTAACCGTCCCTTGCCTACTGAATTAGAACTCCATAATATTTTAGATAAGTTTACAACTAATTTTAACCTTACTTATCAGCCAGAGCTAGCTTCAGGAAGTGATCATTAATGGCACTCAATGAAATAAAAAAACATATCTTAACTACTCAAAAAACAGCAAAAATTACAAATGCTATGCAAATGGTCTCTCATAATAAAGTGAATCATATGCTTGATATGGCACAAACATATCAAGTCTATATTGATCATCTACGTCGTACGATCATGCAATTGCATTATACGCTAAAAGTGACTCCACCTAATTTCACACAAGCTGATATTCAACAATTAATTAGAGCGAGAAACGTAAATAAAGTTGGGATTTTCTTAATTAGTATTGATAAGGGACTTGCAGGACCCTATAATGCTAATCTTTTTAATGGATTAGATGAATGGATAAAAGAACAAGGTTATACTCACAATGACTTATGCTTTTATACTTTAGGTAAAAGTGGAAAAAAATACTGTAAAGAACGAGATTACGAAATTGCTCGCTCTTACTATCCTTTATCAGATGAACCTTCTTATGAAGAAGCTCACTATTTCATTCGCCAATTACGTCAAGCCTTTATCTCAGGTGAAATCGATGAATTATATCTAGCATTTCATCATTACGGATCAGGCTCTGCCTATCATTTTGGTGTCGAAAAACTACTACCTATCCTATCTTTGAATAGTAACCTACCGTTAGACGATGGTCTCAAAAATGAAGATCCCATCACAAAAGTTTATCTAATCGAACCAAGTATCGAAGCTGTATTAGAAGGTCTCATTCCACAATATATTGAATCAAATATTTATGGGGCTCTCATTCAAGCAAAAACAGCTGAACATTTTGCACGAATGACCGCAATGAAAATAGCTACTGATAATGCCAATGAAATGATTGCAAACTTACAATTACAATATAATCAAGAACGACAAGTCAAAGTAACCAATGAAATTATAGAAATTGTTGCTGGAGCACAAGCACAACAAAAAGAAAGAAGGAAATAAAGATGCGCATCGGACATATTACACAAGTTATCGGACCGGTGGTAGATGTCTCATTTCCGGTAGAATTCGGAACACCAGAAATTCATCATGCACTAATCGTTACTGATTTAGAAGAAGTAACAAGTGAAACTGATATCAAAACCATTCTAGAGCATCGCAAGGTGGTGTTAGAAGTAGCGATTGATATTGGCCATGATACAGTCCGTACCATTGCGATGGAAGGAACAGAGGGGTTATCAAGAGGTATGGCTGTGATTGATATGCGTGAAGCAATCAAAGTTCCTGTTGGAGATGCCACCCTAGGCAGAGTTTTTAATGTGTTGGGAGATGTGGTAGATAATGGCCCTGATCTATTCCCAGATGTTCCTCGAAATTCAATTCATGCGGATGCACCAGAATATAGTGAACTAACTTCTACTTTTCAAATTTTAGAAACAGGAATTAAAGTAATTGACTTATTAGCCCCTTATCTTAAAGGTGGGAAAGTTGGTCTATTTGGAGGAGCTGGAGTAGGTAAAACAGTACTTATCCAAGAATTAATTCATAATATTACACAAGAACATGGTGGTTTGTCTGTATTCACAGGCGTTGGGGAGCGAACACGTGAAGGAAACGACTTAGTCCAAGAAATGCGGGAATCAGGAGTTTCTAAGAATACAGCCATGGTCTTTGGCCAAATGAATGAACCCCCTGGAGCACGTATGCGTGTTGCCCTATCAGGTCTCACAATGGCCGAATATTTCCGAGACGTGAAGCATCAAGATGTCTTGCTCTTTATTGATAATATTTATCGGTTTACTCAGGCAGGTTCTGAAGTATCTGCTCTTCTAGGTAGAATGCCATCTGCCGTTGGCTATCAACCAACACTGGCATCAGAAATGGGAGCCATGCAAGAAAGGATTACCTCCACAAAAGCAGGCTCTATTACCTCTATTCAAGCTGTCTATGTTCCAGCTGATGATTATACAGATCCTGCTCCTGCTACTACCTTTTCGCATTTGGATGCAACGACTAACCTTGAACGTAAACTAACTGAACAGGGGATTTATCCCGCAGTAGATCCCCTCGCCTCCTCTTCATCAGCCTTATCTGAAGAAATTGTAGGTGAGAGACATTACCGAATTGCTCGAGAAGTGCAACAAGCTCTACAGTCTTATCAAGATCTTAAAGATATCATTGCCATCCTAGGTGTAGATGAATTAAGTGAATCCGAAAAAATTACTGTAAGTCGAGCTCGTCGTATGCAACTATTTTTATCACAAAATTTCCATGTTGCAGAGGCATTTACCGGTATTCCTGGCTCATATGTCACGATTGAACAAACCTTAGATGGATTCGAAGGAATTTTAAACGGTCATTACGATGATTTACCTGAAGAAGCCTTTCGAAATGTTGGAACAATTGAAGATGCAATCACTAAAGCTAAGAATATGGGAGTGGATTTGGATGAAAGAAAGAACTAATCATTTCCAAGTTCAAATTATTTCTCCCAATGGACTGGTCTATATGAAAAACGCCCTCAAATGTCATGTTCAATCAGTTGCAGGTGGGTTAACCATTCTCCCCAATCATATCACCATGATAACGGCTTTAGAAATTTCTCCAGTCATTGTAACACCTCTTAAAAATCAAGATGACTTAGATTATATTGCGATTAATGGCGGTTTATTAGAAGTTCGCGACAACGATCTTACGATTATTGCAAATATGGCGATAAGAGCTCGAGACATTGATGATGCGAATGCACAAATGGAGAAAAGTTTAGCTGAAAATGCGATGAAACAAGCTTTGATCAATAAAGATATTAAAGCTTACCACATGGCTGAGATTGACTTAAAAAAAGCTCTTAATCAACTAGATGTTTTCAAACATCGTCATGATTAAAAAATAATAAAATGATCCCCCAAAAATTAGATTCATATCTAATTTTTGGGGGACTTTATTAATAACGTTTACGTAGAGCTTAATTATTATGAAAGATATCACGAGAATAAACCTTATCTTGAACCTGTTCTAATTCTTTTGAATAGCGATTTGCCAGAATTATATCAACTGAATTTATAAACTGATCAAAATTATTCATCACTTTCTCACCATCAAAAGTAGCCTCTTTTAAAGTAGGTTCATATATCAAAATCTCTTTACCTTCCGCTCTAATTTGTTTCATGATATCAATAATAGCTGATTGTCGATAATTATCAGAATTAGATTTCATGGTGAGGCGATATATTCCAACCGTTTTAGGTTGAGCTTTTAGTATTTGATCTGTTATATGTTCTTTTCGCGTTGCATTAGAATCTACAATCGCTTGAATTAAATTATTAGGAACATCTTTATAATTCGCTAATAGTTGTTTAGTATCTTTAGGAAGACAATAGCCTCCATAACCAAAGGAAGGATTATTATAATGACTGCCAATTCTTGGATCTAGTCCAACTCCCTCAATAATGTACTGAGCATTCAGACCTCTTACTTCAGCGTAAGTATCTAATTCGTTAAAATAAGAAATTCTAAGCGCTAAATATGTATTCGAGAACAGTTTAACAGCTTCAGCTTCTGTAGAAGGCATTAAAAGAATCGGAATTTGCTCATCCAAAGCGCCTTGAGCAAATAATTGTGCAATTTGCTCAGACTTGTAAGATTCTTCCCCCACTATAATTCGAGAAGGATGTAAATTATCGAATAACGCTTGCCCTTCTCTTAAGAATTCTGGAGAAAATATAATGTCCATTTTATACCGCTTACGAACCTCGCTGGTATATCCAACTGGAATGGTGGATTTAATGACAACTGTCGCATCGGGGGCGTATTTCGCAACCATTTCAAAAGCCGCTTCTACTGCACTCGTATCAAAATGATTGGTTTCATCATCATAATTAGTAGGAGTCGCTATAATGACCAGCTCAGCCCCTGAATAAGCAACTCGAGGTTCATTTGTCGCTTTTAGAGTAAGCGATTGATTGGCCAAGTATTCTGATATTTCTTTATCCACAATTGGAGACTTTCCCTTATTGATCAGTTCTACCCTCTCTGGAAGAATTTCCATCGCTGTCACATCATTATGTTGTGCTAATAGAATCGCATTTGATAATCCAACATAGCCCATACCCGCAACTGTAATTTTCATCCCATAACCTACCTTACAATTATTTATCTATTTCTTCTATTATACACTAATCAATTGATCAAAACATCACAAAACAAGATCATAAATCAACATTCGACTCATCTAACGATTTCCTAATTCACTTGCTGCTTCTATATATGCTTGTACATTTTCAACTGGTGTATCATATGGAACTCCACATCCTGAACGAATTATAAATCCTTTCGGACAATCATGTCCTTTTTTATAAGCCAAATCTACTTCGTTATAAACCATATCAGGGCTTCCTTGCATCAATACCTGAGTTGGGTTGATATTGCCCATCAGACCTATTTTATCACCAATAAGTTCTTTAGCCATTGCAATATCCACTACTTGATCTAATGAAAAGTAATCTGCACCCGTTTCAGCAATCTTTGGTAAAATTTTAGTGGTGTTGCCACATATGTGTAAAGAGACTTCTTCAGAGTAATGATGAAAATCAGCAATCACTTCTTTTAAATAAGGATGAGCAAATTCACTATACTGCTTAGGACTAATTAGTGATCCTGATGCTACAGGGTCAAAAATACAAAAATTTAGTTCTAGTTCTTTAAAATTTTCAGCCATTGATTTCAAAAAATCTGTCGTAAAGCGAAGTAATTGGTGTATAATCTCCTTCTCCTTACGTAATCCTCGAAGTAGTAATTCATGCCCCATTAATCCACCTGCAAGCGTAATAGGGCCAGAAACACCGTAAGTAATTGTGATTTCTTGCCCTATAGCTGCTTGAATTCTTTCAATTGCTTCATAATTAATCTTTTGTCGTCGATCTTTTTCAAAACTATAGTTAAAAGGGTCCAGTTTCGACACGTCAGAAAAATCATGGATCAAGGAAGAAGTATATTTTGGCATTCCAGTATACATCACTTGTACTTCATCCACACCGAATGTTGAATACATGTTGATTTCTCTTTTAGCTAAATTTTCTGCCTGAAAAGTAGACTCATGAACCGTCATTCCTAAGACTTTAGCTGCAAAATCAGGATGAAATAGAGTGATGGGTTGTCGGTCAACATCTTTACCTTGTCGAATCGCTTTTTTACGTTCTTTCGGAGTCATTAGTGATTACCTCAATCTATAAATTATAAATAAAGATTTCTTATAATATTATATCGCATTTAATTTGCTATGCAAGGAACCTAAAAAAGAAGCTTAAACCATTTCAATCTCGTAATCACCCATTTCATCTACAATTGAATGCAATAAATTTTTAAGATTATTCTCAGAATAACTTTGAGCTTGTTCTATCAAACCATTTTCAAGTGCTTCTTTTTCCATTTTATCAGATAAATTCACTTGAAGATCCGTAACATCCTCCACTTTCAGAGGATTAAAAACAGAAGTCTCTTCATTGAAAACTTCAATAGAATTTTCATCCACATCATGCGCGAGTATTTTTGCTTCAGGTAGGCTTACTTTTAAGGTCTCATTTTCAATCGATAAATCCACTTGACTCAAGTCAATCCCTGCATTAATGACCCCATTATAAGACAACATAAATTCAGATTTCGTTAAAGGAATCTTCCATTCTTTAACTGCTTTTTGATTTTCAAACATCCCCATATTGGTATAATAATATTTCATAGTGATCAACTCTTGAGATTCCTCTAATCGATCTTTCACTAATTCAGCATCTTCTTGTGTTAATTCATTATTCAAATCACTTGCAAAATGGCCTAAACTATAAAATCCTGCCCATAGAGCAAAACACAAAATTACCATTGTGACCGCTAAATACTTTAAAAATTTTTTCAAAATTATCACCTCTTTTACTTATTAATTAATGATACCTTATTTATAGAAAAAGACCTCCTACTTGAGAAGGACTTTTCAAAAAATAAATTCACCGCATTTAATTAAAAATACGGTGGATTTATTTTTATATTTTATATTTATTAGTTAACTCGCTTATTTTCCAATGAACGATCATACTTCACACGATGAATGTTATCATGATCATAATCATCATCTGGAACTGTTGTTTTTGATCCTAAATGTCCTGCTAATGAAGTTAAGAACAAGGCTGCTAGTAACCCTAGGAACAAGTATAGAGAGTATTTAGCTCCTTTATTTGTCACATCTTCTGCCACCTCTGGGGCTTCCTCAGCAACATTTTGTGCATCTTCAGAAAGTTTGTCCAATTCAGTTTGAGCCTGAGCTAATTTTTCCTCTGCTTCTTGACTCGCATTTCCATAGGCTTCCTCAATGTTTTGAACCGCTTGTTCCGCTTCTTGATCTGATAAGTCTGAATTTTTAGATACTGCTTCTACTAACTGATCATGGTCTAATTCTTTTCCAATTTCATCCACTCGTGCTTGGATACTCTGTTTAAGATCATCAAAAGCATTTTTTGGATCTTCTTGATCTACTACGATCGCTTTACCAGTCTCAGTGATATCATTAACAGAATCATCAATTTGATCTTGTAGATAATTTGGTTGTAATTGAGGAATATCAGTATCTTTCAACACTTCTTCTACTGTTCCATCTAATTCAGAAGTATCCACATTCATTTCTTCAGTGACTGTATTAAAGGCTTGTTCTGTAAGATTTGCAGTCCCTCGACCTACAGTTTGGGCTGCATCACCTACTGCCTGTCCCGTCATACCAAGAAAATTCCCCATCGCATTAAAAGTGCCAATAACCGCATTCGTTAATAAGAAGAATAAAGTAATTACACTAAGAGCCCAAGTAAGGAAACCATGAACAAATCCAGCTCGATTTGCGGTAATTCCTGCTACATAACCAGCTAATCCAAGCGAAATAATTAAAGAAACAACCAGCCAAATAATTAAGCCTGTTCCAACACCCTCCATTGGTTGAGAACTAGTAAGAGTTGGTACACCTAAACCAATTGCCGTTCCGATAAGAGAGAACATTAAACTTGAAGCTAAAAAAGTTATTAAACCGGCTAATACAGCACGCCATGATAAATTATAACCTGCTCGCGCATTTACTACATTATAATCACTATTAACAACATCATAATCGGTACTTGAATACTCACGATGTCTGCGGTCGCTCTCTACATATTCTGTAGAATGATCCGGATGTTTGATATTTACATCCTTATTTTCGATTCGATCATCATAATCATGAACGTAAACTGTTTCATCCTTAGCCTCTTTTATATCTATGTTATCATCCGACGTTACTTTTATATCTTTATAATCATTGTCTTTATCAACCTTTACCATTCCAATCTCTCCTTTGTAATTATATTTTTAACAAGTCTTTGATAATAACTATCCATTTTATAGGACAACTTTATTATATAGACTCTTTAAAAATCTTACAAATGAAATGCACTGACAAAATAGTACATAAAATATTAAGAAAATTTTCTCTCATTATTTTATTTAGCCTCTATATACAGTCAATATTATAATTAAATAAAATTTTAATTAATCTCAAATATTTCATAGGACAGTAAGAAAATTATGTTATAATTAATTAAGAATATATAATTTAGAAGGTGACGGAATGAAAAGCAATTTCACTAATTCAACGATACTTGATTTTGTAAATCAGCGATCATTAATCACAAAAAATATTATTTGGTTTATTTTTGATCTGATTATTTTAACTGTATCAATTGGAATTGGAAAAATAATTTTTGATGATTTAATATTTTTACCCCTTAAATATTTACTCATCTATGTTGGACTTACCTATCTTATTTATTTACTAGGTATGCATTTATTATCACTTAATAAAACAATCAATCGATATATCAGTCTTCTAGAGATAGGTTTGACTGGTTTAATTATTTTATCAAGTAATGTTTTTAGTAGCTTTATCGCAACCATGATTACTGGCAATTATTCTAAACGTTTTACTTTTATTGTCACTCTCCTCTCAACATTAGGTGTCATAGGAATTAGATTATTTTGGAAATTGATGTACAATACTATAACAGCACCTTCTTCCGAACAAAGTAATGAGAAAGCACTTCTGTACGGTGCTGGAGATGGATGCTCGCTTTATTTACAATTCTCAAATAGAACCAGTCAACACCATAATTTTATTGGGATAATTGATGATAACCCCACAAAAATTGGGACCAAAATTAAAGGAATCCCTGTACTAGGCAGTCTTGAACAATTAGAACATATAAAAAAAGAAAAAGACATTGATAAAATGATTGTAGCTATCCCTTCACTTTCATCAGAAAAATACGAAGAAGTCCTAGATATTTGCAACTCGCTTGATATTAATGTATTCAAAATGCCATCAGTAGAAAACATTATTACTGGAAATTATAAGCAACCTAATGTCCAACAAGTACAAATTTCTGATCTTTTAGGTCGAAAAGAAATAGAATTAGATACTAGTGTATTAAGAAATGAAATTGAAGGCAAAGTTATTCTTATTACTGGTGCTGGTGGTTCAATTGGTTCTGAGATAGTTCGTCAAATTTCAAAACATAGTCCTAGAAAAGTTATTTTACTCGGGCATGGTGAAAACTCTATCTATTTAATTTATCACGAAATCATTGAAAAATATACTGGAACTAACTATGTTCCAGTGATTGCAGATGTACAAGATTATGATACTATCTATAAAATATTTAAACGTGAAAAGCCTGATATTATTTACCATGCAGCCGCACATAAACACGTCCCACTTATGGAAGCCAACCCGTTTGAAGCAATAAAAAATAATGTCTATGGAAGCTACAATGTGGCCAAAGCAGTTGATCAAGCAGGAGTTTCAAAAATGGTCATGATATCTACTGACAAAGCTGTCCGTCCAACCAATATAATGGGGGCGACCAAACGTATGGCAGAATTAATTGTAACTGGAATGAATAAGAATTCAAATTCAATATATTGTGCTGTAAGATTTGGAAATGTTTTAGGAAGTCGAGGCTCAGTCATTCCCGCCTTTAAAAAACAAATTGAAGAAGGTGGGCCAGTAAAAGTTACAGACTACGAAATGACCCGATATTTCATGACAATACCAGAAGCAAGTCGTCTTGTCATTTATGCTGGTGCTTTTGCAAGTAACGGTGAAGTTTTCATTCTAGATATGGGTGAACCAGTTAAAATATTAGACCTCGCCCGAAAAATGATTTTACTTAGTGGTTATAATATCGATGAAATTGGGATTATTGAAAGTGGCATTCGTCCCGGAGAAAAACTATATGAAGAATTATTAACAGATTCAGAATTTATTGATAGAAAGATAAATGACAAAATAATGATTGGTAAAGTATCTGAAAAGCCTATTGATGAAACACTTGAACTCGCTAATAAGCTATTACATTCTAAATATACAGAACGTGAAATTAAAGAAATAGCTATAGACTATGCGATTCAAAGTTCATATAATTAGGAAAAATAATACTTAAAAATTTCTCAAAACTCACTTTTTTTTATTCATCTGAATAAAAAATTAGCTTTATTAAACAAATTACTCCCAAACTCTTTCGTAATAATTATTGTATATTTAAACGTTGTTTTTAATTCCTTATACCTAAAAAATGAAAAGCCATAATAAATTAATTATACCAACATCAAAAACACAGTCCATACTTTATTTTAAGTAATAACCATAGATCATCTATTAAGTTCATCCTTAAGCAGAGTAAAAAAATTCTTTATACCAATTCTGTTGCTCATTGACATAGACGAATTATTTTCCACTTATATAGAACCATCTGTCCATTAAAATCTAATTAATAACTTATCTGTCGTATTTTTTCTAAAAGCTAAAACTACTTACTCTACTCTTCTAACCTTCCCCACAAAATCAATATTAACCAAAGATAAGTCTTTTACATAATTGACTTGATATTAATTTTATTAATGATAATCATTAATTTACAATCGCACTTATTTTTATAACAATTGCCAAAATTTAGTATTCCTCAAAGATGCCAAGCATTTTTACAAACACCTTATCTGCATTCCGTGATCAAGTTATTCGTTCTATCTTTTTTAATCTAGCGTCAAACCAATAAAACCTGTAAGATGAATATAGAAAAATATCATTTCATACGACTTACATCTGAGAATATTTTTCCTTCCTTTAGCAAAATATCAACAAAATAGCTAATTTGACAAGTATAATTCAATTGTTATAACACATTTTTCAAGAAAATATTTACACATAAAAATACTGACTTCCAAAGGCCGGCTTTTGGAAGTCAGTTCAATTCTCAGTTATTTACTTTTTATCTACTCTACTTCCTCAACAATATACAAATCAGATAATTCAATAGCAACTTCATCAAACTCACTGCGATTCGGTTGAATAATTAAACGAGATTTTTCTGACTTATCTTTAGGCGTTGTAAAGAAAACTTCGACAACATTTTTTCCTTCTTTATCTGAGTATGCAGAATCTTCATCAGCAAACTCTCCTCTTTTCTCTCCATTTAAAACAACATAGTTATCAGCCCAAATTCCATCAGTGTGGGCACCAAAACTAAGCAGTTTGCCATCTATAACTTCATAAGTAAAACCTAAAATATAACTAGTTTCAGTTTCTAATCCTTCTGCTTCAATTAATAAACCACCATTTTCATTATCGATAGAGAGTATTAAATTACCATCTCTACTAACTAAACTAGCAGGACCATTAGCTTCAATAGAATCAAGATCAAGAATATTATCTCTCGATTTTGCTCGACTACTAGTCTCATCCATCACTTGATCAGAAGAGTTAGCTTCTGAGTTACTCTCTTCCGCATTAATATCTAAGACATTTGTAAATGTTGTTATTAATATCAATGTAAATACTACTGATATAAATTTTTTCATTTTATTCCTCCATAATTCAAAGTTTAATTAGAAATTTCGGCATGACCCATAGGTTCTTTCAGTTCCGGAGCTTCACGACCACTTGGGACATACCACTTAGGATCGAGAGTTCCTTTTGTAACATCATCTGTTCCTTTTGTAACTTTTGTTTTACCTTTAAATTTAACAGATTGAACATTTGGTTCACTAAATGGGCCTTTTAATAAACTTTCTGCTGTTTCAGTACTATTATTATCCAAATTAATTATAGAATTAATAAATTCACCTGAGGCATTAGTTACTAATTTAGAAGGTACGTTCATAAAAGAAGTTCCAACATACTTAGCTTTTACAGAATCTCCATAGCTCGTAGCTACTGGTGCACTCTTCCCGTCTATTGTAAGATACTCGATCTTCGAATTATACATTGAGAATTTATTATTTCCAGAAATATTATCATCACGCTCCTTTTCAGTATAATACAAGCCATGAACAACATCATTTCGGCCCCAAGGGGTCATTTTCATATTAATTCTATTAGATCGTTCTCTAAACTCTCCATTAACCCCTGCCATAATAAAATAATCTTTAGCAGTAGTTTCAATATTATCAGCATTCCAATATACATTACCAGCCATACTTTCGACATGAAAGGTCGTTTCATAATTATTAAAAGTTGAATTAGTAATATTCACCGTTGTGTTTTTATCTAAAATCCACTGATCTCTATTCTGTGATTGAATACTTCCATTCTCTAAGACAACTCCAATCCAAGCTGTATAACTTGGATCCTTTTCTGATAACATACCATTAGAGTGGACTTTATCAATATTTATCTCAGCATCTCCTTCGTGCCCTCCAAAATATAATGCCATGCCAAAACTATCTGTAATGTCATCTCCTCCGACATTATCAAAAGTCAAATTAGATATGTTTACATTTTTATAATGTTCAATCAGTAAACCATAACCACCATACATGTTTTTAAATTCAGTATTCGTTACCACAATTTCCTCAGCACCACTAATCAAAATTCCTCTTTGTAAAGGTAGCTCATAAACCTCACTTTGTTTTTCAAGAGTAAAAAACAAGTCTTGAGGATTTAACGATCCATCTATCGTTATCCCCTCTATCTTAACCCCAACATTATCTTTTGCCAAGTACAATTTTAAAAAATAATTTTCTGGAGGATTAATCATCGGATTTTTGGGTTTAAAAACTGCTCCATCTCCTTGAACATATAATCCTTTTATATCTGTAGCTTCTACATTAACAGCACCAGTACTCAAATATTCTCCTTTTGGTATTGTTAGTTTTAAAGGTTCCTTTTTGGCTTCTTTCAGTGCTGCAGTTAAAGCTGCTGAATCATCTTTACTATCATTGGGTTTGGCTCCAAAATCTTTCACTAAATCTTTAGTTTTAATCCCCTCTAAATCTTTAATGTCAGTAGTCAAAACCGCACTTTCTCTGGGTTCAATATACTTATCAGCATTTACCGTTTGACTGAAAATTAAATATATTAATCCAACTAATACTAAAGAATAGACAAAATATTTCAACTGTCTTTTTTTAAATTTACTATTACTAAACTTGTCCTGACTTTTAAGAAGATTTTGTTGTTTTTGTTTCAATTATTCACCTAATTTCTCAATACCTGAGTATATTATATCAGTTCGTCATCCTTAATATAACTAAAACCATCAAAAACATCTTTTATTTGATAAATATTATCATAGTGAGTACTAATAGCGGACGAATAGCTAATTCCACCAAACAATTTAATAACCAGAGAATTGTTCTGAAATAATTTAATAATAAAATTAAACAATCTAGTAAAAATAATTTTTTTATTACGATATCCAGCAATTATTTTCAACAATTCTACCGTACTAATTTGAGTTTTATCCTGCGGATGAAAATACAGCTCTGTTGGTTGAATCACTAATAATTCAATAAATTTCGTAAGGTTATCAATATGAAGAAAGCTTTGCTTGCTTTCTTTATAAATTTCAGGAAAAATTTTTATCCTATCAGCAATTCTAACGAATGTTGAAATATAATTTCCAGGACAATTGGGGCCATAAATACTTGGTGGCCTCACAATTGATACTTTAAATTTTTGATCATTTAATTCTTCCAATTTTTTTTCAGCTTCTCGCTTACTTTTACCATAATACGAGTTAACTCGCTTATTAATATTAGTCAATACATTTCCTGCTGGCAGTTTTTTGTCTTCTCCAAAAACAGCCATTGAACTGAAAAAGATAAAATGGTCTACTTTATATTTTTTTGCTTCTGTCGCTATATTCACAGGTAATTCTACATTCACTGAATAATAACTTTCCCATGGTAAGTCTTCTTTTGAATGAACAATTGCAGCCACATGAATAATAGTATCAAAACGTTCGAATTCTATATTATCAATCGGCTCATTTTTAATATCAAAAACTTCAACAAAAAAATTTTGTTTTTCTAAGTAAGTTTTAATATTTTCACCAATAAATGATCCTTTACCTGTAATCAATATATTTTTCATCTAAATATCCCTACCTATTTTGACTTTTGAATTAGTCTGTTACGATCATTAAGTACTTGTCGGCGAAATTCATTAGCTTCAAATTTTTCTTTCACAAAATCTATAGAATTATTACTTAGATAATCACGGAATTCTTTATCCTCAATTAAACGTTCAACTGCCTCAACAAGCTTCTCAGTATTTTTAACTGGAATCGTCAAACCAGTTTTACTCTCAACCATAGCATCGGTGGGCCCCGGAATATTCGTTACAATGGTCGGAACTCCTAAAGCCTGCGCTTCAATTACTACCATACCAAAGCCCTCTCGATAGCTTGGTAAAGCAAAAATATCCATTGAAGCATAATATTTTTCAATATCCATCTTTCTTCCACAATAAAGTACATTGGGACAGTCAAGTGACCACTGATAAAGTTCTGTTCCTTCTAAAGCTTTTTCTTCAAAGTCACCGATTAGTAATAATACCACCTTATGATTAGTTGAAATAACCTGCTGCATTGCTTGTAACAGCTCATAAATTCCTTTATCACGGTTTATCCTTCCAACAAATCCAACAATAATACTGTCAGGCGGTAAATCTAATTCATTAAATACTTCTTGTCTCCATTGAGCTTTATTTTGAATATCAAAGCGCTCTAAATCAATTCCACAGGCACTCCCATTCCATATCACACTACCTTTACTTTGAGAATATAAACCTTCCGAAAGACTAAACTCTAAATTTCCATAACTATCAGGTTGTATAGCTGTTGATAAGCTACAGACTATTTTTTCAATAACTTTAAAAATTTTTCTTTTCAAACCAGAAGAGCCCACATAATATATGCCCCACTGAGCATATAAACGAACGTTAATTCTTGCTAAAAACGCAGCTATAGCAGTATAAAGTGAAGCATTTGGTGTTGAGTATTGAACTATATCAAATTGCTCTTCTTTAAATATTTTATACAAATGATAAATTATACGAATAAAAGTTAAATCTATTCCTCGTTCCATATTAACTGGTCTATATTTCATATAGTCGGGTATCATATTTTTGAAATTTTCATTATGATCACAAATTAAAGTAATATCATAGTCGCCATTTTTATGTAAATATTCAGCAGTTGGAAGGACAAAAGTCTGTAGTGTTGGTGCGATGGTTGTGACATAGCAAATCTTTTTACTCAATATCTCCCATCCCCTTCTTTGTAAAGAATAGTATTACAAAAGATAACAATATCTTTAATCGAATAATAAAGCCAGGATTGCCCTGTTTTTTATAAGTTTTTAAGGTCTCAATCACTTTATTTTTTTCACTACTCGTAGCTGTTGCTATTCTTTTTAAATAGTGACCAGTTGTAATTCTCAATAGAAAATTAATATATCTATTAACCACCATTGGGTGGAAGCTATATAAAGTCAATAGATAAACACATTTTTCTAATGCATCAATTTGTGTAAATGCTTTTTTAGTTCTCATACGTCTAGTAATACTGGCATTTGTTGGTTCATAAAAGTATAAAACTTTGTCTAAATGTTTCGTATGCTTAATTTTGCAAGCATATTCTACACAAAACAAAAGATCTTCACACATATGAACACTCTGATCAAAACAAATATCATTATCTCTTATTATTGATGACTTGAACAATTTATTTCCCAAATAACCATTTGGTACTTTCGCATCTGCCAATTCGTATACAGTAGCATCACGATCCGTCATTTCTTTTTTAGTAATAAAACAATTTTTCCCAGTTTGGTACCCACAAATCACCCAGTCAATGTCATCAGTCATTGAAGCTAATAGTGTTTCAACATACTGAGGATGAATGTAATCATCTGAATCTACAAAAGCTATATAATGTCCCGAATGTTCTTTGATACCTTTATTTCTTGCACTTGATACTCCACCATTTTCTTTGTAAATATATTTAAATCGAGTATCTTTTTTACAGAATTCATTAGCTACTATAGCAGTATCATCCTGCGATCCATCATCAATCAAAATCACTTCAATATCATAATAAGACTGATTCTTAATACTTTCTAACGTTCGTCTTAAAGTATCGCTAACATTATACATTGGGACGATTATTGAGACATTCATCGGATACTCCTTCCTCAGAGATTTAATTTTTTTTTGGTCCTTTATTAAATCTTTTAATCATACTAGAAACATCTTCAAATCCTAAACATAATAACATGATAAGATAAATAATTGCACCTATCAAAACACTTGTAAGTAATGAGATTAAATTTCCTGTTCGGTTCATCATAAATTGATATAAGAAATGTACTCCTACTCCCATCACTAGAGATGAAATAATAATTATAGATGACTTAGAAATTATAGTTTTCATTCCAAGATTTCCAATTCTCTTTCTAAGACTAACAATCAATAAAAATGATGTAACTGATGCAGATATACTTGTCGCTAAAGCAAGTCCACCTATACCGATCCATTGAGAAATTAACAAATTGAGTACAATATTAATCACCACTCCTATTGTAGCATTTATCATTGGTGTTTTTGAATCTTGTAAAGCATAAAAAGCCCTTGAGTATAGTTCGCGCAATCCAAAACCTACAATTCCCAAAGTGTAGTAACTTAATGCGGATGTAGTCAACTGAATGGCTTCCTCATCAAAATTTCCCCGACCGTATAATAATTCAATAATAGGACGAGAAAGTACATATAACCCAACTGTGGCTGGAATAACCAATAGAAAAACAGATACAACCGATTCAGCAATCACTTTTTTTATTTTTTCTAATTGATGATCAGCTATTAATACAGAAATTGTAGGGTACATAATTTGAGTAATAGGCAAAACAAACAATCCTTGTACAAAAAACACAATCATATAACCATAATTCAATGAAGATATTCCACCGACTGAAATACTCGAAGCAATTGTCTTATCAACAATTACATTAATTTGATTAACCGATGTACCAAATATTACTGGAAGAGCAATAGTTATCAATCGTAATAATCCGGGATCTTTAATATTCAAATATGGCAGGTATTTATACCCAGATCTAAATACAAAAGGCAATAAAATTAGTACTTGGGAAATGACGGCTAATAGCATACCGAAACCAAGTACTCTAACATTAGTATAATAACTAATCACAATAGAGATCACTGTAATAATATTTAATGGAAAACCAATTAGAGCAGGAACTTCAAATTTTCCTTTAATTTGTAAAAAACCACTGAATAAAGAAATCATGGCAGTAAAATAAATACTAAAGATACTTATTCGCGATAATATTACTGCTAAAGTTCTAGTTTCTCCATCAAAACCTGCAGCTAAAATATCGATAAGTTGAGGTGTAAAATAATAAGTTACTAATAGTACTGTTAGACTGAAGAAAAAAACAATATTCATTAAATTATTAGTAAAAATATTTCCTGCACCTTCATCTTGGTCATGAACTATTTGAGTATATAGAGGGATATACCCTGTAGAAATACCGGTTGCAACAAAACCAAAAATTGTTTCAGGTAAAGTTAGAGAGATTAAATAAGCATCACTAACAGCAGACGCACCATAAAAATATGATAATGTTATATCTCTTGCAAAGCCAAAAAGCTTTGAAATAAGAGTAATGATCATTAAACGTATCGTAACTTTATTCATCTAAACCATTCCTATTTTTTTATCATATATCTCTAACAATTTTGACTTCAGTTGAGACTGATTTAGTATATTTTCCCAAAGAAAACGTTCACTAACTATATTATTTCTGAATTTAAAATTCTTAAGATACTCTCTTTTAATTTCAAATGAATTATCTGGGAGCATCAGGAAAGCACAATCATTATCTCTCATAAAATGTTGAGCCCAGAAATATTCAGTAGATATTACTTTCAAATTCATCGCCAAATATTCTATTAATTTAGTAGATGTTTGATAAAGATACGGATATTTATTTGGAATATAATTCAATGCATATACAGCTTTATTTGCAACTTGAGGTACTTCATCATAAGGTATTTTACCTGTAAAAGTAATATCAGTATTCGATTTATATCGCTCATAAACAGAAATTTGTGGGTCTCCAATTAACAATAGTTTTCCAGAATTATTAGAAATAATTCCATCAATCATTTGAGAAATTCTACGCTCCTCAGTCATGGCTCCAACATATACAAAGTCATATTCTTTCTCAATCGATTCAGACGAATGCTGAATAAAAACAGGATCAATCCCCATATCACGATAAACAGATGGAGTTTCATCTTTAAATCCAAAACCCTTTTTAACATACTCATTCAAAAAAATTCGAAGGTCAGGTTTGGGATTATAGAATCTTTTTATAGTATTTTTAACCTTAGCTAAGGTTCCAGTTGATAAAGAAGGATAATCATGAACAATTATTTTCTGATCATTCTGATACCCTCCCATTCCTTTAAATTCCCATATAATATCATATTCTTCATATGGCAAATGATCTGCTCCGTACTCAGAGCTATCTACTGCCAAAAAACGCTTATCTTCATTAAAATATTTAATATATGCATCAATTTCAGGCAAATTAGCGGAAAGTGGCCTGACGAATAATATTTTCAAATTTTTTACCTACTTTCTTTCGTTTATTTGTATTCCATAGGAGAGAGAAAACTAGCAATATTAGTATCCAAGAAATTGGACGTAACCTAGTTCCCGTTCCAATATTGTCATTTGATAATGCAATAAACAAAATCCAAGTGAATGAATGAACTAAAATATAACCGGCAGATACACTTAAATATCCTCTATTTTTATAAATATATATCAAAATGAGTACCATTGGAATAGTTTCTGTAAAGAAAATAATTAATGTACTTATCCCTGAAATTTGCCATGGCAAAGGACCAAAAAAGTTACTAGCATAACTATATAAATAATTGATTAAAAATAGAAAATAATTAGATTGTGCTAGGTCAATATTCATTTGACTTCCACCTGCCGCTCCAGGTTCTAGATAAGAAAGACGATAATTCAATCCATCTCTCAATGTCATATTAATAATTGGAACAGGAAAATCAATAAATTGAGTGTAATAGATTCCTCCTACAACGAACATAATAAACAGAAAAAAAACTAGATAATTTTTAGCTTTAAAATATTTACCTACTGAATAAACAAGTATTGCAACAATAAACGAAAGCAAAAGATAGGCTCTAAATTCTCCTAATAACCACAAAGATAGGATTAAACAAAGTAAATAATTGATTGAAATGCGCTTATTACGATAGACTCTCATAGAAAAATACAAAGAAGCTACATACAAAAAATACATCCAAACATCTCTTAAAATCGAGATATGAAGATTCATTTGAAGACTACCATAACACATTAAAGCGACAATCATAAACAATTTAATATCAATTGATTTTTTTTGTAAAGATTCATTATCAGTAAGTTTAATTAAGTAATTCATGAGCTTAATCACATATACAACCAGTAAAAAGAAAGCAAAATAATTAAATATTCGAATAAAAAAGGGATCATTGAAAATTGGGACTTTTATTATATTCCCAATTAATAGCGGGTAAATAGATGTTCGTATCCACTCTCTATTACGCGCAACATTTTGAGCTTGTTCCCAATAAAAAAGACCATCGTCTCCTCCACCAAAGACCTTAAAAGTGATTCCATTATTTCCCTGTACCTTAGATAAAAAATAAAATAATGTTAATAAAATTAAAGTAAATAATAAAACACATGTAATAACAAGCAAATACTGTAAACTTTTCTTGCTCAAAATTAACATCCCTTCTGTTTATAAATCTAAATAGCGATATAAGAAAAACTTATAGCCTAAATACTTTTTAATTTCCTCTCGAAGGATCTCTTTCCGTGATGTTTTCTCATCTTTTTCGAGAATATTATTTGAACCTCTCTTACTAAATTCAGGAAAAATATAGATCAGATCAAATTTATATTGAAAATTAACACGCTCAAAAATCATCCTAGTTCGAGGCATATGACACTCATCCGTTACAATGATTGCAGATTGGTAATCTAATTCTTTCATCATAGTTAATGTATTCACCGCATTATAATAGGTAGAAGTCGCCTCATATTCTGGTATGATATCCTTTTCCTCTAAACCACTTTCAAAATACATCGACTCGATTTCTTCAATATAAGGTGACATAATTGCCTTTCCCGAAGTACTGTATCCTTCTTTTAAAAGCTTAGCAGCCTGTCTAACTCTCTCAGGAAATCCTCCTTCTACTATTATAATAACATCAGATTTTTGCGGTGTATCACTGATCCTTGTATAATCAACTACTAAAGATACAATTAAGTATATACTTAATAATAATATCATAATTATGCATATTTTGAAGAACTTTTTCATTTGCCACCCCTAAAAGTATTTATCTATATTATTAGAGATTATTTCATAAAACAGTGATAATAATACACTTACAAAAGGATAGCAAGAGTAAAGCTTACTATCCTACATTGCATATTCGTAATGCTACCATTTTGTCATAGAATATTTTGCTTCTTCTTCGGTCAAAGTCTTGATAATTTTAGCAGGTACTCCTGCTACAACAGAATATTCAGGTACATCAGATAAAACAATAGAGCCTGCAGCAATTTGAGCATAATTCCCCACTTTTACGGGCCCTAAAACACAAGCATTCGCTCCGATAAAAACATTTTCTCCAATAGTGGGTGAAGTCCCTGTAGTTCCATCTTCACGGGTACGTCCGAAATTATGACCTAAGGTAACATTTTGCATTATGAGGGTATTGGCCCCGACAATCGTATCTACGTGCATCACAATTCCTAAACCATTATGCCCTAAACGGACAGTAGGATCGATTTTAGCAGTATATGGAACATCTGCACAAAAAATAATTCGATTGAACATCCAACACATTCTCGCTAAAAAAACCAAACGCTTTTCATAGCATTTACGCGAAAAATTATACATCTTCATAACAATATTTTGATTCATATTATACCCCACACACTTAAATTTATTATATTATATCTAAGATAAGTTGAAATAGCTTGAAATTGATATTTTTATTTCAACTTGCATTTTATTTGCACATCTTACTTTAACACATATACTCCCATATATGATAAAAAAATACCAGCTATCTACAAGATTTACATAATTTCCAAAACAAAATGCACAAATTATTCATAAAGAAAGACACTCATCCTAAAATGAGTGTTCTATTATAAAATTCTGTATTTTGTATTATTAACATAGGTCCCAGATTGATTAATATCCTGATAGGCAATAAATCCAGCCCCTAATTTAACTCCATCTGTAAGAGTAATGTTATTGCTAATTACTGAACCTATTCCCACCCAAACTAGTTCTCCGATAGAGACATTCCCTGCTACATGTGAACCGGGCGATATATGAGAATAGTCTCCAATAAAATTGTCATGATCAATAGAAGATGAAGTATTAATGATACACGATTTCCCAATTTTTGTGCAACTATTGATCACTGCACCAGCCATAACAACAGTTCCTACTCCTATGGTTACTGTAGAACTAATAATTGCACTAGGATGTATTAATTTGACTAATGAATATTCTAATTTTAAAAGTTGCTGAGTTAAAATTTTACGATATTCATTATTACCAATGCCAATAAAAAAATCGGCTGTTGGATAATTGGACAAAGAACCAATTGGACCAGAGATAGAAAAATATCTGTTATTGGGATTATCATCTAAAAATAATATTTCTTCCCATTGTGCCATTGATAGCGCAATTTCATAGCAAACTTTTGCATGCCCGCCAGCACCAAGAATTATTAGTTGCCTATTCATCAAAATTCCCCTCAAAAGGTTTCATAGTTGCTGAATCTTCAGAAGTTATCCCTTCCTGCTTAAACACCTTATATACTGTCATAAATATTATTTTCAAATCTAACAGCCAAGAAATATTTTCTACATATTCAATATCCCTTTCAAAGCGCTCTGTCCATGAAAGCGAGTTCCTTCCACTCACTTGTGCATAACCTGTTAAGCCTGGACGAACCTTGTGTCTTTTTTTTTGCCTTAGATTATATAAATCAAGATATTGAACCAGTAATGGTCTGGGACCTACAAAACTCATATCACCAATCAATATATTAAATAGTTCTGGAAGTTCATCTAAACTGGTAGCTCTTAATAACTTACCAAATCTCGTTAAACGAAGTTCATCTGGTAATAACTGCCCTGTAGCATCCTGTTCATTTGTCATAGTTCTAAATTTATACATTTTAAACAATTTTTCATTTAATCCCGGTCTAGTTTGAACAAAAAGTACAGGAGATCCAATCTTAAAACGTATTAAAAGTGCAATTACTATTAAGACTGGAAGTAGAAAGATAAGAGCAAACAAAGACAATATAATATCTACCATACGCTTTACATACTTTTGATAAATCATTCAACACTAACTCCAAACTTCTTTAATTATTTCAATTATTTTATCAAGATCCTCATCAGTCATCTTTGTGTCACTAGGCAGACACAGGCCTCGTCGATAAAAAGATTCTGAACGACTACCACCAATGACATCAAATTCATTAAATACTGGCTGGAGATGCATCGGCTTCCATATTGGACGTGATTCGATATTTTCTTTTTTCAAAGCTTTCCAAACATCCTTAGGAGAAATCGTCGTTGAATTAATCAAAATAGCACTTAACCAATAATTTGCCCTTTCATGATTGGACTCAGTAACAAATTCTATCTCAGGAATGGATGACAGTCCATTTACATATCTCTGAAAAACATATCTTTTTTGTTGCACTCTTTGTTCCAGGACCTTTAATTGTCCTCTTCCTATTCCTGCTACAATATTAGACATTCTATAGTTATAGCCAATTTCCTTATGTTCATAATGAACAGCAATTTCCCTTGCTTGAGTTGCCCAAAAGCGAGCTTTTTTTATAGCGGCTCCATCATTTGATACAAGCATTCCGCCTCCAGAAGTAGTAATAATCTTGTTTCCGTTAAATGAAAATATACCCAAGTCTCCAAAAGTACCCGTCCATTGTCCCTTATAAATTGTCCCTAAACTTTCTGCAGCATCTTCTATCAATGGCACTTCGTATTTTTCACAAATTTGTTTAATTTCATCAATTTTTGCAGAAAGGCCATATAAATGAACAGCAATAACTGCTTTAGGTTTATATTTCTGAAAAGCTTCTTCTAACAAAACTGGATCCATATTCCAAGAATCTTTTTCAGAATCGATAAAAACTGGTTCAGCATTAAGATAACAAACGGGATTAACTGTTGCAGAAAAAGTTAAATTTTGACAAAAAACAACATCTCCAGCACCAACACCTAAAGCCATTAGAGCTAAATGTATAGCTGCTGTTCCAGAAACCAATGCAGTGGAATATTTAATCCCTACCATATGCGCTAAATTTTTTTCAAATTGATCAACATTCTCTCCAAGAGGAGCGATCCAATTTTTTTTGAAAGCATCTTGGATATATTCCATTTCATATCCTTCATCACTCATATGGGGAGAAGCTAAATATATCTTAGTCATAACTATCTCCCAATTTTTTTATTCTACTCATAAAATAATCATCCTTTTCTATTAAAATATTATGGGTTTATAAGGAATAAATGACTTATCAGACTCTCTATAATTATAACAGAAGCTAGAAGGTAATAGTTAATAATTATATTAATCATTTGAATATGATTTTAATAAATTTACATAACAATAAGTCCAGACTACATTCAATTAATAGTATGGACTTGCTAATTATATCTAATTTTCTGTTAAAGTGATTGTTTCCTGTAAACTATATAGTTGATAGTTTCCTTTGCTATATTGACTCAGCTCTTTATCATAAAATAAGTTTCCAAAAACTTTATTTATGATAGTAACATCCTTAAACAGTTTAATTAAAGGGTTGAAAACTCTTATGAGCACTAGTGGATGGCCATGAAAATTTGCAATCATCTCAACCATCTGACTAGTTTGTGTATATTCTTTGTTCTGAGGGAAAAAAATTCCATTATCTTCGTTTAATATAACCAATCGAATTAATTCAGCTAAATGATCAATATATAACATTGATCGCTTATTCGGATAGTTAGGAAAAAAAGGAATTTTTCTTGCCATTTTTGCAAGCTTAGGGTAATTGCCTCTTGAGCCTTTACCATAAATCATTGGAGGACGTAAAATAACCACTTTAAAGTCACTATCCTCTAGCTCAGAAAGTCCATTCTCTGCTTGAATTTTCGAATCTCCATATGGATCTTTTGATTGAGGAATAGTTGATCGTGTAATTCTACCATTTTCCAGTTTGCTTGATGTATAGACAATTGCAGAAGACATAAAAATAAACTGCCTAACCCCTTTTTCCTTAGCATACTGAGCTATTTCAATACAAAGATCACGATTCACAGCATAATACAGATCTGCTTGATTCTTTTTGGCATTCGCATGGGCTATCCCGGCAACATGAAAAACTACCTGGTACTGAGAAAAATCTATTTCTTTCCACTTATTATCACGGGTATCCACAGTATCAATCAAAAAATTTTCTTCTGACTTTTTTAGCCATTTTTCAACCGAAGTGCCAATATATGAATTTTTACCTGTTATCAGAATTTTCTTCATTTATTCGTCCTCATTATTTGATTCCAATGTTCCAGTACCACCTTCAACTACACCATCTGATTTAACCACACTAATAACCGTTCCAATTAAACATTTTATATCAAAAATTAATGACATATTTTCAATATAGTAACCATCGAGAGCAGCTTTTTCTGGAATTGGCAGTTCATCTCTTCCGTTAATCTGAGCCCATCCTGTTAAACCAGGCAAAACGTCATTTGCCCCATACTTATCGCGCTCATCAGCAAGATCATATTGATTCCATAATGCTGGTCGCGGTCCAACAAAAGCCATTTCACCTTTTAAAATATTAATTAATTGCGGCAATTCATCAATGCTCGTTTTTCTCAAAAAATGTCCTGAATGTGTAATATAAGTTTTTGGATTCTTTAACATATGCGTTGGAGTATCTTTAGGAGCATCTGAACGCATAGAACGAAATTTATAAATATAGAAATTACTTCGATGTATTCCTATTCGTTTTTGTTTAAAAAAAACAGGCCCTTTCGAATCAATTTTTATCCAACAAGCCAAAAAAATAAAAAGGGGTGATAATAAAACCAAAGCAATAAAAGATAGTATGATATCAATAATTCTTTTAAATTTAATGTACATAGAAAATAGCCTTTCATATAAATTCTCTAGTCATGCCTGCTAACATAGTTATGACTTCTCTATTTTATCAGTCTTTACTTCTCATAAAAACCATTTCTATTATACATCACAAAATCATTTTTATTAATTATAAAATCTAAAATAAAAACTTAAATAAATTGTTTAAAATATTTTTCTATACAAACTGCATATATTTCTTTACTAAAAACTTCTTTTCTCTCAGCACTTGCTTTTTGGTAATGTTCTTTCAATTTTCTATCAGAAAGTAATGATAATAAAGCATTTGCAATTTCTATTTCTTTTTCATTTTCTTCAGAGAAATCAGATTCAAAACACGGAACTAGCACACCATATTTACAAAAGGATGCTTTATTAATATTATATGTTTCGGCACCTATAATTTCAGAAGGACCTGACAAACAAGAACTAACAACTACAGGTAAATCACAGGACATTGCTTCGATAATAACATTGCCAAAACCTTCATTTATTGAATTTAAAATAAAAATATCAGATTGTCTAAAAACAGAATATAGATTATCCAGAAAACCAAGAAAATAAACAGATTTTTCTATATTTAATTCTCTAGCTAATTCAATCAAATCATTCTTATTTGGTCCTTCCCCAAGAATCAACAGAGATACATTTGAATACGTGCTTTTAAGACGAACAAAACTTTTTAATAATTGTCTGTACCCTTTAACATCAGTTAGTCTTCCAGCAGTAACAATTCTATCAGTTTTTGGTAAAAAAAGATTGGGTAAATAGATTTGTGACTTCTCACTAATAGTTTTTGTATCTATTCCGTTATAAATGACCTCTGTTTTATCTTCAGTAAAAGAATATAAGTTACAGAGTTGTTCTTTCATTTTCTTAGAAATTACAACTATTTCATCTGCATTTTTATAAACAAATTTATCCATAAGAGATTTTTTTATATTTGCATACCCTCTAATTGATACTATATTTTTAACATTTCTATCTGTAAACGATAAAATATTTGTTAAATTTGCAGTATTGCCAATAGAATAAGATATAATAGGTTCATATTTTCTTTTAAGACGAGCTAGTTGAAAAGATCTTTGTAATTGGGTAAAGATTTTCCCTATTATTCCCTTTCTACTAGGCAAGTCTAAATTAATTACCGGCAAAAAGGTATCATAAACCTTATCTTTATTAGAAAAGATAATTAACATCACCTGATAATTTTTGCTTAATATTTCAGCTGTCTGAATTGCTATTCTTTCCTGACCTCCACCAGCTAGTCTAGGAACAATTATAAATATAGATTTACGATTCTCTTTTTTACTAATCATTCTCACTATCCCAATTAATATATTTCAGAATTTCTTCTTGCCTATTCTCTCTATAATTATTTTTATCATACGGAGGTGTATTTTGTAGACTCTTTTCTGCATATTCTTCTATTGACATTATTGGTTTAGCAGGAACTCCTGCCACCACTGTATTTGCTGGAACATCCTTTGTTACTACAGCTCCCGCACCAATTACAGCATTAGGCCCAATCGAAATATCTGGCATTAAAATAACATTATTACCAATAAAGCAATTATCTTTAATTTCAATTTTTCCAAATTTTTTGACATCTTTATATTTATCATCTTCTCTAAAAACCCAACTACCTCCATCATGGGTAATGAATCTCACATTTGATGTTATCCTTACATGATTACCAATCGAAATCAGCCAAGGCTCACTGCCAAATCTCCACGACATTATGGAACTTCTTTCTCCTACCTTTACACCTTTATATCTAGCATATTTTATAGGATCTATATAAAAATAAATAAATTCAAAAACTTTTTTAATTGCCCGAATAATTACCATTGTTAACCTCCATATTCTTGTTCAAAATTTTTATTATTTTGGCTGGATTGCCAGCAACTATACAATTGCCTTCTGGAAAACTTTTGGTTACAACACTTCCTGCCCCTACTACCGTATTATCCCCTAATTTCACACCAGGTAAAATTACAGAATTCATTCCAATCCAGCAGTTTTCACCTAAAGTAATAGATTGACCTTTCTCATGTCGCTTTAAATCCTTTAACGAATGATTTGCAGTAATTATTCCAACATTATCAGCAATATAACACCCTTTCCCAATCGTAATTGTTGCTCCAACAGCTTGAAAATATTTTCCTTGCCCTTGAAATATCAGCAAATCATCAGGATTAAAATGTATATTCTCCGGAGTATTCACATGGTTGCGAGGAGAAATGGGAAAAGGAACCCCATTATTAATTCTCAAAAAGCTTCTAGCAAAAAAGTCAGAAACTACCCAACCCCATCCAATCTTAAGAAAACCAAGTCTACTTTCCCTAAAATACTTCCCAGTAATATATTTTTTTTTATATAAAAACAAAGCCAATATGTTACCTAGAAAATAATCTATCGTACCACGAATAATGTATATAAATAATGGCATTTCTATTCTCCTTACTATATATATTTATAGTTTTTATCTGTTAATTAATAACATAACTCTTTTATAAGCATCTTGAAATTCAGGCACTTTTCTAAAAATTAAAACTATCATTATTAAAGTGAAAAGAATGGAAAAAATAGCCATTAATATAAAATTAATGATCGTATTTGAATAAAAAAGGTTTCTTATAGTAATTAGTACTATAGAAATAAATATCGTAAAGACAGTATATCCAAATAAGTTATAAATATATTTATAAAAAGGAATCTTAAAATATTTTTTGTATAAAATATATGGCTCGATCCAAATACTAACTGTTAAAATACTAACAGTTGTACCTATAACTACTCCTGTAACCCCCATATAATGCTGCAAAATTAAAGAAGCAACAAGATTAACAAGGGCTTCTAATATTGGTTTAAACTTTGTATCTTCATATAACCCCAATGCGTTTCTATATGATACAATTACTCTTCTCATAATTAAAAAATAATAATTTAAAACTAAAAAAACAACTGTTATATCAGCAAGTAAATATTTTTCACCAATCCACAAATGAATAAAAGGATTAATAAGTACCACAAAACCAATAGTAGTGATCGTAGCAATTACAAAAAAGATAAAAAACAATACTTTAAAAACCGAATAAACATTTTCGATTTTTTGATCGTGTACCTGATTTCCTATACTTGGTGTCAAAGCAAAACTAACATAGTTTATTAGAGAAGTGGATAAAGTGAAAAGCATAGTATAATTACTATACATCCCAACAGCAGTGATTCCAACAAACTTAGAAATTATAATCGCATCAGTACTATTTACCAAGTAAGAACCTATTCTATAAAGTAACATTGATTTTATTTTGGAAGTAAGGTCCGCTTTGTCTTTATTAGAAAGCTCCCCAATCACTTCTTCTTTAATAAATGGGTATCGTTTCTCTGCAATTTTTGTAATATAAAAGTTTCCCAAAAATGTTAATAACAGCTGAATAATCAAAGTAGGAATAAACTTTTCAAATAAAAATAAAGCTCCAATTTGAAAAATATATCGCAATATCAAAAATACATTTGTCCATAAAGTTACAATATATGATTTTTGATCTGCAATTAATATAGAGTGTTTGTGAATTATCAAATAAGAAAAAGCTGTATTCATTAGATATAAAACAAAAATAAATTCTAACGATTCAGGGATATTAGGCTTACTTTCCACAAAAAAGTTCAAAAAAGGGGTCATAAGTAAACCTAAGCATAAAATAATTACAGAAATACACAAATACATTTTTTTATAATATTTTAATAAGACATTGATTTTTTCTCTATTGTTATTTGCAAGAGGTTCATACAAACTAAAAGTCATCGCGCTACTTATTCCCATTTCAGTCAATGACAACAATGACAAAATATTAGTCATCAAAGCATTTACTCCAAGGTACTCTATACTTAGAAAATATATAAAAATTGTTCTAAAAGCAAAATTCGCAAGCATAGATACAAAGTAACCAGCCACACCAGCAGTTGAATTTAAAAAAACATTGTATGTTCTATTTTGTTTGTTATTTAAATTATTCTTCAACTATGTTTCACCCATATCTTTTGTTTTTTTTATAAAACCTATATAAATCACTAACCAAGCAAAAAACATGTTTCCTAAATAAGTAATTCCTGATAACATATTTGAAGTACATGTTGCTCTCGCAAACATTATAACACCTAAATAGTAAAAATTTTTTAAAACAACATTTGCATTTTGAGAAGCTTTCTTTTCGAAATGAAGTGATAACATTACAGCAGCACTTGGTATAATAGGAGCAAATAAAAACCCGAAATATGCGTACCCTAAACCAATCGAAGGAATAATCTGCCCTAAATAATAACCACCAAAATAATTATTAAAGATAATATTCGTTGTACCGCCAAAAGTTTTGGTAAATATAATTGTTAAATACGGTAGTCTTTGTAGTATGTCAGAAACAATGTTTAGTGCCGTTAAATTATGTTCATTATTTTTCATTGTTATAGCCGTAGCTACATTATGCGGACCACCAAAGTAAGCAGAGATCATTTTACTAAACTCAACATATAGTTGACTTCCTTCCCCGCTAACACCACTTTTATCCATTAAGCCGTATATCATTATTCCTGTAATGACTAAAATAAGTGCTTTAATATTTATATAGAACTTATTTTTCAGTGCTATTGAACTCGATATCAGCAAAGCAATAGCGCATTCAATTGAATGTGCTCTTCCTTCGGTTGAAATAAGCACTGTCCCACCTAACACAATAAGAAAGAGTATATTTCGATTGAATTGAGACTTCACTTTATTGGCAATCTGAGCTAAAAGAAAAGGTGGATATATAGCTTGCAAAATCCAAAAAAATGTAAATGCTATCGTAACCAATTGTGACCCAAAACTTAAACCAAAGGCATTATGTGAAACCTCTCCCGAAAATAACAATTCATATGATTCTTCAGATCTACCAGTTGTGAGGAAAAATGACTCTTGAAATAATCCTGGAGTTCCAATCATTATCAGGACAATGTATAAAATAATACATATTACGGCCCATTTAAAATACTGCGGTATATTAAAAACATTATTCACAGACCCATTAGAAATATCTTCATCATTTTCTTCTCCACTTTTTCCTGTTGTTAATACAAAAAGAATAGTAATGACCATAAATTCCCAACTCATAAGAGAAATGGCTAACCCCATATCTTGTCCATATACTGATTCTATGCCATAAGTTGAATAATTTCCTAAAAACATTGCAAATGGCACAATAATCATTCTAGCGTAATATAACGCTAAAATTAACAATACACTTATTTTATATTTCATATGAGGGAAGTATAGCCATGAAATAATAAATTGTGTAACATATGTTAACGGAAGAACCCATAAAAGATCAAAAGAATATGTTCTCAATTCATCTTGAGCAATAGAAATAATTGATACTATGGAAGTCATGATAACAAATAGTAATAATAACCATTCATAAAATTTCCTTCTAGTATTATACATCTTTAATTCTCATTTCTAATAGATAAAATCTTTTATATAATTCAGCTGATCTTTCAACATCATATTCTGTATTTTTTAATATAGGTACCATATCTTTTCTATTTAAATAGTTCTTATTAATTATAATATCCGCCCATTCTTCTGGTTTAGCTGTTAATGGTATCGTTTCAACTAAATCCGATAAAATAACTTCCGAAGTAATTCTATCCGATATATAACACGAAAGCCCTGTACATTGAGCTTCTACTACTGACCCAGGGAAACCTTCATATTTAGATGGAAAGACAAAAACATCTGCAGCATTCAACAATTCACATATATCAGTTCGGGATCCTAAAAAATAAACGTTGTTTAGCTTCAGTTCTTTTGCTTTTTTCTTAACAATACCATTCATATGATCTTTACCTACTATTAAAAGTATAGCATGTTTATTTCTTATCAAAACTTTCTCAAAAATCTCCAATAAAAACAAATGGTTTTTTTCTGGTTTAATATTTCCAACATGTATCATCACAAATTTACCACTAATATTTAATTTTTTCCTTGTTGTGATACGTAAATCATTATCAAAATGAAAATCATCCATTTTGATTGCATTTGGCAAAATTTTTACTTTAGAATTTTTCATTGCTCTTGCCCCATACAACCATACTCCAGCCTTATAGGATACCGCAAATTTATGCGTAGCTGTATAATTCACTGGTATTTTAACAATGTTCTTTATAATATTTTTTAACGAATAACCTTCTAGAGATGTTCTAGAATGGGCTATTCTAGTTAATATTCCTGCTCTCTTAGCGCTACCTAGCATTAAGCCTGACCATTGATTCAAGTGACAATGTACAATTTTATATTCCTTGTTTTTTATTAAAAACAAGTTGAAATTTCGTAGTGAGGAGTACATTGTTACTATATTCATAGGTTTATTATAAAAAACTTTCCCACCAAGAGCTTTAATCTCTTCATCAAACTCACCGGCTGTCTCTCTTAAAGTATAAAAATCAAATTGTATCTGAGTCCGATCAATATTTTTATAAATATCCATTAACCGATTTTCCATACCAGCACGATTCATTTGAGTAACAACATGCAATATCCTACATGGCTTTCTCACTATAAATTCTCCTTATACCAGTTGATTGCTGCTACAATGCCTTTCTCAAAATTCCATTCAGGTTGATAATCTAACATTTTCTTTGCTTTGCTGATATCTGCATTACTATGTTTGATATCTCCAGCACGATCAGGTCCAAAAATTGGTTCAATTTCTTCTTTCCCTAATGCTTTAGCAAGAGCATGATAAACATCTATTAAATACTCACGACCTCCATAAGCTACATTAAATGCTTCTCCCGCTACGTCACTGGGGGCTTTCAAAGCCTTCAAATTCGCTTCGATAACATTCTCAATATAAGTAAAATCTCTACTCTGTTTGCCATCCCCATTAATAGTTGGCTGCTCTCCATTTAATAATTGCTTAATAAATTTTGGAATAACAGCTGCATAGGCTCCATCTGGATCCTGACGTCTACCAAACACATTAAAATATCGTAATCCATATGTATCCAAGCCATATAATTTAGTATATAACTTAGCATATTCCTCATTGGTTCGTTTTGTTAGTGCATAAGGGGACAACAAATTGCCTTCAACTCCCTCTTGTTTCGGAAGCTTTGGCTCATCCCCGTAAACTGAAGAACTCGAAGCGTAAACAAACTTTTCAACTTCTGTTTGCCGAGCAGCTTCAAGCATATTTAAAGTCCCTCGGATATTGATCTCTTCATAAAGTAACGGCTTTTCAATACTGCGTGGGACACTTCCCCACGCAGCTTGATGAAGCACATATTTTACACCTTCACAGGCTTTTAAACACGTATCTAAATCTCGAATATCACCTTTAGTAAACTCATAATTCGGATTTTCAATAAACATATCGATATTTTCTTTTTTACCTTGCGATAGATCATCTAGCACTCTAACTTTATGTCCTCTTTCAAGTAAAACTTCGACTAAATTAGAACCTATAAAGCCCGCACCGCCTGTAATCAAAAATAAACTATCTTGATCAAAAGTTACTTCTTGATAACTCATACATGACTCCTCATTTCTATAGACGCCAGTAATTATAGCCTAAATCTTCATATTGTTTACGATTCAAAACACCTTTAATATCAATGAGGACCCGATTTTTGTTCTCGCTGACATCATACATTTGTTCAATATCTTCAGGAGTTAAATTCAAGAACTCTTCATGACCTACTGCAATAATTAATGCATCCAAATCTTTTAAATCTTCAAAATCATTAAATTCTAAACCATACTCTTCTAATGCCTCTTCTTTATCTGCAACTGGATCAACAATTATGGGACTAATTCCATATTCCGCTAATTCCTCAACGACATCAATAATACGGGTATTACGGGTATCAGGAACATCTTCCTTAAAAGTAAAACCTAAAATACCTACTTTAGCTTGTTTTACATTGATATCTGCAGCTATCAACTGTTTAACTAAACTTTCGGTAACATATTTCCCCATATCGTCATTTATTTGACGACCATTTAAAATAATTTTTGATCGGTACCCAACTTGTTCTGATTTATATGTTAAATAATAAGGATCGACTCCTATACAATGGCCTCCGACTAGCCCTGGCGTAAAATTCAAGAAATTCCATTTTGTTCCTGCTGCTTTTAATACCGCTTGGGTATCAATACCTAAACGATTAAAAATAATAGACAATTCATTCATAAAAGCAATATTAATATCACGTTGAGAATTCTCAATTACTTTTGCGGCTTCTGCTACTTTAATACTTTCAGCTTTGTAAACTCCTGCTTCTACCACCATTTCATAAACTGCTGCAATCTCTTCTAACGACTCTTCATCTTGACCTGAGACCACCTTCACAATTGTTTCTAAACGGTGCACTTTATCGCCAGGATTAATACGCTCAGGTGAGAAACCTACTTTAAAATCGACCCCTGCTTTTAAACCCGATTCTTCTTCCAAAATTGGAATACAAATATCTTCCGTTACCCCTGGATAAACGGTTGATTCATACACCACAATGGAACCTGAAGTTAAGTTTTGACCAACAGTACGACTTGCAGCCTCTACTGGAAACAAATTAGGTTTCTTATCTTCAGAAATAGGTGTTGGAACTGCTACTATATGAAATTTAGCTTCTTTTAATCGAGAAGGATCTGCTGTAAAATCAACAGTAGTAGATTTAATGGCTTCATCTCCCACTTCTTTAGTTGGATCAATTCCCTGCTTATAAAGATCAATTTTTTCTTGATTAATATCAAAACCGATCACATCAGCTTTTTTAGCAAACGCAACCGCAATTGGCATTCCTACGTAACCTAACCCTACTAAAGAGATTTTTTCTTCACGATTTTTAATTTGTTCTGATAATGACATTTTTATTCCTCCAATATAGCATTTTCTATTTCTTTTAAATAAGATTCAACAATAATGTTTCGGTCAAAGTTTAATTCTACATGCTGTCGCGCATTTTGTCCCATTCTTTCCCTTTGCTCATTTGATAATTTAATAAACTTTTCAACACATCCTTTCAGTTGCTCTATATTTTTCTTTTCAAAAAGATATCCTGAGACACCATCTTGGATAATTTCTTTACATCCAGGAATTCTAGACGCAATAGCTGGCCGTCCGCAAGCTGCAGCTTCTAACAATACGTTTGACATTCCTTCGTGATAAGAAGGATGAATAACACAGTGAGATTTACCAATGATTTCCATCACATTGTCGATATTTCCTAAATAATTAATAATTTCATCTTGTTGTAAAAATTTGATCGTATCAGAATATTCTTTATCATCGATAAATCCACAAGCATAAAAGTAAGAATTTGGATATCTCTTCTTCACATACTTAGCCAATTCAATATATTCATCTACCCCTTTTTCCTTCATAATCCTTCCAATAAACACAAAATTTATAGGTTCAGATTGAGGATAAGGTAAGATTTGATATTCTTGTAAATTTACGCCTGATCCTGGTAATAATTTGTAACTTCCATGCAGTAATCTATATTCTAAAAATTTTTCTAAATTATATTTGTTTTGAAAAAAAACAACATGTGCTTTAGAAAAAGCTAATTTATATAATTGAATAATCACAAGCTTTACAAGAGATTCTTCTTGCATAACGGTACCAATTCCAGTCACATTAGGTAAAAAAGGTATATTCGTCTTTCGAGTTAGGAGGCCTATATATATATTTGGTTTTATTGTATAACCCAATATTACATCCGGTGATATCATTTTGATAAACTTTCTATACTTATGAATAAGAAGCAAATCTTTAAAAATATTCTTCCCTCTTCGATCTATTTCAACATTCAAAGTGTGACATCCCATAGCCACTATTTCATCTGTATATATCCCTTTTGGCAAAACGATATATACTTCATATATTTTAACTAATTCTGCTAATAATTCTCTTCTAAATTTATAAAGTCCAATATCGTGATTAGTTATTATCAAAACTTTATTCACTGCAACCCCCCACAGATACTACTTTTATTTCTTTTACTTACAATAAATTTCAGAAAATTTCTGCTTTATAGTATGTAAGTTCCATTCACACAAAATTAAAATAGTAAATCTCTAAATCTTGAAATAAGCTCAGCCCTTTTGTAAAACATATCAACACTAATTCTGTTAACTATAACTTTCCTTATAAATAGATATGAAAATTTTACCATCTTCACCTCCTATACAAATTATAAATCAGTAAGAATTGTTGAAGGCATTTATCAGAATGAATGGAAACAATAAGTTAACATGCATTACTTACATATTTAAACTTTTCTGATACAATTCTAAATTAGTATCAAAATATATTAAAAATAGTTTTACCCATAACCCTGACTATTCAAGATAAGTTTTAAGTATAAACAAAACATCGAGTATTTACTTTAACTTGGTACATTTTTTATTTAAAAACCAAGACAGCCATCATTTGATTTATTCGAATCCCCCGAAAACTTCTTAATTTAACTGCTTATGATATTCTATAGCTTTGGAAAAATTTCTAGTAAAGAAAAAACATATTAATAAAGTTTGCTAAACAGATAGCAAAAGGTTTTCCTTTCATACCATAACAAAAAAGTTAGCATAATTCCATTACTTGATTGCAAAAATATATTATTGAACATTCTCAATATTTTTTCGTTTTATAATCCTATGACTATCTTTATTCAAAATTTCTATGTTACTAATATTCTATTATCTTATATTTCATCCGTTTCCCTATGAAATATATCCACACAATTACAGCAAAAGCCAACAAAATATATAAAGTTGGATAAAAACTTAGAAAGGAGTATCGTAATAGCCATTCAATGATGATTAAAGTCAAAACATGGGATAGATAGATATCATACGAATGATCTCCAAGTGTTGATAAAACCTTCTCCCAAAATTCTGTTATACCATTATTGATTAAGGCAACTGATAAGAATAGTGCCAGTGAATAAATAGTAACCAAGGGGCGAGTAGTTGCTACAACCATTCCTTCATTAATAACACTCTCTCCTACTACCAACAGAGCCGAAACTAGCAGAATGAAGTAAACAATCAATTTATACTGAGAAAAGAATTTAATCTTTTCTTCAAAACAGTTACTAAACCAAATGCCAACCACAAAAAAGAAGGAATAAGTATAAAAATGTTGCCATTGATCATACGGAATGAAGGGCCACCAATAATCACCTATATGCTGAATAAGGAATAGACTCACAAAACTAAACATTAGCAACCGATTTAGGGCAATATACGATAAAACTGGATAAAGTAAATATAAAATAGAAATTAACGGAACAAAGTATAAATGATATGAATTACTACCTCGGAAAATATTTAATAAAAATTGCAGAAAAGAAATTGGCTCCCCTTTTAGAGGAAAATTAATTAAAGCATAAACTACATTCCAAATTAAATAGGTTGACCAAATTTTTCTTAAACGACTCCAAATAAATTCCACATAAGAGTCAGAGCGACCATAGGCATCCGCCATATCCAAGCCCCACCCTGACAATAGTAAGAAAATCGGCACAGCAAAGCGAGATAACTGATTAAACACAATTGCTATTATAGAAGGTTCAATATTTAAATCTCTTCCTGCTTCAGTTTGCCCTGTAATTGGAGCTGTAATATGGATCAAAATAACCGCTATAATAGCAAGACCTCTAAAATAATCAAAATTCTTAAAACGTTTAACAATCGGCAAAACATTCACCCCTATGGATATAATGATGTTAATATATTGCTTAGTTTTCCCTGTTTAATTGTACTACTTCTAAATTTGATTGCAATAAAATTTAAAAAATAAGCTAGAAAGTCAAATTCTTTCTACTATTAGGAACCGTATTAAACCTTGCAATTCACTAATTACCTCTTCCTCAAACCATGGATTTTTCTTCAACCAACGTCCATTTAATGGAGAGGGATGTACGATCGGAAAAAAGTCAGGTAAATAATCCTGATAAGCACGAACTGTTTCGGTTAAAGTGCCTTTGCGTTTGTCTTTTAAATAATGTTTTTGCGCATAAGCCCCTACTAGAAGAGTCAATTCGATATTAGGTAAACACTCTAATATGCGAGGGTGCCATTTTACTGCAAAATCCTTCCTTGGAGGCTTATCTCCCGTTTTTGCCTTGCCAGGATAATAGAAATCCATCGGAAGTAGTGCTATTTGATCTGGATTATAAAATGTCTCCTCATTAATTCCCATCCATTGTCGCAATCTTTTTCCAGACGCATCATTCCAAGGACAATGACTTTCTTGCGCTTTAATTCCTGGTGCTTGACCAATTAATGCAATTTTTGCTTCTTTGCCAGCAGTATAAACTGGCTTCCATCCCTTATCACTATATTGACGGTTCGCCGCATCTGATATAATCTCTTCGTAGATTTGTTCTAACTCATCACGCATAATCTCACCTTCTTTATAGAATATCCTAACAAAAACCAGCTGATAGTCCTAACTATAAGCTGGTTTTGCAAAATATTTTTTCTCTATATCGGTCTCACTAAACGACCATATTCATCATAGATATATTCTTGAACTTTCTTACCATCTCCCATCGCTTCTAATAAACGATCTCGATAAGGCTCAGCCAACTCATCAAATAGGAATAGTTCCTCATCTAGTTGTAATTTTTTACGTAAAGATTCAATTTCTCCTGGACTTCTCAATTTAACTTTAAGCGAAGGTAAGCGGCCATCTATTTCGCGTTGAACAATTCGATAATAGTAATTATCATCTCCATATGTAATTTCTAATGCCCCCGAATTGGTTCTCCGGTCCTCAACATTCTTATAATTATCTTTCTGAAGCTCCCACCATGATTTAATCGCTTTCCTTGCTGCTTCTTCCGTTGCATAAGATCCGTGTTCTTTTACAACATTATCACGTCGATTAATCCAATAGTTAGTATATACATTTTGCGGCATAACCTCATCCTTTCTTTTTTTTATTTCTCACCCCTATTTTAACAAAAAGGTAATCGCTTTCAAATTAACTAAGTTTATTTATAGAAAAAATATCACTTTTAGTCTGTTTGTTTTATAATAAAAACTATAAAACTGGAGGTAGATTATGGAAACCAAATTAAATATCCGTCTTGCTCAAATTCAGGACGCTAACTCAATTCGCGAATTATATCGACCCTATGTCGAAGAAACTCTCTTCACTCTTGATACGTTTCTTCCTTCGGTTTCAGAAATCGAAAAACAAATATTAGACTTCCAAGCAACTCATGCTTTTTTGGTAGCTGAGTTAAATGAAAAACTAGTTGCTTTTGCTTATGCCCGTCCGTTTTCACTTCGACAGGCTTATCAATATACTGTAGAAGTGTTTCTGTATACTGATCGTAATCACCCAAATTTAGCCATTAAGCAACAACTCTACCAAGAACTTGAAACTTCTCTTTCCCAGAAAAAGATTGTAGCGCTTATCTCAACGATGACCCATCATCATCAATCCGGTATTCAATTCTATGAAAAAAATGGTTTTACTCAAAGAGGTATCCTTCCCAATGCAGGTATCAAATTTAATGAATGGTTAGATATTATTTGGCTAACAAAAGAATTAAATGCACCTGAAAGACTTTCTAAATAAAACAAAGCCACCTTCCTATCAAAAGATTTGAAGGTGGTTATTCTTAGTATTTTGTCACTTCCTTGGCTCGATAGTCGAAGCGATAATGCCCTTTGTGTATCGTGCCATCTGCATAGTGCTCGTCTAAAGCTAAATTAGAGATGTTCGGGTCTAAGGTTGGGAAAACTGTTATCCGGTAATCAACAGTAGAATAAAAATCACCTTCTGCTTTTAAACGATCCATCAGAACGTCAAAAGCACGTTCCACATGTAAATCTTCAATCGTTTCCTGATTATATTGAATAATAGAGTAAGTAACGGGCTCCTCTAATTGGGCGTACTGTTCTCTCAGACTATCCTGTGTTTCATCTTCTAGTTCGTTCTGCGATAACACTGTATTTGTTTCATGGAGTGTAGTTGACTCCGATTCCATTATCTGATCAGTCGAAACAGATTCCTGACGGATTAAGCTTGATGATTCCTTTTCTTGAGGAATACCGATTTTACTAGTCCACGTATTGCGATAAATAATCATAAGAGCCACAATAGACACCGTCATCAAAGCTATCAAAAACCAGACAATAGGCCCCCCCGATCTATCTCTCACCTTATTTTCTTTTTTCGGCTCCTGCTCCACACCATTCACCATCCTCTTCTCCTTCTAAAGATTCACAAATTCAGCAATTTCATCGACTGTCATTTGGGAATTACAGACAGTTTTGACATGATCATCTTCAGAGAACACTAAACCTGGTACTGTCACCACCTTATATTTATCCCGAAATTCAGCCAATGCTTCTTGATCTTCTTGATTTTGAGAATGTAGAAAATGAACAGTTAAAGCATGTTCATTAGCAACCTGAGAAAGTTTATCAATAAACAAGCGACAAAAGCCACAGCTTTCACGCCCTACAAAAATTAAATGCCCTTCACCAGATTGAATCAGCGCTTGCGCTTCAATTCCGTCTACTTTTTTAAAAGATGCTACTTGCTCATTAAATTCAACTATCGTTGCCATTATACAGCCTCCTCTACGTATGGTCATTTAGTATTATATCGAAGAAAAAGCCAAAATACGAGTTTTATATCCAATCTTCCTCATTAGCTTGTAGTTCTTTAATTTTTCGATACTTTATGTAGCGATTAATAGCAAGTAGGATCAATCCTGCTAATAAGAAAATCCCTGAAAGAAGTAAATAAAATCGTTGTTCTCCAGTTGTGGGTAAGCTTAACTTACTTTTACCTTTTGGCTTATCCACTTCATCTTCTTTTTGATACTTCTTCTCTTTCTTCAAGGGTTTTGCAATATCCTTACCATTTGTGTGTTTATTTATTTTTGACTTATTGTCGAGTTTATCCTTTAAATAAGCTAAATGATCATCCCCATAATGCTCAGGAGTCGAAGAAAGACTTGAATCTTGAATTTTGTTAGACTCGTCTTCATTAATGATATGTTCATCTAGTTCAATTCTGCCCTCATTAGTCGTTTCTTCAGTAGAATCATTGTTTCTAGGCGTATGTAACAACTCTCGACTCGAAAAATCATCTAAATAACCTGACTGGCCCCCAAGATATGGCATCCAAGTCTGACTTTGATCATCGTATAATACTAATTTCAATTGATAACGTTGATGAAAAGCCTGCATTTCTCTAATAACCTCGTCCGAAAATAATGCATGGCTATTAAGGTACTCAGCTAATTGCTCCTTCATATAATCGAGTGTTTCAACATTCAATTGATAAAAATATGCGAGTTGCCCTTCTTTGAGATTCAACATATTGTTATAGCTTGTTTTATACACTTCTATCGAACTATTACGATAATAATCATCTAACGCCATCGTTGCTACAATTTCAATGTCAAATAGGCTTAATTCTTTAGCATATTGATAAATTTGAAAAGCTTCCTCATCTATAACTACTTGCTCCTTACCTTGCAATAAGTCGGCAATTTCTTCTCGAGTTATCTGTCGGTTAAACAAGTTATAGATATCATCAAAAGTAACTTTTCGATAAGCTAAAGGTATCAATTCCTGCAAATAATGATCAATTTCTAATAAGTATTCCGACAAAGTAGAACTTTGCTGGTTAATCATTAATTGGTCTTTAGGTATTATTTTACTACTGTATGGATAAAGCTGACACTGATTCAATTGGGCTTCAGATACTTTGCTAGCATCCAGTGTTTGACTTAAATTATCATTATCGTAAGCCAATTGTTCATATTCTAATTCTAAGTCTGCTTTCTCACTAATATATGAATTAATAATTTCTATCAAGCTATCTATATAATTTTGCCACTCAACAATATCAAGATTTTGGCTCACCAAAGCAAGTTGTTCTTCTGCATTCAGGCTTGCAAAATCAGTCTCATTCACTAAATAATCTTGATAGACAGTCTCAATCACTGCTTCTAGGGCTTTCTCTGCTTCCTCAAGCGAATTACTTTCACCTGTTTCTAGTTGAGCAATTTCATCATTTATAACTTGATATCTTTCATTAATAGCTGCCATACGTGTTTGATTTGCAGTTAATTGTTCACGTGCTGCTGCTAAATCAACATCTTCATTACTTGCTCCACTATTCGAATCTTCCCTTAATAGAATTTGACAAGCCCCTAAATCGACTGGCTGATTATTAATCTGCCTCGTTAATATATAAGGTTCCCTCACAATGTCCGACTCACTCGCCAAAATCCTATCACATGGTATCGAGGACAATAGTAAAACGATTATCAAACCAAAATTCCATTTTCTCTTATTCATCCGATCCACCTCCAAATGTAAATACACATTTCGAGATAGATTGCGCTAACCAAGAAAAGAGAGCATTTTTAAAAAATTATTCAAAATATTCTACCACTTCTACAGAATCTGAATAGGTCGTGAATCGCTCATAAACTTCATTGTATAAGGCATCTCCATTCCACAGTCCATAGTCTTGTGCTTCAGTCAACGGAACCACTAAATAGGTATCCCATTCTGGTAAACCAAAATTATAAGTCGGCATAAGGCGCATTTCTTCTAAAGTGACAGAGCCATCTTCATGTTTCTTAAAAGTATACTCCCCAATACCACCAATTTTTTCATATTCTTGGACTTGTCCTGAAAGAAAATTCCCATGAGAATACCACGCACCTTGTGAGTCACTAAAACGCTCCATGGGTTGCATAATATGAGAATGCCCACCCAATACAAAATTAGCTCCTGCTTCAATGGCTAAATCTGTTAAATCTAACTGCGATTGAACAGGAACCATACTATCTTCCCCATAATGATAGATAACAATTGAAATATCCACTTTTTCATTAAGTGCCTGAATTTCCTGTGGAATTAATTCGGTATCGATTAAAGTTGCAAGATAAGGCTCATCTTCTGGTATCGGATTCCCATTCGTGCCATAAGTATAATTCAAAAAACCTACTTTGATTCCATCAACTTCAATAATTCGTGGCTGATGATAGTCTTCCCAAGATTCATACGAACCTACATATTGCATTCCTTTAGTTTTTAGTGTTTCAATCGAAGCATGGGCTCCAGCGCCTCCATAATCCACCGTATGGTTAGTAGCATTAGAAACGATGTCCACTCCTAAATTGAGTAAAGTATCTACAATTTGTTCCGGAGCATTGAAGATTGGATAAGATGAAACACCTAAGACAGAACCTGCTACTATCGTTTCCATATTTGCCGTTGTAATATCTGCTTCTCCAACATACTTAGCCACCGGCTCAAACATTGAATCAAAATAATAACCCTCTTCAGTTTGTCCATCCCAGTAGACAGCGTCATGCAAGAGAATGTCACCTATCGAACGAATGGTGACTGTTTTTCCTGCGCCAGGCACTACTTTTTCTTCTGTTGTTTCTTCTACCGGTCGCTCCTTTTCTTCACTCTCACGCTCTTGCCTTAGTGGACTACATGCTGAAAAAAACAGCACACAAGTCAACAAACCGCATAAAATTCGCAATGTTCGTCCTATATTCATCTGCATATTCTAACCTCTCTCGCTTCACAATATTCTATTCAAGTATAGCACACACCTTGTTTAAATTTTATCTAAATTTTCTTCCCTCCAGAGCTCTCTTCTCCACTCGCCCAATGCCCTCCAAGAAGCTTAGACCTATGAATAGCTGTTCCAGCCTCTTGAAGAGATGAAGCCCGAACCAAGCTTTGATACCCATAGTAATTACGAATTTGATCTATCGTTTTCTCAAATTGATTAGTGGATTCCTCCCAATCTAAATCTGTCAGAAGTCCCATCTGACCATCGCGTCCTCCTTGAATATTTCCCAGTGAAAGTGCCACTCGTCGAACCACTTGCCCTCGATAAAAAGTTCTAAAAAGTTTTAGCATAGCTGAAATAATTCGATAAGAAGATGAGGAGGGGGATATTTTTGCTTGATGGCTAAACCGCTCTGAACATTCCCCTTCTGCAAAACCCAAACTTAAATGGACACTACTTGCTTTCAACCCTCTTTTTCTAAGCCTTGCTGCCACTTGATCTGTCATTTCCCGAATAATCAATTCTATGTCGTCTTGGAGATAATAGTCCCGTTTCAATATCTGAGACTTGCCAAACGATTCTTGGCGCGGTTTAAATTTCTCCGATAAACGACTATGATCAATCCCATGAGCATGATAATAAAGCTGAGTGCCGATCGCGCCAAATTCTTTCTGCAATATACTAAGATCAAAATGAGCAAGATCATATACTGACATTATTCCCATCTGGCGTAGTCGCTTAGCTGTTCTTCGTCCAATTCCCCATACTTCATCTAATTCTTTTATTGGCCATAATTTAAAAGGAACGTCCTCATACGCCCACTTTGTAATATAAGTGGGATATGCCTCCTTCGCTTCTATATCTAAACTCAACTTAGCTAATAAAGGATTATCACCAATTCCAATTGTCATGATTAAGCCAAACTTGTTCCAAACTTCTTGTTGAATCCTCTTTGCAATTTGATAAGGATTTCCAAACAACCTTTGACTCGCTGTCACATCCAAAAAAGTTTCATCAATACTATAAGGATGCCAATCACCTAAATTTACATAACGTAGAAAGATTTCATTGATTTTTTTATTGATATCCAAATACACTCGCATCCGTGGCGGCACTATCAAAAAATCATCAATCCCCACCGGAAGGTCACTGCTCCTATACCCAGTTTTGATTTCATATTTCATCTTCATCTGAACCGAAGCAGCTAACACTACTCCAGAGTGATGACCCGTATGGGAAACTACACATAATTTAGAACGAAGAGGGTGAAGCCCCCTTTCTACTGATTCCACCGATGCGAAAAAAGATTTACAATCTAAGCATAATATTGAACGTCGAGGAAACATCTGTTCCGGCATTCTACTAGTCAACTGGCTCTTTCCCATTTTCCCACTCCTTTAGCTATCTACAAGTTATTATAGAACATACGTTCGTTTTATCAAGCAGGAAGTCTAACAGTTTTTAAATCTATGAGATTGACTCTTCCCTACACTCAAAACCAATCAACATTAATTTAGATAAATTATAAACCATTTTCGTAAACCTTCCTTTGGTAGTTCTTTTATCTTTATTAGGATATAATGGAAGAAAGAACATTGAAAGGAGTAAAAAATGTATAACCAGACCACTGATAATATTCAAAATTCATTATTTACAACTGTAAAATATGATGACCAACAAATTAAACCTTTCAACCGCTTGCTTAGCATTAAAAAAAATCATTCTGATGCCTTATTAAAATTTACCAAGCCAGTGACACTCACTGAATGTAAAGGACTAGCTCTTTTGGTTATTACAGATACTCCTGAAGACTCAGATTCTTATCATTATTACATTTTACAAAATGCTGTTCGTATTCAGCCTAATACCTACTTCAACACCCTAGCCCTTACGCCTGAATGTAAAATTTATTTAGAGCCCACTCAAAATGAAGATCCACAAATTATGAGTGTCAAAAAACGCATCCAGGTTAATAGAAGTAAAGCAAATATCTCGATTGATGCTATCTATAGTCTTCACTATCAGGTCTATTCTAGTGGCGAATCGCTCAAACAACCTTCTCATGATTATTATGAACTGCTAATTATTGATCAAGGTGAAGCAAAAATTTATCTCAACCAACATACTCAACACATACTTAGCAAAAACCAAGCTTGGCTTAAATCACCGGGTCAAAAACACCAAATGATCTTTAAAGAAGATAGTATGTCCACCTTAATCTCTATTTTGTTTCATGGCCAAGGAATAAACGAGAGCATTAGTCAACGACCTGTAAAATTAGGACACCGCCAAATACAACTTATAGAACGCTTGATCAGCTTATCCAATCAAACCCACATAAATATGCCTTATTATTACGATGAAATGCTTGCAAGCTTACAATTGATTATTGCTCAAATGTTAAATGGTGATCATCAACCTCAAGAAGACAGTTCAACATCCATGCGCGAAAATTACGAAAATGAACTCTTCCAATCTATCGTTGAATTTTTACAAGAACAAGTTCATGAACAACATCAAGTAAATGACCTAGTCGAACACTTTAATATTTCAAGATCAAGTTTACAATCCCTCTTTAAAAAATATACAAGTCAGACTCCAAAAGCTTATATCAACAGCTTACGCTTAAAGAGGAGTAAACTATTAATTCATGAATCCAAGATGACCCTTTCTGAAATCGCTTCAGAGCTAGGGTATGGTTCAATACAATATTTCTCAAGAGCTTTTAGTAAAGAGTTTGGTATTAGCCCATCTACTTATGCAAAATCTATTCTAAAATAATGAAAGACCTGGTTAACTCAATGATCACCAGGTCTTTTTATATACTTTTAAATATTAGGTGTTTCAAACGAAATTAATGATTCCAAAAATTCAAATAAATCCTTTGTTTTTAAATAAGGATGAGCTGCTAAGATGTATTCATGTTGAATTTCTCCTTGATGCATCACAACAATACGATCGGCATAGTCAATTGCATCTTGAAGCTGATGAGTAATCATCAAGGTAGTAAGTCCTTGCTCTTCAATCATCCGTTGAGTTAGGTGCATAACAAGTTTCGCCATTCGTGGATCTAAAGCTGCAGTGTGCTCATCTAACAATAATAACTCAGGTTGCTTTAAAGTGGCCATTAATAAAGACACAACCTGTCTTTGCCCACCAGATAAATTTTCGATAGGCAGTTCTAAACAGTTTTCAAGACCAAGTTTAAACTGAGATAGTTCTTGGCGCATAAAATCTTTGTTTGGTTGCGAAAGTGATCGACTCCAACCTCTTCTTTCGCCCCGTTTACTCGCTAATATCAAGTTTTCAAATACTGTCATTCGAGGGGCTGTCCCCATTGATGGATTCTGAAAAACACGTCCAATATTTGCGGCTCGCTTTCGGGATGCTAATCGAGTGACTTCCTTGGAGCCCATCAGTATCTTCCCTTCATCAAGCATGATACTTCCTGCAACCGCATTAAATAATGTTGATTTACCGGCCCCATTCGTGCCAATCACTGCTACGACTTCTCCTTTTGATAAAGTCAAATTAATATTTTTCAAAACACTCACTGTGGTTCCATTTTGCCGAGTAAATGTTTTACTGATATTAATCAATTGTAGAGGTTGAGAATTAGCCATTAGCAAAACCTCCCTTAAATCGTTTTATCTTCTTAAATACCGCAGGTGCTCCTAAAAAAGCTGCAAGAACTAAAGCTGATAAAAGTCTAAAATAATTAGCATCAAAGCCGAGTTTTAAAACAAATACAAGTAGAACACGATAAAGTGACGCTCCAAGAATAATAGAAATAAAACGGTAAGGAAGCTTAATTTGCCTATAAAAAATGGCTTCTCCAATCACAATTGAAGAAAAAGCAATGACCACTGTTCCTGTACCCAGTTGAATATCTGCAAAACCATTGTCTTGCGCGATTAATGCACCACTTAAACCAATTAAACCATTCGCAAGCATTAAAGCAAAACGCATCATACGCGGAGTATTAATCCCTAGTGAATCAGCCATCACCGCATTATCACCCGTCGCTATCACTGCTTGCCCAATATCCGTTCTAAAAAAAATTGAAAGAAATAAGACAGATAGACTTGTAAAAAGAATTCCAATTCCAAATTGCACAATAAACTTATCTGATACCCCCATTATTAAAGTTGAAAAAACAGTCTCATAGCCTCTTAAAGAAAGATTAGGTTGTTGCATAATCCCTAAAGAAACAGAATAAAGACCTGTCATTGTTATAATAGAGGCCAATAATCCAGATATTTCAAAATAAGTCGTTAAAATACCTGTTATCCAACCTGCCGTCATTCCCGCCAGAATTGCTAATAAAGTTGCAAGTAATGGATGAACGTCTGAAGTAATGGCAAAGACTGATACAGCTCCTCCTAAAGTAAAAGACGATTCAGAAGTTAAATCCGCAAAACCAAGTATCCTAAAAGATATGTATAATCCTAATCCCATTATTCCCCATAAAATACCTTGACCAACTGCTGAGTAATAGATATCCATCTTATTCGCCTCCAATTTCATTTAAACTTTTTAACAAGTATTTCGGGATGGTGATATCTAATTTTTCCACCGTTTTAGCATTATAAACTTTATACTTAGTCTTCACGTAAGAGATAGGTATATCTCCAATTTTTTGTCCTTCTAAAATTTTTATAGCAACCAATGCTGCTTCATGACCGATTTCTGCTTGATTAATGGCTAGGGCTGCTACTCCTCCTTGACTAACCATCATATCAATTGAAGGATAGATTCCAATGCCCGAATCCTCAGTAACATCTAATAAGGCTTCAAAAGCAGAAGCAACCGTATTATCTGCCCCCACATAAATCGCATCCACTTGGCCTGCTAATTGTAATCCTACCATCTGCACATCGATCGCTTGAGCTACCCCTTCCAATTCGACCTTCAAGCCTAATGATTGAGCCACTTCTTTTGCTTTTTCTGCATCTGAGCGACCTGATTCATCAGAAGTAGAATATATAATCCCTAACTTTTTAATCTCTGGTTGTATTTCCTTCATCAACTGAAAGTGCTCTTCTAAAGGAACTTGATCGGAAACTCCCGAAATATTTTGACCTGGCCGATCTAAATTATCTACTAAACCAGCTGTCAAAGGATCAGTAATCCCCGCCAGTATAATGGGTATTTCTTGTGTCTTCTCTTGAAATGTTTGAGCAACAGGAGTTGTAATCGCAAAAATCAAATCAGGCTGATCGTTCACTACCTGATCTGAAATCGTTTGAAGTAAACTCATATCTCCTTCTGCATTTTGTTGATTGATTGATAAATTAACGCCCTCTTGATAACCTGACGCTTGAAGTTGATCAACAATTCCTTGATGAATATCATTCAATGATGGATGAGACACTAACTGGACAATAGCAATTTCTAACTCCTCTTTATTTTGAGCCGCTCCCTCCACATTTTGAAAATTAGCCGTTAACATAGCCAATGAAGAGAAAAAAATAAATTTTATTAAAGTCTTCATTTTGAGTCCTTTCTTTGAATACAAAAAAGCTAACGCACATACTATATGCGTTAGCTTCCTCCACTTACCATATAGTATGTATCAATACATCTACATGGTAGGCTGGACTGCTTGCCACATAGATACAAAAGTAGTTATCACAAACTACGGTTGTATCCAGGGAAATGCCCAAGTCTACAACCTATCTATGCCAGCCTTGCCAGCGATTAAATTGAATGTTGCTACCTGAAAACATTTCCTCGACCTCCTAATTTATCTTAAATTCAGTTTATGGTAATGATTAAATTTTGTCAAGCAAGTTTTTCATCAATTTCTAATAAAAAATCAAACTTCTTTCTAGCCTGCTTCTGTCATTTAAGTTACAATAAAGAATAGACTTTCTGAAAGGAGTGAAAAACCTTGTCCATAGATGGATTTTTTACCCGAGCATTATGCGCTGAACTTCGCAATCAACTGAATAAAGGTCGTATCCATAAAATTTATCAACCTTTCGAGCAAGAATTACAACTTGTCATTCGAGCTAATCGGACAAATCACCGTCTTTCTGCTTCTATTCATCCTAATTATTTTTCTATCTATTTAACAGATGAAAGACCTGCTAATCCTGAGCATGCTCCAATGTTTTGTATGTTATTACGCAAATATCTAGAATCTGCCTTTATAATTGACATCCAACAACATGAAAATGATCGAATCATTGATATGCGACTAACTGGCCGAGATGAAATCGGAGTTGAACAAGAATATCTTCTTAGTTTTGAATTAATGGGACGACATTCAAATATTATTCTGGTAAATCCAACAGAAAATACAATCATTGATTGTATCAAGCACGTTCCGAGCACAATGAACTCCTATCGTTCACTTACACCAGGCTCAACATTTAAAAGACCACCCAAAAACACAGAACAACATAATCTATACACACTAACAGATCAAGAATTATATCAGTTCTCTCTTAAATATCATGACACCCTAGCCTCTGGAAAGGCTTATCAAGTGATTCAAGGCATGGGAAAACAACTTTCAAAAACAATAGCTTACTGGATGTCAGATACAGGAGAAGAGCTGTCCGCTATTACGGCTCTTGAGCGTCTAAAGTCTGCTTTAGACTATCCAGCACCCACTCTTTATCAAACAGATCATTCAGTTAAATTTTATGCTTTTGATCTTCCCCACATAGAAGGAATAAAAATCGCCTATTCCTCTCTTTCTGAATTGTTATTTAATTTCTACCATCAAAAAGTTCATTTGGACCGAATCAAACAATTATCAGGTAACATTATCCAAAAGATTGAACAAGTCATTGATAAAAACAAGAAAAAATTATCCAATTTAGAAAAAGATCGAGCAATAGCAAAAGAAGCTGACACCTATCGAATTATGGGTGAATTATTAAATGCCTTTGCTTATCAAATTCCTAATGGTCAAGATGAGATAACGCTCAACAATTATTATCAAGAGAATCAAGAAATAATCATCAAACTCAACCCTCGTCTATCTGCTGTTGAAAATGCGCAAGTGTATTTCAAGAAATATCAAAAATATCGAGATGCCCTAAAATATATTCAACGCGAAGAAAAGCTGGCCAAAAACGAAATTAATTACCTCGAGGGAATTCTTATCCAACTTGAACAAGCGGACTTAGAAGATGTAGAATCTATCAAACAAGAATTAATCGAAGAAGGATACGTTTCACAAAAGAAAATTTCTAGTAAAAAAAGGGCTAAGACAAAAAGCAAACCAAGACGCTTTAAATCTAGTGATGGTTGTCTGATATATGTGGGGCGCAATAACCAACAAAATGACGAACTTTCATTGAAAAAAGCCGCAAAAAACCACTGGTGGCTCCACGCAAAAGAAATACCGGGTGCGCATGTTATTATAGAATCTGATAAACCTTCCGAACAAACAATGCTCGAAGCTGCACAATTAGCAGCTTACTATTCCAAATTTTCTTCTTCTGCTAATGTCCCCGTTGATACTGTCCAAGCCAAGCAGCTCAAAAAACCTAACGGAGCAAAACCTGGCTTTGTAATCTATGAAGGTCAAAAAACACTTTACGTTACCCCCGATAAAAATCTTATCACTCAATTGGCAATCGATAACAAAAAAAGTAGCACAAGTTAGCTTGTGCTACTTTTTTTATTTTAATTAGCTTAAAGCTGCAGTCAAAGGAGGAACTACTTGTTTTTTACGAGAAACCACTCCTGGCAACTCAAATTGCTGATCTTTAATTTCAGTATTAAAAGCTTCTTCAATCACCCGCAAGTCTTCACCCACTGCTAATCCAATGGAATTTGACTCCAATACATCTGTAATCACTAAGACAAATAGTTCTAAATCCATCTCTGCTCGTTTTGCTGCCATCACTTCTAGCAGACCCTCCTTACGAGCCAGAACCTCTTCAAAACCAATAATATTGGTTTGACCAATTCGGATATTCTTCTCATTCATAATAAAGTTTTTAGCATCACCATCTACTATTTCTTCATCTGTCTGTTTACTAATATCAGCTCCAGATTTTAAGAACTCAAGCCCATACTCGTAAAGATCAACTTGAGCAATTTCAGCTAATTTTAAGCCAATTGCTTTATCTTGTTCCGTTGTTGTAGGAGACTTAAATAACAGAGTATCCGAAATAATAGCTGACAACATAATTCCAGCAATATTTTGTGGAATTTGATGTCCAAATTCTTGAAACATTTTATAAAGAATAGAAGCTGTACACCCAATAGGCTCTGCCCGATAGTATAGTGGTTGAGCTGTATTAAAGCCTGAAATACGGTGATGATCAATCACATAATCAATTTGAACTTGATCTAAATCATCAACTGATTGTTGTGGTTCATTATGATCAACCAAAGCTACATGGGTCACTTCATTTGCAGCAGTTTCTATCATTCGAGGTACTGGTAGACCAAATTTTTCTAATGCAAACACAGGCTCGCCACTTACTTCACCTAATGCAACAGCTTCTGCTTCATGACCTTCTTGCTCTAAAAAATAAGCAAAGGCAATAGCTGATGCTATTGTATCCGTATCTGGCTTCTTATGTCCAAAAACTAAATATTTTGTCATTATTATATCCTCCTCATATCAGTTACTCCTATAGTGTAGCATCTTTTCTAGAAAAATAGAATGCTCGCTTCACATTTCCAATCCCTTTATTAATGCTTTTTGATGCAAAAATCATTCCATCTTATTCTATTTGTTCAAATATCCGGTATATTGGTCTACTTTTAAAATTTTTTTAGCATTCTCAACTCGTTCAACACTCGGCGGCTCAATACCTTCAAGCTTATATTTATAACCTAGAGCCGTATATTTATATACCCCCATCTTATGGTACGGTAACACTTCAAATTTTAAAACATTCTTTAACCCCGCAACAAAATCGGATAAACGATATAAATACTCATCATAATCTGTTCGTGTAGGAACCAAAACGTGACGAATCCAAACATCTTGTCCTATTTCAGACAAATAATTTGCTAAATCAATAATATTAGAATTCGGATGACCCGTTAAATGAATATGTCCTTCATTATCAATATGCTTAAGATCAAACAGTAATAAATCGGTATATTGTAGTAATTGATTAAATTTTGAAAAAAAAGGTTCTTGATAAGTAAATGGTTGACCACAGGTATCAATGGTAGTATGAACGCCATTAGCTTTACAAATTTTAAAGTATTCTATCAAGAAATCCATTTGTAATAAGGGTTCTCCTCCTGACACCGTGACTCCACCATTATTCCCCCAAAAAGCTCGATATTGCTTTGCTTCATCAAATAACTCTTGCGCTGTATAAGCTTGGCCACCGGTTATTTTCCAAGTATCAGGATTATGACAAAATTCGCATCTCATTCGACAACCTTGCATAAAAGAAATAAAACGAATACCTGGCCCGTCTACTGATCCAAATGATTCTGTAGAATGAACATAACCAATTGTTTGTCTCCTTGTCTCCACCATTTTCTCACACTCCTTCCCCATTAAGAAAAGTGCAGCCAGCAAAAGTGGCTGCACTTTTTATAGTTTTTTTAAAGATGTTTACATTGCCTCGTGCATGGTACGATTAATAACATCTAATTGCTGTTCACGTGTTAATTTAATAAAGTTAACCGCATAACCAGAGACACGAATCGTCAATTGTGGGTATTCCTCTGGATGTTCCATCGCATCTAATAAAGTATCACGATTAAAAACATTAACATTTAAGTGATGGCCACCATTAACAGAATAACCATCCAACATGCTAGCAAGATTGGCTTTCTGAGTTTCTTCTTCTTTTCCTAGTGCTTTAGGGACAATTGAGAATGTATTTGAAATACCATCCAAAGCATATTCATAAGGCAATTTTGCCACAGATAGCAGGGATGCCAACGCTCCATGAGTATCACGACCATGCATAGGATTCGCTCCAGGTGCAAAAGGTTCTCCTGCTCGACGACCATCTGGCGTGTTTCCTGTTTTCTTACCATATACAACATTAGAAGTGATCGTTAAAATTGACGTTGTATGAACGGACTCTCGATAAGTTTTATGCTTACGAACTTTTGTCATGAAAGCTTTTAATAAATCTACAGCAATTTGATCGACACGATCATCATTATTACCATATTTAGGGAAGTCTCCCTCTGTTTCAAAATCAATCACTATGCCTTTGTCATCACGAATTGTTTTAACTTTAGCATATTTAATAGCAGATAATGAGTCAACTGCTACTGAGAAACCTGCAATTCCTGTTGCCATAGTACGTAATACTTGAGTATCATGCAGAGCCATTTCAAGACATTCATAAGAGTACTTATCATGCATATAATGAATAATATTTAAGGTATTGACATACAATTCTGCTAACCATTCCATGATATCGTCATATTTAGTCATCACTTCATCATAATCTAAGAACTCTGATTGAATCGGAGCATATTTCGGTCCTACTTGAGCATGAGATTTCTCATCAACTCCACCATTAATAGCATATAACAAAGCTTTTGCAAGGTTTGCTCGTGCTCCGAAGAATTGCATTTGTTTTCCTACTCGCATCGCAGAGACACAGCATGCAATCGCATAGTCATCGCCATATTGCGGACGCATAACTTCATCATTTTCATATTGAATAGCAGAAGACACAATGGACATCTTAGCAGCATATTCTTTAAATGATTGAGGTAATAAAGGCGACCATAAAATGGTTAAGTTTGGTTCTGGAGCTGGCCCTAAATTAGATAATGTATGTAAGAAGCGGAATGAATTTTTAGTTACTAATGGTCGTCCATCTAACCCAATTCCTCCAATTGATTCTGTTACCCATGTTGGATCTCCTGAGAACAATTCATTATATTCTGGTGTTCGAGCGAACTTAACTAATCGTAGTTTCATCACAAAATGATCGACTAATTCTTGCGCTTGTTCTTCTGTCAGTGTTCCATTTTCTAAATCACGTTCAATATAAATGTCTAGAAAAGTTGAAGTGCGTCCTAAAGACATTGCAGCTCCATTTTGTTCTTTAACAGCAGCTAAATATCCAAGATATAACCATTGGAAAGCTTCTTGAGCATTCTCAGCAGGACGAGAAATATCAAAACCGTAAATCTCACCTAACTCTTTTAATTTTTGTAAAGCACGATATTGTTCAGAAACTTCTTCCCGTAGACGCATAATATCTTCAGACATCATTCCATTGCCAATATTGGCAAAATCTTTTTGTTTTTCTTCCATTAATCGTTCTACACCATATAATGCTACACGACGATAGTCTCCGATAATACGGCCACGTCCATAAGCATCCGGTAATCCTGTGATAACTCCAGAACGACGGGCTGCACGCATCTCAGGAGTATAAACGTCAAAAACTCCTTGATTATGTGTTTTACGATATTCCGTAAAAATATGTTCAGTCTCTGGATCTATTTCATATCCATAAGCTTCTAAAGAATTAACAGACATACGAATCCCACCAAAAGGTTGCAATCCTCTTTTGAACGGTTTATCAGTCTGGAATCCTACCACCGTTTCTTTTTCCTTATTGAGATAGCCTGGGCCATGTGAAGTAATGGTTGAGACTGTTTTTGTATCCATATCTAGAACGCCACCGGCCTCACGCTCTTGCTTATTAAGATCCATAACCTGTTCCCAAAGATCCTTTGTGTTCTGAGTAGCTTCCGCTAAAAAGTTTTCATCTCCTTCATAAAGCTGGAAATTTTCTTGAATAAAGTCACGCACATCTATTTCATCGCGCCAGATACTCCCTTTAAACCCTTCCCATGCTTGATTGATTTCTGTTTGATTGGCTATTTCCATTTTATATTCTCCCTTTCGTTTGCTCAAAACATCACTTGTGTTACGACAAACATAATATAACACATTGTTTTTTAAATGTAAACAGATAAAAATGCTTTTTAAATCATAAGACCGTTAATAACCTTAGTTTTAAAAGAGATTTTTTATTAATAATTATTTCTCACTTAAAACCTGTACTACATAATATAACAGTTTGTTAAATTCACCGGTGATACATTGTAACAGTTAATGGATTATATGATTAACATGTTGTATAAAAAAAGAAGCCTATAAAAGGCTTCACTGTTTGTCTATTGTTCATCTAACATTTTCAGACGAGCGGGATGCATTCCAATCACCTTGGCTAATTTACCTATTTCTTGCAATTGACTTCCGTTGTTTAACCTTGGTGTAATCCCTACATCATACGCCATTAATTCTACACTCTGGCCATTATCGCCTTGAACAACCAGAGGAATATTGCCTTTCGTGAGAGCTAGAGCATCGATAATGCGATGAGGCTTTGACTTCACCTCTTTCAATATAAGCGTTCCTACGCTCCCGCGTCTAGCCTCAGCTATTTCTTCAATATCCATGCGTTTTATATTTCCTCGTTGTGTCAGAATAAAAGTTTGGGGTCTTTCAATCGTTTGATCAATAATAAAGGCTGCAGCTAAATAATCATCATTTTTAATATTCATTCCAATGACACCTTGCGCTCTTAGTCCTTGCTTTGAAACTTGTTCCAGATCATATCGTAAACCATACGAACGATGTGTCATCATTACCACTTGATATTTATGATCTGTTTTAGCTAATTGAGCAGAAATTATCTGATCTTTTTCATCTTGTAATTTCATTGCAATACTTGTTTTTGATTTATAGGATCGATATGTGATGAACTGGTCTAAATTCGTTTGTTTTATTCTTCCAGAGGATGCTACTAAGACAATCGCAACCTCCGAATAATCGATACTGTCTTTTTGGGCAAACACAGCCACTATTTGTTCACCCTGTTGGATTTGATATTGTTGTGACCAATGTAAGCCTATATCTTTCCATCTAATATCGGGTAACTCATGGACTGGCAAATGAATATAATTCCCCTTAGAGCTAATCATGACGATCGAGTCATGTGTTGACAGCTCTTGAACAAAGATTGGATAGTCCAAATCTCGTGATCCTAAATCTGTTGTATCTGAAGCAGTGAACGATCTGACGCTCGTACGCTTCATATAGCCTTCTTTTGTAATCGATACATAAACCTGTTCTTTTGGAATTAATACACTTGTTTCAATGGTTAACGCTTCAACTTTTGCTTCTATCTGAGTTAAACGCGGACTTTGGTATTTCTTTTTTACTTCTTTTAATTCATTGATTAAAACATTATTCAAAATGGTTGGATTAGATAATATATTCTCATACATGTGAATACGCTCATTTAATTCCAGTTTTTCATTTTGCAACGCTACAATGTCCGTATTAGTTAAACGATATAGCTGTAACATCACAATGGCTTCAGCTTGTTCCAACGAAAAACCAAACTCATCCACCAAGTTCTGTTTGGCATCTGTTTTATTTTCTGATTGACGAATCATTGCGATAACTTCATCAAGAATCGAGACCACTCGAATTAAACCATCTACTATATGAAGTCGCTCTTTATCTTTCTTCATATTAAAAGCTGTTCGGCGAGTAATAATTTCTTTTTGATGATCAATATAAGCTTTCAGCATTTGCTCTAGAGAACATAATACTGGACGTCGATTATGTATCGCAATCATATTAAAATGATAATTCACTTGTAAATCAGTGTGTTTATATAAATAAGCCAGTATTTGGTCCGGATCCACTTCCCGCTTTAATTCAATTACCACTGCGACACCATTCATATCTGAATCATCTCGAACATCTGCAATGCCTTCTAATTTTTTAGAAAGACGAATCTCATCTAGCTTTTGGATTAATTTACTCTTATTCACATCATAAGGAATCTCGGAGACAACTAATTGCTTTTTTCCACCTTTTAATGCTTCAATTTCTACCTTAGACCGTAAAACAACCTTGCCTTGACCTGTTTGATAAGCTTCACGGATCCCATCTTTCCCTTGGATAATTCCACCCGTTGGAAAATCTGGTCCAGGTAAGATCGTCATAATACGATCTAAATCAAACGCTTTATCTTGGTGAGTCAAAATGAAAATAAGTGCGTCAATCACTTCTCCTAAGTTATGAGGTGGAATGTCAGTTGCATACCCAGCAGAAATACCTGTTGCTCCATTGACTAATAAATTAGGAAATCGGGCAGGCAACACACGAGGTTCTTCTATCGTATCATCAAAATTCAACATCCATTCTACTGTATCAGAGTGTATATCTCTTAATAATTCCATTGCTACATTGGACAGTCGAGCCTCAGTATACCGCATTGCCGCTGCCGGATCTCCGTCCATTGAGCCTTTATTCCCATGCATATCCACTAATGGTGCTCGATTTTTCCAATCTTGTGACATTCTTACCATGGCATCATAGACCGATGAATCACCATGTGGATGGAAATTACCAATAACATTCCCAACTGTTTTTGCTGATTTACGATAAGGCTTTTCTGCTGTGTTAGAATCATTATACATCGCATATAAAATACGACGTTGAACTGGTTTCAAACCATCACGAATATCTGGTAATGCTCGATCTTGAATAATATATTTAGAATATCGTCCGAATCGATCTCCAATTACTGAAGAAAAATTAAGTTCTTGAACTCCGTGCTGCGATTGCTTGCTCATTATTCATCCCCTCCAAATAAATTAATTTGGCCATCTTCATCACTATCAAAAATCCCCTCTTCTCCATCTGCTTGATCTATCAACTGTTCAACATCTTCTATATCACTTGCAAGATTTTTACTAGCTAAGAGGGCCTCCTTCTCATCATTTTCAAGTTGAAGTCCTGTTCCTTGATTTTCCTTTAATAGTAAATCTTCTTCATCCATTGTAAATTGAACGTTACCTTCTATCCATTTTCGTCTTGGTTCCACTTTATTTCCCATTAGAGTCGAGAGTCTTTTCTCAGAGAGGGTCTCGTCATCAATTGTCACTCTAATCAAAAGTCTAGTTTTAGGGTTCATGGTTGTTTCCCATAACTGTTCTGCATTCATTTCTCCCAAACCTTTATATCTTTGCAACATATATCCTTTTCCCACTTGACGTATTTTTTCAGATAATTCTTCATCCGTCCAAGCATATTCAATAATCTCTTTTTTACCTTTCCCTTTTGATATTTTGTACAAAGGAGGCATAGCTAAATAGACTTTTCCCGCTTCAATCAGTGGTTTCATATAACGATAGAAAAAAGTCAACAATAACACTTGAATATGGGCACCATCTGTATCGGCATCCGTCATAATAACCACTTTATCATAGTTACATGCAGCTAAATCAAAATCAGGTCCCACCCCAGCGCCAATCGTATAAATCATCGTATTTATTTCTTCATTCTTGAGGATATCTGCTAAAGAAGCTTTTTCAGTGTTAATCACTTTTCCTCTCAAAGGGAGAATCGCTTGAAACTTACGGTCGCGCCCTAACTTAGCTGATCCCCCAGCAGAGTCACCCTCGACAAGATATAATTCATTCTTGGATGCATCTTTTGACTGCGCTTTAGTTAGCTTTCCAGAAATGAGTTTTTCTTGTTGTTTATGACTCACTCCTGATCTAGAGGCATCTCGTGCTTTTCGGGCAGCCTCACGTGTCTCTCTTGCTTTTAAAGCTTTCCTAAGAATAGTTTGTGCCCAATTACCATTTTCAGCCAGATAATAACCTAACTTTTCTACAACAAAACCTTCTACGAGAGCACGTATTTTAGGTGTTCCCAATTTTTCCTTCGTTTGACCCTCAAATTGTAAATATTGTTCAGGAATTCTAACTGATACGATAGCAGCAATTCCTTCACGAACATCTGATCCTTCAAGGTTTTTATCTTTCTCCTTAATTAAACCAACTTTTCGTCCATAATCATTAAAAACTTTTGTAATTCCTGTTTTCATCCCTATTTCATGAGTCCCTCCGCCAGAAGTTCGAACATTATTTGCAAAAGAAATGATTGTTTCAGAATAGCCGTCATTATATTGCATAGCAAAATCAATCTCAAAATCATCTAGCTCACCTGAAAAAGAAGCAATTTCTCCCATTGACTCCTTATCTTCATTTAAATAAGCGATAAAATCATAAAGACCTTTTTCATAGTAAAAAGTATCTTTTCGCTCATTGACATGATCCGTTAAAGTAATCGTCAACCCTTTTAGTAAAAAAGCTGATTCTCGCAACCTCTCTGAAATCGTCTCATAATCAATCGATGCCTGACCAAACACCTCAGAATCCGGCATAAAATGAACACAAGTCCCTGTGTCAGTTTTGTTCTTATACTTACGTTTCGTGAGTTTTGAAGCTGGGTGTCCTCCATTTTCAAAACGCATCTGATATTGGAACCCATCGCGTAGAACTGTTACCTCTAACCATGAAGATAAGGCATTTACCACTGAAGCTCCTACACCGTGCAAGCCTCCTGCAGACTTATAACCACCTTGCCCAAATTTTCCACCAGCGTGCAATACAGTAAAAATTACTTGCACAGTTGGAACACCTGAAGAATGTTTACCAACCGGCATACCACGTCCATTATCATAGATCTTTATTGAACCATCTGTTTCAATTGAAACATCAATTTGATTTGCAAATCCCGACAGAGCTTCGTCGACCGCATTATCAACAATTTCATAGACTAGATGATGAAGACCTCTCTGGTCAGTGGAACCAATATACATCCCCGGTCTTTTCCGAACGGCTTCCAGTCCTTCTAATATTTGAATGGCTTCATCATTATAATTTTGTAAACTAGTATTGGATATTTGTTTTTCTCTTGCCATACTTTCACCCTTTAAAAAATATTGTGCCTTCAACGCACTTCAACTTCATTATCATATCAGACATTAGGAAAGATTGGCAATTTTTGTACTAATTAGAGATAAATAAAAACGAGAATTCCTACTTGACTTATTCAAACATTTATTTTAATATCTTAAGTGTAAACAAACAAGATAAGGGAGAGAATATTATGTCAAAATTTATAGATTTAGCTTCTAAACGTCGCTCACATTATGTAGTAGGTAAAAATGTTGATTATACGGTAGAGGAAATTGCTGATTATATAGGAAAAGTTGCTCTTGAGGTGCCGACTGCCTTCAACTCACAAACAAGCCGTCTGGTGATCGTAACAGGGGAAGCCAATGCTAAAGTTTGGAATATTATTCACCAAACGCAAAAAGAAGTGCTTCCAGCTGAAATGTATGAATATTTTAAAGGTCTTTTTGAAGGTTCGGAAAATAACGCCTTTGGAACCATTCTTTTCTTTGAAGATCGTGAAGCGATAAAAGCAAATATTCCTACTAATGAAGAACGACAAGAAATATATAAAGAACAAAACGCAGCTAATACTCAATATGCTACCTGGTTAGCCTTAACTGAATTAGATCTTGGTGCAACCTTACAACACTTTAATGTAGGCTATAAACAAGGATTTGATCGTAGTCTCCGTGAAGCATTAAACTTACCAGAATCATGGGAATTAAATGCCCAAATGCCATTTGGTTCAATTGAAGCAGAAGCTAATCCAAAAGATAAAATGCCAGTAGATGAAAAAGTTTTAGTGATTAAATAAAATAAATTTTTATCAGGTTCTATCATGAACCTGATTTTTGTTGTAAAATTCAAAGCTTGTCCCCTCCTCTCATTGCATGGTAAGATAAATACAGAAAAGTGAGGAGGCTAAAAATGGCTGCATTTATTATGATAATATCTGCCTATCTAGCAGGATCAATTCCCACAGGAGTGTGGTATTCACTATTAGTACACAAAGTAGATGTTCGAACACTAGGTTCCGGAAATTCTGGCGGAACGAATATTGGACGAAATTTCGGCCCTGTCGCTGCCCTGATCGTGATTACTGTTGATGTTTTAAAAGGATGGATTCCAACTTTGATTGCTAAACATTTCTTTGCAGGCCAAGCTGATTGGGTGGTCATACTAACAGCAATTGCCTGTGTCTTAGGACATGCTTATCCTATATGGGGAAATTTTAAAGGAGGAAAAATTGTCGCTACTTCTGTAGGCGTTCTATTAGGATATAACTTCTTCATAGCAATAAGTCAGGTTATACTCCTAGTCTGTTTTTTATTTTTATTCTCAATAGTAAGCGTGGCTTCAATGCTTTCTTATGCTTTGATCGTAGTGTGGATTATTATTCATGAGCCCCTTATTTATGGCATGGGCTTTGCTCTTATTGCCCTTTTCATGGTTTATCGGCATCGCCAAAATATTCAAAGAATAATTCAAGGCAAAGAACGCCATGTCTCTTTCGGGCTACGTGCTTCAAAAAAGAACAATTTATAAAATATTTGGATTAGTATCTGAAGTAACCCCCAAAAGTGAGTATATCAACTCTCACTTTTGGGGGTTACTTCAGTTTTGTGAGGCAATTTTAATATCTTTCAAAGGCTAGTGTATAATCATGGGTATTTATTGTATTCGCTTCCAATTTAATCATAGACAATTTATTAATAAGCTGTCCATCACTATTATCATAATCGGGCAAACCAGTCATAGGTTCCATGGAGACGAAAGATGTTCTCTTCGGATAAGAAGACCACAGAGCCAAATATGGCATTCGACTAGGAGTTAATGTTATCTTAACCCCCTCGGTATGATCCCAAAGTTCTACTATGGTCTGTTGATTGATTTGATAGATTAAAGGCCCTTTACGAAAATGTTTATGAGTTAAATCAATTTGATCTAATGACTGATACCTTGTCTTTTTGGTTTCAATTAATCCAAATTTATCTAAAGGTAAATAATAATATTGTCCTTTCGGATCGATAATAATTGAAATTCTATTATATTCCATTTGCGAGTTATGAAGACTTCTTTGACTCACATTAAAGGCAGGACATCCCCCAATTGCATAATACAGTGGAGTTTGATGGGATGGATTAAGCACTTCGTATGTTACTGTAATTTTATTTTCATATAAGACATAATTAATCTGAAAAGAAAATTCAAACGGATAATGGTCCATAGTAAAGTTATTATGCTTTATATTGAAGCTAGCGGTATTGGAAGTTTGATTTTGTACCATAAACTCCATATCTTTGGCAAAGCCATTATGCTCTAAAATATAAGACGTTTCATTATAAATGTATTCTTGGCCACATAAACTACCCACTATGGGAAATGAAACAGGGGCACTATAAGGCCATGCACTCGTTTTACCTTGCCAAATATATTCAAAACCAGTCTCTTTGTCAATTACAGATTTTATTTCCGCACCTAATTCTTGTAATACCACTTTAAGATGCTCATTTTCAAGTATAACCATCCCTATCCTCCATTGATACTATCTCATTTTATAGTATGTAATGACTGAGATCTCTATTTTCTACTTTATCTGATAACTTCTCATCCACATACTTTTTTGTAATCTCAATTTCCATTGGCGTATTGGCAGCCTCAAATAGTAATTCTTCCAACACAGTTTCAATAATAGTGTGTAATCTTCGTGCCCCAATATTATCAGTATTCTGATTTAGAGTTACTGCATAATAAGCCATTTGTTCAACTGCTTCTTCTGCAAATTGAGCTTGAACTCCTTCAGTAGCCAAAAGAGCCTGATATTGAATAAGGAGTGCATTTTCTGGTTCAGTTAAAATTCTGACAAAGTCTTTTTGACTTAAATCACTTAAATTAACTCTAATCGGAAAGCGTCCTTGTAATTCAGGGATAAGATCAGATGGCTTGGCAACATGAAAAGCTCCTGATCCAATAAATAAAATATGGTCTGTCGAAATAATCCCATATTTAGTTTGAATCTGACTACCTTCAACAATAGGTAAAATGTCTCTTTGAACACCTTGTCGGGAGACTTCACCTGAATTTTGATTATTGGAAGCGATTTTATCCATCTCATCAATGAAAATAATACCATTTTCTTCTGCTAAATGTAAACCTTTCTGATGAATATCTTCTTGATTTACCAATTGATCTGCTTCTTCTTCTGTTAAAATTTCTAGTGCTTCCTTAACAGTGACTGTTCTTTCAATCATTTTTTTAGGTTTTAAAGCATTAATCGAATCTTGCATCTCCATCATTTGCTCCATCGCTGGATTCATAGAGTTTAATTGAATCTTTGGTTCATTAATTTCAATTGTAACTTCATGCTTATCGATCAAACCTTCTCTCAGTTGCTGTCTAATATGACGACGATTGGTAGCAATTTCTTCCGTTTCTTCTTCTACATAGGTTGTCTCTTCGCCAGATAATTGTTTAAATAAATCTTGCATTCCTGGGAAACCTAAAGAATTGAATTGATCTCCTTGCTTAGAGGGGTCTTTAGCTTTCTTCTTTCTTTTAGCAGGGACTAGAACTTTAGCTAAGCGATTAATCGCTCGTTCATACGCTTGATCATGTACTTCCTCATGCATTTGTTTACGTACAATTCGAATTGCTTGTTCAACTAGATCGCGAACCATGGATTCCACATCTCGACCCACATAACCTACTTCTGTGTATTTTGTAGCTTCTACTTTAATAAAAGGAGCATGCGTAATCTTGGCTAATCGTCTTGCAATTTCTGTCTTACCGACACCTGTTGGTCCTATCATTAATAAGTTCTTAGGCTTAACTTCCGATTGCATAATGGGGTCAAGTTTTAAACGTCTCTGACGATTTCGAACAGCAACTGCAATCGCTCGTTTGGCCTCGTTCTGTCCCACAATATACTTATCTAATTCTGCTACAATTTCTTTTGGTGTAAATTCTATCATTGAAATCTCCCTATTCAGTTTCAAAACTTTCTACTATTATATTATCATTGGTAAAAACATCAATTTCTGATGCAATTTGCAGCGATTCTTTAGCAATTTGGCTTGCCGTTAAATTATCACTCGACCGAAGCATAGCCCGAGCAGCAGCTAAGGCATAATTACCGCCCGATCCAATCGTCAATACACCATCGTCTGGTTCAATGACTTCTCCGGTTCCACTTACTAGCAATAAATTTTCGTGATTCATTACAATTAATAGTGCTTCCAATTTTTGTAACGTTCGATCCGTACGCCACTGCTTTGCAACTTCTACAGCAGCTCGTACTAATTGCCCTTGATGAGTTTTCAATTTATCTTCAAACATCTCAGATAAAGTAATAGCATCTGCAACACCGCCCGCAAATCCAATCACAACTTGGTCATCAAAAATTCGACGTAGCTTACGAGCACCGCCCTTCATAATAACACTTTCTCCCATTGTAACTTGGCCATCACCTGCCATTGCTAAATGATTGCCTTTTTTTACTGCACAGATCGTTGTCATACGATTTTATTCCTCCCTAGATTGACGTCTTGCCCTTGGATGGGCGTTTAAATATGCTTTACGCATTTGGTCTCCTGTAATATGCGTGTAAATTTGAGTTGAACTTAAATTCTCATGACCTAACAATTCTTGAACAGATCTCATATCTGCACCATTATTTAGTAAATGAGTTGCATAAGAATGACGAAGCTTATGTGGATGGATTTCCAAGTTTAGTTGATGCTTTCTAACTAAAGTATTTAGAATAGTACGAATTTGATCAGGTTTAATTGGTATCCCTTTATCGGATAGAAACAGTCTATCATAGCCAGGACTTTGCATCATGGGACTAAGTATCGATAATTGAGGTCGTTCTATCTCTAAGTAGTTCTTGACAGCTTGAGCAGCAGGATCTCCAAAAGGAATGATGCGTTCCTTATTTCCCTTTCCTTTCACCCGAATAATTTGAACAGAAAAATCAACCTGACTAATTGTTAAATCACAACATTCTGAAACTCTAATGCCTGTTGCATACATTAATTCAATAATAGCTAAGTTACGATAGTGATAGCGATGATCGTCTTTTTCAGCTGCTTTAATAAGTTTCTCCATCTCATTTTCATATAAAAAGTCAGGTAGATGTTGCTTTTTAGCCTTATAAGATATTAGTTCCATGGGATCTTGATCAATCCAACTTTGCCTAATACTGTATTGAAAAAAAGATCTTAAACTTGATAATTTACGAGCAATAGATGACGAAGATAATTGCTTTTCATTCAAATAAGCTAAATACAAACGCATATCTCGGTATTCTAATTCTTCTAATTTACTAGAACCTGACTGATCCATAAATTCTTCCATCTCATTGAGGTCTCGTTGATAAGCTTTTATAGTGTTATCTGAATAACGTCGTTCATTTGATAAATAATTAAGAAAACACTGGATCTCCTTTTTCATAATAATCCCCTCTTCAGCAGATTATATCTATTATAACGTTTGAAACTCCAATTGCCTATTAATAAAAGATTAATATAATGTAAACAAAAAAACCAGTCGAAAGCACTGGTTTATGAAGTTTAAATTAATTTTCAATTTCTTCAGCATAATCACAATGACTACATTTCACTTGTTTTCCTTTGCGAGAAATTTTTTCAATTAAAAACTCCTTACATTTAGGACAAGAACGACCCACAGGTTTGTCCCAAGAAACAAATTCGCAGTCTGGATAACGTGAACATCCATAAAAAATACGGTTTTTCTTTGATTTTCTCTCAATCACTTGCCCCTCTTCACATGATGGGCAGGTTACTCCAATTTCTTTAATAATAGGTTGTGTATGCCGGCAGTCGGGAAAATTAGAGCAAGCATAAAATTTACCATAACGTCCTATTTTAATTACCATTGGATTGTCACATTCTGGACAATTAAATCCAGCAGGCTCATCTTTAATCTCAATTTCTTCCATCTGATCCTCTGCATTTTTAAGATCTTTCTCAAACATTTGGTAGAAGTCAGCTAATATGCCTTGCCACTTCTCTTTACCCTCTTCTACCTCGTCCAGATTATTCTCCATCCCAGCAGTAAATTCAGTATCGACAATCATTGGAAAATATTCTGCCATGACTCCGTTTACTATTTCACCCAATTCGGTAGGTTCAAATCGTTTCGCAACCATCTTAACATAATATCGTTTTCTCAATGTTTCAAGCGTTGGAGCATACGTTGAAGGACGTCCTATTCCTAATTCTTCTAAAACCTTTACTAAGCTAGCTTCATTATATCTAGCAGGTGGTTGAGTAAAGTGTTGGCTCGTCTCTATTTGATCGATTTTAACTTTATCATTCACAGCTAAACTTGGTAAATAATTGTCTTTATCATTTTTACTTGGATATATCTTTAAAAATCCATCAAATTTGATCCTCGAACCGCTAGCTCTAAAAATCACTTCATTCTGAATAATATCCGCTCGTATCGTATCATAAACAGCATCTTTCATTTGTGAAGCGAGAAATCTAGCCCAAATCAATGAATAAAGACGAAATTGATCTCTCGTTAGTGAATCTTTAATGCTTTCTGGTGTTAATTGCACATTAGAGGGCCTTATCGCCTCATGTGCATCCTGAGCTCCCGATTGATTGGCTACTTTGCGTCCTGCTCCCACATAGCTTTCTCCATAAGTATCTGAGATAAAACTAGTTGCACTAGCTCTCGCTGCAGGTGAAATACGAGTCGAATCTGTACGCATATAGGTTATCAAGCCAACTGTATTCCTCTTTATTGAAATTCCTTCGTACAATTGCTGCGCAACCATCATTGTTTTACCAGCACGAAATCCTAAACGATTCGCTGCATCTTGTTGCAAAGTAGAGGTTGTAAATGGAGCATAAGGTTTCCTTCTACGTTCTTTTTCTTCTATATGATCTACAAGGAAATCTGCTTCAAGATCCAATTGTTCCATTACACGTTTTACTTCCGTCTCATTAGGCAGATCTATTTTTTTACCATTCACACCATAAAATTCAGCCTCAAATTTTGTCCGACCTTTTTTAAACTTAGCTGGGATCTTCCAATATTCTTCAGGCTTAAAATTTCGAATTTCATTTTCTCGATTAATAATTAACTTTAATGCGGTAGATTGAACACGACCGGCAGATAGACCACTTTTTATCTTCTTCCAAAGTAAAGGAGAAATTGAATAGCCAACAATACGATCTAGTATTCTTCTCGCTTGTTGAGAATCAACTAAATCCTGATCAATTTTACGTGGCTTTTTAAAAGCTTCTTTAACTGCTTCTTTCGTTATTTCATTGAATACTACCCGATTTTCTTCATCTCGATCTAAATTTAGCAGAAATGATAAATGCCAAGCAATTGCTTCACCTTCACGGTCCGGGTCACTTGCTAAGTAGACTTTTTCAGCTTTCTTCGCAAGTTTTCTTAGTTCCTTAATTGTCTCTCCTCGTCCCCTAATAGCAATATAATGTGGTTCGAAGCCACTTTCAATATCGACCCCCATCTTTGATTTAGGCAAATCACGCAAATGACCTTTTGAAGCCACTACTTTATAATTTCTTCCTAAATATTTATCGATTGTCTTGGCCTTGGTGGGTGATTCGACAATCACTAGATATTTATATGCCAATGAACAATCACTCCTTTTCTACCTTCTGTAATAATATGCAAAATCGTAACAATCTTATTCTAAACTTTGCATTCTGTCAAATTATTCAGAGAAATTTTTAATAAAGAAAGTGATGCTTCACCTATAATTATAAAAAAATTAAGCCAAATGATTGAAGTAAAAACCTTGATTAAAATAAAATTGCTTAAGATCGCTAACTAATTCTTTAAGGCCAATCACAGGAATTGCTCCAGCTGAAATCAATTGGTTACAACCATAAGATTGATTATCTGTAATAGGACCAGGTACCGCATAAACAGTTCGGTTATAGTCTAGCGCATAATTAGCCGTAATGAGAGAACCGGATTGTTTAGCAGCTTGGATCACAATGGTGGCAGGACTCATTCCTGCTAGTAGTCTGTTCCTTGCAATAAAATGATGCTTACGAGCCCGTTGCATTGGCAAATATTCACTCAACAATAAATGTTTTTGTCCAATTATTTCTTGTAAAGTATAGTGTTCAGTAGGATAATACCGATCGAAACCGGTTGCAATAATTCCAATTGTAGATCCTTTTCTATATTGACAACCAGCCTTATGCACTTGATAATCGGCTCCTTTGGCCAATCCAGAGACTGTTATCCAACCATTTTCTACTAATATTTTAGACAAATCACAGGCTACTTTATAACCATAGTTACTTAATTTCCGAGAACCTACAATTGTGATTAAAGGCATACGTAATAAACTTAAATCCCCTTTATAAAAAATCGTTATGGGTGGTTGAGGTAGCTGTTTCCACAAGCTCGGATAAAGACTATCCAAAATAAAGAGACACTGATTCTTTAATCGACGAACAAGTGGATAATGTTGTCTCCAAGCTTGAAAAACAGTTTGCTCCTTTTCCTGCCAAATGCCTTTTTTTATCAAAAAATCTACCAACATTTGTTGATCTAGCTCTAATTTATTAGCTAATTTTAGGTAAAAAGCAAAATAATACCATCTTTTTTGATAGGATAAACCAACAATTTGCAAATAAATCATATCTTCTTTAATTTTCAACATTCTATCACCTCAAGAATAGATAAGTGATAAATTAAAAAATGCGCTAAAAACCTTTAAAACTTATTCTCGATATTTTTTAGTGCTTGTCATCACAGGTCCAAAGCTTTGACGATGAATAGGAGTTGCACCATACACATTCAAAGCATTCAAATGATCTTTTGTGGGATAGCCCATATGCCTCTCAAAACCAAACTCCGGATATATCTCGGCATATTTCTTCATCAATTCATCCCGGTATACTTTTGCAATAATAGACGCTGCTGCAATTGATAAAGATTTTTGATCTCCTTTAACAATTGATTGTTGAGGAATAGAGCTGTCAATTTTCATCGCATCGATTAACAGATAATGAGGGGTTGGTGATAATTGTTCCGCTGCTTTAGCCATCGCCAATCGACTTGCCTCATATATATTAACTTTATCAATAACTTCAGGTGAAATTTCAACAATGGAATAAGCCTTTGCTTCCTTTTTGATCAAATCCGCTAAAATTGTTCTTTTGTGATGACTCATTAATTTAGAATCATTTACCTCAAATAAAGATTTCGTCTCATCTGGAAGAATAACCGCTGCTGCCACCACAGGACCTGCAATAGGACCACGCCCGACTTCATCTAGCCCCGCTATCAAAGCCCTTGGATTTCTGTCTAAAATCTCATTTTCAAAATCTAATCGCTTCAAATAATCCTGATATCGTTTTTGTTTTTTTTCCAATTCTCGATATTTTTGCTGAATGATTTTTTGAACGCCAATTCGACTATCCTCTTTTAGCTCATTGAATAAAAAATGATCGGGATCATCAATATCACTGAGTAGCGCTTTGATTTCCTTAATTGATTTATCTCTCATTATGGTCAACACTTTCTATCGGTTGATCTAAACTGATATTTCCTAATTTATGCTGTCTAAAATCTTGAATAAGCTTTTCACCTGCTTGATGATAATCTTCACCCAATCCCATTTTTTTCGTTAATAAAGATAATATTTCTGCTGAACTCTTGTCTTTTGTTTGCCCTAGCTGATAATACTCTTCAAGAATTGTCGGATAAAATTGTTGCAAATGTTGAATGAAGACCAAGGATAGCTCTTGCATTTCAAGCAATTGATCCTTAATGGCTCCAGTCAAAGCCAGATATTTACCCGTCGCAGGGTCTTCAAACTTTGGCCAAAGAATTCCTGGTGTATCCAATAATTCAAAGTCTTTTCCAATTTTAAGCCATCTTTGAGCTTTGGTAACTCCCGGTTTATTTCCTGTTTGTGCCTGATTTTTACCAACAAAACGGTTAATCAAAGTAGACTTGCCGACATTTGGAATGCCAAGTATCATTAAACGTATTGGACGAGGTTTTACACCTTTTCGTTTTTGCTTTTCAAAATAATCATTCATCAATACTTTACAAGTATTAGTCAATTCTTTTAACCCTTTTGAATGCTGAGCATCGATTGCTAAAGCTGTTTGACCTTGACTTTTATATTCTTCCAACCATCTCTTGGTGACCTGTGGATCGGCAAGATCTGATTTATTGAGAACCAGAATACTCGGTTTATTGGCAATGATTTCTTGAATTATTGGGTTCCGACTTGATTCTGGAATGCGAGCATCTACCAATTCAATTACAATATCGACTAAATTTAATTTTTCCTTTGCTTCTCGACGTGCTTTGGCCATATGACCTGGATACCATTGAATGTTAGCCATACAATTCCTCCTCTGTATTATTTATTCAAGTTTTAATTCATAATCCTCAATAAAACCAAAACGGTCAAAAGGATAATAGATAAAATTAGCTTCGCCTTGAATACTATCCTCTGCTACAAAACCAAATTGACGACTATCACCAGAAGCTGGACGGTTATCGCCCAGAACAAAAAAATAATCATCCGGCACCCTTGTCTCCCCCGTAATATCCCACAAAGAAAAATCTCCTGTATAAGCAGATGTTGTTTGTGAAGCAAGGGGTTGCAAATAAGGTTCTTCAACTTGCTTGCCGTTTATGTATAAAATATCATCCTTAACTTGGATTTCATCCCCAGGGATACCGATAATTCTTTTAACATAGGACTGACCGGATCCCATTGGGTCTGGAAACACAACTACATCAAAGCGTTCAAGATGATTTTGTTTCAGCATCATCATTTGATCCCCATCATATAAGGTTGGATTCATTGATCGGCCGTCCACTTGGAAAGGCTGTACCACATAATAACGCAGTGCTAAAAATATTAGCACTGCTATTATCACTGCAAAAATAATATTCACAATCTCTACCAATAAAATGCGTAGAACCCTCATTCATCTATTCTCCTAGCACTGTATCCATTGCTGCTTTGTATTGTGGATCGTTTTCTTCAATATATTCACGTGTCTGATCCATCAGTAATTGAGCAGTTTCTCCATTAATAATTCCTGATACTTCTAATTTATTTTTCTTTTGAAATTCTTTTACAGCTTGTTGCATTTTTTGATCAAAATAACTTGTTTCTGATAGATCGAAGCCTAATGCATCTAACATCAGGGATGCTGATTGAACAAATTCAGAAGCATCTCCTTCTTTTAACTCCGATGTAGTATCTAACATGATCGCTGAAGCTACTGCTGGTTGTTCGACAACTTTATCTGGCTTCACACCTTGGTCATGTATCCATTCACCTTTTGGAGATAACCATTTGGCAATTGTTAATTTCAATTCTCCATATTCCGAAGATGTTGCCAACGTTTGAACAGTTCCTTTACCAAAAGTATTAGTTCCAATTACATCATGATCTGTATTCTCTTTAATAGCTACAGCTAATATTTCACTGGCACTGGCTGAGCCCTCATCTACTAATAATACATAAGGCTCCTCCACTTGAAACTTGCCATATTCAGCATCTGAAGCTTCGTAGGTAGTAATTCCAGAAAGTTTATCTTCCGTTTGCATTAAAATTTGCTGATCATCCATGAACATATTCGTAATAGCCAAAGCAGAGTCCAATAAACCACCTGGATTATATCTAAAGTCAAAGATAAATCGTTCAGCTCCTTGATCTTGTAGTTCTTTAATTGAAGTAACCATTTCCTCATAAGTAGTAGACGCAAACTGAGAGATTTTTAGATAACCGACTTCTGGATGTTCCTTATCTAATTCAGATTCCACTGTTGTTAGTGGAATCTCTGCTCGCTTAATCGTGACATCAAAAGTCGAAGTACCTCTCTGAATTGTTAGCTTAACTTCGCTACCTTCTGGCCCTCGGATCAATTCAACGATTTCACTAGTAGTCAATCCTTCTAACTCCACATCATCTGCTGATATAATCACATCATTGGCCTTAATTCCTGCCTCTGAAGCTGGAGTTCCATCAATAGGAGCAATGACTGTAGGTTTCCCTTCTCGAATCATAAACTGAACTCCAATCCCATTAAAGGAGCCATCCACTGAATCATCAAAGGTCGTTTGTTCTGAAGGGTTCAAAAATTCAGAGTAAGGATCTTCTAAGGAACCTACCATCCCTTTAAAAGCACCTTCTAGTAAAGTTTTTTTATCTACTTCATCAATGTAATTGACTTGAATGGTATTATACATTTCTTCAATCAGTGCGATATCTTCTTTCGTAAGTTGCTCCTCCTGAGCTACTTTTTCTTTATCTTCAAAGATCCATTCAAACCCCTTTACATTCATTGGGTGAAAATAACCGCTAAACATGATAATAATCAGTGAGAGAATGATGAGAGAGATCCTTTTATTTTTCTTTTCAATTTTCAATATATCCAGCCTCCTGACTGTGATTATGTATTAGGTACATGTATTTTGACAGCAGTTTCTAAAGCGATTTCCATCATATCGGTAAAAGTTTGTTCTCTTTCTTGAGAAGAAGTTGATTCTCCTGTCACGACATGATCTGAAACAGTACAAATGGCTAAAGCTGATCGGTCATATTTAGCAGCAACAGCATATAATCCGGCTGCTTCCATTTCAACTGCCAGAACACCATAACGAGCTAATTTTTTCTTATCCATTTCTTCATTATAAAAGCGATCACTCGATAAAATATTCCCAACATGAATATCTGACTTCCCTTGTTCCTTCGCAATATGGTAAGCTAAATTCAATACTTCAAATGAAGCAATAGCAGCATATGATACTTGTCCTTCAAATATATTTGATAGAATGCTGGAATCAGTGGTAGCTCCTAAACCAAACACTAAATCTCGTACCTTTACTTCTTTTTTTAAGCCTCCTGCTGAACCGACTCGAATAATCGTTTGTACATCATAGGAACTGTATAATTCTTCAGCATAAATCATAGCAGATGGAATTCCCATTCCCGAACCTTGGACTGATACCGGCACACCTTTATACTCCCCAGTAAATCCAAACATATTTCGAACTGTGTTATATTGCTGTGGGTTCTCTAAATAGTTTTCAGCTATGAACTTAGCCCTTAGAGGATCCCCTGGAAACAGAACTGTGGGGGCAATTTCCCCTACCTGTGCGTTAATATGTGTGCTCATATTCATTCTCCTTAACTTGTATATTGATATTGTTGCCAAGCATCATCAAAAATCGTTAGCATTTTACTATATTGGCTAGTCTTTTCTAAATAATTAGATAGTTCGTCAAAATCACAACTTTGCTTAGGAAAAGCAATGTCTTCACTAATTTCATTAGCCAATCGACTCATTGGATCTTTCGCTCCTTCATTGGCATAGCGCATTATAAATTCATAAAAAGTCGGTCCCACTTTTATCCCTCTTTTTCTATCTGATTTCATTTGTATTCTTTCAAATATTATATCTTATAATGGTAGTTATTATAACATTATAGAGAGCTTCTTTTAAATTATTCATTAAAAAACCATATATTTACCTTTCATTTCTTCCTGATTCGTTTAAAATATACTTAGTAAGATTAAAGGAGTGAGTTTATATGAAGCGTTCTCAATCATCGACCTCTACCTCAGTAACTAAACCACAAGATAAACATCATTTATGGGCAGAAGTTTTAAATGCTATTACCCATGGGATTGCCGCTATTATGAGTATTATTGGCACTGTATTTCTTATCAAAAAAGGGCTTAATGCTGAGTCAAAAATCTCTATTATTGCTTATATGATTTATGGTTTAAGTTTAATTACTCTTTTTTCAAACTCAACGCTCTATCATTCCTTAACTTTTACCAAGTTTAAAAAAATTTTCCAAAAATTAGATCACTCTTCTATTTATTTACTGATTGCTGGCACCTACACACCTTATTTAATGGTATCAATTGGGGGCAAAATGGGCTACCTATTTCTTACACTCATTTGGGCACTAGCCTTCATAGGAATTACTTTTGAAATGATAACCATTAACCGTTTCCCTCGTCTTTCAACTTTTATGTATTTAGGTCTAGGTTGGTTAGGACTCCTGATCTTCTATCCCCTTTTTAAAAGCATTGAGATTAACGGCGTTGTATTGTTAGCAGTAGGGGGACTCTTCTACTCACTTGGAACTATTTTTTACAGCATGAAACACAACAGATGGATGCATGTCGTTTGGCATCTTTTTGTACTCGCCGGGGCCTTATTTATGTTTATTTCTATTTATCAATATGTATAATAACAAATCCCGATACCTAATCTTGGTATCGGGATTTTAATCTATTCTTTTGCTTTTTCAACGGTTGCTGCAATTGCTTCAATTATCGAAGACCTAAAAGCACCGGCTTCTAAGGTTCTAATTCCAGCAATTGTTGTTCCACTAGGACTCGTCACCGCATCTTTAAGTTGAGCAGGATGCTGATTCGTTTCTGAAACCATTTTGGCCGCCCCTGCAACAGTAGTAGCAGACATTTGAAGTGCTTGTGAACGTGGTATCCCATAATAAACAGCGGCATCACTCATCGCCTCAATTAATTGAAAGATAAAAGCGGGTCCAGAACCTGCAACTGCACTTGCAACATCAAACAAGTTTTCATCAAGTTGAACCACCTGACCAGTTACCTGCATGAATTGAATAAATTCTTCCTGAACTTCCTCGCTGATTTCATTATCAAAACAAGTAGAAACGTAGCCTTGACCGATTGCGACCGGTGTGTTAGGCATAATACGAATAAATTGTTGACCTGCTGGAAAATATGAATGCAGTTGCTCCAGACTCACTCCTACTGCCAGTGATACCCATCTAGTCTCTGAATCAATGTTTTTGCAAATTGCAAGTTTTTTAAAAAGATCCGGCAAATCCTTAGGTTTCACCGCAATAAAAATCAAATTGACATGGGGAAACATTTCTTTATCTAGATCTTCCATTCGACAAGCATTAACATTCGTTTGTTCTGCTAATTGAATAGCTTTTTCATTAAAATAATCTGCTAAATATAAGGGAATATCTGGGTGATGTTTTGCAAAAATTTGTGTAAGGGCTGATCCCATATTTCCTGTTCCAACAATTCCTATACCCTTAATCGTTTTATACACTATCCCCATTCTCCTTTTTTCGTTCCCACCATTCAAAACGGTGAGCATATTTATTTTTCTCATCAATCTTTCCTATCTGCTCTTGAACTAATTCAAATTGATTTGTATCTAATTCTGGCATATAGGTATCAGCTTCAAACTCTTCATCAATCACAGTCCGTATAATTCGATCTACATAAGGAAATAAAGATTTAAAGACTCCTGCTCCTCCAATTACCATTAACTCCTGATCATTAGCTAGTTTAATTACCTGATCAATCGAATTAACTACCTTCAACCCTTCAATATCTTGTCCATATTCTACGTCAGAAGTCATTACAATGGTTTTTCTACCAGGCAATAAACGTTTATTCATGCTTTCAAAAGTCTTTCTCCCCATCAAAATGCTATGTCCCATTGTGACCTTTTTAAAAAACTTTAAATCATTTGGTAAATACCAGGGTAAATCATTATTATATCCAATAGCCCCTCGTTTATCTTGTGCATAAACATAAGTAATCATTTTTTCTCCTCCTTATACTGCAATGGGCGCCTTAATTGTATCGTGAGGCCGATAACCTTCTAATCTTATATCGTCTACTGTAAGTTCTGCCATTTTTTTATCAGTTTCAAGAACTAAATATGGTAGTTCTCTAGGTTCTCTTTGCATCAATAAACGAACAGCCTCCAAGTGATTTTCATAAATATGAGCATCTCCTATGGTATGAATGAACTCCCCTACTTCTAGACCTATCTCTCTAGCAATCAAATGTATTAATAAAGCATAAGAAGCAATATTAAAAGGAACCCCCAAAAAAATATCTGCTGATCTTTGATAGAGTTGACAGGAAAGTTTGTTATCAGCTACATAGAACTGAAACAAGATATGACAAGGAGGCAAGGCTGCATTTGGGACATCTTCTGGATTCCAAGCCGTCACAATATGCCGGCGTGAGTCAGGTGAACTAATTAGTGAATCCAGCACTTGTTGAATTTGATCAATGGTCCCTCCTTCTCTGGTTTGCCAAGAACGCCATTGTTTACCATAGACTTCTCCTAAATCGCCATATTTAAATGCAAATTGATCATCTGTTAAAATTTGCTGATGAAATAATGCCATCTCTTGTTGGTAAAGCATTGCAAAATGCTGATCTTCTAAAGAACGTTTACCAAAATCAGACATATCAGGTCCAATATAATCATCACTTTCAACATATTGCTTAAATGCCCATTCATCCCAAATATGGTTATGATGTTTTAATAAAAAACGAATATTTGTATCTCCCTTTAAAAACCAAAGCAATTCACTTTTCACTAAAGAAAATGCTATTCTTTTTGTCGTTAAAATCGGAAAACCTTCTGTTAGATCAAAACGCATTTGATAACCAAAGATTGACCGTGTTCCAACTCCCGTACGGTCTGACTTGACATGCCCATTGTCTAAAACATGCTGTATCAATTCTTTATACTGTTTCATTCTCCACTCCTTATTGATCAAGATTGCTCAGATACTCATAACGCTCATATAACTCCAATAAATTTGCTTCTGATTCATCTAACTCTTCTTGCAATGTCATTAAGGCCACAGCATTATTTGCCGATTGCATCATCTCCTTATTAATTTTATCTATCTTACTTTCCATTTCCTCAATATTCTTTTGAATCACTGCCCATTCTTTTTTCTCTTGATAAGACATCCTTTTATTGTGTTTTTTTTGACTCTTATTTATGACGGATTGTGATTTTAAATCCAAATGGACTATATTAGATAAGGCACTTTTTTCTTCTAGAAAATCACTATAATTTCCCCAATAAAACTGATAATTTCCTTGTCCTGTAAGTTCTAAGATTTGATCTACTGTTTTATCTAGAAAATAACGATCATGTGACACAATCACGACAACTCCTAAAAATTCAGCTAAATAATCTTCGAGAGTTGTCAAAGTATCAATATCCAAATCGTTAGTTGGCTCATCTAATAGTAAGACGTTAGGTTCTTGTATTAATAAAGTTAATAGATACAAGCGACGTCTCTCTCCACCAGACAAGGAAGAAATAAACGAGCCGTGAGTTTCTCTAGGAAAATTAAACCGCTCAAGCATCTGTGATGCCGATACCTTCGATCCATCAGTCTGCTCAAAATCATCAGCCACTTGTGTTAAAAAGTTTAACACACGCATATTATCTGGTAAATCTTCATCCAACTGCCGATAATAAGCAATACGAACTGTTTGTCCTACTTTATAGATCCCCTGATCAATTGAGTGATAACCAGCTAACATATTAAGGAAAGTAGATTTTCCGACCCCATTATCACCTACAATTCCCAAACGATCCCCCTTAATAAAGACTTTAGAGAAATCTTCAATAACGACTTTATTCGCAATATTAATTTTTATATTTTCAAGCTCCATAATTTGATTCCCGATACGCTGTTGGCCAAAATCAAATGCTATTTCTCCTTCCTCTTGTTTTCGATTCGCAATATCATGCTTCAAATCTTTAAAACGATCAATACGAGCTTGTTGCTTCGTTGTACGTGCTCTTGCACCTTGTCGCATCCAAGCCAGCTCCTGTTGATACAGGCGGTCTTGTTTTTGAAGTACCTTTTCTTGAATTTCAAATTCTTCTGCTCGTTTAGTCAAGTAAGTCTGATAATTTCCTTCATATTCCCTTAATAATCCTTGTCGTAATTCAAAAATTTTATTCACAGAACGTTCTAAAAAATAACGATCGTGCGTTACTAATAATAGCGCTCCTTTATAATTAGCTAGATGTTTTTCTAACCATTGAATCGTTTGAATATCCAAATGATTGGTCGGTTCATCTAAAATGAGTAAATCAGGTTCTGCAATCAAAACTTGAGCCAAACCTATCCTCTTCTTTTGTCCTCCTGAACAACTTCCAACTAAGTGATTCATATCAAAAATCTTTAACTGAGTTAAAATTGTTTTCGCCACAATTTCAATATCCCATGCTCCTTTAAGCGTCATTTCCTCACTGATAGAAGTAAAAGTTTCTTGTAGTTGAGGATTATTAGGGTCTAATTCTAGCGATAATCTTATCTGTTCATATTTAAGTAACAGTTGTATTAAAGGAGCTGATGATTCATAAACAGCTTCCAGAACTGTCTGAGCAGGATTCAATTGTGGATTCTGTTCCAAATAAGCAATTTCATAATTTTTTGATTGAGAGATGGTCCCCGCATCATAATTATCTTTCCCTGCAAGTACCTTTAATAGCGAAGATTTACCGGTTCCATTAGGTCCAATCAAACCGATTCGATCTCCAGTCCGAATCGAAAAATTTACATTTTCAATTAAAGTTTTACTTCCATATGATTTACATAAATTTGTAACCGTTATCTCTTTCATATTATACTCCTTAGCGTCTATACTTTCTTTAAATAACCCTCAAATTAATGACCAAAGTCATGGATTTAAGGACCTAAGTCTATTTATTCTTCATTATTTTCTATTATAATAATAACATCAATCATTTATGGAGGAATATTAATGAACAAAAAGTCAGTCTTAATGATTAGCTCTTATTTATTATTATATATTGTGTTTCCCGCTATACTCTACACGCTCAAAGTTAGTAATCCAATGCTATTAGCTTTGACCTTCGTAGCAAATGTCCTGCTCATAATTTTAGCTTCATTTTTATATAAAGAAACTTTACAAAAAGACTGGCTTTTATTAAAAGAACAAGAAGGATCCTGGGGTAAATTATTTAAAGACATTACGATCGTATTTATCTTGAGTAAAGCTTTATCAGTCATAGGTATCATGTTAGTAAGTAATTTTATTAATATTGAAGATTTAGCTCAAAATCAACAAATGTTAAATGACTTCTTTCAAAATAATCCTTTCTTATTTTCCGCTTTCCTAATGGTAATTTTTGCGCCGTTTATTGAGGAACTTGTTTTTCGTGAAGCTATCATTGGACCCGTACATCAGGATAAAAGAAATAAATTAATCTTAAACACCATCATTTCAATCGTTTTATTTACAGCCGCTCATAGTCTAATGCTAGCAGATGCCATTATCTATTTACCAATCACCCTAAGTTTAACTTATATCTATTGGAAGTATGATCGAAACATTATTGCTTCAATGGCCTTTCATTTTATAAATAATGGTCTAGCAATACTCATGATGTACATTCAATTCAAACTATTATAACTTACCAAGCAATTGGATCTTGTCCAGTTGCTTTTAGTTTTGCATTAATATGACTAAAGGGTTTTGAGCCGAAAAAGCCGCGATATGCACTAAGTGGGCTTGGATGAACTGACTTTATCACTGAATGACGATCGAGATCGATAAAGGGTTCTAAAGTTTGAGCCGTTTTACCCCAAAGGACAAATACAATAGGATGAATATTTTGATTTATCTGCTTCACAATTTCTTGAGTAAAATCTTCCCAGCCCAAATTTTGATGTGATCCCGCTTGACCCGCTCTAACCGTTAAGACTCTATTTAACAATAAAACTCCTTGTCTTGCCCAATCAGATAGGTCGCTCTCTTGACGTAAATCAGTTCCTAAATCTTCTGCTAATTCTTTAAAGATATTTTTTAAAGAAGGGGGTAACTTTACTCCAGAATTAACGGAGAAAGCTAGCCCGTTTGCTTGTTTAGGCCCATGATAGGGATCCTGACCAATTATCACCACTTTTACCTCTGATGGCTTAGTTAAAGTTAATGCTCGAAAAACGTTTGAGCAGTCAGGATAAATACAGTATTCTTTCGCTTCACCTTCAATACGAGATATTAAATATAAATAATTATCCGAAAGTAAATGATCCTCCAGAATCGAATACCATTCTGGAGCTATGTTGGATAAATTAGGTAAAGTATACATATTAATCCCCTCTTTTACCGAATTGAGCATTATATAGAGCAGCATATTGTCCATTCAACGCTAATAGTTCATCGTGGCTACCATCTTCTACAATACCTTCTTGATTTACTACAATAATCCGATCTACATTCTTAATTGTGGCTAATCGATGTGCAATCACTAAAGTTGTTCGTCCTTGTGAAAGTTTTTCGAGTGATTGCTGAATAAATTGTTCTGTTTTTGTATCTAAAGCAGATGTTGCTTCATCCAATATTAAAATAGCAGGGTTTTTCAAGAAAATTCTTGCAATCGATAATCGCTGTTTTTGACCTCCAGATAAGCGAACACCTCGCTCACCAATTTGTGTATCCAAACCCGCTGGTAAATCCGCTACTACTTCTTCTAAACGAGCTGCTTTAATAGCCTGCTCTACCTCATCTTCACTGGCATCAAGGCGCCCATATAGCACATTTTCACGAATCGTTCCTCCAAATAAAAAGACATCTTGTTGGACTATTCCGATTTGTTTGCGCAAAGATTCCATCGTCATATCTCTAAGATCGATTCCATCGATTTTAATAGATCCCTCATCAACTTCATAGAAACGTGGCAGTAAATTTACGATGGTTGTTTTCCCTGCTCCACTTGGTCCTACGAAAGCTACATTCTCGCCTGCATGAATCTTTAAATTAATATTTTTGAGAATAGGAACATCTTTTTCATAGGCAAAGTGAACATTTGTATAAGTTATTTCACCTAAAAAAGCAGGGGCATCAATTGCATCTTCTTTATCGACAATATCAGGTTCTTGTGCTAACACTTCTTGGAATCTTTTAAAACCAGCATATCCCTTTGGATATAATTCTAACATTGCATTAATTTTCTCAATCGGTCGAATAAAAACATTCGATAAAAGGATAAATCCTACCATCTCTCCAATTGAAATTTCGCCCCGCAAAGTGTAAAAAGAGCCTGCCAACAAAGCAAATAAATTAATTAGACGCATCATTATATAATTAAAGGAAGAAGAGCTTCCCATTGTTTGATAATAATTCAATTTTTGCTTACGGTATCCTTGGATCAAATTTTCAAAATTTTCTTTCTCAAACATTTCATTTGCAAAAGCTTTGACAACGCGGATTCCAGATAATGAGTTCTGAATTCCAGCTGTAAATTGGCCAAGATTGCTAAAGATTTTACGATTAATTCTCACCATTTTACGATTGAAATAGATAAAGACCATCGCTAATAATGGCACCAATAATACCGTTATAATTGCCAGCTCTGCATGAACCCTCAACATCAAGATAAAGGCTCCTATTAGTGTCATTAACGTAATAAAAATATCTTCTGGACCATGATGGGCTAACTCTGAAATATCAAATAAATCAGTCGTAATTCTACTCATCAATTCTCCGGTCTTATGTTTATCAAAATAATGGTAAGACTGTTTCTGATAATGGGCAAAAAGCTCTCGACGCAAATCAGTTTCAATATTAATTCCTAAACGATGGCCAATCGTTACTACAATATAATTTAAAAACATATTAAAAATATATAAAACAAATAATATTACCGACACAATCAAAATTAGAGATAAATCCGCTTGAGGTAGAACCGTATCGATTATCCGATTAACTGCTGCAGGGAATAACAGTTCCAAAAAAGCTGCTAATATAGCACAAGAAAAATCAATCACAAATAATTTACGATATGGACGATAGTATTTTGCAAACTGATTAAACATTCAAAAACCACCTTTCAATAGATACTATTCTATTGGATTTTTGATTGAGTTACAAACACTGAATCTACTTTTTGAAATTTTAATGAAGAATGATATAATCATAGCTATAAAAGGATGAAACTGGGGGAGATCAAAATCGATAAGAATGAATTAAGAAAAGAAATATTCTCAGCTAGAGAAAAATTGTCAAATGAATATCGAGAAGAAGCAGAAAAAGTAATTTACCAAAAACTCTTCGCCTTAGAAGAATTTCAACAAGCTAACACTATTATGGTCTTTTATTCCACTGAAGATGAATTTAATAGCCACCCAATTATTGAGAGAGCTTGGCAAGAAGGGAAAAAAGTGGGTATCCCAAGAGTTTATCCTAAACGCGTCATGGAAGCTTTAGAATATACACCACAAACCCAACTTGAAAAATCATCCTTTGGAATTCCTGAACCAATTCAGTCTAGCCCTATTATTAAAGCCAGTGACATTGATCTCATCATAATGCCTTGCGTCACCTGTAATAACCAAGGAGAGCGCTTAGGCTACGGAGGTGGTTACTATGATCGCTACTTACAAAGAACAAACAATCCCCACCTAATCCTACCATTCTACGCTCTCTTGCAGCGTAATAATATTCCAATGGAAGAACACGATCAATTGGTTGACGTAGTAATAACTGAAGAGAGAAGCGTCCATTTATAGCAAATAAAAAAGATAACCATCCATAAAAGATTGGTTATCTTTTTTCACTTATAATAGTAATTCTCTCTCTATCACTCAGCGGCATAACAATTTCCGCCTGTGACATAGCATTCACAAACAATTTATAATACCTTCCTTTCACTGACAGAGTATCATCAGCGGATCTCGCCCAAATCCGTACTTTATAGATTAAACGTCCATGAAGATCCTTAAAAACACCCAAGAAATCAGCTTGCCTCACTACTTCTTCATCAATTTCAGCATTTTGTTGATAAACCTTTTTGAGCACTTCTTCTAAAATATCTATATTTTGGTCTGGATATATCAAGAGATCGATTTCAATTCTGACACTTTCCCGTGATTTATTAGACATTTGACCAATTTCCCCATTAGGAATAAAATGATGAACTCCATCATAATCTCTAATCACTGTCGTTCTCAATCCTATCGAATATATTTGTCCACTATAGTCATTGATCACCACATGATCCCCTACATCAAATTGGTGTTCCAATAAAATGAAAAAACCATTGACAATATCTGCAACTAAATCCTTGGCTCCAAGACCAATTGCTAAACTTGCTACTCCAGCTCCTGCAATTAAAGTTCCTACCGGAATTCCAACAATCGATAAAACAGAATAAGCTAGCATAAAATAATAAATATATTGAACAACATTATTAAACAAACGACACAGCGTTTTATTTCTGGCTTGGTTTTCAAATCTTAATCGTTTTGCTCGATTACCTAGAAAGTAACTATCAATTAATTTAGTGGCAATTGTTTTAATAAGAAATAAAAAAAAGATCGTCACAAACAATTTTCCTAGAAGAAACAACAAGTGCTTACTGATGCTAAAAAAATCAAGTGATTTCCAAAATTGAGAAAAAAATTCTTTTATATAAAACACCGTCTACCCCCTTTTCAAAAAATTATTATAGCATATAAAACAAAAGATCCGAACAAGTTACTTTCAAAAACTTGTTCGAATTCCTTTGTTAAACAGTATCTCCAATATCTTCTCGATACTGTATTTTTTCTAACTTTTGTTCTTTTAAATAGTGATAAACTAATTCTTGGGCTGCTTTTTTATTCGAAGCATATCCTGTCACCATAGCAATCCGACCTCCCGAAGAACATATAGGATCGAGCGATGAGATCCCTGCATAGTAAATCTTAAGTGCTGGATTATTAACTGAATTTAATGTAAATTCAATCCCTTTGATTGGTTTTTCTGGATAGCCTTCAGCAGCTAAAACCACTCCTAAACAAGTTGAATCCTCATCCCATTCCACATCTGTATCCTTACCATGTAGTAAATTATTGATTAAACTAGCAAAGTCCGTTTTTAATAAAGGTAATACCACTTGGGTTTCTGGGTCTCCAAAGCGAGCGTTGTACTCAATCACTTTAGGACCTTCTTTTGTTAGCATTAGACCAGTATATAAAACACCATTAAAAGGAGTTCCCTCTTTTGCCATTGCTTCAAGAGTAGGTTCAACTATTTCCCTTATAGCTCGTTGATAAATTTCTGCTGAAATATCTATTAAAGGAGCTAACGCTCCCATTCCACCTGTATTAGGTCCTCTATCTCCATCTTCAAGTCTTTTATGGTCTCTTGCAGGTACACTATGACAAACCTTCCCATTAAAAACCATACTGAATATTGAAAATTCTGGTCCTTCTAAACATTCTTCTACAACTATTCTTTGATTACCATCTTCCTTACCAAAAGCTTGTATAACCGCATTTTTCGCTGCAGATAGAGTCTCTGCTACGGTCACTCCTTTACCAGCAGCTGGCCCATCCACTTTTATCACTATCGGGAGCGTTTGTTGTTCTAAATATTTCAAAGCTTCTTTTTGGTCTGTAAATGTCTGGTATTTAGCAGTAGGGATATGGTACTTTTCCATCAAACGTTTCGCAAAAAGTTTTGATGCTTCAATTTGTGCAGCTGCCTGACTAGGACCAAAAGCGACCTGACCTGACTCTGCAAAATGATCCACTATTCCTCCGAATAAAGGAGCCTCAGGACCTACGAATGTCCAATCGATCTGCTCTTCCTTTGCAAAAGCGATTAAAGACTCAAAATCCATTTCAGATATATCTAAGCAATGAATGCCATCTGCTTGCATACCGGGATTACCTGGAGCACAATATACTTCTTGAACTAAAGAACTTTGTTTAAGATGAAAAGCAATCGCATGTTCTCTTCCACCTGAACCAATAACAAGTAATTTCATAAGATCCCTCCTTTACTAATGACGGAAGTGTCTGACGTTTGTCGCTAACATCGAAATATTATACTCATTAGCTTTATCAATGACTTCTTGATCATTAATCGAACCGCCCGGTTGGATGATTGCCTTAACTTGATGCTGATGAGCATACTCAATTGTATCTATCATAGGAATAAACGCATCTGATGCTAGCACCATATTCGTCAGATCAAAGCCACTTTGTTCAGCTTGTTCTATAGCAATCTTTGCTGCACCTACTCGATTCGTTTGTCCCGCACCAATACCAAACGTTTGATACTCATTCGTCACTACAATCGCATTAGACTTTACATGCTTCGCTACTTTCCAAGCAAATTGTAAGGCTTCTCGTTGAATGGATGTAACATCTTTCTCAGTCATTAGCACCCATTCGCTTGGCTCTTCTTCAATTAAATCTTGATCTTGAACAAGGATACCGCCTGATACTGATATGACTTCTTTTTCTTCCATTGTTAAATCATCCATTTTGAGTCTTAAAAGTCTTACATTTGGTTTCTGCTTTAATATCTCAAGGGCTTCTTCTTCAAAGTCGGGTGCAATAATAACATCTAGAAACATTTGATGTAGTCGATTGGCTAATTTTTCTGTGATGGGTTGATTAAAAGCCACAATGCCTCCAAATATGGAAACAGGATCCGATTCATAGCAACGTGTAAACGATTCTTCAATCGTATTTCCAATCGCTACTCCACAGGGATTTAAATGCTTAACCGCAACTGCACAAATTTGATCAGAAAATTCTCGCAAGATTTTGATTGCTGCATCCGCATCACGATAATTATTAAAGGATAAATTTTTCCCATTTAATTTTTCAGCTTTGGTAATCGAATAACTAGGAGCCTGCGGATTAGCATAAACCGTGGCTGTTTGATGGCTATTCTCACCATAGCGTAATTCATGCAGTCGTTCTCCTGTTAAAGTTAAGGTGTCAGAATCGATTGAATCTTTTGTTTGCTCTTCACTTAGCTGCTTTGATAAATAACTAGCAATGGCAGCATCATAAGAAGCTGTATGAGCAAAAACTTTTTGTGCGAGCAGTTTACGAGTAGATAAACAAGTCGCTCCATGTTCTTTTAATTCACTGATGACCTGCTCATAGTCCTCTGGATCAGAAATAACAGTGACTGATTCATAATTTTTTGCTGCCGAACGTAGCATGCTGGGTCCCCCGATATCGATCTTTTCAATTGCTTCAAAAAGATTAACATTCGGATCCTGAATCGTTTCTTTAAATGGGTATAGATTCACAATAATATAATCAATCTTCTCAATTTGGTGTTCTTCTAACGCCTGCATATGATTTCGATTATCACGAAGAGCCAAAAGACCGCCATGAACTTTAGGATGTAGAGTTTTAACTCGCCCATCCAAAAGTTCTGGAAAGCCTGTCACCTCTTCAATGGAAATAGTTGTAATGCCATTTTTACTAAGATATGCTTGCGTTCCACCTGTCGATATAATTTCGATCCCCATCTCCTGAAGAACCTGTGCTATTGCTATCAAATTTGTCTTATCTGATACACTAATTAATGCTCGTGTCATATCTTTTCCCTTCTTCTATTAACTGTCCAACCACTCTTGGATAGAGTTGATGTTCTATTTGGTGAATTTTCGTTTCTAAATCTGCCAAAGTATCTCCTTCATCAATTGTAACTTTCTCCTGCGCTAGAATAGGTCCCGTATCAATTCCCTCGTCAACCAAATGGACCGTCACACCAGTTTCAGTCACTCCAGCATTATACGCATCTGCAATACCTGTCCTCCCAGGAAAATCAGGTAATAACGAAGGATGGATATTAATAATTCGATTAGCATATGCATTTAATAAGGGAGACCCAATAATTCGCATATACCCCGCCAATAAAATATAGTCTACTTTTGCTTCCTGGCATAATTCAACTAGATATTTTTCATATTCCAAACGAACCGGAAAATCCTTAGGCTGTGCAACTTTAACTGGAACGCCTAACATCTTCGCACGTTGAATAGCATACGCCTGTTTTTGATCGGTGAACAAAAACACAAATTCGACTTTTGGATTTTGATAATGTGACTCAACAATCTTCTGAAAATTCGAACCGGATCCTGAAGCAAAGATAGCAAACCGCATATCCAACCTCCTATTTAAAGATAACTTCTTGATCAGTTTTTTCAACTACTTGCCCAATTTCGTAACAAAGCTCACCCTTCTGATCTAATTGCTCTTTTACTTGTACAACATATTCAGCAGGAACAGCCAATACCATTCCTATTCCCATATTGAAAATTTCATACATCTCTAAGGAATCTACATTACCCAAGGCTTGCAATTGATTAAAAATAGGGAGAACGGGCCAAGAACCTAATTTAATTTCAGCAGCAAGATGATTTCCCATCATACGTGGCAAGTTTTCAATAAATCCACCACCCGTAATATGAGCAATTCCACTAATGATTCCTTCTTTAACAAAAGGTAATACTGATTGTACATATATCTTGGTAGGCTCCAATAAAGCTTCTGACACAGTAATGTCTGAACCTTCAATTAATACTTGATCTAATTTATAATCATGTTGTTCAAATAAAATATCTCTAACCAAGGAGAACCCATTAGAATGAATACCAGAAGCTGCTAACCCAATCAAAATATCTCCTGCTTTAACTTTCTCCCCTGTAATTAATTGATTCTTCTCACCAATTCCTACTGCAAAGCCAGCAATATCAAAATCATCATATGCATACATTCCCGGCATCTCAGCCGTTTCTCCACCAATTAGAGCTGCTCCTGCTTGCACACACCCTTCTGCAACACCAGAAACAATACTTTCCACTACTTCTGGTTTGTTATTACCTAAGGCAATATAATCTAGAAAGAAGAGTGGTTCGGCACCTTGCGCCACAATATCATTTACACACATAGCAACACAATCAATTCCTACCGTATCATATTTTTCAGACCCGATAGCTACCATCAATTTTGTTCCTACCCCATCTGTTCCACTGACTAAAACAGGCTCTTGATAATTAAATTTAGATAAATCAAAAGCGCCCCCAAAACCACCTAAATTAGTTAGAACCTCTGATCTCAGCGTTCTTTTTACATGTTTTTGCATTCGATTAACCGCTTCGTAACCAGCATGAACATCTACCCCAGCACGACTGTATGCATTACCTTGTGTCATTTAATATCCTCCTCTTTGAAGCTTTAGTTCTTAACGATTTTTGCTAATTCTAACTTATATTTTTCTTCAAAATCATGCAAGGCTGTAGGATAATCTCCATTAAAGTAAGCCATACATAAACCTTGGTATGGAGCTGAAGACGAAAGATTGATGGCTGATATTAAGCCATCTTCACTTAAATAAGCTAATGAATCTGCGCCTATGATAGCCGTAATTTCCTCTTGCGTATGATTAGCAGCTATCAACTCTTGCGTATTTGAAATATCGATCCCATAAAAACATGGGTGCTTTAGAGCAGGTGACGCAATTCTAACATGTACTTCTGCCGCTCCTGCTTCTTTTAAAAGGCGAACTATTCTCTTACTGGTTGTTCCTCTTACGATAGAATCATCAACCATCACTATTTTTTTGCCTTCAACGACTTTCCTAACAGCCGAAAGCTTCATTCGAACTCCTCGTTCTCTTAATTCTTGAGTAGGTTGAATAAAAGTTCTTGCTGTATATTGGTTCTTAATAAGACCCATTTCATAAGGAATTCCTGCAGCTTCAGCATAACCGGATGCCGCTGATAAAGATGAGTTTGGTACACCAATTACGATGTCTGCCTCTGGACAAGGTGCTTCTTCTGCTAGGATACGTCCCGATTTTTTTCTTGCAGTATGAACATTCACACCATGAATATTAGAATCAGGTCGAGCAAAATAGATAAATTCCATCGAACAAATCGCTTGTTGTCGTTTTTCAGTGTAATACTCTTTTTCTATGCCTTGATTATTGATATAAACAATTTGCCCAGGTTCTACATCAAATAAATACTGAGCCCCAATTTGGTCTAAAGCTGTTGATTCTGAAGCCATTACGTAGCCTTTTTCAGGCAATTGACCGACAATCAGAGGCCGAAACCCGTTCGGATCACATGCGCCAATTAATTCATTATTTGTCAAAAAGAGATAAGTATATCCTCCTACAACCTGGCAAAGGGCTTCCTTCAATTTATCATGGAAACTTCCAGCCTCTGACCTTCTTACAAGGTGCATAATCACTTCCGAATCAGAAGTAGTTTGAAAAATAGACCCCTTCTGTTCTAATTCTTTCTTGATAGACTTCGCATTCACCAAATTCCCATTGTGTGCCATCGCAATATCGCCATCTTCAAAATGAAAAACTAAAGGTTGAATATTATTAATATCACTTGTGCCAGATGTTGCATAACGAACATGTCCCAAACTAGAACTACCTTTTAATTCTATTAGTGATTCCTTGTCTTTAAATATCTCATGAACCAAACCAAAATCACGATGAGCATTAATTTTAGAATCTAATAAACAAGCGATTCCTGCGCCTTCTTGCCCACGATGTTGAAGTGCATGCAGGCCATAATAAGTATCAAAAGCAGCATCTTCTTGATTCCATATTCCAATTAAGCCACATTCTTCATGTGGCAAATCATAAATATCTTCGCTAATATCTGTCGAAAGATATTCTATTCCATCAATTACTTCCCTTTTAAAAGACACGGTATCGCTTCCTCCCAAATCTCTTGTAACTCTGAACGAGAGGCTTGAATTTCTTGATCTTGGGCTTTAATTCTTAAGCGATCTTCAGAAACAACTTTACCAATACGTTTAAAGTTCTTACCAAATTCTTTTTCAAATTCATCTTGCTTGCTGGCTTCAACTGAAACAATAAAACGTGACCCATTTTCCGCAAATAATTTATCTGCCGTTAAATCAAGTTCGACTTCAGCACCTAACTCTGTTCCAAATACTGATTCAGCAATAGCAACTGCCAAGCCTCCTTCGCTTAAATCGTGTGCAGATGCCAATAATCCTTTAGAAATCGCATTAGATACTGTCTTTTGATTTTTTACTTCACTCTCTAAATCAAAATCAAATAAAGGCCCCTCAATCTTACCTAGTAGCATCTTCTGTAACTCTGTTCCATTGAAAGCATCTGTTGTTTCTCCAATTAAATAAATAACGTCGCCAGCTTGCTTAAACTTCTGAGTCACTGTTTGTTTCACATCAGAAATTAGACCTACCATCCCAATCATAGGGGAAGGATAAATAGCCTGTCCATTAGATTCATTATACAGAGAAACATTTCCTGAAATAACAGGGGTATCTAATTGTCTGCAGGCCTCTGCAATACCATCTGCTGATTTATCTAATTCATAAAACACTTCTGGTTTTTCAGGATTACCAAAATTTAAACAGTCAGTAATAGCCAGTGGTTTCCCACCTGAAGCCACAATATTACGAGCTGCTTCAGCAACTGCCATTTGTCCACCTATTTCAGGATTCAAATAAATATAACGTGAATTATAATCGGCTGTCATTGCTAACGCTTTTTCAGTGCCTCTGATTCGAATCACTGCTGCATCTGATCCTGGCCCCACTACAGTTGAAGTTCTTACTTGTGAATCAAATGTCTCATAAGCCACTTTCTTTGAGGCGATAGTAGGCTGGGCAAGAATATCCTTTAGCACTTGACTGGCATCATCAATTTCAGGTTGGAACTGTCCTAACTCTTTCCAATCCAAAATACGCTGAGGAACTTTTGATTCATTATGATAAACAGGACCATCACCTAAAGAAGTTACTGGAACATTTGCCACAACTTCGCCCTGATGGATTAGGGTATATTGTCCGTCTTCCGTCACTTCACCAATAATAACCGCGTCCAAGTCATATTCCTTGAAGACTTGGATGATTTCTTCTTCCATACCACGCCGAACACACAAGAGCATTCTTTCCTGTGACTCAGATAACATCATTTCATAGGGAATCATTTCTGATTCACGTTGGGGAACCAAATCAAGATTTAATTTCACTCCTGTTCCTGCTTTTTCAGCCATTTCAGAAGAAGAAGAAACCAAGCCTGCTGCGCCCATATCTTGTATTCCCACTAAAGCATCTTTATGATGATAGATAACTTCCAAACAAGCTTCCATTAAAAGCTTCTCCATAAAAGGATCCCCAACTTGAACAGCTGAACGTTCTGTTTCGACCTCATCATCAAATTCCTCAGAAGCGAACGTGGCGCCATGAATACCATCACGACCTGTTTTAGCCCCAACATAAACAATTGAATTACCTACTCCTGACGCTTGTCCGACTTGCATATCTTCATGATCAATTAACCCTACGGACATTGCATTAACTAATGGATTTCCTTTATAAGCATCATCAAAGGCAATTTCACCACCAACTGTTGGGATCCCTATGGAATTACCATACCCAGCAATTCCTGCTACAACTTCTTCAAACAAGAAACGCGTTCTGTCATTATCTAATTCCCCGAATCTCAAAGAGTTTAGAGAGGCAATCGGACGAGCTCCCATTGAGAAAATGTCACGAAGAATTCCTCCAACACCTGTTGCTGCACCTTCATAAGGTTCAACTGCTGAAGGATGATTATGGCTTTCTGCTTTAAAGACTACTGCTTGTTGGTCTCCAATATCAACGATTCCTGCGCCTTCACCTGGTCCTTGTAAAACCTGCGGCCCTTCAATCGGGAATTTACGCAATACAGGTTTTGAGTTTTTATAAGAGCAATGTTCTGACCACATTACAGAATAAAGTCCTGTTTCAGTAAAGTTAGGTTGACGTCCTAGAATATCGTCGCGAATATGAGCATACTCTTCATCTTTTAAACCCCATTGTTGATAAATTTTTTGACTTTCAATCTCTTGAGGAGTAAATTCATGCATTTTAGCCATTTTGCACCGCCTTATCTTGATAATATTTGATCATCGATTGAAATACACCTATTCCATCTGTACCATTAATTAAAGCCTCAACAGCTCGTTCTGGGTGAGGCATCATCGCCATCACATTTCCTTGCTTATTTACAACTCCTGCAATATCACCCATTGATCCATTCGGATTGGTTCCAGCATAACGGAAAAGAATCTGATTATTTGCTTCTAAATCTGCTAATTCTTCCTCTGAAACAATGTAATTACCTTCCCCATGGGCAATCGGTACAGTGATAACTTGTCCTTTTTCATAACTATTTGTAAAAGCTGATTGGTCATTTACAACTTCTAAAGGCTGATTCTTAGAAATAAATTTCAAAGAATGATTTCGTATCAAGGCTCCTGGAAGTAGACCCGCCTCTGTTAAAATTTGAAACCCATTGCAAATACCAATTACTAATTTACCTGAAGCTGCAAATTTTTTAACAGCCTCCATCACATTGGAATGGGAAGCAATCGCCCCACAACGTAAATAATCACCAAACGAGAACCCACCAGGAACGATTACCGCATCAAATTGATCAAGATTTGTTGAATTATGACTAACATATTCTACTTCTTCATCCATTACATCTTTAATAGCATGAAAAGCATCAATATCACAATTAGATCCTGGAAATTGTATCACAGCAAATTTCATACTATTCCACCTCCGAAATATTATACCGATAACTCTCCATTACAGGATTTGCAAGAATTTTATCACAAATCTTTTCAACTATTTCTTCAATGTTTTGCTCTTTTTTCTCAATTTTCATTTCAAAATATTTACCTTGGCGAATTTCTTGGACATCATTATATCCCATTCGATGAACAGATCCTTTAATAGCTTCTCCCTGTGGATCTAAAATAGATTCCTTATAAGTAACAAAAACTTCAACTTTATACATGTTAATATCCCCTTTATAATTTATTAGTAATTTCTTCAAGACGTTTCAAAACTAATTGATAAGCAGCAATAACATCCCCACTATCTTGCCTAAATAAATCTTTATCTAAACTTGTTAAATTTTGGCTATCCCATATCCGACAATTATCGGGCGAAATCTCATCAGCTAAGATAAGTTCCCCATTCTTATCCAACCCAAACTCTAATTTAAAATCCACTAGTTCCAAATTCGCTTTATTAAAGAGACTAATCAATAATTGGTTAATGACATTTGTAAGATTTTTGATCTCGACAAGTTTTTCTTCGCTGATCAATCCGAGAATCCTAATATGATCTTCACACATAAAAGGATCATCTAATTCATCATTTTTATAATAGAACTCAATAATAGGTTCAATTTTTTGACCTCGCTCTAGTTTGAAGCGTTTTTCTAAGGAACCAGCTACTCGATTCCGTAATACCACTTCTAATGGAATCATCGATAATTTTTTCACTAGAACTTCTCGATTATTGAGTGCTTTCATATGATGCGTTTTGATTCCTTCTCGATTTAAATAATTGAAAAGTAAATTTGAAATTTGACTAGCCACAATCCCTTTGCCCTCTTTAATTTCGAGTTTAGCCCCATTAAGAGCCGTCAACTGATCTAAGTACTCTACAATTAAGTAATCTGGATCTGTTGTTTCAAAAACTTTTTTAGCTTTTCCTGCATATAATAATCTAATTTTATCTGCCATTAACATTCTCCTGAGGTTTAATTCCTACACGCTCAAATATAGAATCTACTTCTTTTAAATGATACGTATAATCAAATGCATCTTCTAGATCTTCAACCGTCAAATTTCTCATAATTTGAGAATCTTGTTCGAGTAGCTCTCTAAAAGATCTTTGTTCATCCCATGCTTGAGCAGTTTTGGGTTGAACTAAGTCATACGCTTGTTCTCTCGACATTCCTTTATCAATCAATTTTAAAAGAACGCGTTGAGAATAGATCAGACCAAAAGTTCGATTCATATTTTCTTGCATATTGGTTGGAAAAACAGTTAACTCGTTAACAATTCGACTAAAACGATTAAGCATATAATTTAATAAAGTTGTTGCATCAGGTATGATAATCCTTTCTGCAGAAGAATGTGAAATGTCTCGTTCATGCCAAAGTGCAACATTCTCATAAGCCGTTACCATATAACCTCTTATCACTCGAGCTATCCCTGTCATATTCTCAGAACCAATTGGATTACGTTTGTGCGGCATCGCAGAAGAGCCTTTTTGTCCTTTAGCAAAAAACTCTTCTACTTCCCTTTGTTCCGATTTCTGTAATCCTCTAATTTCTGTAGCAAATCGCTCAATACTAGTTGCAATTAACGAGATACAGGCTAAATATTCTGCATGCAAATCTCTTGGTAAAACTTGGGTCGATATTTCTTGTGCTCGAATACCCAATTGCTCACAAACGTAAGCTTCAACGGCTGGAGGGGTATTTGCAAAAGTCCCAACAGCTCCCGAAATTTTTCCAGATTCAACCCCTTTCGCTGCATGTTCAAAACGTTCAATGTTCCTTTTCATCTCTGAATACCAAGTAGCAAGTTTAAGTCCAAACGTAGTAGGTTCAGCATGTACTCCGTGAGTACGCCCCATCATCACCGTATCTTTATGTTCTAATGCTTTTTCTCTAATAATATCTGTCAGATTCTCTAAATCCTTTCTTATAATATTATTAGCTTGTTTTAAAAGATAACCATAAGCCGTATCCACTATATCCGTTGAAGTTAAGCCATAATGGATCCATTTCTTCTCTTCTCCCAAAGATTCTGAAACTGCTCTTGTAAAGGCTACTACATCATGTCTAGTATCTTTCTCAATTTCTAAAATTCGTTCAATATCAAAAGCAGCATTTTTTCGAATTGCTTGGGCATCCTTAGAAGGGACTTCACCCAATTCAGACCAAGCTTCTGAAGCTAGTATTTCTACTTCTAACCATGCTTGATACTTATTCTGATCACTCCAAATTTGTTTCATTTCTGGTCGAGCGTAGCGATCAATCATATTTATTCTCTCTCCCATATCTTCAAATTCTTATTATTTTCTAAGGTGCTTTCAACATCTTGGGTGAGTTGGGTAATATGCCCCATCTTTCGATTAACCTTAGCTTCGCCTTTTCCATATAAATGCAGATGCCAATCAGCATGTTTAGGCCATTCTTCCACGACTGCTTCCAAATGTTGTCCCAAAATATTCGTCATAATGACTGAAGAAAACAAATGATTGTCTGGTAAAGCCGTTCCACAAATTGCTTGAATATGCATATCAAATTGTGAAAATTCACATGCTTCAATGGAATAATGACCAGAATTATGTGGGCGAGGAGCCAGCTCATTAACTAATAACTCATTGCCACTCACAAAGAATTCAATCCCCAAAACACCCACTAATCCGATCTCTTTAGCAATCTTCTGAGCAATCGATACAGCTTCTTTTTCTATATTTTTTTCTACTCTTGCAGGAACAATCGACTGATGTAAAATATGGTTAACATGGATATTCTCAGACAATGGAAAAACTTTAATCGTTCCATTCAAATCACGAACGACCATTATAGATACTTCTCGATCAAAAGTTATATAATCTTCCAAGACGCAGGGTGCAGTCTGAACAAGCTTTTTAGCTTCTAAAAGATCATTATCATCTTTAATCATTATCTGGCCTTTACCATCATATCCGAAACGTCTTGTCTTCAAAACAGCTGGATATCCATTAGCTGAAAGGGCCTCTAATAAGTCTTCTTCATTATCAACCCGATAGTATTTTGCTAAAGGGACTTCAGAATGGTCAATAAATCCCTTCTCACTCATTCGATCCTGAATAATATTGAGTATTTCCGTCCCTTGAGGTAAATAAACACCTGATTGGACAATACTTTTTAAACTTTCGACCGATATATTCTCAAATTCAAAAGTCATAACATCTACTTCTTCAGCAAATTTCATTAGCTGTTCTCGATCATCATAGGCTGCTTGATAATGAAAATCAGCTACTTGTGCTGCTGAACAATGTTCAGTTGGATCAAATATGCCTACTACATAGCCCATTTGTTTTGCCGATTGAGCAAGCATTTTCCCCAATTGTCCTCCACCTATAATGCCAATTGTTGAGCCTGGTTTTATATATTTAGTCAAGTTCTCGCTCACTTTCTATCGATTGACGACGCATTTCATTATGATATTCTTTTAGTTTTTTAGAAAGTTCTTTATCTTCGATGCTTAAAATTCTAACAGCTAACAAGCCTGCATTTTTTGCTCCAGCATCTCCAATCGCTGTAGTTGCAACAGGAATTCCTCCTGGCATTTGTACAATCGATAATAAAGAATCTAATCCATTGAGAGTACTTGATTTAATGGGAACTCCAATAACTGGTAATGTCGTTTGACTAGCAACCATTCCCGGCAAATGAGCTGCTCCGCCTGCTCCAGCAATAATCACTTTAATTCCTTTATCTTTCGCTTCTTTTGCGTAAGCAAACATCTCATCTGGCATACGGTGGGCCGACACCACTTTTCTTTCATACTCAATACCAAAATCAGTTAAAACTTTCGTTGCAAGTTTCATCGTAGGCCAATCTGATTTTGACCCCATAATAACTCCAACTGATATCATATCATCGCCTCCTCAAAAGAATAGTAGCATAAATACAAGTATTTAAAAATACAAAATCAAACATTTCATGAATGTGCCATCTTTTCGTTCGGGTTTAACCAGAAAAATACTTTTCTCCATCATTTAGCACTTTAATTCGTACCCATCAAAACAAAAAAGTCAGAAAATACGTCTATCGTATTTTCTGACTTTTCTTTATTCTTCATCCATTTGTAAGACAGCCATAAAGGCCTCTTGAGGAATTTCAACATTCCCCACTGCTTTCATTCGTTTTTTTCCTTCTTTTTGTTTCTCTAGTAACTTCTTACGACGGGAAACATCCCCACCATATAGTTTTGCAGTAACATCTTTACGGTAAGCTTTAATCGTTGTTCTAGCGATTATTTTATGCCCAATTGCTGCCTGGACAGGAACTTCAAACATTTGACGAGGAATAATTTCTTTTAACTTTTCTACTAATGCACGTCCACGACCATAGGCAAAATCTTTGTGTACAATAATCGAGAAGGCATCAATCACATCATTATTCAATAAAATTTCCATCTTAACAAGATTCGACTCACGATAACCAATTAGTTCATAATCAAAGGAAGCATATCCTTTTGTACTAGACTTAAGTCGATCGAAAAAATCATACACAATTTCAGCCATCGGAAGTTCATAGATAACATTAACTCGGAACTCATCTAAGTAATCCATTGTAATAAATTGTCCACGTTTTCTCTGTCCAAGTTCCATTACAGCTCCAACATACTCACTGGGTACCATAATCGAAGCTTTAACATATGGTTCATATATTTTATCGATTTCGGTCGGATCCGGCATTTCTGATGGATTATCTACAACCACTTCTTCCCCATCAGTTTTAATCACCTTATAAATAACAGAAGGAGCAGTAGTAATTAAATCGATATCAAATTCACGTTCTAGTCGTTCTTGAATAACATCCATATGAAGCAGACCTAAAAAGCCTGTTCGGAATCCAAATCCTAAAGCTTGAGAAGTCTCTGCTTCAAATTGGAGAGACGCATCATTTAACTGAAGTTTTTCCAAAGCCTCTCTTAAATCATTATAGTCTGAAGAATCTACTGGATAAAGACCAGCAAAAACCATTGGATTAAGCTTACGGTATCCTTGCAAAGGCTCTGGTGCTGGCCGATTAGCTAACGTAATAGTATCCCCCACACGCGTATCTTGGATTGTCTTAATACCTGCTGTGATATAACCAACATCTCCAACCATCAGATAATCTCTTTTCAAAGCTGATGGAGAAAAAACTCCCACTTCAATCACTTCGAATTCCTTATGATTACTCATCAGTCGTATTTTATCACCCGGTTTAACGATTCCATTCATTACCCGAATATTTAAAACAACACCCCGATATGCATCATAGGCAGAATCGAATATTAAAGCTTGTAATGGTTCTTCTATATCTCCTGTTGGTGCAGGAACCTTTTCAACAATTTGCTCTAAAATTTCTTCAATTCCAATACCTGCCTTAGCTGAAGCATAAACAGCCTCCGAGGCATCAATGCCAATAATTTCTTCAATTTCCAATTGTACTTTTTCTGGATTGGCTGATGGTAAATCAATTTTATTAATAACGGGCAATATTTCTAACTCATTATCCACCGCTAAATAAACATTAGCCAATGTTTGAGCTTCAATACCTTGAGCTGCATCTACAACCAAGATAGCTCCTTCACACGCTGCAAGAGACCGTGATACTTCATAAGCAAAATCGACATGCCCTGGCGTATCGATAAGATGAAAAATGTATTCTTGCCCATCTGAGGCTTTATAGGTTAACTCCACAGCATTTAACTTAATTGTGATCCCACGTTCTCGCTCTAAGTCCATTGAGTCGAGTAATTGAGCTTGCATATCTCGATCTGCAACAGTATGTGTTTGTTGTAAAATCCGATCTGCTAAAGTTGATTTCCCATGATCAATATGCGCAATAATCGAAAAATTTCGGATTCTTTCTTGACGTTCTTTCATTCTATTTATATCCACTTGACTTCACTTCCTTTTCAAGCATCTTAAAGATAGCTACACTATATCATATCAAAAATAGCCTCATTTAGATAGTTTTCTTTCCAAGTTAAATTTTAAGACCTACACGATCCGGTATTTGTTTATCCAACTATAAACTGATCCAAAATAAAAAAGCAGGATCCAACATCCTGCTTTTTTTTAATCATGATTAAAAATATCACGCATTTTATCAAAAAAACCGCCTTCTTGTTCTTTCACATTAGAACCCATCTCTTGAGCTAATTCTTTAAATAATTCACGTTGTTTATCATTTAGTTTCGAAGGTGTCACAACCTTTACCGTCACTTGTTGGTCCCCAATATGTCCTGTTCTCACATTAGGCGCACCCTTTCCTTTCAATCGGAAAGTAGTTCCCGTTTGAGTACCAGCAGGGATCTTTAATTTCACTTTACCATGAACAGTTGGTACTTGAATTTCATCTCCAAGTGCCGCCTGACTAAAAGTAATCGGTAAATTATAATATATTTCTGAACCTTCACGTTTAAATTCCTTGCTTGACTCTACTATGAAGACAACATATAAATCTCCATATGGTCCCCCATTAGCACCTGATTCACCTTGTCCGGCAAGTCGAATTTGATTTCCTTCTTCCACTCCAGCTGGTACAGTCACTTTAACTGTATGGCTTACCGTTTCAATACCTGAACCATGGCAGGTAGTACATTTTTCCTTAATTTCTTTACCGGTTCCCCCACATACATCACAAGTAGCCTGAGTCATAACTCGACCGAATGGTGAATTACGTTCAACTTGGATAACACCTGTACCGTGACACTTATGACAAGTCACCGGTTCCGTACCTTCTTTTGCACCACTACCATGACAAGTACGACATTCTTCATTTCGATTATATTTAATCGTGGTTTCTTTTCCAAAAATTGCTTCTTCAAAGGTCAAATTTAAACGATATTGTAAATCATTTCCTTTACGAGGAGCATTGGGACGACGACTTTGGCCAGACGCTCCGCCAAAGAATGTATCAAAAATATCATCAAAACCAAAACCAGCTCCACCTGAGAATCCACCGAATCCCCCACCAAATCCTTGACCAAAATTAGGATCAGTCGAAGCATGGCCATATTGATCATAAGCTGCACGTTTTTGACTATCACTTAATACTTCGTAAGCTTCTGCTACTTCTTTAAACTTTTCAGCAGCCTCAGGCTCTTGATTGATATCAGGGTGATATTTTTTTGAAAGTTTACGATATGCTTTTTTGATTTCAGCATCAGATGCATCTCTTGAAACACCTAGGACTTCATAATAATCTCTTTTATTAGCCATTTGTTCCCTCCTTTACATTGTTGGCTGACAGAAAGGGAAACGATTGAATCATGCATGACTCAACATGACTCAATCGCTTTTCTTTTCTTGTTCGAAAAATTTTAATCTACTTCTTCAAAATCAGCATCTACAATGTTATCATCTGAGGAATCAGTTGCTTCACTTGCCCCTGCTTCCTGCTGTGCTTGGGCTTGTTGAGCTGCTTGCTCATAAAGCTTTACAGATAAATTCTGTACTACTTCATTAAGCGCATCACGTTTTTCTCTCATTTGATCAAGATCATTGGCCTCTACCGCAGCTTGTAATTCATCACGTGCAGCTTCTGCTTTTTGGATTTCATCTTCTGAAATATTATCGTTATCTTTTAATTCTTCTAACGTTTTATTAGTTGTAAAGATCATTTGATCCACTTCATTACGTAAATCTACTTCTTCACGACGCTTCTTATCAACCTCTGCATTAGCTTCCGCATCTTTAACCATACGTTCAATTTCTTCATCGCTTAAACCTGATGATGATTTAATAGTAATGGTTTGTTCTTTTTGAGTCCCTAAATCTTTAGCAGAGACATTCACAATACCATTCTTATCAATGTCAAACGTCACTTCAATTTGTGGTACTCCACGAGGAGCTGCTGGTATATCAGCTAATTGGAAACGACCAAGGGTTTTATTATCGGCAGCCATTTCACGTTCTCCTTGCAAGACATGAATATCAACGGCAGGTTGATTATCAGCAGCTGTTGAGAAAACTTGTGATTTAGAAGTAGGAATAGTAGTATTACGATCAATTAATTTTGTAAATACGCCACCCATTGTTTCAATCCCTAATGATAATGGTGTCACATCAAGTAGTACAACATCTTTGACATCACCAGAAATAACTCCACCTTGAATAGCCGCTCCCATCGCTACCACTTCATCAGGATTCACTGATTTGTTTGGTTCTTTTCCTGTTTCTTTCTTAACAGCTTCTTGAACAGCAGGAATACGCGTTGAACCACCCACCAGAATCACTTCATCAATTTCAGACTTATCTAAACCAGCATCTTTGATCGCTTGGCGTACAGGACCTTTAGTTCGTTCAACTAAATCATGAGTTAATTCATCAAATTTAGCTCGTGTTAAATTCATTTCTAAGTGTAATGGTCCATCTTCAGAAGCAGTAATAAACGGTAAGCTAATCTGAGTTGAAGAAACACCTGATAAATCTTTCTTAGCTTTTTCAGCAGCATCTTTTAAACGCTGTAAAGCCATTTTATCTTTAGATAGATCAATCGAATTTTCTTTCTTAAATTCTTCTACTAGATAATCAATAATTTTCTCATCAAAGTCATCTCCACCGAGCTTATTATCACCCGCTGTCGAAAGTACATCGAAGACTCCATCTCCCAACTCAAGAATAGAAACGTCAAAAGTTCCTCCACCTAAGTCAAAGACTAATACTTTTTCTTCAGCTTCTGTCTTGTCCAAACCATAAGCTAGAGCAGCTGCCGTTGGCTCATTTACAATACGCTCTACTTCTAACCCCGCAATTTTACCTGCATCTTTAGTTGCTTGACGTTGAGCATCATTGAAGTAAGCTGGAACTGTAATAACAGCCTTATCCACTTTTTCTCCAAGGTAATCTTCCGCATAAGATTTTAAATGCTGCAAAATCATAGCAGAGATCTCTTGCGGTGTATAATCTTTTCCACCCATTGATTGCTTATAGCCGTCTTCTCCAATATGACGTTTAATTGAAGCAATCGTCTCTGGATTTGTCACTGCTTGTCTCTTTGCAACTTCCCCTACTTGTATTTCATCATTTTTAAATGCTACTACTGAAGGTGTTGTACGATTTCCTTCTGGGTTGGGAATAATTTTAGCCTCTCCACCTTCAAGAACTGCTACTGCAGAGTTTGTTGTTCCTAAATCAATACCTAAAATTTTTGCCATAAGACATTCTCCTTTATGTTGTATTTATTTCAATTTTACTTTAACATCTATTCATTACTGTACTACGCAGAAACAATCACCATCGCAGGACGGATAATACGATCATTTAAAACATAACCCTTTTGCAACACGTTAATTACAATGTCTGTATCTTGTCCATCTTCAGCCGGCTGAGTGGTAACCGCCTGGTGAAAATTAGGATCAAATGGTTGATTGATCGGATTAATCATTTCAATATTTTCTTCTTTAAAAGCAGATAATATTTGCTCATAAACCATTTCCACTCCTTTATGAATGGCTTGAGCTTCTTCGCTTTTAACTTCTTGTTGTAAGGCTCTTTCTAAATTATCCATCGCATCTACTAGCCTTTTAGCTAAAAACTGCGAACGATACTTGGCTGATTCTTGACGTTCTCGTAAATTTGAACGCTGGATATTTGCGATTTCTGCTTGTAATCTAAGGTTGCGATCTTCTAATTCTTCCATCTGATGCATTAATTCATCTACCTTTGATGACTCTTCTTGAATGGAGTCAGAATGATCTTCCTGAGGAGACAATTCTTCTGCATTATCCATCGTTTCTTTTTCAATCTCTTCTACATTTTTCTGGTTAAGATCTGAATTTTTTTCTTGTGCATCTATTTTTTCATTTGCTTGATTGTCCATCTCTTTTTTTTCTTCAGTCACTTGAAGCCCCCCTTTTAATTGGTAAATTCTTTAATCATCTGATCCATTAACGTAATCATACGAGAAAACTTCATGGTTGATGAACCTAAGATACTTATCGTCATTTTTTGTACATCCAAAGTAAAAGTCCCCATGACAAGAGCTAAATTTTGCATGCCTTTCGGTGCAAAATCTTGCCCAAATAACACCTCAATCCCTTCCGAACGTTGCTCAAACGTATCAAATAATTCTTTAGAACCATCGAGAAGATTGAACAAATTCTTAAAATCTCTTGGAGTTATCTGTCTATCCATTACATCAAACAAGTTATTCTTACCACTAATAGAATAGCGATGTCCTTTCAATTGTTGAATAGCTTTTTCGATTAATGGTGAAAAGTCTATTAGTTGCGAGACCTGTCTTTGAAGCAATAACGGAATCGTGAGCTTCAATCGATGATAGGCATCCTCAAGAGGAACTCCTCTGAGTTCTACATTAATAATTTCACTCACTTTACTCAATTCTCCATCTGATAAACTAAAATGGCTTCGGTAAAGTTGGCTTTCGACATGGCTAAGATCTGTCACTAAAATAGACATAATGCTATTTCCTTCAAGTCGAATAAGCTTAAAATCTGCAATTTTGTGTTCTTCCTTACTTTGTCCAAACACTAAGCATGGAAACCCAGTAAGAGAAACAAACAAATCAGCCACAATCTTTGCCATCATGAAACTATCAGCAGGTCGATTACGAAACAATTCACTGACTGCTTTACGATCACTATCATATATGTTTTTCCATTTATCTGTATCCAATAAACGATCAACATAATATTGATAGCCTTCATTAGAAGGGATACGCCCACTTGAAGTATGCGCCTTTACTAAAAAGCCATTTTGTTCCAATACTACCATATCATTTCGAATAGTAGCGGGACTTACTTTTAAGTAACTTTCTTTTAATAAAGTCTTTGAACCTATCGGCACTTCAAGATCAGCATATAATTGTACAATTAGCTCCAGTATCTCTTGTTGTCTTGGTGTTAGCATTTATCTTTCACCTCATAACGTTAGCACTTATTAACCACGAGTGCTAACTGTCTATATCATACAACGGTAACGGTCGATTGTCAAGAAAGATCGCTAAAAATGAACAGAAAAATTAGCACTCTTTTATAACGAGTGCTAATTTATTTTTTCTTTGAAATAGTTTCTTGTATCAATTAAATCTTGATCCAATTGACTAATTAATTTTTCTATGCTGGGGAACTTCTCTTCTCCCCTTAAATAATGGTGCCACTTTATTTTGACACTTTCCCCATAAATCATTTTATCGAAGTCAAGAATATAAACTTCTACTGATAGGTCTTCAACATCATCAAAAGTTATATTATAACCAATTGATGCCATGCCATAATACCAATTCCCCTGCACCCAAAACTCTACAACATATACACCAATTCCTGGAAGCGTCTGCTCCCAATCAGATGCAATATTGGCAGTAGGATAACCAAGTTTAGTACTCCCCCTTTTCAGACCATTAATAACGATTCCATGCGTTTGATATATATAACCCAATTCTTTATTTGCTTTCTCCAACTGCCCTAAATGCAAATATTGACGAATAGAAGTGGAAGCAATTTTGTCATTATTGACGACTTGTTTGGGAATTTTAATAATCTCAAATCGATCTTTAGCATGATTGACTAGGGTGTCCATATTAGCCATATCTTTTGGACCATAGGTATAATCAAAACCTGCCACTACTACTTTTGCGCCCAATCCGACAATATAATTATCGACAAACTCTTGTGGGCTTTGGTGTCCAAATGCATAAGTAAATTCAGAAATATAAACATAATCAATTCCTAAATTTTTTAACAGCTCCATTTTACGCTTGTAAATAGAAAGATATGTATACCTTTGCGGATGTATTTTCTCATATACTAATCGCGGAGTATGATTAAAGGTTAAAACCGCTGAAAAAAATCCCCTTTCATTAGCAAGTTCAACAGCTGTTTTGATCACTTCCTGGTGCCCTCTATGGACTCCATCAAAAAATCCTAAAGCTAAAACAAGCTCTTTATTTATAATTTCTTCTTTCGAGTAGGGATGCTTCAAATTGATTATCTTCATTTTTCCACCTTTTCTCTTGGAAACATTTTATAAGGTTTAAGTTTATCATCTTTACTGGGGTGACGATCATAAATGGCTCTTAACTTATCTTCAAAAAATAAGGCTGTTGCTTTACTAATTTTTTGATTGAAATAATCGTTCGCTACAACCGCACCATGTCTAATTTCTTGAAACTGATCTTTGGTCAAATTGATACGAGGTAGACCTTCTATCGCTTTTTCAAGTGGAATCACTGCTTCATTTAAGTTTGATGCTTTAGCTAATTGTTCCAACTCCCTTAATGTAAATGCTTCTTTATTATTAAAGCCCGCTGAAGCCGTTCGGGTTAGTTGCGACATATGGCCTGGATAACCTAACTTAACACAGCAATCCACTGCTAAAGTTCTGACATAGGTTCCTTTACCACATTCTACTTCGAAATTCCATTTCTGAATTTTTTGCTCTGGATCATAAAATGGATCACTTGTTCTTCTAAACTTTTCGATCTGAACCCGACGTTTTGGCCTTTCAACTTCTTGTCCAGCTCTCGCATATTCATATAATCTCTTGCCCTTCACCTTAACAGCAGAGTAATACGGAGGCACTTGCGCGAGTTCACCTTCCATGTCTTTCATGACATCATCAATCACGCTTGAAGGAATTGGTTCCTGCACTTCTACTACTTTTATAACTTCACCATGAGCATCTTCAGTAGTTGTTGCAATCCCTACAGCTATCTCACCTTGATATTGTTTTTTTCCATTCATTAAGATGTCTACTAATTTGGTCCCTTGTCCTAAACACACCACTAATATTCCATCTACTTCTGGATCGAGAGTGCCAGTATGACCAATTTTTTTCATTTTAAAAATTTTTCTCATTTTAAACACGACATCATGACTCGTCATGCCTTTTTCTTTCCAAACAGGCACTATCCCATCAAACATATATCTTCCCCCAATAGTAAAATAACATATCTATTATACTTTAAATTACCTATTTAACCAATAGTCACACCTGCGAAAGAAATGTCTTGAGATTTATCATTTTCACACAATAAAAAGACGAATCCAAAGATTCGTCTCTTAACGTGTCTATCCTAATTCACTTAATAAATTAAAAGTATTTCGTGAATTATTCACTTTTTTTTATTTGGTTTAATAAGCTATCAATACGATTACCATAATCAATCGAATGATCGCGTTCAAATATAATTTCAGGAACTTTATATAGTGAAAGACGTTTGCCAAGTTCTGAACGGACTTTACCTGCTACCGCTTGAAAACCAGCCTGAGTTTTCTGCCTTTCACCAGCCTTATCAGATAAAGTAGAATAAAAAATAGTGGCATGTTGCAAATCGCCCGTCACTTCAACGTCTGTTATCGTGGCACCTTCAATTCTTGGGTCTTTAATAACATTTAACAAAATATCATTAACTTCGCGCAATATCTCCTGTCTCACTCTACCTATGCGATATTTTGCCATTTCTAACCCTCCTTTTTATCTTTTAACTTCGACTAGTCGATAAGGTTCAATAATATCATCGACTTTTATATCATTATATCCTTCAATCATAATGCCACATTCGAGACCTTTTGCTACTTCACGAGCATCATCTTTGAAACGTTTTAAACTCGCTAATTCTCCCTCGTAAATAACAATGTTATCTCGTATCAAACGAACTTTACTTGATCTTTCAATGAATCCTTCTAAAACATACGCACCTGCTATTGTCCCTAATTTAGAAACAGCATAAGTTTCGCGCACCACAACCTGTCCAGTAATCTCTTCAACATATTCGGGATCTAGCATGCCCTTCATAGCTGTTTCGATCTCATCAATAACATTATAAATAATGTTATGTAATCGAATATCTACTTGCTCTTCCTCTGCTTGAGCTCTAGCTTGAGGAGTTGGTCTTACATTAAAGCCTATCACAATCGCAGATGAAGCATTCGCTAAAGTAATATCACTTTCGTTAATCGCTCCCACTGCTTGATGGACAATATTAACTTTAACTCCTTCAACATCTATCTTAAATAAACTAGCAGCTAGTGCTTCAATCGAGCCTTGAACGTCTCCTTTTAAAATCACATTAACTGATCTTAATTCGCCTTCTTGCAAGGTTTCAAACAGATTATCTAATGTTACTTTTCTCTTAAGATCACGTTGTCTCTCTTGAGCTTTCTGAGCTCTTTCTTCACCAGCTTGTCGGGCTGTTTTTTCATCTTCAAAAACAACAAACTGATCTCCAGCTTGGGGAGCATCATTTAGTCCCGTAATTTCTACTGGGGTTGAAGGCCCGGCTGAACGAATTCTTCTACCATGATCGTTCAGCATCGTTCTGACACGACCATATGTATTTCCAACTACAATAGGATCTCCAACTCTTAAAGTTCCTTGTTGAACTAATAAAGTAGCCGTTGCTCCAGTTGATTTATCTAAACGGGCTTCTATCACTGATCCTAAAGCTAAACGATCCGATTTTGCTTTTAATTCTTGAATTTCTGCCACTAATAAAATCATCTCCAGCAATTCATCCAAGTTATCACCGTATTTTGCAGAAATGTTAACAAATATATGTTCTCCACCCCAAGCTTCTCCGATAATTCCATATTCTGACAATTCTGTCATCACTCGTTCTGGATTAGCTTCAGGTTTATCAATTTTATTAATCGCAACAATTATCGGAACATCTGCTGCCTTAGCATGATTAATTGCTTCAACTGTTTGAGGCATAACTCCATCATCAGCAGCTACCACAATAATAGTAATATCAGTAACATCTGCACCTCTCGCCCTCATCGTTGTAAAGGCCGCATGTCCTGGAGTATCAAGAAAAGTAATTGACTTTCCATCAACATCTACTTGATAGGCTCCAATATGCTGAGTAATGCCTCCGGCTTCTCCTTCGGTTACATGGGTGTTTCTAAGCGAATCTAACAAACTGGTTTTTCCATGATCCACATGTCCCATAATCGTTACCACAGGTGGACGAATTGTTTGGCCATCATCTTCTGCAGCTGCTTCGAAATAATAATCCAAATCCGAAACTTCTACCACAACTTTCTCAACGGGTTCAACCCCATATTCTAAACAAATTAACTCAATCATCTCTTTTGAGAGCGCTTGGTTCTGATTAACCATCACACCCTGCATAAATAGCTTCTTGATAATTTCAGTAGCATCGCGGTGGAAATGTTTGGCAATCTCTTGGATATTAATGCCTTCCGTATAATGAAACGTTTCAGGTAGATCTTTATGCTTACGGGCTGTTAAGCCTTTTGATTCAACAGTTTGCGACCCTTGTCTACCTTTACGTCGATTTCGACGATTCCCTTTTGATCTCTTAGACCCTTTTTGTTCTTGTTGCTTATTGGCTTGACCATGATTTTTTTTCTTATTATCATGTTTTTGCGACTCACTATCAGAACTTGAACCGCTCGCCTCTTCCTTCGTCTGCTTCGAAGCAACATTATTTTTTGTCGCGTGCTCTCTTTTTTCATTCGTTAATTTTGTAGCATGAACTTGACTGTCTTTTGTTTTTTTATTTTTTTCATCCTGCTCAATTTTATTAGACTTCGTCTCTGATGGCTGATTATTATTTACTTTGGTATGATTTGTCGTAGGCTTTTCCTCTTTTTTTACAGTCTTATTATCTGACTTATTATTTTTCGCTTGAATCACTTGATTCAATTTAGCTTGCTGAGCTTCATCAATTGAAGACATGTGGCTGTTAAATTCCATTCCATGTTCTTCAGCGATTTTTAAAATTTCTTTGGATGTCATATCTTGTTGTTTAGCAAATTCATAAATTCGAACAGCTGTCATACAATCACCTTCCTATACTTGACTATTTATCATTCATGTTCTCTACCCCTGTCACATATGATAAAAATTTTTGTGATATGCCATGGTCTGTAATCCCACAAATTGTTCGAGATTTTCCAATCGCATGACTGATTTCATACCTATTAAAATTTATATGAATAGGTACATTATATTGAACACTCATCTTTTGATAACGTTCTTTGGTAGCTGAACTCGCATCATTAGCCACCAAAATTAAGTGAACTTTTCCTTTTTTAATCCCTTTTTCGACCTGTTCATCTCCAGATATCAATTTAGAGGCTCTTAGAGACAAACCTAGCAAATTTAACTGCTTTTGCTTAAAGATCATAATAACTCTTTCCTTGCTTTCTGATGATCAAGATATTTATAAAGTTCATCATAAAAAGTATCTTCAATAGCAATGTCAAACAATCGGTTAAATATTCGTTTTTCTTTAGCTTTATAGGCTAACTCTGGATCTAAAGTAATATAAGCTCCCCGACCATTCTGACGCCCAGATGGATCAATTTCAACCTTTCCTTCTGGTGTTCTCACAATCCGAACCAAATCCTTTTTGGGAAACATTTCTCCAGAAACAACGCATTTTCTCATTGGTATCTTACGCTTTTTTTGTTGCTTCATTCTCTAACCTCCTCAAAAGGATATTTTATAACTCCTCTTCTTCATTCACTTCTGCAATGTATTCAACTTCTTCCACTAATTCAGCATAATCCTGTTCAGGGTCAATGCTCGCTTCATCCATCATTGCCTCAGCACCTTCTGGATCTAAATTTTGCTCTGCATAATCTTGTTCTGCTCTTAATTCTATTAATTCATCCGCTGTATCTTCTATAATAGCATCAATATCTTCCACTAAATCTTCCTCAGTAGAATCCATTTGATCCATTTCGGCTAAATACTCAGCATAAGAACTTTCTGATTTAATATCAATCTTATAGCCTGTTAAGCGAGCTGCCAAACGAGCATTTTGCCCTTTTTTACCAATTGCTAGTGACAATTGATAATCGGGCACTACTACGATGCATGAATGATTTTCTTCATCAAAAATCACATTAATAACCTCAGCTGGGTTCATTGCATTTTTAATAAAAACAACAGGATCTTCATCCCAATGGATAATATCCATGTTTTCACCATTCAGTTCATTTACAATAGATTGCACCCGTGTTCCTCTTGGTCCTACACAAGTCCCAACTGGATCAATATTAGAATCTCTTGAATTCACTGCTACTTTCGAACGATCTCCTGCCTCCCGTGCAATTGAAATTATTTCAACAATTCCATCATAAATTTCTGGCACTTCTTGCTCAAATAAGCGGCGTAAAAAATCAGAATGAGCACGGCTCACAACTACCTGCGGACCTTTACTGGTCTTATCTACTTTTACTACATAGACTTTAACTCGTTCATCCATCACAAAGCTCTCACCTGAAATTTGTTCACTAGCAGGCATAATGGCTTCAATTTTACCTAAGTTAACATATACATTTCTTGCATCGACTCTTTCGATCGTTCCTGTTAATATTTCATCTTGATATTCAATGTATTCATCATAAATAATATCTCGTTCTGCTTCTCTAATTCTTTGCATTACAACATGTTTTGCTGTTTGAGTAGCAATTCTTCCGAAGTCTTTCGGAGTTACTTCAAATTTAATTTTATCTCCTATTTCATAAGCGCGATTAATTTTTAATGCTTCTTCAAGGGAAATTTCTAAAGTAGAATCATAGTTAATCTCTACAACTTCTTTAACCGAGTATACTTTGATCTCTCCTGTGTTTTCATCAAATACAACTTCTACATTCTGTGCCTGATCATAGTTTTTCTTATACGCCAAGATCAAGGCGGATTCCAAAGCCTCTTTAATGACGTCTGGTTTAATACCTTTTTCTTCTTCTAGAATGCGCATAGCAGCTATTAATTCTTTACTCACTAATGCTACTTCCTTTCTCTAAAACTTTACAGCTAAACGTGCTTTAGCTACAGCCTTTTTATCGATTTCTAATTCTTTACTCACTGTTTTTATCTGTACTTTCAAAAGATAAGTGTCTTCGTTCACAGCCAATAGAATACCATCATGGTGTTTTTCACCGTATTGAGGTGCATAATAATCAAAATGAATATATTCACCAATGGCAGATTTTATTTGTTCTTCAGTTTTAAGAGGTCTTTCAGCACCTGGTGATGAAATTTCTAAAAAGTATGCATCAGGAAACGGGTCAGGCTGCATTGCATCTAATTCTTCAGAAACTCTTTCACTAATCAAAGCACAATGATCCAAATCGATACCCGCTTCATTATCTGCATATACCCGCAGAAACCAATTCTTACCTTCCTTTACATATTCAATATCCACGAGTTCACAGCCCGCTTCTTTTACTATAGGTTCAATCAAAGGTCGAACTTTATCGACTATTAAGCTCATACATTCACCTCTCATTTATCAATTTTGTAACATTTAAAACGAAAAGAGCGAGCGTTTCCGCTCACTCCTCCAGGACATTTATAATTTGATTATACCATAACTTCTGTATATCAACAAGAACAACTTACTTCTAGCTTAAAATAGAGAAAGTTGATCTTCATCTGGCAAGCCAGCTAAAACTCCATTTTCATCCAAATATTCCATGATTGTCTTAGATACCTTTCCCCTCTTTTGCAGGTCTTCTTTTGAAATAAAAGGAGCTTCTTCTCGCGCCAATACTATTTGTTGTGCAGCTCCTGAGCCTAGTCCGGGAATGGTTCTAAACGGAGGGATCAAACTATCTCCTTCAATCACAAAGTTAACAGCAAGCGATTTTTCTAAACTAATCATCTGAAAACTAAATCCACGTTCAAGCATCTCATTCGCCAATTCTAAAACTGTTCTCAGGTTATTTTCTTTAACCGATGCATCCATACCTTTACTCAATATTTCTCGCAAACGATGCTTGACCATCTCTTTGCCTTGGTGCATGGCAATAATATCAAAGTCTTCAGCCCTCACTGAAAAATAAGCAGAATAATAATATAAAGGATAATGAACTTTAAAATAAGCAACCCGCAAAGCCATCATAATATACGCCGCCGCATGAGCTTTCGGAAACATATATTTGATTTTTAAACAAGAATCAATATACCACTCTGGAACGTTTTTAGCCCGCATCTCCTCTTGCCATTCATCTGGGATACCTCTACCTTTACGGACAAACTCCATAATTTTAAAGGCTAACGAATCTTCCAATCCATACTGCATAAGTGTCACCATAATATCATCACGACATCCAATAACTCTCGCAAGAGGTACAACATTATTCTTAATAAGTAGCTCTGCATTCCCTAACCACACATCCGTACCATGTGACAAACCGGAAATTTGAAGCAATTCAGCAAAAGTCGAAGGATGGGTTTCGGTTAACATTCCTCGCACAAAGTTTGTACCAAATTCTGGCACTCCCAAGGTTCCAGTCTCAGAAAAAATTTGCTCACTTGTTACTTTTAAAGACTCTGTTCCAGAGAATAGAGCCATTACTCCCGGATCAGTTAAAGGAATATCCTTCGGGTCAATCCCTGAAATATCTTGTAAAAAACGAATCATTGTTGGATCATCGTGCCCCAGAATATCCAATTTCAACACATTATCATGTATAGAGTGAAAATCAAAGTGGGTCGTTTGCCACTCAGAATTTATATCATCCGCCGGATATTGAATAGGAGAAAAATCAAAAACATCCATATACTCTGGTATCACAATAATCCCTCCGGGATGCTGACCCGTTGTCCGCTTAACACCTTCGATCCCTTTAGCCAGGCGCTCTTTTTCAGCTTGAGGAACATATTTTTGTACATTATCTAGATAACCACGAACATATCCAAAAGCCGTTTTTGTAGCCACAGTTGAAATGGTCCCTGCACGGAAAACATGGTCTTCACCAAATAATACTTTTGTATAAGCATGAGCCCGTGGTTGATATTCCCCCGAGAAATTTAAGTCAATATCGGGAACCTTATCTCCTTTGAAGCCAAGAAAAGTCTCAAAAGGAATATCATGACCATCTCTACTAAGAGGCTGATGACAATTCGGACACTCTTTCTCGGGTAAATCAAATCCAGATCCCACTGATCCATCTGTAAAAAATTCATTAAAATGACACTCCTTACAATAATAATGAGGCGCTAATGGATTTACCTCTGTAATCCCTGTCATCGTCGCCACAAAACTTGATCCAACTGATCCTCGTGATCCGACCAAATAGCCATCCTCATTACTTTTTAAAACCAATTTTTGTGAAATCAGATAGATAACAGCAAAACCATTAGAAATAATAGAATTTAATTCTTTTTCCAACCTTTTCTCAATAATTTCAGGAAGAGGATTGCCATACAATTCATACGCTCGCCCATAAGATAGGTCACGAATTTGTTGGTCCGACCCCTCAATATTGGGTGTATAAAGTTTTGACTTAATTACCTCTATTCCATCATCAATCCAATTTGCTATTTCATTTGAATTCTTAACTACTAATTCATATGCTATATCTTCTCCCATAAAAGAAAATTCTTCTAACATTTCATCTGTCGTTCTAAAATGTAAAGGAGGTAAGTATAATTTCCGATTGGCATTCATTTTTAATGATTTTAAAAGGATCTCACGATAAATTGAATCATTTGGATCTAAGTAGTGAACATTGCCTGTCGCTACTACCAATTTACCAGATTCTTCTCCCAGTCTGACCATTTCATTCATTATATGATTTAAATCCTCACGAGATCGAATGAGTTCTTGCTCTATTAAAACATCATATATTGAAGGTGGTTGAAGCTCAATAAAGTCATAGTAATCAACCAATTGACGAGCTTCATCATACCCTTTCTGCATCATAGCCGTAAAAACTTCTCCATTTGAACAAGCTGTTCCAATGATTAAATTTTCCCTGTATTGATTTAAAACTGATCGAGGAATACGAGGTTCGCGGAAAAAATATTGAGTATTTGAAATCGAAATTAACTTAAATAAATCTTTTAAGCCTGCTTGATTTTTAGCAAGTAAAGTAGCATGAAAAGGACGAGACTGTTTATAAGCTTCTCCTTGACCGATTTGTTGATTTAACTGGTTATGAGATATCATCTCAAATTGCTCTTCAGCTTGTTCTAAAAGTTTCATCAAAATCTGACCAGTTGTTTCCGAATCATAAATAGCCCGATGATGTTGTTCGAGAATAATTCCATAATGCTTTGCCAATGTATTCAAGCGGTGAGCCTTCATATGCGGATTAACTAAACGAGAAAGAGCTAAAGTATCAATAACCGGTAAGGAACTTGTCTCCTTTCCATAGCGCTCATATGCCTTATTAAGAAATCCCATATCAAAAGAAGCATTATGTGCCACTAATATAGAACCCTGAGTGAAATCATAAAAATCATTCATTACCTTCTCTTCAGGAGGAGCATCCGCTAGCATTGCATCCGTAATTCCAGTGAGCTCTGTCGTAAATGATGATAAAGGATGACCAGGATTAATAAAAGCCTCGAAAGAATCTACAACATTTCCCTTATACATTTTCACCGCTGCTAATTCAATAATACGGTCATATACTGAAGAAAGTCCTGTTGTTTCCACATCAAAAACAACATATGTTGCTTCTGAAAGTTGCACATCCGATTCATTATAGGCAACGGGTTCACCATCATTAACAATATTTGCTTCTATACCATAAATCACTTTTATATCATGAGCATTCCCTGCATGAAAAGCATCTGGAAAAGCTTGACCGGTAGCATGGTCCGTAATGGCCACAGCTGGATGTCCCCATTCCGCAGCTCTCTTAATTAAATCTGAAACAGAATTCGTGGCATCCATTTGACTCATATTAGAGTGTAAATGTAATTCTACTCTTTTATCTGTCTTAGCTTGATCTTCTCGTTTTGCTTTCTTAATCTTACGAATAGAGCGCGGCCGAAAGTCTAATTCCCCTGAAAAATTGTCCGGAACCATGTCTCCCTCAAGTCGCAACCATTCTCCTTCTTTAAATTGTTCTATTTGACTCTTTTTTATTCTTTTTCCAGAAATCAATTTAACAGCGATCGAAGAGGTATAGTCTGTCACTTTCATTATGAGCAAAACTTCTCCAGAGCGTAATTCTTTATTTTCAATTGAGAAAACATAGCCTTCAATCACTTGTCGATATTGATTTTCGGGCAAATCAATAATTGAAGTTGGAGCAACTGCCGGAATATATTTTCCAATCGGTTGAACTTCTTCTACCACTTCCACTTGCCTTTGTTGTTTCTTTTCTTCATTCTCCAGAGCTTCTATTAGACTAGCTTGATCTAATTCTTCCAATCTTTGGCGTGTTTGAGTATACTCTTGTTGACTAATGGTTTCATCTACATAATAACTAAGTGTTAGATACTCTAAACCAACCTGTTGCAAGCGCTGGAGAAATAGTTGATGATATTGATTCTCTAAACTATAGACTTGATTTTGACTTGCGAGTCCAATTTGTATCATTTGATTTTCAGGATCAAACTGACAATTAGCATTCGCAAGTGTAATTCTTAAGAAAGGTGTATCCGCTACAAGTTGTTGCTGTACAGCCTGCCAATAATCGTTAATTTCTTCATTAGAAAGCTCTTTTTTTTCTTGAAAATGCCACCATACTTCTGTTTGAGCAATATCAGAAAAAGCATTCCTCATCGAATGCATAAAAATTGAATAGACATCTGGATGAATTCTCCGAGGTGACTTCAGATGGAAATGCCACTGTTCTGTACTTTCATAGACGTCGACTCTTTCAATCTCAATTTCTGACAAACTAGCAACTATATCTGGATTGTCAATTCCTAATTGATCAATTAATACTTCAAATAACGAAGGATTTTGTTTCATATAATCCCCTTTCAATTCTGATGTTTATCAATAATACCCCCGTTCTATTATTTTAATAAACGGGGGCAAAGTTCAATTAAAAAAAGGCTCTCATAATATCATTCCATGTGACAGCTACCATTAGTACTAAAAGCAAAACAACTCCTACCAAGGTGATTAAGCCTTCTTTTTCTTGACTTAACGGTTTTCCTCGAAGCAATTCGACAAGGTTCATTACAATTTTACCACCATCTAAGGCAGGAATAGGTAGTAAATTAATAATTCCTAAATTCGTCGAAAGTGATGCCAGAAACCATATGATATCCACTAATTGTTCATTTGCCACTTGACTCGTTGCTTGAGCCATGGCAACAGGCCCTCCAAACATATTCAGATCAAAACCTCGTGTAAAAATAGTTGAAAGTGCCCCCAAAACCATCATGACAACATTCCAAGTTGCCGTAAATCCAAATAAAATTCGATCTAAAACTGCCGTAGATTTCTTAATAGTAATTCCTAAACTTGCCACTTTCTGACCGTTTTCCATTTCTGAAGAAGATACTTTGGCAGGAACAGTCATCTGTTTGTTATCTCGTTCTACTTCTATCTCCACCGACTTATCGGGATATTTCGCTATTTCCGCTGTTAATTCATTCCAATTTTTGGTTGAAATTCCTTCAATTGATAGAATCCGATCTCCAGCAAGTAAACCAGCTTCTTCTGCAGAAGAATTCTCAATCACTTCACCTATCTCATTACTATAATTAGGCACATTCGGCAACATGAAGCCAACAATAGTGAATGCAAGAATGGATAAAATAAAATTGTTCAAGGGGCCACCAAAATTAGTTAAAATTTTATTAAATACGGATACTGACTCATATCGACTTTCCTTTGGTGCAACTCGTACAATAGTTCCATCCGGCTCTATGATCTCAGCTTGTCGATCTACTTCAAAATCTTTCCGCTCATCTTGTCCCGTTACATAACCAGAAATCTTCATCTCATCCACTAAATCTACATGATCGATTTGGATAGGAAGTTCCTCTAGTTGAGCCTGTTTTTCACTGGTATTGACCTTCACTACTTTATCTTGTTCATTTAAAATAATCCCAACCGATTGTCCAGGCTGAATCATCTCTTCTTCTCCTAATCCAGCTAAGCGGACATAACCACCTAAAGGGAGCATTCTAACTGTATAAGTCGTCCCATCTTTTGCTTGCTTAGCAAACAACTTAGGACCCATTCCTAACGAAAATTCACGGACAAGAATACCAGCTTTTTTTGCCCAATAGAAATGCCCAAACTCATGGATTACCACAATTATTGAAAAAATTACTAAAAATACTAAAATCGTTTTTACCATTCTTTTCCTCATTCCTTACTTCTACATTTTTGCAAAATTTACCCAAACCATAAACATAATACTTGCAAAAAGTGTAGAATCAAATCGGTCCAATACACCACCATGACCTGGTAAGAAGCTACCAGAGTCTTTCACTTGAAAATATCTTTTATAGGCAGATTCTACTAAATCACCAAATTGCCCCGCTAGGGAAATCAAAATCGTCAAAACTCCTATATAGTCTTGCCCTGGAATTTGTAATTTAAAAATTAAACTATAAACTCCTGTTACAATTAGAGAAGTTATAATCCCCCCTAAAGCCCCTTCAATTGTTTTATTTGGACTTATATAACTTGCAAGCTTATGAGATCCATAATGTTTACCTACAAAATAAGCTCCCGTGTCCGTAGACCAAATGACTAAAAAGAGATAAATCATCGTCGGTAACCCCAGGTTTCTAATCTCTATAATAAAACGAAAGCCAAACCCAATATACAATGCTGCAAATATTAAAGTTGCAGCATCCACAAAATTAAAATATTTATAACGATAAACTGTCAAAATTAATAAGAGCATCCCACAAATATAAAAAATTATAAGGGGTTCTGAAATAGGAATTATTTGCTCCAAATAAGAGCCAGGTAACACAACTGAAGCTAAAGCAACTGTCGAAATGATCCCAATCTCTCCAAAATATTTAATTTTTTTCATCTTTGCAATTTCATAGAGACCGATGGCTCCTAGGACAAAGATCACCCATGCAAACCAATGACCACCAACATAAAGGAAAGGGATAAAGATGGCCATTGCAATTAAGGCAGTTATAATACGCAACTTCATTGCTTCTTTCCTCCCTGGAGACGTCTAGACTTTACCAAAACGACGCTTTCTTTTACTATACTCGATTATTGCTTCATCAAATTGCTCTGGTTTAAAATCCGGCCATAAAATATCAGTAAAATAAAATTCACTATAGGCTAGTTGCCATAACAGAAAATTACTTAATCTTAATTCACCACTGGTTCTTATCATAAGATCAGGAGCAGAATATTCTCCTAAAAAATGAGTCATTAAGTGGGCATCAATCAGTTCTTCATCGATTGCATTTGGCATCAACTCACCTTGCGCTACTTTTGTAGCAATCAACTGAACAGCTTGGGTAATTTCTTGCCTACTTCCATAATTCAAGGCAATATTTAAAATCATCCCTGTATTCTTTGATGTTTGAGCAAGCCCTTCTTGCATAATGGCTTGGGTTTCTTCTGGCAAACGATTTGCATCCCCAATATAGTCTACTTTTACATTATTTTTATTCAACTGAGGAAGAAATGAATCAAAAAAATCTTTCGGTAAATTTAACAAAAAATTCACTTCATCTTCTGGACGAGACCAATTTTCTGTAGAAAATGCATAAACAGTCAAAATTTTAATTCCCAGTTCATTTGCTCTAATGACAATTTCCTTGAGGGTCTCCACTCCTTTACGGTGACCAAAAACTCGAGGCATCATTCTTTTCTTAGCCCAACGCCCATTGCCATCCATAATAATAGCGACGTGCTTAGGAATTTTTTCTAGATCATGGTTCATAATGGATATCCTTTCAAGTAAAAATACACTACTCATTATAACAGAAAGGGCTTCTTATCAGAAGCCCTTTTGTTTTAACTATGTCCTATTAGAATAAAACTAGAAGGTAAAGACAATTTCGCCTGCACCTTCTAGTTTAAAAAAATTAATTATTACGAATTTCATCCTCTTTTACAGAAGTTAATTGATCAATTTCTTTAGTAGCCTCATCCGTTAGCTTCTGAATATCTTTTTCATATGATTTAACATCATCTTCTGTTAACTCATTTGCTTTTTCTAACTTTTTAGCTTCATCTATAGCATCTCGTCTAATATTACGGATCGCTACTTTTGCGTTTTCTTGTTCCTTGCCAACTACTTTAACCAAATCTTCACGTCGTTCTTTTGTTAAAGCGGGTATCACGAGACGGATCACATCTCCATCACTCGTTGGAGTAATTCCGACATCACTCATCAAAATTCCTTTTTCAATATCCTGCAATGAGTTCTTATCATAAGGTGATATCACCAACATACGAGGCTCAGGTATTGTAATAGAAGCAAGTTGATTTAAAGGAGTTGGAGCACCATAATATTCTACAGAAACTCTATCTAGTATACTCGCATTAGCAACCCCTGCACGAATAGTTCCTAATTCACGTTGATATGCCTCAATCGTTTTATTCATCCGGCTTTTTGTATCTTTTAATAAATTGTCAGCCATTTTCTTCCTCCTATGTGACTTTGTCCAACTATTATAGCAAAATTCATAAATATTGTGAATGGTAAAAGACTAACTCTCCTGATTTCCAACCGTTGTTCCAATATTTTCTCCTAGAACAACTCGTTTAATATTACCTGGCTCATTCAGATTAAAGACGACTAAGGGAATATCGTTATCCATACTTAATGATGAAGCCGTTGCATCCATCACTTTCAATCCTTTAGAGATGACATCTAAGTGAGTTAAACTTTCGTATTTTGTCGCCTCAATATCGGTTTTGGGATCTGCGCTATATACACCATCAACATTATTCTTAGCCATTAGAATAACATCTGCATCGATTTCAGCAGCTCGAAGTGCAGCAGTAGTATCGGTCGTAAAATATGGGTTCCCTGTTCCACCAGCAAAAATCACAACACGGCCTTTCTGCAAATGACGAATAGCCCGACGACGAATATAAGGTTCTGCAACAGCCCGCATTTCAATTGATGTTTGAACTCGAGAAGGTACTTCGAGATTTTCTAAGGAATCTTGAAGTGCTAACGCATTCATCACAGTAGCAAGCATTCCCATATAGTCCGCTTGCGCTCGCTCCATTCCCATTTCTGATCCTATTGAACCTCTCCATATATTACCACCACCCACAACAATTGCTACTTCAATCCCCAATTGGTGAACCTCTCTTAGTTCTTGTGAAATAGTTTGGACTGTTGCGGGATCAATTCCAAAACCCTTACTTCCTGCTAAGGCTTCTCCACTTAATTTTAATATGACTCTCTGATATTTAGTTTCCACGAGATCCCATCACCTTTCCTTTTTTTCTTAAAAAAAGCCCCAGCATGAACTGGGGAATATGAATCAGTTGTTAAATAACTATTTATTCATTTGAGCTGCAACTTCATCCGCAAAATTGTCTGAACGTTTTTCTAAACCTTCTCCAACCTCAAAGCGAACATAATCTGTCACTTTTCCACCTTTGGATCCAACATAATCCGCAACTTTTTGGTCTCCATCTTTAACAAAAGCTTGCTCATTTAATACTACTTCACTGTAGAACTTACTCATACGACCTGCCACAATTTTATCCACAATATTCTCTGGCTTTCCTTCATTTAAAGTAATTTCGCGTTGAACACTTTCTTCACGCTCTACTTCAGCCGGATCAACATCTTCACGGTTAAGATACTTAGGATTAATAGCTGCAACGTGCATCGCAACATCTTTGGCAACAGATTCATCTTGAGAACCAGCTACCACAGTCACTACACCAATACGTCCTCCCATGTGTGCATACTCACCAAACGCATCTTCATCTGTTTTAGTTAGCAAAGCATAACGACGGAAAGAAATCTTTTCTCCAATAACAGTTGTAGATTCTGTAATTAAGTCAGCAATGGTTTGACCATTAACTTCTAATGCATTGGCAGCATCCATATCTGCTGGTTGTCCTTTTGCAATTGTTTCAGCAACAGTTTTTACCAATGAAACAAATTTTTCGTTTTTAGCAACAAAGTCAGTTTCAGCATTAATTTCTACTAATGCTGCTACGTTTCCTTCAACATGGCTTGCTGTTAAACCTTCAGCTGCAATACGATCTGCTTTTTTAGCCGCTTTTGCTAATCCTTTTTCACGTAAGTAATCAACAGCTTGATCCATATCACCATCGACTTCAACTAAGGCTTTCTTAGCATCCATCATACCAACACCTGTCATATCACGTAATTCTTTGACTTGTTTTGCTGTTACATTTGCCATTGTATAAATCCTCCTTGGAATATCTTACTTGGTTACCACCTTAACTAGTATATCAAAATAACCTGACTAGCTAAAGCACAAACTTTAATTTTTAAAAAAAGCTGCCATTAAGCTGCAATGCGCAACTCAACAACAGCTTAGTCTTTGATCGTTATTATTCAGCTTCTGTTGCTTCTGCTTCAGTCACTTCTGTATTTTCAGTATTCTCTTCTTTATTTTCAAATAGGTTATCAAAGAACTCTTTGTCACCTTGCTCATCCGTATCAACATCGATTTGACCTTGATTAGCCTCAATGACTGCTTCTGCCATTGCAGTTGAAATTAATTTAATTGCACGAATCGCATCATCATTCGCTGGAATAACATAGTCAATTTCATCTGGATCACAGTTTGTATCAACCATTGCAACAATTGGAATATTCAATTTTTGAGCTTCTTGAACTGCAATACGTTCTTTACGTGGATCTACAATAAAGATAACATCCGGTATTCTTGGCATATCTTTAATTCCACCTAAAAACTTCTCTAGACGATCCCATTCTTTTCTTAACTCTACAACCTCTTTTTTAGGTAAGACATCAAATGTTCCGTCGATTTCCATTTTTTCAATTGCTTTCAAGCGACGAATACGTCCTTGAATCGTTTCCCAGTTGGTTAACAAACCGCCTAACCAGCGGTGGTTAATGTAAAATTGCCCTGCTCTTTCTGCTTGTTCTTGAATAGCTTGTTGTGCTTGCTTCTTAGTTCCCACAAAAAGGACAACCCCACCATCCATTGCAGAGTCACGCATATAGTTATATGCCTCATCCACTAATTTAACTGTTTTTTGTAAATCGATAATATAAATACCATTACGCTCAGTAAAAATATATCGTTTCATTTTTGGATTCCAGCGACGTGTTTGGTGTCCGAAATGTACACCTGCTTCTAATAATTGTTTCATTGAAATTACTGCCATACAAAATTCTCCTTTGGTTTTTTTATTTTCCTCCGCAAGTTTCACCTAGTATGTAGACTTTCAGCTGAAAGCACCCTACAAACTATCCATTTGCGTGTGAATTGTGCATAAAGCACTCCTAATACTTTATAATAAGTTAGTTGAATTTGCAAGTCTTTTCTTTCATAATAAAACTAAACAATTTGCTTAGGAGGGGTGATATGTCTAGTATGCATGATTATATTCAAAAATATGGCCATCTAACTTTTAAAGAAGAAGCTTTTAATGAAGTAGATGCGTTAATTTTAAATGAAATTGTTTATTTACCTATTGAACATTTTATCAGTCATGATTTTGATAAGAATAAAGCAATCTCTTTAAAAAAACTTTTTCAGCTCTATCAGCCTTTAGCTCAATACTTTATGGACCGCAATGCTCCGCTAGCCTCACTCCATCGCACAGGTTTAATAGAAGCGATCGCAGATTCTGCTCGTTATCAATCCATTCAACTCCTTGCTTTTCAAAATAAAATTGATTTTAAAATCGAAACTCAATCTGCCTATTTATGCATGATCATTGATGATCTGTTTATTAATGTTATTTATCGGGGAACAGATGATCTAATTATCGGCTGGAAAGAAGATTTCATGCTGGCCTATCAATCTTCAATTCCAGCACATCTCTTTGCCACCCAATATTTGCAGAATGTCTTGACGCATTTTCCAGAGGACAAGATTATTCTTTCTGGTCATTCTAAAGGAGGTCATCTTGCCTTATATGCAGCAGGTCAAATAAGCGAAACAGCTCTCGATCGGATACTAATTATTTATACTTTTGATTCTCCAGGTCATCACTTGGTCACTTTAAAAAGAAAAGGAATGATCCAAGCCTGTAAGAAGCAAATACGAATTGTGCCTAATGACTCAATTGTCGGTATGATGCTCTTTCACTTAAGTCAACCGATCGTTATCAAGAGCAAACTATCTGGCTTTAAACAACACGATGTGTCAAACTGGGTGATTTGTGAGCGACAACTTGAGCGAACTCATCAAACAAATGTAACCAGTCGAATGATTGACAAAGCAAATAAAGAGTGGCTCAAAAACTATTCACCAGCATCTCGCAAGTATCTTACACAGACAATCTTTACACTGATCAATGCAACTCAGGCAAGATCGATTAATGAATGGTATGCCGAACCCCAATTACACTTAAATCGGTTAAGATCAGCTTTTAATCAACTTGAGTTGAGTGAACAGAATGAAATTAAGAGTTCTGCCAAACTTTACCTTAAATGTTTGGGCAGGAGCTTCAGGGGTCATCGTAAAGAATACTTTTCATATTCTTGGATTGAAGCCAAACATAACTTTTTAAATATATTACGTTTCTTCCAATCAATTTTTGGAATTTAAAGTAATAATATCCATCAAAAATCCCCCTCAATCAAAGTTTAGATTGAAGGGGTATAATACAAAATTTTAATAAAACTTTCAATAAAATTTGCTATCTTAAGCTTTTTGGAGCTTGAAGAATTTCTGACCAAATGATTGCTTGTCTTATTTGAGATTTTGACATTTTTGTTTTTTCCTTTTTAGAACTTTTCTCCATGACACTAATATCTGTTTTTTTAATTGAATCAGGGATCGCACCGATTCTTTCGCTATCTTCTTTCTCCTCATTCGTCAGTTCCTCATCATGACTCTCTTCATTAAATATTTCATTGCTTCCACCCATTTGATTTCGGTCTGTCACAGAGTTAACTTCTTTAGCGATTTTTATTAACATTTTTCTAACCTGAGGATATTTCTCAAAATCTTGGGCTTTCTTTTGAATCGTCATTTGGCCAGATGCCATACCGTCCAGAACCTGACGGAGTAAATTCATCGGCATATGTTCTAATTGTTTCTGATATTTTTTCAAAATTGAATGATATTCAACTGGAATTTTTGCATAATACTTTTCTAAAACATCTGCTTTACTAGATCGTTTTTGTTTAAGTCGATCTTCAGGACGTTTATAATTAGCTAGTCTTCTTTGAGATGCTTTTTCAGAAGATTCTTGAGGGGAAAGTTCCATTTGACTCCACCCAGTCTCTTTTTTATCATTTTTTTTCTTTTTATTACCTGTCAAGGCTAAACCAAAGAAAACAATCGCAATGATTTCAAATAATCCCATATTTATCACTCATTTTCTGGAGTATGAGAAGCTTCACCAGCTATGGTTTGTCGCATTTTAGAATCTGCCTGTACATTTTCTAATTTATAATAATCCATCACACCCAATTGTCCATTTCGGAACGCTTGCGCTACTGCTAATGGAACTTCAGATTCGGCTTCAACCACCTTCGCTCGCATTTTTTGAACTTCTGCCACATTTTCCTGTTCTACCGCAACCGCAACTGCGCGTCGTTCTTCAGCCTTAGCTTGAGCTATTTTCTTGTCCGCTTCAGCTTGATCTGCCTGAAGTTTTGCTCCAATATTTCTTCCAACATCTACATCAGCGATATCAATGGATAAAATTTCAAATGCTGTTCCTGAGTCTAATCCTTTTTTCAAAATAGTTTGTGAGATTGAATCAGGGTTCTCTAATACAATTGAGTGCATCTTCGCTGAACCTACAGTCGTAACAATCCCTTCACCAACCCTTGCGATAATTGTCTCTTCACCAGCGCCACCTACTAAGCGCTCAATATTAGCTCTGACCGTTACTTTTGCTTTAGCTTTCACTTCAATCCCATTCATAGCAACCCCTGCAATAACAGGTGTTTCAATAACTTTAGGATTTACTGAAACTTGAACTGCCTCAAATACATTTCGTCCAGCCAGATCAATCGCTGCCGCTTGTTCGAACTCAAGATCAATATTTGCTCTTTGAGCTGCAATTAATGCATCAACCACTAGGTTAACATTTCCTCCTGCGAGATAATGAGCTTCTAATTGATTTGTTTCAATTGGAACTCCTGCTTTTGTAGCTTTAATCATTGGGTTTACAATATGGGCAGGTTTGACACGGCGTAATCTCATCCCTGCTAGGTCTCCAATTGAGACTTTAGTCCCCGAAAAATAAGCTGTAATCCATAGCCCTAATGGCACAAATCGTAAAAAGATTGCAATGAGTACTAAGGCTAGAATAAAAATGATACCTGTTGTTAATAAAGTGGAATCTGGATTAATATTATCCAATGACTTCTCTCCTCACATAAATTTTATTTTTTTCAATTTTGACTATCTTTACAGCTGCTCCAGCTGAAATCATCTGATCCATACTATATGCATCATAGATTGTATCCTTTATTTGGATCCTTCCCACTGGCTTTAAATCAACCATTGCTTTTCCAATAGATCCTACTTCTGGTAAAGTCGATTTCTCAGGAAACATCTTTTGTTTTTCTCCAACGGTCCTATCTAAAATAAAATTGGGACTAATTGATAACTCAAATCCTGATTTTATCAAAATGCTAGCCACTGCTACAATCACCATAAGACAAGCTAACAATAGCAGAGCTAAATGAGTTAAATTTTCTAATTTTAACCAGAGAGCGTAAACGCTTGCTCCAAAGCCTATTATTCCAGCTAGTCCAAAGTCAGGAATATAAAATTCTATCAGAATTAATCCTACTCCAATAATAAACAACAATGATAGAAGTATTCTGTCTTGAGTGACACCAAAGTACATCACAAAACAAATAAGTGCCAGTGGTATTACGAACCATGAATGTCTCGTAAACAGAGCTAACACAAGAAGAGAAATCCCGACCAATATGACTATGTCCAACTCTTTACCTCCTCTCTGCATTTATTATACCATGTATCCGCTCTCAGATATATGATAAAATTAGGTTCATTTAACATTTAATAGGTAAACTTGCCCTAGAGCTGCCTAATTTCTATTTTGTTAAATTTTCTGATCTTCGATATCATCCTCTACCTGCTTTAAAGAGTCATTTCGGGCCATTTTGATGAAGCTTTTGCGTTCTGCTAGAGAGTATTTCTCTCTTTCCTTCACATCTTTTCGAATGATTTTATACGTTGCCGATGCCAAGGGGACCCCTAGTAACATTCCTGGTATCCCAAATAAGCCTCCTCCAATAGTTACGGCAAACAGAACCCACATACCAGGCAAGCCCAACGATTCTCCCACTACACGTGGATAAACCACGTTCCCCTCAAATTGTTGTACCACTACTATAAAAACAATAAACCATAAAGCCTGTGGGATTGACTGGACTGAGATAAGTAACATTCCAATCGTTCCTGAAATATAAGCTCCTAACATAGGGACTAAGGCAAATACTCCAGTTAAGGCTCCAATCATACCTGCATACGGGAATCTAAATACCCACATTCCCAAAGTAACTAACATACCTAAAATAGTCGCATCAATTACTTCGCCTGTTAAAAAATGTTTGAAAGAGTCATCCAAAGTTGTCAATAAATAAAAAATACGACGGGATGTTGGCGCCTTAGTATAGGTTGTTACCAAACGAATAAATTGATCCATTAGTTTTTCTTTTGATAACAACAAATAAAAAGAGAAGATCAAAGCTAGCACAGCATTGATAAGAAAGCCCGCTAAAGAACCAACCGTCGATATAGTAGTATTAACAATTCCCGAAACTAAAGTATTACTCCAATCTCGTATATTCCTTAGCATCATGTCCCAATCGATTTGGAATCGTTTCAGAAATTCATTTGATTCGTCAGGTAACCATTCTTCTAAATTATTAAGTGAAAGTTCTAACTTTTCAAACAAAACTGGCACAGCTGAAACAGCTTCAGAAAAAACATTATATACTTGAGGGATGACTAATCCTAAAACAAATAATAATACGATAATAATTGTCAAAAAAGATAACATAATAGCAAAAGGACGTCTCAATTTTAATAGGATTGGTTTCTTCGTCTTTTTCCAAAGTACTTTTTCATATTTCACCATCAAAATATTCAAAACGTAAGCAATCGCTATTCCCGCTATAATTGGAGTTAAAACAGACCACAATTTACCAATCCAAGCAAAAATAAGCTGATAATTAAAAATTAATAATACTAATCCCGCTATGAGTAGAATATACCGCACTACTATTCGATCTAATTTTTCTATTTGCTTCATACCATATTCCTCTCCATCGTTCCTAATCTTCTTAATTTTATCACTTTTACTCAATATTTTATAGTTATCTTAAACATTAAAGAAAAAAAGAGCTAGCTATTTCTTATGTAAGAAATAGCTAGCTCATGTGATAGTAATTTGTCTCTAACTTAGTCTTTTATTGTAAAACCAAGTGAATCTTCTTTCAATTCAACTTTAATTGTAGTATTAGGATAGATTTCACCTGCGATTAAAGACTTGGCAAGTGGAGTCTCTAATTCACGGGTAATAAACCGTAGTAAAGGGCGAGCCCCATATACTGGATCATACCCATTTTCAACGATCCAATCTAACGCCTCATCCGAAAGTTCAAGACTAATGTCTTGATAATCTAATCGGTTACGAAGATTTCCTAAGAATTTGTCTACAATTCCTCGTAAATTTTCCTTAGTAAGTGGTTTAAATAGCACAATGTCATCAATTCGGTTTAAAAATTCAGGTTTAAAGTGTTGGCGTAAGGCTTGATTGACTTGAGTTTCAGCTTCAGGTTTAATATTTCCATCTTCACTTACACCTTCTAATAATAAGTGAGAACCAATATTTGAGGTCATAATTAAAACCGTATTTTTAAAATCAACTAAACGTCCTTTTGAATCGGTTAATCGACCATCATCTAACACTTGTAAAAGAATATTAAAAACATCAGGGTGAGCCTTCTCAATTTCATCTAATAAGACAATCGAATATGGACTTCGACGAACTGCCTCTGTTAATTGACCGCCTTCTTCATATCCGACATATCCAGGAGGGGCTCCAACCAAACGAGAAACCGAATGTTTTTCCATGTACTCAGACATATCGATTCTCACCATATGATTCTCATCATCAAACAATATTTCTGCTAATGACTTAGCTAATTCGGTCTTCCCTACTCCTGTTGGACCTAGGAAGATGAAAGATCCAATCGGCTTACTTGGATCTTGTAAGCCAGCTCTAGAACGTAAAACTGCTTCAGAAACTTTTTCTACTGCTTCTTCTTGTCCAATCACCCGTTTATGCAGAGTAGCTTCTAAATTCATCAATTTAGCACGCTCGCCCTCCACTAATCGATTAACAGGTATTCCAGTTAGTCGTTCGACTACTTTTGCTATCTCAACATCTGTTACTCTTTCTTGGGTTAGTCTATCTGAATTTTCATCAACGTGCTCTTCTGCTTTTGCTTCTAATTCACGAAGCTCTTGTTCAATTTCAGGAATTTCTCCATGACGAAGTCTGGCTGCTGCTTCAAGATCATAATTACTTTCAGCCTCCTCTAATTGACGCCTTGCATTATCTAGCATCTCGCGTTTTTCACGTAGTAGATTTGCAGCTTCTTTTTCAATTTCCCAACGCATTTTTAATTGATTAGCTTCTTCTCGCAAATCAGCTAATTCCTCTTGTAAATGCTCTAAACGCTTCTTACTCGCATCATCTGTCTCCTTCTTCAAAGCAGCTTCTTCAATTTCTAATTGCATCAATCGACGATTGACAGTATCCATTTCTGTTGGCATTGAATTCATTTCTACCTTGATTGTTGCTGATGCCTCATCAATTAAATCAATTGCCTTGTCAGGTAAAAAACGATCGGTAATATAACGATCTGAAAGGGTGGCCGCTGCAACGAGAGCATTGTCATGTATATTTACTCCATGGTGAATTTCATACCGCTCTTTTAAACCACGCAAAATCGAAATCGTATCTTCTACGGTTGGTTCTTGAACCAATACTCTTTGAAATCTTCTCTCTAATGCTTTATCTTTTTCAATATTTTCACGATATTCGTCTAGTGTGGTAGCCCCAATGCAATGCAATTCTCCTCTAGCTAACATTGGCTTGAGCAAGTTTCCAGCATCCATCGATCCTTCTGTTTTACCTGCACCCACGATCATATGAATTTCATCAATAAATAATAAGATACTTCCTTGAGATTCCTTTACTTCTTTTAGAACGGCTTTTAATCGCTCTTCAAATTCCCCTCGATATTTTGCCCCTGCAATCAATGATCCCATGTCTAAAGAGAAAATCTCTTTATTTTTAAGATTCTCAGGAACATCTTTTCGTACAATTCGATGAGCTAACCCTTCAATAATTGCGGTCTTGCCGACACCCGGCTCTCCAATTAAAATTGGATTATTTTTTGTTTTACGGGAAAGAATTCTAATAACATCCCTAATTTCTTCATCTCGACCAATAACTGGATCCAATTTATTAGCCTTAACGGCTTCGTTTAAATTGGTTGCATACTTACTTAATGATTCATAAGTTTCTTCTTGATTCTGTGAAGTCACTCGATCGCCTCCTCGTAATTCCTCAATTCTTTGTTGCATCATTTCTTTTGTAATACTCTTTTGCACTAGCCACTTAGTCAAAGGATTTCCTTTTTGAGCATACAATGCAAGAAGGAAAACCTCTGTTGCTAAATATTCATCGCCCAATTCTTGTGCGATTCTAGAAGCTTCTGCAATTAGCTGAGCCATTCTTTGACTCACTTGCTGCCCATATTGAATATTCGCACCCGATACTTGGCTTATTTTATCTACTTCAGATTCTATGAATGTTTGAAATGCTTTACGATCTACACCTAAATCCTCATATATTTTTGCAGCAAAGTGGTCTGCTTGTATAAAGATTAACCAGAGGTGTGGAACATCAATTTCTTGATGCTGACGCGTCATTGCAATTTGTTGTGCCTCTGCCATAGCAGTTTGCATCGTGGTAGTCATTTTTTCAATCATATGCGTCACTCCTTTTTAAATGTCAAAAATAGTCAAAGATTTTAATCTATAATAAAAGCTCTTCTCTAGAGCTCTTACTTAGTATATACCATTAGTCAAAATTGGTCAATAATTTGTACTTCTTTTTTCACTCTTTTTTTTGCATTTGCATCGGAACATATGAATTAAGAGAAATATTAATAGCCATGGAATCAAAGTCAATATCTGAGTGTGCCTCATAATGATTGACAAGAACTTCCTCAACAATTCCTACAAAACCACTTAACCAAATTAATACCTGGCTAGAATTAGCATCGTTATCTTTTTTATAAAGGTGAAACCGCTGATTAATAATTCGATCAATTTCCTGACGCTCATGAAATGCTAATACAGGGAAACCCGTTCGAATATCAGTTGCGATTAAAGAATGAGCCACTAATAGAACAATTTCAAACTCAAAAACTCCTATTTTTTCGCTCAATGTTTCTCCCATTTTGTGACTTAATTCAATCTTATGACTAATCCATTGTTTACGAGAATTCAAGCCATGCTCCTTTCTTACAATACATCAAGCTAAATTTAGAAAGGTCCTAACCTTTTTGTCATAGTCGACTGAGTAACTGTCCAGATCTGATTTTTTTCTTGATGATAAGATGCCTTAAAAAACTCTCCCATTCGGACAATTTCTTTAAAGGGCACTTTATGATCACTCGCTTCATGCAAATAGTAAAGAAATTCTAATTCCGGAGTATCTTTATACTGCTTCACAAAATCATTCGTTAAATCAAAGTCCACCACTGTGTCATTTTCACCATGCCACATAAATAAGGGGCGGTGACATATTTTTTCAACATTTCGACTTAGATCATTGTGGAAAATTAGCGGATAATTTTTTCTAACAGTTTGAATCGTCAATTCATCAGATTTTTCACTCAATACATCTAATTTTCTGGTAATAAAATCTGTAATATTAGGCGTTCCCATGAGTGAAACAGCAGCAGAAATATAAGAAAACTTACTCAATAATAATAGGCTAGTTATCGCGCCCATGGACATTCCGGCAACTCCAACAAAACGATTTGCAATCGTCTCTTGATAATGTTCAATAATGTCTTCAAATTCATTGATATTAGCAGATAAAACTTCCAAAAATTGATCTAACTCAATCTGACTTTCAATCATTCTTCGACCATGATACAAAGCATCGGGAGCGATAACTCGAAAACCTTGTCTCGCAATTTCAACAGCAAAATGAATATGTGCATCACTAGAGCCCGTCCAACCATGATAAAAAACAACCAGAGGTAAAGACTGATCTTTCAATTGAGTTAAAATAAGCTCGTTGCCTAATATAAAACCTTTAGAGGTTTTAATTTGAAAATCCTGTATAAGAATTCCCATTATAGTACTCCTAATGCAATTTTAGCGTAGCGAGATAACTTTTCTAGAGACCAAGGCGGATCAAAAGTCAAAGTCACCTCAACATCTTTAACTTCACTCACATCCTTAAAAGCTAAATTCAATTCATCTATGATAACATCTGCCAAGGGACACATCGGCGTTGTCAACGTCATCAAAATAGCCAAAGCACCTTCTGAATTAAGATCCGCGCGATATACCAAACCTAAATTCAAAATATCGATGCCAAGTTCAGGGTCAATCACACTTGAAATACAGTCTACTATTTTTTCTTGTATCGGAGTTAAATCTCTTGCATTACGCATCGTTTCTAAGTCCATACTATCCCTCATTTCTAGAATCTATTCTACCCTACTTCAATTAATTCTCCAAGATGTTAACTTGATTTATCTAACCATCTTTTATCTCAAGTTCTTTTGCTTGTTGAAGGAAAATTTTGCTATAATCAAAGAACAATCTAGGAGGATTAATATGACACAACATTTAATTGCCATTGATCTTGATGGTACAACACTTAATAATCAATCACAATTAACCGACTTAACAATCAAAACCCTTCGAAAACTCTCAGATATGGGCCATATGATTGTCATCATTACAGGAAGACCTTTCCGTACAAGTATTGGAATCTATCAGCAACTTAACATAAAAAGTCCAATGGTTAACTTTAACGGTGCCTATTGCCATTTCCCTAACCAAGAAGCTTGGTTACCCCAGTATCATTTAGAACTTGATCGAGAAATTGCCCTTGAAATTTTTAGCCATCAAGAAGAACTAGAAATTGATTTAATATGCGCTGAGGGAATTAACCAACTCTATACTTCTTCAACTAAATTACCTGATTCACCCTTTTATCCGGCTAGCGATGCGAAATATGTCAAACTTAGTAGAAAATCTCTTACCCAAAACCCAACTGCTCTGACACTTTTTTCCAGAGAAGAGAAGCAAGAATCCATTCAAAAAAGAATTCTAACAAAATACGGGGACATTGTATCAGTACGTACCTGGGGAGGAGAATTTCCAGTTCTTGAAGTAGTCAAAAAAGGGATTAATAAATCCCTTGGAGTGAAAACAATCGCTGATTTCTATCATATTCCTAGACAGAATATCTTCGCTTTTGGTGATGAAGATAATGATCTTGAAATGATCGATTATGCAGGTCGAGGTGTCGCTATGAAAAATGCTATTCCAAAAATAAAAGCTATTGCCGATGATCAGACTGATTTTACTAATGATCAAGATGGACTTGCCAAGTATCTAATCGATACCTTTGAACTCACATTCATTTAGCTATCTCTTTACAAATCGGCACTCTATTCGTATAATTTAGTTGAAGGTTAGGGAATAGCAGATAAGTTTGAGAGGAGTGAGAAAATGGATATTTTTACTAAACAAGTAAAAATCCTTTTCGTAACTCCAAGTCTTATCAAAATGCTTGGACTATCTTCACGACCACTTTTCTATGAGGCTTTAGCATCTATAACTTTAATAATTAACTCACATACCTATTGTTAGTCTCTAACAGTAGGTATTTTATTTTAGTTTTATCCTCAGTCGACAAGTGGGATAAATTAGTGAAAGGAGTGTTGGGATTGTCATTAACTCAAATTTTAAAGAAAGGTTAAGGTGATCCAAATGCTTAAAATGCACGTATCTCGTGACTAGAACGTTATCTAGTACCAATTAAAATATTTAAAAATAAGAAAACAAGCCTGTTAGAGTATAAATAATACTACAGGCTTGTTTTTCTATTCTTGCTATTAATCTTCCATATCTGGAACCTGTTCATAGAGTTGGTCAAAGTCGAGGTTAGAGCTCAAAAGACCTTCGCTATCATCAGAATCCTGCTGCTGTTCTTTTTCAACTTTTTTAACTTGCCACTTCATCGCTTTTTGTTGATCTCTAGTAAAGAAATGACCGACGACTTTTGTTGAGTGAATAATATTCACAAAAGCATTATCATCTGCTTGCTTCACTGCGTTCTGAAGAGAGAACATTTCATAACGGTTAATCACTACCATCAAGACATCTCGTTTATCCCGTGAATAGCCACCTTGACCTTGTAAAATCGTCACGCCTCGAACAATTGATTTATAAATAGCATTTACCACGTCATCCGTTTGGTTGGTCACTATAAAGGCAGTCAAACGATGCTCGCTCGTATGAATTCCATCAATTGTTTTTGATAAAACATAGATAGAGATAAGAGTATAAAGCGCATACTCCCAATCAAATAACAAACCAGAGGCTAAAATAATCAATAAATTGATCGCAAAGCCTAAAGAACCAACATTAGAACCGGTAATTCGTGAAAGAACTAACGAAATAATATCTAGCCCGCCACAAGACATTCCATATTTGATCGTAATCCCAGAAGCTACTCCAGCAATGGCTCCCCCCATTATAGCATTCAATAAAGGATTAGCTGAAACTTGAATAACTGGAATCATATTAGTAGCTATCATAGATAGAACAACTACTAAAAGTGTCATAACCGTAAAATGCTTGCCTAATTTGACCCAAGAAAGAATGATGATTGGAATATTCAAAATCAAAAATAAGTTCCCTATAGTTAGTAAAGGACCGATCACTGGAATTTGATCCGCAAAATAATTTATTATCTGCGCAATCCCTGTTGTTCCAGAAGAAAAAATATCACCCGGTACTAGAAATAAATTTAACCCAACCGCCGTAGACAAAGCAGCAACAACTGCAATAAATATTTGAAATGCAAAATTTAAGACTGGTCTTTTTTGAATATAATCTATAAACAAGCATTTTCCCCCTTTCTTTGATTATATTTTGGCTGAAGGCCCAAGTTTCTTTTCGAAATCTGCTTGTAAATTACGTGCAATCCCAGACCCAACAACTATTGTTTCATAGAGTGGATAAGGATCATGTCCAATTCTCATTAAATTACGTAGATAAATTTCTCCATCTCCTGCTAAATACAAATGATAGTATCCAGTTCGCATACCGTTTAATTCATTAATCAAGCTGAGGGCATCATTTTGTTTGCTATAATCATTCAATACATGAACATGACGATAAATAACTTGAACATCAAAATATTCTTTATCACTATCTTGAATAATTACTTCGACAATGAGAATGCGGTCTTCACTAATCCGAAATTGAAAACGATAAAGATGATTACCACCTTGAATTTCCTGATACTTAGCAGGTAACTTTTTCTCATTTAATAAAGCTTCAAATTGTTCTTTAAATTGTGTCATGATTCATCCCTCTTTTCAAATATTGGCGATTATTAGCCAATTTTTAGTATATCAAATCTGATACTTTTAACAAGGTTATTGACAAAATAGTAAAAGTTATCTAGTTTAGTAACTATAAAAGCAAACGCTTTAAAAATAGATAGAAAATGAGGCGGGAGATATGAATAAACAAGCTGAATCACAGATTGTAGATGATTTAATCGAGATTATCAATCTTGAAGCGATCAAACAATTACCAAAATCAACCGAACATTTCATTAGTGATTTACATGGTGAGTTTGAAGCTTTTGATCATTTATTAAGAAACTGCTCTGGCGTTATTAGTATTAAAGTAGCCGATCTATTTGATGACATTCTTACTAAAGAAGAACAATTAGACCTATGTTTTAATATTTATTATCCCGAAGATATCTTACTAACTGCAGATAAAACTAAGGATGAGTGGATCACTCTTTTAGACCAGCTCGTTCAAGTAACAAGACATGTCTCTAGTAAGTATACACGTTCTAAAGTTCGTAAAGCCCTTCCTAAACCTTATGATTATATTTTAGAAGAACTCATTTATCAATATGATGAGGAATCCAACAAACTCAAATATTACCACACGATTTTCAACACTATTATTGATCTCAACCTTGCTAACCATTTTGCTGTAGCTTTAGCCCTTTTAATTCAGCGTTTTGTAGTGGATCATCTTCATGTGCTGGGTGATATTTATGACCGTGGACCAAATCCAGATAAAATTGTCGATCGTCTGATGGAAATTCCTTCTTTAGACATTCAGCTAGGTAACCATGATATTATTTGGATTGGTGCCTATTCAGGCTCCATGGCCTGTCTCACCAATGTTTTACGTATCCAGTTGCGATACGGCCATACACATTTATTAGAAGATTATGAAATAGACTTATCCAGACTAGCTAAATATGGTCGAAGATATTATCAAGATAATAAAGCTTTTCACCCTCGAGGAGATACCTCCCATTTAACGCAAGAGGAAATCGATGATATCACTCTCATGCACCAAGCAATTTCCATTATGCAATTTAAAGTTGAAAGTCAATTAATTCTTCGGAGACCTGAATTTAAAATGGAGAAGAGACTTTTATTAGATAAACTCTCCAAAGATCAAACTTCTATTACTCTTGAAGGTGAAAGTTACCCTATTGAAAATGGTTGCTTTCAAAGAGTCGATCCTGATAATCCTTATGAATTGACTTTAGGAGAAGAATTGATTCTGCTCGATCTCCTCAACCAATTTCAGAATTCTTTAAAACTAGAAAGACATATTAACTTTCTAGTATTACATGGGACCATGTACAAAGCCTACAATGGAAATTTACTCTTCCACGGCTGCTTACCCTGTACCGAAGAAGGTGAGTTCATGGAAATCGAATTAGAAGACGAGCGTTTAAAAGGAAAATCATTAATGGATCGCTTCGAAAAAGCCATTATGGCTTCTTTCAGAAACAAGCGTTCCAAGGAAGATTTTGACACCGATTTAATTTGGTATTTATGGTGTGGCGAAGTGTCTACACTCTTTGGAAAACACTCAATGAAAACATTTGAAAGATATTTCCTAACCGATAAAAAAACTCACAAAGAAATTCAAAACCCGTACTATCGCTTAAGAGACTCAGAAGAATTTTGTAACAAAATCTTAGAAGAGTTTGAACTTGAGAAAAGTGGCTATATTATTAATGGCCATACACCTGTTAAAGCGCTTGAAGGAGAAAAACCAGTTAAAGCAAATGGTAAAATGCTTGTCATTGATGGAGGCTTAGCAAAACCGTATCAAAAAGTAACTGGCATTGCTGGCTATACATTAGTCGATAATTCACATGAAATATATATTTGTGCGCATTCTCCATTCACTACCAAAGAAGATGCCATTGCATCTAAACGTGACATTTTGCCCAAGCAGTTTATTGTGACAGAAAGAGCTAGACGCCAACAAGTCGCCGATACAGATATTGGTAAAATGTTAGACCAACAATCTCAAAAATTGAGAGACAATTTACCCCCTTATCATCCTGAATTACTCTTATAATTGGATAATCTATTTCTTTTCTGACAATCTTAAATAAAATTTATTTATCACAAATATCTTTAAATCAGTCTAGTGAAAGATTCTTTAATCATGTATAATGTATTCGTATCAACAACAAATTTTAAAGGAGTGTTATATAAATGAGTAGACTAGTTAATATGACAGATATGTTGAACAAGGCACTTAAAGAAGGGTATGGTGTTGGTCAATTCAATATCAACAATTTAGAATGGACCCAAGCTATTCTTCAAGCAGCTAAAGAAGCTAACTCTCCAATCATCTTAGGTGTTTCTGAGGGAGCTACTAAGTATATGGGTGGAGCAAAAGTTGTCACTGCTATGGTGAATGCACTAATGGAAACTATGGACATTAACGTTCCGGTTGCCTTACACTTAGACCACGGATCTTCTTATGAAACCTGTGTCAACGCTATTGACGAAGGTTATACATCTGTGATGTATGATGGTTCTGCTCATCCAATTGATGAAAATATTGAAAACACTAAAAAAGTTGTTGAATATGCACATTCTAAAGGTGTTTCTGTTGAGGCAGAAGTTGGTACTGTTGGTGGAGAAGAAGATGGTGTTATCGGGGGCGTAAAATACGCAGACCTTAATGAGTGTATCCGAATGGTTCAAGAAACAGAAATTGATGCTTTAGCTGCTGCGCTTGGATCTGTTCATGGACCTTATCAAGGAGAACCTCAATTAGGCTTTGATGAAATGAAAGCTATTTCGGAAGCTACAAAAACTCCACTTGTCTTACACGGTGGTTCAGGAATTCCTGAATATCAAATCAAAAAAGCAATTGAACGTGGTCACTGTAAAATAAACGTAAACACTGAACTACAACAACAATGGGCAGCTGCGGTTCGTCAAAAATTAAATGACGATGCAAAAGTATATGATCCTCGTAAAGTAATTGCACCTGGTAAAGAAGCAATTGTAGCGGAAGTAAAACGCACTATGGATCGTTTCGGATCAACTAATAAAGCCTAAATTTTAATATCCCTGCTATATAGCCCCTTAAATCTGTAAAAGATTTAGGGGGCTTTCTTTATATTTTGCTTTTAATTCTCTATACAAATATAATCATCCCATTAAAGTGTTAAGAATAATACAACAAAAAAACTTCAAGAACAGCTATATTAAGCAATTCTTGAAGTATAAAATGATTTTGATTATCTTCCACGTTCTTTTCTGATGTAAGATTCTTGTAAATTCCGATAAGTAAGAAACGCATAAAATAAACCTTTATCTACTATTATATATGCTATAAAATGCTAGTAAGTTTAAAAGACGTATTCAAAAACGTATTCAATTACAACCTTTCCACACGCCAATGCTTATGAAAAACTACCAAGTACACCAGTGCGGTTAAATATTTTTTATTTTGTATAATTTATTTTAATTAAAAACTTTTTCAGAAGAAATTATACCTTTAGAATTTTCAACTTCAATAAAATATTTATCAATTTTTTTACTATTATTAGGTAAATAGTTAAAACTTTGAAATTCAGTCAAAAACTTCTTAAATACTCTTCTTACAATTTCATCCAACTCTACTGAATATTCTTCTAAATCATGAGAATGTTTAATTTCTCCACCGTGAACATATGAAGAACGTACACCATATATTTTCTTCATTTTCTTGTATAAATCTACTCTACTATCACCTTGCTCTATGAATCTAGAAACTCTTTCAGCGCAATTATGTGTATTATTTGATTTTACTGCAAAAAGACATTCTAACACTGAAATATAATTTGCAATTTTAGCAGGTATAAAACTTTCTTTTCTAGTTGAAGTTAAATATTGTTGAGCTTTTACAAAGCTTGAATAGTTACTGATTGTACTAGATCCTTCTCGAATAATTCCCTCCATATTTTTAGAGATCTCATTGATATTTTTTTAGGGTAACAATTATGTATAACAGGCATTAATCCAATAGCATCATTAATCTCACTCATATTATATTTAACTTTTTCAAACTTACCATTTGAAAGAGAATTAAACACATTTGTTCTAATTTGTCTACCACGTTGTATATCATATTTATAAAAAAACCTAATTTAAAATTAATACAATTATCCTTGACTAACCATAAAGCTTGCGAAAATATATTTAATGTATTTACCACTCTCATAAAAGTAATATTGTCATTAAACGTACATTCTAGGAATTTATCACAAGAATAGAAAACTAGATTATTTGTTATTTCATCGAAACCTGTCGTCCCAAAAATTTGATAGTAATCTTGATCTATATTTTTAGGTTCAATAAAGAACCTACCATATCTATATGAATTAAATTCTAAATTTGTAAAAATATTCGGTAATTCTAAATATAAAATCGGAATAGTAATCTCATATTTTGTATTAAGTCCTTTATTTATTTCACTAATAAATTCTTCAGATTCCATCCCTATACGCCCCATTTCATATATCATCACCCACATTATAATCCCAAACGCTCTATATATCGATACATTTCTAAACAAAAAAAGACAATCCTTTCAGATTGCCCAATACCATTATTATTTATATTAAAGTTTAACGATATTTGAAGCTTGATCGCCACGTTGTCCAGCAACTACGTCATAAGACACGGCTTGACCTTCTTCTAATGTTTTGAATCCGTCACCTGTGATAGCTGAGAAATGTGCAAAAACATCATTTCCGTCTTGACCTGTGATAAACCCAAAACCTTTATCTGCATTAAACCATTTAACTGTACCGTTATTCATAATGTAAATCCTCCTGTGTGCGTCTTAGGCACTTTGTATTGCAATAAAACTTAATTAAACAAAAATGATTTACATACTACTATGAAAAAACGATTCTTTATTTAGTTACTTCTTACTACTTGTCCTACAATACAGGCAAAACATGTAAATGTAAAGCTACTTTACACAAATAACTAATTAAGACACCTAATGACTGTTAAATGGACGCTAAAAACCACTCTGGTCTATAATACTCATCCAACTGATGTTTATGTTCAGATGTAAAGTACTCTTACTAATTCTTCATATTGTTATCCACATACTCTCAATCTAATTTTGATTTTAAATATCTTTTCATGCCACTATGATATTCGCCACTAAATATTATACGAACAAAAAAAGCAATCCATAACGGACTGCCTGAGTTCTAATTAGTCTTTATCTTTTTTCAAACCTTCAATAGCACCTTTGATAGAATCTTTTAAATCAGTGGAAACTTCCTCAATTTTGCCTTTTAAGTTTTCTGCTTTACCTGCAGCTTCTTTTAATTTACCAGACGCTTGACCTAATTTATTATCAATATTTTCTTGACTCATCTTGAATCCCCCCATTATCTTATAAATGCACCATAACTCTTTTTATACAAAGTGTCTATTGAATCGTCTACACTTAATTGGACAAGTCTCCTGAGAGAATGTATTGTTAAATTAAGAAAGTAGGCGATTTATTTATGGCTAGAACAAGAAGAACCTTTACTCCAGAATTTAAACTTCAAATGGTCCGTTTGTTTGAAAACGGAAAATCTAAATCTGATATTATTAGAGAATACGATCTAACCCCTTCGGCGTTAGATAAATGGATTAAGAATCATCAAAATAGTGGTTCATTTAATGTTGTTGATAATCTAACTGATGAGGAAAAAGAACTCAGAAAATTGCGTAAAGAAAATCAACAATTAAAAATGG
>NZ_JACBXQ010000018.1 GCF_015863205.1 Facklamia lactis | reverse complement strand
TTCAAAAAGATGAACTTGAATTTAACAAAGACTTAATTAATAAGAACTATGTTTTTTTCAACGGTGAAGTTTCTAATATGTCAAAACTATCAATTGACGAGAGAAAGAATATTTTTAATTCTATTTACTCTCCTTTGCTAGAAGTAAAAGAAGAACAAAAAGAACTTGTTGAAATAAATTCAAATCTTTCAAAACAAGCCTATAAAATCAAAGAACTTATTAAAAAAAATGAGGATGAACTTCTTACGAAGTTTCTTCAAGATTTATTAAATTCTGATGGATATATTGTTCCAGATTCATCTGGATTAATTCGAAATTTTGACGTTAAAAGAATTGAGCAAAAGATAAATTGCATAGATAAATACATTGCATTGAATAATGAAGTTGTTGATTTAAAATCTGATAGTAAATTTAGTTTAAAAAAAACCGCCATTCAAGAAACGTTCTTTAAATTTCCTATTAATCAACTTGTTGATAATATTAAACCTATTCATTATATGAGTATTATTAGCAAATTTTATAAAACGTATTTACCAGATTATCCAATCAAACTTATCGTTTTTCATGGCGATGAAATCGCTAATGAAGAAGAACAAAATGTTGGAGTTCATCCGCATATTTTCATCGATGGTAAAAACTCAAAAACAGGCAAATACAATATTATTAATGATGAATTTAAATTGATAAATTCATATTTGAAATCAGAAGGAAAAGCAGAAATTACCGGGCGAAAATTCTCTGATGCGCAAATGTTAGGAACAGTTTATCAAGAGATTATTTATAAGTTTGTAAATGCAG
>NZ_JACBXQ010000017.1 GCF_015863205.1 Facklamia lactis | reverse complement strand
TGTTTCCGTGTACGGCATGCCCTTTCAGCCCATTCCTTGTCCCTCGTTCTCTGCTACTCCCGCTCCCATTCTCCCTTACAATCAGGACATTGCCATCGCATGACCCGGTCTGCCTCCAGACCGGATATGCCGATTTTTCTGCTAGCCGCCAAGCAAGCCGTTGAAGCCCATCACGGTGCACTTTCCGAAGAAGAAGCGAGACGGTGGGAACGAGTGTATGATCGCATCCTAGAAAGAGCACAACATCGATTGGAAACGATGACACCTCTTCCGAAAAAAGCACTCGCTTTTGTTCGACGGCTTCAGAAACGAAAGGAAGAAGCGTTGCGTTTCTTACGTGAAGTACATGTTCCCTTTGACAACAACCAAGCCGAACGCGATCTTCGCATGGTTAAAGTCAAAGAGAACATTTCGGGTACGTTTCGCGTAGAAACATTCGCCCAGTCTTTTTGTATCACAAGAAGCATCGTTTCCACACTGACGAAACACGAAAAAAACGTGTGGGATTCGTTATGTCTTCTGTTGACGGGTGACACGCTTGATCGCGTTCTTTCTACCACTTAGGGCATTTTCTATTACGGGGATGCCCTATTTGTGTTGCGCTTCTTTACATACTACTATCGGAGTGAATAGTTACAAAATCTTTTCCTACAAATACCAAATTACATCTGTTAATATGAATTTTTTCTTCTACTGATTTTAAGACATCCGCTTTATCAGGAACCTCATCCATATTTAACCCAAATGGAACTGAATAAACTTTACTAGGATCAATTTGATAATCTCTAATTGCAGAATTTCTTGCCCAAT
>NZ_JACBXQ010000016.1 GCF_015863205.1 Facklamia lactis | reverse complement strand
TACTGGATGCATCTGCAGGATATCGCGGCCGCACGGTCATCAATTCTTTAAGTGCGGAGGCGCCAGGGGGCACAGAGAATCTTTTTTTTCATAGCGGGCCCTCGTCAGCTCGTGTTATTGAAGCATTCTGTTCCCAGTGCCCACACATGTGAAGCATCCTCACTGATCTACTTCCCCACCTACCTGATGTGGCTCAATTCTGACAAGAAAGCAACTTTGGAGAACCATGAACCTACCTTTAGAGCTGGACGTGGACCCATCAGCATTCAAAATCATGTGTAAAAAACAGGAGAAAATGTCACTTTTTTTTAACCCTTGAATTTTTTTGGTAGACACTCCCGGCTTCTGGGTTCCTTTTTGTGATGGTTCTTATTACTCTTCAAAAGCTCCCAATCTTCAAGACCATTGACCGTAATTGGAAGCCTAATGTGCGTAAAAAGGGGCGGAGCTTCAAGTTTTAGAGAATGGACTCTGGGAGAGGGTATGTGGCAAAGGTTACTCAATTTAATGTCCCTCACATGGAAATAACATTGGGATCAAGAGCTTTATTATCTTAAATTCTAAAGTCCACATCCACCATTTCCCTAGTAAAAAGAGGGGCTCTGTTATTTAGCCATTTGTGTACTTTTTGTGAGGAGGTTATGTCAATAATATCCTTTTTGCTGCTGAAGTTGCGGAGAGTTTTGGCCACATATTCTATTGTAGTCTGGATCTTCCTCGGTAGGCTAAGCGTCGTTCCACACACAACAACATCTCTCCACTGTTTGTTTAAAGTTTAGAAAGAAAATATCCATCGTTCACAAGATCGTAGGAGAAGGACACGACTTAAGGATCCCCC
>NZ_JACBXQ010000015.1 GCF_015863205.1 Facklamia lactis | reverse complement strand
GCTTCTGCAACAGCGTTATCATAAGGACAGCCTTTTGTGCTTAATGAACGTTTGATGTTAAATGTTTTTAAAACTTCATCTATCAATTTGTTGTCGAATTCTTTACCTCTATCTGTATGAAATAATTCTATTTGTTCTAAATTATGATTAATTTTACTCATTGCTTTCGTCACTAAATGGGCGTCTTTATTTTTACCTGCACTGTAACCAACGATTTCTCTATTGAAGAGATCAATAAATAAACAGATGTAATGCCAAGTTCCTGCGACTTTGACATACGTTAAATCACTCACTAAAGCTTCTAATGGCTGTTCCCTTGTAAATGAACGATTTAAGTGATTTTTTATTAATTTTTCATTTGTTTCTTTCTGATGATTTTTATAGTTAGTTTTTGTATAAACTGAAATGAGATTATTCTTTTTCATAATATGACCTATTTTTCGTCTAGATACAATAATACCTAATTTATTTAACTCATTTTTAATTCGCCTTGTACCAAAGCTCTTTCTATTTGAGTTAAAAGTACTAACAATAGTTTTTTCTAATTCTGAATCATCATTTTTAAGTTTATTTGGAGTTCGTTTAATTGAATCATAATAAGTGCTTCTTGGTATTTTTAGGACTTTGCACATTGCTGATACTGAATATTGATGAGCATTCTGTTGAATGACTTCTATTTTCGTCCCATGATCAGCGCTGCTTGCTTTAAAATATCATTTTCCATCTTTAATTGTTGATTTTCTTTACGCAATTTTCTGAGTTCTTTTTCCTCATCAGTTAGATTATCAACAACATTAAATGAACCACTATTTTGATGATTCTTAATCCATTTATCTAAGGCCGAAGG
>NZ_JACBXQ010000014.1 GCF_015863205.1 Facklamia lactis | reverse complement strand
TGGTTTCCAGCAGATCGTTAATCAGCGCACGACGGGTGGTTTCATCCAGACGCACGGTCACGGTCACCAGCAGATCAATATCGCTATGCGGTTTCAGGCCGCCATCCACCGCGCTGCCATACAGATGCACGGCCAGCAGGGTCGGTTCCAGATGACGTTCAATCACGCCCACCACTTCAGACAGCTGGGTGCTCACTTCCGCAATCACCGCTTCACGCATAATGTTCAGTTTGGTTTTCGGACGGCTGCCCTGCTGGGTCACATCGTTGCTGCTCCACAGCATCAGGCAACGGCCCACCGCATAACGCGCCTGCTGTTTGCTCGCACGCGGCATGCTCTGCACGCCAAAAAAGCAATCATAGCACGCCATAAACACCGCCACCGCACCATTACCGCCGCTACGTTCGGTCAGGGTACGGCTCCAATTACGGCTACGCATACTCTTCCTTTTTCAATATTATTGAAGCATTTATCAGGGTTATTGTCTCATGAGCGGATACATATTTGAATGTATTTAGAAAAATAAACAAATAGGGGTTCCGCGCACATTTCCCCGAAAAGTGCCACCTAAATTGTAAGCGTTAATATTTTGTTAAAATTCGCGTTAAATTTTTGTTAAATCAGCTCATTTTTTAACCAATAGGCCGAAATCGGCAAAATCCCTTATAAATCAAAAGAATAGACCGAGATAGGGTTGAGTGGCCGCTACAGGGCGCTCCCATTCGCCATTCAGGCTGCGCAACTGTTGGGAAGGGCGTTTCGGTGCGGGCCTCTTCGCTATTACGCCAGCTGGCGAAAGGGGGATGTGCTGCAAGGCGATTAAGTTGGGTAACGCCAGGGTTTTCCCAGTCACGACGTTGTAAAACGACGGCCAGTGAGCGCGACGTAATACGACTCACTATAGGGCGAATTGAGTGAAGGCCGTCAAGGCCTAGGCGCGCCGGATCCCCCGGG
>NZ_JACBXQ010000013.1 GCF_015863205.1 Facklamia lactis | reverse complement strand
GTAAGGCGTCTTCGATGATGTCCATATTTGATTCCAGCGATTCGCGTCCTCGTTTCACCATATTGGCAAGAGTTCCTGTACTGATTGAGTGTTGATATAACGCTTCGATTGTATCACTTAAACGCTTGTACGGGATCAATTGGATATGATGTAAATAAACAGCGAGCGCCGTGAGCCGTGGACCGTATTGCACATGATTCGTGACATGGGATGGGAATTCGGCTTGTTGCACGCATCGACAATGCGGACACGATTTCACTTCACGTTCATGTTGTGTCACCTCGATCGCCACAGGAGGGACATCAAACACTTGACGGATATCGACTTTGAACGGTTTGACGTCACGCAAAGAAACCCCACATCCTTGACACGTATGCACACGGTGGACGACACGATGATGTGGATGTTCCACTTGACGGAGCGTCGTTCCTTGATGTCCTTCTTGTCCGCCTGGCTTGTTGCCAGATGGTTGACGAGAAGAACGTGTGTTGGCAAAACGGTCAGAAGATGGGGGCAAATGGCTATTAGAGCTGTTTTTTTTCGTGCGTGCTTCCAGCTCTTGAACGCGATACTTGAGTTGTTCATTTTCTTTGCGTAGCTGTTTGTTTTCTTTCAACAGTTGCTCAATGACTTGTTGTTGGTGAGTAATGAGCTGCTTTTGTTGTTGGACTTTGCTGATTAAGCTTTCAACTGTAAATACAGCTTGTTGTACCGTCAACATGCGATTCACCTCCTTGTCTATCAATATTCACATCATAGACAGGAAAAGCAAAAAATATTCAGCTCACTTTATGATGTGGCTGAATAGTTACATTTTGTGTAAAGCATTTTGCTAGACCAAAAGAAAAAAGGTAGGGTATTCTCTGATTGAACCCAAATATTCCAGAGAAAGGAGGACCCTACCTATGTCCAAAAGTATACCGAATGTCGACTGGGCAAATCAACTGGAAAGTGTCATTCGTCAGTTTGTAAAGTAAAAATTAGAACTGATCATGCGGGAAGAAATCAA
>NZ_JACBXQ010000012.1 GCF_015863205.1 Facklamia lactis | reverse complement strand
ATCAACGCAAAGGAAGTAAGACAGAAGAAGAATTCGGGTATCCACATATTCAAGAAATGGTCAAAAAAACGCTAAAAGACGCAAGTGTAGTGAATGCCACTCGATGGAAAGTGTATGAAGTGTTAAAACAAAGCGGATGCGAAGTAGAGTGTGGAACAGGTGCACGAACGAAAATGAATCGTATTCGTTTAGACTTCCGAAAACACATTATTTTGACGCTTGTTGTGTAGGCGAAAGCACACCAAATCACTTATATTTCAAAACAAAAGAAGTGTTATTCATTAGAGCAAAGGGGCGTGGTAGTCGTTCACGCACAAACCTAGATAGATATGGCTTCCCAAGAGGTTATCTTGCAAGACAAAAGTTCTTCTTTGGCTTCCAAACAGGGGACATGGTTAAGGCTGTTATCCCAAGAGGGAAATATCAAGGCGTTTGGTTTGGCGAAGTATCATGCAGAAAGACTGGAAGTTTCGATATTAAAGGTAAGGACGGAAAGCGTATCGCACAAGGAATAAATTATAGATATGTCCAAGTCATTCAGCGATTCGACGGATACACATATCGAAGGGAGGGAATGAACATTGCGTAAGGTGCAATTCCTCCCCGTGCCTAAAGGCAGGGGCTTCCTTGCGTAAGTTTCGTGATAAAATTGAAGTGTATGACAAGGAAAGGAGATATTGTATGATTTTAGTCGTTGGTGGTGCGGGATATATCGGCAGCCATGTGGTAAAGAAATTAGTTGAAACGAAGCCGATCGTCGTGCTCGATAATTTATCGACAGGGCATCGTCATCTCGTGGACAAACGAGCGGTATTCGTTCATGGCGATTTAGGCGATCGGACGACGCTTGTACGCATTTTTGAAAAATATCCAATCGATGCGGTGATGCATTTTGCGGCGAATAGTTTAGTAGGCGAGTCGGTCGTTGAGCCGATGAAATATTATAAAAACAATGTCGCAGCGACGCTGACATTATTGGAAACGATGATGGAATATGGTGTCAAACGTTTTATTTTTTCATCGACAGCGGCTGTA
>NZ_JACBXQ010000010.1 GCF_015863205.1 Facklamia lactis | reverse complement strand
TGATAACCGTAAAGACATAATGAATCACGTCGCCTTCTTTGACAAAGGCATCTTCATCGGATTCCTTCACGAGCTCAATGGCTGGAGTTGGTGTACCTGGCACTTCATCGTCATCGTCATCCGTTGGTGGATCCAATGGTGGTGTTGTCTCATCTCCATCATCTGGTGGGGTTCCGGTTGTCGTCGCTGTATTGTAAATCTTACCAGCTGCCACATCGGCTGCGGTGACGGTGTATTCGGCACGACCCGTTGTAGATTCTCCTGGAGCTAAGTCTGTCTTGTCTAAGACAATCTCAATTCCTAAGTCATTCAACATTGGGTCAGTTACTTTCACATCACTTAAGGCAACGTTACCTGTATTGGTAACCGTGAAGACATAATGAATCACGTCGCCTTCTTTGACAAAGGCATCTTCATCGGATTCCTTCACGAGCTCAATGGCTGGAGTTGGTGTACCTGGCACTTCATCGTCATCGTCATCCGTTGGTGGATCCAATGGTGGTGTTGTCTCATCTCCATCATCTGGTGGGGTTCCGGTTGTCGTCGCTGTATTGTAAATCTTACCAGCTGCCACATCGGCTGCGGTGACGGTGTATTCGGCACGACCCGTTGTAGATTCTCCTGGAGCTAAGTCTGTCTTGTCTAAGACAATCTCAATTCCTAAGTCATTCAACATTGGATCGGTTACTTTCACATCACTTAACGCAACGTTACCTGTATTGGTAACCGTGAAGACATAATGAATCACGTCGCCTTCTTTGACAAAGGCATCTTCATCGGATTCCTTCACGAGCTCAATGGCTGGAGTTGGTGTACCTGGCACTTCATCGTCATCGTCATCCGTTGGCGGATCCAATGGTGGCGTTGACTCATCTCCATCATCTGGCGGTGTTCCGGTTGTCGTCGCTGTATTGTAAATCTTACCAGCTGCCACATCCGCTGCAGTGACGGTGTATTCTGCGCGACCCGTTGTAGTTTCTCCTGGAGCTAAGTCTGTCTTATCTAAGACAATCTCAATTCCTAAGTCATTCAACATTGGATCGGTTACTTTCACATCACTTAACGCAACGTTACCTGTATTGGTAACCGTAAAGACATAATGAATCACGTCGCCTTCTTTGACAAAGGCATCTTCATCGGATTCCTTCACGAGCTCAATGGCTGGTGAATTTACGGGCACGTCTTCGTCATCGTCATCGGTCACAGGTGGTGTATTTGGATCCGGTTCCCCTGGATTAGCTGGATCTTCTGGGTCACCCGTTACCGTAGCGGTGTTCGGGATACTGTCTTTACCAAGGTCTTCTGCCGTAGCGGTATATTCCTTGGTAACCGTCATGCTTTCTCCTGGTGCTAAGTTCGCTTGCGGTAATTCAATGCTTCCACCCAACATTGGGTCATCTAAGACCACATTGACAAGTGGCATATTCCCCGTATTGGTAATGGTGAATTCGTACGTGATGACGTCTCCTTCGGCTGTAACGACTTTCTTATTAGCATCACCATTCACTGCCGTCACCGTCTTCACTAACTCAATCGCTGGTGAATTTACGGGCACGTCTTCCTCATCGTCATCCGTCACTGGTGGCGTGTTCGGATCTGGCTCCCCTGGATTAGCTGGATCTTCTGGGTCACCCGTTACCGTAGCGGTGTTCGGGATACTGTCTTTACCAAGGTCTTCTGCCGTAGCGGTATATTCCTTGGTCACCGTCATGCTTTCTCCTGGTGCTAAGTTCGCTTGCGGTAATTCAATGCTTCCACCTAACATTGGGTCGTCTAAGACCACATTGACAAGTGGCATATTCCCCGTATTGGTAATGGTGAATTCGTACGTGATGACGTCTCCTTCGGCTGTAACGACTTTCTTATTAGCATCCCCATTCACAGCGGTCACGGTCTTCACGAGCTCAATCGCTGGTGAATTTACGGGCACGTCTTCGTCATCTTCGTCGGTCACTGGTGGCGTATTAGGATCTGGTTCCCCTGGATTAGCTGGAT